>NZ_BDCK01000015.1 GCF_001613465.1 Nocardia niwae NBRC 108934 = DSM 45340 | reverse complement strand
CGTCAACTCGATGTCGTGGTCTGCGTCCGGGGGAAGCGGTGGCCCATGACATCCGCCCACCATGCGCTCAAAGTGCTGGACTCGGGCCAGATGATCCGGTCTCCGTCGTCGTCGATGCTGGGCACGTTTCCGTCCTCGATCACGATGCAGATCCTTTGCGCCGTCAATCCTCAGAAGAGGCATCTCCTGCTCTGGGTTCGCGAGCGATGGGATGCCCCGATTGCGTACCGGCACGACCGCGCTGTCGAGCCGATACGTGCACCGGGTACCACCGGCGCCCGTAAACAAACCGTTCTTTCGGTACCTGCCCTGGAATCCGTCACACGGTTATCCGCCGCGGACCCAGAGGGTCGGCCAGGGCCTTTGCCGGCTTCTACGCCTTCTCCGGAGATCCCACCGGAGCGGGCTCGTCGCGGACCCACGCGTCGGTTTGGGTGAGCCAGAACAGATAGGCGAGAGCGGGTAGCACCGTGACGGCGGCGACCGCGACCACGGCGAGCAGTCCGAGCAGGGTCGCGCGCGCACCCGCGGCATCGGCGATGAGCATCTGGTCGACGAGGATCCACGGCGTCTGCGCGACCGCCCACCCGATGACGATCGCGGCGACCGCGACCGTCGCGGGCACCCGCGCCCACGCGAAGCGACGGCGGTACACCAGGACCAGGGTGAGCACGCCCGCTGCGGCCGACAATACGATCAGCGGCAGGGCGCGCCCGAGCAGTCCTGCCCCCAGGGTCGGTGCGTCGTGCCGGATCGGAGCGATCGCCGCGATCGCGACCGCACCGGTCACGCCACCGACGATCAGCGTGCGGGAACGCAGGTAACCGGCGAGTGTGTCGTCACCCGAACGCGCCGCGTCCGCGGTGAGGAAGACCCCGGCCAGGAAGGCGGACGTTCCGACAGCCAGCGTGCCCCCCAGGATCGAGGTCGGATTCAGCCACGACCGCACCCGGTCGCCGTACCCCTCGGCGGGCACCCGGCCGGAAGCGATCGCGCCGACAGCGGTGCCGAAGAAGAACGGCGTGATGAGCGACGCGCCGGCGAACAACGCGCCGAACAGGCGCGCCTGATGCAGGGTCGCGGAGTACTTGCGGAACGCGAAGTTCGCTCCGCGCAGCACGATTCCGAGCAGGGCCAGGCTCATCGGGATGAACAGAGTGGTCATGACCGCGGCGAACACGGTCGGGTAGGCGGTCCACAGGAACACCAGGATGTAGATCAGCCACACGTGATTGGCTTCCCAGACCGGTCCGATGCTGTGGTCGACGAGCACTCGCAGGCGGCTGCCGCGCCGGGGCCCGCCCGCGGTCAGGTCCCAGAATCCGGAGCCGAAGTCCGCGCCACCGAACAGCGCGTACAGCACGACCCCGGTGAACATCGCCGTCGCGACCACATCCGAGAGATCCATGGTCACCGCTTTCCGACGCTGCGGGCGCGCTGCGCCTGGTCGACCGGCGACGCTCCCGGCCCGTAGGGAGCGGTGATGGTCGTGGCGCCGGTGCGCCAGCGGCGGGCCATGGACCGCAGGACGACGATCGCGCCCACCGTCATCCCGATGTACACCAGCAGCACGCTGATATAGCTCCACCACAGGCCGGTGCTCGTGCTGGCGGCGTCGGTCGTGCGCAGCACCTGCCAAACCGTCCACGGCTGACGGCCCACTTCGGTGGCGATCCAGCCACATTCCAGCGCGAGAACAGCCACGGGACCCGCGGCCACCGCCGCGCCCAGGAACCAGCGCTCGGCCAGCAGGTCGCGGCGCCGCCAGCGCGACAGCCAGAACACGGTCACCATGAGCGCGAGCAGGGTACCGATGGCGACCATGCTCTGGAAGGCGAGGTGGGTGAGATTCACCGGCGGCCGATCCTCTGGGGGTATGGAATCCAGACCGGGCACCGGGGCGGTCAAGGAGTTGCGGGCGATGATCGAACCCAGCCGGGGGATCTCGAGCGCTCCTTTGACCTCACCGTCGACGAGGACGCCACCCAATCGCAGTGGGGCCGGTCCTTCAGCGGCCGGCGCGAGTTCGAAGGCGGCCAGCTTCGATGGCTGCGTGTCGTGCACGCGCATCCCGAGAACATGTCCGATGAGGGGCTGCGCGAGCGCGGCGACGGAGGCGAACACGAACGGGACCGTGAACCCCAGCCGGTGGTGTGCGTCGCGGCGTCCCCGCAGCAGACCGGCCGCGTAGACCCCGGACACCAGAAATCCGACGACCATGAACGCCCCGACCCACATGTGCGCGAACTGCAGGTAGACGCCGTCGTTGAACATCGCTCGCCACGGATTCACCTCGGTCACTTCGCCGTCGACGAGCCGGAAGCCGGTCGGGTTGTTCATCCACGCGTTGACGCTGACCACACAGAATGTGCCGACCACCCCCGCGACGCCCATCGGCACCAGCATCACGAGGTGCAGCCGCGGCGCCATCCGGCCCCAGCCGTAGAGGTAGATGCCGAGGAAGATCGCTTCGATGAAGAACGACAGTCCTTCGAAGGCGAAGGGCAAGCCCAGCACGTCGCCGTAGCGGCCCATCAGCCCCGGCCACAACAGACCCATTTCGAAGCTCAGCACCGTTCCGGAGACCGCGCCGATGGCGAACAGGATCGCCGACACCGTCGCCCACCGCTTCGCCAACCCCAGGGCCACCGGATCGTCGCGGACGATGCCGCGGCGATGCACGACGTAGATCATGGCGGGGAACGCGACTCCGAAACACGCGAGCACGATGTGCCAGCCCAGTGAGAACGCCATTTGCTGGCGCGCGGGCAGCAGACCGGGCGGCCCCTCTGCCGACGCCTGGTAGAGCGCGGCGAGTGTGCTCGACACCATGCCAGCCCCTTCCTGCGTTCTCGGGCAGCCGCATGCCTCACCCGCACCCGGCCCTTTCGCGGGATATCCCCCTTTTGAACCGCACCAACCACGTGCAGTAGCGCGGCATCCGGCCACGCGCCCCACTGCTCGCCGTAGCGGCGCCGTGGTGCGCCGACCGCGTAGGTGGCCGACTCGCAGCGAACGGGCGCCGATTGGGACGTGTGCGCCAAAACCGTCGACGTCACCACCACGATCGCCGCACGCCCGCGCTGACCGGCGCGGCACTACGACACTCTGCGCGCATGGAAGAAGCGCCGAGCGCGCGAGCGTCCCGCTGGCGGTCGTAGTCGCCCCAGCTCGCCCAGCACTCCGTCGGCTCGTCGTACGCCCGCCCCTCGTCGCACACGCCTTACTTCGGTGGGCTCACCAGGTCAGGACCGGTTTGACGACCGTCCCCGCCCGCTGGTCGGCGAGCGCGGCATTGATGTCGGTATGCGGGTACGTCGCGACGAGCCGGTCGATGGGGAACCGTCCGGCGGCATGCAGCTGCAGCAGTCGGGGGATGAAGGTCGCGGGCACCGCGTCGCCTTCGAGGCAGCCGCGGATCGCTTTGCCGCCCAACACGATGTCCCGCAGGTCGATCTCGGGGATCCCGGTACCCAGACCGACCGCGACAACGGTGCCGCCGATCGCGGCCGCCGCCACCGCGGCGGCCAGTACCCGCGCCGATCCCGTGGTGTCGAGAGCGTGCGTCGCCCCGCCGCCGGTCAGCTTCCGGATCGCGGGCACGATGTCGTCGGCTGCCGGATCCAGAGCCGCGGTGGCGCCGAGTTCCAGCGCGAGCGCCCGCCGCGCCGGTGACGGTTCCACCACCACCAGTTCGGCGACCTCGCACACCAGTGCCGCCAGCACGCCCGCCATCCCGACCGGGCCCGCGCCATAAACGACGACATAAGATTCCGGGTCCGGCCGCAGCACGTTCAGCACCGCTCCGGCTCCGGTCAGGAACCCGCAGCCCAGTGGCGCCGAGATCGCGGGATCGATCGGGGTGTCGACGACCACGGTGTTGTCGGCGGTGGTCAAGGCATACGCGGCGAAGCTGGACTGGCCGAAGAACCCGTCCCGCACCGGAGTTCCCGCGACGGTGACCCGGGCGGATCGGTCCGCCCGGGCGCCGAATTGGTTGAGTCTCGCCGCTCGCGCGCAATACGCCGGCCGTCCCGCTCGGCAGTTGCGGCACGTGCCGCAGTGCCGGAAGGTCAGCACCACCCGGTCGCCCGGCCGCACACCGGAAACCTCCGCGCCGACGGCCTCCACCACTCCGGCGCCTTCGTGACCGAGCAACACCGGCTGGTCGGCCGCACCCGCCGCCCGGGTGACCAGGTCGGTGTGGCAGATGCCGGTGGCCCGCACCCGCACGAGGATCTCGTCGTCGCGGGGATCATCGATTTCGACGGTCTCGACGGTGAAGGGCGCGGCCGGGTCACGCGAGAGCACAGCGGCGGTGGTCACCATCGCTCAGACCCGCTCGAGCAGGAAGTAGAAGTACTCGTCATCGGCGAGCACCAGCTCGGGCCTGCCGTTCATGATGCCCATCAGCGTGTTCTCGTCGAGCCATTTGAAGTGGTCGAAGACCGGGCGGCTGTCGTAGACCATGGTGGCGGTCACCTCGCCGCGGAATTCGATGTTCCACAGCGTGGCTTCCCCACCGCCGCCGAGTTCGACATCGGAGAACAGCGACCCGTCCTCCGCGCGGCAGATCAACGGCTTCGCGTCCAGCAGGCTGTGAAAGGTCTTGCCGTACCAGCGGCTCACCGACAGCGCTTTGCGCAGCGGATGCCCGGTCGGGAACGCCGCCCCCTTCCATTCGCCCAGGATGTCCTCGGCGCGCGCCACGGGCAGGTCGGCCCACAGCGCATCCAGCTCGGCAGCCGTCACCCCGCTGTCCCGCGCGGCGAGATCCCGCCAGCCGGTCCCCACTGAGCCCATAACCATCCTCGTTCCCGACGCAATTCCAGAACCATTTGGTTCGGCAACTGTTATATCCGAACCAACCGGTTCGGCAAGATAGGATGCGGCCATGCGCGCAGCAGGTCAGGCCACCCGCGAACGAATCCTCGTCGCGGCCAAAGCGGAGTTCGCCCAGTACGGCATCGCAGGCGCGCGCATCAATCGCATCGCCGATGCCGCGAAGGCGAGCAAGGACCGGCTCTACGCGTACTTCGCGGGCAAAGACGAGCTGTACGCCGCGGTCACCGAGGAATGGGTCACCCAGACCACCGACGAGACCGCCCTCGATGCCGCGGATCTGCCCGGTTACGTGGGCCGTCTCTTCGACCACTACGTCACGCACCCCGACAACGCCCGTCTGCAGGCCTGGGCCGAGATCGAGCAGACCCACATCCCCGCCGCCGAGGACGCCATCCGCCGCATCATCGCGGGAAAACTGGCCGAGATCCGCCGGGGGCAAGACCAGGGGCTGGTCACTGGGGATTTCCAGCCCATCACCCTGATCGTCATGCTGACCGACCTCGCCCGCACGGCAGCCATGCACGCCACCCGCACCGACCACCACAATGTCGACGAGCGACGGGCAGCGACGGTCCTGGCCGCTCGCCGGCTGGTCAGCCCGCAGACGTTCCCGGCCGGGGACCATCGTTAGCGCACAGTGCTTGCCGAGCCGACCCACGAGGTGGTGGGCTGGGGGCAGCGTCACATCACCCACGCCCCGACACCGCTCGCGGTGTTTCCCGGGAAGAAAGGCGGTCCTGCAGGTCAGCGCCGGTGGATGACCGGCCGGATTCGCGCCGAGACGACGAGGGAGCAACGCATGACCGAGTTCGAACCGGCACCGCGGCTCACGGCGTTTCCGCGGATCGACGACTATGGGTTCATCTCCGATTGCGAGGTCACCGCCCTGATCTCCCCCAGCGGAGCCATCGAGTGGATGTGCCTGCCGCGCATGGACTCCCCCAGTGTCTTCGCGGCCATCCTCGATCGTTCCGCCGGCTCGTTCCGGTTCGCTCCCGCCGACTTCGTGGTGCCCACCGATCGCCGCTACATCCCTGGCACGATGGTCATGGAGACGAGCTGGCGCAGCGGCGACGGATGGGCGACGGTGCGCGACGTGCTGCTGGTCGGGCCGTGGCGACACCAGACGCCGGGCCGCAGCGCCCATCGGCGGACGCCGACGGACTACGACGCCGAGCACATCCTGCTGCGGACGGTGCACTGCGAGACCGGGCAGATCCAATTCGGGCTCGATTGCCAACCGGCCTTCGACTACGGCAGGCATCGCGCCCGGTGGGACTACCTCGGCAGTTATTACCTAGCGCAGGCCAGCGCCGACGGGACCGACTTGCAGCTGACGCTCAGCACCGACATGCGCCTGGGGCTGGAAGGCACCCACGCGGTCGCCCGCACCCTCCTGAAGACCGGCGACACCCGCTTCTGCGCGCTCGCCTGGGGCAGCCGCGACGCCCCCGGCGACGTCGCGGAGGCCGAGGAGCGGCTGCTGCGGACGATCCACCACTGGCGGCACTGGCTGGCCGGCGGACGATTCCCGGATCACCCGTGGACCGCGGAACTCACCCGCAGCGCGCTGACGCTCAAGGGATTGACCTTCGCCCCCACCGGCGCCGTCGCCGCGGCCGCCACCACGTCCCTGCCCGAAACCCCGGGTGGAGAGCGCAATTGGGATTACCGCTATTCGTGGATCCGCGACTCCGCCTTCGCCTTGTGGGGCCTGTACACCCTGGGCTTCACCTGGGAGGCGAACGACTTCTTCTCCTACATCCTCGACCTGACCGAAGAAGCCCAGGACATGCAGATCGTCTACGGCATCGGCGGCGAAACCGATCTCACCGAACAAGTCCTCCCGCACCTGCGCGGCTACGACAACGCGAGCCCGGTGCGCATCGGTAACGAGGCCTACCGGCAACGCCAGCACGATGTGTGGGGCGCGGCGCTGGACGCGGTCTATCTCTACGGCCGACATCAAGATCAAATCGATGCGCGGGCCTGGCCGCTGCTCGGCCGTGCGGTCAAAAGCGCTCTCACCTACTGGCGCGAGCCCGACCACGGCATCTGGGAGGTTCGCGGGGAGCCTCAGCACTTCACCTCCAGCAAGGTCATGTGCTGGGTCGCCGCCGATCGCGGCGCCCGGCTGGCCCGCATCCGCCAGGACGTGGAACGCGCCCAGCGCTGGCAGAAGGCCGCCGACGAGATCCACGCCGACATCTGCGCGCATGCCGTCGACACCCGGGGAGTGTTCACCCAGTTCTACGGCAGCACGTCACTGGACGCGTCGACTCTGCTCATCCCCTTGGTTCGTTTCCTGCCACCCGACGACGAGCGGGTCCGCAACACGGTGCTCGCCATCGCCGAGGAACTGACCGAAGATGGCCTCGTTCTGCGGTATCGCGTCGGTGAGACCGACGACGGATGCGCCGGAGAAGAGGGCGCTTTCACGATCTGCTCGTTTTGGCTGGTGTCGGCGCTGTCGGAGATCGGCGAGAAGAAGCGCGCCAAGCAACTGTGCGAGAAACTTCTCGGCTACGCCAGCCCCCTCGGCCTCTACGCCGAGGAGATCGATCCCCGGACCGGCCGCCACTGGGGCAATTACCCCCAGGCGTTCACCCACCTCGCCCTGATCAACGCGGTGATGCACGTCATCCAGGACGAACAAGCGATTCTGCGGCAGGCTCTCGGCGGTGAGTCCATCGCCCCGCGGCTGGACGACGCACCGCTCACCCGCGGATATATCCACCGCTGACCGGGCCGACGGCAGATAGTGCCACGTGCCGCCCATCGATTCGGCGCGCCCCCGGCATCGCGGCCGCGAAATCGGTTGCTACCCAGGGATGGGGGTTTCTCGTCCGGTGCCGGGTCACCTACTATCACGTCCGACTGTTAACAGGACTAAGGAATTCATTGAGAGGCTCGACGATGGCGATGCTCGGCATCGCCGCGACCGCGGCTTTCGGCATCACCGCCGCACCCGCGACCGCTGATCAGGTGGCAGACAAATCCCGCGTCGTCGACACCGAGGACGGCTGGGAGTTGCGGATCAGCAAGACCGCGGAAGATCTGCAACGGGTACCCAATCTCGCCGCGACACCGTTCACCCGGGAGGGGTTCGTCACCTTGTCGGCCGCGGCCGACATCGGTGGGGAGGGCCGGGAGGCGGTGAACTCCGGAACGCTGCAGCTGGGCTACCAGATCGGCTGCCAGGCCGATGTCTCCAACGGGCTCACCGTCGGCTTGTCGGGGGCGATCGGCCCGAACGCCATGGTGACCGTCGCGCCTTCGCCCGGCCTCGCGGTCGGCGGCAGCGCGCTCGCTCTGCCGAGCATGTCGACGACCATCAAGCCCGGTACCATCACCAGCATCACGCTGGGCACCAAACCCCTTGCCGGGCCACATGGTTCGATCTCCGTCGATCAGATCCAGATCAAGATCGATGCGTGCGCGGGCGCGGTGAGCCTGCGCTCGTTCGCGATCGTGTCGATCTCCACGGCTACCGCCGACAATTCGGTCGCCGTCTACGGTGACCCGATATGGCTGTGATCGATATGCGGCGGCGGCGATGGATGGCGCCGCTCGGCGTGCCGGTTGCGCTGATCATCGCCGCGGCCACCGCCTCCGCCGAGCCGATCGTCCCGGCCGGGCCCGGAGCGGCCTGCGGCGAAACCCAGGGCTCGGCGACAGCTCCCGGATGCGGCGACGACAAGCCCGTCCCCGGAACACGAGGCGGGCCCGCGGCGCCACCGCCGGCGCTGCCGTTGCAGGTGCTGGCGCCTCCGCCCAAAGCGTCGGCGCCCAATACCAATACGCCCGCAGGCGCCCTGGTGCCGCCTGCTCCGGGGCCGGGCAGCGGCACGCCGATCGTGCCGGCCCGATAGCGCGAAAAGCGCGCGGGCCGCATCCGGAATCTCGCTGAATTTCGGGTTGCCCGCCTTCGTCGACAGGACGAGTTCGTCGCGGTTGGGAGCGAGGCCCTTGGCGAGCACCGCGCCGAAGTTCTTCTGGGCGGCCCGATGCGGCGGACCGTAGCGGTCGGCGTCGCCGAAGTGGGTGATGCCGAGGTCGAAGGCGTGCAGGATGATGTCGCGCTGCGTCGCGAACGGGCAGTCCGTGCCGAACTTCTGCCACGAGCCGAACGAGAAGGGCAGGTCGAGACCGGAGTTGCCGGCGCGGCGGTACCGACCTCCTCGTAGCGGGTCCGCCGCGGCCGCGTAGGTCGAACCGAGCGGGCCATAACTTATCGGTGCGCGTCTCTTCCTTCCGGTTGCGTGCTCCCGGAGGGCGGACCACTTCCGTCCGCTCCCGCGCGACCGGTCGACTCACCCTGATCGAAATCCGCGGTTTTCCTGGCTGCCACGATGACCAGGATCCCGGCGACGGCTCCGACGAAGTACGGGGAGGGCACCAGCAGAACGCCGCCCAGCGAACACCATGCCGCGAGGCCCCAGCCGACGCCCGCGGGCACGGCCACCCCGCGCTCGGCGAGCTGCCAGATCAGCACGCCGAGCAGGATCAGCGGCACGGCGAAGCTGCCCGGACCGGCCCAGAACGTGAGCTCGTTCTGCAGGGACCGCGTCGTCTGCGTGGTGTCGCCGGCCGTGAGCGGCACGGCTGCCCAGATGCCGCGATCGATCCAGCCGGTGATGTCGTCCCAGGAGAAGAGCGCCAGCAGAGCCAGGTGCCCCGTTCCCAGCACGAGCATGATCGCAGCGGCCCAGCGGAGCAATGGCTTTGGATTGTTCATGGTGACCTTCCGTGTTCCCACTCCGGCCTTGTCCCGGCCGGTCCCACCCCACCGAGAGCGGGAGTGGATGATCGCGACGGCTTCCGCGTTGATCTCGTTGTGTCCCAGCGTTTATACGGTGCCGTACATTTGATCTGTACGGTAACGTATAGAATCGGCGCGATCAATGGAGGTGACCCGATTCCCGCCGTGCCCCGCACCACACGAGCCCGCTGGATCGAGGCGGGTCTGGCAGCCCTGGCCCGCGGCGGCCCCGACGCCGTCCGCATCGAGGCGCTGGCCGCCGAGCTGGGCGTGACGAAGGGCGGGTTCTACGGGTACTTCGACGGCCGTCCCGCATTGCTCACCGAAATGCTCGACGAGTGGGAACGCCGCTGTTCGACGGAGGTCCTCGCGCAGGCCGAGGCGGAAGGCGGCGACGCCGCCGACCGGATCCGCCACGCAGGCCGGCTGACCTTCGCCGAGGACCTGCACCGCATCGATCTGGCGGTGCGGGCATGGGCGCGCCACGACGAGTCCGTCGCGTCGCGCCTGCGTCGCATCGACAACGAGCGCATGGCGTTCCTGCGCAGGATGTTCGGGGAATTCATCACCGACCCCGACGAAATCGAGGCCCGGAGCACCCTCACCTTCGCTCTGGCGATCGGCCGCCACTTCATCGTCGCCGACCACCCCGGGTACACCAAGCGCGAGGCCGTCCAGCTCGCCGGGGAATACATTCTGCGTCCGCCGCGGTGAATCACCGAGAGTATTTCCCCCAGCTCGAGCTGATCTCAATCGTTGACACCCGCCGGCCGCGGAATGCCCTGCCGCGCACGCCCCTCCGCTCGCCACACGTGGCCACGCCTTATCCGTCCCCCGGCGACCGTTGCGGCCGAACCCGGCGATGATCGGCCGAACCTCGTGATCCTCGCCCGGGCCATCGCGAAGCGCCGCCGCGCCGGTTCGCGCGTTGCACGGCGTGACATTCGCGCATGGAGAGAAACGGGAGACGATGGCACCGAACCCACTGCACCTCGGCGTCGCCCTCGACGGGGCGGGCTGGCATCCGGCGGCATGGCGGGAGCCGAACTCCCGGGCCACCGAATTGTTCAGTCCCCGTTACTGGACCGACCTGGTCACCACCGCCGAGCGCGCTCTGCTCGATTTCGTGAGCTTCGAGGACAGCCTGCGCGTCCCCGGTGGGTGGCTCGAGCCGTCCGACGGTGCCGTCGATCAGGTGCGGGCCCGGATCGACGCACATCTGATCGCCGCCCGGGTCGCCCCGGTCACCCGGCATATCGGGCTCATCCCGACCGTGACGACGACGCATACCGAACCGTTCCACGTCTCCAAGTCGATCGCCACGCTCGATTACACATCGCGCGGCCGGGCGGGCTGGCAAGCGCGGGTGTCCGGCACCGCCGAGGAAGCCACCCACTTCGGCCGCCGCGCGGTGCGCGACCTCACCGCGGATGAAATCGCCGCAGCGGTCGCGTCGGGTGTCTTTCCCGGCCATGTGCACGATCTGTTCGACGAAGCCGCCGACGCCGTCGAGGTCGTGCGGCGACTGTGGGACAGCTGGGAAGACGACGCCGAGATCCGCGACGTGGCCACCCGCAGGTTCATCGATCGCGACAAACTGCACTACATCGACTTCGAGGGCCGCTTCTTCAGCGTCCGGGGACCATCGATCACGCCGCGCCCACCGCAAGGGCAGCCGGTGGTGGCGGCTCTGGCGCACAGTCCCCTCGTCTACGAATTCGCCGCGCGCGCCGCGGATCTGGTGTTCGTGACGCCCACCAGTGCTGCGGGCCCGGGGCCGGTCCTGGAACGGGTCGCGGCCGCCGCGGCCCGGGTGGAACGCACCGGCGAGCCGCTGCGGGTCTATGCCGATCTCACCGTCTTCCTGGATACCGCCGAGGAGCCGGGTCCGCAGCGCCTCGCGCGGTTGAGCGAACTCTCGGGTACCGAGTTCGACTCGGACGCAGCGCTTTTCGCTGGAAGCGCCGACGACCTCGCCGAGCTGCTCATCGACTGGAACGGACAGGGTGTCGACGGGTTCCGGCTGCGGCCCGGAGTCGCGATCGATGACCTGGCAGCGGTGGCCGACCGGCTGGTCCCCGCGCTGCAACGCCGCGGCGTGTTCCGCACCGGCTATCCCGGCGGCCCGCTGCGCGCACTGCTCGACCTGCCGACCGACGTCCCCAACCGTTACGCGACTGCCTGAGCGAGGACACCATGAGCACACCCCGTAAGCAGGTCATCCTGGGCGCCTACCTCGGCGGCGTCAACCATCACACCGCCTGGTGGCTTCCCGAGGCGGGCAGCCAGGCCGATTTCAGCAGTTTCGAGCACACCGCGCGCACCGCCGAACGCGGCAAGTTCGACTTCTTCTTCCTCGCCGAAGGCCTCATCCTGCGCGAGCGCGCGGGCAAGATCTTCGATCAGGACATCATCGGCCGACCCGATACCTTCACCGTGCTGGCCTCGATCGCCGCGGTCACCGAGCATCTCGGGCTCGCGGGCACGATCAACGCCACCTTCAACGAGCCGTATGAGCTCGCGCGGCAGCTCGCCAGCCTGGATCACCTGTCCGACGGCCGCGCCGCCTGGAATGTCGTCACCTCCTTCGACGCCTTCACCGGACAGAACTTCCGGCGCGGCGGGTTCCTCGATCCCGCCGACCGTTACGCCCGCGCCGAAGAGACGCTCAACGCCGTTCGCGCCCTGTGGGATTCGTGGGACGCGGCGGACATCGTCGCCGACAAGAGCTCCGGACGGTTCCTCGCCCGCCCGGACGCGGGGTCGTTCGCCTTCCACGGCAGCCAGTTCGGCATCTCCGGTCGTTTCACCGTGCCGCGCAGTCCGCAGGGCAGACCGGTGATCCTGCAGGCCGGCGTGTCACCGCAGGGACGCGCCTTCGCCGCCGCGAACGCCGATGCCATCTTCTCCCCGTACGGCAAGCTGCCGGAGGCGGCGGATTTCTACCGCGACATCAAAGCGCGCGCGATCGCGGCGGGCCGTGCGGCCGAGGACATCAAGATCCTGCCCTCGGCGAGTTTCGTTCTCGGCGACACCGAGGCCGAGGCGATCGAGAAGTACCATGCCATCCGCACCGAGCAGGTCACCGGGCAGACCGCGCTGATCCTGCTGGAGCAGATCTGGAACCGCGATCTGTCCGGCTACGATCCGGAAGGGCCGGTGCCCGACATCGACCCCGATCCCGACGCCGCGCCGATCATCCAGGGACGCGCTTTCGTCCATCAGGACCGCTTCGCCACCGTGGAACGTCTGCGGCAGGTCGCCGAGGCGAAGAAGCTGAACCTCCGCGAGGTGGTGATCGACCAGTTCGAGCGCGGTCCGCTGGTCGGCACCCCGGCGCAGGTCGCGGAGCAGATCGACGCGTTCGTCCAGAACGACGGCTCCGACGGTTTCATCCTCGGATCGCACCTGGTTCCGTGGGGCCTGGACGAATTCGTCGACAAGGTGGTGCCGCTGTTGCAGGAACGCGGCGCGCTGCGTACCGAATACACCGGGACCACCTTGCGTGACAATCTCGGTCTGCCGGACGTGCGATCGGCGGCAACGGTCCCGGCTCGCGCCTGATTTCCGCAGCGGTCGCGGCTCGTTCGGCCCACAGCGACGCAGCACCCGCCTGCACCCGACGGCACTCGCGATGCCGCGGCCGCAGTGCGGGTGCTCCGGCGTCGGCACTCCCCGGCGGCGTGCCGAACGATGGCGGGACACGCTCAGCTGGTGCCGTGCCCGAGTTCAGGCAAGATCTCGAGCGCGTCCTCCAACGTGCGGACGTAGGGCACCTCGGGCGGCAGCCGGACCGCCGACCACCCCGGTCCGGCGACCAGCACGCGCTGCGCGACCAGTCGCACGGCGTGGATCGTCTCCGGCGAGGCGGTCGCGGGCACCTGCGACCAGAGCATGAGCACGCACGGCCGGTCATGATGGGCGATGGCGTCGGTCAAGGCCGCGTCCGGCACCGCAGCGCCCAGCAGTAACGCGACAATGCCCCGCTCGGCCAGCGCGGCGCGCAGCACTTCCAAGGCCAGCACGTGATTCTCCCCCGCCGTGCACGCCAAGAGGATCGGTGGCTGGAAACCCGGACGGCGGACCGGCGGGAACATCCGATGCAATCCCGCGATCACCGACCAGGACAGCAGGTGCTCCACTTCGATCAGGCCGCGCCCATCGGCTTGCCCGGTGACGATGGTCGCGAACGCCGGACGACACAGCCCGTTCCACGTCGCGACCACCCCGTCGTGCGCCAGGCGAGCCATGATGATGGTCAGTGCGACATCGGGTTCCAGCCGTTCGACCGCTCCCAGCAGGGCGCTGCGGTCCACTGCCGCTTCCGGCGCTTCGGCGAGTGCTTGCCGCGCGGCTCCCGCGGGCGCGGCACCGGCTCTGACGAGTTCGATCATGCGCCGCAAGGTCGCGATATCCGCTTCGGAATAGCGGCGGTGCACACCCGGCCCGTCTCTCGGCGGCCCGATCGCGTAGCGCTGATTCCAGCTGCGCAGTGTGGCGACCGGAATGCCGAGTCGCGTCGCCACCGCGCCGACCGTATACCGAGCGGCTTGTTCCTCAGCCATCGCCGGATCGCATCCGCCCCGGATGGTCGCGGCGCGATCCGCCCGGCGTCGAACTCTGCCGGGCTTCGATGACGTCGCAGGCCGAGCCGCCGCTCGGCGGCGTCCAGATCAGCACGTCGTCCCGCTCCTTCCGAGAAATTTTCATGATGCATCGATTTTGCATCAATAGGCGGGTAGTGTGAAGCCCTATAAGCACAAGCTCCCTACCGGAGGACGTCATGGACCGATTCACTCTCACGCGATCACTCGGACTGACAGCCGGCGCCGGAGCCGCCTGGCTGGGTGTGCTGGTCGCCGCACCCACCGCCACCGCCGCCCCGGCGGAGTGCCCCGCTCCGGGCCCTTCGATGACGCAGGACACCGGCGCGGATGGGTCGTGCTCGGCGAACAGTGGCGCAGGCGGAGCCGCGGCCGCCTACGGCTTCGATGGAGCAGCCAGCGCCGACGCCGAGCCGACCAGCCTTTCCCTGGCGATCGCACAGAACGGCGGCCGCGCGGCCTCCGACTCGTCGTACCTTTCCGGCCCCGCCGCGATCGCCATCGGCCCCGGAGCAACGGTGACGAACAGCGGTGTGCGCCCCGGGTTGTCGATCGGCATCGCCGGTCCCGGTGCGACGGTCGCGGTCACCGGCGTCACGGCGCCGACGTGCAGCGGCGGTTTCGGCTTCGCGGGTGACTTTCAAACGCGGCAGGGCTGCTTCTCGCCTCGATAGTGCATCGTTATGCGTAGAATCACTGAGGTGCGGGTAGTGACCCGAGACGTAGGAAGGGGATCGGGAATGAGCATCGTGTCGTCCGAAGCAACCGCGACCGACCCGGTCGGCGCGATCCCGGTCCTCGGCGCCGCGACCCCCTTCGCGCTGTGGCGGGACGCGACGCGGCGTGCAGTGCTCGATGAGATCGGCGATTTCCTCGCCCGAGCGTGCCCTGGTGCGCTGCGCCGCCTGGGCGCGCAAGACGTCTTGCGCCAATACGCCCTCGGCGGCAAATGTTTGCGGTCGACCTTCATGTATCTCGGCTGGCTGTGCGGGGCGCCGGACGACCCGGCCGCGTTGCGCGCGGCGGCCGGTCTGGAACTGCTGCACGCGTTCGCGCTGCTGCAGGACGACGTCATGGACCAGTCCGCGACCCGTCGCGGCGCCCCGTCCGCCCATGTACGGTTCGCCGAGGTGCACCGCGGCACCGGCGCGCCCGGCTCCTCCGTCCGCTACGGCGAGTCCGCCGCGACACTGCTCGCGGACATGTGCCTGGTGTGGGCCGAGCAGATGCTGCGCGAGAGCGGCATTGCCGCGTCCGCGCTCGACCGAGTGTGGCCGCGCTACGACAGCATGCGGGTGGAACTCGCGACGGGCCAGTTCGCCGACCTGCTCAATGACGCGCGCACCGAGCCGCCGCTGGCCGCGGTACTGGCGATCGCACAGGCCAAGTCCGGCAACTACACCGTGCGCTGCCCCCTGGAGATGGGCGCCGCGATGGCCGGGTGCGACTCGACAGTCCTGGACGCACTGGGCCGATACGGCGCCGCGGTCGGTGAGGCATTCCAGTTGCGCGACGACATGCTCGGGATCTTCGGCACGCAGGCCGTGACCGGAAAACCCGCCGACACCGATCTCGGCGAACGCACCGCGACCAGCGTGGTGGTCCTCGCACGCGAGATGGCGACTCCGGCCGCGCGGGCCGAGTTGTCGCAACTGCTGCATCGTCCACGGCTCGGCGCCGCGGAGATCACCCGCGCCCGCACGCTGATCGCCGAGTCCGGTGCGCCCGCGCGGATCGAGGAGATGATCGCCGAGCGGGTGGGCAGGGCACGCAGCGCACTGTCCCCCGCGTTCTTCGCCGCACCGATGCGCGCCGCTTTCGACAGCATGGCCGCCGCCTGCACCGAACGCGTCGCCTGACAGGAGGAATTCATCGATGCGCACCGTCGAAGGCGCTACCGACCGGGTCGTGATCGTCGGAGCCGGCTTGGCGGGACTGTCCGCAGCCCTGCACCTGGCCGGCCGGTCCCGCGAGGTGATCGTGGTGGAACGCGATCCGGTACCGGGCGGACGCGCGGGATACGCGGATCTCGCGGGCTACCGCCTCGACACCGGTCCCACGGTCCTGACCATGCCGGACCTCGTCGAAGGCGTCTTCGCGGCCGCCGGAGCCCGGGCCGCCGACCACCTGCGGCTGGCGCCGGTGGAACCCGCGTACCACGCGCATTTCGCCGGAGGACGAACGCTGCGGGTGCACACCGGCGCCGAGCGGATGGAAGAGGAGATTCGCCACTTCGCCGGCGCCGGCGCGGCCGACGGATATCGCCGTCTGAGGAGTTGGCTGACGCGGCTGTACCGCGCGGAGATGGATCGGTTCATCGCGGCGAACTTCGACTCACCGCTGTCGATGATCACTCCCGCGCTGGCGCGGTTGATCGCCCTGGGTGGATTCGGCCGATGGGATCGTGCGGTCGCCCGCTACATCCGCGATCCGGATCTGCGGCGGGTCTTCACCTTTCAATCGCTCTACGCGGGCGTCGCGCCCGGCCGGGCGCTGGCCGCGTATGCCGTCATCGCCTATATGGATACCGTCGGCGGCGTGTTCTTTCCGCAGGGCGGCATGCGTGCGCTTCCGGAGGCGCTGGCCGGTGCGGCGGCCGAGGCCGGTGTCCGATTCCGGTACGACACCGCGGTGACCGCCCTGGAGCGCACGGGCTCGCGCATCACCGGCGTGCGCACCCCGGACGGCGAGCGAATCCCTTGCGACGCCGTGGTGCTGACAACGGAACTGCACGAGGCCTACCGCCTGCTCGCCCGCGCGCCGCGGCGTCCGGTGCCGCTGACCTCCGCCCCGTCCGCGGTGATCGCCCATCTCGGGTGCGCGCCCGAACCCGGGATCTCGCATCACAACCTGCTGTTCGGGGCGGCCTGGGCGGAATCGTTTCGCGACGTCATCGTCCACGGGCGGGTGATGCGTGATCCTTCGCTGCTGGTCACCCGTCCCACGGCGACCGATCCATCGCTGGCCCCGCCGGGACGGGACCTGTTGTACGTCCTCGCACCGGCGCCGAACCTCGAACGCGGCCGAATCGACTGGCACAGTGCGGGAGCGAGCTACGCCGAGCAGATGCTCGAGGTCGCGCAGGATCGTCTCGGTACGCGGCTCGGCGATGCCGAGTTGCTGCGCGTGGACACACCGGCCGACTGGGCTCGCCGCGGCATGCTCGCCGGGAGTCCGTTCGCGCTGGCGCATACCTTCACCCAGACCGGCCCGTTCCGGCCCGCCAACATGATCCGCGGCATCGACAATGTCGTCTTGGCCGGTGGCTCGACCGTCCCCGGTGTGGGGATACCGCCGGTGCTGATCTCCGGTCGGCTGGCCGCGGATCGCGTCACCGGTCTCGAGCCTGCCCGGCGTCGCCGCGTCGTCCCCGTACGAGCCACGCTCACCACCAGCCGCATCATTCGTCGACCGTGAACGGAATCGAGATGACCCGCACCGACCTCGCCCCCACCCGGCCCGGGGACCCGCAACTGCACCGGTCCTATCGGCACTGCCGACAGCTGAACGCTCGCCACGGAAAGACCTTTTTCCTGGCAACGCGGATGCTCGCGCCCGATCAGCGCCCCGCAGTGCACGCCCTGTACGGATTCGCGCGCCGGGCCGACGACATCCTCGACGATTTCGATCCGCATCGTGAACCGGCCGAACGGGCCCGGCAATTGGACGCACTGGCAGCGTATTTCCGCGACCGGAACGCCGATGCCGACGACGTTCTCCCCGCGGTTCTCGACACTGCCGAGCGCTATCGCATTCCCACGGCCCTGTTCGACGCCTTCCTCGCCTCGATGCGGATGGATCTGACCGTGACCGACTATCCCGACCGCGGTGCGCTCGACACCTACATCTACGGTTCGGCCGAGGTGATCGGATTGCAACTGCTGCCTGTTCTGGGGACCACCTGCACCGATGAGGCGGCGCCGTATGCCGCCGCGCTCGGCAAAGCGTTCCAGCTCACCAATTTCCTGCGGGATGTCGGCGAAGACCTGTTACGCGATCGGGTGTATCTGCCAGCCGACGAGCTGGCCGCTTTCGGCGTCGACCGCGACCTGCTGCACTGGTGCCTGGCACGGCAGCGGACCGAGCCCCGGATTCGCAAGGCCTTGGCCGCGCAACATGCGCTCACCCGCGAGATCTACCGCTACGCACGCGGCGGAATCGCCCTGCTGCACCGTCGTTCCCGTCCGTGCGTCACGACGGCGGCGACGCTGTACTCGGAGATCCTCGACCGCATCGAGGACAGCGATTTCGCGGTGTTCGACCACCGCGCCACCGTGCCGAACCGGCGGCGAGCGCAAGTCGGGGCAACCGGTCTGATGAGGGCTTGGTGGGCGCGACACATGAATCGGTGACCGTTCCGGCGACGACATCCGTGCGATGCGCACCGCACTCGGACGACCCTGCGCGGCCATTGGATTCGACGGCCGGGCGCGACGGGCCGTCATCAGTATCCTGATGTCGTGATTACGCTCAGGAAAGAAGACGGCGCCGCGGACCTCGCGGGTATCGCGAAATTGAGTGTGGGGGTGAGCTGGGACCCGTCCTCCGGCACGAGCGGCGGGGCGCTCGGCTGGGCACGTCGCAAACGTGGGGTCGACCTCGATCTGATCGCCGTCCTCATGCAGGGCAGCGAGCCGGTGCGCTTCGCGGGACTCGACTCGCTCGACCCGTTGGGCAACGGCTCGGTGGCGCACACCGGTGACGAGCAGACCGGCGCCGCCTCAGGTGACGACGAGACCATCCACGTCACCTTCGCCGACGTCCCCACGGCGATCGACGCCATCATCTTCGTCGCCGCCGCCTTCAAGAAGGGCAGCTCCTTCGACAAGGCGAACAACATCTCCTTCAAGATCTACGACGCCACCGGCGGCAGCAGCCAGCAAGTCGCCGACATCTGGCCCTCGCTGCTCGGCACCGACAACGCCAACGCGGTGGCGCGCGCCTTCCGCAACGGCGACCAGTGGCAGCTGGAAGTGCTCAATCGGCAAGGGAAGATCAAGCAGGGCGACATGCAAGCACTGTTGCGCTTCGCCATGCAATAGCGCTGTCTTCGAATCGCGCTGATACGCGGATTCCGACCATCGGTGGAGCGCCGCGGTTAGTCTGGGCCCATGCGATCTCGGTTCCGTCGGCATGTCCTGGCCGCGCTCGCCGGCGCGGCATCCACCCTGCTGCTCGCCACGCATTCCCCGGCAGCCCCGCCGGTTCAGCCGGTCGCAGGCCTACCGGCGCTGGGCGGGGACTTCCTCTGGGGGGTCTCGACCTCCGGATTCCAGTCCGAAGGCC
This sequence comes from Nocardia niwae NBRC 108934 = DSM 45340, assembly GCF_001613465.1. Lineage (GTDB taxonomy): Bacteria > Actinomycetota > Actinomycetes > Mycobacteriales > Mycobacteriaceae > Nocardia > Nocardia niwae. The sequence goes on along the minus strand of NZ_BDCK01000015.1, from coordinate 748,176 downwards.
ATGCGCCAGACAGCAATTGGACGCGGTACGTCGGCGCGACACCCGGCTACGACGGCCTGGGCGATTCGGTCGACTTCTACGGCCGATACGCCTCGGACATCCAGCTCGCGGCGGACCTCGGGGTGCGAGTGTTCCGGATCGGGATCGAATGGGCGCGTGTGCAACCCGCCCCCGGTGTCTGGGACGAGGGCGCATTTCGTTTCTACGACGCGGTGATCGCGAGCGTCGAGCAGGCCGGGATGCGCCCCATGATCACCCTCGACCACTGGGTGTACCCCGGGTGGGCAGCCGACCGAGGGGGCTGGCGCAATCCGCGCATGGTCGACGATTGGCTGGCCAATATGCGCGCCGTCGTAGACCGGTATGCCTCGCGCAATCCCTTGTGGGTGACCGTGAACGAGCCCGTCGCCTACATCATGCACGAGGTCCGCCGAGGCGCCGCGGACGCCGGTGAGATGCTGGATCGAGTCGCCCAGGCGCACAACGCCGCATACGACTACATCCACCAGCGGCAGCCGGGCGCGCAGGTGACCAGCAATATGGGCTATGTCGCCGGATCCGAGGCGCAGGTCAACGGTCCGTTGATCGACCGCATCGCCGATCGGCTCGACTACGTCGGTGTGGACTACTACTTCGCCTTCGACCCGGCGCAGTCGCTGATCGAGTCCGTCGTGCGGGCGAGCGGTTCGGCGATGCCCACGTTGCCCGGACCGCAGATCTGGGACCTGCCGTTGCGCACCGAGGGCATCTACTACGCGCTGCAATACTATTCGCGCCGATTGCCGGGCAAACCGCTGTACGTGGTCGAGAACGGGATGCCCACCGAGAACGGACGTCCACGAGCCGACGGCTACACCCGCAGCGATCACCTGCGCGACACCGTCTATTGGATTCAGCGCGCCGAAGCCGACGGCATGAACATCATGGGTTACAACTACTGGAGCCTGACCGACAACTACGAGTGGGGCAGCTACACACCGCGTTTCGGCCTCTACACCGTCGACGTGCGCACCGACCCGACGCTCACCCGCCGCCCCACCGACGCCGTCGGCACCTACACGCAGGTCATTGCCGCGGGCGGAGTCCCCGACAACTACCGCCCCACCCGCGGCCCGGCCATCTGCGTGTTCGTCGATCCGCCCGCCAGCTGCCTGAGCCCCGTAGCAGACCGGTAGGACTCACCCCGAGAACATCCGCGAATTCAAGGCGTGCGCCATTTCTCATCACTCAACATGCTGCTCGCCTGCGGCCCCATCAGGAGCATGCCGCCGTCGACGACGTAGGACGCGCCGGTGACATAACTCGCTTCCGGCGTGGCCAGAAACCTCACCACGGCGGCTACCTCCTTGGCATGACCGGTTCGCCCCAGGGGGACGCCGGGGCGCGACTGCTCACGCGGATCGACGTCTTCTTGACCGGTCATCGGTGTCGAAATCTCGCCAGGCGCCACGGAATTGACGGTGATGTCGTGTTCGGCGAGTTCCAGCGCCAGCACTTTGGTCAGCGCGCCGAGCCCCGCCTTGGCCGCGCAGTAGGGCGCGGCGCCGACGCGGGGGGCGTGTTCGTGCACGCTGGTGATATTGATGATCCGGCCACCATTGCCCGCCGCGATCATGTGTCCGGCGGCGCGCTGGGCGCAGAGGAACGCGCCGTCGAGGTCGACCGACAGCACGTGCCGCCAGGTGGCGAAGTCCATCTCCATCACCCTCTGCGCCGACCCGGTACCCGCGCAGTTCACCAGTACATCGATGCCGCCGAGTTCATCGGCGAGTTCGTCGACGACCGACGCGGCCGACGGCAGGTTCGCCAGGTCGAGGCGGCGCACGGCCGCGGTCCTGCCCTGCTCGCGCACCTGCGTCGCGGTGTCCTCCGCACCCCGCTGGTCGCTGCGGAAGGTCAGCCCGACGTCGGCCCCGCCCGCGGCGAGCGCGACCGCGATCGCGGCGCCGATCCCGGAGTCTCCCCCGGTCACCACGGCTCGCCGCGGAGCGCCTGCTCGTTCTTCCGGAAGTGGAGCTGTAGTACCCATGTTCCGCGACTACCCGGCCCGCCGAAGAACACACCGCGCCCAGCCCCGCACCCGCTGATCCCCTCGACCCGCCCCGACGTTACCTCCTGCGATTCCGGGTACCCGGCCTGGAACGAGCCGAGAGAAGGGCGCGACGATGACCGCTGATGTTCCCTGGTGGCGCGACGCCGTGATCTATGAGATCTACATCCGAAGCTTCGGCGACGGCGACGGCGACGGTCTCGGCGATATCGCCGGTATCCGGTCTCGGCTGCCTTATCTCCGTGACCTCGGCGTCGACGCCATATGGATAACTCCCTGGTACCCCTCGCCGATGGCGGACGGAGGCTACGACGTCGCGGACTACCGCGACATCGATCCCCGGTTCGGCACGCTCGCCGACGCGGAAGCATTGATCGAGGAGGTGCACGCGCAGGGGATGCGCATCGTCGTGGACCTGGTCCCCAATCACACCTCCGATCAGCACCCGTGGTTTCAGCGGGCACTGGCGGCCGGGCCCGGTGCACCGGAGCGAGCGCGCTACCTCTTCCGGGACGGCACACCCTCCGGCGGACCGCCCAACAACTGGCGAAGCGTGTTCGGCGGCCCGGCATGGACTCGCGTGCCGGACGGACAGTGGTATCTCCACCTGTTCGACGTCCATCAGCCCGATCTGGATTGGGAGCACCGGGACGTCCGCGCCGAGTTCGAGACGATCCTGCGTTTCTGGCTGGATCGTGGTGTGGACGGCTTCCGCATCGATGTGGCGCACGGTTTGGTCAAGCACGCCGATCTCCCGGATATCCAGACCGATCACGAGGACATCATGGAGCCGCCGGATCGGACCGACCATCCCCATTGGGACCGGCCGGAAGTGCACGACATCTATCGGAGCTGGCGCGAGATCGCGGAGTCCTATGGCCCGGATCGCGTCTTCGTCGCCGAAGCGTGGGTGGCCAAACCGGAGCGCCTCGCCTGCTACGTGCGTCCGGACGAACTGCACACCGCGTTCAACTTCGACTTCCTGCGCTGTTCCTGGCACGCCGACGCTCTGCGTGCCGTGGTCGACTCCACGACTCGGGCCCTCGAGGCGGTCGGGGCGCCACCCACCTGGGTGCTGTCCAACCACGACATCACCAGGCATGTGACCCGTTACGGCCGCGCGTCCACCCGCGGTGGGGGTTCGCAGCACGAACCGCACGGCCCCGTCGACGTGGCACTCGGGCGCCGGCGCGCCAGAGCGGCATTGCTCCTGATGCTCGCCCTTCCCGGCAGCGCCTACCTCTATCAGGGCGAGGAACTCGGTCTGGAGGAGCTCGAGGATCTCCCGGTGGAGGTGCTGCAGGACCCGACCTGGGAGCGCTCGGGTCATACCGCGCGCGGACGCGACGGCTGCCGCGTCCCGCTGCCGTGGAGCGGATTCCGGCCGCCGTTCGGTTTCAGCCCCGGCGACACACCGCCCTGGCTGCCGCAGCCTCAGCGCTGGGTGTCGTCGACAGCGGAACTGCAGAAGCGCGAGCCGGACTCGATGCTCGAGCTCTATCGCAGCGCGCTGCGTCTGCGCCGGGACCACCCGGCGCTCGGGGAGGGCGCTTGGTCCTGGCTGCCCAGCGCTCCGGGGATCTTGGCGCTCCATCGTCCGCCCGGCCTGGTGTGCGTCGTGAATGTCTCGAGCGCTCCGACGGCGTTGCCCGGCCACGAGCGGGTGCTGCTGTCCAGCGAACCGTTGCCGGACGGAGTACTGCCAACCGACTGCGCCGCATGGCTCGAGGTCGGGAGTCATCAGGCCCCGGAGCGAGCCGTGCCGACATCCTTGCCCACCGACAGGGTTCCCTGGCGGTGGTGAGGAGGTGGCGCATGCCGGCGATCTCCCGGGGCCGTACCGAACGGAGCGGCCGATGAAAGTCGTTGTCACCGGCGCCAGCGGCAACGTGGGAACGGCGCTGTTGCGCGCGTTGCGCGACGACGATTGCGAGATCGTCGGAATCACCCGGCGCGTGCCCGATCGCGCATACGAACCGTACGCGGCCGTCCGGTGGGTGGCCTGCGATATCGGCGCCACCGGCTCGGCCGGGATGCTGCGGTCCGCTTGCACGGGCGCCGACGTCCTCGTCCATCTGGCATGGGCGATCCATCCGCGGCGCGGCGACCCTCCGATGCGCAGAACCAATTCGATCGGCACCGAGAATGTGCTGCGCGCCGCCGCGGAGACGGCGGTGCCCCAGGTCGTCGCCGCTTCGTCGTGCGCCGCCTACGCCCCGGCCGAGCGGTGGCGGCGGGTATCGGAAGGCCTGCCACTGTCCGGCGTGCCCGGCAGCGCGTACAGCATGTCCAAGGCGGAACTGGAGACGCGGCTGGACCGCTTCGAGGCGAGCCACCCCGAGGTCCGCGTCGCACGTATCCGTCCGTGCGGCATCGCGCAGTCCGAGGCCGCCGCGGAACTGGCGGATTGGATCCTGCCGCCCTGGTTGCCGCGACGGCTGGTCGGCACGCGCCTGATCCCCATTCCCCTGTGGCGCGACTTCCGGCTGCAACTGGTGCACAGTTCCGATGTGGCTTCGGCGATCCGGCGAATCATGCACCAGCGTGCGGCCGGAGCGTTCAATATCGCCGCCGAACCGTGCCTGGGCGCGGACGCGCTCGCGGCGATGTTCGGGGGTTTCCGCCTGCCTGCGCCCCGGCGCGCCCTCGAGGCCGCCGCCTGGACCGGCTGGCGCACCGGACTGTTGCCCCTGCACCCCGCCTGGCTGACCCTCGCCGACCGCACCTGCCTGATCGACTCGACCAAGGCGCGCCGGGAACTCGGCTGGACGCCCTGTTTCGGCGCGCACGATATCTGCACGGAACTCGTGTCCGCCATCCGTGCGGGGCAGACCGGTCACAGCCCGCCCCTCGCGCCCGTTCGCGAAACACGCTTCGGACGTCCTTCGCACCAGAGTCAGTACCCGGACGGCGGACAGGGCCGTTGAGCGGCGATGCTCTCCCCCGCCCTGCGCCTCGTGTCGCTGCGAACGCTCGGTCGGCGAAACCCGTATCGTCGCCAGCGAAACACGCAAAAGATCTCTTGCTCGTCCTGCGCTGGGTTAGGCACCGGAAGTCATCTCGAACAGCCGACCGTACTGGTAAGGAGAGCGATGTTCACACATAACAAGGATCTCCAATTCGAAGTTCGCGTGGATCGTCCCGATCCGCGCTTCGCGACTCTGCTGCAAGAACAATTCGGCGGCGCCAACGGCGAATTGAAAGCCGCCATGCAGTATTTTAATCAGGCGTTCATGCTGCGCGGCAAGCATCCGAAAACCTACGACCTGTTCATGGACATCGCCACCGAGGAGCTCAGTCACCTCGAGATCGTCGGCAGCATGATCACCATGCTGCTCGACGGGCTCAACGACGATCTGAAGCAGGCCAACCAGCGGTGCGACTGGATGCCGGTGGTGGCGACGCCCGGCGGACGCGACCAGGTGATCCATCAGGTCGCGGTGAATCCGATGTACTTCGCGCTGAGCGGCGGCGGCCCCGTGGTGAAGGACTCCGCAGGCGTGCCGTGGACGGGTGCGTACGTCGACGCCAACGGGGAGCCCTCGGTCGACCTGCGCAGCAATCTGGCGGCGGAGTCGCGCGCCAAGATCGTCTACGAATATCTCAAACAATTCACCGACGATCCCGGTGTGCAGGACACGCTGTCATTCTTGATGACCCGCGAGATCGCGCACTTCCAGCAGTTCACCGCGGCACTGAACGAATTGCCGGTCAATTTCCCGCCCGGTGCGCTGCCCGGCGACGATCGGTTCCAGAACGTCGCGTTCAACATGTCCAACGGCGCCGCGAGCGCCCGCGGCCCATGGAATGAAGGCCAGGGACCGTGGCCGTCGGGCACCGAATGGCGCTACATCGACAACCCGGTCACCGACTGGCTCCGCTCCGACGACCGTGTGAATCACGGTGCCGAGACCAACCCGGAAGGCGAACCCGCGGTCCGCGGCACCAAGCCGTTCACGCACGAATCACACATTCCGGACTGACTGCGACAGGCCTGACGCCGGATCGCGACGGCAGCTCGGGCACCGACAGCGCGGCGCGCGGCTCCTCGAAGCCGCGCGCCGCCCGCGTCCAGGACACGGTCGAATCAGTGCTTCGGCTCGCTGATCAGGTCTTTGGCGCGATCCATCATCGCGGCGAACGGCCCGACCAGGACGTTCGCGGTGGCCGATTCCACGCCCGGATGGGGCCTCGTGGGCGCCATCGCCTCGGCGCGTTCGACTGTCCGGCGCAACCGCTGGAGAGTCTCGTCATCGAGTTGCTCGCGCAGCCGAATGAATTCCTCTCGTTCCTCGTGGTCGGCATGCGCGAGCACCGCTTCGCGCAGCTTGGCCGGCTCAACCTGGAATTCCATCGAGCTGATGGCGAGCGACTCCAGCCCGGCGAGTTGCTTCTCGGCCCTGTTCTCCTCCTCCAGCCGCGCATCGACGATGGCGCCGCCGACAGCCGGTTACGCGTGGACGCTGCCCGCGATGGGAGCGGGATACACCGAGGCCGGCACGCTGTGGCGCCACGGGCGATGGATCTCCGAACCCGGCAGACCAGCCAGTTCCGGTATCCAGCGCCGCACGTAGTTCCCGTCCGGGTCGTAGCGTTCGGCGGCACCGAGGGCGCCGGGATCGAAACGCCCCGCCTGCTGCCAGGTCAAGCGGTCGCTCGCGGCGTCGTCGAGCAGCCACCGGCGGAAATGTTCCGCGCCGACCCGCCAGTCCACTCGCAGCGTGGTGGTGAGGAAACCGGCGGCGATCACCCGGGCGCGCTCCGGCATCCATCCTTGCGCGGCCAGTTGCCGCATCCCCGCGTCGACGATCGGGTATCCGGTGCGGCCGTCACGCCAGGCGCCGACCACGACCGGGTCGTGCGCCCGCCGCTCGCCCGGATGATCGCCGGACCGCGCGATGTCGGCCCTGGCCAGCTCGGCCTGAGCGACGAGGAACTGGAGCTGGAAGTCGCGCCGGGCGAGCTGGCGGACGAACGCGCGTCCATCCGTCGTCGCCATGTCGGTGTGATACGCCATTTCGGCGGCGGACAGGCAACCGAAGTGCAGGTACGGCGACAGGCGCGCGCATCCTTCGCGGGTGAGGTCGCCGCTCGACCTGCCGCGTGGTTGTCGCCGGTCGGCCGTGCAGCCCCGCCACAGCGCACGACCGGTGATCTCGCCGCCCACCGCGAGCTGCGGTGAGATGACCGCGTCGCCGAGTTCGTCGAATCTCGGCACGGGATCGCTGTCGATGCGGGGCACGACCAATTCGGTGGGCTTGGCCAGCGGTCGTCGCTTCGGCGCCGCCAGCCATCGGCGGAAGTAGGTCGCGAAGTCCGGAACCTCGTCGTCCGGCCGGAGCTGAACGCAGTCGGAGGGATCCACGGCGGTGAGGGTGGCGGGATGAGTGTGCAGCAGGCAGCTGCGCCGCTCCAGCCGTTCGCGCAGTGCTCGAATCCGGCAGCGGTTGTACCAGGTGGCGTCCTCGGCGATGTGCACGCTGTCGGCGTGCACCTGAGCCGCCACCCGATCCACCGCATCGACATAGTCTCCGTGCCGGACCACGAGTTGTCCTCCGGCGCAGCGGAGTTCGGCATCGAGTTCGGCCAGTGCCGCGGAGAGGAAGCGGAGTTTGTTGCCGGCCGGGCGGGCGCTGCCGACGATACGGTCGTCGACGACGTAGAGCGGAATCACCGCCGCGCCCTCGCGTACGGCGGCCAACAGGACCGGATTGTCGTGGACGCGCAGGTCACGAGTGAAGAGTGCGATTGTTACGGCCATTCGAGGTTCTCGACGACAGGCATCCGTCGCGAGGATCGACGACGGCGGTATCGGACATTCGGCGGCGTGCCACGCCGATGCGGGCGGTATCGGAGTAAGGAGCTTTACGCCAATGCTGCGGGACAGCGGCTGTCATGTCAAGCGGCGCCGCGCGCGCCGGATCAGCGTTCGCGGAAGAGATCGGTGAGCCAGGGCTCCAGGTCGGCGCTCAGCGTGGTCAGATCCGGCTCGTCCGATTCGTCGAGCGCGTCGGCGGTGAGCTGGCGCACGGCGTAGACGACGGCCATGTAAGCGGTGACGGACAGAAGCGGCTGCCGATTCCCCGTCGCGCTTCGCACCAAGCCGCGGATGTACTCAGCGAACAGCCGGATCGACTTCCGCCTGCGCCGCCTCGCGGCAGGTCCGAGCGCGTCGATCTCCACCTGGTAAGCCCGAGCGACCACCAGATCGTTCTGCAGTGAACCCAGGTACTGGCCGAGCGCCTCGGCCACGATGGACCGCCGGTCCCGGCCGATCAGCTCGGCGCCGGTGAGCTGGGTCAGCAGCACTTGGATGAAACGGTCGTAGCCCGCGAAGACACACTCGTCCTTGTTGGCGAACGCGTCGTAGAAAGCCGCCAGCGAGACGCCGGCGCGCTTCGCGACGTCGGTGGGTCCGAAACCGGCGTAACCGCGCGCGGCCAGCAGTTCGGTCACCGCCACCAGCAGCCGTTCCCGCTGCGCCGCCATCACCTGCTCCCGCCCCAGATTGTGGCGGCCGCGCGGCAACGCGGCGGGAAGTGTGAAGAACACTCCGTCTCGCACCGGAACGATCGGTGCGTCGGCGTCGGCGGGCGCGGCGGACACTCCTGCAGACTACCGAGCCGGTCGCGCCCACGCCGAGACGAGCGGTCGCGCCCCAGTGGCCGCGATGCGACGGCCCGGGTCGTGCGTCTCTCGGGGTGTGGCCGGGTCCGATGCCGGAACCCCGGCCACATCCGATGGTCAGCCGAGCGGCAACTCCAGGCAGGAGGGCGCGCCCTCCGGTGCACTGATGGTGATCGTCGAGCCGACCCGGTTGACGCTGGAATAGAACGGGTCCATGCCATCGATGACCAGCATCACCCGGTGACCGTCCGGCAGGTCGTAGGCGGCGCCCTGCAACTCCCACGCGACGGTGGCGGGCAGATCCGTCTGGATCGTCTTCGGCTCGTGCGTAATGATTCTCGCCGAGCCGTCCTCGTCCACGTCGAGCAGGTAGGCCACGACCGTCGCCGACTCGTCGGAGCTGTCGACGGTCAATTCCAGCCGGGGGATGCCGCGAATCTGGCGGGCGACACCACCCCGCACCGCCAGCAGCGGTCCCGTCGACCAGACCAGGGCATGCTCCCGGTCGATCTCGCCGGTCCGATAGATCTTGGGATTGCCTGCCCACTCTTCCTGGCCGGTCGTCATGAGCTTGTCCATGGCGACGACCTCCGGTTCGGCGCCCACGACGAAGCTGCGCTGCCAGCCGGAGGCGATGTCGGGGCTCAGCGCTCCGTCACCACCCTCGCGCACATCGGTCAGCGACAGCGATTCGGTGTCGGTGGTGACGTCGGCCCACGACGCCTTCTCCTCGCGCCGCGCCGGTTCGATGATGACGTTCTGTCCGTTTCGCGACGCCGGAGTGGTCACGTACGTGAACATGACCTGGTTGCTGATCTCCGGCCATTGGTCGACACCGTTCTCCTCGCCCTTGAGATAGTGATCGAGCCAGGCATAGGCCTCCCGCAACGGCTCGTTCGGTCCGGCCCCGGCCGCGGGCGGCGCGATCAGGCCGGGGCCTTCCGGCGCCGCGTGATCGCCGATCCACATGTTCAAGCGTTTCGGACGCGGGAGCTTCTCGAAGGTCTCCAGCATCTGGTTCACCGGGAAAAGACCTTCGTGCCAGGTGTTCGAGAAGAACGTAGGAATCTCCCGCGACCCGACGTAGCGTTCCGGGGCACGGACGGTCCCCCACTCGACCACCGGGTCCATGTCGTCACCGACGGCGAACTTCGCCAGGATCTCCAGCGCCTCTTCGTCGAACTTCTCCTCCTGCGCGCCGCCGGTCAGGCCGATCAGGGCCTGGACGGCCCGCAGGTGTCGAGTGCCGTTGTCGTACATGCTGGTCGCGAGATTGCCCCAGGTGCTCATGGCGACGACGACGTCGACTCGGTCGTCCTCGGCGGCCACGAGCTGGCTGATCCCCGAGCCGTAGGACTCGCCCATGAAGGCGACGCGGCTGGGCGAGAGCGCGTCTATCGCGTAGCCGAGCACCGCGGAGCCGTCCGCGCGGTCCTTCGGACCGGCGACATCGACGGTGCCTTCGGACGTGCCGAACCACGGCAGGTTCGATCCCGGAAGGGCGGACAACCCGATTCCGCGCGGCGTGTAGGCCAGCACGTGGTAGCCCTTCGTCACGAGCGTGAGGTAGGCGTACTCGAACAGCGGCCACCCGAACGGTGTCCATCCCGCCGGGAAGACCACAAGCGGGCACGGCTGGGTGGTGGTCTGCCGCAGCATGTGCGCCGACAGCTTGATCCCACCGGACACTTCGATGCGCGGGAATGTCGGCACGGCCACGTTCAGCGCCCGGCCCACCAGGTCCGCCACCTCGCCGGGCACCAGCCCCTCGCCACTGCGCTCCCGCACCGCGGTCACCAGGTTCGATGCGAACTGCACTGCTTCCGGGCGGACCTGCCCCTGGGCATCCCAAGCACCCTCGACGGCGATGCGTGCGAGCTGCTCGGACGTGGTCCCGACGATCGGCACTCCTTGCGACATACGCGTCATCGACTCTCCTGCCAGTTGCTGCGGAACTGCGGACCGCAGCAGCGTGACATGACAAGTAATGGATTGTCCGTTGAATCGGCGAGGCGTTTTCGGTTCGCAACAGGCCGTTGACCAGCGGAAACGTTGCAATATTGGACTACCGGCCGCCTGCTTGGCGAGGTGCTGTCCCCTCCGCGCGTGCTGTGGACGAGGCGAACGTGCACCGACTGCCGGACCGTCCCCCAGCTCCCGGACGAGGCGATGATGTGCGTCGAACCTCAGGGCCGGAGCACGTACTTGCCGCGCACACCGCCCTTCGCGACCGCGCGGTGCACCGCCGCGGCTCGGTCGAGCGGCACCATGGCGTGCACGGCGCCGGGAGGCGGCCGCTCACGGTGGCATCGAGGAGCTGCGTGAGCCGGTCGGCTTCGAATCTCGTCTCCACCGCACGGACGGTGATATCGCGCTGCCCGGCGGGCGCCATCCCCGGCCGCACGCCGACGAAGAGGCCGCCGACGCAGACGAGGGCCAAACCCTCGGCCTGGAGCGCCGCAGCGTCGGCGACCGCGTCCCAGCCCGGCACGGCCACCGCGGTAGAACCGGCGCCGAGGCCGCGCACGAACGGGACGTATCTCTCCGCGAAACCTCATGTGCCTACGGCGAACGCACAGCACATCTGTGGTGACCGCAGCACGGTCGACAACTTCGCCGGTGCGGGTGAAAACGAATCGCCCGCGAACACCGCGCTGCAGAACGGTGAGCAGCCGGCGCGGCAACCGGACCTCCGAAGTCGTGCGCCCCGGGACCCGGTTGCCGCGCCGCCGAGCGGGACTCAGCCCTTGTCGGCACCCAGTTTGATCGGCACGGAGAGTGGGCCGACGGTGAAGAAGGACGGCGAGTACGGGATCTCGGCGGGGTCGATGGCGAGCTCCAGGTCCGGCAGTCGTCGATAGAGCGAGGCGAGCGCGAGCCGGCCCTCGAGACGGGCCAGGCCCGCGCCGATGCAGTAGCGGGGCCCGTGGCCGAACCCGAGATGTCCGCCCCGCTGCGGCCGGGTGATGTCGAACTCGTTCGCGGTTTCGCCGTACTCCGTCGGGTCGATCCCACAGGCTTGGTAGGCGACACCGACAGCCTTGCCCTTGGGGATGGTCACACCGCCCACGGTGACCTCCGTCAGGGTGAACCGCCAGCTGGTCATCATGACCGAATGGCGGTAGCGCACAGTCTCTTCCACCACGTCGGCCCAGCGGTTCTCGGCCTTCGCCAGAGCGAGCTGCTCCGGGTGTCGCGCCAGCGCCAGGATGGCGTGTCCGAGCATGTGCACCGTGGTCTCATGGCCGGCCACCAGCATGATCCACAAGACGGCGACCAGTTCGTCGGCCGTGAGCTTGTCGTCCTGGTCGCGCGCTTGCACCAGGCCGGTGGTGAGGTCGTCGCCGGGCTCCGCCTGCTTCCGGTCGGCCAGTTCGTACAGGTAGGTCATCAGCGAGTTCTGCGTCGCGAAAGCCTCTTCCGGCGGAGTGGTGTGCGCCAGCAGGGTCGCGGTCCAGCGCCGCAGCCGGTCGCGCTCCGGCTCCGGGACGCCGAAAAGCTCACAGATCACCGCCATCGGAAGCGCCTCGGTGAAGGTGGGTACCAGATCGACGCCGTCACCGGCGGCCACCACCTCGTCCAGCAACTTGTCGATGATCTGTTGCACGCGCGGCTCCAGCGCCTGCACCCGGCCCGGGGTGAACGCCTTGCTGATCAGGCCGCGCAGCCGCCGATGGTCGTCGCCGTCCTTGGTGGACAGATGATCGCCCTGCACGATGGCGCGCAGCGGCCAGTCCTCCGGAATCGAACCGTCGTGCAGGGCGGGCCAATGCTTCGGATCCCGGGCGAAGGTCTTGTTGTCCCCGGCGAGGATGTCGCGGACCGCGTCGTGCGTCAGTGCGAGGTAGGCGGGCACGCCGCCGGGGAACTCCACCTCGACCACCGGCGCGATCTCCCGGAGCCGGATACAGGTGTCCAGCAGATCCTCGTTCGCCGCGGGGAATGCGGGCAAGCTGGTTGTCATCGGTGTTCCCTTCTGTGCGTGCGCCTGCGGCCGTCATGACGACGGTCGTGCACGAGTATCGAGCCGGGTTCACCGGGCGTGCGGACCAATCCGCGATTCCTGCCTCCAACCGGAAGGCGAGTGTCACAAAACGGAATTCCGTTGCGCGTTCGCTGAACTGGAGCGAACTCCGCGCCGGTCAGCGGCTAGGGTGGCGGTGTTCGGAGATGTTCGGGAGGAAGTCGTGGGATCGAAGTCGGTGGCAGGACGCGCCGTAGGAGCGGTGAACGCCGGTGTGGTGGCCCTTCTCGGCGCGCCGGTGCTCGGGAAGCTGCTGGGCAAGGGTTTCGTGGAGATCACCTATGTGGGGCGCCGGTCAGGCAAGACGTTCAGCACACCGGTGAACTACCGGCGCAAGGGGGACCAGCTCGTCATCGGCGTCGCCATGCCGGACAAGAAGACGTGGTGGCGCAACTTCCTGGGCGAGGGCGGCCCCATCACGCTGCATTTGCCCGGCGCGGATCGACGCGGGCATGCGGTAGCGCACCGCGATGAACGCGGCCGCGTCTTCGTGAACGTACGCCTCGACGACCAGGGCTGAATCACGCTCCTCTCTCGTCATCGGCGGACGACGCCGTCAGGAGACAGGCTGTAGCGCGCGGTGCCGATCGAGCTGAAGGACGCCGCGTGAGTTGCGATTTCGCCGCTTGGGAGGGCGATCCACCGGTCGACGACTCGGCGGCGTCCGAGCATGCGGCGGCCGGGGTGGCGGCCTACGCCGCCGAGCGCGCCGAGGCGCACTGCTTGGTGTGCTTCGACGGCAACGGCGACCGGCTCCTGACGTGACGGCGGCGCTCCGCTCGCCGAGCCGGGCCACCGCGATGATCCCGCGGGACTAGACGCTCGCCGACGGCTTCACCTGAGCGACGATCGCGGCGCCCATCCACCGTCGTAGATAGCGCCGCAAATCGTTCTCGCCGCGCGGCGGATTGCCCGGGGAGATGAAGAACGACTGCATCGTACGCAGCACGTATTCGACGAGCTCGTGCAGCGACTCGTCGTCGTACCCGTAGCGGGCCCAATCGACGTCGAAGCGTTTGATCATCGTCATCCCGAAGGCCTGCGCCTCCTCGGAGGTCAGGCTCTCCGGATGCACGTTCGAGTAGGTGCTCGACAGCAAGATGCCGAGATGAGGTGTGCGGCGCACCTCGGCCAGGGTGTACACCACGCCCTCGGTCATCGCTTCCACCGCCTCCTCGATCCCGCTGACATGCCGGGTGAGCCGATCGAGAAAACCGTCGACCGACGCCATCGCCGCGGCCGTCATCAGCGCGTCCGCACTGGGAAAGTATCGATAGACCGTCTGACGGATGACCCCCAGCGACTCCGCGACATCGGCGATGCTGATCTCCGAACCCGTCTGCCCGATCAGCTCGACGGCGGCGGCGACGATCCGGCGAGAAGCTTCCTCGTCGTCCTTCGGTGGACTCCCGCCCCACCCGCGCCTTCCTGCCACTGCCCGCTTCCTCGACTCGACGCCCGTCGTCTGCGAACTGCCTGGATGGCAAGCCCGCCGACCATCCGGATCAAGGGCTCGACCGTATCACAGGGCGTTCGCGGCTCGGGGTCGGCGCGTCGATTTTGATCATACACTCGAACCATTGTGTGTATGATCAGCTCCACCGAAGCTCGGCGCATCCGCGCGGTGCCGCCGGACCGGTTCATTTCCGAAAGTCGAGGTATAGCCACGTGACCGATCTGCAAGTCCGGAAGATGCGCTTCGCATTCGCGGATTACGACGTGCCCTTCTTGTGGAACGAAGAGAATCCGGCCTTCTCGTCCATGGCCAACGCGGTGTCCCTCCTGGCGATCGGCTTCGAGAAGATGATCGTCAACATGATCCGCGAGGCCATGCCCCTGATCACCGATCCGGAGGTCGCCGAAGAAGCCGACGCCTTCGTGCGCCAGGAGGGTCAGCACTCCACCGCCCACCGCCAGCACGCCAACGCCCTGATCAGGCGCTATCCGGGGCTACAAGAGACGCTCAACGAAGTGATCGCGGAATTCGACCGCCTCACCGTGAACACCTCGGTCGAATACCGGCTCGCCTATACCGCCGATCTGGAGGCGACCTTCACCCCGGTGTTCAAACTGATGCTGGACAACGACGCGACCCTGTTCCGGCCGGGAGACGACCGGGTGGCCTCGCTGTTCATCTGGCACTTCGTCGAAGAGGTCGAACACCGCAGTTCCGCGCTGATCATCTTCGACTCCGTCGTCGGCAGCGACGTGTACCGCATGCGCATGGCGCCGTCGATCTTCCGTCACGTGTTGAAGGTCATCCGGTTGGCCTGCGTGGGATTCAACAAGCATGTGCCGCTGGAGGAGCGGAAAGTCGACGCGCTATCGATGTTCGCGAATTACCGGCGCGGACAGAAGCTGCGCAAGTGGCTGCCGTTCCTGCACGCGGAGGACAATGGCCCGATGCCGCGTGCGTTCGACCATCTCCCGCTCGGCGAGCAACTCGTCGCGCTGGCGGGCATCATCCGCAGCCAGTTGCCGAAACACAACCCGGACCACGAGAAGCTGCCCGCGCTCGCCGACGTCTGGTTCGAGCGCTACGAGGCAGGCTACGACGTCTCGCACTGGTACACCGCCGACGCGGTCGCACCCTAGGAGCCGGACCGATGGCTGATCATTGCGCACCCACCTTCGACCGGCTCGCGACGGCACTCGGCTTCTCGTGCGAGGAGGCAGGCGGACCGGTCGGGATACGGAACCCGTTCGCGTTGGAGAACTGGACGCTGCCCGTCCTCGAGTTCACCATCGTCCTGGGCGCGATACTCGCGCTCGTCTACGCGATCTTGCGATTGCGCCGCCACGGCGATCCCACCAATCTGGTGCTCTGGTTCGGCGCGACCGCGTACCTGTTCATCATCGAGCCGCCGCTGTACTTTCCCGCGGCGTTCGGTATCGATGCGCACGTCGACACGATGTTCGCGCACAACTTGTTCACCGTGGAATTCCTCTGGGGCCGATTACCGCTCTACATCGTCGCGATCTATCCGTTCATGGCGACACTGGCATTCGAGATCGTCCGGATGCTCGGGGTCTTCCGACAGTACGGAGTTCTCGTCGGTTCCGCTTGCGTGGGCTTCGTCCACCATGCCTTCTATGAGATCTTCGACCATCTCGGCCCGCAGCTGCGCTGGTGGGAATGGTCGACCGACAACCCGATGAATCAGCCGATGTTCGATTCGGTGCCGCTCCCGAGCGTGGTCGTCTTCGCCGCCCTGTGGCCGATGTCCCTCGCGTTCTGCGTGCAATTGTTCGTCGGCCGTCATGTCGAGCGAGGGCGAGCCTTCTCCGGACGGGAGTTGATCGGGCGCACGATCGTCATCGGCGTACTCGCGTCGCTGGGGACCGCCGTGCTGCCCCTTCCCGCGACGGTGTTCGGCATGGGAAGCACGGCGGTGCGCGGCAGCCTCTACGCCGCCGAACTGGTCGTCGTCACCGTCGTCGCCGTCTTCGTCCTCTGCCGTCAATGGCTGCGGCTACGGCGCGACGCGGCGGACGCAGTGCCCTATAGAAACGACTTCATCCGTATCTACAGCGTGGTGTACCTGTGCGTGATGGCTTTGCTCTGGGTGACCGCGTTGCCCGAGTTCTTCGGCGCCGTCGATGGGGTGACCAGCGAAGGAGACCCGATCGGCAATCTCTGGTACACCCTCGCCTGCTTCGTTGTCGCGATCTTCTGCGTGCTCGCCGTGTTCACGGTGCCGCGCAGAAAGGCGGCGGAAAGCACGGTTCCTGCCGCTGCGGCAGCAGCCGCGAGCCCCACGGCGTAGCGGGAATCCGGGAACGGTGGGGCGGTCGGGCGGAACGGAGTGTGACGCCCGGCTCGCCGGGATTTTCCGGCCGGGCGCGCGGGTTGTACCTGGGGCTGATACGAGGAGGTCATGTGGCACGGGAGTACAACCGGAATCCCGCGGTGGTCGCCGCCTTGTCCCCTGAGCAGTACCACGTCACTCAGGAGAACGGGACCGAGCGGCCGTTCACCGGCGAGTACTGGGACAACCACGAGCCGGGCATCTATGTGGATGTGGTCTCCGGTGAGCCGTTGTTCGCTTCGGTCGACAAGTTCGACAGCGGATCCGGATGGCCGAGCTTCACCAAGCCGATCGATGCCGGGCACGTGGTGGAGAAACGGGACTTCAGTCATCTGATGGTCCGGACCGAGGTGCGTTCGGCCTACGGTGACAGCCATCTCGGGCATGTGTTCACCGACGGCCCCCGCGCGGCGGGCGGCTTGCGGTACTGCATCAATTCGACAGCGCTGCGGTTCATCCACCTCGACGACCTCGAGGCGGAAGGCTACGGACAGTACAGGACTCTCTTCGCGAAGGAGGAGGCGTGACCGACACGCGGAAGGCGATTCTGGCCGGTGGATGCTTCTGGGGCATGCAGGACTTGATCCGCAAGCAGCCAGGAGTGGTGTCGACGCGCGTCGGCTACACCGGTGGACGCAACGACCATCCCACCTACCGCAACC
Source organism: Nocardia niwae NBRC 108934 = DSM 45340 (assembly GCF_001613465.1). Taxonomy (GTDB): domain Bacteria; phylum Actinomycetota; class Actinomycetes; order Mycobacteriales; family Mycobacteriaceae; genus Nocardia; species Nocardia niwae. The sequence continues at coordinate 731,004 of NZ_BDCK01000015.1, read as the reverse complement.
ACCCGGGCCATGCCGAGGCCGTGGAGATCGTCTACGACCCGGCGGGGACGGACTACCGGGAGCTGCTGGAGTTCTTCTTCCAGATCCACGATCCGACGACGAAGGACCGCCAAGGCAACGACCTCGGGACCAGTTACCGTTCGGCGATCTTCTATCTCGATGACGACCAGAAGCGGATCGCTTCGGACACCATCGCCGATGTGGACGCCTCGGGCCTGTGGCCCGGCAAGGTGGTCACCGAGGTGACCCCCGCGAGCGAGTTCTGGGAGGCCGAGCCGGAGCATCAGGACTACCTGCTGCGCTACCCGGACGGCTACACCTGCCACTTCCCGCGGCCGGGGTGGAAGCTGCCGAAACGGCAGACCACCGCGCAGTAGAGCAAACCGCTCGGTGGGATCGAACCTCCGGTACCCCCGCTGAGGCTTTCGACCCCACAGCATGCGACTGCGTCACCGTTCCGGGTGGCGCAGTCGCCGCGTTTCCCGGCCGATAGCTCGTAGTCGATCCGGGCGCATCTTCACCGCAGGACGGTGCCTGGACATCGAGGGCCGACCAGCCGCATGGAGAGCGGAACGGCTTGGGACAGAGCGGTTCTCGACGCATCGCCACCGCGTCCGGCTCCCCCGCCGTGGGGAGGGCCGCGCGCCTCGCGCCGATATGATCGTCGACGCCGTCAAGTCCGGACATTCATGCCAGTCGACCCGAGGTAGGCCAGATGACGCGCAGCGGCGCAGAGGTTCTCGATGTGGTGGGCAGCCGGCGCATGGCGGTGGCGACGCTGGCCACCATCACCGGCTTCTACTACCTGTTGGTCGCGTTCACCAACTGCGTGGACACCGACACCAACCGCAACGGGGTGGCGGCCGTGCTGTCGATGAAGGCCACGATCCACAACCCGGGCACGGACTGGCGCGCGATCACCAACGGCAATGTCGCGCTCGTCGCCTACATCCTGGTGGTGATCTGGGAGTTCCTGATCGCCTTCGTGCTGCTGGCCGCGGGGGCCGCGTGGGTGCGGGAGCTGAGCGGACGGCCGCGCCGGATCCGAGCCGGTCTGGACGTAGCCGCGAAACTGTCGAGCCTGGGCTGGACGATGGCGGTGCTGCTGTTCGCGGGCGGGTTCCTGACCATCGGCGGCGAATGGTTCCGCATGTGGGCCAACGACGATGTGAACGCGTCGTCGGCCGCGCTGCAGAACTTCCTGATCGCCGGCGTCGGCCTGGTCCTCGTTCACCTGCCGGACGCGCAGCCCGCCCCGGCAATCGAAGGTTCTTCGGCCGCAACCGAATCGGAGTAGGTCGGGAAACGCGAGCGTCAGCGACCGTTGCGCTCGAGTTCGTTCAACTGCTTCTGCAGACGTTCCAGGGCGGCCCGGATTTCGTCGATCTGCGCGTTGAGTTCGGCGATCTTCGCGCGATCGGGCGGCGCCGCCTGCGCGGGCGGTTGCGCTGCGGGCGGCGCGGCGGGCTGTTGACCCGGAGGCAGTGGCGCGCCGGGACCGCCGCCGGGCGGTGTGGCGAACCGGCCGGTGCCCGGACCGAAGACCTGGTCCAGCGCCTCGGCGAGGGTGGGCGCGTAGCCAACGAGGACGCCGCCGGTGCCGGGCTCGCGGTAGCTGACCAGCACCCGCGCCAGCTGCGGGAACGTCGACGCGTTCGGTGCGGTCGAGATGCGCTCGGTGAAAAGCGGCTCGGCGTAGAGAACGCCACCGTCGGCGATCGGCAGAGTGAGCAGGTTGCCGTACTGGATCCGGTTCGAGCGCTCCAGCAGCGTCCGCTCGGACGCCACTCTGGTGTCGGAGATCATCGAGTTCTGGATCTGCTGCGGCCCTTGGGTGAGCGTGTCGGTGGGCAGCTGCAACACGCTGATCTTGCCGTAGTTCTCGGGATCGGAGCGGACCGAGACGTAGGCGGAGAGGAATTCCCTGTTGTATCCGACCATCGCGCTGGCCAGCCGGAACGAGGGCTCGGCGCTGCCCTGATCGCCGACAAGGACGTAGAACGGGGGTTGGTGCGGGTTGGTTTCCACGGTGGGGTCGCTGGGGACCGACCAGAAAGCGTTGGTGGTGAAGAACTCTCGCGGTTCGTCGACGTGATATTTGGCGAGCATCTCGCGCTGGATCGTGAACAAGTCCTCCGGATACCGGAAGTGAGCGCGCAACTCCGGGGTGATCGATTCCTCGGGTTCGACCGTGCCGGGGAAGACCTTCATCCATGCCGCCAGGACGGGATCGTGCCGATCGACCTGGTAGAGAGTCACCGTGCCGTCGTATGCGTCGACGGTGGCCTTGATGGAGTTGCGCACGTAGGAAATCTGTCCCGGGGAGCCGCGGTGGCTGTCGTCGCCCGGCTCCAGGGCTTCCAGCGAACTGCGCTTGGCGTAAGGGTAGCCGTCGATCGCGGTGTACGCGTCGACGATCCAGACGATGCGGCCGTTCACGACCGCAGGGTAAGGGTTGTTGTCGGTCGTCAACCACGGGGCGACGAGTTCCACCCGATGACGCGGATCGCGATTGAAGATGATCTTCGACTCGGGACCGATAGCCTTCGAGAAGATGATGTTGCGTTCGGTGTAGGTCACGGCGAAGGCCAGGCGGTCGAGCCAATTCCCGATCGGGACACCGCCCGCGCCGGTGTAGGTGTACTTGGTGGTGTCGGTGTCGTACTCCCGGGGCTCGGTGCCACCGCCCACGATGGCGTAGTCCGGGCTGGCGTGGGCGATCACTTCGCCGAAATAGACCCGCGGCTGATCCACTCGGATCACTTGATGCCCGGACGCTTGCGAGGCGATGTCGCCGACCGCGTAGATCGGGTACCCGCTGTTGCTGCTGGCGGCATCTCCCGCGGCCTCGCGGACCGCCGCGTTCACCCGGTTGGCCGGTGCCGCGACGAATCCGTTGCCGTGCGTGTAGACGGTGTGCCGATTGACCCAGTGGCGCTGGTTGCCGCTCAGTGCGCTCGGGGTCAGCTCGCGGGCCGCGACCACGTAGTCGCGGAGTTGCCCGCCGATGCGGTAGCGATCCAGATCCAGATGCGGGGGGAAGCTGTAGAAATTCTTCAGCTGTTGCTGCTGGGTGAAGGTCCGGGAGAGCACGTTCGGGTCCAGCAGGCGGACGTCGGCGAGCGTGGTGACATCCGCGGGAACCTCCGACGGCGGCTTGCTGCCGACGCCGGAATAGGGCTGGTACTCGACCCGATCTCCGCCGATCCCGTACGCCTGCCGGGTGGCCGCGATGTTGCGTTCGATGTACACGCGCTCCATGTCGGCGGCGTTCGGCCGGACGGAGAACTGCTCGACGGCCAACGGCCAGACGGCGCCGACCAGGATCGACGACAGCAGCAGAAGGGCGGCGGCCATCGCCGGTATCCGCAGGTCGCGTACGACGACGGCGGCGAAGACCGCCGCAGCGCAGATGAGGGCGATCGCGAAGAGGATCAGGCGAGCGGGAAGCACCGCGTTGATGTCGGTGTAGCCGGGGCCCGCGAAGGTCGGTTCCTTGCTGCGGCTGGAAAGCAGCGAATACCGGTCGAGCCAGTAGGCGATCGCCTTCAAGAGGATGAACGCGCCGGCGAAGACCGCGAGCTGGACGCGGGCCGCGTGGGTGAGCCCGCCCGCTTTCCTGGACAGTCGCAGCCCGCCGAGCAGGTAGTGGGTCACCAGTCCGGCGACGAAGGCGAGGACGACGGCGATGAACAGCCAGTTGACGACGAAGCGGTAGAACGGCAGGTCGAAGACATAGAACCCGACATCGTGCCCGAACTGCGGATCCGGCACACCGAAGGACCCGCCGTGGAGAAACAGCTGGACTGTCATCCAGCTCGACTGCGCGGCGAGGCCGCAGATGAGCCCCACCGCGGCGGCGATGCCGAGACCGAACCGCAGCGGCCACCGGACCACCAAGGCCCGATACGGCCGGAGGCTGTCTTCTTCCTCGGACTCCGGCACGAACAGCGGGCGGAACCGGAAGGCGAGCCACATCGCGGCGAAGAGAACGCCACCGACGACGAGTGCGATGACGAGGAACAGCGACAGCCGGGTGAGCAGCACAGTCAGCCAGACACCGCGGAATCCGACTTCTCCGAACCACAGCCAGCCGACATAGGCTCTGATCAGCCTGGGGACGATCAGCAAAGACGCAACGAATACCGTGGCGGCGATCACCAGCACCCTGGTGCTGCGATGCAACCGCCGCAGGCTGGGGCCGTCGCGCGCGCTCATATCCCACTCCCGTGGCCGCTGCCCGGCCGAACGACGGCCGAGGGGAACCACCAAGCCCGATACTACCGGCGTGGGTGGCCCCGTCGCGCCCGATCATGCGGGGTCAGCGGTCGCGGACGGTCAGATCGGCGCGGACGCGAGGCCCTCGTGCACGACCTTGGCGACAGCGGGGTGGCCCAGGTATTCGGCGATGCTGTGCGGACGGTCTTTGGGGTTGTCCACGGGGAACTCCTGGAGCTGTCCCTGCCAGGTGTCACGCAACGGGCATCCGATCGCGATCGGGTCGACGGCGGCCCACGTATTGGTCCAGTTGCGGACGCGTTCGGGCCGGTGCGGGCCACGCACCAGGAGTTTGTCGTGGACCGCGTCCAGACCCAGTGGGCTTCCGGCGGTGACCAGCACGGCGACGTCGAGTTCAGGGGCGAGCCGGGTGAGCAGATCCATCGCGACGACGGTCCCCAGGCTGTGGCTGACCAGTACCAGCCGCCCCGCGGGAGGCACGGTCTCGAGCACACAGGCGAGCACGTCCTGCCGGATCCGCTCGTCGGTGAGGTAGGTGGCGACGTCCCGGAAGACCTGCGCGATGATGATGTCGTCCACGTCGCAGCGAGCGGCGATCCAGCTGAGCTGCCGCTGCAGTTTGCCTACGAGCGCGCTGCCGAACGACCCGAGTCCTTCTTCTGCCACGGGCTCCTGGTTCACCGGCATTCCGGCGTCCTCGGCCGCTCCCTGCAGGAGTTCCTCGTACACGCGACGGCCCTGCGCTGTCGCCGGCGCCATGGCCTCGGCGCGGTCGACGGCCATGGTCTCGGGGTCGACGACAGCTGCCTCCCGGGTTTGCAGCAACGTTGCCAGCCGGTCACCGTAGAAGGGGAAGTAGGCGTCGGCGGGGTCGATCGGGTTGATCCCGGCTAGGGTCAGACCCTTGTTGAGCCCCGCGGTCCACTCCCGCCGCAGCACCTCCGGGTCGTGGCCCTGCTGGCTTCGGCCGTGCAGGAAGAGCAGGTGACTCGTACCGCCGAACGCGCCCGGTCGCGCGACTACTCCGCGGAGGAATCCCGTGCTCTCGCGCGGCATCGTGGCGCCCGCCTGCTCGACGCGAGGCTCGGAGGGAGTCACCGGAGCGGCCGAAACGCCGGTGAGCCCGGAGGCGGGGCCGAGTTCGGCGAGCAGTTCGCGGTGGCGAGCCGGGAGCGGCAGTGCGGCCAGATGCGCGAGAATCACGCTGATGCGCACACCCTCGTTGGCGATCCAGGCGATCGCGTCGTCGCCGTCGTCGCGGTGCCACACGGTGCCGTCGCGCCGCAGCGTCCGTCCTTGCCCGTCGGCGCGCGGGACGCCGGAATGGTGCAGCGCGACGACCTCCCACTGGTCGTTGAAGACCGGAGACCCGGAGTTTCCCGGCTCGGTGTCGGTCGAGTAATGCAGGAAGTGATCCAGCTGCAGATCGAGCTGGTTCTTGCGGATTCCGATTTCCTTGAGCCGGCCCATGGGGTGGCCGATGATGTTCATCGCCTCGCCGATGACGATCTTGCCTTGGTCGGCGATCAGGTGATTCCACCAGCCGACGACGTCCCCGGCCGGCTTGCCGTCGGCATCGGGCCGCACGAGCACGAGGGTGAAGTCCAGGTGCTCGTCGGTGACGAAGAAGCCGGGGTCGAGACGGAATTGCCGCGGGCGACCGGGAGTGTTGTCGATCGTCGTCTCGGCGCCGAATTCCACGACGACCTGCCGGACGGAGTCCTCGTCGGGCAGGACGTGGTTGTTGGTCAGCAGCAGCCTGGGCGAGACCAGGAATCCGGTGCCCATCGGGATCTCACGTCCGTTGCGTACCTGGGAGATGCGCGCGACCGCACCGGCGGTGCGAGCGCCACGGGCGAGGAAGTTGGCCGGTTGCAGCTCGTTGCTGGCCCCGATCATCCGCTCCAGGGTGCTGATCCGGTCCGCGGGCTCCGTGCGGCCGACCGCGATGATGGCTTCGATCGGTACGTCGCCACCGGCGGCCAGCCGCTGTGCTCGAGCGCTGATCTGTTCCGCCGAGTCGACAACGCTGCTGTCCTTGACTTTGCGAAGGTGCTCGATGTCCTCACGCTTGGTCTCGGTTTGGAGGTAACGCCGGCCCGCGGCCTGGATCTGCTCCACCCACGCTGCCCGGCTCTGCTCGTGTAGATTCATCGCCCACCCGCCTGGCCGTCTCGGATTCGGTGCGATCACCGCTGTTATCAGCGGAGTATCGAGCGCCCGCGTCTCCCCGGCGTCACCGCGGCGTCTCCCGGCCCGCCCCGGCTCAGACGGAGGCGAGTCGATCATGGCGGGATCTCCGTCGGCGGATGCGCAGCAGCAGGTCGTCCATGCGAGACGATGGCACAGCACCGAACTCGGCTCCGAGCAAGTCGCGATAGCGCCGGTACTCACGGATCGCGTCGGCCTCGTTGCCTTGCGCGAGATGAATCTGGATGACGATCCGGCGGGAGCTTTCCCGTAACGGCTCCTGCTGCACGACCGCCGAGGCCGCGATGAGCGCCGCGCCGGTCTGCCGATGTTCCAGCAGGGCCTGGGCAGCCGATTCGAGTGCCGTGACCCGGCTCAATCGATAACGCTCCCGGTCGGCGACCACCCAGTCCTCATCCCAGTCCGGTAGCAGCTCCCTACGCTGGAGCAGCAGCGGCACTCGCGCGAGATCCTCGCTCCCGGGGTCGTGGATGAGCCGGTGTGTCAGATCGGTCAGGTCGGCCAGGTCGACGGATACGCCGTGCCCGAGGTGGAGTCGATCACCCTCGATCTGCACCAGCGCCTCCTGGACGCGCCGGAGCCGCCACAGCGCGGTGCGCAGGCTCTTCGACGCGCAGCTGTCGGTGCATCCGGGCCACAGTGCGCCGGCGAGGCGGCTGCGCGCGACCGGCCGGTCCAGCAACGCGAGGTAGGTCAGCACCCGTTCCGCCATGTGTGGAAGGTCGAGCTGCCTGCCGCCGTTTCGCAGGGCGAATTCCTCGACCAACGTGAGCTGGAAACACGTTGTGTCTGCGTTGTGGCCGATGAGCACCATGTCAGTTCTCGATCGTGGCGCCGATCGTCCTCGCACAGGTGGCGGGTGCGCTGGATGTCCCCTGCGTCATACCGAACAGTCTGCTCAGCTTCGGGAGTGTCGGCGCGAGTAGTCGACTACGCGATCTCCGACTGCGCCCGACCCGCCTTGCGCAGGCCGGCGAACGTCAGTGCTCGGACTTCCCGGAACGCTCGATCAGCTCCCACAGGTACGCCACGTGCTCGGCCGAGGCCTCGGCCGATCCGAAAGCGGCGACCGACCACCCGATTCCCACTCATCCGGCGACGGCGGGCGCACCTACGACCGGGGTACTGCCGCCGGGCGCTGTCGCGCGGTGCAGTCCGCGACGGTCGTAGGCGTAAGTGGCCGTGACACCGAGCACCACACCGATTCCGAGACCGAGCAGCGTCATCCACAGTCCGAGACCGAAACCGGCTTCGGCGTGGGCGTCGAAGAAGAGGATGGCGCGCACAGCCAGGTAGATCTGGTGCATCGGTTCGAACGCGGCCAACTTCGCGATATAGACGGGCGTCGCTTCCAGCGGGACCGTGGCGGCCGAGGACGGCAGGCCGAGAACGACGAACAGGATCAGGTTGACCAGCAGGCCGGCGGTCCCGAAGGTGGCCAGGACGGCCAGCGCGGTCACGCCGACGGCGACGATGGCGAGTGTGCCGTAGAGCCACAGCAGCAGTGGGCTGCCCAGTGGAACCCGCAATGCCGCGGCGACGGCGAGGAATATTCCGGACAGAATCGGCGCCGCTGTGACGATGACCGCCCACTTCACCAGCAAGGTGCGGAAACGGGAGATCCCGGTGGCCGGCGGGTGGACGAACCACGGGCCGTATTCGGTGGGAGTGAAACCGAGGACCGAGTCGACGAGGGTGTGGATGATCATGGCTCCGGTGAAGCCCGCCAACAGCAGGATCAAGGTGTAGAAGAAGGCGACCAGCCCTTGACCTGCCCCATCGTCCATCGGACGATACGGCGCGGTGACGATCTGCACCGGGTCGGCGAGCATCAGGCGCGCGGCGCCACTGACCTCGACCGGCGCGCCCGGCCCCGCGGCCAAGGCGGAGTTCACCTGGTCGGTCAGATTCTTGCCGACGGTCTCGTCCACCTGGGTCAGCGCACGAGCGGCGATCCGCTGCATGATTCCGGTGGTGTAGGGACCGATGCGCGGGTTGGTGTTGATCGTGATCACCGGGCGCTCGATCGCTCCGGGCACCACGGCGCCCGCGCCCAGAATCGCCAGCCGCTTGGTGAAATCGGACGGGATGACGATGGCGCCGTAGACCGCACCGTGCTGCAACTGTGTGCGCGCCTCGGCGATGCCGACGACGCGCAGGTCGATCTTCTCCGCCGGCATACCCGCGACCAGCGCGTCGGTGATCTGGGCGCCGACATTGGCGGGTTTGCCGTCGAGCGTGTCGCCGACGTCTTGATTGACCAGGGCGATGGGGAAGTCGTGCAGGTTCTTCTCGGTATTGCTCGCGTAGCCGAGGTACATCGTGCCCAGCAGCGCCGCGAAGACCGTCAGCACTGCGATCGGGGCGGTGAAGGTCCGAACCGTCATGCGAGTCAATGTAGTCACTGCCTACAAAGTAGGCAACGGCTACATTTTGTTATCCTGCATACACCATGCCGATCACGCGAAGCCGGTCCTACCACCACGGCGACCTGCGCGCCGAGTTGCTCCAGCGCGCTGAGGCGACGCTGCGCGAGTCCGGCGTCGACGGCCTGTCACTGCGCGGACTGGCCCGTGACGTCGGAGTCAGCCACGCCGCTCCGACCCGGCATTTCAAGGACAAGCAAGCGCTCCTGGACGCCATCGCGGTGTCCGGATTCCAACGTCTCGCCGCCGCTTTGGAGCAGACGGCGGCCGCCAGTTCGGCCGACGGGCACATCCGGGATCTCGCCCGCACGTATCTCCATTTCGCGACCGAGAATTCGGAACTCGTCGCGTTGATGTTCGCGCGCAGGCACAGTCCCGCCGCGGGCGATGCGATGTCGCGGGCCGTGGACGCGGCATTCGCGACGCCGGTTGCGCTCATCGCCGAAGCGCAGAAGCGGGGTGAAGTGATCGCGGGCGATCCGCGGCGCATCGCGCTGTCCGCGGTCGCCGCGCTGCAAGGTCTGGCCACCTTCGTCGGCTCGGGCGTGATCGCCGTGGAGACCGCCGACGAACTGGTGGACGAGACCACCACCCACATGATCGAAGGTTTGCGCCCGAGACCGTGAGGCCGGGCGCGACCCTCCTCGATCAGTACGCGATGAACAAGATCTCGTCGCGCGAGTAGTCGTGACCGGGGTGTTTCTCCGCCAGGTGGGCTTGCGTCTTCGCCACCAGATCGTCCTCGTCGGTTCCGACGATCGATTCCCCGCAGGGGCAGTTCAGATTTCGCTTCATCAGCGTCCTTCCTCCTCGAGTCGACAGTCTAGGACCCCGCCGCGCGGCCGAACCGCCGAGTCAGCCACGTGACCATTCGTGGCCCCAGTAGCTGTCGGCGGTGATCTCCTCGGCGCTGTAGGTGGCTTCGTCGACCAGAACGCCCTCGGTGCCGTATTCGAGATCCCAGCCGCCGGGGGTGCGGACGTAGAAGGAGATCATCTTGTCGTTGGTGTGCCTGCCGAGGGTCGACGACAGCGGGTAGCCGGCCCGCATGACGCGGTCGAGGGCCCGGCCGACGGAGTCGAGCTGGTCGACCTCGACCATGATGTGTACCAGGCCGGGCCCCTCGGGGCGCGTCCCGGGGATCAGCGCGAGGCTGTGATGGCGCTGGTTGACCCCGAGGAAGCGCACCCGAACCGGCCCTGCCTCGGGTGGGGTGGGCACCCGGAACGAGCCACGCGGCAGGAATCCGAGCACCTCACAATAGAAGCGGTTCGCCTCCTCCAGGTCGGGCACCGGGAGCACGACATGACCCAGGCCCAATCCCCCGGTGACGAAACGGTTGCCGTGCACGGTGACGACCGGGCTGTGGTCGAGGACCGGACCGTGGAAGACCTCGACGGTGAAGCCCGCGGGATCGGTGAAGGTGAAGGCCTCTTCCACGCGCAGTGCGTCGACCTGATCCTGGGTCAGTGGCGTGACAGCCACACCCGCCCGCTCCAGTGTTCGCCGCACCCGGGCGAGCGCGCGGTAGTCGCGCACCTCCCAGCCCACGGCCAGCACCCGGTCCTGTTCGGCGGGAACGAGTTCGAAGCGGTAGGCGTGCTCGTCCATCCGCAGATACAGACTGTCCGGATTCGGTCCGGTGGCCTGGGCGAAGCCCATCACGTCGAAGGCGAAGGCGCGCCAGGCCGCCGCATCGGCGATGGCGACTCGGACGTAACCGAGCGAGGCGATGTCAGCCATTGATTCGTCGTACTCCTCAGGAATAGGTGACTTGCACCGTGTCGGTGACCGGGACCGCCTGGCAGGCCAGCACGTATCCGTCGGCCAGATCGGCCTCGTCGAGAACTTCGTTGTGCCGCATCTCCACCTGCCCCGAGACGACTCGGCAGGTGCAGGCGCTGCAGGCGCCCTCACGGCAGGAGTAGGGCGCCGCCAGCCCATGGGCCAGCAGGACGTCGAGCAGGACCTGCTCGCGTGGCCACGGAAGTTCGCGCGTCTCGCCGTCGAGTTCGACTTCGACCGCGGCGCTGTCGCCGGAGTCGGCCGGTTCCGGGACGGCGCTCTCGAACGGGTTGCCGGTGAGCGACACGAATTTCTCGACGTGCACGCGCCCGGCGCCCAGCCCGATCAGCGCTGCGGAGACCGCGTCCATGAAGGGACCGGGGCCGCAGACGAACGCTTCGCGCTCGGACCACGGTCCGGCCAGCGCCGCGAGCTGCGCGCGGGTGGGCAGCCCTTGCAGGCTCTCCAGCCAGTGCACCACGACCAGGCGGCCGGGATACCGGGCCGCGAGGTCGGCGAGTTCGGCGGCGAAGATCACCGATCGTTCGTCGCGGTTGGCGTAGATCAGCGTGCAGTGCCCGGCCCCGGCTGCCAGTATCGATTTCAGGATCGACAGCACCGGGGTGATCCCACTGCCTGCCGCGAACAACAGCACGTCGTCGTCGAGCGACGCGGGGGTGAACACACCGGCGGGCGGCAGCGCGTCGAGAACCGTTCCCGCGACGGCGTTGTCGCACAGCCAGTTGGATCCGTAGCCGTCTGGCGTTCGCTTGACGGTGACCTTCAGCGGCCCTTCCTCGTGTGGCGCACTGGACAGGGAGTAACACCGGCTCACCGAGCCCGTCAGCTCACTCGGTATCCGCAGGGTCAGGAACTGACCAGCCCGGTAGGCGATCGAATTCGACCGCCCGGTGGCCGGATCCAGTTCCAGCGAGACCGCGTCGTCGGTCTCCTCGATCACCCGCACCACCCGCAGCGGCAGGACAGCGCCCTGGTTGCTGTCGGTGTCGCCGGGAATCCGCGTCGGCAGCACGGCCGCCCGATCCACTGTTGTGTCTCCTCTCCGGCCGTCCACGGCGTGCGCCGCACTCACGGCGCATCTCCGTCCCGCGTGCCGATGTCGATGCGACCGCAGGCGACGGCGGCATCGATGCTGTCGCGCAGCGCGACGCAGGTGCGCACGCGCGTGCTGTCCGCTCCGGCGAACTCGGCGCACGCCGCCACGGCGTCTGCGGTCCACTGCACGCTGGTGTGCTGCGGGCTGTACTTCTCGACCAGCACGCAGGTTTCGCAGGTACGGCAGGTAACCCGTTCCATCACGATCCCGCTCAGGATCCGGCGGCGGCGCGCTGCCCAGCGAGATTCTCGGCGACCTCCGCTTCCCAGGCCGTGACCGCGCGGGTGGTGTCGACCTCGAACTCGAAGCGGTCGGTCATCTTCGGGTCGACCTCGGCCGCATCGGTGTAGAACTGCTCGTACCAGCGGCGCAGCTGGTAGACGGGCCCGTCCTCCTCGCACAGCAGTGGATTGTCGATGCGGGTCTTGCGCTGCCAGATCGCGGCGTCCTGTTCGAAGCCGCGGCCCAGACCGCCCGCGAACTTCGCCGCGATGTCCTCGGCCTGCTCCGGCGACACACCGTGCGGTTTCTTCACGATCGCGCCGTATTGCAGCACGAACTTCGTCGGTGACACCGGGTAGTGGCAGTTGATGAGCACGCCCTCGACCGTCAGTCCCGCGCTCTCGCTGCGCAGGTGATCGATCATGTAGGACGGGCCGTAGTACGAGGCGTCGGAGTGCAGGACGTTCTTGCCGCCCAACGCCTTAGCGGTCTCCCCCATCATGTCCTCGCGCGACACCGACGTCATGTACTGACTGGCGATGTGACCCTCGAAGACGTTCTTGAAGTAGGTGGGGAACCCGAAGTGCACGTAGAAGAAGTGCGCCATGTCCACCACGTTGTCGATGACCTCGCGGCAGTTCGCGCCGTCGATCGTCATGGTGTTCCAGGTCCACTCGGTCCACTCGTCGCTGAACGCGCCCTCGATGCGCGGGATCGTGACCTGTTCCGGGGGTGGATTGCCCTCGGGGTCGTTCCATACGAACAGCTGCTTGTTCTGCTCCAGGGTCGGCCATGAGCGGGTCCGCGCCCGGGGTGGAACGCGGCGGCCGTAGGGGATGCCGGTGCAGCGGCCGTTGCCGCCCCAGCGCCAGTCGTGGAACGGGCAGGCGATCGAGTCCCCCTTGATCCGGCCGTCGCCCAGGTTCCCGCCCATGTGCCTGCAGTAGGCATCCAAAACGTGGAGTTCCCCGCCCGCCCCGGCGAACACGACCAGTTCGGTGCCGAAGATCTCGACGGTGTGCGGTTCACCGTCCCGGAAGTCCCGCGCGAGGCCCAGGCAGTGCCAGCCGCGCGCGTACCGGGCGGGCGGAGCGCCCGCGTCGATCACTCGGACCTCGGTGTCGGTAGTCATCGGTTCCTCCACAATTCGCGCACGTTTGTCACCTCGATATTTCGGTTCGACATGCGGGGCGGAAATGCGCAGTCCCACTGGCCGGGAGGCGCTCAGGCCGGATCGAGCCGCCCGAACGCGGAGCGGTAGAACAGCAGCGGCGCGGCTTCACGGTGCTCTGACAGGGCGGTGACGCGCGCGATGACGATGGTGTGGTCACCGCCGTCGACCTCCTGCTCGACCTCGCAATCGAGCCAGGCCATGCTCCCGGCCAGCCGTGGCGAGCCGTTCGGCGACGGCTCCCAGTCGACCCCCGCGAACTTGTCGGTGCCGCTGCGCGCGAGCCGGCGGCAGATGTCCTGCTGGTCGTGGGCCAGGATGTTGACGCAGAGCCGGCCCACCGCGCGGATGCGCGGCCACGAGGTGGACGTGCGCGCCGGGCAGAAGCAGACCGCGGGCGGCTCCAGCGACAGCGCGGAGAAGGACTGGCAGGTGAATCCGACCGGCCCGTCACCGGAGTGTGCGGTGATCACCGTGACGCCGGTGCAGAAGCGACCCAGCACGGCTTTGAAGTCGCGCACGTCCAGTGGCGATCCGTCCATCTCGAGCACCGGTTCCATCGGACCTCCTATTTCGATCAGGCATATACCTGACAGCTATGACAGCAGTCGCCGCCCGAGGGAGGTCAAGACCGGAGTCCGGTCACCGAGATCGAGATCCGTAGAAGCTACGTAGTTCTCCCGATTCATCCCGGTCGAGGATTCGCCAGTGTGATGGGAGACACAGCAGACCGGGCCCGAAATGCCCGGTCGACCAGCCCGAATGTGACCGACGGAGGTTCAGATGACCGTCACGCTGCGGCCCGAAGCCGCCCGGGCGCCCCACCGCGCTCGCCCTGTAAACGCTGAATCCGGCCCCGCCGACGTACCCGTCTCGATGATCGAACGGATGACCCTCATCCTGGACGCGTTCGACGCCGCCACGCCGACGCTGACGCTGCTCGGCCTGGTGGAGCGCACCGGCCTGCCGCGCTCGACCGTCCATCGGATCCTCGACCAGATGATCCGGCTGCGCTGGCTGGCCCACACGTCCGGCGGATACCGGCTCGGCATGCGCACCCTGGAACTCGGCGGGCTCACCGCCGACCACAACGAGATCCGCGACGCCGTCAGTCCGCTACTGCACGAGTTGTGTCAGCGCACCGGCATGGTCGGCCATCTGGCGGTGCTCGACGGTCGCGAGGTCGTCTACCTGGACAAGGCCGGTGGGCGACTGGCCGCGATTCTGCCGACCCGCCTCGGCGGCCGCATGCCCGCGCATTCCACGGCACTGGGCAAGGCGATGCTGGCCGCCTTGGAGCCGAGCATCGCCGAAGCCGCGTTCCATTCCCGGCTGCCGCGCATGACCGCGCACACCATCACCGAGCCCGACGCGTTGCACCGCGCGCTGGCCCAGATCCGCCTGCGCCAGGGCGTTGCGGTGGACCGCGAGGAATCCATGGACGGAATCGCTTGTGTCGCAGCACCATTGCGCGGCCGTGGCACGGCTCCCGCGGCGCTGTCGCTGTCCGGGCGGGCCGAGGCGATGAGTTTCGACAAGCTGGCGCGGGTGCTGCTGGAGATCTCCCACGAGGCGGGGCGGACGCTGTTCCCGCGCCGGGCGCGCTGGCGATAGATCGAATCCGCATATGCCTGAGCGGTACAGTCCGACCATGACCGATGGCGGCACACCCGCGGTGCCCGACCTGCCGACCACCGCGTGGGCCGTGCTCGGCATGCTCTCGCACGCCGACGAACTCTCCGGCTACGACCTGAAGAAATGGGCCGACTGGAGTCTGCAGTTCTTCTATTGGAGCCCGTCGTTCAGCCAGATCTACGCCGAACTCAAGCGTCTGGAGAAGCACGGCTACGCCAGCTCCCGCACGGTCGTGCAGGACGACGGCGTGCGCGGCAAGCGGATGTACTCCATCACGCCGGAAGGCCGTGCGGCGGCCGCGAACTGGGTCAATCACGCGCCGGTCGAGGCGCCGGTGCTCAAGCACAGCGTGATGCTGCGGGCATGGCTGGGCAATCTCGCCGAGCCCGAGCGGATGCGTGACATCCTCACCGAGCACATCGCGTACGCCGAGAAGATGCGCAAACGCGCCGAGGCCGACGCGGAAGGCGCCGAGGCGAATCCGGACTGGGTCTATCCGGAACTGGTGCTGCGCTGGTGTGTCCGGCACTACGAGGCGGAGCGCGATTTCGCCCGCGAACTGCTCGCGGACATCGACCGCCTCACTCAGTGAGACGCCACCTGGCCGTTCCGGGCCCGCCATATTTCGATTAGGCATATGGAGGTGGCGGACGATGACCGGTGAACTGGACACGGTGCCTGCCGCGGTGGCGGCGATCGCGAGCGGCGGCGTGGCGCTCGTGGTGGACGACGAGGACCGCGAGAACGAAGGCGACCTGGTACTCGCCGCGGAGATGGCGACCCCGCGCAATATCGGATTCCTGGTGCGGCACACCAGTGGCGTGTTGTGCGTGCCCATGGCGGGCGAGGATCTCGACCGCCTGGAACTGCCGCCGATGACGGCGGTCAACCAGGACCCGAAGGGCACCGCCTACACGGTCTCGGTGGACGCGGCGGCGGGCGTGGGCACCGGCATCTCGGCCGCCGACCGGGCGCACACCATGCGCCTGCTCGCCGATCCCGCCGCCACACCCCGGGACCTCACCCGCCCGGGGCACGTGTTTCCCCTCCGAGCGCACCCGCGTGGCGTACTCGGCCGGCGAGGGCATACCGAGGCCGCTGTCGATTTGGCGCGGCTGGCGGGCTTGCGCCCCGCCGGCGTCATCGCCGAGGTGGTCCGCGACGACGGGTCGATGGCCCGCCTGCCGGAACTGCTGACCATGGCCCGCGTGCACGGGATCCCGATCATCTCCATCGCCGATCTGGTGGACTACCGCCTGCGGCGCGAGGCGGGCGTCGCCCGGATCGTGGAGACCCGGCTGCCCACCCCGTCCGGCGAGTTCCGGCTGATCGGCTATCGGGACGCGACGAACCACGCCGAGCATCTCGCGCTGGTGTTCGGTGCGCCGGGCGAACACGACGTCTTGACCCGGGTGCACTCGGAATGCCTCACCGGAGACGCGTTCGGTTCGCTGCGCTGCGACTGCGGCGAGCAGCTCGACGCCGCCCTGCGGGCCGTGGCCGCCGAAGGCCGCGGGGTCGTGATCTATCTGCGCGGACAAGAGGGACGCGGCGTCGGGCTGCTGAACAAACTGCGCGCATACGAGCTCCAGGACGGGGGCGCCGACACCGTCGACGCGAACCTGCTGCTCGGGCTGCCCGTCGACGCCCGCCACTACGGCGCCGCCGCCCAGATCCTGGCCGACCTGGGTGTGCGGTCGGTCCGGTTGCTCAGCAACAATCCCGCCAAACAGGCGGGTCTGACCGAATACGGTATCGCCGTCGAACGGCGAATCCCCCTGCAGACCAGCCCGACCGAGCACAACGTGCGCTATCTGCGCGCCAAGCGCGACCGCATGCGCCACCAGTTGACCGAGGTCGACCCCGCCGTCGCCGTCCGATGAGCGGAAACTGTTCGATCCATCCGCTGTCCCGGCGACGTCTTCGCAGGCCCCGCGCCGGCGGACCACGCGGGGATGCCCACCGGAGTTGAATTTGTCCAGAATGCTCTTGCGCGCCACGCGCGGTACCTAGGGTTGACACCCATGGCGCGGCGTCCCATCGGCAACCTCCCTGCCGAGGTCACCAGCTTCGTCGGGCGCCGGGAGGAACTCGCCGCGGCGAAGCGGCTGCTGCCCACGACGCGGGTGCTGACGCTGCTCGGTCCGGGCGGCGTCGGCAAGACCCGGCTGTCCCGCCAGGTCGGCGTCGCGGTCGCGCGCGCGTTCCCGGACGGGGTATGGCTGGTCGAGCTGGCCGACGTGCACGACCCCGACCTGGTGACGGTGACCGTCGCCGAGGCGCTGGCGCTGCGCGACGACACGGCGACGCCCCTGCGGCGGCTGACCGAGTTCCTCGCGGACAAACGGTTGCTATTGATCCTGGACAACTGCGAGCACCTGATCGACGCGTGCGCGCAGCTGGTCGGCCGGATCGTCGCCACGACCCCCGAGGTGCGGGTGCTGGCGACCAGCCGGGAGGTGCTGGGTGTGCAGGGTGAACAGGTCATGCCCGTCGCGCCTCTGCCGCTACCGGACGAGAAGACGGTGGACAGCGATGCGATGCGGCTGCTCGCCGAGCGGGCGGGCGCGGCCAACCCGGACTTCGCGGCCACGCCCGCGAACCGGGGCGCGCTGGCGGCGATCTGCCGCAGGCTGGACGGAATTCCGCTCGCGCTGGAACTGGCCGCCTTGCGTTTCCGGATGTTCACTCCGGAACAGATTCTCGCCCGGCTCGACGACACCATGGGTCTGCTCAGCGCGGGACCGCGCTTGGCGCCCGAACGGCAGCAGACCATCGAGGGGGCGATCCGCTGGAGTTACGACCTGTGCACCCCGGCCGAACAGCGGCTGTGGGAGCAGCTGTCGGTGTTCTCCGGTGGCTTCGACATCGACGCCGCCGAAGCCGTCTGCCTACCGGCTTCCAGGGCGCAGACCCTGTTCGACGCGCTCACCGGCCTGGTCGACAAATCGGTGCTCAGTCTGCGCTACGACGGTGACGTCGGCCGGTACTCGATGCTGGAGCCGATCCGGCAATTCGCCCACGACCGGCTGACCGAACGCGGGGACGAGCCCGCGATCCGAGCGCGCCACCGCGACCACTACCGGCGGCTGGCGCTGCGCGGCCGGACCGCGTACTGGAGTTCCGACGACGTCGTCTGGTTCCGTGAGCTGAACCGCGAGCACGCGAATCTGCGCGCGGCGTTGCAGTTCGGCCTCACCGGCGCACCGGAGTCGGCGCTCGAGATGGCCGCGGTGCTGCGGCCGTTCTGGGAGCACAACCGTTTCCTCACCGAGGGCTACCGCTGGCTGACCGACGCGCTGGCGAAGTCGAGCGAACCGACCGAGCTGCGCGCACGCGGGCTCTCCGCGGCGGCCTCACTCGCGGCGCTGCTCTCGGATCGCGGGTCAGCGCGGCAGCTGGTGGACGAATGCGTCGCCCTGGCACGCAGAGTCAACGCGCCCGACATTCTCGCGGAGGCGATGCTCGACTCGGCGTTGCTGGCCTTCAACGACGGCGACACCGCCCGCGCCCTCGAATTGGCGGAGACGGCGACCCATCTGGCCGCCGAATGCGGGCATTACGCGATGGAAATGGACAGTCTCGCCTTCGCCTTCGTGTGCGCGCTGGTGCTCTCCGACGCGCGCTCCACCGTTTTCGCCGAGCGACTCCTGACGGTCACCACCGAACGGGGACCGTCTCTGCTCGGTGGGCTGGCGCAGTGGTCGATGGGCCTGGACCATTGGCGACGCGGCGATCAAGACGCCGCGACCGGTTATCTCGCCCGGTCGGTCGAGATGTTCAGCCTGTTCGACCGGTGCGTCTGGCTCGCCTCCGGTTTCGAGGGACTGGCATGGACGGCGGTGGCGCGAGCCGACTTCGAGCGCGCCGCACGTCTGCTCGGAGCCGCGGAGATCCTCGCACGCAGCACGGTGCGCCTCGCGCACGCCATCACCGGCGTCCTGGGCGACAAGATGCGCGGGCGGGTGCGAGAAGCACTGGGCGAGGAAGTGTTCCAGGAGATCTTCGACAGCGGGGCGACGCTGTCGCTGGGCGAGGCGATCGATTACGCGCTGGGGCGCGCGCCTACCGCGGCCCGACCGCCGCAGACCGCATCCGCCGAGCCGCAGGCGGCCGACGTCCTCACTCGCCGGGAGAAGGACGTCGCCCGCCTGGTGGCCGCGGGTCACAGCAACAAACGCATCGCCGCGGACCTGGTGATCTCGGTGCGCACCGCCGAGACCCACGTCGAGCACATCCTGACCAAGCTCGGCTTCACTTCGCGGACCCAGATCGCGGGATGGGTCCGCGATCACGAGATGTGATCGACGTGGGCGGCGCTTACAGCCCGCCGGTGAGGAAGTCGACGACGGCGCGTTCGAACGCCGACTTGCGCTCGATCTGCACCCAGTGACCACATCGGGCGAAAACGCGCAGATCGGCATTCGGGATCTGGCGCGTGGGCAACAGCGCAGCCTCCACCGGTGTCACCCGATCGTCGCGCCCCCACAGGATCTGCGTCTCCGGGCGCAGGCCGCGCAACCGCGCCCACAGCGGGACCGGTTCGGCGAGAGCGGGATCGGCGAACGTAGCGTAGGCGTCGCGCAGCGCGGCGATGGCGTCCGGATCCGCGGCGGCGGCCAGCCGGGCATCGACCAGTTCTTCGGTCAAGGTAGCGGGATTCGACACCATGGTCCGCAGCCACGGGATGAGGCGCTCCCGGGTGGGATCGGCGCTGAACTCCAGCAACCGAGTGATGCCTTCGGACGGTTCCGGCCCCAGCACGTTCACCCCGACACCGCCGGGCGCCATCAGCACCAGCCGGTCGACCCGCTCGGGATGTTCCAGCGCCAGCAGCGTCGCTACCGCGCCGCCCATCGAATTGCCCAGCAGGTGTACACGTTCCAGGCCGAGGTCGTCGAGCAATTCGAGCACCGCATCGGCGGAGATGCGCAGGTAGTTGCGGTCGTACACCGCCGGGCGGCGGCTGCCGCCGAAGCCCGGCTGATCCACGATCAGGCAGCGGAAGCGCTCGGCCAGGGTGGGCAGGTTCGCGCCGAAGTTGGCCCAGCCCGAGACGCCCGGTCCGGAGCCGTGCAGCAGCACCAGCGGCGCGCCCGACCCCGCCTCGTGATAACGCAGCCGGAGCCCACCGGTCGTACTCCAGCGCGTGGTGTTCTCGGCGGTGAGCGTCATCAGATCATCCGATCCGTGACCGGCAACCCGAACGCGTCCCGGCCGTAGAGAACCAGCGCGCGCTCGACGTCGTTGATGACGTGCACGCTGCCCGCGTGCGCGTCGCGCCAGTGCCGTTCGATCGGATTGGGTTTGCGGATGGAATGCCCACCGGAGTTGTCGAACAGCAGATCGATGGCTTCGATAGCGCGTTCGGTGCCGCGCACCTGGTCGCGGCGGCTGCGCACCCGCAGTTCGAAGGGGATTTCCTCCCCCGCCTCGGCGTAGCGCAGCTGTTCGCTGATGTTGCGCTCCATCTGCAGCACGGCCGCGTCGATCTCGGAGGCGGCGCGTGCGACCCGCACGTGCGCGAACGGATCCTCGGCAGCCTTCTGCCCGCCGTAGGAGATCCGCACCCGCTCGCGCATGCGCTCGATGTGCGCTTCGTATGCGCCCTGAGCGGCGCCGATGATAGGTGCGGTGATGGTGTTGGAGAACACCGCGCCGAACGAGATCCGGTACAGCGGAGCGGTATTGACGGCCTGTCCGGGGCCGCGCAGCTCGGCCTGCTCACTCGCGCTATAGGTGCGGTGGGCGGGCACGAACGCGTGCTCGATGACGATGTCGTTGCTGCCGGTGCCGGACAACCCCGAGACGTGCCAGACGTCCTCGATGCGGTAGTCGGTGCGCGGCACCAGAACGGTCAGGTATTCCGCTCCCCCTTCGTCGTTCGGCACGACCGCACCGAGGAACGCCCAGCGGGCGTGATCACAGCCGGAGGAGAAGCTCCAGCGACCACTGATCTCGAAGCCGCCTTCGACGGGGATCAGCTTGCCGGTCGGCGCGTACGACGACGAGACCAGCGTGTCCGGATCGGGGTCCCATACGTCCTGCTGCGCTCGCAGCGGGAACAGGGCCAGCTGCCACGGGTGCGCGCCCAGCACCGAGGACACCCATGCCGTGGACGGGCATGCGGTGGCGATGGCGCGGATAACCTCGTAGAACGCGACCGGTGAGGATTCGTCGCCGCCGAAACCGGACGGCTGCAGCATGCGGAACACCCCCGCCTCGGTCAGCTCCCGGATGCTCTGCTCGGGCACTCTGCGCTGCAGCTCGGCGTCGGCCGCTCGCTCTCGGATCGCGGGCAGCAGATCCCGTACCCGATCGAGCACCTTGTTGGTCATATGCGGTAGTCCTCCTCGTAGTGCCGTCTTTCGACGCTAGGCCGGTGCGGCGCGGTCGGATCCGATCCATCCCGATGACCGGAACCCGCCGCCCGGATCAGCTGGGGCGGGCCGCGGCGGCGCCGGCACGGCGGCCGAAGAAGGTGCCGTCCCCGAGCGACGTGCCGCTGATGTAGCCCTCGCCGTGCAGGTTGCTCGCGGCACGGCCCGCGGCGAACAGTCCGGGGATCGGCGCGCCGTCGATATCGAGCACAGCGCCGTCGAGCGCGGTGTGCAGACCGCCGAGGGTGAAGACGGACGCGCCGGTCCCCCGGCGATCACCGGCCTCCGCCGGCGGCCGCACCCCCGCCCGCACATCGATGGCGGCGAGCGGTGGCGTGAGCGGCCGCACCCAGCGTGGCGCTTTCCCGAATTCGGGATCCGCGCCGTCGGCGGCGAAGCTGTTGTAGCGGCGGACGGTGTCGGCCAGCGCCGCAGCGGGCACGCCCATCAGCCCGGCGAGTTCTTCGGGTGTCTCCGCCACATGGGTGGGCCGCGCACCC
The DNA here is from genome assembly GCF_001613465.1 of Nocardia niwae NBRC 108934 = DSM 45340. Taxonomy (GTDB): domain Bacteria; phylum Actinomycetota; class Actinomycetes; order Mycobacteriales; family Mycobacteriaceae; genus Nocardia; species Nocardia niwae. The sequence goes on along the minus strand of NZ_BDCK01000015.1, from coordinate 709,318 downwards.
CAGCGCTGTGGTTCCGGCACTTCGTCGAAAGCTTGTTCATCGAGCACGACCCAGGTCCGCATACCCTGCCGGAACAGCGCGGCCTGGCCGATCCGGCCGGGATAGGTGTCCTCGTTGATGAACCGCTGCCCGTGCTCGTTCACCACCATGCCGCGCGCGGCAAGGCCGGGAACGAGTGAGATGCCGACCTGGCCCGTGGCCATATGCCGCACCGCCGCGCCGAGGGCCTGCGCCATCCGGATTCCGCTGCCGTCGTCGGTGCCCGCGCTGACCTTGGTGTGTCCCAGCAGTCGCGGTGCGTGGGCGGCGAGCATGGCGTCGTTGTCGACGAATCCGCCGGTGGTCAGTACGACGCCGCGGCGAGCGCGGATGGTCAGCTCGGTGCCGTACCGCCGCGCCACCACGCCGACGACCGTGCCGTCACCGGCCACGATCAGGCACGCGGCCCTGGTGTCGAAAAGCGCTGTCGCGCCGGCGGATCGGCCGGCCTCGGTGAGGCGGTCCATGAGCAGCTTGCCGCCGAAGTCGGCGGCGGCCGGGCGATGGCCACGGGGCGCGGGCGCGGCGAGGTCGGTGAACGGCCTGCTGTTCTCCCCAAGCCACATCAGACCGTCATCCGTCGGCGGCACCCAGGCGGGCGCATCCCACAGGGTGGGTTCGAACGGCACACCGCGGTCGGCGAGCCAGTGGAAATGCGCGACGCTGTCCTCGCTGTAGCGCGCGATCTTGGCCGGGTCGGCGCCCGGGCCGAGCGCGGCGGACAGGAACGCGGCCATCGCCGCCGGGTCGTCGTCGAACCCGCACGCCTTTTGGATCGGTGTGCCGCCGCCGAGATAGATCTCGCCGCCCGACAGCGCCGAGGCGCCGCCCGGACCGCTCATCCGATCGAGGATCAACACCTGCGCGCCGCCCGCTGCAGCCTCGAACGCCGCGGCCGCCCCCGCACATCCATAACCGACCACCAGCACATCGGTCTCGATGTCGTAGGCGCGCACCTCGGCCGCCGCCCTGGGCACGACCGAATTCCGATCACTCATGAGTCGACCTTCCCGCTCCGCGCTCGGTGGCCGGACGCCCATCTTGGTGAGCGACCTTCCGGTCCCGTTCAGCGGGACTGCGGGCCGTCGCGGGGACGCCGGGTGGCGATGGTGTGTGAACGGCGTCACGTCTGCGTGGGCGCCAGCGAGGAGGAAGAATTCATGCGGGTCCTGGTCACCGGAGTGTCCGATCCGACCGGCCGCGCGGTGGCGCGCATGCTGCTGGCCGCGGGCCACGACGTGGTCGGGTCGGACCGTACGCGGCACCGGTACGTCGATCCCCGGGTCCAAGTGATCACCGGTGACCCGGACGAGGCGGCGAGCTGCGCGCGGGCCGTCGCCGAGTGCGCGGCGGTGGTGCATCTGGGCGGTTCGCTCGCCGCGATCGCGACGGCAGCCCGGGCAGCCGGGGCGCGACTCGTGGTTCCCACGGTCGCGGGGACGGATTCGGCCGTCGAGGATGTCGTGCGCTCCAGCGGGGCGCGGGCTCTGATCGTGCGCACCGCCCCGGTCGCGGGCAGACGCGTCGACCGCGAGAGCTGGCGAATCCTGCGGCGACTCATCGGTTCCCGTCGAGCGGGCGGATTCCAGTTGCTGCACACCGACGACTTCGAACGCTTCCTGGTCCTGGCCGCGGCGTCCGCGCGCGTCGGCGTGGTCGAACTGGCCGCGCCCGGCGTGGTCTCCGGCGAGGACGTGCGCCGCATCCGCGCGGCGACGGGAACGCGATCGGTCCGGCGGATGGCACGTGATCGGACTGCGGCGGAGATGGATACGAACGCGGCCGAGCAGGAATGGGGGTTCCGCTGTGGGTGGACCGCGTCCGAAGTGGCGGCGGACGTCGTCCGCGGACTGGCCGGCCGCAAGGCCGACGGTGACGAACTCGTCGCACGCACCGGCGCGATTCCGCTGCCCGGCTCTGTGATTCCCACCCGCGCGGCCACCTCCGACGGCCACGCCCTGGTGTCGGTGGCGCCGGAAGGTCTCGAGGGCGAATTCGACGATCGTGTCGACCCGGCCTACCCGGTGCACACCGCGACGAATACGTCCGAGGCGCTGCCCGGACCGCTCACACCGCTGACCGTGGATCTGCAGGCGGGCGCGATCCGGCTGGCCAACGCCGCGATGGGCAGGATGATCGCGCTGGACGGGATCGCGCTGGAGCACTGGACCAGCCGGGTCACCACCGTGCTCGGGCACCACATCTATATCAACGCCTCCATCGGAGTGCTGGCCGCGGAGAACATGCCGGGCTGGGACGAGCAGAGCATCCGCCGCGACGTCTACGGCAACATTCCTGCCGAGATCTCGCTGACTCCGCACGGCAAGCCGCCCACCCCGACGGGTTTCGCCAGCACCCGCGCCACCTGGCGTGCGGCCGGACGGGTCCTGCGCACCGCGCTGCGTTATCGCGAGACCACCGACGACATCAACGCCGCCGCGCATCAGGAATCTCTGGGCGCCACCGCGATTCGCGACCTCACCGACGAGCAACTGCACGCGCGGGCCCTGCTGTGGCGCGACCGGCTGAACCAGTCCTGGGCGGCGGCGTCCATCGGCGTGATGATGACCGGCGCGGCCACCGCCATCCACTCCCGCGGCAAGGGATCCGCCGTCGTGCCCATCGACCTGGAGCGGTTGGAGTCGGCCAGGACGATGCTCGCCGTCGAACGCCTCGCCGCGTTGTGCCGGGCCGATGCCGCGTTGCACGACGCGGCTCACTCGGGTGACGTCGCCGCGGCGCGAGCTGTCTCCGCGACGTTCTCCGCCGCGCTGGACGAGGAACTGCGCAGGATCGGGCATCGCGGACCGGGCGAGTGCGAGTTGATCAACCCGACCTTCGGTGACCGGCCCGAGCTGCTGGTGACCGCCGCGGCCCGCGCCGCCCAGATGCCCGCGCCCGAACGGGAACCGGTCGATCCGTCACCGAGCCGCACCGCGCGGATGGCGGCGGGAGCGACCATGGCGCGCGAACGCGTCCGCGACGCCGTCGTCCGGTACACCCACTGCCTGCGCCTCGTCGTGCGAGAGCGGGCGGAACGGCTGATCCGGCAAGGGTTGCTGCACCAGGCCGAGGACGCCTGTTTCCTCACGCTCGACGAGATCTTGTGGGCCCCCGCGGACCTGACCGAACGGGTAGCGCGCCGACGAGCGGAACTGACCCGGTTGCAGGGCGTCCGCATGCCGGACGTCATCGCGGGTGACTGGGAACCGCTGCCGGACGCGGACGCGTTGACGCCCGGCGACAGCCTCACCGGCATCGGAGTTTGCCCCGGCGTCGTGGAGGGCACGGTGAAGCGTGTCCTGTCCCTCGACGACGACATCGAACCGGGCGACATCCTGGTGGCTTCGGTGACCGACACGGGGCACACCGCGATGTTCGCCTACGCCGCGGCAGTGGTCACCGACATCGGCGGTTCCGCCTCACACGCCGCCATCGTGGCGCGGGAGTTCGGCATTCCCTGCGTCGTCGACACCAAGACCGCCAGCAGTCGGCTGGCCGACGGGCAGCGGGTGCGCGTCGACGGGTCGGCCGGCACGATCACCCTGCTCGTCGACGCCTGAGCCGGGGACGGGGTCACGCACCCCGGCCCCTTTCCGGTTCGGCGTCGCCGGGCCGCGATCGAATGGAAGGAATGATTCAGTGACGATTTCGCGTGCTCTTCGCGGGGCGATGACCGGTGTCGCCGCCGCATTGATCGCCGTATTCCCGTCCACGACCACCGCTTTCGCGGGTCCGGCGCTCGTGCATACGGTGCACGAGCGTTCCATGCAGCTGTCGACGGCGCCCAATGCCAGGGATATCGGCGACTATCCCACCCAAGGCAACGGCAAACTGCGGACGGGCGTGGTCTTCCGCACCGATGCCCTGGACAAGCTCACCACCACCGACCAGCAGAAGCTGGTCGCGGCGGGCATCACCGCGGTGATCGATTTCCGCAGCCCGAACGAGTCGGGAGCCAACCCCGACAAGCTTCCGGCGTCGATTCCCTCGCTGGCGCGTCCGGTGTACGACCCGGCCAACGACTTCTACCTGATGGTGGGCAAGGCGGTACAGGGCGGTCCGGCCGTGCAACAACAGATGTTCGGCGACGGCAAGGCCGCGGGCATCATGCGCGACTACTATCGCTGGATGGTCACCGACGCCACGGCGCGCGCTCAGTTCGCCGCCGCCATCCGGGATGTCGCTTCCGCGACCGGACCGGTGTTGTTCCACTGCACCGCGGGCAAAGACCGCACCGGCTGGATGACCGCGATCCTGATGACGGCGCTCGGCGTGCCGAAGGGCCAGGTGTACAAGGACTATCTGGAATCGAACGACAATCTCGCCGCGGGCAACAAAGCGCTGATGGACGGGCTGGTCGCCAAGGGGCTGGTCACCGACCCGGCGCTGTTCGATCCGATCCTCGGCGTGCAGCGCGACTTCCTCGACGCCGCGTTCGACCAGGCCGGCGCGTCCTTCGGGTCGTTCGACCGGTTCGTCACCGAGGGGCTGGGCGTGGACAGTGCGACGCTCGAGGCGCTGAAATCGAAACTGCTTTCTCGATAATCGACGGCGAAGAGCGGGTCGGAGCGGATCGTAAACCACCGGCCCGCTCACTCGTCTGAGCCCACCGGGTATGCGTGGCCGTCCGATGCCACTTGCCTCGACCGGCTATCCCGCAGGCCGAACGCTACCGTTCGTGTTGGATTGTGCCGCCTGCCGAGGGAGGGGGGATCGTGACGAATGTGCCCGGAGCGGAGTCCCCGTCCGCGTCCTTTCCCGGCATGACAACGATCGAGGAAAGGGTGGGTTCCGGGTCCCAGTCGACATCCCTGGTCGATCCCGGCGTTGGTTCTCCCTGTGGCATGCCGTCGGGATGATTCGCGTATGTCCAGGTGGTGCTGGTAGCACCGTGGACTGGGACGTCCACACCGTGCTCATGCAGAACGCTCGCCGCGAGCCGGAGCGTTGTGCCACTGCGGTCACGCGGCCCGAAATCGCTACCGAATTCGCCGTCATGACGGGTACTACTGGACACGTGATCGCCGTATCCTCCCGGATTGCAGGCGGAGTGGAAGGTGATATCGCCACCACGCGATTCGGAGATCAGCCAGAAGTCCGGGTTCGTGACCAGATGGATCCCCAGTGTCTGCCCGTTGACGGAAATGATCTGACTGCCCATCGGTTCGCCGGACATGGTGTAGGTCTCGTCGGCCCGCATGACGAACCTGTGCGGGCCGGAATGTCCGCCAAGAAAAATGGGTTCGCCATGCCGGTCCGGGTGATACCACGGCGCGGGTACTCGCGCGACGTTCGAGCGGTCGATCCACCCCCGGTCGCCTACCCAGCTTCGTTGATCGGCATCGGAGGCGATCTCGTATTCGCGCTCGCCTCTGCGGTCTGCTGCCCTGGCCCACGCCGTCCGCTTGCCGGCGTCGTCGGACTTCGAGTCCAGCGACAGCCCGATCGGGTTACCCCCGGCGTCGTGCAGCAGGCTGTAGCGAACGGAGTCCGTGCGAAATCTCAGGACTGTGAGCGGCACCTGGGTCTCGCCGCGGGCCATGCGTGCGTCGCGTTCGGATTTGGGAACCCAGACTCGACCCTGGAGCCAAACGGCGTTCGCTGCAGAGAGCGAGGCAGCCTGTCTGACCGCTTCGCTGCCGAGACCGTCCGCTTCGACGATACGGCGGGCCCGGTCGCGGTATGCGTTCGCGACTTCACGGATGAGATCGCCATATGTTCGCCCGGTATCCAACATGTCCGATGCCAGTCGTGAGGTCGCTCGACAGAACAATTCCGCGGGTCCTAACGTGTTCACGGAAACCTCGCCAGGTTGTCTTCGGGGCACCCACCACCGACACCTCGTCGGTCGCGCCGGTCTCCTCGAAACGTGCGCGGGCCGTTGCCGGCTTTCCTCATGTTCGGTTCTTCTCGCTTCTGTGGCCGCCGCCGCTCGAGTTCTTCTCGGGGACATCCCGGCCGCCGGACCACACCACCAGTTCAGGCCCGGTATCCGCGGTAGCGCCAATCATCAATCTCTCCTCACCAATCGCGGTGGCGCCCTGCTCTGCGGGGGCTGTTCGGACAATTCCGGCTGATCGGCTCATGGCGGCGCGTACACCGGTCGATGACATCTGAACGCTCCACGCCGTGGATGCTGCCCCGACCCGGACCGAGAGCGACACGGAAGAAGCTGCAGGATCGGCTGCAGCAACCTGCGGGTGCCCTGCCCAGTTCCACGTCCCTCGAACCGGCCGTGGCTACGGGGCCTTGAAGGATCTCCAGCTCTCGACGACAGATCAGTCGAATCAAGTGATCATCGTGATACCGGCGAACCCACGCAGTAGTGGGTCAGGCGCGACGCGGCGATGTTGTGGGAGGCCGGCCTCCGGCAGAGGCGGCGGGAGCGGTTATGCCGGTGCGATCAGCACTTCACGCAGTTGCGCCAGCTCCGCAGTGGTCAATCCGCTGGTCAGCAACCAGTCGGCGGCGCCGCCGTGTTCGGCCCACAGGGTCGCGAGGAAACGCTTCATCACCTCGGCCTCGACGCCCAGAATGCCGGTGCTGACCGGGGGCAGTCCCGAGTAGGACGGGAGCGCGTCGAGACGGTCGCGAACTCGGTGCATGCGTTCGCCGGTCAGCGCGTAGTCGGCCGCGATCGCCTCCGGCGGTACGCCCACCGCGTCCAGCAGCACCGCTGCCAGCACGCCGGTGCGGTCCTTGCCCGCGGCGCAGTGGAACAGCACCGAGTGACGGTCCGCGTCGACAACGAGCCGGACCGCCGCGACGATGGAGTCGGCGCTGCCCGCCAGCAGCTTCTCGTACAGGTCGACCAGATCGACCCGGCTGGAGTCCGGCACCAGATCGCGTGCCGCCAGCGAGGATTGCGGCGACTTCCGCACCGGGAGACAGATCCGCCGCACGTCGGCGGCGGCCAGCAGGCCGTATCCTTCGCGCTCCACTTCGTCGGGCAGCCGCAGGTCGATCAGGGTGCGCAGACGGATCGGTCCGAGCAGTTTCGCCATGTCGGACCGGGTGAGATTCTGCGGCGTGCTGGAACGGTAGACCACGCCGAATCGGGTTGTGCCCCCGCCCTGTACCGGTAGTCCACCCAGATCGCGCACATTATCGATCTGGGCGAACTCGACCCAGCGGTCACCGGGCGCCGTCGACTCCCCCGTGATGTCAGTGGGCACGGCCGGCCGCCGCCTCGTCGGCACGGCTCAGACCGCACAGTCCGATCAGATCCTCGTGCAACTCGAACCACACGGTGTGATAGCTGTCCAGCACGGGCCGGGCGACCCAGGCGTGATCACCGGCCGCGATCCGCTCGACCGCTTTCGCGAACCGGTCGGTGTACCGTGCCAGCCGCGGCGCCACCTCGCCGATCCGCCGCAGCAGCGGCTGCGCGGCGCGGTGCAGGTCGGTCAACCGGGCGAGTACCGCACCGTCGTAGTCGGCATCGGCATGATCGTTGACGGTGGCCGGATCCTTCATCTGCCACGAGGTGACGATTTCCTTGAAAAGTCCGTTGAAATCACAGAATTCGGCATAGATCGAAGCGATCGCGGCGCGGTCGACACTTCGTCGTTCCGTGGCCAGCAGACCATCCAAGTGCTGTCTGCCCTCCGGCGTGAGCCGCACACCGATCGCAGTCGCGGCGCACCAGCCTTCGGCCACCAGCTGCTCGCAGCGAGCAGCGACGATTTCGGCCGGGGCGCCTACACCGGCGGCCAGCGCGTCGTGCGCGGCCCGGCCTTTGATTCCGATCAGCCGCAGCAAGTCGAGGTCGGCGACTTCCGTCACCGTGGCCGCCGCGTCCACCTCCGTCTCGGCGTGAGTCGCCCGCGCGTCCAGCAACGCCGCCAGCCCGTCCGGGTCGGTGCCCGCCCACCCGGCCAATCGACCCACGTCCGCCAGGGTGTCCACGTCGACGGGTTTGCCTTCGATCCGCCCCGGCCAGACCGTGCCCGCGCCGCCGTCCACGGTCACCACCCGACCGGCCAGTGCCGCGACGACGCCGGGACCGCAACCGACCACACACGGCCTGCCGATCTCGCGGCTGACCAGCGCGGCGTGTGAGGTGGCGCCGCCCAGGCCGGTGACGACGGCCCGGGCGGCGATCATGCCGTGCAGGTCGTCGGGGCTGGTGGTCGGGCGCACCAGGATCACGTCCGCACCGGCTTCCGCGCGGCGCTCCGCTTCGTGCGGATCGCTGACCACGACGCCGGACGCCAGTCCGGGACACGCGGCTTCGCCGCGGGCCAGCGGCGTCCCCGAATACTCGCCGGTGGACGGACGCAGCACGGCTCGCACCTGCTCGGCGGTGACCCGGCTCAGCGCTTCCTCGGCGCCGATGAGTCCCTCCTCCGCCATCGCCACCGCGGCGCGCACCGCCGCTCGCGCCGAGCGCTTGGCAGGGCGGGACTGCAACAGCCACAGGGCGCCGGCTTCGACGGTGAATTCGATGTCCTGGATATCGCGGCCATCGCGTTCCAGCAGGTCGGCCGCCGCGACGAGTTCGCCGTGCACCTGCGGCAGCAGGGTCGCGAGTTCGTCGAGCGGGCGCGGGGTGGCCCGGCCGGACACCACGTCCTCTCCTTGGCCGCCCACCAACCATTCGCCGAATATCGAGCGCTCTCCGGTGTTCGGGTTGCGGCTGAACAGCACTCCGGTGCCGGATGTCTCGTCGAGATTGCCGAAGACCATGGCTTGTACCGTCACGGCCGTGCCGAGGGTTCCGGAGACGCCGCGATTGCGCCGATACGTCTGCGCCCGAGGCGAATCCCAGGACCGGAACACCGCGCTGATCGCCGCCCGCAACTGCTCCCACGGGTCTTCCGGCACCGCGCCGGCGGGATCACCCAAGACGGTTTCACGATATTGGGTCCGGAATCGCTCCCGGGTATCGGCCGCGTAGCGCGGATTTCCGGTCTCCGCCGCCAGCGCCCGCGCGACCGCCTCGTTCATGCCCAGGTTGAGCACCGTGTCCATCATTCCCGGCATGCTCACCGCGGCGCCCGAGCGAACCGACACCAGCAGCGGACGGGCGCCGGCTCCGAAGCTCCTCCCGGTACCGCGTTCCAGGGCGGCGATGCCCGCCCGAACCCCGTGCCAGACGTCCTCGCCGATCTCGCCGCGCGTCGAGAAGTCCGCCCAGCCCTCGATGGTGATGACGAACGCGGGCGGCACCGAGAGGCCGAGTGCGCGCATGCGGTTGACGCTCCACGCCTTCCCGCCGATACGTTCCCGGGACAGCGAACAGGCGCCGTCGAGTTCGACGACCGGCCCCGCGCCCGGCGCCTCGTCGTTTCGCTCCACTAGCTCTGCTCCGGCCGTCATGTCACTCCTTAGCACTCACTGAACATTCCGCGCCCCAGGGCGGTTCGGATCCTCGTGTACCGGGCCATGCCCGGGCTCGAACCGCGGCGCACACACCTGTCGCTCGTTTCGAGCCTGCCGTGCCCTCGGTCACCTGCCGTACCTGCGGTCCCGCTGAGCAGGACGGCTCCGATGAGCCGAGGGGCGTGCCGCCCGACTGTGCTGGTCGACGTCCTCTACCGCTGACAGAGCGAACCCCTCGCAAAGGCCGGGAGCGGACCCGGCGACGATGGCGCTCGTCGTCGCCACCGTCGCTCGATCGGTTTGCCGCGCCTGTACCCGCGTGCGGCGGCGCACGGCACCTACGAACGCATGACCGGGAAAGAATTCCCGGTCATCGGGATGTTCGGCCGCGATCCCACCGCGTCGACCAGTCGATGCGGCACGATCGCGACATGGATCGATGCGGTGCAGCGACCGGTGAGCTCGCGACGATTCCAGCGGTGCTGGCCGACCGGGCACGGCGGGACGGCGCGCGGATCGCGGTGGTATCACCGGAGGGGCAGCTCACCTACGCCGAACTCGCTGCGGCAGCACGGTGTGTCACACGGGCGGTGATGGCACGATCGGTGCGGCCCGGCGAGCGAGTGGCGCTCTGGGCGCCCAACACCGCGCGTTGGGTGATCGCCGCCCTCGGCGTGCTCGGTGCGGGCGCGACGCTGGTTCCCCTCGGCACTCGACTGCGCGGCCCGGAGGCAGCGGACATCCTCGTTCGCAGCCGGTGCCGGATGTTGCTCACCGTGGGCGACTTCCTCGGCAACGACTACCCGGGGATGCTGCGGGAATCCGAGTGCGCGCTGCCGGAGCTGCGGACCGTCGTATCCCTCGACGAGTCCCGCGAGCACAGGTCCGAGGATCTCCCGTGGGCTCGCTTTCTCGCCCTCGGCGAGGTGATAACCGTCGCGGAAGCCGACGCGCGCGGTGCGTCCGTGGCCCCGGAGTCGATCTCCGACATCCTGTTCACCTCCGGCACCACGGGCGAACCGAAAGGCGTGCCGATCACCCACCGGCAGACGATCGAGGCATTCACCCACTGGGCCGACGCGGTCACGCTCTCCGGCGACGACAGATACCTGCTGGTCAACCCGTTCTCCCACACCTTCGGCTTCAAGGCCGGGATCATCGCCAGCCTGCTGCGCGGCGCCACCATGGTGCCGGTGGACCACTTCCATCCCGAGCGGGTGTTCAGCGTCATCGAGCGCGAGCGGATCACCGTACTGACCGGTCCGCCGACGCTCTTCCACGACCTGCTCGCCCACGACCGGCGCGCCTGTGACCTGAACTCACTACGCCTGGCCGGCACCGGTGGTTCCAGCGTGCCGCCCGAGTTGGTGGAGCGAATCCGCTGTGAACTGGGGGCCGAGAAAGTCTTCACCGGCTACGGACTGACCGAGTCAGCCGGCGTCGCCACGGTCTGCCCACCAGATGCCCCTGCGCGTCTCCTGGCGAGCACCGTAGGAAAAGCACTGCCAGGCGTAGAGATTCGCGTCGTGGACAATTGCGGGCAGCCGGTCCCGGTCGGTCAGCCCGGCGAGATAGCGGTTCGCGGCCCGAATGTGATGCAGGGCTACCTCGACGACCCCACAGCGACTACGACCGCCATCGATGGGGGCGGCTGGCTGCATACCGGCGACATCGGCACCTTGGACGCCGACGGCTATCTGCGCATCACCGACCGCCGCACGGACATGTTCATCGTCGGCGGATTCAACGTCTACCCCGCCGAAATCGAGCGCATCCTCCGTACCCACCCCGACATCACAGAAGCCGCGGTAATCGGCGTCCCCGACGCCCGTCTCGGCGAAGTCGGCCACGCCTTCGTCGTCCCTGACGGCATCGCCGAACTCGACCCCGCAGGGTTGATTGCCTGGGCTCGGACTCGTATGGCCGGATACAAGACCCCGCGTCGCTTCGAGGTCGTAGCGGCACTACCCCGAAACGCCAGCGGCAAGGTACTCAAACGCGTCCTGCGCTCGCTCGTGCCCAATCCCGAGCACTTCGCCACACCCGCCCAAACCTTCGAGGGTGACCGTTGGGTGTAACCATGAGGCATATGAAATTCGCAGTGCTCCTGATCATTGCGGCGTTGACGTGGTCTCTGGCCGGCTGAGCCATAGCTCCTACCCGCCGGCCAGCGGGATTTCCGCCGCAATCAACCGCAGCACAGAACATTTGTCCAGGCGGACGGCATGCTCGCGGAGTCCATGTGTCAGGTGCACTTACTGGAGCTGACTTCGGAACGCGCTCGCGAGCTTCGGCGCATCCACCGCAAGCACCGACCGGACGAGTGCATCGTCCACCTGGGGGCGGCATGGCTGATGCTGATGGAAGACGACAATTGAGTGCACTGTCGCACATCAGACTGGCGCGCAGCGCGGCACCAGCGAAGACCTTCCGAGTGTGAACGGTGGTCCTATCGTCCCGAATGCCGAAAGACCCGGTTCGGGTAGGACCACCTTGCTCGGTGGGAAGGGTTCGATTTCCGCGACCGCCCGGACGACCCCCTCAGGCGACCTCGTTCTTCATCTGCGCGGTGAGGATCTTCTGGTAACCGGCTCCGAAAAGTCGAGGAAGCCAATCGATTACGCGAGCATCCGTGCCGATCAGAATCTTCGCCTTGTTCTTGCGGATGCCGTGGACGATGACCCGGGCGGCGTGCTCGGGAGTGGTCTTGGCCAGGCGGTCGAAGTTGGCGGCCAAGGCGTCGCGGTCGCGGTCGCCGCCCGCGCGCGCCTTCCAGGCGATGTCAGTCTTGATCATGCCCGGGTGCACGCTGCTGACGCCGACCGCGTGGCCGGCGATGGTCATCTCCTGGCGCAGCGCGTCGGTGAAAGCCCGGATGGCGAATTTCGTCGCACTGTAGGCGCCCTGGCTGGGGCACGCCGCCAGGCCGAACATGCTCGACACGTTCGCGATGTGCCCGTCGCCGGAGGCGATGACGTGCGGCAGGAACGCCTTCGTGCCGTACGCGACGCCCCAGAAGTTGATGCCGACGATCCATTCGAAGTCGGCCCAGCTGAGTTCTTCCACGTTCGCGGTCAGCGAGACACCGGCGTTGTTGACGACCAGGTTGATCCGGCCGAAGTCCTCGGCCACCTCGTCGGCGTGCCGATAGACCGCGTCCCGGTCGGTCACGTCCAGCTTGTAGGCGCGGGCTTGGGCGCCCTCCTTGCCACACAGCGCCGCGGTCTCGGCGACGTTGTCCACGTTGCGGCCCGACAGTGCCAGCCGGGCGCCGCGGCGGGCGAGTTCGATCGCCACCGCCCGGCCGATGCCCGCTCCCGCGCCGGTGATCACGGCGGTTCTGCCCTCGAAGTTCTTCACGGTTGATTTCCTTGTCTCGCTCGGCGGTCGATCCGCCGGGTTGCCCTGCCGGATGTCGTCACAGGGACGTGTAGCCGCCGTCGGCGACGAATTCCGAGCCGGTGCTGAAGCTCGACTCGTCGCTGATCAGGAACAGCACCAGGTTCGCCAGTTCCTCCGGGCGGCCGGGCCTGCGGATCGGCTGGTTGCCCGACATGCCCTGCGAGCGCGCGGAGTCCGCCGTCATCTCCGTGGCCACCACACCGGGATGCACCGAGTTGACCCGGATGTCGTCGGCGCCGAACTCCTGCGCAGCGGTCTTGGTCATGCCGCGCACCGCCCATTTGGACGCGGTGTAGCCGAGGATGGCGGAGAAGGCGATGATGCCGCCGATCGAGGAGATGTTGACGATGGAGCCGCCACCGGCCCGGCGCATCGACCCCAGCACCGCCTTCATGCCGAGGAACACCCCGACCTGGTTGACGTCGATCACCTTGCGGAAGTCGGCTTCCGACAGCTTTTCGATCGGATCGACGTGCACGATGCCCGCGTTGTTGACCAGACCCGAGACCGGCCCGAACACCTTCTCGGTGTACGCGACCACGTCGTTCCACGCCGACTCGTCGGTGACGTCGAGCGGAAGAAAGGTCGCGGCGGCGCCGAGCTCGGCAGCCAGCGCCACACCTTCGTCCACCAGAACGTCGGTGATCGCCACCGTGGCGCCCTCGGCGACCAGCCGCCGCGCGAACGCCGCGCCCATCCCCCTGGCTCCGCCGGTCACGATGACGTTCTTGCCGTCCACTCGTCCCATCAACGCTCTCCTTCCACTGCCGTGCCGGGCCTGCTGTCGGCGATGTGACCGGCCGCGATGTAGCCGAACACCATCGCGGGTCCGATGGTCGCGCCCGCGCCCGCGTAGTCGTTGCCCATCACCGAGGCCGAGTTGTTGCCCGCCGCGTACAGGCCCGGGATCGGCCGGTCGTCGCTGTCGAGGACGCGAGCGTGTTCGTCGGTGACCAAACCGCCCTTGGTGCCCAGATCTCCCGGCACCATCTCGACGGCGTAGAACGGGCCCTGCTCGAGCGGGGCCAGGCACGGATTCGGCCGCACGGTCGGGTCGCCGTAGTAGCGGTCGTACGCGGAATCGCCGCGCCGGAAGTCCTCGTCGCGACCGGCGAGTGCGAAGCGGTTGAATCGCTCGACCGTCGCGGAGAGCGCCGCGGGCGGCACACCGATCTGCCCGGCGAGGTCGGCCAACGTCTCGGCCTGCTTGATGATCCCGGCATCCAGGTACTTCTGCGGAAGGGGACGCTTGGGGAAGTTCCCCAGGAACAGGTACCGGTCCCGGAAACGCTGGTCCATGATGAAGTACGCCGGAATGTGCCCGACGCCCGCCGCTTCCTGCTCGTACATCTTGTGCACCACGTTCACGTACGGGGCGGATTCGTTGACGAATCGCTCGCCCGCGTGGTTCACCATGATGCCGCCGGGCTGGGAGCGCTCGGCCAGACAGAAGAACGGTGGCCCGTCGGGGTTGCGCACGGACGGACCCCACCAGGCGTCGCCCATGAGATCCACGGCGCCGCCGGCCTTCTGGCCCGCGACGATGCCTTCTCCGACGTTCTCGGTGGCGCCCACCGTCCACTCGGTGGACTGGGGACCGCTCATGTACTGCTCGCGCATCGGCAAGTTGTGCTCGAAGCCGCCCGCCGCCAGCACTACGCCGCGGCGCGCCTTGATCACCACCGGCGTGCCGTCGTGCTCGGCGCGCACGCCGACCACCGCGTCGGCCTCCGTGATCAGTTCGGTCAGCGGCGTGTTCAGCCACACCGGGACCCCGGCGTCGCGCAGCGACAGCCACAGCCGGGCCGCGAGCGCCTTGCCCAGGCTCAGCGGCAGCCGCCCCCGCAGCTTGTTCCCGACCGCCTGCATGCCCACCTTGATCGCGGTGCGCTTGCCTGCCCACGTGCGGGCGATCATGTTCAGATCGTGAAAATCGCTGACGGTGAACGCTATTCCCTTGGGCCCGGACATGGTCGGCTGATTGATCTTGTGCAGATCACCGCCGAGCAGCCGCCCGTCCAGCGGCGCGGGCTCGATGCTGCGCCCTTGGGCCAGGCCACCGGGGAATTCCGGGTGGTAGTCGGAATAACCGCGGTCGTAGACGAATTCCCAGTATTCGCTGCGCGCGCCGAGGTAGCGCATCATCTCGGGTCCGCGATCGAGGAAGGCCCGCTGCTTGGCCTCCGGCACCCGATCGCCGACCACCGCCTTCAGATAGGTGCGGGCCAGTTCCGGGCTGTCGGGCACGCCTTCGCGCTGGAGCACCGGGTTGTTGGGGATCCAGATGCCACCGCCGGACCGCGCGGTGGAGCCGCCGAAGGAGCGGCTCTTCTCGATCACCGTCACCGACAGCCCGCGGTAGGCGGCCGTCAGGGCGGCGGTCATGCCCGCGGCGCCGGAGCCGACGACCACTACGTCGAATTCGAATTCCTGAGTCATCGCATCGCTTCCGTCAGTAGCCGCAACCGGTCAGCATGCCGCCGTCGACGACGAATTCGCCTCCGGTGCAATAACTCGCCGCGTCCGAAGCCAGGAACACCGCCACGTGGGAGACCTCGACGGGCTGTCCCCAGCGCGGGATCGGCAGACTCGCGAAGAAGCCCTCGCCGTCGACACCGGACGCCCCGGACACCGCCGCCGTCATGGGTGTGGCGATCCCGCCCGGATGCAGCGAGTTGACCCGGATGCCCAGATGACCCAGCTCGCGAGCGGCCGACTTGGTGATGCCGCGGATGGCGAACTTGCTCGCACTGTAGGCGGACAGACCTGCCGCGCCGACGAAGCCTTCCACCGAGGAGACGTTCACGACCGAGCCGCCTCCGGTCTCCGCGAGCGCGGGCGCGGCGGCCTTGATGCCCAGCCAGGTACCGGTCACATTGACCGTCATGATCGTGGTGAAGTCCGCCAGGGCCATCTCGGCGATCGGGTCGAACCGCAGAATGCCCGCGTTGTTCACCACCGCGTCCAACCGCCCGTAGTGGGTGACCGCCTCGGACACCGCGGCGGTCCAGTCGGTTTCGCTCGTCACGTCGTGGTGCACGTATCGCGCGGCATCGCCCAGTTCGGCGGCCAGCGCCGCGCCCTCGTGGTCGAGTACGTCACCGAACACCACCCGCGCGCCTTCGGCCACGAACTGCCGCACGTGCTCGGCGCCCATCCCCCGCGCCCCGCCGGTGACCAGCGCCACCTTGCCGTCGAGTTGTCCCACCGATTCCCGTCCTCTCTGACCGTCGCTTCGCACCGACGCTAGGACGCCCATCCGGCCGCGGCACCGGATCGTCCCGGCCAGCGGGACTTGCGCCTGACCTGAGAAATTCCACCGGTCATATTTCGATTAGGCATACAGCTCCGGCCGTCCCGACCGGGACGAGCCACCCCCGACGAAACCGCGAACGCCCGAGCGGGCGATCGAGAAGGAGACCGGATGAAGTTCTCGATGATCTTCGAGGCCCAGATGGCCGACCCGTCGCGCGAGCACGAGCACCAGGTGCTGCGCGACTGCGTCGAACAGGCGGTGCTCGCCGATCAGATGGGATTCGACACCGTATGGGCGGTCGAACACCACGGACTGAAGTGGTACGCGCACATGAGCGCCCCGGAGGTCTTCCTGACCTGGGTGGCCGCCAAGACCGAACGGATCCGGATCGGGCACGGCGTGGTGTGCATGCCGTTCAACTTCAACCACCCCGTACGGGCCGCCGAACGCGCCGCGATGCTCGACGTGCTGTCCGGCGGACGGCTCAATCTCGGCGCGGGCCGCGGCGCGACCCCGGTGGAGACCTCCATGTGCGGTGTCGATCCCGAGCGCACCTATCAGGAGGTGGAGGAGTCGCTGCGGATGATCGGCAAGGCGTGGCAGGATCCGGAAGCCGAGTTCGAGTACAACGGTGAACTTCTGCAGGTCTCGCCGCATTCGCTGCTGCCGCGGCCGGAGCAGTTGCCGCATCCTCCGCTGTTCATGGCCTGCACCAAGAAGGACACGCTGAAGATGGCCGCCGACTACGGAATCGGCGCGCTGGTCCTGGGTTTCGCGGGTGTGGAGGAGATCGCGGAACTGCGGCGCACCTACGACGAGGCGATCGCCGCACGCACGGGTGAGCGTTTCGTCTCGACCGTCGTCAACGATCATTTCGCGGCGCTGTGCCCCACCATCGTCCTCGACGACCGGGAGAAGGCCCAGCAGATCGGCGCCCGCGGCCAGCGGTTCTTCGCGCAGTCCATCAAGCACTACTACGGCGCGGGCCCGGCCCCCGACGAGGCCGTCGACCCGAATGCCGACGAGGTCGCCGCGATCAAGCAGGCCGCCGACGAGCACGTGGCCTACCTGCACGAGGCGAAGATCCCGGTGAAGACCGGCGCCACCTCGGTCTTCAATGTCGAGCACGCCTACGGCAGCCCCGAGGACGCCATCGCCTACGTCGAGCGCCTGCAGGCCGCGGGCGCCGACGAGATCCTGTGCCTCATCCAGATGGGGACCGTGCCGCAGGAGGCATGCCTGGAGACCATCCGGCACTGGGGCGAGAAGGTCATCCCCCACTTCCGCAACAGCTGACCCGGCGATCGCCGAGAACAAGAGGAGTTCGACATGGTCGACCTGAAGGGAAAGGTCGCTGTGATCACCGGCGCCGCCCGGGGACAGGGCGCCGCCGAAGCGCGGTTGTTCGTGGAGCGCGGCGCCCGCGTGGTGATCACCGACGTTCTGGAAGCCGAAGGAACGCAGTTGGCCGAGGCGCTCGGCGCGGCGGCCCGTTTCGTCCGGCACGACGTCGGCAGCGAGGCGGACTGGGAAGCCGCCGTGTCCGAGGCGGTTTCGGCGTTCGGCAAGCTGGACGTCCTGGTGAACAACGCCGCCATCTACACCGCGAAACCGCTCACCGAGACCACGCCGGCGGAATTCGAGCGCATTCTGCAGGTCAATCTGATCGGCGCGTTCCGTGGCATCCAGGCGGTGGCCGGGCCGATGACCCGGGCGGGCGGCGGCTCGATCGTCAACATCTCCTCGCAGGCCGGTCTCGAGGGGTTGATGGGCCACTCCGCCTACGGCTCGTCGAAATGGGGCCTGCGTGGTCTGACCAAAACCGCCGCACTCGAGCTGGGCCCCACCGGAATCCGGGTCAACTCGGTGCATCCGGGGCCGATCGCGACGCCGATGGTCCCGTATCTGACCACCGGACCGGGCAGCTTCCCCTCCTTGCCGCTGCAACGCACCGGTGCGCCGGAGGAGGTCGCCGAACTGGTGGCCTTCCTGGCCTCCGATGCCTCGGCCTACATCACCGGCGCCGAGGTGACGATCGATGGCGGCTTGGCGGCGGGCAAGTTCCTGCCGCCGGACGCGCAGCACTAGGCGAAGGAGCCAGCCGGATGCCGCTGACCCCCGAGGCGCAGGCGATCGTCGATGCCGCAGGCGCCGCGTTCCCCGAGTTGGGCACCGTGGTCCTCGACGCCACCGAGGCGCGGCGGCTGCTCGCCGCACGCGCCGCACCGCCCGTCGAGCCGATTCCCGTCGCGCAGGTGTGGGAGCGGCGGATCCCAGGCCAGGCCGGCGCGCCCGAAGTCCGGGTCCGGATCTACCGGCCCGCGAGCGCGACGCAGGCGGCCCCGATCGTGCTGTTCTGCCATGGCGGCGGATTCGTGATCTGCAGCCTCGACAGCCACGATCGGTTCTGCCGGGCCATGGCCGTCGGAGCGGACGCGATCGTGGTCTCGGTGGATTACCGGCAAGCGCCCGAGCACCGGTTTCCCGCAGCGGCCGAGGACGCGTACGCGGCGCTGTGCTGGGTCGCCGCCCACGCCGCAGCGCTTGGCGGCGACCCGTCCCGCCTCGTCGTGGCCGGGGACAGCGCGGGCGGCAACCTCGCCGCCGTGACGGCGTTGCTGGCACGAGATCGGGGCGGGCCCGGGATCGCCGGGCAACTGCTGCTGTATCCCATGCTCGACCCGGCCTGCGCCACCGCGTCCTACCGGGAGAACGCCGACGGCTACTTCACCACCGCCGCGCACCTGCGCTGGTTCTGGCGTCAGTACCTGGGCCGGGGCGACGGCACCGACCCGTATGTCAACCCGTTGAACGCCGAGCTGTCCGGACTTCCGCCGGCCCACATCGTCACCGCCGAATTCGATCCGTTGCGCGACGAGGGCGAGGACTACGGGCGGCGGTTGCGGGAAGCCGGTGTCGCCGCCGAAATCCACCGCTACGACGGCATGTTCCACGGCTTCATGAGCATGGCCGACCACCTGCCCGAGGCGATACGCGCGAACACCGCCGCCTACGCGGCCGTTCGCGCCGCCCACACCGAGCGCCGTTGCTGAACGAGCCACTGTTACGGAGTACTCCATGACCATCCAGCGAATCGGACCGGCCTACCCCACCGACGATCTGCCCACCACCGTCGCACTGCTGACCGCGGTGTTCGGCGCCGGACCCACCGTCGTGGACGGCGACCGCTGGGCCCAATTCGACAGCAACGGCGTCCGCGTCATGCTCGCGGGCACCGACCGCGACGACGACACACCGTTCCTCGCGATCAAGGTCCACGACCTGGATGCCCTACTGATCCGGCTGCGCGGCAAAGGATTCGAGGTCGCACAGCCGGTCATCGGACCGCACGAACGCCGGGCCGTCATCCGGCCTGCGCCCGCCTCGGCCTGGCACATCGCTCTCTACGAACCGGTCGCGACGAAGCCGTGACGTGACCTAGCGAAGGGAAGGATCGAGCCCGCTCATTCGGTGCCGATCCCTGCGGCCGGCTCGGGTGTCGATGGCAGCGGCGCGGCTCGATTCTTCCTCCGCTTCGGGAGTTTCCCGTCCGAAGTCGCCGGATCAGGGACAGCGCGGAACGATTCGGAAGGCGGTCGCCGCAACGCGCGGTCGAACGCGCGAGCCGAGGCGGGCCACGGGTTGGTGACACGCCCACTGTCGTGCTTGTACCAGCTCGGCCCCACGCCGGGCCACACCGTCTTCGCGAGGGCTGCCGCGATCCACTGCTGGTGTGCGCGCATGGCGCCTGCCCGGACTTCGACGGCGGCAGCGCCGATCCGGTCGCGCCACCGCAGGCATCGGATGATGTAGTCGATCTGGCATTCCTTCATGCCCGGGTTGCTGCCTGCGGGATTGAAACTGTTCGGTCCGGCGATCAGGAACGCGTTCGGATAGCCCGGAACCGCCACGCCCAGCAGAGCTGCCGCGCCCGAGCGCCATTCGTTGTGCAGGAGCGCTCCCCCGCGCCCACGCACGGTGACCGGGACCAGGAATTCCGGAGCGCGGAAGCCGGTGGCGTAGACGATGACGTCGGCCCGATGGCGTGCGCCGTCGGCGGTGAGCAGTCCGTCCCGGGTGATCCGGGTGATGGGAGCGGTGATCAACTCGACGTTCTCGCGGGTCAACGCCGCGTAGAAGCGGCTGTCGAAGATGATGCGCTTACCCCCGATCGGATAGTCGGGAGTGAGTTTCGCGCGCAGGCCCGGGTCTGCGATCCGGCTGTGCAGATATCGCCGGGCGGCCCACTCGGCGGGGCGCGCCGACCAGCCCCGGTGCATGATCGGAGCGAGCACGGCATCGGCGCCGTAGTACAGGGCCCGGCGGTACAGACGGTGAGCGCCGGGCAGCCGCAGCGCCGCTCGGGCGAGCGGCCCGAAATCGGCGGGCGGTTTGGGCAGGACCCAGTGCGGCGTGCGCTGGAAGACGCGGACGCGGCGCGCGGTCGCGGCCAGTTCCGGCAGCATCTGGGCCGCGCTCGAACCGGTGCCGATCACGGCCACCTCCAGTCCGCATAGGTCTTGTTCGTGGTCCCATCGCGCGGAGTGGAAGGACGGTCCCGCGAAGTCCTCCCTGCCGGGAAAGTCGGGAACGTTGGGCCGGTGCAATTGGCCCACGGCGAAGACCACCACCTCGGCGTGTACGCACTGCCCATCGGAGGTGACCAGTTCCCAGATCGCCTCGCCTTCCCGGTAGGTGGCCTCGCTGATCGCGGTACCCAGTCTCAGATGCGGGGCCAACCCGTGGTCGGAGACAACTCCGCGCAGGTATTCCAGAATCTCCGCCTGGCGCGGAAATCGGACGCGCCGGCTGCGGTAGGGCGCGAACGAGAACGAATACAGATGCGACGGCACGTCACAGGAGCACCCCGGATAGGTGTTGTCCCGCCAGACGCCGCCGACGTCGCCGCCGCGCTCGAAGATCACGAAATCGGTGATCCCCGCTCGTCGCAGTCGGACTCCCATCCCGATACCGCCGAAGCCCGCGCCGACGACAGCCACCTTGCAGGTCATCGCGTTCGCCACCCCTCCTCCTTCACGCTCAGCACACAGTCAACGTTCAGCTACCTGAACTCTTCGTTAGCTGGAGCGTTTCGGATGGCAAGATCTTCGAGCTGCCCGCTCGAGGCACACTGCCACCAGAAGTCAGTTGCCACACGGAACTACGTCCGTGACGTGATCAGCGGGACATTGTCCGGCGACCCGTTCGGAGCACCCGGCTACCTGGCATGTCCAGCCGAGGCCGCTGCGAACAGCACACTTTTCGCTATTCAGCGGTTACCCGGCTGCGCCTTGCCTGCGCGGACGACCCGTACGCACGGCCGAATTCCAGGCGGGAAGCTCCCAGATGCCGAGCGCCGCAGGCACACGAAGCGTTCCGCCGACGAGGGCGTGCGTGTGCTGACGGATTCGCCGGGGCGCTCGGCAACGGCCCACCGATCCGAAATCCGCTAGTGCACTGCGGAAAAGAAGGACACCATCTTCACAAGTGAGCGCGGACCGCCGGGAAGCAGCCTGCCGGATCCCAATCGTTCACTCAGCCCGTGGTGCGGGCGGTCAGGTCGTCGAGCAGGATCATGACCTCCCCTTCCCGCTTCACCACCTGGGTGAGCCGGATCGTCACAGCGACGAGTTCGCCGTCGACCACGGGCTCGGCCGGTTCGTGTCCGAGACGCCGCCATTCGCCGGTCGCGGAGACGCTGCCCAATACCAGTTCGCACTCGCCCTGCCCGGCGCCGCGAAGCCGGGCGGACACCCGGATCGACGCGTGCGGCGAACGCACCCACAGATTCAGGGCGGCCAACCGCCCGGCGATCGACAACGTCCGCCCGGGCTTCGCCACGAGGTCGACCTCGAGATCATCGGTGGCCGACCGGACGAGCACGACGAGCGCCCGATAGTCGGCGCCCGCGACACCGTCGGCGTATACGCCGGGCCGCTTGCTCGGCGCGCCTTCGGCAAACGTGGTGATATGCGTTCGGTCCGCCCCGGCTCCGGCGAGCTCCCACCTGTCCTTGCTCTCGAAGTCGTCCAGGAGCACCTCGACCGAAGCGTCCGACATCCCCGCCGTCCTTCCTGAGCGCCCGCGCCGGACCTGCTTCCGGCTGCGAGCACACCCTACAAGCCGACGAATGCCGTTGCCGCGCCGGAACAGAGCGTTCACTTACCGCACGCGCGGCATTCCGCCGCCCCCATGCGCCTCGCGTCAGCCGGACACGGCGTTCGACCCGGCCACCACCGGCACCAGGTACCTTCGCGCGAAATCGCCCAGCTGTTCGTCGGTTTCGAGCTCGCTGAGCCCGTGCGGCGCGAGGATCAGCGAGTGGACGATCCGGCACACGATCTCCGCGCGAGTGGTCAGATCCGTTGCGGGCGGCAGGATTCCGCGCTCGACGGCGCGCTGGAGCGCGGCGCCGGTGGTGTGCACGGACATCGCGAACGGAGCCGCGCCGTCGACGGTGAGTTTCAGGACCACGCGCGCCGGTTCCAGCGTCAGCATGCGTTCCACGAGCGGGTTGGTACGCCAGCGGGTGATGACGGTGACGAAGATGTCGGCGACCAGATCACCGAGGTCGTCGTGGCGCTCGGCGATCTCGGTGATCTCGGCGAGCACCGCGGCCACCTCGCGACTGATCACGGCTTGCACCAAGTCGTCGCGGCCGCCGACGTGGCGATAGACCGTCACCCGATCCACGCCTGCCTTCCTGGCCACTTCCTCGATCGTCGTCTTCTTGACGCCGACCTGTTCGAACTGCACCAGTGCCGCGTCCAAGATCCGGGTGACCAGGGTGCCGGCGATGTTTTCGCTGCTCGTGGCGGCCTTCGAGGCGGTGGGCATAGGCCAACGCTAGCAAAATCGAGGCCGCCTGCAACATTCCACCCGAGTTGTTGCTGCAACATTGCAATGCGATTTGTAGCTATGTATGGTCGGGGCATGGCTGAGCAGGAGGGCGCGACGCAGCGCCGGTATCGCGACGAAGCGCATGCCATCCATGCGCGCGACGTCCACTTCGACTTCGATTCCGTGCCCATGCACTACGTGCCTGGCGAGGCGTTGGCAACGCACATCGTCAACGTGATGCATCTGGTGCTGCCCGAAGGGGAACGGGCGATGGCGCAGGCGTTGGCCGAAGCCCTGCCCTATATCGACGACGAGCGGTTGCGCGAGGAGGTGACGGGATTCATCGGGCAGGAGACCATGCACGCGAACAGTCACGAAGCCGCGCGCAAGCATCTGCAATCGATCGGCTTGGACGTCGATTCGTACGTCGCCAAGGTCGCCTGGCTCGTCGACCGCATCCTCGGCGACCACGGCCTCACCGGCCGTACCCGGGAGGAATGGCTCAAGGAACGGCTGGGCCTGTTCGCAGGCATGGAGCACTACACCGCGGTACTCGGGGAATGGCTGCTCAACGCGGACATCCTCGAAGAAAAGGGCATGCACCCGGCGATGCTGGACCTGGTCCGATGGCACGGCGCCGAAGAGGTGGAGCACCGCAGCGTCGTCTACGACGCCTTCATGCATCTCGACGGCAGCTACGCGCGGAAAGCCCGCACAGCGATCCTGGCCGGCGCGACGTTGCTGCCGCTGTTCATCGTCTCGACCGCGTATCTCTACCGGAAGGATCCGTCGCCGGAAAAGGGCCGGTTCTGGGGTCTGCAGTTCTGGAGCGCGACCCGGCGCGGCGTCATCCCGAAATGGACGGTCTTCTTCACCGAGATGCCCCGCTACCTGCGGCCGGGCTTCCATCCGTCCCAGCTGGGGCCGATGGACAAGGCGCTGCGCTATCTCGCGCACTCCCCCGCGGCACGGGCGGCGCACCGATGAACGGATCGCCCACCCTCGCCGACCGCTCGACGCCCGCGGGGTTGCGGCTGATCGGCGATGTCATGGACATCTACCGGAAGGTGTTCGTCACCGGACGCACCGCTGCGCTCCTGTCCCGTCCGAACAGGGTGCGGCGCACGGGCTTCGACCTGGATGTCACGATCGCCGCGATCGAGCGGGAAGCCGCCGACGTGGTGAGCCTGACGCTGCGCGCGGCCGGGGGCGGGCCACTGCCCGCGTGGCGCCCGGGCGCGCACGTGGACGTCTTCTTGCCGTCGGGCCGGCAGCGCCAGTACTCGCTGTGCGGTGACCCGAGCGACCGGTTCCGGTATCGCATCGCGGTGCGGCTCATCGAGGACGGCGATGGCGGGTCGCGCGAAATCCACCGATCGCTGCGTGCCGGTGACCGGCTGCGCATTCGCGGGCCGCGCAACGCTTTCCCCTTCGTCGACGCGCCGTCGTACTTGTTCCTGGCCGGTGGCATCGGCATCACCCCGATCCTCCCGATGGTCGAGGCCGCCGGTGCCCGTGGTCGTTTGGTGTACGTCGGCCGGTCGCGCGCGACCATGCCGTTCCTCGCCGACCTGCCGGACGCCGATATCAGGCCGGACGACGAATTCGGGCCGCCGGATGTCGCCGCACTGTTGTCGCGCGCCGAACCCGGTGCGGCCGTGTACGTCTGCGGGCCGCCGCCGATGCTGGAGGCCGCACAGCGGTGCCTGTTCGAGCTCAACCCGACCGGCTCGTTGCACACCGAGCGGTTCTCCGCGCTTCCGGTCGCCGACGGCGCGGAGTTCGACCTCACGCTGGCCCGTACCGGCGCCACCGTCCGGGTCGCGGCCGACGAAACGGCGCTGACCGCGATCCACCGCGCTGTGCCGGACGCGCCCTATTCCTGCCGGCAGGGTTTCTGCGGCACCTGCAAGGTCGCGGTCGTCTCCGGCGCCGTCGACCACCGAGACCGCGTGCTCACCGCGGCCGAACGCGAGAACCAGATGCTGGTCTGCGTCTCCCGCGCCGCGGGCGAGCACCTCGTGGTCGACCTCTGAGACCGTCACACGAAAGGGACAGCGTTGTCTATCCGTCGCCGCACGAGCGAGACGACCCGATGAGCGTCTCCACCAACCGCCCCACTCAGCCCGCGGTATCGACGTTCGACGTGCACGATCCGGCCACCGGCGAGGTGGTCGGCACCTACCCGGTCCACGATCGTCACGCCGTCGACACCGCCGTCGCCGCCGCTCACCAGGCCGCGACCTGGTGGCGCGATCTCGGCTTCACCGGTCGGGCTCGCCGTCTGGACGCCTGGCGCGCCGAGATCGCCGCAGGCCGGGACGAACTGGCCCGGATCATCCACCGCGAGATGGGCAAACCGGTCTCCGACGCCGAACTCGAGATCGCCATGGCACTCGAACACCTACGGTGGGCGGCCCGCAATGCCGAGAAAGTGCTCGGCCGTCGCACCGTTCCGTCGAGCCTGCTGACGGTGAACCACGCGGCCACGGTCGAATACCTGCCACTCGGTGTGGTCGGTGTCATCGGCCCCTGGAACTACCCGGTGTTCACTCCGCTGGGCTCCATCTCCTTCGCGCTCGCCGCAGGGAACGCGGTGGTGTTCAAACCCAGCGAGTACACCCCCGGGGTCGGGTTGTGGCTGGCCGAAGCGTTCACCCGCGGCTGCGCGCCCGACGAGCCGGTGCTGCAGGTGATCACCGGTCTCGGTGATACGGGGAACGCGCTGTGCCGCAGCGGCGTCGGCAAGATCGGGTTCACCGGGTCCACCGCCACCGGCAAGCTGGTCCTGGCCGCGTGCGCGGAGAACCTCACGCCGGTGCTGATGGAGTGCGGCGGCAAGGACGCGCTGATCGTCGACGCCGACGCCGACCTCGACGCCGCTGCCGACGCGGCGGTGTGGGGCGGGTTCTCCAACGCCGGACAGACCTGTTTGGCCGTGGAACGCGTCTACGTCCATGCCGACGTCTACGACGAGTTCCTCGCGAAACTCGTGGCGGCAGGGAGCCGGATCGAGGCCGGAGCCGCGGATTCGAAGATCGGCCCGATCACCATGCCGAAGCAGCTGTCGATCATTCGCCGCCACATCGAAGATGCCCTCGCGCGCGGCGCCCGTGCGGTGCTCGGCGGCCCGCAGGCGATCGATCGCCAGTTCGTCCAGCCGACCATCCTCGTCGACGTGCCCGAGGACGCGGCCGCGGTGACCGAGGAGACCTTCGGGCCCACCCTGACGGTCGCCAAGGTCCGGGACATGGACGAGGCCGTGGAGCTGGTGAATCGCTGCGCGTACGGGTTGGGCGGGACTGTCTTCGCCCGCCGTAACGGTCGCGACATCGCCGAGCGCATCCGCGCGGGCGGCATCTCGATCAACGCGTTCGTCGCGCACGCCACCATCCCCGCTCTGCCGCTCGGTGGTGTGGGCGCTTCCGGCTTCGGCCGTGTCCACGGGCCGGACGGGCTCAAAGAGTTCGCCTACGCCAAAGCGGTCACGCGGCAACGCTTTCCGTCTCCGTTGCCCCTGACGTCGTTCCGGCGCGATCACCGCGTGGACGCGATCGTCGACCAGCTCGTCTCGATTCTGCACGGAAGGAAGCGGTAGTGATGGACGATCGAATCGAGCACACGCCGATAGCCATCGTGGGCGCGGGACTGGGCGGTATCGGCCTGGCGATCAAACTGCGCGAAGCCGGATTCGACGACCTGCTCATCCTCGAGCGAGCCGACGACCTCGGCGGCACGTGGCGGGCCAACACCTATCCCGGTTGCGCCTGCGATGTGCCGTCCCACCTCTACAGTTACTCGTTCGCACCCAATCCCGACTGGTCGCGCACCTACGGGCGGCAGCGCGAAATCCTCGACTACATCCGGTCGGTGGCCACGGAACACGATGTCGTCCGGCACATCCGGTTCGGCGCCGAGCTGCTCGATGCCCGATGGGACGAGCAGGCTTCGCTGTGGCGGATCGAGACCTCGCGCGGCGCGCTCACCGCGAATTTCCTGCTCTCGGCCGCCGGCCTGTTCGCCGAGGCGAAGTACCCGCAGCTGCCGGGCATGGACTCGTTCGCGGGCACGTCCTTCCACTCCCTGCACTGGGATCACGACCACGATCTGACCGGTGAGCGGGTCGCGGTGATCGGCACCGGCGCCTCGGCGGTGCAGTTCGTCCCGGAGATCCAGCCGAAGGTGGCGAAGCTGTCGCTGTTCCAGCGTTCGGCGCCGTGGATCGTCCCGCGCATGGATCGCCGCACACTCGAGCTGGAGCGGCGGCTGCTGCGGCGTGTTCCGCTGGCGCAACGCGCGATCCGTGGCGGGTTCTACGCCGCGATCGAGACGTTCGGGCTCATCTCCCTGGTCGACCAGCGCTTCCGGCACCCGTACGAGGCGTTGGGCCGCTTGCAGCTGCGGCGTCAGGTGCGCGATCGGGACCTGCGCAAGAAGCTCACGCCCGACTACGTCATCGGCTGCAAACGCGCCATCTTCTCCGACACCTACCTTCCGGCGCTCGATCAGCCGAACGTCGAGGTCCTCACCCAGCCCATCGCGGAGATCCGCCCGCACTCCATCCTGCTGCGCGACGGCAGCGAGCACCCGGTGGACACCATCATCTTCGGCACCGGCTTCGCCTCCATCCCGACCGCCTACGAACGCTACGCCGGACGGAACGGGCAGACGCTGGCGCAACTCTACCGCCGGCGACCGCAAAGTTATCTCGGGGTCGCGGTGGCCGGGTTCCCGAACTTCTTCTGCACGCTCGGGCCCTTCGGCGCAGCCGGGAACCAGTCCGCGATCTACATGATCGAATCCCAGATCGCCTACATCGTCGAGGCCTTGCGCACCGCGCGCTCCGCCGGAGCCCGCCGCGTCGAGGTGCGGCCGGAAGCCCAGGAGACCTTCGTCGCGGAGATGGCCCGGCGCAGTTCGTCGACGGTATGGCTCACCGGCGGATGTCAGAGCTACTACCAGACGCCGGACGGGCTCAACGCCGGTCTCTATCCGAACTGGAGCTTCGAATACCGGCACCGCACAAAGCGATTCGACACCGGAGCCTACGAGGTGAGCCGATGATCAACGACATTCTCCCCTTCGGCCGAGCGCGTCGCGGCTATTCGGTCGAGGGGCGGGTCGCGCTCATCACGGGCGCAGGCCGCGGGATCGGGCGCGAACTGGCCGCGGTACTGCACCGGAAACAGGCCTCGGTGGTCCTCGTCGACATCGACCAGGACGCGGTCGACGCGGCGGCCACGGCGCTGGGCGGCCGGGTCCTGGCCGTTGCCGCCGACGTCGCCGACCGCTCGGCGATGCGGGCGGCGGTGGACCGGGCCGTCGATCATTTCGGCCACTTGGACGTGGTGGTGGCGAACGCGGGCGTGGTCCCCCGGCCCGCGACGGTGCGCACGCTCGACGGACCGGACTTCGACCGCGTCATGGACATCAACCTCACCGGTGTGTTCAACACGGTGCGGCCCGCGCTCGACCATGTCGTCGCCGCCCACGGTCACGTGGTCGTGGTGTCGTCGTGCGCGGCGTTCGCACCCGGCATGGCGGGCGCTCCGTACATGATCAGCAAGGCCGCGGTCGAACAACTGGGCCGGGCGCTGCGGGTGGAGCTGGCGCCCTTCGGCGCGTCGGCGGGGATCGCCTATTTCGGCATCGTCGACACCCGCATGACGCACGACACCCTGGACCACGACGAGCTGGGCCGGGAGCTGGACGAGCTGTTGCCATGGCCGTTGAACGTGCGGATCTCACCCGAGCAGGCGGCCCGCACCATCGCCGAGGGCATCGAGCGGCGCGCGGCGCGCACCATCGCACCGGCCGGCTGGGAGCCGTACGCGCTGCTGCGCGGGGCGGTCAACGTGGTGCTCGACAGCGCACTCGCGCGCGACGCCCGCGTGCACGACTTGCTGCGCAGGGTCGAAGCCCGCACGACCCCTTCGTGACGCCCGAGCCGTGTCGTTCCGCAGGCGGACGCCGCATGGTCCGTCCACACCAGCCGTCACCCGATCCGAAGGAACCCATCCCGTGAGCACTCGACGCTTCGACACCCTCCCCGCCGCCTTCCAGTACAACGCGACCGTCGATCCCGACGCGGTCGCACTCCGTACGCCCGGCAATGCCGCCACCCTCACCTGGCGCGCATACGCGGCGCAGGTCCGGCGGATCGCCGCCGGACTGGCGGGGCTGGGCGTGCGCCGCGGCGACACGGTTGCCTCGATGATGTCCAACCGCATCGAGTTCTATCCGCTCGAAATCGGCGCTCAGCACCTCGGCGCGACCAGCTTCTCGGTGTACAACACCGCCGCTCCCGAGCAGATCGCCTACGTGCTCGGCAATGCCGGTGCGCGTGTGGTGCTGTGTGAGCCTCGATTCGTCGAGCAGATCCGCGCGAGCGGAGTCGAACTCGACCACATCGTCTGCGTCGACGACGCGCCCGAGGGCACCTTGTCGGTCGCCGACGTCATCGCCGCCGGCGAGGAGAGCTTCGACTTCGACGCCGCTTGGCGCGCCGTCACGCCCGAGGACGTCGCCACGCTGATCTACACGTCGGGGACCACGGGCAACCCCAAAGGGGTGGAGACGACGCACGCGAACCTGATGTTCGAGTGCTACGCCGTGGACCAGGTGCTCGGCATCCGTTTCGGGGACACCATCACCTCCTACATGCCCACCGCGCACATCGCCGACCGGCTCACCGCGCTGTACTTCCAGGAGGTCTTCGGCACTCAGGTGACCTGCGTCGCCGATCCCACCCGGATCGGCGCCGCCTTGGCCGACCTGCATCCCACCATCTGGGGCGCCGTGCCCCGCGTCTGGGAAAAGCTGAGGGCGGCAATCGAATTCGCGGTCGCGAACGAACCCGCCGACGACCGGCGGGCAGCATTGCGGTGGGCACTGGCGGTGGCCGCCCAGCGCAGCGCGCATCAATTGAACGGGGAGCCGGTTCCCGAATCGGTCGCGGCCGAGTGGGCGCGCGCCGACCGACTCGTGCTGTCCGGGCTGCGCGCGAAACTCGGGCTCGACCGCGTCCGCTGGGCGATGTCCGGCGCCGCGCCCATCCCGGCCGAAACGCTCGGCTTCTTCGCCGGTCTCGGCATCCCGATCGCCGAGATCTGGGGTATGTCCGAGCTCACGTGCATCTGCAGCGTCAGCCACCCGGACGACGCGAAGCTCGGCACCGTGGGCAAACTGCTGCCCGGTATGCGGGCCCGGCTCGCCGACGACGGCGAATTCCACGTCCGGGGCCCGCTGGTGATGAAAGGCTATCGCGGTGAGCCGGGCAAAACCGCCGAGGCAGTCGACTCGGAGGGCTGGCTGAGCACGGGCGATGTGATCACCATCGACGACGACGGCTATCTGAGAGTCGTGGACCGCAAGAAGGAGCTGATCATCAACTCCGCGGGCAAGAACATGTCTCCCACCAACATCGAGAACGCGATCAAGGCGGCGACACCCCTGATCGGGGCCATCGCCGTGCTCGGCGACGGACGCCCCTACAACACCGCCCTGGTCGTCCTCGACGCCGAATCCGCCGGACCGTACGCCGCGGGCCACAACCTGCCCGACCCGTCGGCTGCGGCCTTGTCCGCCGATCCCGGTGTCATCGAGCAGATCGCGACGGGCATCGCCGCGGGCAACGCAAAGCTCTCGCGGGTGGAACAGGTCAAGCGCTTCCGCCTCCTGCCGACATTCTGGGAGGCGGGTGGCGACGAGATCACCCTCACCATGAAACTCAAGCGCCGGGTGATCGCCGAGAAGTACGCCACCGAAATCGCGGAACTCTACGCGCCGGACTGCCCTGCGGGCGTCTACGAACCCGCGGCCACCCCGGCCGATCCGGTCGGGGCAGTCAACTGAGCGTAGGGGTCATCGCTGCTTGACCCAGTACATTCCGCGGCCGGACTCGGCCGGTGCACGCTTCTCTCGGGGCTCGATCCGATCCAGCCGGTAGCCGAGCCGCCGGGCGACGGCGGCGCTGCGGACATTGGCCTCATCACAGCGGATCTCGACACGGTCGACGCCGGGCAGGTCCAAGGCGATACGCGTCAAAGCCGCTGCGCTCCGGGTGATCACACCGCGGCCGGTGTGCGCGGCGTGACACCAGTAGCCGATCTCGACAGCGCCCGAACCGAGGTGGTCGTGCAGGCCGATCGCGCCGAGCACATTGCCTGCGGCATCGAAGATGCCGTAGTTGAAGCTTCCCGCGGCGCTCGGCCAGCTCTCGTCCGTCTCCCGGCCGAACGCGCGCTGGCTGTCGAGGGTCGCCGGTTCGGCGAGCCAATCCATCCAGGGGTGGATCAGGTCGTAGGACGCGTTGATCGCCTCCAGCCGCGGCCGCAGATCCTCCGGCAGCCACCGCCGCACCAGCAGTTCGTCCGCCTCGATTCGTTGCGGTGGCGCGACACCTGGCGCTAGCGCGGAGCACGATTCGATGTCCATACCGATATGGTGATCGCCCGGTGCCTGGCCCGGCAACGGATATATCCGTGTGTGCGCTCCGCCGCCCCCACGTAAGCGCTGGTCACCGGCGGGGTTCAGGCGCCACGGAGGCGGACTTCGGCGTCCAGCTCGGCGGCGGCTTCGGCCAGTGCGGCGGCGTCCGGATCTGTTCCGAGCCGGTCGGCCAGGTCGGCTCGTGACAGGATCAGCATCCCGCGCGGCTCCGATCCCGAGCCCGGCTCGATCTTGATGTGCCCCTCTTCCAGCACCAAGCGCGCGTCCGGTTCGTCGGTCGCCAGCAGTCGGCGCAAGTCGTCCTGAGTCACTCGACCGGAACCCGATGGGCTGTTCGGCGTCGCGTCTGCCGACCGGCTCGTCTTTTCAGCGTCCATGGTGACCGATTGCCCTGGCGAATCCGCGGGAAACCCGTCCGGCGAGGTATGGCCGGAGCGGGTTGGCGGCGCCCAGCGCGGCCAGGGCGGTGAACCGCAGGCCGACTCGCAAGTCGATCCCGCCTCCCACTGCGTCTGCAAATTGCGGGCAGCGGCCGGATATACCGGATCGCGCCGCGGCCGTCTGCCGCGTGTTCACCGGCTTCGCGACGCGCATGTAGATCCCGAGCCGGGTGACCGGCCCCAGCACTGCCCTCGCGGCGGGCACATGGCCGGTCACCTCCGCGAGGGCTGGGGTCAGAACCGCGATCACGACGTGGGGCAGCTAAGACGACTGTCCGATACCCGATCGCCGCAGGGCCCGCCGCGCGGCGTTGGCGCCGCACATGCCATGCGCCCCAGGACCGGGCGGCGTCGCCGCGGAGCAGAGGTAGTGGCCGGGCACACCGATGTCGTAGGGCTGCAGGGTCAGGCGAGGACCGAACAACAACTGCGGGATGTCTTTCGCGCCCGTCATGATGTTGCCCCCGACGTAGTTGGGGTTGTATTCGGCGAACCCCGCCGCGCTGCGCGCGCTCGTGCCGACGACGCGCTCGCGGAATCCCGGGGCGAAGCGTTCGATCTGGGCGATGATCGCCGCCGTCGCATCGCCCCGATAGCCGTGCGGGACGTGGGCGTATGCCCAGATCGGATGGATGTCGCCGACCGACCGTTGCGGGTCGGCGAGGTACTGCTGCCCGACCAGGACGAAGGGGCGTTCGGGCATGTGGCCGCGGTGGATGTCGCGTTCGGTCGCGGCGATCTCGGCGAACGTACCGCCGAGGTGCACCGTCCCCGCCCGGCGAGCCGCCTCCGCCGTCCACGGCACGCCGCCGTGCACGGCGAAGTCGACTTTGCAGGCGCCCGGCCCGTAACGAAAACGTCTGTAGGACTTACGGATTCGAGGCGGCAAGCGCTCGCCCATGATCTCCGCGACCGCGGTGGGCGCCAGATCCCACATCGTCAGATCCGCCGTCGGCAGATCGGACAACGATCGCACGCGCGCGCCTGTTTCGATCTTCCCGCCCAGGTCACCGAGGGCCGCCGCCATGGCTTCGGTGATCCGCCGCGATCCCCCGGCGGCCACCGCCCAACCGTAGGCATGCCCCGCGGTGAGAATGCCCAGGCCGATACTCGCGCTGAGCGGTCGGTGCAACGGATGGAACGCATGCGCCGCGACGCCGCCGAACAGCCCCTTGGCCTGCGGGGTCCGGAACAGCCCGGCCAGCGTGGCGGCCGGGGCGAGGGCAGGAATCCCGAAGCGGGCCAACCGGATCGGATGGCGTGGCAGGCGCAGCAGCGGCCGCATGATGTCGTCGCTCATCCGGTCGTACCCCGCCACCGGACGCTCGAACAGCAGCCGCCATGCTCGGCCGTCGCTACCGAGACCGGCGGCGGTCTCGCCGACCGAGCGCAGCAGCACGCCCGCGGTGCCGTCGTCGAGCGGATGGGCGCAGTCGATCTCGGGCCACGCCCAGGACAATCCGTAGCGCGCCGGGTCGAGGTCGCGCAGGAACGGAGAGCCGACCGCCATCGGGTGAACGGCCGAGCAGTGGTCGTGCAGCAGGCCGGGCACGATCGCCTCGCCGGTGCGGGTGCCGCCGCCGATCTCGTCGGCCGCCTCCAGCACGGTGACGTCGGATCCGGCGCGGGCCAAGGTGATGGCCGCGGCCAAGCCATTGGGGCCGCTGCCGACCACCACTGCGGTACTCATATCGCTCTCCTGTCCCTACCGTAAGCCTCAGCCGACGGTCTGCGGGGCCAGAACCCGCGCCGATTCGTCTTGCAGCGTCGGCACCGCATAGCCCGCTCGCCGCCACGTCACCTCATGCGGGATGGGGCCGTCGGGCAGCCAGGGTTGCGCCTCGACCGCGTCGCGCACGCGCCAGGTGCCGCGTTCGACGACGCCGAGCGCCGCGTCGATCACCTGATAGTGCTGGACGCCGCGGTGGATGGGCTGCGACTCCACCCACACCACGATCCACTCCCCCGGCGCGAACCCGACGCGGGCCTGCACGGCATCGACCAGATCCAGGTTGTGCAGGTGGCCGTCGCCGAAGTTGAAGCCGATCAGCGAGTTGCAGCCGAATTCCGCTTCCCGCACGGTCCATCGGTCGATGTCGGGAAGATGCTTGTACAGCAGCGAGAACAGTCCGCGTCCCTGACTGTGCATCGAGCGCCACGCGATCGTCTGCTGCATCGTGATCTCCGCGACCGCGGGCGGATACCCCATGGCCTTCAACTGGTCGATCTGGTTCATCGTGGGCCGATGCTCGATGGTGTTGAGCTTCTCCTCGGCACCGGGCGCGAAAGCCCACAGCGCGGAAGCCCAGTTCCCGGCGTACTGGCGCATCGACGGCAGGAACGACACCAGATCCGGGCGCAGATTCCCGAGAATCGGGAAGAACACCAGCGCCGCGACGATCACCACGGCCAGCCAGGGCGAGGAGATGTCACCGAGGCCGTAGCCGGCTTCGTTCGGGAACCCCAGGAACAGGAAGACGGTCAGGTAGGCGAACAAGACGTTCCACTCCAACGGCACCGCCAACGGGAACGTCGAGGTGATGAACGCGTGGAAGACGACCATCAGCACCACACCCGCCAGGGTCAGCCAGTGGTTGGTGGAGAACAGCAGCACCAGCGGCGTGACGATCTCGACGGCGGTGCCGCCCACATGGGCCAGGAACGAGGCCACCTTCGACGGGCGGATGTCGCGGGGGAAGTCACGGTAGTGCAGCCGCTTGATCCACTTGGCGGGCACGCCCGGGCTGTTGGAGACCATCGGCGGAACCACATTGGTGAAGTGTCGCCCGAACTTCGACACACCCGCTCCGATCCACACCGCGCAGATCAGCAGCTTGGCGGCGACGATCATGTCGACGAACGGCAATGCCGCGAAGAACACCAGTGCGGGCAGGTACTGCTCGCCGCGCGCGGCGAGGAAGATCGTCTTGTCCCGCAGACCGCACAGGACGTACAGCGCGATCGGGGCGATGAGCAGCGCGGGGTTCACCAACCCGGAGGTGTTGTCCGGCAGCACCGCGCTGAGCGAGGCGCTCGGCACACCGGGCAGCACGATCGCCACCAGCAAGGTCGCCAGGAACGCCAGATACAAGAGCACGTCGAAGACCGTGCGCGTGTCGCCGCCCGTGAACGGCACCCGCCGCCAGGGACGCAGGCGGATCGTGCCGGGGCGAGCGTAGAACAGGATTCCGCCGGTCATCGGCTTGAACTTGCCCGCGAGCGGCCCCCACGACCCGGCGATGCCGAGCGCCTCGATCAAGACCGTCCACAACACCAGCTTCTGATAGACGATCGGTTCGTCCCACCACGCCGCGACGTCCCAGAACGGGCCGACGCCGGAACTCCAGGTAGCCAGGGCGACCCCACCCAGCGCCGAGACCAGCAGAACCTTGAGCAGATAAATCGTGTGGATCATCCGCGGCGAGCCGAAGCCGTATTCCGCCCAGTGCAGCGCGAGCGTTTTCATCCGCTCCCGCAACGGCTGGTCGAGGAATGTCGTCACGTCGACGGGCGGAAAATCCGCTGTCTTGAATCCCATTGTTCGGACCTTTCTTATCCGATGAATCGAGCGCATACGAGGACCCGGCCGGATTCGGTTCGGATCGGGGAGCCGCTCACCGCCGAGCGGATTGTTTCTATGCCGTGGTGACCGCGTCGGCGACCAGCGCGCGCAGCATTCGTTTGTCGATCTTGCCGACCGCGTTCCGTGGCAGCGCGTCGGTGAGTCCGATCGACACCGGAACCTTCGCGCGGGCCAGGGACCTACGGCAGTACTCGACGAGCTCCGCGGCATCGACGCGCGCGCCGGGCATCGTCACCACCTGGGCGACGGGAACCTCGCCGAGGATCGGATCGGGAGCGCCGACCACCGCGGCCTCCAGGACGGCGGGATGGGCATGCAGGACGTTCTCGATCTCCTTGGGGTAGATGTTCTCCCCACCGCGGAGGATCATGTCCTTGATCCGATCGACCAGGACGAGGTATCCGTCCGGGTCGAAGTAGCCGACATCACCGGTGTGCAGCCAGCCGTCCACCACCGTCCGCGCGGTCGCCTCGGGCCGCCCCAGGTAGCCGCGCATCACGTTGGCGCCCCGGATGACCACCTCTCCTCGCGTCCCGGCGGGCACGACCCGTCCGCCCGCATCCATGATCGCCACGGTTTGTCCCGGCAGTGGGCGTCCGACCGTGCCCGGCTTGCGCAGCCCCTCCGGCGGATTGAGCGTCGACGCGCAGGTGCCTTCCGACAGTCCGTAGCCTTCGACGATCGGCACACCGAAACGCTTTTCGAACCGCGCGATCAATTCCGCGGGCATGGGCGCGGCCCCGCAGATCACGCGCCGTAGCGACGAGTTGTCGGGGACCGTGTCCTCGGGCTGCGCGACCAGCATGGCGTAGATCGCGGGGACGGCCGAGAAGTACGTCGGCCGAACGCGTTCCACGATGCCGAAGAACGCCGAAGCCGAGAATCGTCCCGCGATCGTGGCCCGGCCGCCGGCGAGCAACGGCGACACGACACCGACCACGATTCCGTTGACGTGGAACAGCGGCAGGACCAGCAGGCTGTGGTCGGTGTCGTCCAACGCCAGCGCCTCGACGAGCATCTCGCACATCGCGGCGATGTTGGCGTGGTCGAGCACCACACCCTTCGGCTGCCCGGTAGTGCCACTGGTGTAGATGATCAGCGCCGCGGCGCCGGGATCGACGGGCACCGATTCGGGCCCCGGGATCTCGGGGCCCAGCCCGGCCACCTCGCGCACATCCAGCGTTCCCGCTCCGCGCCCGCCTTCGGTCACGACCACCTTCGCCCGGCAGTCGTCGATCTGATAACGCACCTCCTCGAATGTCGAGTCCGGCTTCACGGGGGTGACCGCGGCACCGAGCCGCCACGCCGCGAAGAGAATGACGACGAATTCGAGTCGATTCGGCAATACGAGAGCGACGACGTCGCCCTCACGAACGCCATTCGCGGACAGCACGGCGGCGGACGCGCGTACCCTTTTCTCGAATTCCTGATTATCGAGCTGCTCGCGGTCGTCCGCGATGCATGGGCCGGACGGATTCCAGGTCGCTCGGACCTCCGGAATTTCTACAACGTGCTGCATTCATACCCTCGACTGCTTCGGAGTGACGGGAATTACATTCCAAGGTAGGGTCGGGGCCGAGCCCCAGCTACGGGCCGGTATCCCAGAGTTTCCGGGCGGCCTTGTACCACCGGCACAAAACGATGCGGAATGCCTCCGAGCCGTCGCACCGATTCCGGTACGGTCCGGACATGAGCGTTGAGGTGGACCGAACCATCCGCGATGTCGCCGGACGCGTCAAAGCCGAACTCGACCGCTTGATCCCCGAGATGACCGCGATGTTCGCCGAGGTCATCCCGGAGTTCCGCCACGACGACGAAGTGCGGCGGCTGATGGTCGCCAGCACCGCGTCCAACCTCAGCGTGATCCTCGACATGCTCACGCTGAGCATCTCCCGCGACGACATCACCGTCCCGCCCGCCGCCGCCGAATACGCTCGGCGCTTCGCCCAGCACGGGATGTCGCTGGAAGCACTCTTGCGCGCGTACCGCCTCGGTGAGCACATGTTCCTGCAGCGGACCATCGCCGTACTCCGGCACTCCCAGGTCTCCGCCGACCTCGCCCTGGAGACCACCAGCCGGATCGGCCTGCTGGTCAACAGCTACATCGACCAGGTGATCGAGGGTGTCATCGACATCTACGAAAGCGAGCGCCGGCGCTGGGACGCACGCACGGACAACACCCGCGCGGCACAGATCCGCGCCGTGCTCGACACCGAGAACCTCGACCTGGCCTCGGCGGAGCAGATGCTGGCCGCCTCGTTGCGGGGATGGCACGTAGCCGCGATCGTCTGGGTGCGCGAATCCGTCGCGTCATCGATCGATTCGGTGCGCGCGGGAGTCTCGATGCTGCACGCCGCGACCGGGAAGCACCCGCTGACGGTTCTGGTGGACGAGCAGAATTGCTGGGCCTGGATCTCCTCCATCGGCAGACCATCACTCGATGCCGACCGTCTGGAACGAGACCTCGCCCGCCGACCGGAACTCCGCATGGCGATCGGCGATCCCGGAGCCGGACTGGCCGGCTTCCGGCAGACCTTTCGCGATGCTCAGCGCGCTCGCAACCTGGCGTTGACCGCCGAACCCACCCGCCCGCTGACCTTGTACTCCCGTGTGGCGTTGGCGAGCCTGCTCGTCGACCATCTGCCCGATACGAAAGCGTGGGTGCGCCGGGTACTCGGCGACCTCATGCGCGACGACGAGACCACCGCGCGTCTTCGGGAGACGGTGCAGACCTACCTGGAAGCCCGCGGCAGCCTCACCGACGCCGCGGCGCGCATGCACGTCCACAAGAACACCGTCCACTACCGGATACGCAGGGCCGAAGAAGTACTCGGCCACCCGTTGACGGTGAACCGGTTGGAGACCGAAGTCGCCCTGATGGTGTCCGAGCAGCTCGGCCTGGACCGGATGGAGTGAGACCGGCCGGGCGGTGACGACCGGTTCGTTCCGGTGAGCGGCGTCGGAACTCTCGGCGACATCTGCGCCCCGCGGCGATTCGTCATGGCGTGCGGAGCGCCCCGGCCCGATACTGAGGACAGGTTGGACCGATTCCGAGGTGGAAGATGAATGTGATCGGGGTGGGCTCGGACGGGCTTGTCGCGGCCGGTGATACCTGGGGCATCTCCGGGCCCGAATTCCTGGCGATATACCTGCCGCTGGTGCTCGTAGCGGTGGCCGCCGGGATCTGGCTGCGAGCACGGGTCACGCGCGCCGACCCGGAAGCGGGCGCGGCGCCGGGGGCGGAGCTGACGTCACCCGAAGTGGGGATGCTGTTCGGCGACCAGAACGCCGCACTGGCGGCGATGGCGCGGCTGCGCGGTATCGACGCGATCGATTCGGCGGCCGCACCGGTTCGCGCCCTCACGGCGCAGGAACGCGCGCGGCTGGATCCGTTCACTTTGTCGGTGTACGACCAGCTGTCGACGGGCGGACGCAAGACCGTCGGCGCGATCGTCGGCGGATCACCCGCCGCCGTGGAGGCGCTGCGCACCAGAATGGTCGACCTCGGGTACTTCCCCGGCCCCGTCGTTCGCCACGGCTTGCGTGACGCGGGCATGCCACTGCTGGTCACCGGCGCGCTCGGCGTGGTGCGGATCATCGCGGGCGCCTCGCACGGAAACCCGGTCGGCGCGCTGGTGGTACTGGTGATCGCGCAGGCGTTCGGCTACTGGCTGGTGGTGCGCAAGCCCCGGCTCACCGCGCTGGGTATCCGTGCGCGCAACGCCGCCAACGAGCGCAATCGGCATCTGCGCCCCAGCAATTCACCTTCTTTCGCGACCTACGGCGCCGAGAGTGCGGCGATAGCGGCCGCCGTGTTCGGGATCGGCGCACTGAGCGCACTGGATCCCGGCCTCGCCCAGGCGGTCGTTCCGCCGAGCGCGTCGAGCGGCGGCGGTGACGGTGGGGGCGACAGCGGCGGCAGCGACGGCGGTGGCTGCGGCGGGGGCTGCGGTGGAGGCTGTGGTGGTTGCGGCGGCTGAGCGGTCCGGGCCGCTGCCGCCGGATGCGCTCGGGATCGGGTGGCGCCCGGAGATCTGCGGCGTGATAGCGGCTCTGGATGGGCTGAGCTTCTGCGAAGTCATCGCCGAGTCGTTGCCCCCGGATCCGCGCCGAGCCGGACGGGTGATCGTCCCCGAGGAACTGACCGCTCTGCGCACGCGAGGCGTCGCAGTGGTGCCACACGGCGTCGCGCTGTCACTCGGCGGCGCGGAGCCGGTCGCAGGCCATCGCGTCGAGCACTTGGCGGCGTGCGCGGCGGCCGTCGCGGCTCCGCTGGTGAGTGAGCACATCGCTTTCGTCCGCGCCGGCGGTCTGGAAGCGGGCCACCTCCTGCCGGTCCCACGCACCCGGGAAGCGCTCGACGCGCTCGTCGGCAACATCGTGCGGACCCGCGCGGCGCTGGACGTTCCGCTCGCGGTGGAGAACATCGCGGCACTGTTCGACTGGCCCGACGACGAATACACCGAAGCGGAATTCCTGTCCGAACTCGTCGAGCGCACCGGCGTGTTACTCCTGCTCGATCTCGCCAACGTCTACGCGAATGCGCGTAACCGAGGTCGCGATCCACTCACCGAACTGTTGCGCCTGCCCGCCGAACACGTGGCCTACTGTCACGTCGCAGGCGGTCACGAATCCGGCGGCCGCTACCACGACACACACACCGATCCGCTTCGCGCGGAAGTCCTGGAGCTGGTCGCGGAATTCACCGCGCGGCACCGCGCGCCGATCATGCTGGAACGCGACGGCAACTATCCGCCCGCGGCCGAGCTGTTCGATGAACTGGACGCCATCGCGACTGCTGCCGCCCGGCCGCTGATCACCACCGGAGCCAGGGCGGTACTGGCGTGACGGCCGGGTCCGGACCGGCGCGACCGCCCGACCACGCCACCTTGGCCGAGCGGCAGGCAGCGCTGGTGCGCGCACTGGTCGCGGGAGCCGCCATACCTGCGGGATTCGATGTGGATGCCGTGGCGGCGGCGGCCGAGGCCCTGCTGCACAAGCGAGCCCGTGAGGCGGCGCATCGCTTCCCGCTGCTGGTGCGCGCGTGCGATGGCGACTTCCCCGCGCGCTTCACCGCGTGGGCCCGCGAGCATCCGAAAACGACGACCTCCGCTGACGCGGCCGCCTTCGCGGCAGCCGAAGGTATCGACTGGATCGCCGCGCCGCGCCGACGAGGAGTCACCCGCTGGTTCCGTCGGCATCGTGCCGGAGGCCGCGGCGCTCGCTGAAAGCCGAACCCGCGCCGGCCTACGGGCGGCGGGCTTCGACAGGCACCGCGGACTCGCCGGCGTCACGACGATCCTCGAGCCACACACTGACCGCGACCGTCGCGTACGCCGCGACAGTCGCCATCCCCGGCAGCATCAGCATGAGCATGAGAAACGAAAGCATCGAAGACACAAGCCCTCCCGGACAACGCGATGGAAACTGTCGCACCGGTGCGCCGCGCAGCGTCACCGTCACGCCCGGGCATACCCACGACCGGAGGTCCAATCTCGACCGAGCCACCGAGACGATGTGATTGATCTCACTCACGAAATACTTCACACATCCCGTCGACCGCGCGAGACAATGCGCCGCACGTCAGCCGAGGTCGTCTCCTGACGTGGTACACCGTCACCATGCGGTTGCTCATCATCTCCGATACGCACGTGCCCAAACGTGCGCGCGATCTCCCGGAGCCGCTTTGGCGCGAGGTCGACGCGGCCGACGTGGTCGTACACGCGGGCGACTGGGTGGAGGCCGCGCTGCTGGACCGGCTCGAAGCGCGCAGCGCCCGCCTCATCGGCGTCTACGGCAACAACGACGGTCCGGAACTGCGCGCGCGGCTGCCCGAGGTCGCACATGCCGAACTCGAAGGGCTCAGGCTGGCCGTGGTGCACGAGACCGGGCCCGCGAAGGGCCGGGAACAGCGCTGCGCCCGCGATTTCCCGGCCACCGATGTGCTCGTGTTCGGGCACAGCCACATCCCCTGGGACAGCATCGCGGACAGCGGATTGCGCTTGCTCAATCCCGGCTCGCCGACAGATAGGCGCAGGCAGCCGGAGCACACCTACCTGACGGCGCGGATCGAATCGGGTCGATTGAGCCGGGTGACCCTGCATACCCTTCCGAAACACTGAACGCGGTCCGAATTGCCTCCGGGGACGCGCCCTACTGCCAGGTCGCAGTGTCGGGGTCGATGCCGTGGGCGCGCGCGCCGGCGTCGATGATCCGGCGAAACCATGTGGCAAGACCTGCGCGGATGCCGTCGTAGTGGGCAGCGAATCCCGGATCCGCCTCGAACATGCGGCCGAGACAGACCTGCATCTGCCTGGTGAGGGGGAAGTACGAAGCGAAAACCTCGCGGTGCCACTCCACGAGTCGGTTCGCTTCCGCACTCCCAGGTGTGACACCGGCGTCCATCGCATCCGCGAGGGCGCGTTCGAGACCGGCGACGGCGTCGGCGACGGCCTGCCATTCCTCCGGACCGCGAGCGGCCGAGCGTTCGGCGTACTGCAGCCACTGCGTCGTGTCTCCATAGCGCTGACGGGCTCGAGCGGGCCAGTCCGGGTTCCACCGGGGGCCGAAGATCGTGGCCTGCTGCTCGGCGGTGAGGAGCAGGCCACGCTCATGGGCATCGATCATCCGATCCAGTCCGGCGCTGAGCTGCTGAAGGCGGTCGATCCGTTCGGCAACCCGGCCGCGCTGCGCGCGCAATGCGCCGGGCACGTCTACGGTCGAATCGTCCAAGATGACCCGAATCCGGTCCAGGCCGAGACCGATCTCCCGATAACCGACGATGCGGTGCAGGCGTTCCAGATCACCGGCGGTGTAGAGCCGGTATCCGGCAGCCGAGCGCAGTGACGGACTCGCCAGGCCGATTTCATCCCAGTGGTGCAGCGCGCGGATGGTCACGCCCAGACGCGTCGAGACCTGACCGACAGTCAGGCCATCGGCGTCAGCGGCGTCAGACATGCTTTTCATTGTCGCCGCGACCGACGCCCGGTGGAGTGATCCCGACGGCCTCGAGGTCCCTCGCCTCCTGGCTGTCCGGATCGAACGGCTTCGCCGCGGTGAACACGATCCGCGCGTGCTCGGGGGTGATCACCACGACATCGCGCGTGTTCCAGGGAGTATCCCGGGGACCATCGACCGAGTTCGGGCGCAACGCACGGCAAGCCTCGACGAGGGAATCGACCTGGCCGAGCACGCATGCGAAACTGACGCTCATCGCCGGTGCCTGCTCCGGCACGACGGTCGCCGGGACGAGCAGGACGTCCTGGAACGCCCATCGCCGCAGATGCACAACACTGCCGGGGATGCGGAACAGCTCGAAGAAGCCGAGCCCACGAATCCAGAAGTCCACCGACGCCGCCAGATCGCTCGTAGGAATCGTCACGAACGCGGGCATGCCATAGATGCCATGGAACAGTTCCGGTGCAGCCACATCCGGGCCGGGAGCGGGCACGGGACTCATCTCGAACGCGTTGTAGTAGTCACTCATACACCCCACCCTCCAGCCTCACGCAGCGGGAGGGTCAAGCCGATTCCGTGGGTCTCGCCCTGCCGCACCAGGCGACCGACGAGATGGCCGGGCCCCTAGTGCCTCCGCACGAGACAGCTGTCGTTCGCGATCACGACCGCGCCGTCGTCGTCCACCACGCCTGACAGCGCCGCCAGAACTCTCCCACGGTCCATCCAGTGGAACGAGCGGCCCATCGTCACCAGCCGGAAACGCCCGAAACCGCCTGGCAGGTCCGCGGAACTGCCTTGCCTCCAGGCCACGTTCCCGATCCCTTCGGCCTGAGCGCGCCGGGCGGCTTCGGCGAGCATCGCGGGCTCGGGAGCCACGCCCACCGCTTCGGCCACGTACCGCGCCAACGGGACCGTCAGCTGCCCCCTGCCGCAGCCCAGATCGAGGAGGCGTCCGGTTCCGTCGAGGCGCAGCCGCCGCACGAGGTCGTCGAAGAATGGCCGCGGATAATCCGGACGATAGCGGGCGTAGTGCCATGCGGTGCCCGCGAACAGGTCATCCGGCGCATCGGACATGGTCGGCCCCCACTTCGAGTCTGGAATGCGTTCCCCAGCGCCGATAGTAGCCGTCCGACGGTGCGGCGAGCCGTACTCGCACCTCCGCGGCGCCGCCCAAGCCACCGACGCCTGAGCGGGGCGTGCGGACGTGTGCGGCAGGTCAGTCGCCGCGATCGCCCGCCAGCGCCAAGTGGTGGTCGCCGACCGCGGAGTCGGTGATCGCCGTGGAAATCTTCGGCAGAGCGTGTGGATGATTGCGGCCGAGCCAGTCGAGCATCTCCTCGCGGACCGCGCAGCGCAGGTTCCACACGTCGTCGGCATTGGCCGCCGACATGGTCGCGCGCACGACGATGTTCGTCGGCGTGCTGTCGGTGACCTGCAGACTCCAGTCGCGACCGTCCCAGTCCGCCCGCGTGCGCAGATACTCCTGCAGATGCTCGCGCAGCAGCGGGACCGGGGCGCTGTGATCCAGGTAGAGGTAGACCGTGCCGGTGATCTGCGGCCCGCCGCGCGACCAGTTCTCGTACGGCTTGTTGTTGAAGTAGGAGACCGGCATGGTGAGCCTCCGGTCGTCCCAGATCCGCACGGTGAGGAAGGCGAGGGTGATCTCCTCGACGATGCCCCACTCCCCCTCGACGACGACGGTGTCGCCGATCTTGACCGAGTCGCCGAAGGCGATCTGCAGCCCGGCGATCAGATTGCTCAAGGTCGACTGCGCCGCGACACCGGCGATGATGCCGATTACGCCTGCCGAGGCCAGCAGAGAGGTGCCCAGGGTGCGCAGACTCGGAACCAGCAGCAGGATGACCATGGCGGCCGTCGTGACCACCAGGACCGACGTGATGATCCGGCGGACCAGGCCGAGCTGGG
Organism: Nocardia niwae NBRC 108934 = DSM 45340; assembly: GCF_001613465.1. Classification (GTDB taxonomy): domain Bacteria; phylum Actinomycetota; class Actinomycetes; order Mycobacteriales; family Mycobacteriaceae; genus Nocardia; species Nocardia niwae. Next base: position 665,097 of record NZ_BDCK01000015.1, on the reverse strand, counting down.
TGCGCAGTTGCCGCACTCGCGTGATGTCCTGGGTGCGCCGGGCGTAGGAGCGCAACGTGTTCTCCGCGACCGCGTCGGCGGCGCGGATGACCACCCAGGCCGCCGACATGATCGCCGCCGTGGCCAGGACGGTCCGGATCATCGCGTCCTGGCGCAGATCGAGATGCGCCAGCGGGTAGGTGGCATGCAACGCCACCGAGCCCAGCAGGACCTGCAGTGGCAATTGCACCCGGCGCAACAGTGTGGGGAGTTGATCGCCCGGACGTCTGCGGGCGGAGTAACGCAATAATCGATCGAACAGCAGGCCGGCCGTCACGGTGAGCGCCACCGTACCGAACACGACGATGAGCGGCCGTAGTACTTCCTCCAACAGAGCGAACTCCTTCTCCTCGTCCACCCACCCCGAGGCGCTGCCCAGTCTTTCGCAGGCTGGGCAGCGCGACGAGAATTCCGAGCGATCGATGCCGCCCGGCTGCCGTACAGGTGGGTGGAATGCTTCGGTGGCGGCTTCGGCGTAGCGGCGTCCGGCCGCGGTCGTTGCCGGGGAGCCGTCACCCCGCCAAGGCGGTGTTCTTACAGCAGTGCCAGCGCAATGCTCAGCACGGTCACCACCAACACCCATGCCGCAACGGTCCATTCGATGGGCCCCTCGGAGCCGGAATAGCCGCTGTCGTCGCGTCGGGCGGCGCGATACTGCGAGCGCGAGGCCGAAACGGACATGACATCCTCCTTCGGTCGGTTGCGTCATTCAGCGCATACCCGCTTTCGCCGCCGATCGTCGCCACGCCACTGTGGCGAATCCCACCCAACCGGCCTGCCCGCGAGCGCAAGACGTTGTCCGTCAGGGCTTCTCGGAATGTCATCGCCTGCCGGAGCGGCTGCGGTAGCGCAGATCGTCCAGGGAGAGAGGCGGAACGTAACGGCTCACCAGGGTGCGGTGCCACCACGCCCGGGTGTCGGCCAATTCGCGCCGTGTCGTGAAGCGGTACAGATACAGCTGCGCCCGGATGAAACGCGGCGCGGCCTCGGGGAACGGATTGTGTCGTAGCAGCCGCAGCGTGGCCGGGTCGTTCACCAGCAGTCGTGCCAGGAAAGGACCCAGCCACGACTCCGCATACCCCGGTGAGGCGGCGGCGAACCACATGAGCCAGTCCAGGCGCAAATGGTAGGGCGCCCATTGACGTGGAAGCCGCCGCGGATCGCCGGGCTTGCCCTTGAACTCGTATTCCCGCCACTGCGTCCGGTCGGTGAGGGCCTGCTCGTCGGTGCCTTCGACAACGACTTCGTAACGGGTGCGGCCGATGCTGCCGAACGCCCCGTAGGTGTTGACCAGGTGATACGGGTCGAACGATCGGTTCATCGCCTGGTGACTGGAGATCAGATTGCGGGCGGGCCGGTAGCTGAGGAAGACCACCAGCGTGGTGAACGCGATGACCAGGCCGATGAACCACGGCGGTGGCCCCGGCAGCGCCGGTGGGGCGGGAACCGGTAGTACCGCTGCTGCCACGGGTCCACTGACGGCGCCGCACGCGAGAACGATCGTCACCCAGTTCAACCAGGCGAAATTGCCCGAGAGCACCAGCCACAGCTGGGTGATCACGATGACGGCCGCGGCGATGCTCGCCACCGGTTGCGGGGCGAACAAGCCGAAGGGCACGACCAACTGCGCGAAATGGTTACCCAGCACCTCCGCCCGGTGCAGCGGCTTGGGCAGGTGGTGGAAGAACCAGCTCAGCGGTCCGGGCATCGGCTGCGTCTCGTGGTGGTAGTACAGGCAGGTCAGGTCGCGCCAGCACCGGTCACCGCGCATTTTGATCAGCCCGGCGCCGAACTCCACCCGGAACAGCAACCAGCGGGCGAGCCACAGCACCAGCACCGGCGGCGCCGTGCTGTCATTGCCGAGGAAGATGACCAGGAAGCCGCATTCCAGCAGCAGTGACTCCCAGCCGAACGCGTACCACTCCTGTCCGACGTTCACGATCGACAGGTAGAGCGCCCACAACGTCGCCCACAGCAGCATCGCCGCCCACAGCGGCACGAGGTCGGCCGCGCCGGCGACCATCGCCGCCGACAGCGCCGCGCCGAACCAGGAGACGACGGCGAAGAAGCGATCGGAATAGTGGACATGGAAGATGCTCGGCGTCCGCCGGAACGACCGCCGCTCCAGCCACCGCGGCACCGGCAGCATGCCGTGCTCCCCGATCAGCGCCCGGAATTGCCGAGCGGCGACCACGAAGGCGATGAAATAGACGGCCGCGACACCGCGGGTCAGCAGTTGCCTGCTGAGCCAGTATTCGGATGCGGTGAACCACTCCATGCCCGCAACTCCTCCGACCGCGGACCTTCGTCCCACCCGGCCGCATACCCAGCCCGGGATCGGGAAAACTCGTCGCCACATCGGGTACAAGCTGTGCTTGCGTGGGTTGTGCTCGGCAGCCGCTTCCTTGTCCCGTTGGCACAGCGCCCTCTGGATCGACCGCGTACGGAGGTTTCCTTGCGGCCTGGAAGGATTCGGTGCATGAGTTTCACCGGGGACGATGTCCGGGCCTTCGCACTGTCACTGCCGGAGACATCCGAACAGTTCGCTTGGGGGATGCCCATTTTCCGGGTCTCGGGCAAACTGTTCCTCACCCTTCCGGAGGCGGAGACCTCGATGGCGGTCCGCTGCCCGGTCGCCGACCGCGACGAACTCGTCGTCGCCGAACCGGCCAAGTTCTGGATCGCCGCTCATGAAGCGAACAACGCCTGGGTTCGTGCGCGTCTGATCGCCCTGGACGACCGGGACGAACTGGAAGCCATCGTGCTCGACTCCTGGCGGCAGGCGGCGCCGAAGCATCTCCTCGACGGTACGGGGTGATTCGGCGTCGCCGCCCGCGTCAGCGTGCGCGGCGGCGGCGCGGCCGGGGCGCGAGTTTCAGCCCGAAGAGCAGATCGGTATTGCGGGCCGGCGTCGGTTGTTCGGACCTCCGGAGAAGTCCGGCCTGGCGGATCCAGCTGTGGTGCCAGTGGTACAGGTCCGGCAGGGTCACCTCGCACGCGGCGGCGAGCCTGCGGAGGCGGAAGCCCGCGCCACCGATGGCTCCGGCGAACAGTTTGCCATTGGATGCGGGACGTGCTTCCTGGTGGACGCGGGCGTCGTAGAGCAGTGGACGCGCCGCGGGCGGGATCGCCCACACGTACAGGTCGGGCGCGTGGGTGTAACCGATCGGGCCGTTGAAGATCAAAGCATCAGCGGTGAGCGCGACCGAGGGTATCGCGTTGAGCTCCATCGCGGTTGCGCCGGTGAACAACGCGGTGGCGAGCGCCGCCGCGTCGACCGGATCGGCCGTACGGGCGCGGATACGGGCGACGAGGTCGTCGTCGATCGGGACCGTCGTCAACCCCGGCCCGACCGAGTACGCCAGATCCGGCGGCAGATCCAACCGCAGACCGTGGAGCAGGAACGCGGCCTGCGCGCCACGCAGGCGTGTGATGGTGTGCCCGCGGCCGGGGCTGTCGGCGACCAGACTGCCGAGGAACCGGTACAGGCTCAGGATGTCGTTCCACTCGTCCACCACCCCGGCGCCGTGACCCTGCGGGAAGCGATCCGGCGAGGCGAGGCGAGGTTGCAGCACCGAGAGCATGTATTCGGCCAGACCGGCCCCGCGAGGCCCGAGCCAGCTTCCGACGCCGTTCTGGTTCAGGTCGTGTCTGCACGGCCGTCCGGTGTGTTCGGCAAGCCATCGGCAGGTCGTCTGGATCCCATCGGTATAGACGGCGTCGATGCGCGCGAACTCTTTCGATGGCAAGCTCCGGTAGGCGTCGGCCCGGAAGGTGGTGACGTCACCATCGGAGATTTGCGGAAGCAGTCCATCGCCGACCGCGTCGGAGAGGGTGATGATGCGGGACGGCCGGGGGTGGCCCTCACCGTACCCGACGTATTTGGTCGGCGGCTCCGGAACATTGATCCGTGTGGTGGCCGGCTCGGGAACCCCGATCCGTGTGGTGGCCGGCTCCGGGACCCCGATCCGTGTGGTGGCCGGCTCCGGAACCCCGATCCGCGTGGCAGCCGGCTCCGAACCCCCGGTCTGCGTGGTGGCCGGCTCCGGGACACCGGTCTGCCTGGCGGCCGGCTCGGCATCGGCCCGCGCTCCGGCAGACTCGGGCGCGTCGATGCGCGTGGTCGGTGGCTCGGGGGCATCGTCGCGGTCGGCGGGCGCGGAGGCGCCGCGGCGGTCCGCCAGCCACCTCCGCAGGTCTTCCTCCGGCACGCCCAGCCGCTTCGAACTCGATCGCACCTGCTCGGCGGAGAGTTCATTGTGTTCGTCCAGCTGAGCCAACCTCTCCAGCTCGGACGGACGCAGCGTGGGCACGCTTGCGTCGACCACCGCCACAACCTCCCGGATTCCCGAACCCGCGACGCGTCACAACGGGTTCTAGACGTCAGTTGCAGAGCATTCGATCACGTACCCGCCGGTAAGGCGGGGAATTCCACCGAGTTTCGTCTGTTGTCTACGTCACCGCCGACTTCCCGATCTATCGAAATCGCCATCGCCGGAATGCATTATGCCTAGTCATCATGCCTGTCGGCAGCGGCGACGCAGACACGTGCGCGAGGGCGACATCCGGAAAATCAGGTGGCTTTGTCTACCGCGCTGGACACCGCCATTTCGGCACACCGCGCCGTGCCGTCGTCCCGGGAGCCCCGCGCCGATCCGGCGCACGCCAGAATCACCGAGCCGATACCGAACCACTGCGCCGCATGGACGGCCGGCGCCGCGGCCCCGGCAGGAAGCTGGGGTCGACCAGTTCGGCCGTGTGCTACGCAAGCAACACCGATCAGGCGAGCAGCGCGCCGAGTCCCATGGCCGACGCCAATCCGTCGTGTCCGGCGGTGTGCTTGCCGGCCACGGCTCCGCACACGATGTAAGCGCCCCATCCCGCGCCTGCCGCCACCGCGAAAGGCACCCCGCCGTTCGACGTGGACCCCAGGGTCGACTGCATCCTGGAGATGGCCACGGCCGGATTACGCGCCGCCACCCTCGACCCCGCTCTGGATGTCACCGCCGCAGTGAACACGATGCTCGGAGCCGGTCGGACTCAGTGAGCGAGCGCTCCATGAGGGCGGAAAGAAGGCGTGCGGAGAACCCGTATGCTGCGCGCGCTTGCGCATGTCTTCCACGGCCATCACCTGGACGCCGACCGGCAGAACCACCGTTGGGCTGCCGCAGCGAGGCAGGCGGCGGCAGTGCTGCCGAGGCCGGATCCTGTGCGGACCGCATCGAATTGATCTGCGGTAGTCAGGTTTTCCATGACAGCATCCGGCCCCCTCTTCATGGCTTGGACTTCTCTTTCCAGACCAGGAGCATGGAGTCGGCGGTGGGTTTCCATGGCAGGAAGACGGCGATGGCAACTGCGATGATCAGCGACGCCGAAACCGTGACGTAGGATGCGAGCTGGAACCCCTCCATGGACGCGGATTTCATCGCGTAGATCAGGTCGGCCTTCTGCTGGGTGAAGGCAGGGTTCGTAGGGCGCTTAATCATTTCGAGTACGGCGATTACGCTTTCGCGGGCGAAGCTCTTCTCGTTCGGGGTCATCAGGAAGTCGGGTATGGCATCGATGCGCGGTCCGATTTTTGTTGTGTACACCGATGCCACGATCGATCCGAGCACCGCGACGCCGAGAGTTCCGCCCGCTTCGCGGGTGGTGTCGTTGACCGCCGAGCCGGCTCCCGCTTCGTCGAGGGCGACCGAGGACATGATCGATTCGGTCGCCGGGCCCTGCACGATCGCCAGCCCTAGGCCCATCAGCACCATCGAGACGAGCACGGGACCGACATACGGTGTCTCCACTTTCACCTGCCCGGCGATGAACATCCCGGCACTCATCACCACCAGACCGAGGACGATGACCGCGGTGGTGCCGATCTTCTGGGCGATCAGCGTGGCCAATGGGGCGCCGATGGCTATGGACGCGGCGAACGGCAGCGAGTGCAACCCGAATTGCAGCGGCGATAGCTCCATCACTCCCTGGAAGTACTGGGTGATCATGAACAGGAATCCGAACATGGAGAAGTAGCCGACCGCGATCGCCAGCGCGGGCAGGGAGAACCGCCGGATCCGGAACAGGGTCATGTTCAGCACGGGTGAGGCAGTGCGCAATTCCCATCGGACGAACATCGCGAAGCAGACCACGGCGGAGACGAAGCCGGTCAGGCTGGTCGGAGAAAGCCAGCCCTGATGCGGCGCGGCGATGATGGTCCACACCAAGCTGGTGACGCTCAGTAGTGAGAGGGCGATACCGATGACGTCGAGCCTGCCGGTGTGCGCGGCCTTGGACTCGGGGACCAGGAGCCGGGCAAGAACCAGGACGATGGCGGCGACGGGGACGTTGACCCAGAAGACCGAGTGCCAGGAGAAGCGCTCGAGTAGCCAGCCGCCTGCGGTGGGCCCGATCGCGATGGCGAAGCCGGCCATCGCCGTCCACGCCGCGATGGCGACGGTCCGTTCCCTGATATCGGTGAAGATATTGATGATCAGCGCCAGCGTCGCGGGAAATACGGCGGCGGCGAATACTCCCATAGCGGCGCGGGCGGCAATCACCTGACCCAGGTCGGTCGCCAATGCGCCACCCAGAGACATGACGGCGACGCCGGCCAGTCCGAGCATCATCACCGTGCGGCGGCCGTAGCGATCTCCGAGATGGCCGAACGCCAGCAGCAAGCCCGCGAAGGCGAGCGTGTAGGCATCGACAACCCACTGCAAACCGCTGAAGCCGGCGTGCAACTGCACACCCAGCGACGGCAACGCGACGTTGACGACAGTGTTGTCGAGCACCACGAGCAATTCCGCAACGCAGATGACGACAAGCGCCGGCCACCGCTCCCGCGCTCTCGGGACTGCGGGGTGCGCTGCCGGTGCGGCCGGTTCCGCGACAGATGAGTGGGGCATGGGAAATCGACTCCTCGTCATTGCAATGCGAGCCAGCTCGGAAAGGGGTGGCTGCCGGCACGCCCAGGCACGACGATCGGCCACCGCGGGCCGACAGCCACGGGGTGCTGGCGGCGGCTCAATTCCGCGACAGCACCGGTTTTTGCAGGAACGCCAAGATCACGCCGGCGCGCGGCGGGGGTTCGGATCGGTAGCGGGTGGTGGGTGCACCGACCCCTCCGACAGCAGCGCCAGCTTGTCCGCGTACGCCCGAGCCTTGTCGACGACATCAACACCGGGCCCCGGTCTGGTTCCCCTCGATCGTCATCGGTCTCTCCTCGCGGACATTTTCTGTTACTACGTGTAACGCTAAAATTAGGCTAATAGAACGGATGGTCTATCGCAAGCCAGGTGTCGCCCATCCTTCAGGACATTCCCGCGCAGCGGATCCATCAAGAGCACCGAATGGTCTACTCACCGGCTCGCCGCTAGGCTGGATCACCTGTACTGAGGGAAGAGAGGCTCATGGCCGCGGATGCGCGACGGCGCTTGATCGAGAGCGCGATCGAGCTGATCCGACGTCGAGGGGTGGCAGGTACCGGGGTGGCCGACCTGCTCGAGCGCAGCGGCACCGCACGGCAATCGATCTACAAGCACTTTCCCGGCGGAAAGACCGAGTTGATCGAGGAGTCCGTCCGGACCGCGGGGGCCTGGATCGAGCAGATGATCGAGCAGATGGCCGAGACGCTGTCATCGCAGGAAATGCTGCAGGCCTTCGCCGAGTATTGGAAATGGGTGCTGGTTACCAGCGACTACCAGTCCGGATGCCCGATCGCCGCCGCGGCATACGGCGGAAGCGAAGCACCCGGCGCCCGAGAAGTATCCAGCCGGGCATTCCGGCGCTGGGAACACCACTTGGCCGAGAAAGCCATCGCACAGGGCGTACCCGCCCGGACAGCCCAGAGCCTGGCGACCACGACAATCGCGGCGATCGAGGGCGCAGTCATGATGTCGATCGCAGACCACAGCATCACACCCCTCAACCGCACCTACGAACAGCTCCGCGACCTGCTCCAGATCCAACTCGAGGCACCATGATCACGCCACGATCAAGGCACCGGCGTCCGCCGCGTCGCCTTCGTCGATGCCACCCTGGAATCCGTCACCGGCAGGATCCTGCGTAAGGACTTGCGCCGGCTGGAGGCCGCGCACCGACCGTGGCCGTTGCCGCCGGCAATGCCGGGCCTCGAAAATCGCGCCGCCCGATCACGGTTGCCGGGGAACTCGGCCTCGGGCAGCCACCGTCGAAGCTGGGCCGGGCAACGATAGGTAAGCGGCGAGCACCGCGACACCGGCCGTGACCTGATCGAGAGCGAATTCTCAGTGTTACCACAACTGGCTCTCGCCAAGCCCAAATACTGATGCGGTGTCCTTGATGGGTGCTGGTCGGCAGCACTGTTCAGCCCACCCCCGAGGAGACCCGCTTGATGTACACCGGTACCACCGCGAGCATGCCGCGGATCGAGACATCCTGGATGGGCGGAACCATGGGCGCTTCCGCCAGCCGGCGCGCGTCACGATCCATCAACGCCGACGCGGTCGCGATCGAGACCGACGCGCTGACCGGAGCGACGGCGTTCGTCGTCGCCGACGGCGTCGGCGACCATCTGCTCGGTGCCAGGGCGGCCCGCACGGTCGCCGCCGCGGCGGCACGGGCCGGAGCCCGCGACGGGGCACGAGCGGGGATCCTCGCGGCACAGGAAGAGCTGCTGCGGGAGGTCCCGGAAGAGTCGGCCGACGCCGTGCTCGTGGTCGCGGTCCTGCCCGCCGCCGGCCGACCGGATGGGCCCTGCGAGGTGGCGTGGGTCGGCGACTGTCGCGCCTACCGCTGGAATGGACGAGTACTGCATCAGATCACCACCGACCACACCGTCGCCGAGTTGTACCGGGCCCGCGGGCGCGTTCCCACCGCACGCATGGCACATCTGGTCACCACCTCGGCCCGCACCGTCCGGCCGGACCACATCGGGTACGCCGCGACCGGGTCGAGCACGGGCAGGCTGCTGCTGAGCACCGACGGCGTGCACAAGCCGCTCGGCATCGCCGCCGTCAAGGCGATGCTCGCGGAGGGCGACACGGCTCCCGTGATCGCCAACTCTCTGGTGGACGCAGCGCTCCTGGCCGGAGGAAGAGACAACGCCACCGCGCTGGTCGTGGACCTGCCCTCCCGCAACGGTTAGCCGGTGCGCCCGACCGCGCGAGCGGGACGAGTTCAACCGTTCGCGACGCGAGGAAAATAAATACTCAAATGCTATGAATCGGCGAGGTCGGCGCGCAGTATGTCGCTGTGGAGCTGACAGCCGTACGCATCGACAAGCCGGACGATCTCAATGTCGTCATCGGACAGTCCCATTTCATCAAGACCGTGGAAGACCTGCACGAAGCGCTGGTCGGGGTCGGTCCCCATCTGCGCTTCGGGCTGGCGTTCTGCGAGGCCTCCGGCCCGCGGCTGATACGCCACTCCGGCAACGACGAGTCGCTCGTCGAGCTCGCCGCCAAGAACGCGGCCGACATCGCGGCGGGGCACACGTTCATCGTGTTCTTGCGCGAGGGCTACCCCGTCAACGTGCTCAACGCCGTCCAGCAGGTTCCGGAAGTCTGCGGGATCTTCTGTGCCACAGCCAATCCCGTGGAGGTGCTGATCGCCGAAACGGAACTCGGCCGAGGAATCATCGGAGTGATCGACGGTTCGGCGCCGCTCGGCGTGGAGACCGCAGGCGATCAGGCCGCTCGCAAGGAGCTGCTGCGCCAGATCGGTTACAAACTCTGAAACGGCGCCGCCGAGGTCACGCCCGGCCAATCGCCGGCTGGGCCCGGAATCCGGCGAAGCGATCCGGGCCCGCACCGCGACAGTGCTGCCGCACCAGTCGCGAAACCGGACTGTCTCGTCAGCCGAGTTCGGCCAGCTGCTGGACGGCGGGCGCCATGCCATCGATCCACGCCGCGGGCGAGCCGGTAGTCGGCGTGACGATGACGGTTGCGATGCCGAGTTTCGCGTAACCGGCCATCTGCCGCACGAATTCGTCGCGGTTCTCCGGGCTAGGCCGCGGATTGTCGGCGATGATCGTCTTGCGGATGTCGTCATAGTTCCGGCCGACGTCGTCGCAATGCCGCCGCAGCACATCGAGCTTGTGCTCGACGTCCGCGGGCGAGGAACCGAACAGGTTGCAGGCGTCGCCGTATTGCGCGACCAACCGCAGCGTCTTGCGCTCTCCCCCGCCGCCGATGAGCACCTTCGGCCGGTTGATGGGCTGCGGCGAGCACAGCGTCTCTGCCAGCTGGTAGTACTTCCCGTCGAACGGCCCGTTGTTTTGCGGATCCCACATCTGGCGGCAGATGCGCAGCGTCTCCTCCAGCCGCTCGAACCGCTCGGCGGTCGACGGGTACGGCACGCCGAGCCCGTGGTGTTCGCGCTCGAACCACGCGGCGCCGATGCCGAGCACGGCCCGGCCGCCCGACAGGACGTCGAGTGTGGTGACGATCTTCGCGAGCAGGCCGGGGTGGCGATAGGTCACCCCGGTGACGAGCAGACCGAGGTCGACGCGTGAAGTGTGCGCGGCCAGGTATCCGAGGGTGGTGTAACCCTCCAGCATGTTGGCCTCCGCGGGCAGCCCGGTCGGCTCGATCTGGAAGTAGTGGTCCATGAACGACAACCAGGTCGCTCCGGACGCCTCCGCGGCCGCGCCCACGCGCGCCAGCTCACCGGCGATGGCGGTCGTACCGCCGTCGATATCGAAGATGGGGACGTGAAAGCCGAGTTCCATGAACCGATCCCTTCCGCTGGACAACCCTGTACGCCCGCACACTAAGTGCTGGAGTACGCTCCAGGTCAAGCAGCGGATTCCACTTCGGTCACCGAACGCACTCGAGCGGCCGCCGAGGGGTTCTTACCGACCGGCTTCCGACGATCAGCCGGCGGCCTCTGGGCGGTCGGCCAGCCCGAGGCGCAGGTGTTCGCTGTGGTAGATCGCCTCGTCCAGCAGTTGGGCGACGTGGTTGTCGTAGAGGCTGTACACGATGCTGCGGCCGGTGCGAGTGCCCGTGACCAGACCGAGATTGCGCAGCAGCCGCAGCTGATGGGAGACGGCGGACTGCTCCATCCCGATGGCGTCGGCGAGCGCGCTCACCGGCAGCGGGCCCTGACGCAGTTCGGTGAGGATCATCAACCGGCTCGGCGTCGCCAGCGCCTGCAACGTGGTGGCCACATGGCCGGCCGATTCGGGATCCAGGCGCGCGGCGGGGCGATCCCTGCCTTCGACACCGTGTCCCATGATTGAGAAGCATACTCCAAGAACAAATGAAGACATGTTCATGCTTTCTGATATGGTCGCCCCGTCTGTTGCTCGCTTTGCTGGAGGTGACCCGTGGCCGCGCCGACCCTCGCGCCGACCCGTCCGACTCCGCCGTCCGATCGCGTGCCCCCGCGCCGGACCCGGCTGTTCGCCCTGCCGGAAGTACGGTGGGCCGCCCTGGCGGTGGTGTTGTTCTTCGCCGGCCTGGTAGTGCAGCTGGCCGATGGTCCGCAGTGGCTTCGGTGGGGCCTGTACCTGGCCTGCTACGCCGCCGGCGGGTGGGAGCCCGGATGGGCCGGCGTGCGGGCGTTGCGGGAGAAGACACTCGATGTCGACCTGCTCATGGTCGCCGCGGCGATCGGTGCGGCGGCCATCGGTCAGATCACCGACGGCGCGTTGCTGATCGTCATCTTCGCGACCTCCGGCGCCCTCGAAGCGCTGGCCACCGCCAGGACCGAGGACTCGGTGCGGGGGCTGCTCGACCTCACGCCGGACACGGCGACCCGGGTCGCAGGTGACGGCGCCGAGGAGACCGTGCATGCCGCGGACCTGCGCGTCGGGGAGGTCGTCGTGGTGCGGCCCGGTGAGCGGATCGCCGCGGACGCGACGGTGCTCTCCGGCGGCAGCGAGGTCGATCAGGCGACCATCACCGGTGAACCCTTGCCCGTGAACAAGATCGCGGGCGACGAGGTGTTCGCGGGCACGCTCAACGGCACCGGCGCACTGCGCATCCGCGTCGAACGTCGCGCACAGGACTCCGTGGTGGCGCGGATCGCGGCCCTGGTCGAGCAAGCGGCCCGGACCAAGGCGCGCACCCAGCTTTTCATCGAGAAGGTGGAGCAGCGCTACTCGATCGGCATGGTCGCGGTCACCCTCGCCGTGTTCATCGTTCCTCTGCTGTTCGGAGACACCGTGCGGGAAGCGCTCCTGCGCGCGATGACATTCATGATCGTCGCCTCCCCCTGCGCGGTCGTGCTGGCCACCATGCCGCCCTTGCTGGCGGCCATCGCCAATGCCGGCCGCCACGGCGTCCTGATCAAGTCCGCGGTGGTCATGGAAAAGCTCGGCGCCACCACACAGCTCGCCTTCGACAAGACCGGCACCCTGACCCGCGGCCTCCCCGAAATCGCCGAAATACGCTGCCTGGACGAACGATTCACCGACGCCGAGTTGCTCCGGCTCGCCGCGGCGGCGGAGCGCCCGAGCGAGCACCCTCTGGCGGCGGCGATCGTGCGCGCGGCCCGGCGCCGGGATCTCCGGCTGCCCGGGACCACCGAGTTCACCGCTCACCCCGGGCGCGGCGTGACCGCTCGCATCGGTGACCGCCTCGTCGGCGTCGGCTCCCCCACCGCGTCGGACCCTGCCCCCGGGGGGCGGTCCCTGGACACGGCCGTCGACGCGCTCCACGCGAGCGGCTACACCGCCGTGGTCGTCACCTGCGACCGTCGACCGATCGGAGTGCTGGCCCTGTCCGATCAGCTCCGGCCGGACGCGGTGGCCGCCGTACGCGCGAGCACTGCGGTGACCGGCTCCGCGCCGGTGCTGCTGACCGGCGACAACCGCGTCACTGCCGACCGGCTCGGCGCCGAGCTCGGCATCGCCGATGTGCGGGCCGGGCTACTGCCCGACGACAAGGTGACCGCCGTGCGTGCGCTGCAGGCCGGCGGGCGGAAAGTGACCGTGGTGGGCGACGGCATCAACGACGCTCCGGCCCTCGCCACGGCCGAGGTCGGCATCGCCATGGGTGGCGCCGGATCCGACCTGACCTTGCAGACCGCCGACGCCGTCGTCGTGCGCGACGATCTGACCGCGATCCCGGCGGTGATCGCGTTGTCCCGGCAGGCACGGCGGGTAGTGGTGGCGAACCTCGTCATCGCCGCCACCTTCATCGGCGTGCTGGCCGTCTGGGACCTCGCCGGAACGCTGCCGCTTCCGCTCGGCGTCGCCGGGCACGAGGGATCCACCGTGATCGTCGGGCTCAACGGGCTGCGCCTGCTCCGCCGGACGGCATGGGAGCGAGCTGCCCGAACTCGAACCTGACCGCGACCGATGCCGCGGTGCGGGAACGACCCCGCACCGCCGTCACGCCCGGCTAGTCGGCGCGGACCTCGCTGCGGTCACCACTCCAGAGCGTGTGGAACTTTCCTTCGGCGTCCACGCGCTCATAGGTGTGCGCGCCGAAGAAGTCCCGCTGCCCCTGGGTGAGGGCGGCGGGAAGGCGCTCGGCGCGCAGGGCGTCGTAGTAGGACAGGGACGAGGCGAACGCGGGCACCGGGATGCCGAGCAGGGTCGCGGTGGCCACGACGCGGCGCCAGCTGTCGATGGCCGTCTCGATCGCCTCGCGGAAGTACGGCGCGAGAATCAAGCTCGGCAGCGCGGGGTTCTCGTCGTAGGCGTCCTTGATCCGATTGAGGAATCGGGCGCGGATGATGCATCCGCCACGCCAGATCGTCGCGAGATCGCCGGGGCGCAGGTCCCAGTCGTATTCGGCACTGCCCGCGGCGATCTGGTCGAAGCCCTGTGCGTAGGCGACGACCTTCGAGGCGTAGAGCGCCTGCCTGATGTCCTCGGTGAACTGCTCGACGTCGGTGGGCTTCTCGGCCAGCCGGCCGGAGGCGAGGCCCCGCGCGGCCTTGCGCTGCTCGCGGGAACCCGACAGCGCCCGCGCGAACACCGCTTCGGCGATGCCGGTCACCGGCACACCGAGATCGAGCGCGGACTTCACCGTCCAGCGCCCGGTTCCCTTCTGCTCGGCCGCGTCGACGATCACGTCGACCAGCGGCTTGCCCGTCTTGGCGTCGACCTGATTCAGTACCTCTGCGGTGATCTCGACCAGATAGCTCTCCAGGTCACCGGAGTTCCACTGGGTGAATACGTCGGCGATCTGCTTGGCGTCGAAACCGAGCGCGTCGCGGAACAGGTGGTAGGCCTCGCCGATCAACTGCATGTCGGCGTACTCGATGCCGTTGTGCACCATCTTGACGAAATGTCCGGAGCCGTCGGGACCGATATGGGTGCAGCAGGGCGTTCCGTCGACCTTGGCGGCGATGGATTCCAGCAGCGGCCCGAGGGAGTCGTAGGACTCCTTGGGGCCGCCCGGCATGATCGCGGGGCCGTTGAGCGCGCCTTCCTCGCCACCGGAGATGCCGGCGCCGACGAAGTTCAGCCCGCGCTCGCGCATCGCGGCCTCGCGCCGGATGGTGTCGGTGTAGAGCGCGTTTCCACCGTCGATGATGATGTCGCCCGGCTCCATCGCGTCCGCCAGCTCTTCGATGACCGCGTCGGTCGCCGCACCGGCCTTCACCATGATCAGCACGCGGCGCGGCTTCTCGAGCGCGGCGACGAACTCCTCGACCGTCTCGGTGCGCACGAAGTCGCCGTCGTCGCCGTGTGCCTCGAGCAGTGCGTCGGTCTTGGCGACGGTACGGTTGTGCAGCGCAACGGTATAGCCGTTCCTGGCGAAGTTCCGTGCGATGTTGCTACCCATGACCGCAAGACCGGTGACCCCGATCTGTGCACGCGCTGTGGAGGTCGGCATCAATCAGCTCTCTTCGTTCGACAGGGCGGCGCGTCCGCGCGAAGGTGCTCGGCGGCGGCATCGTGGAGTCCGTTCCACGACGCTTCAGACCTTACCTACCACGCCGGTGCGCACCCGGACGGCATCGCGCGCTCGCGCGGCCATCCCACGCGGCCGATTTCATCGATCGGCCGAGACGCGACCGGCGACCAACTGGTCACGGATCTCGGCGAACACGTCGGCCAGCTGGTAGATGCCCGGGGTCTCCACGGGATAGTCCCCCGCCGCGGCCAACACGACCAGGCGCTCGGGCGCGGCGATCCGATCGAAGAACGACTGGCTCAGCGACAGCGGAGTCCACGTGGCCGCGCCGTGACCAGGTGGTCGCTTGCGGCCGCAAGTCCGGCTGCGCACGGAGGTCTGCGGGAAGAAATGCGAGGTAGGAGGTGCGCAACTCGCTCGCCGAACGCCACCTGCGCGATACCTCGCCGGCGCTGCTCGCGGCGGCCGAACGCCTGTGTGCCGAGCAGCCGCCACCGCGCGAAACCATCCGTCAACTGATCGAGCCGTGACAGGGTTGCACACCGCGCAACCGAAGATGCACCGACTGCTGTTCGATCGGGCGCCGCGCACACCCGAAGGCGTCGCACGTCTCCGCCACCTCGAACAGGTACTCGCGCGCGAAGTGGAGTTCCACTTGCGCCGCCTCGACGTCGGCGGCGCCGACCCGGCGTTGACGGCCGTGTTGCTCGTGCAGGCGGTGGAGGCGCAGATCCACGGCGCGGTCCTGGACCCACTGCCCGGTCGCACCGCCGACGAATGCGGCCAGGCGATCATGGATCTCTGGACCCGGGCGCTCACCCCGGCCGCCGACACCGCGCACCGGCTGCCATGTCGTCGTGCGGATCCCCGACAACGCGATCCGCTCCGCGAGCCGCCGGCGCTCGACCGCACCGCGATCAGCCGTAGGCGATGCGCTCCAGCAGATCCAGCGCCTCGCCGACCTTGTGCAACTCGCCGGAGCGCAGGCTCTCCGACAACACCTGCGCCAGCGCGTCGTTCGCGGACGTCTGGTGCCCGCACACCCACGCGCGCCCTTCGTCGGTGAGGGTCAGATTCACCCGGCGTCCGTCGTTCGGGTCACGCACACCGGCGATCAGGCCCTGATCACGCAACCCGTCGACCACGTTGCGCATCGTTTGCGGCCGGAGCATCTCCAGCCGCGCCAAGTCGACCGCGGCCATGGCGCCGTGCCGATGCAGACGGCCCAGAACCGCCCACTGGGTCGCGGACAGCCGCCGCTCCTCGGGATCTCGCCGGGCGCGCCGCAGGATCACAGTCGACGCAATGCGCAGGCGGGCCGCCATGCTGGACAGTGCTGTGGCGTCCGCGGTGTCAGCGCTCACGGGCGGGCTCCCTCTTGCTTACCTGATCTACGAACGATCCCAGGGGTGGTGATAGCTGCGGGAAGCCTACTCGACAGTAGAACCTCGGCGTCGGCTATGACGAGATCGTCACACGAAGGGGCGCCGCACCGCATCCGGCCGCACGCACCAGCGAACGGCTCGCACGCGGAGGCGGCCCGGCCCCACGGAGGACGATCCGATACGCGACACTGACCGCGATGGGCACACAGGCGAACGGCGGACAGCCACGACGAAGACCACCGCATCGGCGCCGAATGATCCTCGACGCCGCGATCGACGCCTTCACACACGGGGGCTATTACGGCACGACGATGGCCGACATCGCGGCGGCGGTGGATATCTCGGCGACGGCGTTGTACCGGCACTTCCGCAATAAGCAGCAACTTCTGGGCCAGTGCCTGATGGTCGGGCTCGACGACACGCTCGACCGGCTCGACGCCGCGTACCGCGCCGACGATTCCGGCGGCGCGGTACTGGCCGAATTGGTCCGGGTCGCGCTCCAGCTGCGCGGCCTGCCGCGCCTGTGGCAACTGGAGTTCCGTAACTTGACCGCCGCCGACAAGACGGCGGTGCTCGTCCGCGCCGCGCGGCTGACCCGCTACCTGCGGCGCACGATCCACCTGCGCCGCCCGGAGTTGAGCGCGGCGGATGTCGAACTGCTGAGCTGGTGCGTGCTGTCGATCGCGGTCAGCCCCTCCTACCACCGCGCCGAGTTGCCCGCACCGGCCGCCGCGCAGGTGCTCGACGCCGCAGTCGCGGCGGTGATCACGACCCGGATGCCCGAGCGCCCGGCCGGCCACGCGCCGAACCGGCCACCGCGCGTCGAGACCGGTAACACCGCGCTCGACCGAGCGCTGCGTTCGGAACGGATGCTCGCCGAGGCGGCGCGACTGTTCAGCACCCGCGGCTATGCCGCCGTCGGCATCGAGGACATCGGGGCGGCCGTCGGCGTCACCGGCCCCGCGCTCTATCACCATTTCTTGAGCAAGGCGGATTTGCTGGACCAAATCGTCCGGCGCCAGGACGAGTGGCTTCGGCTGCTGCTCGCCCGCGCCATCGGAGAGGGACGCAGCGCCGAAGAGTCCATGCGCTCGCTCATGCGCAGTTTCGCCCAACTGGGCGTCGACGAACCCGATCTCCTGGCGATCACCGTCAGCGAGATCCGGCATCTTCCCGGCGACGGGGTGCAGCGCTACCGCAGGGTGCGTCTCGACGGTATCGCGCAGTGGGCCCGCATGCTGCAGGCGGTGCGGCCGGACCTGTCCGCGCCCGCAGCCCGGGTGCTCAGCCGCGCCGTCACCACTGTGGTCATCGACGCCGTCCGTAATCCCCGTTTCCGGCGTCGCGCCGATCTCGTCGAGATTCTCGTGGCCATCGGAGAGGGAATCGGAACGGCCGGAAGTCACGGCCGAGTTGCTCAACAGTGATTTACACCACTTAGTAGCGATTAACTTATATGCGCCGATTATGCGCTAGCAGCGGATTGAAGGCCTCCATCTCTCCGATCATTTACTTAGTGGTCATTAACTTGAGATTGCATTCGGGTTATCGGTGCCGCACAGTGTGCCGTGGGTGATCACCTATCCGTGCGCCCGCCGAATCCTCGCCGGTACACCGGCCGTTTCTCGAAAGGCACTGGCCCGTGAGCCATTACAAGAGCAACGTGCGCGACCTCGAGTTCAATCTCTTCGAGGTCTACGGACTCGACGACATCCTGCGAACCGGGGCGTTCGGGGATCTGGACGGCGACACCGTGCGATCGATGCTGGCGGAGGCGGCGCGGCTGGCCGAAGGGCCGGTCGCCGAGCCGTACGTCGAAACCGACCGCACCCCGCCGGTTTTCGACCCGGCCACGCACTCCGTCAGCCTGCCCGAGCCGTTCAAGAAGGCGGTGCGCGCCTGGTACGACGCCGAATGGTGGCGCGTCGGCAAGGCGGAAGGGGTCGGCGGAGTACCCGCCCCCTCGATGGTCGCCTGGGCCATCAGCGAATTCGTCCTGGGGGCGCAGCCAGCGGCCTACATGTACCTGACCGGGCCGATGATGGCCCACATCATGTACGGCGTCGGCACCGAGCAGCAGCAGCGCTGGGCGCAGTTCATCACCGAACGCAACTGGGGCGCCACCATGGTGCTGACCGAGCCCGACGCCGGTTCCGACGTGGGCGCAGGCCGCACAAAGGCGATCAAGCAGGAAGACGGCACCTGGCATATCGAGGGCGTCAAGCGGTTCATCACCTCCGCCGACTCCGACGACCTGTTCGGAAACATCATGCACCTGGTGCTGGCCCGCCCCGAGGGCGCCGGGCCGGGCACCAAGGGCCTGTCGCTGTTCTTCGTACCGAAGTTCCACTTCGACCACGAGACCGGTGAGCTGGGCGAGCGCAACGGCGTCTTCGTCACCAACGTCGAGCACAAGATGGGCCTGAAAGCCTCCGCCACCTGTGAGCTGACCTTCGGCGGCCACGGCATCCCGGCCAAGGGCTGGCTGGTCGGCGAGGTGCACAACGGCATCGCGCAGATGTTCCAGGTCATCGAAGAAGCCCGCATGATGGTGGGCACCAAGGCCATCGCCACCTTGTCCACCGGTTACCTCAACGCGCTCGAATACGCGAAGAACCGTGTGCAAGGCAGTGACTTGACCCGGATGGCCGACAAGACCGCGCCGAAGGTGACCATCACCCACCACCCGGACGTGCGCCGGTCGCTGATGATGCAGAAGGCCTACGCCGAAGGGCTGCGCGCCATCTACCTCTACACCGCCGGGCACCAGAACGATGTGGTGGCACAGCACATCTCGGGTGCGGACGCGGAGCTGGCCGCGCGGGTCAACGACCTGCTGCTGCCGATCGTCAAGGGTGTCGGCTCCGAGCGGGCCTACCAGTACCTGACCGAGTCGTTGCAGACCCTGGGCGGTTCCGGCTTCCTGCAGGACTACCCGATCGAGCAGTACATCCGGGACGCGAAGATCGACTCGCTCTACGAGGGCACCACCGCCATCCAGGCGCAGGACTTCTTCTTCCGCAAGATCGCCCGCGACCGCGGCGTCGCGCTGGCCCACCTCGCGAGCCGGATCCGGGAGACGGCGCATTCCTCCGCGGACAACGGCAGGCTCAAGGCGGAGAAGGTCCTGCTCGCCACCGCACTCGAGGACGTCCAGGACATGGCGGGCCGGTTCACCCAGCACCTGCTCGCCGCTCAGCAGCAACCCACCGAGTTGTACAAGATCGGACTCAACTCCGTCCGGTTCCTGCTGGCGGTCGGTGACCTGCTCGTCGCCTGGCGGCTGATCGTCGCCGCCGAAATCGCCGCCGCGGCATTGGATGCCGATCCCGGCGACCAGGATCGCGCCTTCTACCGAGGCAAGATCGCCGTCGCGTCGTTCTTCGCCAAGACGGTCCTGCCGCACCTGAGCGCGGAATGGTCGGTGATCTCCGACGTCGACATCAGCGTCATGGATCTCGACGAAGCCGCGTTCTGACGCGGGGTCAAGCGAAACCGGTGGGGGAACAGCTCCGGAAAGTCCCGGACCGTTCCCCACCGGGGCACGCATCATCGATTCGGATGACGACTACGGCGAAGTAGCGCCGCGCGAGGCATCACACGGTCTCCGGCCGCACGGCGTAGATCTCGTGCAGTTCGGTCCCCGCCAGGCTCGGGTCCTGGCGGGTTCGGGCGAGAAGGCCACGTCTGCTCAGCAATTCGCAGCACCGCGCCAAGCGGTCGTCCCGGTCGTGCACTTCGGCGACGACGGCGCGGATGCGCGGCCAATCCGCGTCGGACACCCCGAGCAGCACATCGAGTTCCGCTCGCTCGACATCGACCTTGAGCAAGCCGACCCGCGCGTCCGGACCGTGCTCGCGCAGGATCGCCGAAACGGTGGTGACCTCGACGTCCATGCGCTCACCCTCGTGCAGCCCGGCGGTGATGAGCGCGATCGCCTCGGCGTCGAGGCCACTGTTGCGCAGATAGATCTCGGTCGCCTCGTCGTCCGCCGCGCGGTCGGCATAGAGCCCAGAATTCGCCGAAGCGCGCGGGTACCAGGTGAACGGCGCGCTGCCGCGCGCCGCCCCGACCGCCACTCGGAGCGCCACGCCGTCCGCCACGTGGACGGCCATGTTGCGCTGGAGACAGTCGAAGGTCACCGGGGCCGGCTCGGCGGCGATCACCCGAATCCCAGGGCAGGTGTCGGCGAACATCATCGCGCTCAGGCCGATGTTCGCGCCGATATCGAGTGCGATGTCCCCCGGCCGTAGGAGCGCGGCGGCAAGCCGGTAGAAACCGTCGTTCGACATCTCGCCCCACAACATCCGCGCCTCGGCCGGACTGGTGCAGGCGACCGTCCTGCCGTCCTCGAGCCGGAGTTGCTGGAGTTGATCGAGAGTCTTCAGCATTCGTTCGAGAACCTTTCGAGGATCGGGCCGATGACGGCCAATGCGTGCGGGTGGGTCAATTCGAGATGTCGTGCGTCGACGACCGTGTTGTGCAGGTCGCCGGTGACGAAGGGCCGCCACGTTCGCACGACGGCGTCGTGGTCCGTGCGGTCCTTCCCTGCGGTGAAGAAGACCAGGTCGCCGTCGAAGACGCCCGGCCGGTACTGCTCGGCGATGGTGGTGGCGGTCCGGAAGCTCTCCATCACCCGGTCGACCTGTTCGGCGGTGAACATGCCGGTGGCGGTCACCTGCGCGCGGATCACCTCCCAGGCCTGCTCATGGGTCTGCGCGGTCACCTCGGCGCCGAGATCGAACAGCTCGCGCCAGCCGCCGAGCAGATCGGCCATCAGTTCGCCCGGCGCGGGCTCGTCGGCGGTGGAACTCATCGACGCGGCCAGCGCCTCGGCGTCGCCGACGGCGCTGTCCATCATCGCCAGCATGCCGACGCGCTGTCCTTCCCGCTGGAGCCGGACCGCGACGGCATGCGCGATCGCACCGCCCAGCGACCATCCGAGCAGGTGGTACGGGCCGCTCGGTTGCCGTCGGCGTATCTCGGCCACATAGCGTTCGGCGAGTTCGTCGACGGAACGCGCCCCCGGTTCGCCCGCCACGACGTGGGGATCCTGCAAGCCGTAGACCGGCCGGTCCTTGTGCAGATGTTCGACCACGCCGCCGTAGAACCACGCCAGACCGCCCGCGGGATGCACCGCGAACACCGCCGGCTTCGCGCCGTGCGCGCGCAGGGGCAGCAACACTTGCAGGCCCGAGCCGCCCGCCGCGCCGTCGGCCCTGGCCGCCAGGGCGCGAGGCGTCGCGTCGTCGAACATCCACGGCAACTGGATGGTCACGCCGCGAGCGCGCAACTCGGTCACCACCATCGTGGCCAGTAGCGAGTTGCCGCCGAGATCGAAGAACCCGTCCGTGGCCCCGACCCGCTGGACGCCGAGAACCTGCGCGTAGACGTCGCTGATCACTTTCTCCGTGTGCGTCCGCGGCGACACGAACGCGGCCGCCGATTCCTCGAATTCGGGAGCGGGCAGTGCTTTTCGATCGAGCTTGCCGTTGACCGTCAACGGCAGCGCGGGCAGCACCATGATCGTCGCGGGCACCATGTAGCTCGTCAGCACCCGGGCGGCGGTTTCGCGTACCTCGACCGGATCGATCCGTTCGCCGTCGGCACCGACCACGTAGCCGATCAGCTGGTCCACGCCGCGATCGTGCCGGTGCACCGTCACCGCGGCCTGGGTGACCGACGGGTGCCGCAGCAGCGCCGACTCCACCTCGCCGAGTTCGATGCGGAAACCGCGCACCTGCACCTGCGCGTCGGCCCGGCCCGCGTACGCCAACTCCAGACCGGTCGCCGACCGACGCCACCGGCCCACGTCTCCGGAGCGATACAGCCTGGTGCCGTCGCGATCGAACGGGTTGGCCACGAATCGGCCCGCGGTCAGCGCCGGTGCGCCCAGATAGCCTCGCGAGAGCTGGCCACCGGCTACGTAGATCTCGCCGGCGACGCCGATCGGCACCGGCCGCAAGCGGTCGTCGAGGACGTACACCCGCAATCCGGGCAGCGGCGCACCGATTCCGGCGGCGCCCGCCCGGGTGACTTCGGAGAAGGTCACGTGCACGGTCGTCTCGGTGATGCCGTACATGTTGACCAACTGCGGCGATCCCGGCGCATGCGCGGCGAACCAGTCGTCCAGGCGGGACGCGTCCAGCGCCTCACCGCCGAAGACTACATAGCGCAGAGCGAGATTCCCTGCGGGGCAACCCGATTCGCGGTAGCGGCGTTCCGCGTCGGCGAAGCCGTAGAACGCCGAGGGCGTCTGGCTCAACACCGTCACGCCTTCGCGGGCCACGACCTCCACGAACGTCTCCGGCGACCTGGACGTGTCGTAGTCCACCACCACCACCTTGCCGCCGGACAGCAACGCGCCCCAGATCTCCCACACCGCGAAATCGAAGGCGTAGGAATGGAACATCGTCCACACGTCGTCGGGTCCGAGGTCGAAGCGCTCGGCCGCGTTGGTGAACAGGGTCACCGCTTCGCGATGGCAGACCGTCACACCCTTCGGACGGCCCGTCGATCCCGATGTGTAGATCACGTAGGCGACGTTGCCCGGCCGCACACCCGAAACCACCGGATCGGAAGCGTCCTCGCAATCGTCGAGGAGCACTACCGGCGCAGCGCACTCCGGCACCGCCGCGGACATGCCCGCGGCCGTCAGCACCGCGGCCGGTCGCGCGTCGTCGAGCATGTAGCGCAATCGGTCCGGCGGATACGCCAGATCCAGCGGCAGATATCCCGCGCCCGCGCGCACGACGCCGAGCAGGCCCACCACCAGATCGGCCGAGCGCGGCAACGCCACGGCCACCAGCGATTCCGGGCCCACGCCGAGTCCGGCCAGCTGTGCGGCCACCGCGGCGGCGCGACGGTCCAGCTCCGCGTAGGTCAGCCGCACCGCGCCGTCGGTGACCGCGACCGCATCCGGCCGTGCGGCGGCCTGAGTGGCGAACAGCTCGGCGAGGGTGGTCTGCGGCACCGCGAGTCCCGCGTCGCCGGCCGCGTCGAGGACCGCACGACGCTCCGCCACGCTGACGAGGTGGATGTCGCCGACCGCGACCGCCGGGTCGGCGGTCACCTCCTCCAGAATCCGCACGTACGCCTGCGTGAACCGGGTCATCGTCGCTTCGAGGAAGAGATCGGTGGCGTAGGTCAGGCGTCCACGGATGCCGTCCGGCCGCCCCTGGGCATCCGACCGTTCGACCAGGTTCAGGTTCAGGTCGGCCTGCGCCGGTTCGAATCCGTTCTCGACCGGCTCGACGGTCAGCCCGGGCAGCTGCAGCGCGGCCTTGCTCAGGTTCTGCACATCGAGCGTCACCTGGTAGAGCGGCAGATGCGCGGTGGACCGCGGCGGGTTCAGCGCCTCCACCACTTGCTCGAAAGGCACGTCGGCATGCGCGAACGCGGCCAGGTCCGTTTCCCGGGTCGCCGCGAGCAGCTCGGCGAACGACCGGTGCGACGACACCCGCGACCGCAGCACGAGAGTGTTGACGAACATGCCGATCAGCTCGTCGAGTTCGCGCGCGCCGCGTCCTGCCACCGGGGTGCCCACCGCGACATCGCCGACCCCGGCCAGCCGCGACAGCAGGACGGTCAGCGCGGCGTGCATGACCATGAACACCGTCGCGTTCGCCGCACGCGCGAGCGCGCCGATCCGCTGCTGCAACGCAGCGGAGATCGCGAAGTCCACCGTCCGGCCGCGCATGGACGCCACGGGCGGGCGCGGCAGGTCGGTCGGCAGTTCGAGCAGTTCGGGAAGCCCGCCGAGGGTGTCCTTCCAGAAACGCAGCTGCTGGGAGATGACCGAGCCGGGGTCGTGCTCGTCGCCGAGCACGTCGTGCTGCCACAGGGTGTAGTCCGCGTACTGGACCGCGAGCGCGGGCCAGAGCGGTTGCGTCCCCTCCTTGCTCGCCTGGTAGGCCATCGCCACGTCCCGGGCGAGGGGCAGCATGGACTGCCCGTCGGCGCAGATGTGGTGCACGGCGATGACCAGGACGTGCTCGTCGTCGCGGAGCCGGAACAACTCCGCGCGCAGCGGGGGCGCCTGCGTCACATCGAAGCTCGCCGAGACGGTGGCGAGCACGCGCTCCATCAACCGTTCCGCCTGGACCGGCACCGCGTTCAGCCCGGCCGGTACTTCCTCGACGGGCACCACGACCTGATGCGGTGTCCCGTCGGTCATCGGGAACTTGGTGCGCAGCGACTCGTGCCGCTCGATGACGAGCGCGCACGCGCGTCGCAGTGCGTCGACGTCGAGTTCGCCCTTCAGCCGGATCACCAGCGGGATGTTGTAGGCACCCACGGAGGTGTCGAGCTGATTGAGGAACCACATCCGCTGCTGTGCCGGCGACAGCGGGACCAGCGCGGGACGGGTGCGCGGTGCCAGGGGCGCCCGGACCGTCCGATCGGAGGTGTCCAGACGGGCGGCGAGTTCGGCGACCGTCGGTGTTTCGAACAGGTCACGAACGCCGACGCTCACGCCGAGCGCGGCACTCAACTGAGCGGTCACCCGCGTCGCCGACAGCGAATTGCCACCGAGGTCGAAGAAGCTGTCGGTGGCCCCGACCCGGTCGATGTCCAAGACGTTCGCGAATACTTCCGCGACGTGCCGTTCGGTCTCCGTACGCGGAGCGGTCCATGCCCGCGCCGCCGTGAATTCCGGTGCGGGAAGAGCCAAGCGGTCGAGCTTGCCGGTCCTGGTGAGGGGGAATTCGGGGAGCACCGTGCATACGTCGGGCACCATGTGCGCGGGCAGCCGCAGCCGCGCGGCCGTCCTGACCTCCTCCGCATCCAAGCCCTCGGCGCCCACCAGGTAGCCGGCGAGCCTGCCGATGCCGCGCTCGTCCTTGCGCAGCACGACCACGGCGTGTTCCACACCGGGCTGTCCGGCGAGCACGGCCTCGATCTCGCCGAGTTCGATGCGCTGACCGCGAATCTTGACCTGGAAATCGCTGCGGCCGAGGTATTCCACGGTGTGTTCCGGAGTCCAGCGGGCCAGGTCACCGGTGCGGTACATGCGCGATCCCGGCGCGCCGAACGGATTCGCGACGAACGCGCCCGAGGTCGCCACCGGCCGGTCGACGTAGCCCCGGGCCAATTGCACACCGGCGAGGTACAGCTCGCCGACCACGCCCACCGGCACCGGTCGCAGCCACGCGTCCAGCACGACGGCCTCGACGCCGCTGATCGGACCACCGATCGTGACGGTCTCGCCGGGATCCAACGGCTCGCTGATGCCGGCCAGAATCGTCGTCTCGGTCGGACCGTATCCGTTCAGCAGCCGCCGGCCTGGCGACCACTGCGTCACGATCTCCGGTGTCACCGCCTCGCCGCCCGCCATCAGCGTCCGCAGCGAGTCCAGGCCCTCGGGCGACATCGTCGACAACACGCTC
The DNA here is from genome assembly GCF_001613465.1 of Nocardia niwae NBRC 108934 = DSM 45340. Taxonomy (GTDB): domain Bacteria; phylum Actinomycetota; class Actinomycetes; order Mycobacteriales; family Mycobacteriaceae; genus Nocardia; species Nocardia niwae. Next base: position 639,504 of record NZ_BDCK01000015.1, on the reverse strand, counting down.
GGCGTCATGAACGAGTGCGACACCTGCCCCGTCCGAATGAATTGCGCCAAGTCCGGTCCGCCGAACACGTCCGACGGCGGCACCATCAGCACCGCGCCGTTGGTGTGGGCCAGCAACAGCTCGAGCACCACCACGTCGAATCCGGGAGCGGACGCGTTCAGCACCCGCGACCGGTTGTCCACACCGAAGCGGTCCCGCTGCACCGCAGCGAAGTTGGCAAGGCCCTCGTGTGTGACGGCGACGCCCTTCGGCTTCCCGGTCGAACCCGAGGTGTACAGCACGTAGGCGGTGTCGCGAATGTGTACCGTCCGAAGTCGATCGCGGTCCGTCACCGCGGCCGAGGACCGCGCCTCGATCGCTGCGCTGGCGTCCGGATCGTCGAGCACCAGCCGCCGGACCGGGTCGGGAACCAGCTCTCGCGAGGCCGCGACCGTGACCGCGACCCGCACCTGGGAGTCGGTGACCATGTGCCCGACGCGCTCTGCCGGATTCCGCGGATCCACCGGCAGGAACGCGGCGCCGGCCTTGGTCACCGCCCACATGCCGACCACGAGTTCCACCGACCGCGCCATTGCCAGCGCCACCTGGTCGCCCGGGCCGACACCCCAATCCATCAGCTCGCGCGCGACGCGGTTCGACCAGACGTCCAGCTCGGCGTACGACAGCGTGCGTTCCGCCGAAATGACGGCCGGCGCTTGCGGATTCACCGCGACGCCCGCCGACAGCAACTCCGCCAGCACACGAGGCGCTTCGGCCGGTCCGCCGGTGGCGGGCACCAGCGCACGGCGCTCCGACTCGGTCAGCAGGTCGAGTGCGTCCAGCCGCGCCTCCGGCTGGGTCGTGATCGCGCGCAGCACGGTGTCCATGCGAGCGGCCAGACCGGCGGCCGTCCGGTCGTCCACGCGGGCCCGCTGGTAGCGGATCCGGACATGCAGCTGGTCGGTCTGGTGGGCCTGCACCGTGATCGGGTAATGCGCGGCGTCGCTTCCGTCCGCCGCGACCACCCGCATACCGTCGATGTCCGCATCGCCCAGCCCACTGCTGTCGACCGGGTAGGACTCGAAGACGACCAGCGTGTCGAACAACTGGGCAGCATCCGCCTCGGACAGGATCCGGGACAGTTCGACATCGTGGTGATCGAGCAGGCGGGTGTTGTCCGCCTGCAACCGGCGCAGCGCGTCCTCCACGGTCGCGGACCGCGGGACGTGCACGGCCACCGGGATCGTGTTGATGAACAAGCCGATCATCGACTCGACATCCGGCAGGTCGGCGGGACGTCCCGACACCGTGCCGCCGAACACGACACGCTCGACGCCGAGCAGGTTGCCCAGCACCACCGCCCAGGCGAACTGCACGATCGTCGCCATGGTGACCGCCCGCGCCCGGGCGAATTCCACCAGCTCGGCGGTGACGGTGCGATCCAGCTCGACCGCGAGGTCGACCGGGATGCCGACCGTCGTGTGCGTCCGCGCGTCGGCGACCACCGTCGGTTCGGTGAAATCGCGCAGGGCGTCGCGCCACACCTCCAGGCCGGTGGACGGCTCGCGCCGATCCAGCCATTCCAGATAGCCACGGTAGGACGCCGCGGCGGGCAGCAGTTCGGCGCGTGCGCTCACCGCGTACAGGCCGATCAGCTCGCGCCACAACAACGGCAGCGACCAGCCGTCCAGCAGCAGGTGGTGAGCCGTCAGCACCAGCCGGTAGTCCTGCGCGGCCACCCGGACGAGCAGGAAACGCAACAGTGGAGGATCGGCCGGATCGAAGGGGACGGCCCGCTCGGCCGCGATCAGCTCCTCCGGCGTCGTCGTGCCCTCGCGCAGATCGACCCGCCGCCACCGCACGACCGCGGCCGCCGGAATCACCTGCGCCGGAATACCGTCGGCCGTCCGGACGAACGCCGCGCGCAGGTTGGGATGACGCTCGAGCAGAGCCGCCGCGGACCGCTCGAGCCGATCCTCGTCGATCACACCGGCGAGGGCGAGGGTCGATTGCGCGGTGTAGACGTCGAGATCACCCGCGGCGAGTTCGGCGTGGAACAGCAGGCCCGCCTGCAGCGGAGCCAACGACCAGATATCCGCGAGTGACCCGTAGCGGCCGGCGAACGCGTCCAGGTCGGACTGCGCGACCGCGACGAGCGGAACATCGGTGGGTGAGAAGCCCCAGTCCGCATCGGCCTCGGCCGCCGCCGCGATCGCGGTCACCTCCTCGACCCACGCGTCGACGAGTTCTGCGACGTCGTCGCGGTCGAGCAACCGGGAGGCGTATCCGACATGCGCCGACAAGCGCGGTCCCGCCGCGGTGTCCACGATGTTCACGTCGATCGTCAGGGCCGCGGCCGCGGGCATGTCCGGATCGAAGGCGCCGCGCCGGTCGAACGGCTCGTCGGTCGGGATCCACGCGAGGTCCGACAGCGCCGTGAGATCGACCCCGACGCGGCCGAGATTGTTGAAACCGATCTGCGGCTCCGGCAGCGCGGCGAGCCGGTCGGCGGTGTCGCCGTGGAGGTAGCGCAGCAGCCCGTATCCGATTCCCTTGTCCGGAATGCGGCGCAACTGCTCTTTCACGGCCTTCACCGCGGCACGCGGATCGTCCGCCTCGACCCCGTTGAGGTCCAGCGCCACCGGATAGGTGTTGGTGAACCACCCCACCGTGCGGGAGACATCCGCGCCCTCGGCGATCTGCTCCGCCCGGCCGTGACCCTCCAGCAGGACCTTGACACCCGCGTGTGCGACGCCGCGACGACGGCGCCAGCGTGTCGTCGCCACGGCCAGAGCGGCCAGCAGCGCGTCGTCCACGCTGCCGTGCGCGGCCTTGGGCACCGTGTCCAGCAACGTGGAAGTGACCGCTGCGGAGAGGGACACCGTCAGGTGCCGCACGGTCGACTGGGTGTCGACGGCGGGATCCAGCACCGCGCTGCCGAGCAGCGGGTCGGGGGCAGCGCCCATCCGCTGCCACAACTCGAATTCCCCGGCGCGGGCCGCCGCGGCGTCGCGCACCGCGTGCGCCCACCGGCGCATGGACGTGCCCTGTGCGGGCAGCTCCACCGCGCTTCCCTGCGTGACCTGCTGCCAGGCCGTCGCGAAGTCGGGAATCAGGATCCGCCACGACACACCGTCCACCACCAAGTGGTGAACGACCACGAGAGCACGCGCTTCGGCCTGGACACCGGGTTCCGGCAGCAGGCACACCACCTGCACCATCCGGCCCGCCGCCGGATCGAGACGGTCGGAGGCCTCGGCCAACGCCGCTTCCACCACCGCGGTGAACCCGTCCGCACCCGGAGTCCGGTCCGCGCCGAACGTGCGGGCGAACACCGCGTCCGCCGCGTCGACCGCGTCGGCCGGGGGGACCTCCAACGACTGTTCACGCAGCCGCGCACGCAGCATGTCGTGCTGCTGGAGCACTGCCCGCACGGTCGCGGTGACGTCCTCGACCCGCGCGTCGCGCGGCAAGCGCACCAGCATCGATTGAGCGAATCGAGGGGCGGCGCCGAGGCGCTCGGTGAACCAGGAGACCACCGGCGTGAACGGGACCTGGCCGACGCCACCACCGGGCAACTCCGCGAGCGTGACCCGTTCGGCGGCCGCGGCTGCCCGCGCCAGACCCCGGACGGTCTTGTGCTCGAAGATGTCACGCGCTGTCACGACGACGCCGGCCGACTTCAACCGGGAGGCGAGCTGGATCGACAGGATGGAATCGCCGCCGAGGGAGAAGAAGGACGTGGTGACACCGACGGAACCGATGCCGAGCACGTCCGCGAACGCGGCCGCGACGGTCCGCTCCAGCTCGGTCGCCGGTTTCTCCGCATCGCCTTCGGTGGCCCGGAATACGGGTTCCGGCAGAGCTTTCCGATCCACCTTGCCAGTCGAGGTGATCGGCATGTGGTCGAGCACGGTGACGACCGACGGCACCATGTGCGCGGGCAGTGCCGACGCGACGTGCTCGAGCACGGTGTCCGGGTCCACGACCGCTCCGACGTCGGTCACGATGTACGCGGCCAGCAGCGGCTGTCCGCCCGGCCCGGTGCGGCTGACGGTCACCGCGGCGGTCACCTTGGGGTGTGTGAGCAGCGCCGCGTCGATTTCACCGAGTTCGATGCGCTGGCCGCGGATCTTGATCTGGAAGTCGCTGCGGCCGACGTATTCCACGGTGCGCTGCGCCGTCCAGCGGACGATGTCGCCGGTGCGGTACATCCGCGCACCCGGTGCGCCGTAGGGATTCGCGACGAACGCGCCGGCTGTGACCGCGCGCCGGCCGAGGTATCCGCGTGCCAGCTGGGCGCCCGCGAGGTACAGCTCCCCCGCGACGCCGACCGGCACCGGACGCAGGCGCGCGTCCAGCACCATCGCCTCCGCGCCACGGATCGGGCCGCCGATGGCGATCGGATCGCCCGGCTGTACCGGGTCGCTCATGGTGATCACGATCGTCGTCTCGGTCGGACCGTAGATGTTGTGCAACCGCCGGCCGGGCGCCCAGGTGGCGATCAGCTCCGCGGGCACCATCTCACCGCCGACCGCGAGCATGCGCACCGACTCGAGACCGGCGGGCGACATGGTGGCGAGCACGCTCGGCGTCAGGAAGGCGTGCGACACCTGATGCGTGCGGATCAGCTCGGCCAGATCCGGGCCGCCGAACACCTCCGGTGGCGACACGACCAATGCCGCGCAGGCGGCGTGCGCCATCAACGCTTCCAGCAGCACCGCGTCGAACGCGGGCGCCGCGACTTGCAGCACGCGGGATGCGCCGTCGACGAGGTACCGATCGCGCTGCTCGGCCGAGAAATTCGCCAAACCGGCGTGCGTGACCACGACGCCCTTGGGCGTCCCCGTGGAACCGGATGTGTAGATCAGGTAGGCCGCGTCCTCGACCCGCAGCACACGTCCGCGTTCGGCGTCCGTCACCGCTTGGTCGGACTGCGAGGCGATCTCGTCCGCCGTGCGCACTTCGTCGAGCATCACCCACTCCACACCGCCGGGCAGCGCCGTGCGGCTGTCCGCGAGCGTGATGCCGATCTCGACACCGGAATCGCTCACCATGTGGGCGATTCGCTCGACGGGATAGCGCAGATCTACCGGTACGAACGTGGCGCCGGTCTTGGCGATGGCCCACATGGCGACGTGATAGTCGACCGACCGCGGCACGGCCAGCGCGACGAACACTCCCGGCCCGGCGCCGCGGGCGAGCAGCCCGCGGGCGAGGCGGTTGGCCCTGCCGTCCAGTTCGGCGTAGGTGAGGGTTTCGGCGTCCCCGATCAGAGCCGTCGCCGCCGGGGCCGCGGCCACGGCCACAGCCAGCAGATCGGGAAGCAGGCACGGCTGCGTGCCGTCGATGCCTCGCACGGGCACCAACCGTTCGGTGTCGGCCGCGCTCAGCAGGCCGATGCGGCCGATCGGCCGCACCGGATCGGAGACCACCTCCTCGAGCACCCGGACGAACCTCTCGGCCAGCGCATGTGCGGTCGGCTCGACGAAAAGGTCGGTGGCGTAGATGATCTCGCCATCGATCCCGGCGGGCTGATCACCCTCGCGGCGTTCGGTCATCAGCACGGTGAGGTCGGCTTTCGCCTGCGCGATGCCGGGGTCGAGAATTTCGACGCCGATGCCGGGCAGCTCGAACCGGGCCGCTCGGGTGTTCTGCAACCCGAACATCACTTGGAACAGTGGTGAATACGCCGTGGAACGCGGACGTCCGATGACGTCGACGAGCCGCTCGTAGGGCAGGTCGGCGTGGGCCAGCGCCTCCAGGTCGACCTCGCGCACCTCGGCGAGCAGGTCCCGGAACGACCGGTCCTCATCGATACGCGTGCGCAGCACCACCGTGTTCACGAACATGCCGACCAGATCGTCGAGTTCCGGCCTGCCGCGACCGGCGACCGGCGTACCGACCGTGATGTCGTCGCTGTGCGCTGTGCGCGACAGCAGGATCGCCAGTGCCGCGTGCAGGACGACGAACACGGTGACGCCTTCGCGGTGGGCCAGCCGCACGACGGCTTCGTGCAGCCGCGCGGGCAGCTCGAACCGGATGTTGCCGCCGTCGGTCGACAAGGTGGCGGGTCGCGGCCGGTCCGTCGGCAAGGCCAGCAGCTCCGGGGAACCGTCGAGAACATCGGTCCAGTACTCGATCTGCCGAGCGATCAGCGAGGTGGGATCGTCCTCGGCGCCGAGCGACTCCTGCTGCCACATCGCGTAGTCCGCGTACTGGACCGCCAGCGGTTCCCACTGCGGTGCGTGGCCGCTCACCCGCGCCCGGTACGCGGCGAACACGTCCTGGGCGAGCGGGGCCATCGACGCCCCGTCGGCCGCGATGTGATGGACCACGACCACCAGCACATGGGTGTCCGGCGCCGTGCGATACAGCCGCGCCCGCACGGGCGCCGATTCCGCGATGTCGAATCCCGCCTCGACGGCGTCCCGGATCCGCTCGGTCAGTTCGGTTTCGCCGGTGACCGGTTCCGGCGCGAATGTCACGTCCGCGCCGATCGCAGCGACGTCCCGCACCACTTGGCGTGGTTCGCCGTCGATCAGCGGATACACCGTCCGCAATGGCTCGTGTCTGATCACCACGTCGAGGAACGCCGCACGCAGCGCGTCGATGTCCAGCGGGCCGGTCAGCCGGGCCGCGAAGCAGATGTTGTAGGCCGACGAGGCGGTGTCGAACTGGTTGAGGAACCAGATGCGCCGTTGCGCCGCCGCCAACGGGATCGCACCCGCGCGTTGCCGAGCGGTCAGCGCAACCGCGGTGGACCGGGTTCGGACCGAAATCCGTTCGGCCAGTGCGGCGATCGTCGGTGCGTCGAACACGTCGCGGATGCCGACATCGACGCCGACGGCCGCCTGTGCCCGCGCGGCGAGCTGGGCGGCCGACAGCGAATTGACCCCGATCTCGAAGACGTTCGCCGTCACGCTCACCCGATCCGCGCCGGTCAGGTCGGCGACCAGACGTGCCAGCGACGCCTCGGCGTCGGTGCGCGGCGAGACGAATGCTTCGCCGTCGTCGAACACCGGCCGGGGCAGCGCCGACCGGTCGAGCTTGCCGTTCGCGGTGAGTGGCATCGCGTCGAGTACCTGTACGGCGTCCGGCACCAAGTAGGACGGCAGGGTGCGCGTCAACTGCTCGCGGATCGCGCGGCCGTCGGTCACCGCGCCCGGTGTCAGGGTGACATATCCGATGATGCGTTCGGTCGTCACGATGGCCACCGCACGCGCCACCTGCGCGACGGCATGCAGCGCGGCCTCGATGTCGCCCGGCTCCACCCGCTGGCCACGCACCTTCACCTGGAAGTCGCTGCGGCCCAGGTACTCCAGCTCCCCGGTCTTGCGCCAGCGAACCAGATCACCGGTCCGGTACAGCCGCTCCCCCGCCCCACCGAACGGGTTCGCGACGAACGCGCCGCAGGTGAGGTCGGCGCGCGCGTGGTAGCCGCGCGCCAACTGGACACCGGAGACGTACAGCTCACCGACGACGCCGACCGGCACCGGACGCAACCGCGCATCGAGCACATAGACCTTCATGCCGGCGGCGGGCGCGCCGATCGGCACCGTCGCGGCGGTCGTCGCGTGCGGCGCGCATCGCTGCGCGGTCACGACCTCCGCCTCCGCGGGTCCGTACCAGTTCACCAGTTCCGCCTGCGGGAACAGGTGCGCCGCGGCGTCGACCGTGCGTTGCGCCAGCGCCTCACCCGCGACGAACACCCGCCGGATCGACGGCAGTTCCGCGACACCGGCGGATTCCAGCAGGACGTCGAGCATCGACGGGACGAAGTGCACGGTGGTGATCTCGCACCGCGCGATGACGTCCGCCAGGTAGGCGGGGTCGCGATGACCGTCCGGCTCGGCGACCACGACGTGCGCGCCGGTCTGCAGGGGCCAGAACAACTCCCACACGGCGATGTCGAAGGTGATCGGCGTCTTGTGCAGCACCGCGTCGGAGGCGCCGTGCGGCCACTGCTGCTGGGCCCAGGCCAGCTGGCTCACGGTGGCGGCGTGGGTCAGGGCCACGCCCTTGGGGACGCCGGTCGACCCGGAGGTGAACAGCACGTAGGCCAGGTGGTTCGGCCGCAGCGGTGTACGGCGCTCGGTGTCGGTGATCCGCGCGCCGGACAGGCCGGTGACATCCAGCCGGTCGATCGGCGCGTAGTCGAATCCTTCCGGCAGGCCGTCGCCGTCGCGGGCGGTCGTGAGCACCAGCAGCGGACCGGCCGCGCCCAGCACGTGCGCGATGCGCGCGCTCGGGTGATCCGGGTCGATCGGCAGGAACGCCGCGCCCGCCTTCACCACCGCGTAGAGAGCCGTGACGAGCTCGGCCGATCGGCGGATAGCCACCGCCACAATGGTTTCCGGTCCGGCACCACGCGTGATGAGCCACCGGGCCAGCCGGTTGACCCGGGCGTCGAAGTCGCAGTAGGTCGACGTGCTCCCGTCCGGCAGGCGCAGCGCCGTACGGTCCGGAGTACGGGCGACCTGTTCGTCGAAGACGTCGACCAGCGTCCGGCCCGCCGCGGCGGAGCCCCCGGTGTCGTTCCACCGCTCCAGCACCTGCGAGCGCTCCGCCTCGTCGAGCAACCCGAGTTCCCCGACAGTGGCCTCGGCGTCGCGGGCCGCGGCATCGAGGACGCGAACGAATCGGTCGGCGAAGCGCCGCACCGTGTCCTCGTCGAAGAGGTCCGTGGCGTAAGTCAGGCGCAGCGTCATGCCGGTCGGCTCGTTGTGCGTGCCGTGGCCTTCACTGATCATCAGCAGCAGGTCGTAGATCGCCGCGCTGTCGCCCGGGTCCACGCTGTCCACGGTGAGCCCCGGAAGTTCGACGCGAGCGCGCGCCATGTTCTGGTAGGCGAGCAGCACCTGGAACAACGGCGTATGCGCGGTCGAGCGCACCGGGTTGAGCGCGTCGACCAATTGCTCGAACGGCACGGTGGCGTGGTCGAACGCCTCGATGTCGGTGCGGCGCACCTCGTCCAGCAGGCTGGAGAAGGTCTGATCGAGGGAGATCCGCGTCCGCATCACCAAGGTGTTGACGAACATTCCGACCAGGTGGTCCAGCGACCGGTCACCCCGGCCCGCGTGCGGAACGCCGACGGTGACGTCGTCGCTGCCGGACAGCCGCGACAGCAGCACCGCCAAAGCCGCGTGCACCACCATGAACGTGGTCGCCCCGGCTCGCCGCGCCAGCGACTCCACCCGGCCTTGCAGTTCACCGGGCACGGTGACCTGGATCACCGCGCCGCGCTGGGACTGTTCGACCGGCCTGGGCCGGTCGGTCGGCAACTCGAGCAGATCGGGGACGCCCGCGAGCTGCGTTCGCCAGTAGGCGATGTCGCGGCCCACGAACGAATCCGGGTCGTCGGCGGCGCCGAGGACCGCTCGCTGCCACAGGGCGTAGTCGGCGAACTGCACGGGCAGCGGCGCCCAGTCCGGCGCGGTTCCGCCGGAACGCGCCTGGTACGCCGTCACCAGATCGGCGGCGAGCGGAGCCACCGAGAAACCGTCGCAACTGATGTGATGCGCGGCCAGCGCGAGTGTCCACGCCTCGTCCGACAGTTGGTACAGCGCCACGCGCAGCGGCACGCCCTTCGCGACGTCGAATCCGGTGCCGCAGAACTCGGCCAGGCGGTGCGGCAGTTCCCGCTCGCCGACCGCCTGCGGGGTCAGATCGCACGTCGCCAGCACGTCCTCGGAGTTCAGCACGACCTGGGTGGGTGTGCCGTCTACCGCCGGATACATGGTGCGCAGGCTCTCGTGCCGCTCGACGACATCGCCGACGGCGGCGGACAAGGCCGCCAGATCGAGTTCACCCTCCAACCGGATCGCCAGCGGCACCACGTATCCGGGGGCCGCCGGATCGAACTGGTTGAGGAACCACATCCGGGTCTGCGCGTGTGACAGCGGAATACGGTCCGGCCGCGCGCTCGGAGTCGGCGCGGGAAGACTGGGAACCGCGCGCAACTGGGCGATACGCTCGGCCAGGCCGGCCACGGTCGGGGCCTCGAAGATCGCGCGCACCGGGATGGTCACGTCGACGACGTCGCCGATCCGGCTCAGCGCGCGCGTCGCGACCAGCGAGTTGCCGCCGAGTTCGAAGAAGTCGTCGTCCGCGCCGATCTCGGGCCGATCGAACAGTTCCGCGAAGACCGCGGCGATCGCCTGTTCGACCAGCCCCCGTGGGGTACGGAACTCGGCTTCGCGGACGCTGGGGTCCGGCTCGGGCAGCGCCCGGTAGTCCACTTTGCCGTTGGCGTTGAGCGGAATCGAGTCGATCCGGGTCACCGACGAGGGCACCATGTAGGCCGGCAGCCGGTCCAGCAGCGCGGCCCGGACCTGGCGAAGGTCGAGCGCCGCGTCCGCGACCACGTAGGCGACCAGGCGCTGCTCGCCGCCGTCGACGCGGACCTGAGCGACGGCGGAGTGCACCTGCTCGTGCGCGATGAGCGCCGCTTCGATGTCGCCGAGTTCGATCCGCAGGCCACGCACCTTCACCTGGGTGTCGGCGCGGCCGACGTAACGCAGGTCGCCGCTCTCGTCCCAGCGCACGAGGTCGCCGGTGCGATAGAGGCGAGCGCCGCCCCTGCCGCCGAACGGATCGGCGACGAACGTCGCCGCCGTCAGGCCCGGACGGTCGTGATAGCCGCGAGCCAGCTGGACACCGCCGAGGTAGAGCTCACCGGTCACCCCGACCGGCACCGGATGCAACCGCGCGTCCAGTACGTGCACGGTCACGTTGGCCTCGGGCACGCCGATCGGCACCGCCACGCCCTCGACGGAGTCGATCCGGTGCGAGGTGACACTCACCGCGGCCTCCGTCGGGCCGTACAGGTTGTCGATGCGCGCGTCGCTGAATTCCCGGAAACGGCGCACGGTGCCGGCCGACAGAGCCTCACCGATGCACAGCACCCGCCGCAGGTCCGGGAACTCGTGCGGGGCGGCCACCTCGAGGAAAGCCGAGAGCAGCGACGGCACGAAATCCACCGTGGTCACCCGATATTCGGCTATCAGCCGGGCTACTTCACGCGGATCGCTCTGTGCGTCGGGACCGGCGACGACCAGCGCCGCGCCACAGGTCGACGCGGAGAACAGCTCCCAGACCGAGAGGTCGAATGTCACCGGCGTACGCAGCAGCATGACGTCGTCGCCGCCGAGCCGGTAGTGCTCGCGCATCCAGCGCAACTGGTTCACCACGGCGATGTGCGCAACCGCCACCCCCTTGGGCACACCCGTCGAGCCGGAGGTGTAGATGACGTAGGCCAGGTCGTCCGGGCGCAGCGGCCGCGTCCGATCCGCATCCGTCACCGCCGAGGCATCCAGGCGCTCGGCCTCGAGTTCCCCGAGTGCCCAGATCGGCACGTCACCGGGCAGACTCGCCCGGTCGTCCGGACGGGTGAGCACCGCGGCGGGCCGCGCGGCGGACAGGACGGCGCGTACCCGGTCGGCGGGGTGGTCCGGGTCCAGCGGCAAGTAGGCCGCGCCCGCCGCGTGGATGGCGTACAGCGTGGTCAGCAGGTCCACCGAGCGGCGCATCGCCACCGCCACGACGGTCTCCGGGCCGACCCCGCGCCGGATCAGGGCGCGTGCCAGCGCATTCACCCGGCCCGCGAATTCGCGGTAGTCGAGCCGAGCGCCGCCGACGGCGTCGATCACCGCGGTGTGTTCCGGCGTCGCCGCGGCTTGCACGGCGAACAAGTCCGCGATCGTCACCGGCGGAGCCTGCGTGATCGCTCCACGCGACCGCTGCGCGATCCGGTGTGCTTCCGGTTCGGTCAGCAGATCGATGTCACCGATGGCGCGGGTGGGATCGAGGACGATCGCGCGCAGCAGCAGCAGGTAGCGATCGAACATCGCCGTGACCGTCGATTCATCGAAAAGATCCGTGGCATAGCCGAATTCGACGGCCATGTCGCCCGGCTCGCCGTCCGGCGCCAAGGCGTCGACCAGATTCAGATGCAGGTCGTATTTCGCCACGCTCGGATCGGCCATCTGCGCCGAGACCGTCAGGCCCTCGAACCGCACCGTCGGGATCTCGATGTTCTGGAACGAGAAACCGACCTGCGTCAACGGCGCGTGCGCCGTCGAGCGCGGCGGGTTCAGCACCTCGACCAAGCGCTCGAACGGAATGTCGGCGTTCTCGAAAGCGGCCAGGTCGGTGGCCCGGACCTGATCCAGGATCCGGACGAAGGACGCGCCCGGCGCGATATGCGTGCGCAACACCAGGGTGTTGACGAACATACCGACCAAGCCGTCCAGCCCCGGCTCGCCACGACCGGCGATCGGTGTGCCGACCGCGATGTCCCCGGTGCCGGACAGCCGCGCCAGCAACGCCGCGTAGGCCGCGTGCATCACCATGAAGACCGTCGCGTCGTGGCGGCGCGCCAGCGTGACCACTTCCCGGTGCAGGTCCGCGGGGAGGGTGGCCGAGACCGTCGCGCCGCGGAACGACTGCTTCGCCGGCCGCGGACGGTCGGCGGGCAGATCCAGCACTTCGGGCAGGCCGGCGAGGGCCGCCAGCCAATAGCGGGTCTGCGCGACGGTCGGGCTGTGCGGATCGTCCTCGCTGCCGAGCAGCTTCCGCTGCCACAGAGCGTAATCCGCGTACTGCACCGGCAGCGGCGCCCACTGCGGCGCTTCGTGCCGGACACGAGCACGGTAGGCGGTCATCAGATCGGCGGCCAGCGGTGCGAGCGAGGATCCGTCGAAGCTGATGTGATGGACGACCAGCACCAGGGAGTGGTCGTCGGGTGCGCCGCGCAGCAGCGCCACCCGGAACGGGACCTCGGTGGTCACGTCGAAGCCCGCCGTCACCTCGGCGGCGACGCGCGCCTCGAGCTCACCGGCCGCGACGATCACCGGCGTCAACGGGCGCAGCGCCGTCGCCACCGAGACGATCACCTGGTGCGGCCCGCTGTCGCTGTCGGGGTAGACGGTGCGCAGCGCCTCGTGCCGGTCGAGCACATCCGCGATCGCCGCGTGCATCGCGGAGACATCGAGGTCTCCGGTCATCCGCACGACCAGCGGGATGTTGTACACCGGCGAGCTCGTGTCGAACTGGTTGAGGAACCACATGCGGGCCTGGGCGGGCGACAGCGGAATCCGCTCCGGGCGCTCCTGTGGGACCAGCGGCACCCGGGTCGCCGCGTCGGCGCTGCGCAGGCGCTCGGCCAGCGCACCGATGGTCGGCGCCTCGAAGATCGCGCGCAACGGCACCTCGACGCCGAACGCGCCACTGAGCTGCGCCGCCGCGCGGGTGGCCGACAGCGAGTTGCCGCCGAGGTCGAAGAAGCTGTCCAGGACGCCGACGCGGTCGATGCCGAGCACGCCCGCGCAGATATCGGCGACGATCTGCTCGGTGGCATTGCGGGGTGCGACGAACTCCACGGCGGGAGCGAACTCCGGTTCCGGCAGCGCCGCGCGGTCGACCTTGCCCACCGACGACAGCGGCAGGGTGTCGAGCACCATGACGGTGTCCGGCACCATGTGCGACGGCAGGCGTTGCGCCGCGTATGTGGTCAGTTCCTGGGTGTCCACCGAGCCGTCGGCGGGCACCACGTACGCCGCGAGCCGCGAACCGCCGTCGGCGGGCACGCCCACCACGACTGCCGCCGCGACGCCGGGATGTCCGGCGAGCACGGCTTCGATCTCGCCGAGCTCGATGCGCTGGCCACGGATCTTGACCTGGAAGTCGGTGCGCCCCAAGTATTCCAGCGTGTGCTCGGCGGTCCAGCGCGCCAGGTCACCGGTGCCGTACATGCGGGTGCCCGCGGGGCCGTAGGGGTTGGCGACGAAGGTGGCCGCCGTGGACGCGGGCCGGTTGAGGTATCCGCGAGAGAGCTGCACACCGGAGACGTACAGCTGACCGGTCACCCCGACCGGGACGGGCCGCAACCGCTCGTCGAGGACCACCGCGTCGACGCCGCGGATCGGGCCGCCGATGGTGACCGTGTCGCCGGCGCACAGCGGGTCGCTGATCGCGACCATGATCGTGGTCTCGGTGGGCCCGTACCCGTTGTGCAGCCGTCGTCCCGGGGCCCAGACGGCCACCGTCTCGGCCGACACCGCTTCTCCGCCCGCGACCAGCACCTGCAGCGAATCGAGTCCGGCGGGCGACATCGTCGCCAGCACGCTCGGCGTCACGAACGCGTGCGAAACCTCTTGCACGCGAATCAATTCCGCCAGCTGCACCCCGGCGAAGACCTCCGGCGGCGACACGACCAGCACCGCACCGTTCGCGTGTGCCATCAACAGCTCCAGCATCACCGCGTCGAAGCCGGGCGCGGCCACCTGCAGCACGCGCGACCGGCGATCGACGCGATAACGCTCCCGCTGCTCGATCGCGAAATTCGCCAGGCCCTCGTGCGTGACCGCCACGCCCTTCGGCTTGCCGGTCGAGCCCGAGGTGTACACCACGTAGGCCGCGTCGGCCACCCGGCAGGCACGCAGACGATCCGCGTCGGTCACCGCGGCGGAGGATTGCGCGGCGAGGAACGCCTCGGTGGCCGGGTGGTCCAGGACCAGCTGCCGCACATGGCCGGGAAGCAAGGCGCGCGACGCCTCGACGCTGAGCGCGACCTCCACGTTCGAGTCCGCGATCATGTGCGCGACCCGCTCACCGGGGTAGCGCGGGTCGACCGGAACGAACGCGGCGCCCGCCCGCGCCACCGCCCACACACCGACCACGAACTCCACCGACCGTCCCATGGCCAGCGCGACCTGGTCTCCCGGCCCCACGCCCCAGTCGATCAATACGCGCGCAAGACGGTTCGACCACTCGTCGAGTTCCCCGTAGGAGAGCACGCGTTCCCCCGCCACCACTGCCGCAGCGCTGCGCTCACCGACCAGCAGCACATCCGCCAGCACTCGGGGCTGCTCGGCGCGACCGCCGGATGCCGGGACCAATCCCAGGCGCTCGACTCCCGACAACAGGTCCACGTCGCCGACGCGTGCCCACGGGTTCGACACGAACGCGTCGAGAATCCGGTTCAGCCGCTCGGCGAGTTCTTCGACGGTCTCCCGCTCGAACAGGTCCGTCGCGTAGTTGATCCGCAGCGCGACATCGCCACCCGCGGCGGTGTTCTCGGCCACGGTGACGATGATGTCCACCTTCGCCGGCTCGGCGCCGGGATCCAGCAGCTCGACGGTGAGCTCGGACAGCTCCAGGCTCGCCCGGTCCATGTTCTCGAACGCGAGATACACCTGGCACAGCGGCGCGTAGGCGGGGGACCGCTTCGGATGCAGTTCGTCCACGACGCGCTCGTAGGGCAGGTCGCTGTTGGCGAAGGCATCGACGTCGATGCCTTTGACGCGCGTCAGGAATTCGGTGAACGACTCCTCGGAGGACACCTCGGTGCGCAGCGGCACGGTGTTGACGAACATGCCGATGAGCGGCTCGAGCGCACGCTCGCCGCGGCCTGCGACCGGCGTGCCGATGGTGACGTCCGCCGAACCCGACATGCGGGCCAGCAGCACGGCCAGGGCCGCGTGGACGACCATGAAGGTCGTGACATTGGCCGCGCGCGCCAACCGCTCTATGCCGGCGAAGGTCTCGGCGGGAATCACGGTGTCCGCGACATCGCCGCGCATGGACTGCCGGGCCGGCCGTGGCCGATCCGCGGGCAGTTCCAGGACCGGCGGCATTCCCGCCAATCGCTGCGACCAGTAGCGCAACTGATGGGCGGCGCGCGAATCCGGATCGTCCGGGTCGCCGAGCAGGCCGCGATGCCAGACGCTGTAGTCGGCGTACTGGACGCTCAGCGGCTCCCAGTCCGGGATCTTTCCCTGCACCCTCGCCTCGTAGGCGACGGCGACGTCGGCCGCCAAGGGCCGCAGGGAGGACCCGTCGCAGCAGATGTGGTGCAGCACGACGGCCAGCACATGCCTGCTGCGGTCGGCGGTCGCGAGCAGCGCCACCCGGATCGGGGCGCGTTCGCGCAGATCGGTTCCGACGGACGCGAGGTCGTGGATTCGATGTTCGATTTCGTCCGGGTCGGTCGGCCGCGCAGTCAGATCGAGACCGGCGACGACCTCTTCGGCCGACAGGACGACCTGTGTGCCCTCGCCGTTCACGGCGGGGTAGACGGTGCGCAGCGACTCGTGCCGCTCGATCACGTCGGTCAGCGCGGCCCGCAGCGCCGCGGCGTCCAGACGCCCGGTCAGCTGCACGATCAGCGGAATGTTGTAGGCCGCCGAGGTCGGGTCGGTCTGGTTGACCAGCCACATCCGGTTCTGCGCGGGCGCCAGCGGAATGGGCTCGGGCCGTGGCGTCACCGCGCGCAATACGGGCCTGCCGGAACGGCGTCCGGCCTCGAGGTGCGCGGCCAGTTCGGCGACGGTCTGCTTGACGAACAGGTCGCGCACCGACATGTCGCATCGGGTCACCTCCGCGATGCGGACGGCCGCGCTGGTCGCGGTGATCGAATTGCCGCCGAGTTCGAAGAAGCTGTCGAACACGCCGACCCGGTCGGTGCCGAGGACTTCCGCGAAGACGTCCGCGATCGACTCCTCGACGACCGTGCGGGGCGCGACGTACGCGGCGGCCGAATCGAAGACCGGTTCGGGCAGCGCACGGTAGTCCACTTTGCCGTTCACGGTCAGCGGCACCGCGTCGATCACGACGACGCTCGACGGCACCATGTACTCCGGCAGTCGCGCGCCGACGTGGATCCGCAGGGTGTCCGGCTCCAAGGTGGCGCCGACGGCGGGCACGACGTAGCCGACCAGCCGGGCGGCTTCCGTGCCGGGCAGATGCACGACGACGACCGCCGCGGAGACGCTGCCGTGCGACAGCAGCGCGTTGCGGATCTCGTCCAGCTCGATCCGGAATCCACGCAGCTGCACCTGCTGGTCGGCGCGGCCGCGATATTCCAGCTCGCCTCGGTGGTTCCAGCGCGCCACGTCGCCGCTGCGGTAGAGGCGCTGTCCCGGCTGCCCGAAGGGATCGGCGACGAAACGTCCTGCGCTCAGCGCGGGCCGGTTGAGGTAGCCGCGAGCGAGCTGTGTTCCGGCGACGTAGATTTCGCCCCAGGCGCCGAGCGGGCACGGACGCAGACGCTCGTCCAGGACATACGTGCGCAAACCCGGCAACGCCGGGCCGACCGTACTCGGCGCGCCCGGAACGGCGATGTCCGCGGTGAGGCCGGTGTAGGTGACGAAGACGGTGGTTTCGGTGATGCCATAGCTGTTGGCCAGCACGGGCAGCTCCGGGTTGTGCTCGTACCAGTCGGCGAGACCGGCCGGATCGAGGGCCTCACCCGACAGGACGACCAGGCGCAGCGACAGCGAACCCTCGGGCTCACCGGCGTGTGCGTATCGCTGTCGCGCGGCCGCGAACTGGTAGAACGCCGAAGGTGTCTGGCTGAAGACCGTGACCTGCTCGCGCGCAGCGAGCCGCACCATGTCGTCCGGCGAACGGCTGGTGAGACCGTCCACGACGACGATCCGGCCGCCGCTGACCAGCGCGCCGAAGATCTCCCAGACCGAGTAGTCGAAGGCGAAGGAGTGGAACAACGTCCAGACGTCGCCGGATCGGATGCCGATCTCCGCGCACGCGTTCACCAGGTAGGTGGACACGGCACGGTGGGTGATCGAGACGCCTTTGGGCCGGCCGGTCGACCCGGAGGTGTAGATGACATACGCCAGGTGATCGGGACGCAGCGGCCCGTTACGATCGGCGTCGGTGATCGGATCCGCGGTTTCCTCGGCGGCGAGGACGTCCTCGAACAGCACGATGCGGCCCGGATCGCCCGGCACGTGCTCGCGCATGTCCCGCTTGGTCACCACCGCGATCGGGTTCGCGTCGCCCAGCACGTATTCGAGCCGCTCGGCCGGATGAGCCGTGTCCAGCGGAAGGTACCCGGCACCCGATTTCAGCACGCCGAGCACGGCGACGACGAGATCGGCGTCCCGTGGCAGAGCGATGGCCACCAAGGCCTCCGGCCCCGCGCCGAGCGCGATGAGCCTGCGAGCGAACCGGTTCGAGCGTTCGTCGAGTTCGCGGTACGTCAGTGCGGTGTCGTCCGCAGTCACGGCGAGCGCCGACGGCGTGGCCGCCGCCTGCCGCGTCAGCAGATCCACCAACGTGGCCGACGGGGATTCGCCGTCGCGGCCCGCGAGTTCATCGACGATGCGCAGCTCCTCGGCGGGGCCGACGAGCTGGATGTCGCCGATGCGGGTGTCCAGGGGCGAGTCCATCATCCGGTGCAGGAAATCGAGGAACCGGTCGGCGTGCGACTCGAGCTCGTCCTGCCCGTACAGGTTCGGATTTCCGTGCAGCTCGATGAGCAGCGGCGCGTCCGAGCCCGAGCGGTACAGGTTCAGCTGCAGATCGTCGAGCGCTCCGGATGTCAGCGCGCGGTAGCGGCCGACCGCCGAGCCGAGGCGGATCTCCGAGTCGAAGAACAGGATGTTCACGATCGGGCCGAACGAGCTCGCGGCCGAGTCGATCGCGGCCGAGTCGCGGCGCAGATCCTCGAACCGGTACAGCTGGTGGCGCATGGCCGAGACGAGTTCGGAGACCGAGGCGCGGACCAGCTCCTCGACGGTGGTCGAGTGGTGCACGGCGAAACGAATCGGCACCATGTTCGCCAGCATCGCGGCGGCGTTGCGCAGGCGCTTGGTCACCCGGGCGGTCACCGGCAGCGACAGCGCGACGTCCTCGGTGCCGGTCATCCGGGCGAGGAACGCGGCGAACGCCGCGATCACCACCTGCGCGGCGGAGGCGTTCACCTCGTCGGCGAAGCGGTCCAGCCGGTCGGACAGGTGCGCCGGGAGCTGCAGGCCTGCTACGCGGTCGACCTTGCCGGAGCGTGCCGTACGGCCGGACAGGCTCACCGATGTCGGCAGGTCGGAAACCTTGTCCAGCCAATAGTTCTTGTCCGTCTCGTACCGCGAGCTGGCTCGATAGGCGTGTTCCGCTTCGACGATGTCGTGCAGGCTCGCCGCGTCCAGTCGCGTCGGTGGCCTGCCCTCCAGCAGGGCGTTGTAGTGCTCGGCCATCCGGGTCAGGCTGTTGAAGGCGCCGAACCCGTCGATCACCAGGTGATGCGCACGGCCGTACCAGAAATAGTGGTCCTCGCCGACCCGGATGAGCCGCGTCTCGGTGAGCCGGTCGCGGCTGAGATCGACTGCCTTGGTGTTGTAGTCACGGCGCATCCATTCCATCGCTGCCGCGATCGGTTCCTCCGCATCGCTGAAATCCAGCACCGGCTCGTCGTAGACGATACTGCGGTCGACGAATTGATAAGGACGACCGTTGGATTCGATCACCCGCACCACGAGTGACTCGGTTTCGTGCCCGCCGTCGTTCACCGCCCGCGTGAACGCCTCGTAGTCCACCGGGCCGACGATTTCGACGCAGTGTGCGATGTTGACAGCCGGTCCACCGGGCATATGGTCCGCGAGCCACATGCCGTACTGCGCACTCGAGAGCGGAATCAGCCCCAGATCGCCGTCGGCGGTTCCGTCTGACTTCAGATTCATCGCATGACCCCTTATTCCTACCCGGACGCGCGAAGGCATGACGGAAGCACGCCGGCTCACCGCGTCCGAAATCTGGCTTATATGCACTTCGTGTACAAGGAAGCGGCGCTACCCCTGCGCTTCGCCGCTTCGTTCAGGTTCCGCGTGTAGCTCGATCCGCCGGTGCCCGACCTCGATCGGCCTGCTCCGGCGACACCCACACCTCCCGTTTGTCGGCATTTCCAGTCGTCTCAAAATCTGAAAACAGAACTTTTGAACCTGTGGTGCAGCATCGACACTCTGGCGGGACAAGCTATCTGACAGCAGCTCGGATCAGTCTAGTGGTATCAAAGCTCCCAGCTCCGCACGGAACCCGGGCGTTTCGAATCTCGGTGCACACAATGCGGGCCGCGAACCACCCCTCGCGATGCGACCACCGCGCATGCGTATCGCGCAAGGAAGTGCCTGATGCCGAGGGGTGACGCAGCGGGATAACACCCGCGATCGGGCATGGTACATGCCGGGTCGGGACCGGAATCGAGCCGGGATGTCCACCGCCGCGGAAGAGGACCGGATACGGCCCACGACCGCCCATGCTCCGGACATCCTATTAGTGAACAGAAATCGAATACCGAGAAGGGCAATATACTGGCAATCATGCCGATTGCATCACGATCCAACGTCGAGCACATTATTCGAATCGGTGTATTGTGATCAGGTCCACCCAATTTCGAATGTGCGCACCGATCTATGCGTCACCGGATTCTTTCGGTGCATACTTCCACGCGGAATCACTAACCTGCGGTTCGCATTCCCGGTCGGCGCCGCGGGCTACGCCGGAAGGACCCCGCCGGGACACGCATGTTTCCGCACCCATGCTCGTTCCGGTGCGACGGGCGGCCGGAGGTGGGCGCCCGCCGACGGAAGGCCGAACCAACGGCATCCGGCCGGTCAAACCACGGATTCACGCGATCGAAGGGTTGACGAAGGCATGCCGGAGACGGGTACCACGGCTCACATAGGGGCGCGGCGGCTACATCGAGGGTGAGCGTGTCACCCTGGAGTGCGTTATTCCGCAGCGGAACTCGCAGAAGCGAACGATGTCGCCGGATACCGCTGCGAAGGATTCTCGGGACGATAGTTCGGCAAATTCCGCAGCGTGGTTACGCGGTGCACCGAGGACAAATCTCCCGCCGGGGATGCGGAGACGTCCGCCGGTCGCTTTCCGCACCCAAAAGTCCCCGCATCGCTGAGATATCGCGCACGAGTCTTTCCGCCACCGGACCTGCTCCCCGGTCGCAGCGGCCGTCACCGCGCACGGACGACGATCAAAGGCACGTCCACCGAGTGCAGCAACGTATTGCTGGTCGACCCGAGCAGCATGCTGGAGAATCCGCCTCGACCGTGGCTGCCGACCACGACCAGCTGTGCGTTCGACGACTCGTCCAGGAGGGACCGTCCCGGCCGGTCCGCCGTGACGACGCGCCGCACCGCGACGTCCGGATAGCGGTCGGCCCAGCCCGCGAGACTCTCGGCCAGCACCGCCTCCGCCGATTCGCGGGCGCCGTCCCATCCCCGGACCGGCACATCCAGACCGCTGGTGTCGCTCCAGGCGTGCAGCGCGACCACGTCGACCTTTCGCCGGGACGCCTCGTCGAACGCCACCTCGACGGCGGCCACGCTGTTGTCGGTCCCGTCGACGCCCACCAGCACAGGCAGTTGCGCCGACACGGCGTCGATCGCCGAGATGCCGTGGATCACCGCGACCGGGCACCGCGCGTGATGGGTGGTCGCGGTGCTCACCGAGCCGAGCAGCCCCCGCTGGAAGGCGCCTAGTCCTCGGCTGCCCACCACCAGCATCCAAGCGTGCGAGGACCTTTCGAGCAGCGTCGGGATGATCAGTTCGAACGTCACCTCGGTGGTGATGGAGGTTTCGGCGCCCGGCGCTGCCGTGCGCGCCATCCGTGTGGCCTCGGCGAGAATGCGCTCGCCGTCGCCCCGCAGCCACTCCAGGTCTGCCTCCCCCAGCGAGATGCCGGGCCCGGAGCCGGTCCGGATCGCCATCGACGTGACGATGTGCAGCGCGCGGTGATGCAGCGCGGCTTCGGCTGCCGCCCAGGCCACCGCCTGATACGAGCTGGCCGAGCCGTCGACCGCAGCCAGGATCGCGGAGTCGGGATTCGTTGCGCGCGAGATTCTTCCGTCATTCATCACAGTCACTCCGTCGAAATGTGCGTCGGGGCGTGCCGTCGTCCGCCGTCCATGGCACCACTGCCATCGAGCATCTCGCGTCCCGAGGGGCGGGTGGCAGAGACGAAGGTCATGCCGGCGCGGTAACCGCTCGCCGCGGCAGCCTGCCGGTGGCGAACAGCGGCGCGATCGCCAGCAGGGCTGTCACGGCGAACGCCACCCGCAAGGCCTTCAGGCGTGCCTCGGCATTGACCGTGACGACGGTGCTTGCGGTGAGTTCATCAGCCCCGGCGGCGTGGAGGGCATCCTCGAGCTGGGTGTTGGACAGGAACGGGACACCGTCGGCGAGCTCGGTGGTCGCTCGTTGCTGAACCGACGGAGCGATCGCGGGATTGCTCTCGATGCCCGCCGCGACCGAGGAACTCAGGGTCGCGATGAGCACCGACCCGATCAAGGCCGTGCCGAGCGACGCGCCGAGATTGGTCACGGTGTTCTGCAGTCCACCTACCGCGCCACTGTCCGTATCGGGCACCGACGAGACGGTGATCGCACCCAGTTGCGAGGCCAAAGCACCCAGTCCGAGCCCCATCAGCAGCATCGGAATCGACACCACCCCCGCGTTCGCACCGGGATCCATCCCCGCGACCAGAATCAGGATGCCGACGATCATCGTCCCCAGCCCCACCCGTACGACGCGCTGCGGATTCGCGTGCGGCCGAAACTTCGGAATCGCCGTCGCCGCTACGACCAAGGCGACCGACAACGGCAGAATGCGCATGCCGGTCTCCAGTGCGCTGAGTTCGAGCACCACCGACAGGAAGAGCGGGACCGTGAAGAACACCCCGGCCTGGACGGTGAATTGGGCGAAGAACATGCTCAGGCCGCCGGTGAGCTGCTCGTTACGCAGTAACCCCGGGTCGAGCAGCGGCTCACCTCCGGTGTCCGCCAGATGGGACTGCCACCGGAGGAACAGGTACAAGACCATCAGCCCGGCGATCAGCAGCCAGATGACCGGCGAGAGCCCGAGCAGGGCAGGACCGCCCGGCCGGGCCGACACCCAGCCCCACGTGCTCGAGCGCAAGACGCCGAAGACGACCATGGCCAGCCCGGCCACCGACAGCAGCGAGCCGACCAGATCGAGACGTATGCGCTCGGCCGGGGCGTCTTCGATCCGGCGCAGCACCAATAGGATCAGCACCACGATGACGACCTCACCGAAGAACACATACCGCCAGGACGCGTACGTCGTCACCGCGCCGCCGAGCAGCGGTCCCACCGCGACCGCCATCGCACCGGCCGCCGCCACCAATCCGTAGGCCGCCGGGCGGCGTTCCGGAGCGAAGTTCGCCGCGACCAGGGACACGATCGCGGGCATGATCAAAGCCGCGCCGATCCCCTCGAGCAGCGACCAGCCCACCAGCAGGATCGGCAGGTTCGGCGCCAGACCGGTCGTGCAGGAACCGGCGCCGTAGATCACCAAGCCCACGCCGAATGCCCGGCGGCGGCCGAGGATGGTACCCACCTTGCCGCCGGTCAGCATGAGCGACGCCATCACCAACGTGTAGAGGGTGATGGCGGTTTGAATGCCGGTGATCGTCGTACCGACGTCCTGGGCGACAGACGCCATCGACACATTCATCACCGAGCTGTCGAGCGTCATCAGGAACTGGCCCGCGGCCAGCACTCCCAGCACCAGAGCGGAATTCGGCCTGGCTTGCGGTACCGGAGAATCCTCGATGCTCATCCCGTCCTTTCCCGGTCTCGGCCGAGGGCCTGGCACTCGCGCCGGCCGGCCGCGGCCGCGGTCATCGTGCCGGACCCGAGCAGCGCCGCCTACCCCTCGCCGAGCAACCGGACACCCGTCACGATCGTGGGTTCGATGGCGATGACCGTGTCCATGACCGCATCGGCCCACGGCCGCAGTAGTCGCGTATAGCGCTCCACCCGCTCTGGGTCGGTGACCGTACGGGCGAGGCCGGTCACGACGACCGACCATCCCACGTGGGCCACCGCGTCGATGTCGTCGGCCTCGTAGGCGACGACGACGGAGGGATCGGCGCGGACGGCGCCGGTGAGCCGCGAGGTGACCCGGGTACGCACGATGACCAGCCCGCCGTCGACGAAATGGTTGACCGGGCGGATCGCGGGCAGTGCGTCGCGGGTGAACACCACGCGCCCGTAGGCGACACCGGCCAGCAGCCGCAACGCCTCCTCGCGGTCGATCTCGACCATCGTGCGGGGCGGGACGCCGTTGTCCGCGACCCGGCCGTTCGACGCGATCATGATCTCGCGCCGGGGCACATCACGCGTGCATCCACCTGGAACGACCTCGCTCTCCGGTCTTCACTAGACACCACGGTCTCCCATACCATCACCGAGTTCGCCTGCCGGACAGGGCAGAAAGTCCCCGATCGGGCCCTGCTACCCGCAGGGTCCTGGTTCCCGGCCGAATGCTCGTCACGGTCCGGTGACCTCCGGCCGGGACGGCCGGCTGAGACCGGCACGCTCCCGTAGCCGCCGGATCTCCCGCTCTATGCCTTCGGCGAGCACTCCGATGTCCGGGGCGGTGTCGTAATCTCCCGTGATGCCGAACGTCAACCGGCCCGCATAGCTGAGTACCGCGATGGCGGTGCGCAACCGCATGGCGATCGGCACGGCGGGCAGGAGCTCCGAGACTCTGCGCCCATGGACGGTCAGCTGGTCGCGCGGACCGGGCACGTTCGTCACCAGCGCGCCGACGGATCGCTGTGGAAGCCGCGCCAGCAGACGGAGACTCCACGCCAGGGGCGCGAACGGCAGACGACCGGCCAGTCCGAGCACCGAATCCTCCGCTCGCGCTTCGCCTCCCGACTTGTGCCGTGTCATCCGCCGCCGGATCATGTGCAGCCGCTCCACCGGATCGGCGAGGTCGATCGGCAGGAACGGCAGCACCGCCGAGACCCGGTTGTCCAAGGCGTATTTCGCTTTGTCGGTACGCATCGAAACCGGGACCAGGATGCGCAATTTGCCGGGAGCGGGCTGCTCGCCGCGGCCGATCAGCAGGTCGCGGTAAGCGGCGGCGACCGCGGCCAGGACGACATCGTTGACGGTGACGTCGAACGCCGCTCCGATCTCGTGAACGTCCGCCAGGGCCGCCCGCGCCACGACGTATCGGCGCTGCCGTCCGATGGGGCCGTTGAGCGAGCATTCCGCGGCCGGCGCCACGGCGGCGGACACCAGTGGAGCCAAGCCGCGCGTCACGGCGAGCGCGGAACGCGGCACCACAACGGGCAACCGCGACACTTCTCGCACGATATCGGGCCACCGCACCTCCTTCGGGGTCCGCGGCTCGCGACCGGTGGTACGCGGCTCCCCCGGCGCGGCATCGCAGAGACTCCGGAACACCGATATCCCCGACACACCGTCCACCAGGCTGTGATGCGCCTTGACGAGCAGCGCCCACCGGTCCCCCGCGAGATGCTCGACGACGACGCACTGCCACAACGGATGATCGCGATCGAGCCGCTCCTCCAGTTCCGCCGCCACCAGTTCGCACAACGCGGACTCGTCACCCGGTGTGGGCAGCGCGGACCACCGGATGTGATGTGCGAGATCGAAATTCGGGTCGTCCTCCCACACCGGCGTGGCCAGGTCGAGCGGCGCTCGCCTGACCTTCTGGCGCAGGCGGGCGTGCTGCTCCACGCTCCTGGCGACGACCCGGCCGAACTCGGACCTGCTCGGCGGAGCGCCGGCGATGATCGCCACCGCGCCGATCCCGAGGCTGATGTGCCGGTCGGCGTCCTCCAGTTCCATGAAGCCCGAATCGAGGGGCCGTAGTTCTGTCATGGGCACGCTCATTCCGGTGATCGATACCCAGCGCTGCGGCCTCGCGATCCGGTGAGGACCATCGCGGCACCTCGATCACCTGTTCGTCGCGACCCGCCGTTCCGGTGCGCCGCCGGTGACCGGCAAGCACGGCCGGAACACGAGTCGCTCGGTTCCTCTTTCAAGCATCGCGCGGAGCGTGGCCGTAGTTGATGGCCGAAGGTCACCGATCGCAGGGCCCTCCGGCCACGAGGCGTGAGCATCCGGCCTGGCGGGCACGGTGGCGACCCGCATCGCACCTCTCGGCAGGGGTGGAGGATGCTCGACTCGCCGGTGCCGCCGGGTGAAGAATCAACGTATGCGAACCGTACTCATTCTCGGTGCGGGGTTCGGAGGGCTGGAGCTGGCCACCCGTCTGTCGGGTCCGCCGGCCGGCGACCTCCGTGTCGTCGTCATCGACCGAAACGATTCCTTCACCTTCGGCTTCGCCAAATTGGACATTCTGTTCCGTGACACACCGCCGGAGGCCGTGCGGGTGCCGTACACCCGCTTCGCACACCCGCACGTCGAATTCCGGCAGGAGGAGGTCACCGCGATCGATCCGCGCACCCGCCGCGTGCGCACCGACCGCGCCGTGTACGACCCGGATGTTCTCGTCGTCGCACTCGGCGCCGACTACGACCCCGGTGCGACCCCCGGATTCGTCGAGGACGGATATGAGTACTACTCGATCGACGGCGCCCGCCGCCTGCGCGAACGCCTGGCGGGCTTCGACGGCGGTTCGGTGCTCGTTGCCGTGCTGAGCGTCCCGTTCAAATGCCCGCCCGCGCCCTACGAAGGCACGATGCTCCTGCACGAGCAACTGGATCGGCGTGGGGTCCGCGACCGCACCGAGATCCGGTTCGTCAGCCCGATGGAGTCACCGATCCCGGTCTCCCCGGACACCTCCGCCGCGATCGTCGAAGCGCTTGCCCGGCGCGGGATCGAGTACTCCTCGGGGCTGCGGGTCCAGGCACTCGACCCGAGCCGTCATGTGGCGACCACCCGCGATGGCGAGCTGTCCTACGACCTGTTCATCGGAATCCCGAAGCACCGGGTCCCCGCGGTGGTCGAGGCCTCGGGACTCACCGACGGCGGAACCGACGGCTGGGTCGCCGTCGACCCGCACACCCTCCGAACGCCCTATCCGGGCGTCTACGCCCTCGGCGACTGCGCCGACGCACCGGTCCCGCGGGCCGGCGTGTTCGCCGAGGACGCGGCCCGCACGGTCGCCGCGGGCATCGAGGCCGAGTTGCGCGGAGCGGTCCCCTCCGAGCGGTACCGCGGACGGGGCACCTGCCATATCGAGTTCGGCGACGGGCTGGTCGGCAAGGTGGAGGCCGATTTCCTCTCCGGGCCCGCACCGGAGGCGCCGTTCTCCCCGCCGTCGGCGGAGCTGGCCCGGGAGAAGGCCGCGGCCGCCGAGGCCAGGTTGCGGCGCTGGTTCACCGGCTGACCGGCCGCTCACCGTCCGGCTCGCGAGCAGGCCATGCCCGAGTCAGCACGTCGGCTATCTCGGCCAGGCCCGCTGCCGTGGTCATCCGCCAATGCGTGGTGGACACGGCGTGGTTGTGCACGTGGCCGTCGACGACCTCACTCCAGAGCGACGCGCCGACGCAGCCGGTGGGGTCGTCGAGTGCGGCGGTGAAGTAGACGACGTCGCCTCGATACACGGGCGCGTCGTAGGCGCCGCGCAGCGCGACCGAGTGCACTGCGGCGTCGAGGATGCGAGTGACGCGGTCGGTGCCGAACGATGCGAACGGTTCCGGGAGTTCGGTCATCTTCTGGGGCAGCGCGGCCCAGTCCACCTCCGCGACGTTGCCGAGGTCGCCGGCTTGCTCACCGAGCAGACCGCCGATGAGTTCGGCCACCGGCACCTGGCCCGCGTCGCCGGGCGGCGTGCCAGGCGGATCCGCCAGGTAACTGTCCATCACCGCGAGCAACGCGACTCGCTCGCCTCGACGTTGCAATTGGACCGCGATCTCGTGCGCGAGGACGCCACCGAAGGACCAGCCGAGCAGATGGTAGGGCCCGGTCGGTTGCTTCGAACGAATCAGCTCGACATAGCGGTGGGCCCATTCCTCGATCGAACCCGGCATCACCTCGTCGGTTGCCAGCACGGGCGTTTGCAAACCGTAGAGCGGACGCTCCGGGTCGAGGTAAGCGGCGAGACCGGCGTACGACCAGGAGATCCCCGAAACCGGGTGAACACAGAACAGCGGCGCGGCCGAACCCGAGGGGCGCAGCGGCAGCAGCATGTCGAAGGCCGCCTCGGTCTCGACCGCGCCGCTCGCACGACGGGCCAGATCGGCGACCAGCTCCGCGGGTGTCGGAGCGGTGAACACCCGCATCACCGGGATGCGGGTGCCGAGCGCGGAGGACAGCCGCAGCGTCAGCTTGGCGGCGAGCAGGGAGTTGCCGCCGTGTTCGAAGAAATTGTCGTCCATGCCGAAACGCTCGGTGCCGAGCACCGCGGCGAAGGCGGCGGCGACGGTCGCCTCGGCAGGAGTGGCGGGCGCACGGAATTCGCGCGTGCGGAATGCCGGCGCGGGCAACGCCCGACGGTCGAGCTTGCCGTTGGGCGTCAACGGGAAGGCATCGACCACGACGATCGCGGCGGGAATCATGTAACCGGTCAGGTGTGTGGCGATCTGATCGCGCAATTCGGCCGGGTCGGGGCACGTCCCCGGCTCCGGCAGCACATAGCCCACGAGCTGATCACCGAGAGCGGCATCGGTCCGTACCAGCGCGACGGCCTGACGCACGCCGGCGCACCGCACGAGCGCCGTTTCGATCTCCCCCAGCTCGATCCGGAAGCCGCGCAGCTGCACCTGCTGGTCGCCGCGACCGGCATAGGCGAGCCCGGCGTCACCGTCGAACCTGCTCCAGCGCGCGAGGTCACCCGAACGGTACATCCGAGATCCCGGCGGCCCGAAGGGATTCGCGACGAACCGCGTCGCAGTGAGGCCCGGCCGTCCGGAATAGCCGCGGGCCAGTTGACCACCCGCGACATAGATCTCACCGGGTGTGCCGAACGGCGCGGGACGCAGGCGGATGTCCAGCACGTGGGTATCCAGCCCGGGCAGCGCACGGCCGATCAGGCTGAGCGGACTGTCCATCAGGTCCGCGCCGACCTCCAGGAAGGAGACGTGCACCGTGGTCTCCGTGATGCCGTACATGTTGACCAGTCGTGGCGTGTCCGGATGACGCTCGGACCAGCGTCGCAGGTGCCGCAGATCCAGCGCCTCACCACCGAATATCACGTATCGCAGGGCGAATTCCCCGGGCGCGGCCGCAGCGTCCCGGTCGGCGTCCACGAGTTGGCAGAACGCCGACGGCGTCTGGTTCAGCACCGTCACCCGCTCGCGAATCAGCAACTCGCGCAACAGTTCCGGTGACCGTGAGGTCGCGTAGTCGACCACGACGACGGAGCCCCCGGTCACGAGCGGGCACCACAGCTCCCACACGGAGAAGTCGAAAGCGAAGGAGTGGAACAACGTCCAGACGTCGCGCTCGCCGAATTCGAACAGCGGCTGCGCCTCGGTGAACAATTCCACCGCATTCCGGTGCGTCACGCCGACGCCCTTCGGCACGCCGGTGGAGCCCGAGGTGTAGATGACGTAGGCGAGGTTGTCCGGAAGCAGCGGCGCGATGCGATCGGCGTCGGTGAGCGGATCGCCGGAGAACTCTGTCGTCTGTTCGAGGAGAACGGTGGGCAGTCCCGTGTCCGGGAGAGCGGACTGCTCGGCGGCCGTGGTCAGCACACACACCGGCGCCGCGTCGGTGAGCACGAAGGCCAGGCGCTGCGCCGGATAGGTGAGATCGATCGGCAGGTACGCGGCCCCGGCCGCGAGCACGCCCAGCAGCGCGGCAGGTAGTTCCTCCGTCCGTGGCACCGCCACGGCCACAACGGATTCCGGCCCCGCCCCGGCCGCGATCAGGGCACGGGCGATGCGATTCGCGTTCCGCTGCAGCGCCCCGAAGCTCAGCGTGGCGGCACCGTACCGGACGGCAGTCGCCTCCGGTCTGCGACGCGTCTGCTCGCCGATCAGCTCGGGGAGCGTCGGCGCGGTCACGTCCCGTGCCGCGTCCGGTCGCGTGACCGCCGGGCAGCTTTCGTCGTCGTCGAGGACGTCGATGTCCCAGACTCGCGCCGAGGGATCTTCCGCGACCGCGGACACGATGCGCTCGAACCGGCGAGCGAAGGCGCGGACGGTCGATTCGTCGAACAGATCGGTGGCGTAGGTGAAAGCCACTGCCATTTCCATCCGGCCGTCGTCGCCGAGCCGGGGCTCGACGACCACTTGCAGATCGAATTTGGCCGTGATCGAGCCGTTGTCGACAGCGGTGACCATCAGGTCCGGCAGCTCGAGGGCGGGCTGGTCGAGGTTCTGGAACGACAGCAGCACCGGGAAGAGCGGGTTGTGCGCTCCGGTGCGCGCGGGGGCGGCCTCGTCCACCACCCGCTCGAACGGCACGTCGCCGTTCGCGAACGCCGAAAGGGCCGCCTCCCTGGTCCGGCCGACGAGGTCGCGGAAGGTGGCCGCGGCGTCGACCTCGACGCGCAGCGCCAATGTGTTGACGAACATCCCGACGAGGTCGTCCAGCGCACGTTCGCCACGTCCGGCGACCGGCGTGCCGATCACGACGTCCGTGGCGCCGCACAGGCGTCCGATCAGCGCGGCGAGCGCCGCGTGCACCACCATGAACAGCGACGCGTTATGGTCACGTGCGATCTCGCTCAGCCGTTCGTGAACCCGCGCCGGAATCGTGTGGCCGATCGACGCGCCGCACGAGGAGACGGTCGACGGCCGTGGTCGATCGATCGGCAGCTCCAGCGGTCCGGTCAGCCCGGCCAGCTGGTCGCGCCAATACGACAGCTGTTGTGCTGCAAGGGAATCGGGATGATCATCCGGTCCGATAGCGGCGTGCTGCCAAATCGCGAAGTCGGCGTACTGCACCGGCAGCGGTGACCACTCCGGCGCACCGCCGCCGCGACGAGCCAGGTAGGCGGTCACCAGGTCGCGGGCCAGCGGCGCGAACGACGACCCGTCCGCCGCGATGTGGTGGGTCACGATGACGAGCAGATGCTCGTGGCCCGAGGTGAACAGCCGCGCCCGGACGGGGGCGGCCGTCGTCACGTCGAAGCCCGCGGACATCAGCTCGTTCACCAGGTCGGCGACGTCGGCGACGCCGTGCTCGACCGCGATGCCATCGGGAAGCACCGCGCCCGCCGGAAGGATCTCCTGGTAGGGCTGTCCCTCGGCGTCGACCGGGTATCGGGTGCGCAGCACCTCGTGCCGTTCGATCACGTCGGCGACCGCGTGGCGCAGCGCGGGCAGGTCGAGGACGCCGGTCAGCCGGACGGCGAACGGCAGGTGGTAGGCGGGCGAGTCCGGTTCGATGCGGTTGAGCAGCCACATCCGCTGCTGCGCGAGCGAAAGCGGGATGCGGTCCGGTCGCCGCGAGCGCGTCAGCGGCGGCCGCGCGGCGCGGGTCCCGCCGGTGGCTATCCGCGCGGCGAGCGCGGACACCAGGGGCGCCTCGAACAGGTCGCGCACGCTGATTTGCGACCCGAGCGCCTCGTTCACCCGCGCGACGGTTCGGGTGGCGAGCAGCGAATTGCCGCCGAGGGCGAAGAAGTCGTCGTCGATCCCCACTCGCTCGGCGCCGAGCAGATCGGCGAACACCTGCGCCACGACCTGTTCGACGGGGCTGCGAGCAGCCCGGAACGCCCTGGCCTCGAGCACCGGCTCGGGTAGCGCTGTGCGATCGAGTTTGCCGCTCGCATTCAGCGGCAGGGCCGCGAGCACCACCAGCGCGGACGGGATCATGTACGCGGGCAGCACCGCCGAGATCCCGGCCACGAGTTCCGCGCGGTCGACGACCTCTCCGGGCCGCGGGACCACGTAGGCCGCCAGCCGATCGCCCGATGCGGAGGGCACCACCGCGGCGACCGCTTGACTCACCGCCGGCTGCGCGAGCAGCGCGGTCTCGATCTCGCCGAGTTCGATGCGCTGGCCGCGGAACTTCACCTGGAAATCGGTGCGCCCGAGATATTCCAGTCGCTGGCGCTCGCACCCGGAGGGCGCGCGCCACAAGGCCAGGTCACCGGTGCGGTACATCCGTGCCCCGCTGTCGAACGGGTTGGCGACGAAACGACCGGCGGTCAGCGCGGCTTGCCGCACGTACCCACGGGCGAGCTGGTCTCCGGCCAGATACAACTCACCGGGCACCCCGGCCGGAACCGGTTGCAGCCGCGAATCCAGTACGTAGACCTGGGTGTTCCACTGCGGCTGCCCGATGGGCACCGTCACCCCGTCCCCGGTCCCCGCGGGCCAGAAGGTGACCGACACCGCGGCTTCGGTGGGTCCGTACAGGTTGTGCACCTGTGCGCCGGTGACCGCACGGACGGCGCGCACCGTCTCCGGTGGCAGAGTTTCCCCGATGACGAACAGATCCCGCAGTGTCGCGAGGTTCTCGGCCGTCGCCTGCGCGGCGAACGCCGTCAACATCGAGGGCACGAAGTCGGTGACGGTGACGCCGTGCGCGGCGATGGCCGAGGCCAGGTAGGCCGCGTCACGATGCCCGTCGGGTTCGGCGACGACGAGTTTCGCGCCCGACCGCAGCGGCATCAGATAGCCCCATAACGAGACGTCGAAGGTGGTCGCGGTCTTCTGCAGGTAAACATCCCCCGGCCCCATGGGGTATCGGGCGAGCATCCACTCGATCTGGTTGTCGATCGCCTTGTGCGAGACCGCCACACCTTTCGGGCGTCCGGTCGAACCCGACGTGAAGATCACATACGCCGGGTGCTCGGGGCGCACCTTGCGCAGCAGTTCGCCGGAGCGGATCGGAGCGCCCGAGCGCCGATCTGCGCCGAGCGCGTCCAGGTGCAGCACGGCGACATGGTCGGGCACCGGCACTTCGTCGGCGGACGTGGTGAGCACGCAGACGGGCCGGGCGAGGTCCAGGACGTGCGCGATCCGTTCGGCGGGATGCTCGGGGTCCAGCGGTACGTACGCGCCACCGGCGGTGAGAATCGCGTACATGCCGACCACCAGGTTTAGCGAACGCCGGATCGCCAGTCCCACCAGCGTTTCCGCGCCCACGCCGTGCTCGATGAGCACCCGGGCGAGCCGGTTGACCCGCTCGTCGAACTCGCGGTAGGTCAGCTGCTGGTCCAGGAAGACGACCGCGGCGTCGTCCGGATGGCGCGCCACCGCGCGCCGGTACCCGTCGAGCGCCAGGCCCGCGGGGACCGGGTGCCGGGTGCTGTTCCAATGGACCAGGATCGCGGAGCGCTCCGCGGCGTCCAGCAGATCGATCTCCCCCACCGCGCGATCCGGCGCATCGGCGACGGTCGCCAGGATCGCGCACAGCCGCCGGGCGAAGCCGGCCACCGTGGCCTCGTCGAACAGGTCGGTGGAGTACGTGAACGCCGCCGAGATGCCCAGCGGTGTCCGCTCGTCCTCGTGCGGCACCATGGTCAGCTCGAGATCGAACTTCGCCAGCGGCAGGGTGAAATCGAGCGCGGAGACCATCAGCGCGGGCAACTCCAGCGTCGCGGGCGCGAGGTTCTGGAACGTCAGCATCGTCTGGAACAGCGGGTGGTGCGCGCGCGAACGCACCGGGTCCAGCAGTTCCACCAGGCGTTCGAACGGCACGTCGGCATGCCCGAACGCTTCGATGTCCCGACGGCGCACCTGCGTGAGCAGCTCGGCGAAACCCTGCCCGGGATCGACTTCGGTCCGCAGCGCGAGGGTGTTGACGAACATGCCGATCAGGCCGTCCACCGCGGCCTCGCCGCGTCCGGCCACCGGTGCGCCCACAGTGATGTCGCGAGTATCGGACAACCGCGCCAGCAGGACGGCGTACGCGGCGTGCGCGACCATGAACAGCGTCGCGTCGGATCGGTGCGCCAGCCGGTCGAGCGCCGCGTGCACCGTCGCGTCGATCTTGAATTCGTGGACCGCGCCGCGACCGGAGAACACCGCGGGGCGCGGCCGGTCGGCCGGGAGATCCAGTCTTTCGGGCAGGTCGGCCAGCCGCTCACGCCAGAACCCGAGTTGACGCGCGAACCGCGAGCCCGGATCGTTCTCCTCGCCCAGCATGTCGCGCTGCCACAGGGTGTAGTCCGCGTACTGGAAGGGCAGGGGGTTCCAGGCCGGTGCGCGGCCCGCGGCCCTGGCCGAGTAGGCGTTCATCAGGTCCGCAGTCAGCGGGCCCATGGAGGAGCCGTCCGCGGCGATGTGCTGGACTACGCCGACCAGCACGTGCTCGGTCTCGCTCGAGCGCAGCAGACGCAAACGGACCGGCGGGGCCGTCGTGACGTCGAAACCCTCCACCACCGTGGCCACCGTGCGCTCGAGGACCTCGGCTTCGGTGACGTCGAGCACCTGCAGCTCGGGTACCGCGCCGGGCTCCGAAAGGGCGTGCACCCGCTGGGTGCCCGTCCCCTCGTGCTCCGGATAGCTGGTGCGCAGTACCTCGTGCCGCTCGACCACATCCCGGATCGCCGCCCGCATCGCGTCCACATCCAGCCGTCCGCTCAATCGCACCGCCAGCGGAATGTTGTTGCTCGCTCCGGCCGGATCGAAGCGGTTCAAGAACCACATCCGCCGCTGCGCGAACGACAGCGGCACGCGCTCCGGTCGCGCCATCGGGCGCGGTGCGGAATGACCGCGCTGATCAGACTCGTCCAGGCGTTCGGCCAGTTTCGCCACCACCGGCGCCTCGAACAACAGCGCGACCGGAACCCGGACGCCCAGTGCGCTGCTTAGTCGTGCGGCCGCTTGGGTCGCGCTCAGCGAGTTGCCGCCGAGCTCGAAGAAGTCGTCGTTCGCGCCCACCCGGACCGCGCCGCCCGGCGGCAGCAGCAGTGCGCCGAAGATGTCTGCGACCACCTGCTCGGTCGGTGTGGCGGGCGCCCGGAACTGCCGGGTGGTGAGCACCGGTTCCGGTAACGCGGCGCGATCCAGCTTGCCGACCGGCGTCAGCGGCAGGTCGTCGAGCACCGTGATCGCGGCCGGAATCATGTATGCCGGAAGGGTTTTCGTGAGCCGATCGACCAGTTCCCCGGTATCCAGCGCCACCCGGCCGCTTCCGTCCGGGGCGGATGCCATCCGGGGCAGTACATAGGAGACCAGCGCGGCGCCACCGGACGGCAGCGTCGTGCCGAGCGTCGTCGCATAGTCCACATCGGGGTGGCTGGTCAGCGCGTTGTCGATCTCGCCGAGTTCGATCCGCAGCCCCCGGATCTTGACCTGGAAGTCCACCCGCCCGTGGTGTTCGAGCAGTCCTGCCGAGGTGCGCCGCACGAGATCTCCGGTGCGGTACATGCGGGTGCCCGGCACCGTCGCGAACGGATTGGCGACGAACCTGTCCGCCGTCGGCCCCGGCCGTCCGAGGTATCCCTGCGCCAGCGCCGGTCCGGACAGATACAGCTCCCCGATCACGCCCGTGGGCACCATCCGCAACCGAGCGTCGAGAACATGGATGCCGAGCGCGGGTACCGGGGTGCCGATATGGGTCGCGCCGCCCGCGCACAGGGCCTCGGTGCCCGTGGCGAAGATGGTGGTCTCGGTGGGGCCGTAGACGATGTAGAAGGAGCGGTCGCCGGTCGCCCATCGCGCGGCCAGTTCGGGACCTACCCGTTCGCCACCGCACAGGATGGCCCGCAGTTCGTCGAGCCCGGCCGGCTCGATCGACTCCAGCGCACCGGGCGTGATGCACAGATGCGTGACCCGCTCGCGTCGCAGCAGGTCAGCCAGTTCGACGCCGCCGAACACCGTGGGCGGCGCGATGACCAAGGTCGCGCCCGCCGAGAAGGCGAGCAGCATCTCGATCACCGAGAAATCGAAGCTCGGTGTGCACAGATGCGAGACGCGCGACTCCCGCCGCACCGCCCGGGCGGTGATCTCGTGCTTCACCAGGCTCGCGAGACCGGCATGGGTGACGGCTACGCCTTTCGGCTTGCCCGTCGAGCCGGAGGTGTAGATCACGTAGGCGAGGTGCTGTTCGGTGAGCGGACGCAGTCGGTCCAGGTAGCAGACCGCGTGGCCGGGCTCGGCGGCGGCCTTGTCCCGGTGCGTTTCGGAGTCGAGCTCGATCCACCGGACCCCGAGCGGGGCGAGCGCGCCCCCGTGCGCCGACGTGGTGAGGCCGACGACCGCGCCGGTATCCGCGAGGATGTGCGCGATTCGATCCGCCGGATAGGAAGGATCGACGGGCACGTAGGCCGCGCCGGTCTTCGAGACCGCCCACACCGCCAGTACCGACTCGACCGAGCGGGTGATGGCCACCGCGACGAAGTCCCCCGGCCCCACCCCGAACCCGATAAGGTAGCGAGCCCATCGCGAGGACGCCTCGTCCAGTTCCCGGTAGCTGAGCTCATGCTGATCCGCAGGATCGCCGGTGGGATTGTACCGGATAGCCACTGAGTCGAACGCCGCGTCTACCGCGGCCGTAAGCAGTTGGGGGAACAGAAGATTGCGTGCCCGTGAATGCTGGGTGCGACGTGCGGAACGGCGTGTCGGGGTCATGCGGCGGCAGGTCCACTCTCTGGTCGATCATCGTCCGCCCTGGCGATGGAGCCAGAAGCAGTGCCTCAAATGCGTGAACCATGACCCGAGCGTGCAGACGGACCTTAGCGAACGCCGCGCGGATCGGCGCGTCGAGGCCGGGAAAGTTCACGGGAGTACCCCGGCTCCGATTGGGCTACGACATGGTGTGATGTGACGAACAGTCATTTCTTGCCACTGATCAATGTGATCAAAATCACTACTCCTCTCTGCGGATCGACGCCTTCCGGCCCCGAGTTTCGGACCGCCGTAGCCCACCCGGGTCGGCATGATCGAACCCAGAACGATCCTTTGACCGCGAGCGAGGAGGAACCGTGCCAAGCCCATCGATTCATGTCGCCTCTCTGCGGAAGGGCGAGGAAATCCACCGCAGCGAACTCGGCTCGCTCATCCGGCTCACCGCCGACAGCTTCCCGATCCTCAGCGGGCTGTCGATCAAACGCCTGACGCTCGCACCGGGCGCGATCCGCGAGCCGCACTGGCATGCCAACGCCACCGAGCTGACCTACTGCACTGCGGGACGGGCGCTGGTCTCGGTCCTGGACGACGGCGGAAGATTCTCCTCATTCCTGGTGCGCGCGGGCGAGATGTTCCACATCGATTCCGGCGCGCTGCACCATGTGGAGAACGTCGGCGACACCGAGGCGGAGTTCATCCTGGCCTTCCGCCACGAACGCCCCGAGGACTTCGGATTCAGCGCCGCGCTGGGCGCGATGACCGATGCGGTGCTCGGCAACACCTACGACCTGCCCGCCAAGGACTTCGCGCGAATCCGGCGCGACACCACCGCCAAGCTGCTCGTGCCCCGCGACGGCGATCCCGACATCCCGTTCACCGCCCACTTCGGCGACCCGCACCACTTCGCGATCGAGGCGATGCCCGCACCGGTGGACTCGCCGGTCGGTTCCGCGCGCACGGCGCGCGCGCAGTACTGGCCCGCACTGCGCGACATCTCGATGTACTCGCTGCGGGTGCGGGAGGACGGGATGCGCGAGCCGCACTGGCATCCGGTGACCGCGGAGATGGGTTACGTCCACCGGGGCTCCGCCCGGATGACGATCATGGATCCGGATGGCGCCCTGGACACCTACACCATCGGCGAAGGCTCGGTATATTTCGTCCCCCGCGCCTATCCACACCACATCGAAGTCGTCGACGCACCGGAGATCCACCTGCTGATCTTCTTCGATCAGCCCACACCCGCGGACATCGGCTACCGCGCCTCGATGAGCGCCTACTCCCGGAAAGTGCTCGCCGCGACCTTCGGCGTCGCCCTCGACGAACTCCCCGACCTGCCCTTCACTCCCGCCGATCCATTGATCGTCACCCGGAACAACCCACTCGACCCCTGAGCGCGCTGACAGCGCCCCTCCGAACGCGGGAGCCCGTAGATTGACTGTGAGGTAATTTACCTACAAGTCAATTCAGTCGTTCGAATGGAGTCGTGCAATGGCGACAAGGTCCTGGTGGGGATGGGGCAACCGGGAAGACGCGGTGACCGGCTCCGAGCGCGAGGCACTGACGAAGCGCGTAGCGGCCCTGCTTCCCGACGCCGAGTTGACGGTGCACGAGGCGCCGGACCTGACGTCGTTGCCAGTGCCCGCGCCCCGCGTCCAGGTGCCCGGTTCGCTGGCCCGATTGGCCTCCGACGATCTCGGTGATCGCGTCGCGCACGGCCACGGGCAGGCGTTCCGTGACGTGGTGCGCGCGCTGCTCGGGCGTCTCGACCATGTCCCGGATCAGGTGCTGCGGCCGCATACCGAGCAGGACGTGGTCGACATCCTGGACTGGTGCGCGAGCGCGGAGATCGCCGTGGTGCCTTTCGGCGGTGGAACGTCGGTGGTGGGTGGGGTCGAACCCCGGTGCGCCGACGCCTATGCCGGAGCCGTGTCACTGGACACCGGCCGCCTGGACCGGATCGCCGAACTCGACCGCACCAGCCGGGCGGCGCGGATCCAAGCGGGCATCCTCGGCCCGGCCCTGGAAGCGGCGTTGCGGCCGGAGGGCTTGACGTTGCGGCATTTTCCGCAATCGTTCGAGTTCTCGACGCTCGGTGGCTGGCTGGCCACCCGCGCGGGCGGGCACTACGCGACCGTCTACACCCACATCGACGACATGGTCGAATCACTACGGGTGGTCACTCCCGCCGGGATCAGCGAATCCCGCAGGCTACCCGCGTCGGGCGCGGGGCCATCGCCGGATCGGATGTTCCTCGGCTCGGAAGGAATACTCGGCGTCATCACCGAGGCGTGGATGCGCTTACAGGACCGTCCACGCTGGCGGACCGGTGCATCGGTGCTGTTCGACGACTACGACAGGGCCGTGGCGGCCACCCGCGCCATCGCCCAGTCGGCCTTGTTCCCGGCGAACTGCCGGCTGCTCGATCCGGTGGAGGCTTTCCTCAACGCGGGCGCCAGCGCGCCCGGCGGTGTGCTGGTCCTCGGATTCGAGTCCGCGGACCATCCCGTGGACGAGCCGATGCGCCGGGCGGTGCAGATCTGCCGCGAGCACGGCGGCACGATCCCGGACGGCATTCGCACCACCGACTCGGCGGATGACCCAGCGCGGGCCGGCGCGGCCGATACGTGGCGCTCGTCGTTCCTGCGTATGCCGTATCAACGGGATGCGCTCGCGGCCCAGTCCATGATCGTGGAAACCTTCGAAACCGCGTGCACCTGGGATCGTTTCGAGGCGTTGCGCGCGGCTGTGCAAGCGGCGACCACGGACGCGTTCCGATCCGCCGGTGTCACCGGCGTGCTGACCTGCCGGTTCACCCATGTCTATCCGGACGGACCCGCGCCCTACTTCGGCATCTACGCCGCGGGCCGCTGGGGACGGACCGTCGAGCAGTGGGACGAGATCAAGACCGCCGTATCCGAAGCGCTGCACGGCAACGGCGCGACCATCACGCACCACCATGCCGTCGGGCGCGACCACCGCCCCTGGTACGACCGGCAGCGACCCGAACCATTCGCCACGGCGCTGCGTGCGGCCAAATCGGCGCTCGATCCCGCCGGAATCCTCAATCCCGGGGTGCTGCTCGACCCGATCGTCCAACCGCCCGCACGGGAGGCTCGGTGAGCAGGCCCGGCACCAAGGGCGTGCCACGGGAGCGGCGGGAGGAACAGATCCTCGACATCGCCACCACCGAGTTCGGTGAGCGCGGCTACGCCAAGGCTTCGATTATCGATATCGCTTCGGCCGCAGGCGTTTCCAAGCCTCTCGTGTACGCCTACTTCGGCTCCCGCGACGGCCTGCACGCGGCCTGCGTGCACCGCGCCGGGAAGAGCCTGATCGATGCGGTCGCGGCCGCTCAGGTCGCGCAGGGCGCGCACGATCGAGCGCTCGCGACACTGACCGGCATCTTCCACGCACTGGACGGGCGCACACAGAACTGGAAGATCATCTACGACGCCACACTGCCACGACCGAGCGCGGCCCACTCGGTGGCCCGGGAGTATCAGGATGCCCTCAACGGCATGGGTTCCGCGGGCGTGTCGCAGGTGCTGGCCGATGCCGGCATCTCCGACGAGGACGATCACTCTTTGTTGCTGGCGCTGTGGTTCAGCATCGTGTCCACCACCATCTCCTGGTGGAGCGACCATCCCGGCCGGACGCCCGAGGAGATGACCGCACGCTGCCTGCGGCTGTTCACCACGATCCGCGCGGCGGCCGCCTGACCTGCCCAGCAGTGGTCACCACGTGCCCCAGTTGCAGGACCTCGGCTCGATCGATGCGTTTCGCGGGCCGGAAGCCGGTGCCGAGGGTGAAACCCAGCGGGATGAACGCCGTCGGCACGACTTTCTCGTAGGGCACGCCGAGCGCGGCGAGTTCTCGCTCGAGTGTCGCCTGAGCGGTGGTCCAGACGGTCCCGATCCCCCGGGCGCGGGCGGCGAGCATGAAACTCGAGACCGAGGGGAGCATCGAGCCCCCAGGCCATGGATTGCTCGAGCACGCCTGCGTGGTCGGTCCGGCCTTCGATGGCGGGGATCACGAACGGCGGCACGCTGGGCAAGCTCCTCGCCGTGGGGTTGGCACCGCCTCGGCAGTCAGCGGTTGCCTCGGCACGCACGCGAAAGGCCGTCCGGCGCAGGTCGTCCCCACTTATGCGCGCGGCGTGAGAGCGCGCAGCGGCTCGTCGAGTTCACGCCGGTAGAAGTCCAGGAAACCATCCGGATCCGGGCCCGCGTTCTGCATCACGAGATGATCGAAACCCGCGTCGGTGTACTGCTTGGCCGCGTCGAGGTAGCGGGCCGGGTCCGGACCGCAGGCGAAATTGTCGAGAATGTCCTCCAGGCGGACGGTGGTGGTCGCCGCGGCGAAATTGACCGGATTCGGCAGCTCGCTCATCACCTTCCAACCCGTGACAGCCCAGCGAGTCGTATCCAGCACGGCCTTCGCAGCCGTCTCCTCGTCCGGAGCCCACGCCATCCCGACCTCCGCGTAGCGCGGGCCTGCGCCGCCCGCCGCGCGGTAGTGCTCGACGATCTCCGATTTCGGTTCGGTGGCGAACAGGCCGTCGCCGAGTTCGGCGGCGATGCGCGCGGCTTCCGGCCCACCCGCGGCGACGGCGATCGGCGGAAGCGTCTCGGGCAGATCGAAAACGCGAGCCTCGGAGACGGTCAGGAACTGCCCGTCATAGGAGTGGTAGCCGCCGCTCCAGAGCAAGCGGATGATCTCGAGCGCTTCACGGAGCATCCGGTGCCGGATGCGCACGGGTGGGAATTCGCGGCCGACGACGTGCTCGTTGAGACGCTCGCCCGAACCGACACCGAGGGTGAAACGGTTGTCGGACAAGATCGCCAGCGTCGCCGCCGCCTGCGCGATGATCGCGGGATGGTAGCGCAGGATGGGGCAGGTCACCCCGGTCGCGAGGGCGATCCGCTCGGTCTTCGCCGCGATGGCTCCGAGCACAGTCCAGGCGAACGGCGAATGGCCCTGGTTGTCCAGCCAAGGATGGAAGTGATCGCTGATCTCGACGAAGTCGAAACCGGCCTCCTCCGCTCGAATCGCCTGGCGGACCAGCTCGTTCGGACCGAACGCCTCGGCCGCCAGTTTGTACCCGATGCGCATCGCCACCTCCTGGTTCGGCTGGAGCGGCCGGTCACCTCGCGAACCGGCTCTTGGCGCGCGTACCCGGCATCCGGCGGCGAAAACGTCGCCGCCCCCAGGAGCAGCAGGTCATCCGGATACGGGCCTGATCCCATCGACAGCCGGACGCCGCGTGGCCGCTTCAGTCACGAGTGGGCCAATAGCTGGCGGCATGGCGGCCCTGCGGAACGTAGGTGTTCTCGTCCTCGACCTCCGTGACGCCGAGATGGAGCAAGAGCATGACGGTCACCAGGCTGATGCTCACGATCAGCGGGGTCAGCAACTGCGTCGCGCCTGCGCCGGAGGGCGCGTGCATGTGCTGGGCTTCGTGCACACGCATCGCGAACATGCCCGTGTAGTGCATGCCCGAGACCGCGACACCCATGACCATTGCCGCGCCGACGGTGACGAGCGTGCCGCGGACATGCAGCGTGAACCACAACGCGGCGGTCGCCGCCACCACGGCGATCACCATGGACAACGCGACGATTCGTCCGTCGTAGCTGATCGACGCATCGGATTTCATGGCGTACATGCCCGCGTAGTGCATGGCGCCGACGCCCAGACCGGTGACACCGCCCCCGGCGAACAGCCCTACCGGCCCCAGTGCCCGCTGGTGGGCGATCCGCAACCCGATCCACACCACCGCGATCGCGATCAGCGCGCTGATCAGGGTGACCGGAACGTCGTAGCGGATCGATGCGCCTTCGATGGCGAAACCGAGCATCGCGATGAAGTGCATGACCCAGATACCGGTGCCACCGATCGCGACAGCCGCGGCCAGCAACCACCCGTCGCGCGCGGAGCCGGTATGAGATCTGGCCATGCACCGCAGTCCTAGCAATGAACCGGTGAACGACATGATGTAGGCGACGATGGGTGTGAGCCACCCGTGGCTGAAATGATCGATTTCCAGCACGCGACACTCCCTCGCTGGATAGATTCGGCGTGTCGATCGGACGGCGACCGAATCTCACATAGTGAAACTGCAGGTAGATAATTTAGAGTACTACTATCCTGTTTAAAAACATAGGATGAGTCTCGAGTAGCGGGAAATGCGCTGTCAGCGGAGTGAAACGCCCAACCTTCGGTCGGGGCGCGACTCTCCGGCCACACCTCGGGTCAGCAGCTAGCAGCTGGCTTCCCCATCGCCCCAGTCCCCACCCTCCGAGGGACGAGGGGCGCACAACGCGACCTCCCGGCCGCCGTGCCGGGGGCCCACCGGGTCCGCGGAGGAGCCGCGAGTGCCGATCCGGGCCGACGTCGATATAGCCGACAAGATCTACCGCATCGCCACCTACCTTCCGGGGTAGGACCGACCGTGTTTTCGGCGCCACGGCAGCCATTTCAGCAGGAGGATGCGGGCACCATCGCAGTTAACGCTGTCTCTGCGGCAGCCCTGACGCGATATCGCGGCCGGTACGCGACACCCGTCACGAGCTGCCACACCGGGGAACCCGCTGGACCGCTGCCCGAGTACCGAACGAACAGGACGATCCAGACGCTCGCTCCGCTGTCCCGGAGGTGGTGCCCAGTCGGATCACCGCCGCGGAGGACCGACCGCACGACGACTTCTGGCGAACTTCCAGCGTTTCTTCGTATGTCTCACCCGGATAACGGCGTATGGTCGCGCTATGCCGACAGTGACGTCGATCGATACCGGAGCCGAACACCTCGCCTGCTGGGTCACCGTCGTCGGGCAACGGCTACACCAGTTGCCCACAGCAAACCCGAATGTCCTACTCGCCCACGCGATGAGCGGCTTCCTGGCGATCGGTCGAGCCAGCATGGCCCTGCTGACCACGTCCGCGAATCCCACCGACATCCGAGACCACGATCTCGTCTTCGAGATCACGGCCGACGCCGAACGATGGCTCACCGACGCGGCGACCGAATCGATCGTCAACCGGATCACCGATCGCGGCGAGCACATTCAGCGCTACCTCAGTCCCGCCGCGCTCGATACGGTGGCGAAAGCCCGC
This sequence comes from Nocardia niwae NBRC 108934 = DSM 45340, assembly GCF_001613465.1. Classification (GTDB taxonomy): domain Bacteria; phylum Actinomycetota; class Actinomycetes; order Mycobacteriales; family Mycobacteriaceae; genus Nocardia; species Nocardia niwae. The sequence goes on along the minus strand of NZ_BDCK01000015.1, from coordinate 596,379 downwards.
CTGCGGCGCTGTGCGCAGACAACAGCCATCCACACCCGCGATCTGCTGGCCGGGATCGACGCCGACCCGGCCGCGTCGGACGAGATCCGCGACCTCGCCAAAGATCTGGCCGCCCGGGCGAACATCATCGCCACCGTCTACGCCGACGACCCGCAACAGCTGCTTTCGATGTCCAGCAGATGAGGCGGACGCGCTCACACGGGACGTCGCGGACCCACCGGCCCAGCGCCGACACTCCGTAGAATTCGACGAACAGCGCGTTCACATCGGCGCCGCGATGGTCGACAATGGTGGTATGGCGACGGTGCTGCTGGGCGGCGACGTCATGCTGGGGCGGGGTGTGGACCAGATTCTGCCGCATCCCGGCGATCCGAGGCTGCGCGAACGGTACGTCAACGACGCGCGCACCTACGTCGAGTTGGCCGAACGCGCCTACGGCGAATTCACCCATCCGGTCGGTTACCGGCACCTGTGGGGTGATGTCCTGCCGATTCTGGCCCAGATCGCTCCCGAGGTGCGCTTGCTCAATCTGGAGACTTCGATCACCGCCGGTGGCGTGTTCGCTCCCGCGAAAGGCATCCATTACCGGATGCATCCGGACAATCTGCCCGCCTTGACCGCGATAGCACCGGTCGTCTGCGCGCTGGCCAACAATCACGTCCTCGATTTCGGAATCGCCGGAATGGCGGACACGCTGGCGGCGCTCGACGCCGCGCACATCGACCGCGCCGGCGCAGGGGCCGATCTGGCGGGCGCCCGTGCCCCCGCCACGGTGAAACTCGCCGACGGGCGCCGCGTGGTGATCGTCTCGGTCGCCGCGGGCTCGAGCGGAGTACCGGAATCCTGGTCGGCCCGGCGCAACCGGCCGGGGCTATGGCGAGTGGGTTACTCCCCCGACGCAGCCGCGGCCGAGGACGTCGCGGCGGAGGTGGCCGCGCACAAACGCGACAACGATATCGGCATCGTTTCCGTGCACTGGGGCCCGAACTGGGGCTACGAAGTCGCGCGAACCGAGACGCGCTTCGCCCACCGATTGATCGACGCAGGCGTCGACGTGGTGCACGGGCACTCCGCGCATCATCCGCGTCCGATCGAGATCTACCGCGGCAAGCCGATCCTGTACGGATGCGGCGACGTCATCGACGACTACGAAGGCATCCGCGGCCACGAGCGATACCACACCGACCTGCATCCGCTGTATCTGGTCTCGCTCGATCCCGGCTCGGCGGAGGTCCGGCTGATTCCGCTGCGCGTGCGGCATATGCGGCTGGAATGGGCGCCGCGCAGCGAATCCCGCTGGCTGTGCGAGAAGATCCAAGACATCAGCCGCGGCTTCGGCACCCTGGTCTCGCCTCGGGCCGGCGATCTGCCGGTGGTGTTCAGTGCAGCACGACGGTGAGATGGCGGTGGAACCATTGGACCGCCAGGTCGGCGACTTGTTCGAGCGCACCGGGTTCCTCGAACAGATGTGTCGCCCCCGGAACGATGTCCAGCTCGCTCGGGCACGGCATCCGTAGCTGGGCCTCCCGGTTGACCTCCAGCACTCGCCGGTCGTTGCCACCCACGATGAGCAGCGTCGGCGCCCGCACCGAGCCCAATCGCGGACCCGCCAGATCCGGCCGCCCACCCCGGGAGACAACCGCCGCGATCTCGGTGGCGGGTTCGGTCGCCGCCCACAGCGCGGCGCCCGCGCCGGTGCTCGCCCCGAAGTATCCGGTCGGCAGGCCGTCGAGTTCCGGCCGCGTCCGCAGCCAATGGGTCACCTCGACGAGGCGATGAGCGAGCAGGGGAATGTCGAACACGCGAGCGCGGTCGCCTTCCTCCTCGGCGGTCAGCAGGTCGACGAGCATCGTCGCGAACCCCGCCCGGTTGAGGACCTCGGCCACGAACCGGTTTCGCGGGCTGCGCCTGCCGCTACCGCTGCCATGCGCGAAGGCGATCAGCGCGGTGCGGTCCGGTGGCACAGCCAGCACCCCGGCCAGCCGGGCGTATTCCGACGGCACCATGACCTCTTCTGCCCGCGGCGGGGACCGGTGTGCGGACGGCATCGAGTACCTCCTGTATCCGGGGTACCCGATCAGCCCTGTCCTGCGCAAGAGGTTCGCGAGACGGCTCGGCCGCACGCCGGACGGCGCCAGCCGTCCGGCCACGCCCCGGCAGCGGGACGCACACGAGCAAATCGTCGGTGACGGCTTCGGTGCGGTGCAGCGCGCGAATGCCGTAACCGCGAGGCAGCGACCAATCGAGTTCGACATCACCGAGCGTGTACTGCTCGCCGCCTTGGACTGCGTACTCACACAGTGATTCCGGCGGGTCCACTCCGGGCCCTCGGAGCATCGCCGACCGGAGACGGTCAGTCCTCGTCTTCCGGTTCGGCGGGCCGCTTCGACGTCACGATGCGGACGCCCCCCGGTAAGCGGAAGAGCCCGCTGGATCGGTTGCGGATCCACTGGGTGAGGGCGGCGACCGCCGAGCCCAGCGATGTCACGCCGGCCAGCAACGACCAAGGCGTGAGCGTCGCGGAGGTGTACGCGACCTGGCCGATGCCGGGCACGACGAGTCTGCCGTTGCCGAACGCCCAGTTCATCAACGACCCGATCTGTCCGCCGAGATCCGACCTGCGTCCGACCATCGCCTTCAGCTCGGGGCCCTTGCTGTTGATGTAGAGCACGGTGATCACCACGAACACCGCGACCGCCAACGTGGCCAGCGTGGTCAGCCGATTGAGCGCCTCGATGCGAAGACGCAGGTTCACCACGACCGAGAAGACGACGACGATGATCGCGGCACTGGCGAGCAGTGCCCAGAATCCGGTGACCCGCGCTCCGGGCGGGGCCGATCGCGACCAGATGTTGAGGAATCGCGTGGTGATCTCCATCCGGCCGAACGCGTTGGTGCTGACCTTCCCATCGGCGCCCGCCGCGGTAAGCCATGGCTGGAACAGCAACACCAATGTCACCAGGCTGCCGACGGCGGCCCATACATAGCCCCAATGGCCGCGCAACGCGAGCAGAATCGCCTTCGCCGGGACGGCGCCGCTCTTCGCCGTGTTCTGCTGGGCGGATCGGCCGTCTCGAGCTTCGTCCGACTGCCACGGCGTTGGCTGCACCATTGCCTCAGTTTAGGGTCGCGGCACTGCCCGAATTCGGGCAAGTCTCACCGCCGGTGGGAAGTGTATGCTGCACATCCCGGGCAGCCGTCAAGCGCCGGTCGACAACCTTTGCCGCTCGGATGCGCGATCGCTTCACCAGCATAACGATCCCCGTTACCGACCGCCGCGCCTTCGTGGCGCCAGTCGATTCGACGGTAGCGTCCCAGTGGCGGCGTCGCGTCGTATACGGCGACGCAGCGCCGTTGCCGGTCAAAGTTCAATCCCGGCGGCCGAGGATTTCCGATTGCTTGACGAAGGGCACAATTCGGGCAAGGTGTAGGGACGAAAGAGTCTTGCGGTTTGTTTCTCTCTCGAAACTGAAGCACCCACCCCGAAAAAAGCACCCTCGGTGATCTCCCCGTTACGCAACGGCGTAGAGCTTGACATTTCTTTGCCTGGTGTTCACCGCCCTATAGGTGAAGCATGAAATCCGTGAGTCAGAGATAAGTTTTTACTCGAGTCAAAGGATGCGCAATGTCCACCAAAATCACGAAGATGCTGGCCGCGACCGCAATGGTCGCCTCTTTGGGCGTCATCGCGGCTCCCGCCGCCTCCGCCGAAACGACGCCGTCGGACGTCGCGACGCCAGTGTGGGGCTCGGTCGTACTCTGCATTCCGCTCGGCAGCGCCGTTTGGTGCATCTGATGCACCTGCCGTGCGGCCGCACCGCGTAGAGGCCGGTCGCACTTCCGAGTCGGAAAGTTTTCCGATCCCGATACTCGGCGGTGGGCGGGGCATTCCGCCGAGTATCGCGCGAACCGACGTTGGGAGGAACAGCACAGCAGTCGCCGCCGCATGTGGATCGACCGTTGCGGCGGCACTGTCATGACCGCCTCCGTTGTGTCACACTCTCCGCCGCCGCTTCGTCCACTCACCGAACAGTGAGTCGAAGGAGAGTGCGATGCGAGTAGCGGTTGTCGGCGCGAGCGGGCGGATCGGCCGAGAGGTGACCGACGTGCTGCGGAGCCACGGCCACGAAGTCGTGGTTATCAGCCGATCGGCGGGGGTCGACGTCCACACCGGAGCCGGTTTGGCGGACGCCTTGGCCGGGGTGGACGTGGTGGTGGACGCGATCAACGCGGCAACCACCGAAACCGAGGGGGTGACCGCCTTCTTCCGCATCGTCGCCCGGAATATCCAGCGCGCCTCGGCCGCAGCCGGTGTACAACGGATCGCCCTGGTCTCGATCATCGGGATCGATCGGTTCACCGCGGGGCACTACGCCGGGAAACTCGCTCAGGAGCACGCCTACCGGGAGGGCCCGGTGCCGGTGCGGATACTGCGCGCGGCCCAATTCCACGAATTCACCGAGATGATGCTCGACTGGACCACGCGCGGCGACACCGCCTACGTCCCGAAGTATCGGACCCAGCTCGTGGCCGCACGCACGGTCGCGGAGCAATTGGCGCATCTGGCCGTCGCCGAGAACGCCCCCGAATCGGTCGAAATCGCCGGACCGGAAGAGCTCTATCTCGCCGCAGCCACGGCCGAGGTGGCCGCTCGGCGGGGCGAACTGGGTCGGGTGGAGGAGATCGTCGACCGGGACGACCCGAATCACGCACTGCAGGCCGATGGCGCCCTCCTGCCCGGGCCGGGGGCCATCCTCGCCGGTCCGACCTTCCAGCAATGGCTCACGCAGAAGTATCCGGCACTGCCGTAGCGTCCGGACCCGCATCCGAGTTCGCTTGACTTCAGGTCGACCTCAACTCGCAAGCTGAGCGCACCACGAGGAGAGGTAGACCATGACAACATTCGGGGAAAAGCAGAGCCGGGAATACGACCAGCGGGCATCTCGCCTGCTCGGGGGTCTCTACCGCCGGATCGCCGCCGACATCGACGCGGCAGCGCAACCCGGCGCGTGGGTGCTGGACGTGGGGACAGGCCCGGGAAAAATGCTGGCGCAGTTGGCTTCTCGGCGGCCGGATCTGCGGCTACACGGCGTGGACCTGTCCCCGCACATGATCGACCTCGCCGAGGCGACGCTTTCCGGCGGTGCGGCCGAGTTGTCGGTCGGCGACGTGGCCGCGCTGCCGTATCCCGACGACAGCTTCGACCTGGTCGTCTCGAGTTTGAGCATGCACGAGTGGCCGGAGGTCGGCCACGCGGTCGCGGACCTGGCGCGGGTGCTGCGGCCCGGCGGCGCCGTGGCGATCTACGACTTCCGATTCGTGCGCTCCACGGCCGCGCTCAGCGCGTTACGACGCTGCTTCGACGCCGCGACGGTCCGGCGGGAGACGGTGCGTCCACGACGTCACCCGATCGGGCTGTACGCGCGGCTCACCGCTCGCGCCACCTAGAGTGCGGGTATGGCGGGCGGCGACATCTCGATCGGGGAACTCGCGGCGCGTTTCGGCCTGGCCACCCATGTGCTGCGGCATTGGGAGGACGTCGGATTGCTCGCGCCGCGGCGCGACGGCGCGGGCCGGCGCCGGTATGACGACGACGACGCGGAGACCGTGGCGATGATTTTGCTCGGCAAGCAGGCGGGTCTGGCGCTGGACGAACTCGTCGCGCTGTTCGCCGCGGCGTCCGACCGCGCCGCGCGCCGGGATCTGCTGCGTGCGCACCGAGAGAAGCTCGTGCATAAGATCGCTCGGGCGAGCGCGGCGCTGGAGACCATCTCGCATGCTCTCGACTGCACGGCCGGGGACTTCCGCGAGTGCCCGCACTTCCAGGCGAAGGTCGCCGGCGCGCTCACGCTGGTCACGAACCGGTCAAGTCGCGCGGATAAATCGTTATGACACACGGAATTCCGTCTCGACGGCGGAGTTTGTGGCGGATCGAGCACCGCGGTGCGATTCGGCGGCAACCGGGGGGTTCTGCGCCTGTCGCCGCGGATTAGGATCGAGTCCTGCGAACAGTGACACCGCAACCCGTGACACTTCGACCCGATAGAGGTGCCTCATGAGCAGGACAATTCGTGTTCCCGCCGCGGAGCTCGCCGATCATGTCGGCGAATCCGTTGTCGGATACGGCACCCTGACGCAGGCGGGAGTGGTCCAGCCGGGCGGCGACCTCGTGGTCGCCGTTTTCGGTGTGGAAACCAACCGGCGCGAGAAATCATTCACGCCAGGACAACTGGTCGAACTGGAGGTCGACGACTGATGGCGGAGGGGCGCACGGCGGGTAAATGCCGTGCGGCCCTGCGCCTCAGCCGATCAGCGCATTCATTATCGTCCCCGCACTGGTGGCGATGACTCCGCCGAGCATACCGCCGGCGACCATCTTCGCCGACGCCAGTGGACCACCGTTCCACTTCTCCCATGCGAATCTGCCGCCGGCATAAGTGATTCCGGTGACGCCGGACAGAATCACGAACCATGTGAAATACCGGAACAGCTGGAGAATTTTCTCCGAGTTCGGGGGGGCCTCGGGGACCGGGTCGTCCACCTGAGCCAGAATAAATGTTTCGACTGCCGTATGGATCATCATTGATCTGTCTCCGTCGGGTTTCCGCAGGACAAGTTATACGCAATCGCTATGACGTTCGAAGTATCGCGATCCGCGTCGCTCGCGTCAACCCTTCCGCGGAGCCGAGGACATCCCCCGCGTCCTCGTTCCCCTCCGTCAGCCCGTGTCGGACCGCCATGGACGGGTAGTGCGTACATGTGAGCTACGACGCTGACGGCATAGCGGCCGGTGACCTCGATCCGGTAGCCGCGCGGGCGGTGATCGAACAAGCCAAAGGCGCGGTGATGCTCGTCTACGGCCTCGACGCCGAACAAGCGTTCGCCATCCTGCGCGTCCGATCCCAGGAAACAAACACCAAGCTGCGGATTCTCGCGGCCAACGTGGCTGCCGAACTCCCGTCGATCGGCGTGCCCGCCGTGACCGGTGAACTGCGCAGCCGCGTCGACCGGCTGCTGTCCACGGCACACGAGCAGGCCAGGTGACAAGCCGCGCACGGAATGCGGGCACCGCCGTCGCCGCGCGCCGGGTCACCGCGGCGATCCGGCCGAACGCGATGCGCGGACATTCGATTGTCCGAGCCTTGTCCGCTGACGCCGACCCCGGCGCTACCGCTTCCGGGCGACGGCGAAGACGCGCCGGAACGGCAGCCAGGTCGTACCATCGGCCCGCCGGGGGTAGGCGCTGCGCAGCAACGGGGCGAGTTGCGCGGTGAATTCCTGCCACCGGCCGTCGTCGAGGACGCCGCGCACAGGTCGCAGCGCCGTGCCGGTGACCCACTCGAGGACCGGATCGTCACCGTTCAAACGCTGCAGATAAGTCGTCTCCCACGCATCGACAGCCCCGCCCGCCGCGCTGAGCAGGTCGGCGTATTCGCCGGGATCGAGCACCGCCCGTGGTTCCAGGATGCCCGCTCCGCCGAGACTGTCGCGCCACTCGTCCCGGGCGGCCACCTGACGGATCGCCCGATGAGAGGCGGCGTCGAAGTTCCCGGGTACCTGAACCGCCAAGAATGCGCCCGTGGGGAGCTGACGCATCCATCGAGCCAGCAGACCGGGATGTCCGGGCACCCACTGGAGCACGGCATTACAGACCACGACATCGGTCTCGGCGCTCGGCTGCCAGGCCTGCACCGATCCGAGCGTCGCGTCGATGCCGCGGCCCCGCGCGGCCGCGACCATCTCCGGTGACGAGTCGAGCGCGCGCACGATCGAGCCGGGCCAGCGCTGGGCGAGTACCTCCGTGAGATGGCCCGGCCCGCAGCCCAGGTCGACCACCACCCGCGGTCCGTCCGCCGGCACCCGGGACAGCAGGTCGAAGAAAGGGCGGGACCGATGGTCGTCGAACGCGAGGTATTGCTGAGGATCCCACACAGGCCGCTCCGAAAGGCTCTACCAAACCGTACGTACGTACTGTATGCCCCGGCGCGTGCGGGCCGCACCGGAACGGCACCCCTATCGCAACTGACCTGCGTACACGCCCGAGGCGGAATCCCACCCTCCATCACGGTTTCGTAACGGCGCCGCCTGGGTATTACATAGCTATGACGGATCACCGACCAACCCGGATCGCCGGTGTGGAACCGGGAACCGGCGCGCTCGCTTTGACCACGTGCCTTGCCTTTTCGATCGGCATCGCGATGATCACCCAATCGGCGCTCACCACCCTGGTGGCGTGCGTGAGCATTGTGGCGGGGCTCACGCTGGTACTGAACATCCTGCCGCACAAGGCGTAACCGTACGGACCTTGCCTCACCTGCCGAATCCTGGTGACATAACCCGGATATCGACGTCAAGAGGAGGCAGGCATGCTGTCGTTGCAGGAGATCTCGGATCGATTCGAGATCGAAGACCTGATGGTGCGATATTCGCACGCGGTCGACACCCGGCAGTGGGACCTACTGGACGAAGTGTTCACGCCCGACGCTCATATCGACTACTCCGCCATGGGCGGCTCGGTGGGCGATCTGGCGACGACGAAGGAGTTCCTCGCCTCCGTCCTGCCCAACTTCCCCGCCTTCCAGCACCTGATCAGCAACTCGTCCATCCAAATCGACGGTGACACGGCCACCGGGCGGACGATGTGCCACAACCCGATGATGGTGTCCGGCGGTGACGGACCGCCGACGATGATGCTGTGCGGGCTCTGGTACTTGGACACATTCGTCCGCGTAGACGGACGATGGCGCATCGAGCAGCGTGTCGAAGAGAAGAGCTTCCTCTTCGTCGCGCCCTCCGCGCCCGGCATGGGGTGACGCGCGAGGATCGCTGCCCGGGCGCGCCTCAGCGCGCGGTCAGCGCCGAGGGCGCGTCGTCGGCCGCCCGGAGCGTCCCGTCGGACGACGGGTTCGCGCGCGCGGCGACGGTGCGCTTGCTCGCGACCAGGAAAAGCACGACCAGCACCACACTGAACCAGACATAGGTGTTGCCGATGAAGTGCTGCCAGGGCGTCCAGGCGGTTTCCCGGTGCTCGCCGTCGGGCAGCCAGTTGTGCGGGCCGATGACGAACACCGCCGCGGTGACCACGAACGTCACCCACCACCCGATCGCCCGCCGCAGCGGAAGGCGAGTCGCGTAGCCGACCACGGCGAACAACGCGGGCGCGATCCATACCCAGTGGTGCGACCAGGAGATCGGCGAGACGAGCAGGGTGAAGACGGCATTGAGGGCCAACGCGAGCGCGGGCAGGTCGGCCGCCCGGCGCATCGCGGCGACGACCAGAACCAGCAACAGGGCACCGAGTACCAGCCAGATCATGGTGAAGGCAGGCTCAGGCACTTCGAACCGGGAGAACACCGCCTGAATCGACTGATTGGTATGGAAGGCCGAGCCGCTCAGCCCGGAGACGTTGCCGAGACCGCCGAACCAATACTTGACGGATTCCTTCGGCAGGATCGCGAAACCGAGCGCCGTGGCCGCCGCACCGGTGACCGCGGCGGTCGCGGCCGCGCGATAGTCCCGGCGGACCAGAAAGTAGAGCACGAACGCCGCGGGCGTCAGCTTGATCGCGGCCGCGATGCCGATCAGCATGCCCCGGGGCCAGCGTGGTTTATGCGTGAGGCAGTCGGCGGCGACCAACGCCATCAGCAGCAGATTGACTTGACCGAAATCCAGCGTGGAGTGGATCGGCTCCAGCAGCAGGCCCAAAGGAGTCGCGCACGCGGTGGCCCACACCGCCAGCCGCCGCTGCGACTCCTCCGGCCATACCCGCCGCGCCACCAGATAGAGGGTGAGGGCCAGTGCGGCCACCGAGGAGACGAAGAAGCTGAAGGCGGCCACATCCCACGGCAGCATCGCGAACGGGCCCAGCGCGAGCGCGGCGAACGGCGGATAGATGAACGGCAAACCCGCCCCGATGGTGGTCTGCGGCAGTTGCCCGTACATATCGGCGCCGTGCCGCATGGCATCCACGCCCAGTCGATACACCTGCAGGTCGATGAACCCGCCGGTGATCTTGTGGAACGGCCAGACCGGTGTCAGGAGGCAGAACGCGGAGAACGCGAGCGACAGGACCGGCGCCGCCCGCAGCACACGCCCGAGTCGACGGTTCTGGGACATCGGCGTTCCGGCGGTGGCGGTGACACTACTCATCCGCGGCGACTATACCGACCCATGGCGCGTCGTTCAGCACGTGGTAGGGAGAGTCGCGACCCACGCGTGAGGGCCGCCGAAACGGGTAAGCCGCCACCAGCACAAGCGGCAGAGGAGCTCCGCGACAGCCGTCGCGGCCCCACCGAAGGCAGGAGGCGGACAGTGACGAAGGCGCCCGGCGCCGCGATGTTCGTACCGCAGGACGCGGATCTGGCGCGGCTGCGGCGAGCAGCCTGCGACTGCCGGGGCTGCGATCTCTACCGCCACGCCACGCAAACGGTCTTCGGCGCCGGTCCCCCGGACGCGGACGTGGTGCTGATCGGCGAGCAACCCGGCGATCAGGAGGACGTGGCCGGACAGCCGTTCGTCGGCCCGGCGGGACGGCTGCTCGACCGGGCGCTGGCCGATGCCGGCATCGACCGCGACGCGGCCTACCTGACCAACGCGGTGAAGCATTTCAAGTTCGTGGAGCGCGGCAAGCGACGGATTCACAAGCAACCCGGCCGCACCGAGGTGGTCGCCTGTTCGGCGTGGCTCGACGCCGAACTCGGCCTGCTGCGTCCACGGCTGGTGGTGTGCCTCGGCGCCATCGCCGCGCAGGCGCTGCTCGGCCCGTCGTTCAAGGTCAGCACTCGCCGCGGTGAGGTCGTCGAGACCGCGGACTTCCGCGCGATCGCCACCGTGCACCCGTCGTCGGTGCTGCGCGCGCCCGACCGGACCGCCGCCTACGAAGCCTTCGTCGCCGATCTGCGCATCGTGCGGGAACAACTGGGAAAATCCGCGGCGACGCGCTGACCCGCGCGCGGCCCACGACAGGAGTGAGCGGATGAACGCCGACGAAATCGACCCGGAACTGCTCGAACTGGCCACCAAGGTGTTCGACTTCGCCCGGCACGGAGACGCCGCGAGGCTGGCCGCCTACGTGGACGCGGGCGTGCCGGTCGACCTCACCAACGAGGCCGGGGACACGCTGCTCATGCTCGCCTCCTACCACGGGCACGCCGAGGCCGTGGCAGCGCTCCTGCAGCGGTCTGCCGATCCGAACCGGGCGAACGACAAGGGCCAGACGCCTCTGGCCGGAGCGGTATTCAAAGGCGAGACCGACATCGTGCGCCGGCTCGCCGCGGCGGGGGCCGACCCCGACGCGGGCGCCCCGTCGGCCCGCGACGCCGCGGTCATGTTCGGCAAGACCGAGCTGCTCGAACTGTTCGGCGCCTGAGCGCGCTACCCGCGTTGGCGAACGGCGGTGACAGCCTTGCGCGCGGCCACCAGTACCGGGTCCCACACCGGGGAGAACGGCGGTGCGTAGCCGAGGTCGAGCATCGTCATCTGCTCCACCGTCATCCGGGCGGTCAGTGCGACCGCCGCGATGTCGACGCGTTTGCCCGCGCCTTCGCGGCCTACGATCTGGGCGCCGAGCAAGCGGCCGGTGAAACGTTCGGCGAGCATCTTCACCGTCATCGGCCGGGCGTCCGGGTAATAGCCGGCGCGGTTGGTGGATTCGACCGTGACGGTTACGTATTGCAGGCCCGCCGCGTGAGCGTCCTTCTCGCGGAGCCCCGTCCGGGCTACCTCGAGTTCGCATACCTTGCTCACCGCGGTGCCCACGACGCCGGGAAAGACCGCGTATCCCCCGCCGATGTTCGCGCCGATGATCTGACCGTGCTTGTTGGCGTGGGTGCCCAGCGGAATGTGGCGGGCACGGCCGGAGACCAGATCCAGCACCTCGACACAATCGCCGCCCGCCCAGATGTTCTCGTGACCGCGCACCCGCATGGCGAGATCGGTGCGCAGCCCGCCGGTCTGTCCCAGCGGCAGACCGGCGGCGCGGGCCAGTTCGGTCTCCGGGCGCACGCCGATGCCGAGCACCACGACGTCCGCCGGGTATTCCGCGGTGTCGGTGACGACCGCGGCAACCCGGCCGTCGGCACCGGTCCGCAGCTCGGACACCTCCGCGTCACCGACCACCTTGATGCCCATGCCGCACATGGCGTCGCGCACCAGGGCGCCCATGTCGGGGTCGAGCGTGGACATCGGTTCCGGTCCGCGGTTGACCATCGTGACGTCGTAGCCCCGCCGGATGAGCGCCTCCGCCATCTCCACGCCGATGTAGCCCGCGCCGACCACGACGGCGCGGTTGCCACGCGCCCGCTCCAGCGTCCCGAGCAGGGCCTGCCCGTCATCGAGGGTCTGCACGCCGTGCACGCCGTCGGCGTCGATTCCGGGCAGCGGTGGCCGCACCGGGCGGGCGCCGGTGGCGATCACCAGGTGGTCGTAGGGCAGCCATGCCGACGCACCGGTTTCTCGGTCGCGGTAGCGCACGCGGGCGGCGTCGACGTCGATCTCGGTGACCTCGGTGCGCAATCGCAGGTCGATCTCGCGGGAGCGGTGTTCTTCCGGGGTGCGAGCGATCAGGGCGTCGCGTTCGGCGACGTGGCCGCCGACCCAGTACGGGATGCCGCAGGCCGAGTACGAGGTGAACCCGCCGCGTTCGAACACGACGATCTCCAGCGCGCTCGCGTCCTTCATCCGGCGCGCCTGCGAGGCCGCCGACATCCCCGTCGCGTCACCGCCGATGACCACCAGTCGCTCGCTCATGCTCCTCACGCTACGTTCGGTATCCCCCGAGCGGGCGCCGGGCCCGTCGTTTCGCGGATTTGCTGGTTGGGCTGCGGTTGACCGATCAGTACTTCACACTGATCTTCTGCAAACGCGGTATGAGGGCAGCGTTTTCACCCGGGAGCACGACATGACCGAGACCCGACCCCCTTCCGACGACGAACGTCGGCTCGCCGAACTGGGCTACAAGCAAGAACTGGCCAGATCCTGGTCGGGCTTCTCCAACTTCGCCATCAGCTTCACGATCGTGTCCATCCTGACCGGTGGATTGGCCAGCTACGGCATCGGTTTGGCCAATGGCGGCCCCATCACCATGGCCTGGGGGTGGCCGCTGGTGTCGGTCATGGTGCTGTTCGTCGGACTCGCCATGGCCGAACTGGCCTCGGCTTATCCGACCTCCGGCGGGCTGTACTGGTGGGCCGCCGAACTGGGCGGCCCGGTGTGGGGCTGGTTCACCGGATGGTTCAACCTGATCGGACAGATCGCCGTCACCGCGGCGATCGATTATGGTGCGGCCATCTTCACCACCGTCGTGCTGAACGTCGTCGGGATCGATATCGGTACCGACCGCACCGCGATCTTCCTCGTATTCGCCGCCGTACTCGTCCTGCACGCCGTCCTGAATGTCCTCGGCCCCCATCTGTCGGCGGTGATCAACAATGTTTCCGCGTGGTGGCACGTCGGTGGCGTCGCGATCTTCGTACTGGTCCTCGGTTTCGGCGCGCGGCACCACCAGAGTGCCGGATGGGTCTTCACCGAGACGGTCGACAACAGCGCGATCGGATTCGGCGGGGTCGCGTTCAGTTTCCTGCTCGGCCTGTTGCACGCGCAGTACACGTTCACCGGCTACGACGCCTCCGCGCACATGTCGGAGGAAACGCACGACGCCTCGCGGATGGCGGCCAAAGGCATCATCAGCACGATCGTCGTGTCGGCGATCGCCGGATACCTGCTCATCATGGCGGTGACGTTCGCCATTCCGAATCTGGACGACGCGCTGGATCCCGGCAAGAACAGTGGCTATCCGGTGATCTACATCCTGGAGAACTCGTTGAACGGGTTCTGGTCGGGGTTGCTGCTGATCATCGCGGCAGTCGCGCAATTGTTCTGCGGATATGCCTCGGTGACCTCCGCCTCCCGGATGCTGTTCGCGTTCGCGCGCGACGGCGCGGTGCCCGGATCGAGATTCTGGTCGCGGCTTTCCGCGCGGAAAGTGCCGGTGCACGCCGTGCTGTTCATCTCCTTCTTCGCGTTCGTGCTGCTTATCCCGTCGATGCTGGTGCCCCCGGCGAACGCACCCACCGCCTACGCCGCGGCTACCTCGATCGCGACCATCGGACTCTATATCGCCTATGGCATCCCGATCCTGCTGCGGCAGCGGCACGGAGCTCGCTTCCGCACGGGCCCTTGGCAACTGGGTGCGTGGTATCGCCCGATCGGAGTGGTCGCGCTGCTGTGGATCGTGCTGATCAGCTTGCTGTTCATCTTGCCGACCGACGCCCGCGGGTATCCGTGGCACAGCGAATTCACCTGGACCACTGTGAATTACGCGCCGATCACGTTGGTCGGTGTGGTGGGCGCGATCGGCGTCTGGTGGCTGGCCTCGGCCCGGACCTGGTTCACCGGGCCGAAGCGGACGGTCGACGAACCACCCGCCGACCAGCCGGAGAAGGGGGAACCGGCCAACGCCTGAGGCGCAACCGCGGCGGGGCACGGCTTCCCCGATCTGGCATGTCGAGTTTGTCGGTCTCGGTCGCTAGGGTGGGTCGGATGGAAAGGACCGACCTGGTGCGTTTCTCGCCCGCCGGGAGAATTGTGTTCCCGGGAAATCCGTGGCCGGAAGGGCACGCGATCGAAGAGTTCGCGTGGACCGGCCGCATGGACCAGGCCGGTGGCCTGTGGTTCGATCTGCATCTGCGCTCGGCGGCCTACGATGCCGAACATGATCCCGACGGCGGCGAGGAGAGCTGCGAGGACTGGCTGTCGCCGATCGTCTGGCAGAACTATCACAGCTGCACGCTGTCGTCCACGTACTGGGGTGAGGACGACGCCACCGGGCTGCGCGCCGCGGCGCCGGGCCGGCCCTTCCTGCTGACATCCGAACAGCCGCAACGTCTCACGGTCGATCCGCTGCCCCTCGCGCACGCCGACGACGTCGAGTGCCTGGCGTTCAACATCTATCTGCTCGGGCACGACTCGGTGGCCGACCAGGAGGTGTTCTTCACCCGCCGTCCCGACGGCAGGCACGACATCGACTGGCAGGGCCGCATCGCGCTGACCTACGCGGGCCAAGTCGAATTCCGGTACCGATTCCGTGCCCGGATATCCGGCGCCACCCTCGAATACATCCGGTTTCCCGCGGAGATCTCCGCCGATCGAGCGCTTCGCCAACTCGGCGCCGTGCTCGACGCACCCGAGGAGTTCGAACTGGGCTTGGTCGACGGGCAGCCCGCGTGGGTATCGCGAATTCCGATGTGATTCCGCGATTCGTCAACCGGCGGAATGGCCCGGCAACACGCAGACCGAGTCGAGACCGAGCACGTGATTGAGCCGGCCGAACGCGAGCCACGAGCCGATGCTCATGCTCAGTTCGACCACTTCGGGCTGGCTGTAGTGGGCGAACATCCGGCTCCAGAATTCCTCGTCGAGGTTGTGATGGTCGGTGGCGTAGCGTTCGGCGTATTCGGCGGCGAGCCGGGTACGTTCGTCGAAGGCGTCGGTGGTGCGCCATTCGGTGACGGCGTCGGCGAATTCGGGCTCGACCTTCACCCCGTCACGTTCGGTGCGCCAATCCATGCAGAACAGGCAACCGTTGATCTGCGCGATGCGCAGCCGCGCCGCCTCGAATTCGCGCAGGCCGAGCGTGCTGTGCGAGTAGACCGACAGCGAGAAGTTCGACGCGGCGACGCCGATGCCGGGAACCATTTCACCCCAGACGTAGCCGATCGGATCCTTCCCCTCGGGGATGTCGATGATCATGGATGTTTCCTTCCGAGTTTGCCTACCGCGGGACGCAGCGGGACGTCCAATGCGTCATAGAGTCCGGGTTCCGCCGCCACCAGCCAGTCGATGGCG
Source organism: Nocardia niwae NBRC 108934 = DSM 45340 (assembly GCF_001613465.1). Lineage (GTDB taxonomy): Bacteria > Actinomycetota > Actinomycetes > Mycobacteriales > Mycobacteriaceae > Nocardia > Nocardia niwae. Next base: position 580,536 of record NZ_BDCK01000015.1, on the reverse strand, counting down.
CCGACCAGGCGGCCGACGGCCGTGGCGTTGCCGCCCGCGGAGCGGTTGCCGTCTTCGTCGGTCGCCTCGACGGTCACCTCGATGCGCGGATGACCTTCGATGATGACGCGGTGCGCGCCCGCGCCGCCGTCGGCCGGCACGGGCCAATCGGGCGCGCAGGACGGATGGATGCGGGTGACGTGCTCGATGACCAGACGCGGTTGTCCTTCGACGATGCCCTGGACTTCGAAACGCACGGCGCCCTGGGTACCCGCCGCGAACTCGCCCATGGAAGTCGTGGTGACGCCGGCGTCCAGGGCGCGCCGGTCCAGCGTCTCGCGGATCTCGTCGAGTTCGACCCCGAGCGCCCGCGCCATGAGCCGGATCTGCCCGCCCCACACCATGGTCGGCACCGACGGCGCGAGCATCGGCGGTGGATAGTCCATCGGCTGCCCCATACCGACCAGGTAGCGCACCGAGTCCGGCTGGTCGTAGGTGGAGTAGTCGAAGATCTCCTGGCAGCGGATCGTCTCCACGGTGCTGCCGAGCCCGCTGATGAGCAGGGGCAGCACGTCGTTGCCCCATCCGGGGTCGATGCCGGAGACGAACAGCGATCCGCCGCCCGCGGCGATCGCGGCCAGCACCGGCTCGCGCACCTCCGGCGGTGCGTTGCGCGGGTCGTAGAGCGCGTAGAGCGCCGGGGTGACGACCACCGAGCCCGCGTGGAGCGCGCGCACGATATCGGCGAGAGCGTCGTCGGGGCGGATGTCACCGGAGGACGCGTAGACGACCGCTCCCGGGCGAGCGTCGAGAACTTCGCCTACGTCGCCGGTGGCGGCGACGCCGAGTTCCCGGTCGATGCCCGCGAGTTCGCCCGCGTCGCGGCCGACCTTCGCCGGATCGTGCACCAGCACCCCGGCCAGACGCAGCGCCGGGTGGGCGTCGACGGCCCGGATCGCCGCGCGGCCGACATTGCCGGTGCCCCAGACCACCGTGGAGATCATCGATCGAGCGTAGCAAGCGCTTGGTCGACTGGGCGGCGTTCCGCGGAAGCGCTTCCTGTCGATACGATGCCCCCATGGCGCACCCCGCCCCGCCGGTTCCGGGGGCGACGGTCGCAGCGGGCCGATCGCCGAGCGAAGCGCGGAGCACCGGAATCGCCGACGTGGTCGAGCGCTTCGCCGACGCATGGCGCACCGCGGCGACTCCCCCGGATCTCGCCGCCTACCTCCCCGACTCCCCCGCCATCCGCCGAGTGTCGCTGATCGAGCTGATCAAGGTCGACCTGGCCAACCGGTGGGGCCGCGGCGCCGCTCCGAAACGTCTGGCCGACTACGCCGCCGAACTCCCGGAACTGCGCGCATGGCCGCTACCGCCCGATCTGATCTACGAGGAGTTCCACGTCCGCAGGCAGGCGGGCGGCACGGTCGAGGTCGCCGAGTACACCGCCGCCTACCCCGACCAGGCCGACCGGCTCTCGCAAATGCTCGCGACCGACGATTATCACAGCACGCTGATGACGGTCGCCCCCGAACCGGCGAACCTCGACGATCTCGCGGCCGGCCAGCGGATCGATGACTTCGACCTGATGACCGGCCTCGGGCGCGGCGCGTTCGCCCGGGTCTTCCTGGCGCGGCAGCGCTCGATGCAGCGCTTGGTCGCGGTGAAGATCTCCCGCGACAAAGGCACCGAGCCACAGACGCTGGCCCAGCTCGACCACGACTACATCGTGCGGGTGTTCGACCAGCGGGTGCTGGCAGACCGGAAACTGCGCCTGCTGTACATGCAGTACGTGCCCGGCGGGACGCTGTTCACGGTGCTCGAGCGCGTCCGCGCGACACCGCGGGCCCGCCGCCACGGAGCGATGCTGCTCGACGTCATCGACGAGGCGCTCGCCGCGAAAGGCGAGATTCAACCCAGTGAATCGCCGCTGCGGGCGGAACTGGCCGGGCTGTCGTGGCCGGAGACCGTGGCATGGCTCGGACGGCGGTTGGCCGAAGCGCTCGACTACGCCGGGCGAGGCGGGGTGCTGCACCGCGACGTCAAGCCGGCCAATGTGCTGCTCACCGCCGACGGTGTGCCCAAGCTGGCCGATTTCAACATCAGCTTCAGCGGCAACGTCGCCGGGGACAGCCCGCTCGCCTATTTCGGCGGTTCGCTGGCGTACATGTCACCCGAGCAGCTCGCCGCGGTGCATCCGGACCTGCCCGCCACCGCCGAGGAGCTCGACACTCGCAGCGATCTGTTCGCCCTCGCGGTCGTGCTCTGGGAACTGCTCACCGGCCGTAAGCCGTTCGACGACGACGCGGTGGCCGGGGGCGACCGCACCGCCCTGGACGCCATGCTCCGACGCCGATCCCGGAGCCCGCGCGCCCTGCCCTATGCGGATCTGCCCCCGGACTGCCCGGAGGCGTTGCAGCGCGCCCTGGTCCGGGCGCTGCATCCGAACCCTGCCGAGCGCTGGCCGTCCGGCGCCGACATGGCCCAGCAGCTGGCGGTCTGCCTCGACGCGCGTGCCCGCGACCTCGTCGATCCGCCGCCCGCCAGCAGGCGCCTGCGCGCTCGCATGCTGATGCATCCGATCATGGCGCTGGCCATCGCCGTGCCCAACGCGCTTGCGATCCTCTACAGCTACAACCACAACCGCACGCTGATCATCGACAAACTCGACGCGCAGGCCCACCACCGTTTCGACCAGATCGCCCTGGCGACCTACGCCGCGTGCTTCCTCATCGGCTTCGTGGCGACCAATCTGCTCATCGCCGGGCTCTGGTCGATCGCGCGCGGGCTGCGCAAGGGCCGCTCGTACGACTCGGCGATCCTGGCGCGGGCGAGGGCCGACACCTTGCGGCTCGGCAGACGCAACGTCCTCACCTGCTTCGCGCTCTGGGCGATCGCGGGCGTGGCGGTCCCGGTGTCGGTGCAGGCGTCGGGCAACCAGATCCCCACGGCCTCCTATGTGCACTTCTTTCTCACCCAGATCGTCTGCGGCGCCATCGCGATGGCGTATCCCTACTTCCTGGTGACCTTCTACGCGGTCCAGTCGCTGTACCCGATGTTCCTCCCCCATGGCGCGCTCGGCGCCGAGGACGCGCGTCGCCTGCGGCAGCTCGATGCCGACAGTACCTACTTCTTGGCCGTCGCGGCCGCTGTGCCGCTGCTGGGTGTCGTTGGGGCGACATTCATCCCACCGGGGGACATCCCCGCCGTCATCGTGCCGCTGCGCGTGCTCTGCGCAGGCGGCGCTGTGGCGTTCGTCGGCGTGTACTGGCTGTTTAGGACGCTGGAGAAGGATTTGGCAGCGCTGGAACGCCTCGCTGCCGGACATCGGTAGCCCGGAACGCCGCGACCGGTACGGCAGTCGCTGCGAACAGGCGCGCACCGCATGGCCGCGCCGAAGCGGGTGCGGTCCGGCAACCGCGGGGGCACGGAACCCGCCACTGCCGGTCGATTCACGTGCCGGCGTGAGGCCGGACACGCCACTGTGCATCATTGGGAAATGGGGTGAACCCCCCGGTAGCGTTGGCACTCGGGGCACTACCTACCGCCAGGGGATTGCGGCGCAGTCCTGGTTCGCGGCGAGTACGGTATACCCCGCTGCCCGGCGCGGGGGCGGCGGTAGGGATCGGGCGGAAAGGCAGGGCGCGCGACAGTGAACGAGCGGTATTCGTCGTGGGCTGCCCGGAATACGCCCGAAGAGCTGCCGCTGGCCGCGCGCTACCAGAGCGCGGATCCGATTCTCTGGCACGGCAGCATGGTCTACCCGATGTACACCGAGCAAGTAGGCCCCGCACCCACCACCATCGCCTTGACGATGATCTCGGCGGCGCCGCCCGCCGGACTGCGCGGGCTCGGGATGGGACTATCTGTCGTCGACGGCTATCTCGACCTACACGGACGGTCGCTCGCCGGGGTCGACGCGTGGAGCGACGCGCTGGCCGCGGGCGTCAGCTTCGCCGTCACGCCCACCGCGCCGGTGACCCTGGTGACCCTTACCCCGGTCTGGGTGGACGAATTCGGCACGCAGAAGTCCTGGGCGGGCAACTACGGCATCGTCGTCGAGCACCAGCCCAACGGTCGCGTCGTGCTGTGGTGCAGCATCGGCGAAGGACCGCCGAACTTCGCGAATTTGGTCGTGGAGCTGTCCACCGCTCCCACTCCCCTTCCGCCGGAGGCGTCGGCTCTCGCCGCGACCACGATGACTCCTGTCGGCATGAGCGCGCCCGCCCTCGATTCCTCCGCTTCCGCGGGCCCGCCCACCGCGCCGACCATGCCGGTTCCGCGAATCGACGCCGGTCCGCCGACGGCCGAATCCGCGGCACCGGCGCAGCGGCTCGCCGCCGAGCCGTCCACGGCCACGGATGCGGTGAACGGGCAGGCAAGCCGAAGCCCGCAACCGCGACGCGCGGGCAGCCTTTTCGTGAACGTGCAATCGTCTCGCGCGGCACGGTCCTCCGCGGATACTCCGAGCCCGGTTGCCGGCGCCCGAGCTCCGGACAACCCGCCCGCGGCGCCGAGCCGGCTCGCCGCACCCCCAGCGACGGACGCCGCCCACAGCGTGCCCGATCCATTCGGCGCCGGCACCCCTCTCGAAACCGAGCGCGTCGCCCAGCCGCCGGGCGCACACATCCCGTCCGCGCAGGACGAAGTACCTTCCCGAGGATCCGAGCCCTATCCTCTGGCCGCGAACGAAAGATCCACGGCGGATTCGTACGGCACGTTCGGACCGCCGGTCGCGCATACGCATCCGCCCGAAGACCCAGCCCACTCTTTCGCCGGCCTATCGATCGGCAACGCACCGCCTGCCCCGGCCGTTCCGCCGCCACCCCGACCCTCGCCGAATGGTCAGAGGACCGAATCCGACCCCCTGTCGGCGAACCCGTGGACCGCGGCAGACGCGTATCGTGCGTTCGACCCCACCGGCACGCACCCGCAGCACCCAGCACTACCTTCGACTCCTCACGCCGAGCCCGGACCGGCAGCCCCACAGCCCCTCCAGGGCGCTACCCCATCCCCGGCCCAGCGGCCCGGCACCGATTCCGGACCGCTGATCACGGACTCTTGGGCCGCAGGCGACTCGTATCCCGCATTCGGCACCACCGGCGCGCACCAGCAGCCCCCTGCCGACACTCCGCCGCCCGATGCCCGCGTTGCGCAAAAGGAGCCCGAGCTCGCTTCGGCGGCATCAATCCTCGGCGAACGGGTTTCGCCCACGCCCGCGGCGGACGTGCCCGTGCGTGAACCCGGTCCGGCCGTCGCGAACACCCGCCCGCCAGTGACTACACCGATGACACCGCCGAGCATCGACGTGTCCACCGCGCCGGCTCCGGACGTGCTTCCGCTGCCCGCGCCACGATCCGCGACGATCGATGCGCCGCGCACGCGCGAGTCCAGGGAGTCGGGCGATCCCGGATATCGCGGTGCGCTCTACGACCTGGGTGTCGCGATGTACCGCCGGGGCGAGGAAGAACAGGCGTGCGGATTGTGGGCCCAGGCCTCCGAGGCCGGGCATGCGGGCGCCGCCTACGAGCTGGGCATGGTGCGCCTGCGGCGCGGCGATCCGGTCGGAGCCGAATCCTGGTGGCGCACCGCTGCCGACCGCCGCGAGCCACGCGCCATCACCGAACTCGCCGATCTGCTCGACCAGCTCGGCAAGCACGCGGAAGCCAAGTCCTGGCGGATCTTCGCCGCCGAGCTGCAGGATCCGGACGTGGTGGGGCAGCCGACGTCCCGCTGAACGCGGAAAAGAACTGGCACCCGGACGCGCGCATGTCGTACGGTGCCGGACATGTGTGGCAGTCCTGGCGTGAACGGAGCGTACGCGGTCGGCGCGTATTACCTCCGGCTGCGTACGGAGGCCTGGGCTCTGCCGGCGCACCGTACCGCTCCGATCTCCTGAATCGTTCCAGCGGAATCCGCATCGGCGGCCGGTAGCGGCCGCCGAACTCTTCGTGCCCTCGCATGGGTCCAGGCGAATCGACCTTTCCGATTCGACCACTCCGTTCGGAGGACACCCATGTCCCGCCATCGTTCCCTTCCGCGTGCTCGCACCCGTGGGAGCAGTCCCGCGACCACGCGAAAAGCGCTGTCGCAGAATTTTCTCGCCGACGCCGGCGTCGCCCGGTTGATCGTGCGCGCCTCGGGCGTCGGCGCCGACGACCTCGTCCTCGAAGCCGGACCCGGTGACGGCATGCTGACCAGGCGATTGCTCGAGGCGGGCAGCCGCGTCCGAGCCTACGAGAAGGATCCGCGCTATGCGGCGCTACTGAGCCGCCGGTACGCGGACGATCCACGAATCACGTTGCATCACTGCGATTTCCGCACTGTCCGCCCGCCGAGGGAGCCGTTCGCGGTCGTGGCCGACGTGCCGTTCGGCGCCACGACCGACATCGTGCGCTGGTGTCTGGCCGCGCGGTGGCTCACTTCCGCTACCCTGCTCACCCAGCTCGAATTCGCCCGCAAGCACTCGGGCGACTACGGCCGATGGACCAAGCTCACCGTCGGCCACTGGCCCACGACGGCGATCGAACTGGGCGCACGCGTCGGCAGGCACAGCTTCGATCCCGTGCCGCAGGTCGATGCCGCCATCCTGCGGTTGCGCAACAGGTCCGCTCCCCTGCTACCGCGCGAACGGATCGCTGACTACCGCAGGCTGGTCGAGCTGGGCTTCTCCGGAGTCGGGGGCAGCGTGGCCGCGTCGTTGCGGCGAGAATTCCCCGCCCGCGCCGTCCGCCGGGCCTGCGAAGCGGCCGGCATACCGCTCGATCAGCCGGTCGGGCTCGTCTCCCCCGATCGCTGGTCGACCCTGTACCGGGTGCTGCGCGCCTGATCGGAACCACACTTGCTACAGGAACGTATCGGATACATTCATGCATCGAGACGAGGACAGGAGCAGCGTGACCAACTTCGGCGACTACCAGAACGAGATCTACTTCCAAGGGCTCGGCGGCGTGCTGCCCGATTTCCCGATGACCTACGCCGACCTGGAAGCGAAGGCCCAGGCGGCGCTGCCACCGAGCGTCTGGTCGTATGTGGCGGGCGGGGCAGGAGACGAGCTCACCCAGCGGGCCAATGTGACGGCCTTCGAAAAACTGGGCCTGGTCCCCCGCATGCTGCGCGCGAGCAAGACCCGCGACCTGTCGATCCAGCTGTTCGGGATGACGCTGCCGACGCCGATCTTCCTGGCCCCCGTCGGTGTGATCGGGCTGTGCGCCCAGGACGGGCACGGCGACATCGCCACGGCGAAGGCCGCGGCCCGCACCGGCGTCCCCATGATCGCCTCCACCCTCACGGCGGATCCCTTGGAGGAAGTGGCGGCGGAGTTCGGCGACACCCCGGGCATGTTCCAGCTCTACACTCCCACCAACCGGGACCTCGCGCAGAGCCTGGTCCGGCGGGCCGAAGCCGCGGGCTTCAAGGCCATCGTGGTCACCTTGGACACCTGGGTGCCCGGCTGGCGCCCGCGCGATCTGGCGGTCTCCAACTTCCCCCAGCTGCGGGGGCACTGCCTGGCCAATTACTTCAGCGATCCGGTATTCCGCGGCCTGCTGCCCAGCCCGCCCGAGCAGGACCCGAAGACCGCCATCCTGACTTGGATCTCACTGTTCGGCAATGCGTTGACCTGGGACGACCTGGCGTGGCTCCGATCACTGACAGACCTGCCGCTCGTGCTGAAGGGCATCTGTCATCCCGACGACGCGCGGCGCGCCCAGGACGCGGGCATCGACGGTATCTACTGCTCCAACCACGGCGGCAGGCAGGCCAACGGCGGCATTCCGGCGATCGAGCATCTGCCGGAAGTGGTGGCGGCGGCCGACGGCCTGCCGGTGCTATTCGACTCCGGCATCCGCACCGGCGCCGACATCGTCAAAGCGCTCGCGCTCGGCGCGACGGCCGTAGGGATCGGCCGTCCCTATCCTTACGGACTCGCGCTCGGCGGTGTCGACGGCCTCGTGCACGTGGTGCGGTCGCTGCTGGCCGAGGCGGACCTGCTGATGGCGGTGGACGGGTACCCGACGATCGCCGACCTCGGCCCGGACGCGATCCGGCGGCTGCCCTGACCTGCGCGAAAGGTCGTGTGCATGAGAACCGCCCCGCGCGCGCGGCTCGCCCGGGGTTGTGGGCGGGCCGCACGCGCGGGGCGGTTCTCGATCAGTCCGGCAGTGGCGTGAAATCGCGGCTGCCGATATAGGCCGGTCGCGGCGCGGGCGCGGCGAACGGTTCGACGAGCGTGTTGTGCACGCTGTTGAACACCACGAAGATGTTCGATCGCGGGAACGGCGTGATGTTGTTCGACGACCCGTGCATCAGGTTGGAGTCGAACAGCAGCGCCGAACCCGCCCGGCCGGTGAACTGGCTGATCCCGTACCGGTTGGCGAGCGCGGTGATGTCGTCGGTCGTGGGCACACCGATCTCCTGCTCCTGCAACGACTCCCGATAGTGCTCGGCCGGGGTGCTGCCCAGGCAGGGCACGAAGGTGTGGTGCGAGCCCGGCATCACCATGAGGCTGCCGTTGATCGGGTAGTTATCGGTGAGTGCGATCGACAGGCTCACCGCCCGTGGCGCGGGCATACCGTCCTCGGCGTGCCAGGTTTCGAAATCGGAGTGCCAGTAGAAACCGGTGCCGCGGAAACCGGGCATGTAGTTCACCCGGCTCTGGTGCACATACACCTTCGAACCCAGTACCTGCTCGGCGAGGCCGAGCACTCGTGGCTGACGCACCAGGTCGGCGATCGCCTCGCTCAGTTTGTGCACTTCGAAGACCGAGCGCACCCGGTTCGACGACTTCTCCACAATGACGCGGTCGTCGTCACGCAGCGCGGGATCGTTCGCCAGCTTGGTGATCTCGCCGCTGTACTCGGCCACTTCCGCGGGCGTGAGCAGCTGGTCCAGGATCGCGAACCCGTCGGCGTCGAACGAGGCGAGTTCCGGGCTCTCGACCTCCCCCCACACCGCGGGGTCGGCCCGCTCCAGGTGCGGAGCGGGCGCGCCGAGACGGGTCGGATAGCGATCGTAGCGAGCCGTCTCGGGCCGGGTTTCGGTGTGCTGCAGAACCATTGGTGTTCTCAACCTCCGATCGTCGCGGCGACCAGCGGGTAGACGCCGTTGCTGTCGTGAACCTCCTGCCCGGTGACCGGCGGGTTGAACACGCACATCATCCGCATCGTGGTGCGGACCTCCAAGCGGTGCCGTTCGTGTCCGTCGAGCAGGTACATCGAGCCGGGGGCGAGCTCGTAGGTGACGCCGTTGTCCAGGTCGGTCAGCGTGCCCTCGCCCTCGACGAGCCAGACGGCCTCCACATGGTGCACATAGTGGAACTCGTGCACGGTCCCGGCGTCAATGGTGGTCTCGTGGAAGGAGAAGCCGACGCCGTCGCCACCGAGGACGATGCGCTTGCTGCGCCAGCCCTCGCCCGCCACGTCGCGTTCGGTCCCGGTGATCTCCGCGGTGGTGCGCACGATCATGCGATCGCCCCCATTCCGCCGCACGCCGACTCGACGGCGCCGGTCAGGATCTGCAAGCCCTGGTCGAGTTCCTGGTCGGTGACCGTCAACGGCGGCAGCAGCTTCACCACCTCGTCGGTGGAACCGGAGGTCTCCACCAGCAGCCCGCGCTCGAAGGCGATCTGGCACACCTTGCCCGCCTGCGAGGGGTCGTCGAACACCACGCCCTGCACCAGACCGCGTCCACGGGTCGAGACACCGGGGAAGTAGTCGGCCAGTTCGCCCAGGGTGCGCGCGATCTTCTCGCCCTTGGCCTGTGTGGCCGTCTGCAGGGCGTCGTCGGACCAGTAGTGGCGCAACGCGGTCGTCGCGGTGACGAAGGCGGGGTTGTTGCCGCGGAAGGTGCCGTTGTGCTCACCCGGCGACCACTCGTCCAGCTCCGGCTTGAACAGCACCAGCGCCATCGGCAGGCCGTAGCCGCCGATGGACTTCGACAGCGTCACGATGTCGGGGGTGATGCCCGCGATCTCGAAGGAGAAGAACGGCCCGGTGCGGCCGCACCCCATCTGCACGTCGTCGACGATCAGCAGGATCTCCCGCTCCGCGCACAGACCGGCGAGGTGGCGCAGCCACTCGGCGCGGGCGACGTTGACGCCGCCTTCGCCCTGGACCGTCTCCACGATCACCGCGGCCGGGCGGTCGAAACCGGACGACGTGTCGTCGAGCACCTTCGACATCCACTGGAAGTCGGCGGTGGTGCCGTCGAAGTAGCCGTCGTAGGGCATGTGCGCGGCGTGCACCAACGGCACACCGGCGCCGGCGCGCTTGGCGGCGTTGCCGGTGACCGACAGCGCGCCGAGGGTCATGCCGTGGAAGGCATTGGTGAAGCTGACGATCGTTTCCCGGCCGGTGACCTTGCGCGCCAGCTTGAGCGCGGCCTCGACCGCGTTGGCGCCGGTGGGGCCGGGGAACTGGACCTTGTAATCCAGGCCGCGCGGGGTGAACACGGTGTCGCGCAACGTCTCCAGCAGCTCTCGCTTGGCCGCCGTCGACATGTCCAGGCCGTGGGTGATGCCGTCACCGGCGATGTAGTCCAGCAGCGAGCGCTTGAGTACGTCGTTGTTGTGGCCGTAGTTCAGCGCACCGGCGCCGGCGAAGAAGTCCAGGTAGTCCTTGCCTTCCTCGTCGCGCAGCCAGCTGCCTTTCGCCGTGGTGAACACGGTGGGCCAGGCACGGCAATAACCGCGCACGTTCGACTCCAGGCTCTCGAAAACGGTGGTGTCGGTGTTGATCATCGGTGATCCTCCTCGGTGGTGCGGGCGGTCGGGGCGATGCGATACAGGTCTTCGGGTGCGTGGCTGTCGGGGAAGACGCCGGCGTCGAACAGGGGGCGCTTCGCCAGATCGGCGCCGCGCGCCCGCGCCACCGACGTGAACAGCGCGATGGAACCGGCGTTGTCCGGCGATATGGTCGTTTCGAGCACCGAAACTCCCTGGGCGGCGACACTGTTGAGCAACGTGTGGAGCAGCTCGGCGGCGATGCCGCGGCCGCGCTGCGAGCGGTCCACCGCGATCTGCCAGACGAAGACGGTGTCGGGCGCCTGTGGGCGGACGAAGCCGATCACGTATCCCACGACGCGACCGTCCACTTCGGCGACCACCGATGTCCCGGCGAAATCCCGGCACCACAGCAGGTACGCGTAGCTCGAATTGACATCGAGCACCGCGGAATCCTTCGCGATACGCCACATCGGAGCGCCGTCGCCCAGGCGGGGCGTGCGCAGGACCACGGCCGGTCCGGTGTCTTTCCGAGACGGGGTGGCCCCAAGAGCGGCCGCGGCGTTGCCGACGCGCGATCGCTCGATCTCCGCTGGGGACAGGGTTGGCAGTGACATACAACTCCCTCGTCGATCAGCAGTACTTATCCAGGCTTGCGAAGCGACTTTGAGGTGAACCAGTCGACTTCTTTACGGTCGTATTACGGATGGATGTCGCCGAGCCGGGGCAGCCGCACGACGAATCGCGCGCCCCCTCCGGGTCGTTCGGTGCAGTGCACCCGGCCGCCGTGGGTGGCGACCGTCTCGGCGACCAACGCCAAGCCGATGCCGGACCCGTCGGGCGAGCGGCGGCCGCTGCGGGCGGTCGCGAATCGTTCGAAGATCCGGTCCCGGTCCGCGGCCGGTACGCCGGGGCCTGCGTCGTCGACGGTGAGCACCGCGTCGGTGCCGTCGCGGTCCACGCTGACCGCGACCACGCCGCCGCCGTGCCGGTCGGCGTTGTGCAGCAGGTTGGCCACCGCGCGTTCCAGTTCCACCTTGCGGCCGCGCACGGTGACGTCCTGACGCACCGTGAGCAGCTCGCCCGGATAGCGGCGGTCGGCCAGGGTATGGACAAGCAGCTCGCGCACCGACAGCGGCTCGGCGTCGCCGTGGTGCATGCCCGCTTCCACCCGCGCCAGGGCGAGCAGGTCGTCCAGCAGTTTGCGCAGGTGGCCGACCTCGGCGGTGACCAAGCCGAGCGCCCGCTGGGAACGCTCCGGCAGATCCTCGCGGTGCCGGTTGAGCACATCGACGCTCGCCATCAGGGTGGTCAGCGGCGTGCGCAACTCGTGGCTGACGTCGCCGAAGAGCCGATGCTCCCGCTCGATGCGCCGTTGCAGCGAGTCCACCATGGTGTTGAACGACTCGACGGTGATCGCCAGGTCCTGGTCACCCGTGGCGGGCAACCGCTGGTCGAGGTCGCCGGAGGCGATCCGCGCGGCGGTGCCCGCGAGCTGGTGCAGCGGGGTCAGCACCCGCCTGCTTGCCCACCAGCCGACCGCCGCGCCGATCAGGGTGACCACCACAGCGCACCCGATCAGCACGTTGCGCAGCCGGTCGAGATCGGCGTTGAGATCGCCCGGCGACTGTGCTTCCAGGTAGCTGCGGCTGAGCACGAAGACCGAAACGACCAGGACCAGCGACATCAGCGCGGCGATGGTCGCGAAGGCGGCGGTCACCCGGGCACGAAGACTCCAGGCGTTCGGATTCCAGCGTTCGGCGTCGAAGCAGCGTTCAGCGGCGCACATCGAGGCGGTAGCCGAGCCCGCGCACCGTCACCACGATGCGGGGGTCGGACGGATCCCGTTCGATCTTCGTGCGCAGGCGGCGCATGTGCACATCCACGATGCGTTCGTCGCCGAAGAACCCACGATCCCAGACGCGCTCGAGCAGTACCGTACGACTGAGCACGCGGCCGGGCGACTCGGCCAGCTCACAGAGCAGGCGGAACTCGGTGAGCGTGAGCCGGATCTCCTCGTCGGCGCGGCGCACCACGCCGCTGTCCTGGGCGAGGACCAGCGGAGCCGTGTCGTCGGCCTCGAGCACCATCTCCTGCGGCGTCTCCCGCTCTGCGGTCAGCCGAGAGCGGCGGCGCACCGCGCGCATGCGGGCGGTGATCTCCTTGATCTCGAACGGCTTGGTGACGAAATCGTCGGCCCCCGCCTCGAGCGCGGCCACCACATCATGGGTGTCGTCTCGGGCGCTGACCACGATGATCGGGACGTCGTGGTCGCGGCGGATCTCCCGGATACATTCGAATCCGTCCATGCCGCCGAGCATCAGATCGACGATCATCACATCGGGAACACCATTGCTGCGCAGATGGGTGAGCGCGTCCTCGGCTTCCTCGGCCTCGTCGACGTCGTATCCCTCGTCTTCCATAGCGAGCCGTAACGCACCACGGACCCGGTCGTCGTCTTCCACGATCATCAGGTTTGCGCTCAAGACCTTATCCCTTGCAGACATGCGAAAGCGCGTCACGATGCGGACAACCGCATCCCCATACCGACGCGACCTTCCGCTTTTCGAGCAACCTTTGCTCGGCTACGAGTACCCCGGTGCCCGTCCGGTAAACGTCCGGCAGACCGATTCGGGGCCTCTTGGTTATCTCGTCGACGCTATACGCCCGATTGATTCGGGGAGCGAGGGGGCGGACGCGCCGCTTGGGTTCCGTGCGCCGCATGCGCTGCGGGAGGAACGACAACATGCACGAAAGCCATTGATCAGCAACCTTTTTCGCTCCGGTCGCCGAATATGAAGAAACCTGTGCGGGCCGCGGGATCGGGAATGGAACACACGGCCGCAGAGTGCGGTGCATCACAGGTTCTGCACGGACCGCTCACGTGCATCCGGCGGTGACCGGTCTCACGGTGGAGCCAGCGGCCGATCGGCTATCGCGGCGGTTCCAGTCGGTTGAAATTGCTCGGCGGCCGGTCGGGGCTCGGCTCCTGATACCAGAAGCGCAAATTTCGCGCGTCGAAGGTGGCGAACCATTCGTCCCAGCCCACCCGGCGCAGCACCGCCCCGCCGTATCCGGGGAAGTCGAACCGCAGCACTCCGAGCCGGCCGTTGTACTCGCTGCCCGGCACGGTCGCGGGCCGAGCGCCGCGCTGTGCGGCCCAGCGGCGGATGACGTCGTGGTTCCTGGTGACGGAAATCCCGCGAGTTCGGGGCGACGCCCCTGACCCACCCGGTCCCAACCGCGGATTCCGGGTGCCTGGGCGGCGCTGGTCGGTCATGACGAGCTCCTCGAGCCATCGGCATCTGTAGTCCGGTTCCTGTCTGACTACCCGCTGGCCTCGGCGGCAAACTGGTCGGCCGAACCATGTCCGGCGTCGGCGCGGACCGGTTCGCCCGGCGATCGGTGGGTAACCGCACGATGATCGGCCGCACCAGCGGCACCGCCACCGCGGGCCGATCGCCCGAAAGTGAAGGAGTTGGCATGTCCAGTGACAGCGCGGCACAGCCGGTCCCGCCCACACCCGAGCCGGACCCGGTGCCGCCCATCCCAGAACCGGATCCGGTACCGCCGATTCCCGAGCCGGACCCCATTCCGGATCCGAATCCCGTTCCCCCGGAACCTGATCCGCATCCGCTGCCGCCGGTTCCGGGCCCAGCGCCCCGGCCACCGGTACCGGGGCCCGACCCGGCGCCTCCGCTGCCGGATCCCGGCCGCCCGGCACCGGACCCCGGCCTGCCCGGGCCGTCACCGGATCCCGCTCCGCCGAATCCGGTGTAGGGGAACGATACTCAGTCCCGCAGCGCCTGCTCGCGCAGCGAATTCAACGTCCTGGACAGAATGCGCGAGACATGCATCTGGGAGACCCCGAGCCGCTCGGCGATCTGGTTCTGCGTCAACGACTCGAAGAACCGCATGACCAGCACCTGGCGCTCGCGTTCCGGCAGCTCACCGAGCAGCGGTCCGACCGCCATGACGTCCTCGACCAGGTGGTAGGACGGCTCTTCGGCGCCGAGGCTGTCCAGCAGCGGCTGCGGGGCGCTCTCCGCGTCCTCGCCGGCGACCGCGTCGATGGACGAGGACTGGTAGGCGTTGCCCGCGATCAGCGCCTGGGTCACCTCGACCAGGTCGACCCCGAGTTCCGCGGCGATCTCCCTGGCCCGGGGCATCCGGCCCAGTCGCTGCGACAGCGTCTCGACGGTCGGACCGATGCTCAGCTGAATCTCTTTGGTCCGGCGGGGCACCCGGACGGCCCAGGTGTTGTCGCGGAAATGCCGCCGCACCTCGCCCATGATGGTGGGGACGGCGAAGGACAGGAACGACGACCCGCGCGTCACGTCGAAACGGTCGGCTGCCTGCACCAAGCCCAGACGCGCGACTTGCAGCAGATCGTCGAAGTTCTCGCCGCGCCCGGAGAACTTGCGCGCGATGTGCTCGGCCAGCGGCAGGCACCGTTCGATCAGCTCTTGGCGCAGAGCCTCGCGGCCCGCCTCGCCCGGTTGCAGTGCGGCGATCTTCTCGAAAAGCGGCTCGATGTTGTCGTAGGTGTCTCCGCGTGCCCTCGGCTCACTCGCCATTCGGGGCACCCCGCACCCAGCTGAAGTCGATCACTGTCGGATATCCGCCCAGCACGCTGTCGTAGGAGCCCTGCGCGGCGGCGATCGAGTCGGTCAGCGTCCGCACGATATGCCAGCCGAGCCCGGCATGGCCGACCACCGACTCGGTGACCGCGACCGACGAGACGTGCACGAACATCTTGTCGGTGTCGTAGGTGAACTCGCAGTCGATCGTCGAGCCGGGCGCCGCGTCGAGGATGAGTGAGGTCGCGACCTCGTCGAGCGCGAGCCGGATGTCGGTCACCTCGTCGAGAGCGAAGTCGGCGATGAGTGCGACGGTCTCGGCGAGCGCGCGCAGCATGGTCAGCTGCTCCAGCCGGGCGGGCACGCGCACACCGACAGTCGTCGTGTCGGTAAAGGATCGGGAAGTCCACTCCCCCATTTGCCCATCACCACCTTGTCCTCACAGCCACTCCACCGTGGCCTGCACATCGCCGCGGGTTCTCCTGGCCACCGAAACACCGCGGGTACCGCGGACTGTGGAGCAGGCATACCGCCGCGTTCCTCGTCCGAGGACGTACCCGCCGAGGCCGGATCGAAACGCCGGTCAGTCGCCGTCGATGCGTTCGTGGGCGGTGAGCAGCAGGTGGTCGAACTCGGTTCGCAGCGCGGCGGGAACTCGCGTCAGGCCGGGCATGTCGGTGACCAGCCGGGCGGCAAGCTTGCGCAATTTGACGTTGGTTTCCTGCGACCGCCAGCTCAGCACCCGGAACGCCTGCTCGGGCCCGATGCCGTAGATCAGCATGAGCGCGCCCTTCGCCTGCTCGATCACGGCTCGGGCGGCGTACAGCTCGGGCAGGGCGCCGTCCAGCGTCTCCTGCCGGTGTTCGGCGAGGGTGTCGGTGACATCGATGTAGTAGCCGGAAGTGCCGATGACTCGCCCCGCCTCATCGAGCATCCGATCGGCGACCAGGATCACGTGACGCACGACGCCGGTGGTGTCGATGATGCGGTGCCGGCTGGAGAACGGCTCCGCGTCGGCGATCGACCGCTCCAGGGCCCTGGCCACCGCTGCGCGATCCTCCGGATGTTTGTGCGTCAGCAATAGTTCCGTCGTCGGCGTCACCGCACCGGGTGCGTAGCCGTGCATCGACGCGACCTCGTCCGACCATTCCCATCGCCGGTCGGCGAACCAGAACCGGAAACTGCCCACACTCTGCGGCGTTCCCGAACCGATCACGCGGTCCAGCGCGAGGGCTTCCTCGGACTGGACCGACCTGCTCTCACTCACCGCAAAAGTATCCGATGCCGGTGCGCTCGGTGTGACCGGATCGGCGGCGGTCACACCGTGAGCACGGGCTTCGGGGCACCTCAGGCGTCCAGGGCCGCCCGCATGGTGGAGTAGCTGGGGAACAACGACCGCACACCGGTCACCTCGAGCGCGCGCTCCACTCCCGGTCCGCCCGCCACGATCCGCAGATCCGGCCGTCCGACTCCATCCCTACGCAGGCCGCCGAGCCGCACGGCCGCGCGCAGACTCAAGAACCTCGCCGCCCGCAGATCGATCACCACGGCATCGCACGGTGACTGCAACGCACGATCGATCGTCTCGAAGAACTCGGCCGACACAGCGGCGTCCAACTCGCCTTCGACACGGACCACCACGCATTCCCGGCGGCGATCCACCCGCTGCGCCCACAACCGGTTGTCCCGACGACGGCCCGGTCCCGAACCATTGAGATGCACGCCCTCGGCATGCTCCCGTAGCAGAGAAATGGCAGACAAGTCGAACCTCCCATGTAGGGGGTATCCAGCCCTCCGCGGCGGCCGGGGACGAAGGCGGCGCGACCGCGAATCGGTTGCCGTGCCGTCCCATCGACCGGCTGCGCCGAATGCGTCGAACCGGGGTCGGCTGTGATCTCAACCTCCCTACAGTGTGGCACGGACCACCCGTTCCCGACAGCGTTCGGTAGGAGAACGTGACCCGCCGCCAGAGCCCCCGTCACCGGCACAAACCGACCGTTCGGCTGGTGATATTACCGCTGACGTGGGGTTTCATCGATCCGCCTCCGGGCATATCCCCGACATATCCCGAACGTCACGCGATGCCGGTCGTAGGGCAACCGCGCGTATTCGCGCTGCCGGAGGGTGCCCCGCGACGAGAACGGAGCACCCGGTGAAGATTGCCATGGTTTCCGAAGACGCCAGCCCCCTCGCCGAGGGCAGCCCCGCCGATGGGGGCGGCCGCGGCACCTACGTAGCCGAATTGTCGGCGGCGTACGCGCGCCGCGGCCACGAGGTGACCGTCTATACCCGGCGCATCAGTGCGCGCGCCCCCGCCGAGCTGCTCGCCGAAGGCGGCTACCGCGTGGTGCACGTCGCGGCCGGACCGCCCACGCCGCTGCCGAGCGACCGGACCCTGCCCTATCTCGGGGACTTCGGCACCGGCCTGCGCCGGCACTGGGCCGCCGAGCAACCGGACATCTCGCACGCGCACTACTGGAAGTCCGGGCTCGCCGCCGAGCTGGCCGCCCGTGCCCACGGCGTCCCCGTGGTACTCACCTTCCACGGCCTGGGCACCGTGCAGCGGCGCAGTGAAGGTCTCGCCGACCCGAGCCCGCGCTCGCGCATCCGGTTCGAGCGGCTCATCGCGACGCGAGCGGCCCACGTGGTGGCGACCTGCTCCGACGAAATCGCGGAATTGGCCAGAATGGGAGTGCCGCGATTCCGGACCTCGATCGTGCCGCACGGGGTCGACCTCACCGTGTTCACCCCGGAGGGCGCAGCGGCCGACCGGCATGCCGCGCACCGATTGCTGGCCGCCGGAGAGCTGGTGCGACGCAGCGGATTCGACCCGGTGATCAAGGCGCTGGCCGACCTCCCGGATACGGAACTGGTGATCGTGGGCGGCCCGGCCGCCGACGACGAAGACGACGCCGAGGGACGTCGACTGCGCCGCCTCGCCTCGGATCACGGTGTGCGCGAACGACTCCGGCTGACCGGACCGGTGACGCGGTCGGCGCTGCCGCGGCTGTACCGCTCCGCGGACGTGGTGGTCTGCACGCCGTGGTACGAACCGTTCGGGAGGGTGGCTCTGGAGGCGATGGCCTGCGGGAAACCGGTGATCGCCACGCCCGTCGGCGGTCTGCTGGACACTGTGGTCGACGGCGTCACCGGCCGATTCGTCGCCCCACCGGACGCCGACGCGATCGCCCGGGCCGTGCGTCCCCTGCTCGCCGACCCGACGCTGCGCGAAACGTGGGGCGCCGCAAGCTATCAGCGGGCAGCGAGCCGGAATTCCTGGGACCGCGTCGCCGCGGAGACGCTCAGTGCCTACCACCGAGGCGCTCCCGCGCACGCGGGCGAAGTCGTCTCCTGGGCCCGGTGACAGGCGTTGGGGCCGGGTGGGGTCAGTAGTGGTCGGCGCGGACATCCTCGGAGGCGCTGCGCCAGCGCCACGGCGCGACCAGCCAGGTCGCCCCGAACAGGGCGACACTCGCGACGGCGGACACCACCGCCGCGGCCGTCCCCGTGACGTAGTCGACGACGAGGGTCACCGCGCCGATCAACGCCAGCCCCAGCAGCGCGACGCCCGTCATCGCGCACCGATGTGCGGCCGAGACGACATTGCCCAGCCGGTGCCTGCGGAAGAGGATCCGATGCCAGGACACCGGCGCGATCAGGAAGACCGTCGCCCCGAGCACGGCGGCCAGCGTGGCCAGGTAGAGCGCTCGCATGCCGGGCGACAGCGTGCCGAACGACGCCTGGAACGGCAGCACCAGCAGCGCGCCGAACAGGAATTGCACGCCCGTCTGCACGACGCGCAATTCCTGGATCAGGCTGCTCCAGTTCCGGTCCAGTCGTTCCAGTTCGGTCTCACCCCGCGCGCGGCGGGCCCACGCGCCGTGGTCATCCTCGGGCACGCGCGGCCTCCCGGCGATTGCGTTTCTTGATCGCCTCGACGAGTTCGTCCTTGGTCATTCGTGAGCGGCCGGAGATGTCCAGCCGCCGCGCGATGCCGAGCAGATGGTCTTTCGAAGCGTTGGCGTCGACGCCTTCCGCGGTCTCGCCCTTCGCGTTCGGGCCGCGTTGGGCGGCGCGCTCGTCGGAGGGACCGCGGCGCGGCTTGGGCTCCCAGTGGTCGCCGACCTTCTCGTAGCTGTGCTTCAGCGCGGCGTAGGCCACCCGGTGGGCACGCTGCTCGTCGCCGTCGTACTGTTCGAGCGCGGCGTCGTGGGCCTCGGCGAAGGTGCGCTGCGCCTTCTCTTCCGACCGCTCCAGCGTGCTGGGCAACTCGGACTTCTTCACGTCGCCGCGTGCTGTCGTCTTGGGCATGTGCCGCTCCCTTCGCGTCCCGAGGCCGGTGGTCCGAAATGGTCCGCAAGCCCGGTGCCGCCAGGTGCGAGCCCTCCGGATATCCGGACGCATACCCGGTGAAACGTCGATTAACCCGGTGTCCGCCGGGTACCACCGCTGCATGGCCGTTACCACCGATCAGCTGCTGCATGCGCTCACCCGCACGGTGAACGCGCTGGCGGCGACGGATATCCGATTCGCGGTGGCGGGCGGCTGCGCGGTCTACGCCCGTGGCGGCCCTGCCTCCCAGCACGACGTCGACATCTTCGTCAAACCCGAGGACAGCGGGCGGGCGGTGCACACACTGGCCCGCGCGGGCCTGCGGGTGTGCGACCCGCCGGAGAACTGGCTGCGCAAGGTCTACGCCGACGACGTTCTCGTCGATGTCATCCATCGTCCGAACGATCGTGACGTCACCGATGACCTGCTCGACCGGGCCACCGAGATGCGGATCGGTCCGGCCAAGGCACCCGTGATCAGCGGTACCGATCTGATGGTGGACAAGATGCTTGTCTTCGACGCGCACCGCCTGGATCTGAGCCCGATCCTGCACATCGCGCGTGACCTGCGCGAACAGGTGGACTGGGAAGTGGTGCGCGAGCAGACCAAGGCCTCGCCCTACGCGCGGGCGTTCATGGGCTTGCTGGACGATCTCGGCATCACCCGCACCGGAAAGGTGGAGTAGATGGAACAGCCGCAATACCTGGTCGCACGGTTGCGCCGGGCGCTGGCGGAGGACCCCCGTACCGCCGAGCTCGGGGTGCAGGTGACCATCCGGGGCGACGTCGTGGTGCTCTGCGGCGAGGTGAGCAGCGAGAACTGCAAGAAACAGATGGAAACCGTGGTGCATGAGCAACTCCCGCACGCCCGGATCCACAACGACGTCCATGTCACCCGTCCCACGGCCCCCGTCGAGACCGAGACGCTGGAGCCGGACGGATCCGAAAGGAGTTGAGCCGCATGCGAATAGCCGCGGTCGGTGACGTACATCTCGGCGTGGACTCGCGCGGGCAATGGCGGCCGGCGCTGGAGGGACTCGTCGAGCGGGCCGACGTGCTCCTGCTGGCGGGCGATCTGACCCGCCACGGCGGTGCCGACGAAGGGAGGGTCGTCGCGGAGGAGTTCGCCGACCTGGGCGTGCCGGTCGTCGCCGTGCTGGGTAATCATGACTATCACGGCGACGCCGAACGCGAGATCACCGCCGCGCTGACCGACCACGGCATCACCGTCCTGGAGGGGACGTCGGTGACGTTGCACGTCGACGGCAGCACGCTCGGGGTCGCGGGCACGAAAGGCTTCGGCGGCGGATTCGCGGGCAAGTGCGCGAGCGTCTTCGGCGAACCCTTGATGCGCGAATTCGCCGGGCACACCGTGGAGGTGGCCGCCGCACTCGGCACCGCGCTCGATGCGCTGGACACCGACATCACCGTCGCGCTCACGCATTATTCCCCGATCAGCGACACGCTGCACGGTGAGCCGAGGGAGATCTATCCCTTCCTCGGTTCGTACCTGCTCGGCGAGGCGATCGACGAGCACGGCGCCGACCTGGCGTTGCACGGTCATGCCCACGCGGGGACCGAACGCGGCACCACTCCGGGCGGCATCCGGGTGCGCAATGTCGCCCAGCCGGTGATCCGAGCGGCCTACGCGGTCTACGACATGCACCCGGCCGCGGTCTGAGGAGCGCCGGACTCAGAAGTCGGTCGAGATCGCCTCCACGATGCTTCCCGACTGGGTGTTGTCGACGGCGGTGGCGACGTCGGCCTGCGCGATGATGCCGACCAGCCGGCCCTGCTCCAGCACCGGTACACGGCGTACCTGATGCTGCGACATCACCGACATCACCTTGCGCACGTCGTCGTCGGCTTCGACGGTGACCAGTTCCGCGCCGCCGAGTTCGCCCGCGTCGACGCCGAGCGGGTCCTTGCGCTGCGCGATCACCTTGACGACGATGTCGCGATCGGTGAGCATTCCCTTCAATTTGTCGTCCTCGCCGCAGATGGGCAGGGCGCCGACATTCAATTCCGCCATGCGCTGTGCGGCCGCGACCACCGTGTCGCTGGAGCGGACGCACTCCACGTTCCGGGTCATGATGTCCCGTGCTGTTGTCATCGGGGTCCTCCTGGGACTTTTGCGGGTATGAGCGGCCCGGATCGGGCGGCTCGCTGACGTCGTACCCGCGTTTCGGATCCGCTAACGCGGGCATCCGACCGGTACGGCCGCCCCGGATGGCCCGGCGGGAACGCTCCGGGCCCCGGGCGGCACGCGCACCGAAATCGTTGCCGCTCAGCAGAAAGGACATCCGATGCTGCCAGCACCGAACGAGCCGACCGCGGGATCCGGCGCCGGAGAGCAGCACCATCCCCGGACCCACACGTTCCCGGACGACACCCGCACCAACCGCAGCCACGCCGGAGAGTCCATCGAGGACGCCCGCAACTGGCCCGGCATCATCCTGGTCGCGGTAGGCATCGTGGCCATGGCGCTCACGCTCACCGCCGCCGGATACGGATTCGCGGGCTGGGCGGTGATCGCGGGGGTCGTCAGCGGCGTCTGCATCCTCGCGGGCGTCCTCGTCATCGTCGCCGAGCACCGCCGGATCAAGGCGCGGGAAGGCAGGCGGCTGCGCGACGCGGCCGGCCACTGATCGCGCATCCCGCCGCCGGCGCAGGCGCCGGTCGAGGAAACGCGGCTTCGACTTCCAGGAGAAAGAAAGAATGA
Organism: Nocardia niwae NBRC 108934 = DSM 45340; assembly: GCF_001613465.1. Classification (GTDB taxonomy): domain Bacteria; phylum Actinomycetota; class Actinomycetes; order Mycobacteriales; family Mycobacteriaceae; genus Nocardia; species Nocardia niwae. The sequence continues at coordinate 558,204 of NZ_BDCK01000015.1, read as the reverse complement.
GAAACCAGCCCAACCGGCCCTTGGGCCGCTTCGTCCTGCTCGCCGGGGCGCTCGCGGCCGCTTCGGCGATCACGGCATGTTCGAGTGATGACAGCGAAACGGCGGCGGACACCCCCGAGCCCGCGACCGTGTCGATCACCATGCCCGGCCCTTCCAGCCCCCAGGTTCCGAACACCGACCAGATCACCCAGGAAGCGGCAAAACAGTTGTGCGACATGATGCGCGCCGATATCGACACCTGGCGCGGGCAGGGTGCCACGCTCGCCAAAGTGACGTTCAACGGCACCGTGCACAACTGGGCGGCCCGTAACGGCGGGTTGAACGACGTGGTCGTCACCGACCGGGACACGGTCGATGCCATCACCACGCAGAACTGCCCGGATGTCCGGGAGCAGGCCGTGCAGGCGCTCGACGTGCCGGATCTGGCCTCGGCGCTGGCGGGGTTCGGCCGATGAGCGCCGCGCGCCGGGTGGGCGTAGCCGTGTTCGCCACGCTGGCGGTATGCGCGGCGGGGTGCGGCGACGAGCCGCAGAAGATCGTGAACAAGGGCGGCGACACGCCGTGCAACGAATACGTCGCCCAGGATCCCGACAAGCAGCGCATCACCACCGAGAAGTTCCTCGAACAGGAACGAGAAGGTGACGGCACGCCCGACGCGAGAACGGTCGACGCCGCGATCGCGGCGATCAAGCTGATGTGCGCGGCACAGGCCAACCCCGATACCCCGATCCGGAAGGCGGACCTCACCGGCATTTTCGTGCCGAAATAGCCGGATGCGCTCCTGAGAGCCGATGTGGGGCTCCTCGGTTTCGAACCGGGCGTGCCGGGCATTTCAGGAGGTAGCAACAACCGCTTGTTCGATTTGCGAATGCCGTTCCCGCCACGGTTGTCCAGGCGCCGGAACCCGGCGGGAATGCCGCCGTTATCCCTGCGCACCCCTCGACAACGGCGTCGAGGACCGTAACGACGGCGGGCTTCGAGACAGGTTTCCGGCGTCCGACGGGATTCCCGCGAACCGACTCGAAGCTTTGTGGCACACCCGCCCCGGGCCGCCGACGATGTCGGCCCGGGCGGCGGGGCCGTGCCTTTCGCGCCCCCTATGGAGGCATTTCCGTGACTGACTTGCTCGCGTTGCGCGCGCATGGGCTGCGGGAGCTGCTGACAGCGATTCCCGCCCTGCGCGCGCTGCACGACATCCGCCCGCGCGACCGGCTCGTCCTCGCGGCACCGGGATGGCTGCGCCCGGTGGTGGAACTGGCCGATTGCGTCGACGAACTCCACGCGACCCCGATGGCGAACGGACTGCGCTGGAACGCGCCGCCACCGGCCTTCGCGATCAATCTGCACGACGCCGGCACCGACAGCGTCCGCGCACTGCTGGCGACCGATCCGGATCGGATGATCACCCACCGTCACAAGGACTTTCCGCGGGTGCCGGGCCCACTGTTCGAGCCCGGCCTGCACGAGACCGCGCGGTGGTGCCGACTGCTGGAATGGGCGGGCATCCCGGCCGACCCGGCACGCCTGGACATCACGCCGCCACCGGAGAGCACCGGCGAGCGGCGATCCATCGTGGTCTACCCGGGCGGCGCGCCTGCTCGGCGCTGGCCGGCCGAGCGGTTCGCGACAGTCGCAGCCGGTCTGCGCGAATGGGAATGTCCGGTGCGTATCGTCGGCAGCGCCGCGGATCGCCCGCTCGCGCGCAGCGTCGCGACACAGGCCGGATTGCCCGAAAGTAGCGTGCTGGCCGGAGAACTCACGCTACGCCAACTCGCGGTGACGGTGGCCGACGCGGCTCTCGTGCTCAGCGGCGATACCGGCGTGGGGCATCTGGCCACCGCGTTCGGCACGCCGTCCGTGCTGATCTTCGGTCCCGACGCGCCCGCGGTCTGGGGACCGCCACCGGAGCGGGCGTCCCATGTCGCCTTGTGGGCCGGACACACCGGTGATCCACGGTCCGACACGCCCGCGCCCGGGCTGGCGATGATCAGCGCCGCCGAAGTGCTCGCCGCCGCCGACCGGCAGCTCACCAGGCAGGTGCGCGTATGACCAGTAGGCGGCACAGGCGTTTCACCCCGCCGAGACCGGCTATCTCGGGCATATGACGTCCCTATGGTTGCACGGCGCGCAGGTTCCGGCGCGGTTGCGGTTGACGCCGGGATCGCGCTTCGACACGGTGGTGATCGGCGGCGGGCTCACCGGACTGGTGACCGCACTGCTGCTGGTCGAGAACGGCGTCGAAGTGGCCGTGGTCGAAGGCAGGCGCGTCGGTGCGGGAACGACCGGCGCCACCACCGGGAAAGTCAGCCTGCTGCAAGGGACTCGGGCCCAGCAGATCGCCAAGCACCACTCCGACGACGTGCTGCGCGACTACGTGGCGGCCAATCGCGCAGGACAGGAGTGGCTGCTGCGTTTCTGCGACGCGCACGGCGTCGCCGTGGAGCGGGCGGCCGCGTTGACCTACGCGCAGAACGACGACGAGATGTCCGCGGTGCGAGCGGAATACGCCGCGACGCAGAAGGCGGGCCTGCCCACCGAACTGCTCGGTGAACTGGACGTCCCCTTCCCCGCACGCGGTGCGGTGCGCTTGGCCGATCAGGCCCAGCTCGACCCGATGGCGCTGCTGGCCGCGCTCGCTGCCGACGTGGAGTCGCACGGCGCCCCGATCTACGAATCCACCCTGGTCCGCGGTGTGCACCACGGCGGCGACGACCTCGTCGTCTCCACCGAGCACGGAGACCTCGGCGCGCGCCGCGTAGTGCTGGCCACCGGGACACCGATCCTCGATCGCGGCGGGTTCTTCGCTCGCCTCACGCCGCAACGCTCCTATCTGGCGGCGTTCAGCCTGGACCGTCCCGCTCCGCGCGATATGTACATCAGCGCCGGGAGTCCCACCCGCTCCCTGCGTCGCGCGCAGGGACCCGGCGGGGAGCTGTTGCTGGTCGGCGGCAACGGCCACGTCGTCGGCCGCGGCGGATCGACCCGCGAGAAGGTGGAGGATCTGGTGAGCTGGGCGCGAACCTGGTTCCCCGGCGCCGAGCTGACACACCGCTGGTCGGCTCAGGATTACTCCCCCGTCGGTGAACTGCCCTACGTCGGCCCGGTGCTGCCGGGTCAGCGCGATATACAGCTGGCCACCGGCTACGCCAAATGGGGTCTCACCAACGGTGTGGCCGCGGCCATCGCGCTGGCCGGACGGCTCACCGAAGCGCCGCCCCGGTGGGCTGGCGCGCTGGCGAGCTGGCGTCCGGACGAACTCAAAGCGCTTCCCACGGCCACGAAGGTCAACAGCGCCGTCGCGCAGCGACTCTCGGCGGGATGGCTGCGGATCGCCACCCATCACGATGGCGCCGCTCCGGCCGAGGGCTGTGGCACGGTGCTGCGCGAAGGTCTGCACCCCACCGCCGTGTGCACGGTGGACGGGGTCACCAACCGCGTTTCCGCGGTGTGCCCGCACCTGTATGGCATCGTCAACTGGAACGACGCCGAACGTACCTGGGACTGCCCGCTGCACGGCTCGCGCTTCGCCGCCGACGGCACGCTGCTCGAGGGCCCGGCCACGAGTTCACTCACTCGGCTGCAGGTGCCGGGGGACGCCCGCTGAGGGGACCCCAGCGCGGCGGCGTCAGTCCGTCAGCGGCCCGGCCTCGGCGAGAATCCGATCGACCGTCTGCGCGACGGTCAGATCCGACGTATCCAGCCAGAGCCCGATCCGGGGGGTGGCCGAGCGCAGCACCTCGTCGAGCCCGGAGACGGTGAACTCGTCGTAGGCGTCCTTGTCACGTGCGGCCTCACGGGCGAGAACCACCTCCGGGCGCGGCGCCAGCACGACGACGTACAGCGGTCGCGTGACGAGCAGACCGGCCAGCCAAGGCAGGAATTCACCGAGGACGACGTCCTGCAGCACGACCGTGAACCCGGCTTCGGCGTAGGCGTCCGCCGTCGCGGCGGCCAGGCTGTGCCGCAACCGCAGCTGGGTCAGCGCCTCGGGCGATGGAGCGGCGCTCATCTCCGCACGTCCGTTGACGACGAAACGACGGAACACGTCTCCGCGCACGTGCACCGAGCGCGGCAGCCGCTCGGCGAGCGCCTGCGCGACGGTGGATTTGCCCGCGGCCTGGATGCCGGTGATCAGATAGACAGCCGATGCCATGACGACGATCATGGCCGGTCGCGACCCGGCGACCGGCGTCGGCCCGGTCGCGCCTCAGCTCGCGGCAGCGCCCGCCTTCTGCTCCACATAGCGATTCATCGCCCAGTTCAGCCCACGCATCGCGACGTTGTACGCGGGTGGGAAGTATCGCTGCGCCCAGAAGCCGACGCGGATGTCCGGCGAGGTGAACACCAGATAGCGATTGCGCTCGACACCGCGCACGATCGAGCGCGCCGCCGCCTCCGGCGTGACCGCGTGGCGCATGAACAGCGCGACGCCTTGCTGCACCGCCTCGGCCGTGCGATCGACGCCCGCGATATCGACCCTGTCGACCATGGGCGTGGCCATCGCACCCGGGCACACCAGGCTCACGCCGATGCGATGGCGCGCCAGGTCGAAGCGCAATACCTCCGACACACCACGCAGACCGAACTTGCTCGCACTGTAAGGCGCGTGCCACGGCAGGCCGAACAGACCCGCGGCCGACGACACGTTCACCAGATGGCCGCCGCGTCCGGCCGCGATCATCGGCGGAACGAAGGCTTCGATCACGTGGATGGGGCCCATGAGGTCGATGTCGATGGTCCGTCGCCATTGGTCGTGCGTCAGCCGGTCGACGGTGCCCCAGGTCGCGATGCCCGCCACGTTCATGACGATGTCGACGCCCGCGACCGCGTCGTGCACCTGGGCGGCCAGCGCGACGACCTGGTCGTAGTCACCGACATCGGCGGCCTCGGCCAGGTGGACTGTCGCGCCCGCGGCGCGTGCGTCGGCGGCGGTGCGCGCCAGACCTTCGGCGGCGATGTCGGTCAGCACGAGCGCGGCGCCCTTGGCGGCCGCCGCGAGTGCCGTACTGCGACCGAGACCGCTGGCGGCACCGGTGATCAGACAGGTTTTGCCGGCGAACTTCGTCATAGTCGACGACCATACGCAACCATGAACACCACTGTCTATGGAACGGGCGGGCCGCTCTCCCACGGCACCGGCGCCAGGGCGACCGTGATGTTGTCACCGCCGCCGCACCGCAACGCGAACTGCGCGAGTGCGCGCGCCGCTGCCACGGGCGACGCCCCCGCCACGTGCTGGGCCAGCCCGGACGGCGAGGGCGAATAGTTCCACAACCCGTCGGAGCACAGCAGCAGCATTCCCGGCCCGGCGACGCGCACGGTACGCACGCAGTTGTCGGCCCACGGCTTCGGCGGGCTGTCCGCGCCCAGCCAGCGGATCAGCGTATGTGCGCGAGGGTCGGCCATCGCGGCACGCTCGTCCATCGCGCCCGCGTCGACGAGCGCCTGAGCCCACGAGTCGTCGACGGTCAACCGCTGGGCCGGCTCGTCGCCCGGTCCGCCGGCCTCGGCCGCGGGCAGCCAATATGCCCGGCTGTCACCGACATTGGCCACGGTGACCTCGGTCTGCTCGCCATGGTGGGCGACGATGGCGGACACATAGGTGCACGAGGGCGCCGGGCCGTCGGGCACGTCGACGTCGCGGACCGCCTGCGCCGCGGCCGCCAGCCCGGCCATGATGGCCTCGGTCGCAGGCTGTCCGGAAGCGAGCGCGGCGGCGGTGGCCCCGACGCCGGCCCGAACGGCGGCGCCGGAAGCGACCTGGGGCCTCGACGAGGTGGACACTCCGTCGCTCACCGCGATCACGACGGTCCCGGCAGCCCCGGGCACCGCACTGTCGAACACCCCGGCCGCGACGGCGTCCTCGTTGCGCGCGTGCGCGATGCCGCGGTCGGTGAGGACCGCGACCGCGCCGAGATCGGTGTCGAAGCGATCCGGCATCGTCCGGGACCGGCCGCACTGCGCACAGCGCCCGTCGGCGTCGAAGCGGTCTCCCCCGCAGTCGGCGCACGGCGCCGGATCGTCACCGGGCAGCGCGACGTACCGGTAACCGAGTTCCGAACCGCAGGACGCGCACCGCGGGCTGTCGAGACCGACCGCCGAGCATGCCGCGCAGCGTAGGTCGGCGCCTTCGTCGCTCATCGGACGGCTCCCCCGGCAGACCGTGCCGCGCCCACCGGCGCGGAATGCTCCGGAAGTCGTTGGCCCAACCGTAACCACAGTGGCTCGTTGCTGGTGCGAACTTCCACACCCTCCTCCTTCATCTCCCCGGCAGGCCGACTCCGATCGCGATAGTACGGGAGCGTTCCTGGGGTCGATCCCAGCACTGGAGCGACCCTGCCGCTGCCCCGCAGCACGATAGCCGACTGTCTGCCCGCCTCCGTGCGGCATGACGTCCTCCGCCGAAGCGGCTCGGACGACCGGAGCCGGGGTGCTCAGACCAACTCGGGGGCGCGATGCGAACCTCGGCCCCGCGAGCGAAACGTCTGCGGCGGGCAGCCCTGCCAGCGGCGAAAGGCCCGGATGAAAGAGGCCGCCTCCGCGTAGCCGAGCCGGGCCGCTACCTGCTCGGTGGTCATATCGGTGTGCGCGAGCAACACCTCGGACATGGTTTGGCGCACTTCGTCCAGTAGCGCGCGAAACGAGGTCCCCTCCTCGTTCAGCCGCCGCGACAGGGTGCGCGAACTCATGTACAGCCCGAGGGCGACCGTCGCCTGATCGGGGATCTCACCCGGGGTGCGGACCAGTCGCTCGCGCACCGACGCGGCGACGCCGGTGCGCCTGCGGCGCCGGTCGAGCAGGTCGCGGCACAGCAGTCCGCAGTTGTCCCTTGCGGCGGCGTTCGCCGGTGGCAGCGGGCGGTCGAGCACGCCGCGATCGAAGACCACCGCGCTCGTCGGCGCGCCGAAGACCGGTTCCACGCCGAAGATGTCGCGATAGCGCTTGGTGTCGCGGGGACAGGCATGCCGGAAACTCACCCGCCGCACCGGCACGCCCACGGAGAACAGTTCCCGGTCGAAGGCGGGCAACCCGGCCAACGCCGCTTCGGCGAAGAACGCTCGCATTCCGGGCGGAAGGTTCGCATCCTCGAACACCAGGCGTGCTTCGCCGTCGGCCTCCTCGACGGTCAATCGCCCGAACGGCACCGTGTGGCCGACGCAGCGCAGCCCCACCTCGATCAGCTCCCGCGGCGTCCGGCTGCCCAGCAGCGCCAGCCCCCACGGTCCGCGCGACCGCAGGTGATGACGGACCGCCGCCGCGAGATGGAGTCCGGGCTCGTCGCCGAAGCGCCCGAGCACCGTATGCACTATCCGCAATTCGTCCTGGAGGGTGATCTCGGCGGACGGATCGTCCAGCTCGGCCGGCGCCAGTGCCGTTCCGGCCAGGCACTCGGCGGGCGCCATGCCGCGTTCTCCGGCGATGCGTACCAGAGCGCGCACACCCGCGGTACTGCGGAGAGAATCCGGGTCGACCATGGCTTGTGTCCTCGATGAAGCGGTACTGCGCGGTATCGGCGCAATGTATCAATCGGCTGTCCAGCTCATCGGCGGTTCGCCGAAATGCCGATGCGGGCGGTCGCGGGCGCATGGCCGTTTTCGTCCGGCAGCCGCATTCCGCCGAACGGCTCGTTCAATCCAGCACGGTGATGCCGATGGAACGTGCGAAGGCGGGCGCGAGGTCCATCAGCTGCAGACTCGTGATCGTCGCGCCGCGCAGGCTGTCGAGCCCCTCGGTGATGTCCAGTGCCGTCGCGCCGCGCAGATCCACCTTCGCCCCCCGCACATTGCGCAGCGACAGGCGGACCAGTTCCGAGCCGGGCACCGTAATGCCGGTCAGGGCGGCGTCGGCGAAATCGCAATCGCGCAGCACACAGTCGGTGAAGGACACCTCGCGCAAGTGGGCGCCGCGGAAGTTGACCGAGTCGAACTTGCAGCCCTCGAATCGCACCCGCCGCAGGTTCGCGCCCGCGAAGTCGACGCCGGACAGCGCGCCCGACACCACCTCGCCGTCGAGCCATGCCGTGTCGGCCAGTTCGGTGCCGACCCAGCGGACATGACGCAGCCACACATCGGCGAACCGGCTGTAGCGCAGACTTCCCCGGGTGAAGGTGGTCGAGGTGAACACCGACTCGCTGAACCGCGCGTGCCGCACGTCGAGATCGTCCAGCACACCGCCGTCCACCCGGACACAGTCGTAGTCGCCTTCCGCCTCGAGGTCGCCGTCCGGTGCGGTGAGGTACCGCGCGTAGGGCAGGTCGTCGAGTTCGCGCGCCATGCACTCCTCCAGTTCGTCACGAAGATGGGCCGGTGCCGAGTATCGCTTCGCGCCACGACAAGTCCGGCCGCCGATCGCGTGATCAGTCGCCGCGCACGTCCAGGCGGGCGGCCCGGGAGAGCAGGTAGCGCCGTTGCGGAATGCTCGTCGTGCGCTGCGCCGCCGACCGATACGCGGCGCGAGCGCCCGCGACGTCCCCGAGCATCTCCAGCAGGTGCCCGCGCACGGCAGGCAGCCGGTGGTCGTCGGCGAGCCGCTCGTCGAGATCGTCCACCAGCTTCAGTCCGGCCGCGGGCCCCACCGCCATCGCCACCGCGACCGCATGGTTCAGCGCGATCACCGGATTGTCGGCCGAGGCCAGCAGGCGCTCGTACAGCAATCTGATCTGTGGCCAGTCCGTGGCGGCGTAGCTGGGCGCCTCGTCGTGCAACGCGGCGATCGCGGCCTGCAACTGATACGGCCCCGGAACACCCCGCGGCAACGCGGCGGTGATCAGCGCGATCCCCTCGGCGGTCGCGGTGGCGTCCCATCGGCTGCGGTCCTGCTCCTCCATCGGGATCAGCTCGCCGCCGGGACCGGTGCGCGCGGCGCGGCGGGCGTCGGTGAGCAGCATGAGCGCCAGCAGCCCGGCCACTTCGCCGTCCGCGGGCAGCAGGCGGTGCACGAGACGGGTCAGGCGGATCGCCTCGGCCGACAGCTCGACCCGATACACGCTCGTACCGGATGTGGCGGCGTAGCCCTCGGTGAAGATCAGGTACAGCACATGCAGCACGGCCGCCCACCGGTCGGCACGCTCGGTCCCGGACGGCGGCGCGAACGGCACGCCGCTGTCCTTGATCGTGCGCTTGGCCCGGCCGATGCGTTTCGCCATGGTCGGCTCCGGAACCAGGAAACACCGCGCGATCTCCGCGGTGGTCAAGCCGCCGACCGCGCGCAACGTCAGCGCGACCTGCGACGGCGGGGACAGCGCGGGGTGGCAGCACAGGAACAGCAGAATCAGTGTGTCGTCGGAGTCGTTCGGCTGCCGATCGGCGGGCGGTGTCAGCCAGTCCTCCGGCAACGTCCGCCGGGCCACGGTCTCTTCGCGTCGCCTGCGGGACTGCTCGGCGCGCAGCAGGTCGGTCAGCCTGCGTGACGCGACGGTGATCAGCCAGGCCAGCGGCGCGGCCGGGATCCCGTCGGCGGGCCACTGCGTCGCCGCGGCGAGCAGCGCCTCCTGCACCGCGTCCTCGGCGCTGTCGAAGTGACCGTACTTGCGCACGAGCGCGGCGAGGACCTGCGGCGCCAGCGGGCGCAGCAGGTCCGTCGCCGCGGCATCGGACACGATCGTGATCAGCCGAATTCGGGGGCGGCCTCGGCGATCGGGCGCACGTCGGCGTAGACCGAATCGAGCACGTGCGCCGGCGCCGGGCAGTTGTTGAGTTCGGCCGCGATCTCGGTGGCGCGGTCGAAGCTCTCGCATTCGACGATCCAGAAGCCCGCGAGCACTTCCTGGGTCTCGGCGTAGGGGCCGTCGGTGACGAACGGCTTGCCGTCCTTGGCGCCCAGCCGCCGAGTGTGCACCGGCTCCGCCAGTCCACGGGTCTCCACCAGCTCGCCGGATTCCTCGAGCCGCTTGTTGAATTCGGTCATGAACTGGGTCAGAGCCGTGAACTCCGCGGGGGTCCAGGCGGGCTTTCCCGTGTCCTTGCCGGCCATGCCGTCGTAGTCCTGCTGCGAGGCGTAACTCAGGATCATGTATTTCATGCCAACTCCTCTAAGTCGTCGGCACCCGGGCGGCGCCGCTCGTCTGGAACGTCGGAGCTGCTGACCATTCTCGGACATCGTCGTGGAAAAAACTTCGAAGGGGAGCGGCTCCTCGCCGCCCGGCCCGCCATCAGGCCGGATATTCAGGTCGGCGCATCGTGACATGCTGTCCCGCATGACAATCGAGGGAACCGTCGCCACCGGATACGACGCCGTGCGAGAGGCGTTCGCGGCGAATTTCGCCGAGTACGGCGAGATCGGCGCGGCGCTGTGCGTGTACCGGGACGGGCATCCGGTGATCGATCTGTGGGGCGGAACGGCCGATCCCGGCACCGGGCGGCCGTGGCAGCGCGACACGCTGCAGCTGGTCTATTCGGCGACGAAGGGCGTCGTCGCGACGATCGCGCACCTGCTCGCGCAACGGGGCGAACTCGACCTCGACGCTCCGGTCGCGCGCTATTGGCCGGAGTTCGCGGCGGCGGGCAAAGGCGGCATCCCGGTGCGCTGGCTGCTCACACACCAGGCGGGCGTGGCGGCGCTGGACCAGCCCGTCCCGCTGAGCGACGCGCTGGCCTGGACCCCGATGGTCGAGGCCTTGGCGGCACAGGCGCCGAACTGGCGTCCCGGCAGCGCGTTCGGCTATCACGGGCGAACCTACGGCTGGCTGGTCGGCGAAGTGATTCGCCGCGTATCCGGTCGCACACCGGGCCGGTTCCTCGCCGAGGAGATCGCGGGTCCACTCGAGGTCGACTTCTTCATCGGACTGCCGCCTGCGGCACGGCCCAGGGTGAGCCGATTGGTGTTCGCGCCCGCACCTGATCCGACCCGGATCCCCGAGGAAGCCGTTGCGGAGTCGCTGCGTCCGCTGGTCGCCGCGATGCGCGATCCGCAGGCCCTGGTCAATCGGGCCTTCCAGATCACCGACCCGGCGGACATCGACTTCGATTCCGCGGCCGTCCAAGCCGCGGAGCTGCCCGCCAGCAACGGCATCGGCACCGCCCGCGGGCTGGCCCGTCTGTACGCGGCGCTCGTCGGCGAGGTCGACGGCTCGCGCCTGTTCACCCCGGACACCCTCGCGGCAGCGACCCGCGAACAAGTCGCGGGTACCGATCGGGTACTGATGCTGCCCGGCCGGTACGCCTCCGGCTACATGCTGCCCACCGCGGAACTGCCGCTCGGCGGTGGCGCTTCGTTCGGGCATCCGGGCCGCGGTGGCAGCCTCGCCTTCGCCGACCCCGCGCGCGGGCTCGGCTTCGCCTATGTCAGCAATTACATCGTCGAAGGCGCGGTCGATCTGCGTGCCCGCAATCTGGTCGACGCGCTGAGCGCCGTGCGCTGAGGCTGCGCGATCCCGTGGTGGTGTCGGACCGTCCTGGCCGGCGCCTGATGGGTTGCGCGTGCGGATCATGATCTCGACCGGACATGTAGGCCCACTGCCGAGCGCGGGGCGCTGTTCGATCCCCGCGCTCGCCCGCCGGTGGGTCAGCGCAGGGTGCGAATCCAGCGGCGGGTGTCGGCCGGATCGATGACGTCGTCGACTTCCAGCACGGTGGCGGCGGTGAGCGCCTTGCCGTTGGCGTAGGCGAGCTGGACCAGATTGTCGAACGCTTGCTGCCGTTCACCCGGATCCTCGATGGCGGCGAGCTCTTTGGCGAAGCCGAGGCGGACCGCGCCTTCCAGACCCATGCCGCCGATTTCCCCGGTCGGCCAGGCCACGACGAACCGGGGCGCGCGGAACGAGCCTGCCGCCATGGCTTGGGCGCCCAGACCGTAGCCCTTGCGCACGATGACGGTGCCCAGCGGCACGGAGAGCGCGGCGGAGTCGATGAACAGGCGGCTGAACTTCGTCACGGTGGCGTCCTTCTCCGCCTCGGGGCCCACCATGAAACCCGGTGTGTCGCAGAAGGAGACGATCGGCAGACCGTGCGCGTCGCACAGGCGCAGGAACATGCCGAGCTTGTCCGCGGCGGGAGCGTCGATCGCCCCGCCGTGATGGTGGCAGTCGTTGGCGATCAACCCGAACGGCCGTCCCTCGACGCGGATCAGCGCTGTGACGATCCCGGCCGCCCAATCGCGCCGCAGCTCCAGCACCGACCCCACGTCCGCGACGGCTTCGATCGCGGCACGGATATCGAACGCGCGCAAGCGATTCTCGGGAACCACATGCCGCGCCAGGCGCGGATCCGGCGCGGTCCAGGCCTCGGTCGCGCCCTGGAAGTAGGCGAGATAGCGACGGGCGGTGGCGACCGCCTCCGCCTCGTCGGCGGCGACGATGTGCACGACGCCGTTGCGCCGCTGCACTTCGACCGGGCCGATGTCCTCGGGCGCGTACACGCCGAGTCCGCCGCCTTCGATCATGGCGGGGCCGCCCATGCCGATATTGGCGTCGGGAGTGGCGATCACGACGTCGCACATGCCGAGCAGCGCCGCGTTGCCCGCGAAGCAGCGGCCGGACACGATACCGATCAGCGGAACCCGGCCCGAGAGCGCACCCATCGCCCGGAAGGTGGTGACGTCGAGGCCGGAGATGCCGGGATAATCGGTGTCGCCCGGCCTGCCGCCGCCGCCCTCGGTGAAGAACACCACCGGAAGCCGTTGCTCGCGAGCGAGTTCCAGCATGCGGTCGGTCTTGACGTGGTTGCGCATCCCCTGGGTGCCCGCCAGCACCGTGTAGTCGTAGGACAGCACGACCGCGCGGGAGCGATCGGGACCGAATCGTTCGGCGTCGATGGTGGCGACGCCCCCGATCAGTCCGTCGGCGGGCGTGTTCGCGATCAGGTCCTCCTGGCTGCGGCGCAGGCGCTGCGCGGCGACGGCCAGCGCGCCGTACTCCACGAAGCTGTCCGCATCGACCAGGTCGGCGATGTTCTCCCGGGCGGTGCGCCGCCCGAACCGGTGCCGTTTCGCGACCGCTTCCGGCCGTGCTTCGTCGAGGCCGACGCGGTGGCGGGCGACGACCTCGGCGAGATCGGCGCGCACCGAGTCCAGGTCGACCGCGTCGTGATCGACGACCGCGCCGTCGTGCTCGGCGGCGATGAAGGTCAGCAGCGGCGCATGCGGATCGACGACCGCGCCGACCGCCACGACGTGGCGGCACACCCGCAAGTCCCGCTGCGCGCGCACCACGTGCTGCATCTTCATCGCCTCCAGCACCGCGACGTCACCACCAGCCGCGACGACGGTGCCGGGTTCGGCGAGAGCGACCACCGTGCCGCCCATCGGCGACCGCACCGCTTCCTCGTCGGCGGCCAGCGTCACCTCGGCCGCCACGACCTCCGCCGAGACGGACGCGATGGGCAGCGCGTCGGCGAAATCACCCGCACGCCGCACCAACGCGTCGACATTCTGCTCGAACCACGTCGTCGAGACCACGCGGCCCTGAGCCAGGTCCGCCAAGACCGCGCGCAGCACGGCGACGTTGGTGTCCACGCCCGTCACGGCGGTCTCGGCCAGCGCGTCGGCGCACCGGCGCAGCGCCGCCGGATAGGTCGGACCGGCGGCCACGATCTTCGCCAGCAGGGAGTCGAAGCGCGCGTCCTGTCGCATCCCGGCGAACGCGGCGGTGTCGACCCGCACGCCGACGCCCGTCGGGGGCGCGAACCGGGTCAGCGTGCCGGTGCCGGGCAGCACGTCACCGCCCGCGGTGACGGTCTCGGCGTTCAGGCGCGCCTGCACCGCGTAGCCGCGCGCGGAACCGGGCTCGGGCAGCGCGAGATCGGCCAATGTAGCGCCCCGAGCGAGATCGCATTGCACCGCGACCAGATCGATCCCGGTGACCGCTTCGGTGACAGTGTGCTCGACCTGCAACCGCGGATTGACCTCGAGGAACCATGCCTCCTCGCCGCGGGCGAGGAACTCGACGGTGACGACACCGCGGCAACCGACGGATTCGGCGAGCCCGACGGCCCAGCGGTGCAACCGCTCGCGCGACGCCGCGGACAGCTCGGGAGCGGGCGCCACCTCGAGCAGCTTCTGCTGCCTGCGTTGCACGCTGCAATCGCGATCGCCGACGGCGACCGCCCCTCGGCCGTCGGCGACGATCTGGACCTCGATGTGGCGCGCACCGGTGATCAGCGCCTCCGCGTAGACCCCGTCGTCGCCGAATCCGGCCAGCGCCTCCGCGCGGCAGCGCTCGAAGATCTCCGGCAGGCGCGCCGCTTCGCGCACCGCCCGCATGCCGCGCCCTCCGCCGCCCGCGGCGGCCTTCACCATGACGCCGTCGGGGTGCGCCGCGAGCAGAGCCTCGATGGCGGCGATGTCCGCGCCGCGGCGGCTGGCCGGGAGTACCGGGACGCCCGCGCGTTCGGCCGCCGCGCGCGCCGCGGTCTTGTCGCCGAAGACCTCGAGCGCCTCGGCCGAAGGACCGACGAACACGAGTGCGGCCACCGCGCACGCGGTCGCGAATTCCGCACTCTCGCTGAGGAATCCGTAACCCGGGTGCACCAAGGCGCCCGGCCCCGCCTTCCGTGCCGCCGCGACGACCGCCGCCACGTCGAGGTAGGCGGCGGCGCCGACGCCGGGCAAGGCCACCGCGTCGTCGGCCAGGCGGACGTGCAACGCGTCCCGTTCCTCGGCGGTATGCATCGCCAGGGTTCGCCAACCCCGTTCCCGGGCGGTGCGCACCACGCGAACCGCTACTTCTCCCCTGTTCGCCACGACGACCTGCATGCCGCCCAGTCTTGTTGACGTTGACGTCAACGTCAATATGCGTCACGATGTGCTGCGTGACCCAGTCCACCTGGTCGGTGCGCGCCGCGCGGGAACGTTCGCACACCACCCGGCACCGCGACCTGCTCGACGCCGCGGCCCGGGTGTTCGCCGAGCGCGGCTACGACAGCACCACCGTCGCCGCGATCACCGCGGCGGCGGGCGTCTCCCGCGCGACGATGTACGTCTACTTCGCCTCGAAAGAGGAGATCTTCCTCGCGCTGGCCGAGCGGGTCCGCGACGATTTCCTCGCCGCCCAGGAGCCGGGCCTCGAGGCCGACGATCCACGAACGATGTTGCGCGCCACCATCGATTCCTTCGCCACGGCGGTCGCGGCAGCCGGTCCGCTGCTGCGCCTGATCGACGAGCGCGGAGCGGTCGACCCGAAGGTCGCGGCCCTGGCCGAGGAGATCACCGAACGTCCGATCCGCCGCTTCACCAGATATCTCCAGCGCCAGCTCGACGCCGGGCGCATCACCCCGGTGACGACGCCGCGAGTGATCGCGGAAACCATCGGCTACACCCTGACGGCGGGTGTGCTGGCCCGCCGTACCGACGGCGAACCCGCTCGCGCCGAATATCGCGACGCCATCGGGACGGTCGCGGAAGCCCTGCTGGGCCTGTAGGCCGGAACGCGCGAGCTGCCCACATCCGGGCCGGACGGGGCATTCCGTCGTAGAGTGCGGTGCCCGGCCCTGCCGGAATGGACGGGGATGGTGTGCCGGACAGCGGTTTTGCCCATGCGGTGCAAAGAGCGCCCGGTGGCATGTCCCCGCGCAGGCCGCCGACATCATGGGCGTCCACCACCCGCACACGGCGCTGTGCGCGCTGCCGACGCTCGCGGCGGACATCTCGTCCTGTCCGCCGCAGTGCGGCTCGGCGCTCAGGCGCTGCGGATGCCTTCCAGCGGTCGTGCGGCGGTCGGCGACTTCTCGGCCCGGCTGAAGGCCAGCACGCCGTCCTCGAGCGCGCCCTTGCGCAGCAGCTTGCGGTCGCGGAAGTAGTTGTTGATCACCTGCCACGGACCGTTGGTGCCCTGCCGGGGCATCACCGCGTCGCCGCGCTGGATGTAGCCGGAGGTCAGCGCCCCGCCCATCACCGAGTCGGCGCCGCGGTCGCGCTCGGTGGCGACGGCCTCCACCCGGGTGAAACCGGCGTTCCTCATATGGTTGAGCACGCGGCAGAAGTACTCGGCCGCCAAGTCCGCTTTCAGCGTCCAGGAGGCGTTGGTGTAGCCGAGCACCATCACCGCGTTCGGCACGCCGTCGAGCATGGCCCCCTTGTAGACCACCCGGTCGCGGGTGACCACCGGCTCGCCGTCGATCTCCAGGCTCACGCCGCCCAGCATCTGCACGCTCAGACCGGTGGCGCTGATGACCAGGTCGGCGGGCAGTTCCTCGCCGGAGGCCAGGCGGATGCCGGTTTCGGTGAAGGTCTCGATGCGGTCGGTGACGATGGACGCCTTGCCGCTGCGCAGCACCTTGAACAGGTCACCGTTGGGCACCACGCACAGCCGCTGGTCCCACGGGTTGTAGTTCGGGGTGAAGTGCCGCATGTCGATCCCCGGCCCGACCTGCATCCGCACGGCGGCCAGCAACAGCTTCTTGGCCGCTTCCGGATTGGTGCGAGAGAGCTGGAAGCTCGCGCGCTGCAAGGCGATGTTGCGCGCCCGCCCGATCCGGTAGGCGAGCTTCTCGGGCACCTTTGCCGCCTTCATCCCCACCGCGACCGGGTCGTCGGCCGGCAGCGCGGTGATGTACGTCGGCGAGCGCTGCAGCATGGTGACGTGCGCGGCAGCGTCGCTCATCGCCGGGATCAAGGTGATCGCGGTGGCGCCGGAGCCGATCACGACAACGCGCTTGCCGGTGTAGTCGAGGTCCTCGGGCCAGTGCTGCGGATGCACGATCTGCCCGCCGAAGTCCTCCTCGCCGGGGAACCGCGGCCGGTAGCCGTTGTCGTAGTCGTAATAGCCGGTGCAGCCGACCAGGAAGTCGCTGGTGTAGACCTCGGTCTCGCCGGTCTGCTCGTCGAGCGCCTCGACGGTCCAGGTGGTCGTCTCGCTGGACCAGCGCGCCGTGGTCACCTTGCGGCCGAACCGGATGTGCTCGGTGACGCCGTACTCCGCGGCGGTCTCCTCGATGTACTCGCGGATGTGCGGCCCGTCGGCGAGGACCTTGGTGCCGTTCCACGGGCGGAAGCCGTACCCGAAGGTGTACATGTCGGAGTCGGAGCGGATGCCCGGATAACGGAACAGGTCCCAGGTGCCGCCGATGGCCGTCCGGCGTTCCAGGATCGCGTAGCTGCGTCCCGTCCGCTCCTTGGTGAGATGGCAGGCCATGCCGATTCCGGACAGCCCAGCGCCGATGATCAATACGTCGACATGCCGCGTCATTGAGGTACTCGTTTCGTCCGATCCGCCTCGCACACCTGCGGGTGCGTGCTGAGCCCAGATTACGTGTTATTCATGGTTACGTCTAGTCACGAATGGTGACACGTCCGCACACCGGAATAAAAACCGGACTGGTTTCAAACCGTGACCCCGTCCGGTCGAGCGCCCAGCATGGATCACTGCGGCGCGCCCACCGGACGCACCGCCTCGATCTGTCCGTTATCGGCGCGGCCGCGTCTCCGGAAGGGAGTTGGCTCAGCATGAGTCTGTCGTTCCACTGGTTCCTCCCCACCTACGGCGATTCCCGCGGTCTGATCGCGGGCGGGCACGGCACCTTCATGTCCGGTGACCGCCCGGCGAGCCTGCGGTATCTGAACCAGATCGGCGCCGCCGCCGAGGACAACGGCTTCGAGGCCGTGCTCACCCCGACCGGCGCGTGGTGCGAGGACGCCTGGCTGACCACTGCCATGATGGTCGAGACCACCGAGACGCTGAAGTTCCTGGTGGCCTTCCGGCCCGGCCTGGTCAGCCCGACGCTCGCGGCGCAGATGGCGGCCACCTTTCAGCGGCACTCCCGGGGCAGACTGTTGCTCAACGTGGTGACCGGCGGCGAGCCGCACGAGCAGCAGGCCTACGGCGACTTTCTGGACAAGACCCAGCGCTACGCCCGCACCGGCGAATTCCTGCACGTCGTGCGGGAGTTGTGGACCTCCACCGAGCCGGTGACCTTCGAGGGCGAGCACATCCGAGTCCACCAGGCACTGCTGGGCAACCGGCCGGACCCGGTGCCGCCGGTGTTCTTCGGCGGTTCCTCCGAACCGGCGGGCCCGATCGCGGCCCGCTACAGCGACGCCTACCTGACCTGGGGCGAGCCGCTGCTGGCGGTGAGCAGGAAGCTCGACTGGATCCGTCGTCTGGCGGTGGACCACGGCCGCGTCCTCGACTACGGCCTGCGCGTGCACGTCATCAGCCGGGATACCTCCGAGCAGGCCTGGGCCGAGGCCGACCGCCTGCTGGCCGGCATCGACCCCGCCGACATCGAGCGGGTACAGGCCAACCTGGCCCGCAGCGAGTCCGAAGGCCAGCGGCGGATGACCGAACTGCACGCGGGCAGCACCGACCGGCTGGAGATCGCGCCCAATCTGTGGGCCGGGGTCGGCCTGGTCCGCGGCGGCGCGGGCACCGCGCTGGTCGGCTCGCACGCCGAAGTCGCCGAGCGGCTGGCCGAATACGCACGCTTGGGGATCAAGCACTTCATCCTCTCCGGGTATCCCCATCTGGAAGAGGCGTACTGGTTCGGCGAAGGCGTGCTGCCGATTCTCGAACGCAAGGGCCTGTGGCGGCATCCCAACCGCACCGCCCGCGTCGCCGCGGCGACGCCCTTCGCGGCGTCATCCAGCAGCTGAGCGCAACACCCCAGTTATTCCCACACGCTGCGACGCGGCGAGAATGGGCATCGGTTCGGCACACCGGCCGACCGACGCACCGTTCTCGTTAGGGAGTCATGACCACCGCATCAGCCCGGCGCTGGCGCCGCCGCCTGCCCGACACCACGACCGAGGCGGGCGCGCCCACGCTGGCGCGCAGGCTCAGCCGGCTCGATCTCACCGCCATGGGCGTCGGCACCATCGTCGGCGCGGGGATCTTCGTCATCACCGGTGTGGCCGCCGCGGAGAAGGCCGGGCCTGCCATCGTGCTGTCGTTCGCGTTGGCCGGAACGGTGTGCGTGCTGGTGGCGCTGTGCTACAGCGAACTCGCGGCGATGGTTCCGGTCTCCGGCAGCGCCTACACCTATACCTACGCGACCCTCGGCGAAGCACCCGCGTTCCTGGTCGGCTGGAACCTGCTGCTGGAGTTCGTCATCGCGGGCTCCGCGGTGGCGATCGGCTGGTCCGCGACCACGGTGTCCGCGCTGGATTCGCTGTTCGGCATCACCGTCCCGCACGCGCTCGTCGCGGGGCCCGCCGAAGGCGGCGTGGTGAACCTGCCCGCTGTCCTGATCGTCGCCGTCGTCGTCGCGGTGCTGGTCGGCGAGGTGTCGTTCACCGCGCGCATCACCAAGGCGCTGGTCGCGGTGACCATCGGCGTGCTCGTGCTGGTCATCGCCGTCGGCGCACCGCATGTGAACGTGGACAACTGGACCCCGTTCGCACCGTTCGGCATCGGTGGGATCATCGGCGGCGCCGCGATCGCGTTCTTCGCCTTCCTCGGCTTCGACGTGGTCGCCGCGTCGGCCGAGGAGGCCCGCAATCCACGGCGCGACGTACCGTTCGCCATCATCGGCACGGTGCTGCTCGCCACCGTGCTCTACGCGCTCGTCAGCGCCGTGCTCACCGGCATGGTGCCGTTCGCCACGCTGAACAACAGCGCGCCGATCGCGACCGCGTTCGGCGCGGTGCGCATCGGCTGGATCGGCGACGTCATCGTGATCGCCTCGATCATCGCGCTCACCAAGGGCCTGCTGCTGATCGTCTACGCGCAGGTGCGGTTGATGTTCGCGATGTGCCGCGACCGGCTGCTGCCCTTCGCCCTCGCGGCGACCGGGAAACGGTCGACCCCGGTCCGGCTGACCGTGCTGCTCGGCGCGCTCGGCGCGGTCATCGCGGGGCTACTGCCGATCGACATCGTGGTCGAACTGGTGAATATCGGCGCGCTGTCGGCGTTCGCGGTGGTCTGCGTGGGCGTGCTGGTGCTGCGCCGGGTGGAGCCAGAGCGCGAACGCCCGTTCCGCACCCCGCTGGTGCCCGTGGTTCCGCTGCTCGCGTTGATCGGCTGCATCCTGCTCGCTACCACTCTGGAGGCGCTGACCTGGGTGCGCTTCGGCGTGTGGGTCCTGGTCGGCCTCGCGGTCTACCTCGGATACGGACGCAAGCGCTCCACCCTCGCCGAGCCGCGCCTCGGCGAGGGCCCTGCCCGCCGCTGACTGTCAGTCCGCCACGAAGAACAGGCCGGCGCCGTAGGCGTCACGGGCGGAGACGAAGAAGCCGTCGTCTGACGCGCGCACCGGCACACCCGCGTTCTCGATGACGTCGCGACCACGGCGGCCGCCGATCCGGAGGCGGCGTTCGTGGGCGTCACCACCGGACGGCACAATCTGCTGGTGTGCATCGTCTGCCACGACGCGGACGACCTGTTCCGCCACACCACCGAGCGAATCGGGGCGCTGAGCGGCATCGACCGGAGGGAGATCAGCCCGATCAGCGGCTACGCCAAGCGCGCGGCGCCACCCCGGTACACCTGACGCACATTTGCGGTCGGTGCCGAGACAGGCGGCGGCACAATCGTTTACACGGCATCGAATGCATCCGGGGTTCCACGTGAATCACGGCTACCGTTGCGGCGGCACGCCTTTCGCGCGGGAGAGTCGTGAATCACAACAGCCGGATCAGCACGCCGCGGCGCGGGCGATTAGGGTCGGTCGGGTGACCTGGACCGTGGGCTTCGACCTCGACATGACGCTGATCGACTCGCGACCGGGCGTCGCGCGGGCCATCGACCAGCTCGGCGCCGAGTTCGGCCTGCCGCTGTCCGGGACGACCTTCGCCGACCGACTCGGCCCGCCGCTGGCCACCCTGCTCGTCGAGGCGGGCGCGCCCGAGGACCTCGTTCCGGCGCTGGTCACCCGCTATCGAGCGCTCTATCCGACGATCGTCTCGACCATTCCCCCGATGCCCGGCGCGCAGGCCGCGCTGGCGGCTGTCGAGGCCCGCGACGGCCGAGTGCTCGTGGTCACCGGCAAGCACGCGCCGCTCGCGCAGCTGCACATCGCCGAGCTCGGTTGGCGCGTCGACCACCTCGCGGGTGACCTCTGGTCGGCGGGCAAGGCGGCGACCCTGCGCGAGCAGGGCGCGAGCCTGTTCGTCGGCGACCACGTCGGCGATATGAACGGCGCGCGCGCCGCGGACGTCTTCGCGGTCGGGGTCAGCACGGGCCCGTGCACGGCCGACGAGCTGCGTGCGGCGGGCGCGGACGTGGTACTGACCGACCTCACCGAGTTCCCCGCGTGGCTCGCGACGGAATTCGGCACGATCACCGCCTAGCGCACCGCTGAGTACGGCGAACTCGGCGCGGCGATCTGCGTATGCCGGGGCGGGCATCCGGTGGTCGATCTGTGGGGCGGAACGGCCGATCCCGACACCGGGCGGCCGTGGCAGCGCGGCACGCTGCAGCTGGTCTACGGTCCGACGTCGTACGCGCGATAACGCGAGTACCTCATCCCGCTCATTGCGTACCGCGATCGCAATCGCCCCGATACCCGCGTGGCCGGCGCCGGACTGCCTACCGATGCACCAGCGGCGCAGCGACGGCCGGAGCATCCGCGCACCGACGCTAAAACTTGCGGTGGTAGTTTAATCCTCGCTAGCCTACCGCCATGAACCTCGAACTGTCCGGCGAGCAGACGGCGGCACGGCAGCTCGCGGCCGATTTCGTCGACCGGGAGATCGTGCCGCACGCCGCGCGATGGGATCGCGACGAAGCCGTGGACCGGTCGATCGTCGCCCGGCTCGGCGAACTGGGCTTCCTCGGGCTCACCATCCCCGAGCAGTACGGCGGCAGCGCGGGCGACCATCTCACCTACTGCCTCGTCCTCGAGGAACTGGGGCGCGGCGACTCGGCGGTGCGCGGCATCGTCTCGGTCTCCCTCGGCTTGGTGGCCAAGTCGATCCACCACTTCGGCACCGAGGAGCAGAAACAGACCTGGCTGACGCGGCTGGTGACGGGCGAGGCGCTGGGCTGTTTCGCACTCACCGAGCCGAACACCGG
The DNA here is from genome assembly GCF_001613465.1 of Nocardia niwae NBRC 108934 = DSM 45340. Taxonomy (GTDB): domain Bacteria; phylum Actinomycetota; class Actinomycetes; order Mycobacteriales; family Mycobacteriaceae; genus Nocardia; species Nocardia niwae. Next base: position 536,324 of record NZ_BDCK01000015.1, on the reverse strand, counting down.
GTCCGACGCCGCCCAGCTGCGCACCCGCGCGATGCGCCACGGCTCGGACTGGGTGCTGTCGGGCACGAAGATGTTCATCACCAATGGCACCTGGGCCGATGTGGCGCTGGTTTTCGCGCGCAGCGGCGGCGAAGGACATCGGGGCATCACCGCGTTCCTGGTACCGACCGACTCGCCCGGATTCACCGCGCGCGAGATCCACGGGAAGCTGGGGCTGCGCGGGCAGGCCACGGCCGAACTCGTGCTGGACGGCGTGCGTGTTCCCGACAGCGCCCGGCTGCACATCGAGGGCAAGGGTTTCGGTGTGGCGATGGCAGCGCTGACCAAAGGCCGCATGTCGGTCGCGGCGGGCTGCGTCGGGCTGGCGCAGGCGTGCCTCGACGCCGCCGTCGGCTACGCCACCCAGCGCGAACAGTTCGGCAAGCCGATCGCGGCCCACCAGCTCGTCCAGGAACTGCTCGCCGACATCGCCCTCGACGTGGACGCGGCGCGGCTGCTGGTGTGGCGCGTGGCCGATCTCGTCGACCGCGGCGAGGAATTCGCCGTGGCGTCCTCGAAGGCGAAACTGTTCGCTTCCGAGGCCGCCGTCCGTGCGGCCGACCGTGCGGTGCAGGTCTTCGGCGGATACGGCTACATCGATGAATTCCCGGTCGGCAAATACCTCCGGGACGCCAAGGTGATGACCCTGTACGAGGGCACGAGCCAGATCCAGAAATTGCTCATCGGCCGCGCACTGACCGGCGTCGCCGCGTTCTGACAGGAGAGCATCCGATGCACCGCTTCACCGACCGGATCGCCGTCGTCACCGGGGCGGCCCGAGGCATCGGCGCGGCCACCGCGCTGCGCCTGGCCGCCGAGGGCGCCGCCGTGGCCGTACTCGACCGCGACGCGCCCGACCAAACCGCCGCACGAATCGCCGAAGCGGGCGGTGTGGCGCGCAGCTACATCTGCGACGTCACCGAACGCGGCTCGGTCGAGGGCGTATTCGACCGTGTCGCGACCGATCTGGGCAGCCCGCAGATCCTGGTCAACAATGCGGGCATCACTCGCGACGACCTGTTCTTCCGCCTGTCCGAGCAGGACTGGCACGCGGTGCTCGCGGTCAATCTGACCGGCGCCTACCACTGCGCGCAGGTCGCCCAGACGTTCATGGTGGCCCAGCGGTACGGCAGGATCGTTTCGCTGTCGAGCCGGTCGGCACTCGGCAACCGCGGCCAGGCCAACTACGCGGCCGCCAAAGCCGGCATCCAGGGGCTGACCGCGACGCTCGCCCTGGAGCTCGGGCCGTACAACGTCACCGTGAACGCGGTGGCGCCCGGCTATATCGCCACCGCCATGACCGCCGCCACCGCCGACCGGGTCGGGGTGAGCGCCGAGGAACACCGGAAAGCGGCCGCGGACCGCACGCCGCTGGGCCGCGTGGGACAGCCCGAAGAGGTCGCGGCGGTGATCGCCTTCCTGGCCAGCGACGAGGCGAGTTACGTCAGCGGCCAGACACTGTACGTCAACGGCGGCGCCCGCTGACCGAGGCCGAGCGCCCTCCACGCCAGGCGTCCGGTACGGTCGCGGCGGGATACCGCACTTCCACCTCGCGACCGAGACGGCCGTAGTCCGTGCGCTCCGGCTCACGCGATCCCCGGTGTCGTCGCCTCACCACGGCACCGGTCCGGCGCGATCGAAGAAGCCACCGGTCGGCCCGTCCGGTGGCAGCGTCGCCCGGCCGCACGATCGCGTCGGTGCCCTCGGTGACGGTCTGGTAGCCGGAGTGACCGTTGAGGTCCGTCGCGGTGTAGCCGGGATCGGCCGCGTTGCTGCCAACTCCTGGGAGCAGCGATCCCACCCCGGCGACAACCGGACGCGGCATGATCGAGCTGTGGATCGAACCGAGCCGGCCGCGTCGCTGAGACAGGCGCGCGATCGCGTGCGTCCGGGCGAGGTCGGGCTGTCCGCGGGCCTGCGCAGGCAGGTGCCGGGACTGCGCCGCGAGGAGGTCGCCCAGCTCGCGGGGGTGACATGTCGGTTACGCACTCCTCAAATGCCCGCTTGCGGAAGGGAGACGATGCGGTCACCTCTCCCTACAGCGGCCCGTGATTCGGCGCGGCGAATGCACGAATCCTGCTCTAGCTCGCCGACTGACGGAAACAACGAAAGCTCTACCGGCAGGCCATGTTCCGCTCTATCTGGAACACGGCAACATTCCGACGAAGCCGCAGCCGCGCAAATTCACACGGAGGTCGTGTTGCGAAGTAGGTGGTCGTGGGGTCGGTGTGGGCTGTCATTGGGGCCGCGATCCCTTCGACGTCACCGATCCGTGCGAGCGGCCTGTGTCTCGACACAGGCGACGGCGGCGTCGAGGGCCGCCTCCAGCGGTGCGGGCTCGCGCTGAGCCCGGGAGACCAGCATGCCGCCCTCGTAGGCGGTGACGACGACGAGCGACAGTCGGTCGATATCGGTGTCCTCGCGCAGTTCTCCGGAATCGCGCATGGCGGTGAGGCCATCGGCGACGGCGGCGGTGAGGCGGCGTAATCCGGCGGCCACCAGTTCGAGGAGTTCCGGATCGGTATCGGGGATGTCCTCGGCGAACGAGGCCAGCGGACACCCCGTGCGACAGCCGGTCGCGCGCGCCGCGGCGACCACCGCATCCCGCCACGCGCGCAGATCGTGCAGTGAGCGCATCTCGAGCAGCCACTTGTTGGCGACCACGACCTCCGTACTGGATTGGATGACCGCCGCCAGCAGGTCCCGTTTGTTGTCGAAGTAGTGATAGAGCTGCGAGGCGCTGACGCCCGCCTCGTGCTGGATCGCCTCCATCGTGGTGCCGTGCGCACCGTTCGCGAGCATCAGGCGCGCGGCGGCGTCGACGATCCTGGCGCGGCTACGCAGTCCTTTGGCGGTCAGGGTGTCGGTGGACGCAGGCATTGGGGGTCTCCAGACTCGAGTTTTGGTATTGCCATTCCATTCTGCGCTCCGAGAATGAGAGCAATGGACACAACGAATCCATTGGCGGCCCCATCGGCTTCGACCGCGCTGGTGACCGGCGCGACCAGCGGTATCGGATTCTCGATTGGTCGCGCGCTGGCGCGGCTCGGCTGGACCGTACTGGTGCACGGACGCAGCGCGGAGCGCGCGCGGGAGGCGGCAGCGCGCATGGGCGACATGCCCGGCGTTCTGATCCCCGTCGATGCCGACCTCGAAACGCGGTCGGGGGTGCGGCGACTGGTCGATCAGGTGCACCGCGCCGCACCGGACGGTCTCGGCGTCCTGGTCAACAACGCGGGCGCCGCGTTCGATCGGCACGGCCTCACCGCGGACGGCGTCGAGCGGACCGTGGCCGTCAATCACCTTGCGGCCGCCGGACTCGCCCACAGCCTGGAGTCGCTCCTGAAACCGATTGGCGGACAGTCTCATTCACTGCCACGGGTGATCATGATGACCTCGTATCTGGAAGCGCGGGCCCGCCCGATCGAAGACTGGGCATTGCCAGGGGAGTGGACGCAGATGCGCGCGTACGCGTCGAGCAAGCTCGCCAATCTCGCCTATACCTACGCGCTGGCCGAGCGGTGGCGTGACCGGATCGAGGTATACGCGGTGGACCCAGGGGCCGTGCGCACCGGATTCCAGCGCAGCGCGGGCGGTCCGCTGCACCTGATCGGCCTCCTCGGCGCACCGTTGATGACCTCACCGGAGCGGCCGGCACGCACGGTGGTCGCGACGGCCACCCGACCCGCCCACCCGAGCGGCAGCTACATCCGTGCGGTCCGCGGCGTGGACACCGGACGCGCGAAGCTGTCCTCGGCCCGCTCCCGCGATCGTGCCTACCAACGCGACGTCTACGACGCCACCCAGCGCTTCCTGGGCGGCTGACGGTACTCCACAAAAGACCGGCCAGGCTACCGCGAGTTTCTCCGGATACTCGGGCCCGGGGACGTGCTCGTGATCTGGGAGCAGAGCCGCATCACCCCGCGAGGAGGAGAAGAAGGGGTGAAGCACATCCGGCTCGTAACCCAGCTCTTCCCCGTTGACAGCCCTGTGCGAGCCCTGCCAACCAAGAAGTCCGCCAAGCAGTGGATCGGAGAGAACTCCGTCGCCCCGCCTCCCGCTGGGAACGCCGCACCGACATTCACCACGGACTTCTCAACCTCGCGGCCGCCCCCATCTGCTGGCGACGACTCAGCAACCGAACCTGATAGGAGCTCTGAACAGAGCCTTCAAGCTTGCGGCACGACACCTTCCGCGAATCCGACCATTGGTTGCCTTGCTTCACGCGACGCGACGGAACGGCCCAACCCTGGGACCTGGGGAACCAGAGAGGCGGTGACCGAATCCGGCACGGATAGCCGTCGCGCACTCGCTTGGCCTGGAGGTCAGGTGGTGTCGGGGTCGCGGCCGTCCCGGACACCGACCAGGCGGTCGTGGTCTACTCGGCAGGGCCCGGCAGCCGGGAAGCCTCGGCGCTGGAATTGCTGCGGGTGACCGGGAGCGAGCAGTTCACGGTGCCGGGGTCCACCGGCTGGCTGCCAATCTTGTACCGGCGCAGGTATTCGCCGGTCAACGAGGACGGGTGCGCGAGCAGATCGGCGGGTGTGCCGGTGAAGACGATCTCGCCGCCGTCCTTGCCGCCGTCCGGCCCGAGATCGATCACCCAGTCCGAGTGGGCGACCACATCGAGGTTGTGCTCGATCACCACGACGGTGTTGCCGCGGTCGACCAGACCGTCCATCAGCGCCAGCAGCGTGTCCACGTCGGACATGTGCAGTCCGGTGGTGGGTTCGTCGAGCACGTAGACGCTGCCGGTGTTCTGCAACTGGGTCGCCAGCTTGATCCGCTGCCGTTCACCCCCGGACAACGTGCTCATCGCCTGGCCGAGGCTGAGATAGTCCAAACCCACCTCGTTCATCGTGCGCAGCTTGGTGTGCAGCGCCTTCTCGCCGAAGAATCCGAGCGCCTCCTCGGCCGACATCTCCAGCACGTCGGCGATGGACTTGCCGCGCAGCGTCAGGGCGAGCACGTCATCGGAGAAGCGCCGTCCGTCGCAGGCGTCGCAATGGGTGGTCACCGGGTCCATGTAGGCGATCTCGGTGATGATCACGCCGCGGCCCTCGCACTGCTTGCACGCGCCCGCCGAGTTGAAACTGAACAGGCCCGCCGACTCCCCCGTCGCCTTGGCGAACAGCTTGCGAATGGGGTCCATCAACCCGAGATAGGTCGCGGGTGTGGAGCGGGAGGACGCCGCGATGGGCGATTGGTCCACGAAGATCGCCTCGGGATGCTCCCGGACGAACACGTCCCGGATGAGGCTGCTCTTGCCCGAGCCCGCGACACCGGTGACGCAGGTCAGAATGCCGGTGGGGATCCCAACGGTCACGTCCTTCAGGTTGTGCAGCGTCGCGTGCTCGATGAGCAGCTCGCCCGTGCCCGCGCGGAAGGAGTCCTTCACGCGGAACGGTCGGCGCAGACCGGCGCCGGTCGGGGTGTCGGCGCTGCGGAGATCGGCGAAACCGCCCTGGAACACCACCTGCCCGCCGTGCGCGCCCGCGCGCGGCCCGACGTCGACGACATGGTCGGCGATCTCGATGACATCCGGATCGTGCTCCACCACGATCACCGTATTTCCCTTGTTCCGCAACGCCCTCAGCAGATCGTTCAACCGGCCCACGTCCCGCGGGTGCAGTCCCACGCTGGGTTCGTCGAAGATGTAGGTGAGTCCGATCAGCGTGCTGGACAGATGCTTGATCATCTTCAGCCGCTGCCCCTCACCGCCGGACAGGGTCGAGGTCGGCCGGTCCAGGCTGAGATATCCCAGTCCGATGTCGGCCACCCGGCGCAGCGCGGTGCGGATGGCCCCGGCCAGACCTGCGGCGGCCGGATCGGTGATCTCGTCGAGCACCTCCATCAGATCGGTGATCTGCAAGCGAGCCCAATCCGCGATGTTGCGCCCGCCGATCCGGGTGGCCAGCGCCGCCTGGTTCAGGCGCGCGCCCGCGCAGGTCGCGCAGACGCCTTCGGTCAGGAACTGCTGCATCTGCTCCCGGGTCTTCTCGCTCAGCGTCGAGGTGTCGCGCTGCAGCCGGGTCCGCGTGAATTTCGTGGCGATGCCTTCGTAGTTCGCCTTCCAGGTGCCTTTGCTGAAGGTCAGCTCGACCTTGCCGCCGGTGCCGTAGAGCAGGTCGTGCAGTTCGGCGTCGGTGTAGTCGGCCAGCTTCTTGTCCGGATCGAAGCGGCCGGACTTGCCGTACAGTTGCCAGTCCCCGCCGCCCACGCCGTATCCCGGCAGGAGAATCGCGCCTTCGTTCAGCGATTTGGTGCGGTCGAGCAGCCGGTCCGGGTCGGCGCGGACGGTCACGCCGAGCCCGTCGCAGTCCGGGCACATGCCCTGGGGCACGTTGAACGAATAGTTGTAGACGAATCCCGCCGAGGGCGAGCCGAATCGGGCGAACATGGCCCGCACCATGGAGTAGATGTCGGTCATCGTGCCGACCGTGGAACGCGGCCCGCCGCCGACCGGCTGCTGATCGATGATCACCGGCGCGGTGAGGTTTTCGATGGCCTCCGCGTGCGGGCGTTCGTAGCGCGGCAGGAAGTTGAGGATGAACGCCGGGAAGGTGGCATAGAGCTGGCGCTGGGATTCGACGGCGATGGTGTCGAAGACGATCGACGATTTGCCCGAGCCCGAGACGCCGGTGAAGACGGTGATCTTGTTCTTCGGGATTTCGAGCGACACGTCCCTCAGGTTGTGCTCACTGGCTCCGAGCACTCGGATGGCGTCGAGCGATGCGGTGGATTCGGCGAAAGGCATACCGCACACCTTGCCATCCGATACCCCCGAAACGCTCCGGTAAATGTGATGTAAATCACATTACCATCGGGAGCGAAATGTGCGCAGGCATGGCCGTTTTCACGGTTCGCGGCGAGGTCCCGGCTTCCGCCGCCCGATACGACGGCACGGCGCCGAACCGATCGCCCCTACAGTGGCGAAGTGCGCGATGACCCGTACTGGAATCACAACACCCACTACCACCCTTGGTTGCTGAAGCAGGTGCCGCCGTCGGCCCGCACCGCCCTGGACATCGGCTGTGGTGACGGTCTTCTGGCACGCAAGCTGGCCCGGCGGGGCTTGACCGTCACCGGGATCGACGTCGACGCCGAGACGCTCGCGCAGACCCCGGACGCGGCCGGGGTGTCTCTCGAACAGGCCGACTTCCTCGACTACGCGGGCTCTTTCGATGTCGTCACCGCCGTGGCGACCCTGCACCATGTCCCACTGCGCGAGGGCATCACCGCTTTGCGCCGTCTGGTCGCCCCCGGCGGCGTCCTGGCCGTGGTCGGTCTCTGGAACATGACCCTGCGCGGGGACTTCCACTATCTGCCTCTGTTGCCCGCCATCCGGATGACCGACCTCCTGCACCGGGCCGGCGGGCCCGGCGTGGCGATGCGCGACCCGGTGGACAGGTACGCCGAGATCCGCTCGGCCGCCGCGGAGCTGCTACCCGGCGCGCGCATACGGCGGCGTCTCATGTGGCGTTACACCCTGCTGTGGCATAAGCCCGCGTGAGCACCCGCTGCCGGAACCGGCCGATCAGCGCAGCAACTGGATGACCGGCGCGAACTTCTCCATGCTGTCCTCCAGGACGGTGACGTAGCTGATGCCGAAACGGTCGCGCCGTTCGCGCAGGCGGCCGGCCATCTCCTCGGGGGTGCCCATGAGCAGGATCGGATGCTCCTCCGGGGAGTCCGCGACGTCCGGTGGCAGCGCCGGACCGAAGACCTCCAGGACGCTCGCGCGTTCGCTCGGCGGGACCACCCGCTGCACGAGGATATTGAACTCGACCTTGTCCGCTCGCGAACCGAGCAACTCCCGCACGTAGGCGACGCGTTCCTCGATCTCGGCCAGCCCGGCCATCTGCAGCGGCCCGCCGTTGCGCGCGGCCGCCGCGCCGGTGAAGGCGATGATGTCGGCGTGCCGCGCGGCGACGCCGAGCAACCGGTCGCCCCATCCGCCGATCAGCACCGGCGGACCCGACGGCTGCGCGGGTTGCGGCTGGTACTCCGGATCGGCGAACAGGCCGCGCAGTGTGATCACCGTCTGCTCCAGGTGCTCGACGCGCTTGCGGCCGCTTTCGAACGGGATGCCCGCGGCCTCGAACTCGGCCTGCACGTAGCCCGCGCCGAGCCCGAGTTCGACGCGCCCGTCGGTGAACTGGTCGGCGCCGGCCACGTCGCGCGCAAGCAGGACCGGGTTGTAGAACGCGGTGTTGAGCACGAAGGTGTTCAACCGCACCCGCTCGGTCGCCTCGGCGGCCAGGATCATCGCGGGAAACGGCGCAGGCAAGCCGAGATGGTCGGCGACGCCGACCACGTCGAAGCCGAGTTCCTCTGCCCGGCGGCATTTTTCGATCCAATTCGACCGGGACTCGGGGACCACCATGTTGACACCGAACCGGAAGGAGCGCTGCGCAGTCACGTGTCCTGTCTAGCGAACCGGACCGGAGCGCCGCACCTCGGGGCCGGCTTCAGCAGTGGGCGAGCGCGCCCACGGCGACCGCGGCGCCGAGTAGCGCGACGCAGGCGGCGGCTACCGGCGCGGGACGGCGCAACGCCCGGCGGACGGGGCCGCGAACACCTGCTCCGGCGGTGTCCCCACGCGGGGACCGGCGGGCGAACCAGCGCCGCGCCATGGCGACAGTGGCGGCGATCAAGGTGGCGATCAGCATGCCCGCACTCCTCAGACCCGCGCCGCACGCGGCGCGGCAGCCGCCGGGGCCTGCGTGCGCCGCGGCGGCGCGACGATCCCGTGCTGCAGCAGGCTTTCGGCGGTGTCCAGCACGGTTTCGCGCACCGGCCGCATGGTCCAGCCCAGTTCGCGCCGCGCTTTGCCCGCACTGAGCGACTCACTGCGTCCCAGAGTGGGCACGGTCAGCCGGACGCCCTTGTCGAAGATCGCGACACCGCGTACGAGCCAGTTCGGCAGGCGCCTGGTCGGCACCCGGAAGCCGCGCGGCCGGTATTCCTCGGCCAGGATGCGCGCGATGTCGCCCATCCACAAATGCTCGCCCGCGCAAATATAGCGGTTGCCCGCAGCCTCCGGCGTCTCCAGCGCGAGACGGTGCGCCACAGCGAGATCGCGCACATCCACCGGCGCCCAGCCGACCCGGGGTGTACCGGGTACGTCCCCGGCGAGCAACCTGCGCACGGGCTCGTGCGACGTGCTCGTCGCGGCGGACAGCAACGGCCCGAGCACCATGCCCGGATTGACGACGACCAGCTCGAATCGTTCGCCCGCCGGGAGCTTCGCGACGAAATCCCAGGCCGCCCGCTCGGCCAGCGTCTTGCTCTTCTGGTAGGCGGGGCTGCGCTCGATCACCGTCCAGTCCTCCTCCGTGCGCAGGGCGTCGTCGGGGTGGCCGTGGACGATCGCGGCGGTCGAGGAGGTGAGCACCACCCGGCGTACCGTGCCCGCGGCAGCGCAGGCGCGCAGCACGCGCAGCGTTCCTTCGACCGCGGTGTCGATGAGTTCGCGCTCGTCGTCGGGCGGAGTGCTGGGAAACGGAGAGGCGACATGCAGGACCGCGGCGCTGCCCGCGACCGCGGCCGCCCAGCCGTCGTCGCCGTTGAGGTCGGCTCGGGCGAACTCCAGCTCGCCGCCGGTGCGCCGGGCCGATTCGACCAGGTGTTCGCGCTTGCCGGTGTCGGCGAGGTCGCGAACCGTCGCGCGCACGGCGTAGCCGTGCTCCAGCAACTCGGCGATGACGTGGCCGGCGACGAAACCTGTTGCGCCGGTGACCGTTACTCGTGTGCTCATGTCTTCATCCGTCTCGTGGGTGGCTTCGGCGACCTTCATCTGAGCGCCGCTCAGATAATCTAAGCACCGCATAGTTAGGCTGTCCAGGGCGCGTCGCATACGCTCGGACGGTGACGCGGACCAGTTACCACCACGGCGCCCTGCGCGACGCGCTGCTGGCCGCCTGCCTGCGTTTGATCGAGACCGAGGGGCTCGCGGCGGTGAGCCTGCGCCGGGTGGCGCGCGAGGCGGGCGTGAGCACCGCCGCGCCGTACCACCATTTCCCCGACCGAGCCGCTCTCCTCGCGACGCTGTCCACCCAGGGCTTCCGGTTGCTGGGAACGCAACTGGAAGCGGCCCGCGCCGAGGCGGAGACACCCATGGCCGCCCTCACCGCCCTCGCGAGCACCTACGTGCGGTTTTCCCGCGAACACCCGGCCTACTTCCGGTTGATGTTCCGGCCCGAACTCTCCCAACCCGACAAACACCCCGACACCATGGCCGCGGGCGACGCGGCCTTCGGCGTGCTGGCCGACGCCATCACCGAGTGCGTCCGCGCGGGAGCGCTGCCCGCCGACAAAGCCGACACCCTGGCGGTCATGTTCTGGGGACTCGGCCACGGGCTGGCCTCGTTGTGGCTGGACGGACAGCTGGAGAAACGCGCCGGGCAGTTCGGCACCACCGCCCCGGCGTTGGTGGACGATGTCATGCGGACCTTCGCGACTGTGATCGAGCCGAGCGCGCCGCCGCTGACCTAGAGTGGACGCCAGACATTTGCTGTCCGATGCTTCCCACACCGATCCGAGAGGACGACCCGGATGACCGCGCAGCTGGATCCGACGGTGCAGGAGTTCGTCGACGCGCTCAACGCCAACGATCAGGACCGGTTCTACGCGGTGCTCACCGACGACGCCACCATGTCCGACGACGGTGTGGAGCGCAACCTCCACCAGTGGACCGGAGCGGAGATCTTCGACAGCAACGGCCGCATGCGAGTCGAGTCCATCGGTGACGACGGCACCGAACTGGTCGCCGACTACACCAATTCCCGGTGGGGCTCGATGCGGACCACCTGGCGATTCGTCCTGCGCGACGGCAAGGTGAGCCGTTTCGAGACCGGACAGGCGTGAATGCCCTTGCCAGGCAGCCGCCGACGTTGACATTCTGACGTTCGTGTTCGTCGCGCCGCGCTACGGTTCGGGTTCGCTCGCCGACCTGTTCCCCTCCGTCCTCGCCGGTCTCGGTGTCCCCGGCGAGGAGGACCGCCTCGGGCTGCGGCTCGACGCCGACCAGGTCTGCGTCCTCCTGGTGGACGGGCTCGGCTACGAGGATCTCGTCGCCGATCCCGCTGCGGCGCCGTTCCTGTCCGGCCTCGCGCCGATCCGGCTCACCGCCGGATTCCCGACGACGACGGCCACCAGCCTCGCCTCGCTCGGGGTGGGCGTTCCGCCCGGCGAGCACGGGATCGTCGGCTATCTGTTCCACGTTCCCGGTTACGACCGGCTGTTCACCCCGCTGTCCTGGCGGCTGCACGGCGCGCCCAAGTCCGATCTCCGGCGGGAACTGGTCCCCACGGAATTCCAGCCCCACACAACAGTTTTCCAGCGCGCCGTCGCCGACGGCATCGCCGTCGCGCAGGTATCGCCGCGCGATCAAGCGGGGTCGGGGCTGACCGAGGCGGTGCTGCGCGGTTGCCAGTTCCGCCCGCAGCTGTCGTTCGGCGATCTCGTCGCCGGTGTGAGCGAGGCGTTACGCGCGGGCCCGCGCTCCCTGGTCTACACCTACCACGGGGATCTCGACCTGACCGGACATGTGCGCGGGCCCGCGTCACGGTCCTGGCAACTGGAACTCACGCACGCCGACCGGCTCGCCGCCGCGCTCGCCGATGAGCTGCCCGCCGGAGCGGCACTGCTGGTGACCGCCGACCACGGCATGGTGCACATGGACGATCGCCTCGATTTCGACACCACCCCCGCCTTGCAAGACGGCGTCCGGGCGCTCGGCGGTGAGCCCCGCGCCCGGCACGTCTACACCGAACCGGGCGCCGAATCCGACGTCGCGGCGGCTTGGGAGACCATACTCGGCGCCGACTTCGAGGTCCTCGACCGAGCGGAAGCCGTGGGCCGAGGCTGGTTCGGTCCCACCGTCGCCCCGGCCATCGCCCGGCGCATCGGCGATCTGGTCGTGGTGGCCCGTGGCCGGCGTGGCGTCATCCGGACCGGCGCCGAGCCGCTGCAGTCGCGGCTGATCGGGCACCACGGTTCGCTCACCCCGGCGGAGATGAACGTCCCGCTGTGCGTCTTCCGCGCGTGAGCCACCCGCCCTCGGTGGACACTCGGCGCGAGCGCTCTACGCTGAAGTCCGATCGCGGCGGGCAGCGCCGCCGAACCCTTCAGGAGGAGCCCATGAACGCCACGCTGTCACGAACCGGCCGCACCGGCCTCGGGATCGCGATGGTCGCCATGGCGCTCGCGGGCTGCAGCGATATCGAACGCGCCCTCAATCGCGGCGGCGACACGCCGTGCAGCGAGTACGTCAAGCAGGATCAGGACACCAAGCGCACGACGATCACCAAATTCGTCAAGCAGCAGAGCAAGGACGACCGTGAACCGGCCGGGACCGCCGTGGACGCGACCATGGTGTCGGTCGACCTGCTGTGCGGCGCACAGGCCAACGCCGACACCCCCATCAAGAACGCCGACGTGGCAGGCATTTTCATCCGGAAGTGACCGTTCAGCGCGGCGGACGGGCGGCCAGCCAATCCGCCGCGCGCTTGCGCGAGGCTCGCGACAGCCAGGCGTCCTGGATGACCTCGGTGAGTTCTCGACGGCTCAGTTCGCCGAGGCGGGCCGCGCGCACCAGGACCGACGGATGCCCGTCGAAATGCCGCGTGGTGAAGAACGGGGAGTCCGGGTCCTGGACCAGCGCCTGTTTGTCCGACTCCGAAGGCACCCAGATCACGATCACATCGGCGTAGCGCTCGCCGGTGACCGGGTCGACGGCGTCCGGGCGCGGAGTGCGGAAGAACACGAACGACTTGCCCCCGACCTGGTATATCGGGTTACCACGCGGTCCGTCGATGCGGGTCACATAGGGCATGCCCGAAGCCACTTCGTGCACGTCGGCGAGGCGTGCCCGCGCGAAACCGGTCGCCATGCCAGCAGCATATGACCTCGCCGCCCGGTTCGCTCGAAGCCGACGCAACCGGCCGGTAGGGCTGGAACGGCTCGCCACTCCGGTCGGCGTACGCCAGAATGAGAGTGCGAATACGAGCTCACACGACGATGGGTCTTCCACGTGGCGCAGTTCCGCACCCTCACACAGCAACGGGTCGAACTGGAAAGAGAATGGGAGCGCTGGGCGACGGCCGCACGGGTGACATCCGGTCACCGCACCACCGTCCTCCGCAACGAAGTAGCGCAGTCCTGGCGGCGGTCGATGCACACCGTCGATCCCGCCACCACGGTCGCGCCCGGAGTGGACGACATCGGCGATCGCTGGGCCGCGTCCCCACTGCGGGAACCGGTGACGGCCCTGGCGGGTGAACTGCGCGCCATCACCGAGGACTCCGGTTACCTGGCCGTGGTCACCGACAGCGCGGGCACCGTCTTGTGGTCCTGCGGTGATCGCGCGCTGCGCAGGCAGGCCGAACAGGTCAATCTCGCACCCGGCGGCTGCTGGGACGAAAGCCATATGGGCACCAACGGTCTGGCGCTCGCGCTGCACACCGATCGCCCTGCGACGGTGTTCTCCGCCGAACACCTGATCGCCGCCCTGCACGGCTGGGTCTGCTATTCCGCCCCGATCCACGGACCCGATGGCAGGCAGGTCGGGGCGCTGGACCTGTCCAGTTCCTGGGAGCGTTCCCATCCCGCGGTGCTCACCTCGGTGCGCGCGCTGGTGACGGCGGTGGAGACGATGTTGCGCACCGCCGCGCCCATACCCGCACCGGGAATCCGGCTCGAATGCCTCGGCGCCGCACGCCTGGTGCGCGACGGAGCGCCGCTACCCCTGCCGCCTCGGCAGCTGGAGATTCTCGCCCTGCTGGCGCTGCAGCCGGACGGCTTCACCCCCGAACAACTGCACGCCGACCTGTACGGTGACCGGTCGGTTTCCATCAGCACACTCAAAGCCGATGTCTCGCATCTGCGCCGCGCGATCGGCGGTGACATCAGCAACCGCCGGTACGCACTGACCGGCCCCGTCTCCTGCGACGCCGTCGACCTGCTCGCCGCCGTCACCGCGGGCGACACCACCTCGGCGGTGTGGCTGTACCGCGGGCCGCTGCTGCCCGGATCGGAAGCGCCCGCCGTGTTGCGGTGGCGCGACTACCTCGACGTGGGCGTGCGGACCGCTGTACTCGCCGGTGACCGAGCGGAGCACGCTGTCGCCTTCGGCGAACGCGCGCCCCGCGACATCGCGGTGCACGAGCACGCCCTGCGGTTGCTCCCGTCCGACGACGTGCGGCGCGCGGTGGTCGCGGCTCGCCTGCATACGGCATTGCGCGACTGAGCTTCTCGGACCAACCTCGCACCAACCTCCGCGGACCATAGTGGGTCGGTCCGAGATATCTGCGAGGAATCATGAGCTATGCCAGACCGGGGGCAGGACTCCGGCATCGCCGACTACCCGACACACATCGGCCCCGTCATCCACGTCGGTCGAGCGGCGCCGGAGCGCACCGGGTGGACATCACCGACCGCGCCAGAGCCGCCTTGCGCCGCGTGATCCACCAGCACGGGGCCGTGCTGCTGCACCAGTCCGGCGGACACCGCGACAGCGGCGAGCCCCGGTGCCTGCCCATCCGGGAGTCCCGGATCGACGGCGCGGACGTCCTGCTCGGCAGCCTTCCCTGGCACACCGAATTCTGGATCAGCGGTGAGCAATACGAGCATTGGAAGCACACCCACGTGACGGTCGACGTGGCCGACGCGCCCGGCAGCTGCGCTTCGGACACGCTCGAAGACCTGCGATTCGTGCTCAGAGCACGGCTGCTCACCGACGAGGAAGCAGCGGCGCTGGCGGCAGGAGGGCCGCCGCGCACCGGAGCCGACCGGTTGGCGTGACCCCTGCACGAACGAACCGGCGGATCGTCCGCCCGGGTGGGCACGACCACCCGGGCGGACCTCGTGCGTCAGCGTCCGGGCAGGAAACGCAGGCTACGGGCCACGGTCATCAGGAACGGCTGCCACCTGTCCTTGGGGAACAGCTTCGGCGCGTCGAGGTTCATGAAGCGAGTGACCACGATCGACTGCGGTTCGGTGAACTTCAGCAGGCCGTCGGGGCCGTGGCGGCGTCCGACGCCGGAGATGCCCATGCCGCCCATCGGGGCCCCGGTGGTGCCCCACGCAGGCGCGTAGCCCTCGTCCACGCAGACCGTGCCCGCGTGCAGCCGCGCCGCGATCCGCTCGCCTTCGGACTTGCTCGCCGCCCACACCGAGGCGTTGAGGCCGTAGTCGGTGTCATTGGCCAGGCGCACGGCCTCCTCGACGCTGTCGACCGGATAGATCGACACCAGCGGGCCGAAGGTCTCGTCGCGTCCGCATTCCATCTCGTCGGTCACGTCGGTGAGCACGGTCGGCTCGAAGAACAGAGGGCCCAGATCCGGCCTGGCCTTGCCGCCGGTGAGCACCTTCGCCCCCTTCGAGGTGGCGTCCGCGACGTGCTTGGTCACCGTTTCCAGTTGCGTTTCGGAGATGAGACTGCCGATGTCGGCCGAATAGTCGTAGGCGGCGCCGAGTTTCGCGGCGTCCACCGCGGCCACGAATTTCTCGGTGAACGCCGCGGCGACCTGGCGCTCCACATACAGCCGCTCGATCGAGATGCACAGCTGCCCGGCATTGGAGAAGCAGGCGCGCACGGCGGCCTTGGCGGCTTTGTCCAGGTCGGCGCCCGCGGTGACGATCATCGGGTTCTTCCCGCCGAGTTCGGCGGAGAAGCCGATGAGCCTGCGTCCGCACTGCTCGGCCAGTGTGCGGCCGGTCGCCGAGGAACCGGTGAACATCAGATAATCGCAGTCCTCGACAATCGCGGTGCCGACCACACCACCCGGGCCAGGGACGACGGCGTGCAGCTCGCGCGGCACGCCCGCTCGATACAGCAACTCGGCGCCGGCCAGGGTGGAGAACGGGGTCTGGCTGTCGGGCTTGACCACCACGGCGTTACCCGCGATGAGCGCCGGAAGCGAATCACCGATCGACAGCAGCAGCGGATAGTTCCACGGCGCGATGACACCGACAACGCCTTTGGGCTGGTACCGGACGGAGGCGCGGTTGAGCACGGGGAATGCGCCCGGCACCCGGCGAGCTTCCAGCAGGTTCGGCGCGGTCTTGGCGAAATATCGGGCCGCGAACATCAGACCCATGATCTCTTCCTGGGCCGCCCAGCGCGCCTTGCCGGTCTCGGCTTGCACCACGTCCATCAGGAACTCGCGATGCTCGACCACCAGCGCGCGGTAACGATCCAGCACCGCGGCGCGTTCGGCCACCGGCCGGGCCGCCCAGCGTTCCTGCGCGGTTCTGGCCTTGCCGAAGGCGGCGGCGACGTCGGCCGCGGTGCCGATCGGCACGCTGCCGAGCGGTTTTCCGGTGAACGTCTCGGCGATCGTCCTGCGCTGACGGTCTGCGGGCGCCTCGATCGCGGCCAGCGCGCTGAGGCGGTCGAATACATCGGCTTCCGGCGCGGGCATCGTTGCCTCCTACTTGTGAGTAACCGAGCGATACAGACAATCTACGCCGCGCGTGGCCCGGCCTGAACCGGCCACGGGATGATTTCCGCGCCTCGGACGCCTCCGCGCCCGCGCAGGCCGACCGCACCGACCCGGTCGAGTTCGAGTTATGCCCCGAGGCAATCAATTTCGACGCTCCACCCGGCCACCCACAAGAACAGGTGTCAAGTCAAACCGAGTCCCGCTCACCGGGACAGGGCGACCGGATCGCCCGGTTCGTGGATTACGTTGTGCCGATGTTCAGAGCGAGGCTCGGGGTCCGCACCCGGATTCTGGCGATCGCGCTCATCCCGAGCCTGACTCTGCTTGTCGTCGGTGTGGGTGCTACGAGCTATCTGGTCGCGGAGGGCACCAAAGCCAAGGACTGGGCCGCCGAGAACCAGAAGGCCATCCCGTCGACCAGGGAATTGATGGAGGCGGTCGAGCAGGAACGCTACCTGACCCTCGCGCAACTGTCCGGCGACGGCACCGCGGCCACCGCGCTCGGCGCGGCCCGGATGCGGTTGGACGGGGCGCTGCGCGGCTTGGTCCAGGCCTCCGAGGGCATCCGTGACGTCGACGACTCCAAGCTCGGCGACAACGTCGCCAACTTCACCACCCTCACCCAGAATATGAGCGCCGTGCGCTCCGGCGTCGACGCCGCCGCGCTGCCGCCCTCGGACGCGTACATGTTCTACAATCGCCTGCTGGACGTCATCTCCGTGGGCACCAAAGTCGCCGAGCAGACCGCGCCGTACACCGAGATCGGCGTCCGGATCGCCACCGGCATGCGGCTTTTCAACGCCACCGAGGCGATGGCGCGCAGCAACGCGCTCGGCGGCCTGTACGTCGACGGGCCCACGCCCCCAGCCATCCCAGCCGACGAGTACGTCCGCCAGATCGGCTTCTATCACAGCGAGATCGCCGCCCTCAGCGCCGAACTGGAAGGCGCCGAGCAGCGCCACCTGCAGACGCTCACCGCGAGCCCGGCCTGGCAGCAGCTCACCACCATGGAGAACGCCGTCGTCCAGCGCGCCGTGGTCGCCGCTCAGGCGCCCTCGACCGGATCGAGCTCATCCGGCAGCGGCCGAACGTCGGGCCCGCCGCCGCTGCCGCTGAGCACGCAGGAATGGCACAGTGCCGCCGCCGAGGTCAACCGCGGCCTGATCGATGCCTGGACCACGCACAACCGGGCCTCGCAGAAGCTCGCGGAGGACAAGGCCGCAGCGGCCGCCACCCGATCCGCGTTCGCGGGCGGTGGCGTGCTGGTGGTCAGCGTGCTGGCGTTCCTCATCGCGGTGGTCATCGCCAATCGCGTCATCCGCCGGTTGAAGCGGCTGCGCGGGCAGACACTCGCTCTGGCCGACGAACGGCTGCCGGACATGATGCGCAGGCTGCGCGACGGTGAGACCGTCGATCCCGCGGCCGAATCCCCCGATCTGGACTACGGCAGCGACGAGATCGGTCAGGTAGCCAAAGCGTTTCAGCACGCGCATTCCGCGGCCGTCTCCGCGGCGGTGGCCGAGGCCCGCACCCGGGAAGGCGTGAAGGCCGTCTTCCTGAACATCGCGCACCGCAGCCAGATCGTGGTGCACCGGCAACTGGAAATCCTCGACGAAGCCGAGCAGCGGCAGGAGGACCCGGTCCTGCTCGACACGTTGTTCCGGCTCGACCACCTCGCGACGCGAGAGCGGCGCAACGCCGAGAACCTCACCATCCTCGGCGGCGGCAAACCGGGCAGGCAGTGGCGCAACCCGGTCCCGCTGGTCGACCTGGTGCGCAGCGCCGTCGGCGAGACCCTCGACTACGCCCGGGTCCGGGTAGCCCGGCTTCCGGAGATCCGCGTGCTCGGCACCGTGGTCGCCGACCTCATCCACCTGCTCGCCGAACTGGTGGACAACGCGACCTCCTTTTCGCCGCCGCAGTCGAGGGTCGAGGTTTCCGGCAACGTGGTCGGCAAGGGCGTTGTGGTCGAGATCGCCGACCAGGGCATGGGCATGTCCGAAGAAGATCAGGTCAAGATGAACGAGACACTGCGCAATCCACCGGATTTCGGAGTGGCGGCCCTGTCTGCGGACTCGCGGCTGGGGCTGTTCGTCGTCGCCCAGCTGGCCGCGCGCCACGGTATCGCGGTGCGGCTGTCGGACTCCGACTACGGCGGTGTCAAGGCCATCGTGCTCATTCCGTCCGCGCTCATCGCGACCGATGCCGGTGCGTCGCAGACACCGGCGGAGCTCACCGATCCCGGCCGCCGGGGCAGGCTCATCGGCGGCCCCGCGGTGGCAGCGGAGACGCAGACCGCTGCGCATGCCGCGCCGTCGTCCGTCGCGACGCTGCCGGACGAACCGGCCCTCCCGCGCTATGGACCCCGCCCGTATACCGAGGCGCCGACACTCGCGGGACCCGACGGACGCCCGGCGCTGCCCAGGCGCAACCGACAGACCAACCTCGCACCGCAATTGGCGCAGCCGGTCCAGGAGCAGGGCGCCTCCGCGCAGGCGCCACGCTCCGCCGAGCAGGCCCGCGATCTGATGTCCGCCATCGAGAACGGGACCAGACAGGGCCGTCGCGCCGTCATTTCCGACGAACAGGAAGGCTAGGGGTGTCCGCTTCTCCCGCAGGTGATCTGAATTGGCTGCTCGACGATCTCGTCGACCGGCTGGCCGGCGTGCGCCACGCGGTGGTGCTGTCCACCGACGGGCTACTACTGGGCCGCTCCAGCGGTATGAGCCGCGAGGACGCCGAACACTTCGGCGCGATGTCCTCGGCGCTCTACGGGCTGGCGCGCAGCGCGGGCAACCGGTTCGACGGCGGCGGCGTCCGGCAGGCGGTCATCGAACTCGACCGCGCGGTGCTGTTCGTGACCTCCGCGGGTGACAACGCCTGCCTGGCACTGCAAGCCGCCGAATCGGCCAATCTCGGCATGGTGGCCTACGAGATGAATCTGACCGTCCAGCGGGTCGGCAACTACCTGTCCACGACCGCCCGTCAAGACCTCGTCGGACATGTCGAGTAAGTCCCGCCATGACCCATCCGCGTGAGCCCTGGTTCGACGAAGCGGCCGGACCGCTGGTGCGTCCCTACGCGCTCACGCGCGGGCGCACCGCGGGCGCCGGACCCGAACTGGATATGCTCACCACCGTGATCGCAGACAATTCTGCGCCCACACTGCGACGCAGCGAACCCGAGTACGCCGATATCCTTCGGCTGTGCCGGGTTTCGCAGACCGTCGCCGAACTCTCCGCACAGTTGCGTTTGCCGCTGGCGGTGACGAAGATCCTCGTCGGTGACCTGATCGGCGACGGGCAACTGATCTTCCGTGCTCCCGTTCCGACGGAGGCCGGACCCGATGACCTCAACATATTGCGAGCGGTACTGGATGGAATCCGAAAACTTTGACCCGAGTGGCACACCGCAGCTGGCCGCGTCGGTCAAGATCCTCGTCGCCGGCGGGTTCGGCGTCGGCAAGACCACGATGGTGTCGGCGATCAGCGAAGTCCCGCCCTTGCGCACCGAGGAATTGATCACCGAGGTGAGCACCGGCATCGACGATCTGTCGGGCGTCGAGCAGAAGTCCACGACCACGGTCGCTCTGGACTTCGGCAGACTCACCATCGACCGTGACCTGGTGCTGTACCTGTTCGGTACACCCGGCCAGGACCGGTTCTGGTTCCTGTGGGACGAACTGGCGCGCGGTGCGCTCGGCGCCGTCGTGCTGGCCGACACCCGCAGGCTGGGCAACTCCTTCGCGGCCGTGGACTTCTTCGAGCGGCGGCGTCTGCCGTTCATGGTGGGCGTCAACTGCTTCGACGGCGCACCGCGCTACACCATCGACGAAGTCCGCGACGCCCTCGACCTCGACTCGGTCACCCCGGTCATGCTCTGCGACGCGCGCGACCGCAGCTCCTGCAAAGACGTCCTGCTCACCCTCGTCGAGCACCTGATCCAGCGGGCGCAGCGCGCACACGCGACCACCTGAGCGCAGCGCGGCGGCCCCCGCGGTGCGCTGCCCGCCCGAGGCTTCGAAGGCTCACACCTGCCGAAACCAGGCCAGAAAGAGCAGCACGCCACCCGCGACAAGCGCAATCGCGGCCGGAGCGGGCCATCGCGGCCCGTTCCGGCCGAGCAGTCCGCGGGTGAGCCGCAACTGGAACAGGCCCAGACCGGCCAGAACCAGCAGCCACATCGGCAGCAGACCGACGCCGAGGACGGCGTGGACCGCCCAGGCGCCCGCCAAGGTGGGCCCACCCCAGGATCCGTCCAGGTTGTCGCTCGCGACGAGCGGGAAGCAGATGCCGCGGAACGCGGCGAGGATCGCGAGGAATCCCAGGAACCAGGCCAGTAGGCCCACCCCGCCACTGAGCACCGAGTGCGACACCGACCTCGAGACCGAGAATTTGTGCGGCAGTACGGATTCGCCGAGCATCCGCCGCGGCACGCGCAGCCGGGTCGGGATCCGCCGCGCCGCCAGCGGCAGCGCGCGGAGCGCATAGGCGGCGTAGCGCAGAAGTATCCGAAACCACGACATAACGCCGACGGTAGCGCTGTCCGGGCCGCGATTCACCGCAGCAGGCCCGCCTGCACCAGATCGTCGAACAGCAACTGATCGACCGGGGGAACGAGGACGCGGTCGGCGTAGGAGAACCACGCGACCTCCTCGATTTCACTGCTCGCGGCGAGCGTTCCGCGGTAATCCGCGGTGTAACAACTCATCCGCACCACTGCCCCGTCCACCGGGCCGAGCACCGCCTCGTAGGTGCCCACGTGCGTGGCGGTTTCCGGCAGCAGCGCGACGGTGAGTTCCTCCTCGATCTCACGCAGCAGAGTCTGCAGATCGGTCTCGCCGCCCTCGCGCTTTCCGCCCGGGATGTAGAAGACGTCCTTGCCGCGCGGTCGGGCGCAGAGGATTCGTCCGCCCTCGATGCGCACCCATGCCACCGTGTCGATCAGCTGCCGCACTCGCCCGTCCGCCACCGCCGCAGCCTATCGCCGCGCGGCCTCGAACGCGGAACCGGCCGCAGCCGCCTCAGCGCGAGGGCAGGAGGGAAGGATCCTTGGCGCCGGGACCGAGTACCGGCCGCAAGTCGCGCGACACGATGCGTTCCCCGCACTCCGAGCACACCGGCTCGACGGTCCCGACGTTTCCACACGTGGCGTGCACGATCTGCACCGGAGGGCCGTCCGGCGCGGACCATTCGTCACCCCACTGACGCATCGCGGTGACGACCAGCCACAGCGAACGCCCCTTCGGGGTGAGCCGGTAGTCGTAGCGAACCGGGTTGTCCTGATAGGGCTCACGGCTCAGCACCCCGTGCTCGACCAGATGCTCGAGACGCTGGGTCAGCACATTGCGGGCGATCCCGAGGCGGGCGCGGAAGTCGTCGAAGCGCGTCACCCCGAACAGAGCGTCGCGCACGATCAGTAGCGTCCACCACTCCCCGACCACCTCGAGACATTGGGCCAGCGAGCAGTTCATCTCCTCGAAGCTCGTCCTGCGCATAGTCGTCAGCATAGTCGGTTGCTTCAAAGAACTCACTAACTTACGGTAAGTTTCATGAAGCAACTAACTGGGCGGACCATCGCCGACGAGTTCGCCCTCACCGAAACCGGCGCCGGTGGGTGGCAGGCGCGCGTCGACCGGTCCTGGCGCGGTTGGACCGGACCACACGGCGGCGTGATCGCGGCCCTGCTCATCGAGGCGGCTCGGGCAGCGGCCGCCGAACCACTGCCGGTGCGCGCCGTGGACCTCCGATTTCTGGGCCGCCCCACGGACGGGCTGCTCACCTTCCGGGCGACCGAGCACGCCGTCGGCCGCAGCACCGTCGTCCTCGATGTGAACGCCCAGCAGGACGGCAACCCGGTTGCCGGGGCGTCCGTCACATTCGGCCGCACCGTGGCCTCGGATGTCGCGGACCACCCGGGCGTGCCCGCGCCTCACGTGCCCGGCCCCGAATCCTGCGCACGCTTCGTCCTGCCACCCGAAATCGTCCCGGCGAGCGCGCATTTCACCATCCGCCCCGCGGCGGGTCCACTGCCGCTCACCGGCGCGGACGAACCGATGATGTGCGCGTGGATCGGCCTCGTCCCCGAGCTACCGGCGGACGCCGCCGCCCTCGCGATCCTCTCCGACGCCTTGCCGCCCGCCGTCTTTCCCACGCTGCGTGCGCCCGTCGCGATACCCACCGTCGCACTGTCGATGCATCTGCACAACGCGCCGACCGGCGACTTGCCGGTGCTGGTGCGCACGGCGAACGCCTCCACCGGCGACGGATGGTCGGTGGACGACACCTCGATCTGGGACCGGAACGGCCGGCTGCTCGCCTCGGCCCGCCAGACCCGCCGCGTACTCGGCTGAGACGGAGACGATCATGCATTCCCCCGCCACGGCCCCGAACCGGGACGCCGCCGACTTCCGGGTCGTGCTCGCCGTCGTCTCGATCGGCGTCCTGCTGTCGAGTCTGGACCTGTTCATCGTCAACGTCGCCCTGCCGGATATGGCCGCTGATTTCGGCGGAGCGCGAATCTCGGGACTTTCCTGGGTGCTCAACGCCTACGCGATCGTGTTCGCCGCACTGCTGGTCCCGGCGGGACGACTCGGTGACCGCCGCAGCATCCGCACCACCTTCCTCCTGGGACTGGTGGTGTTCGTCGCCGGATCGGCACTGTGCGCGACCGCCTGGGACGTCGGGTCGCTGGTGCTGTTTCGCGTGCTGCAGGCCGTCGGCGGCGCGCTGCTGACGCCCGCTTCGCTCGGCTTGGTCCTCGCGGCCAGTCCGCCGCAGCGTCGCGCCGCAGCCGTACGGCTGTGGGTCGCCTTCGGCGGGCTCGGCGCGGCCCTCGGTCCGGTGCTCGGCGGCATCCTCGTCGAATTCGACTGGCGCTGGGTATTTCTGGTCAACGTGCCGATCGGCCTGGTCGCCGTGGTGGTCGGCGTGCGGACGCTGCCCGATCCGCCGGGCGACGGCGGGCGGCTGCCCGACCTGCCCGGTGCGGCGCTGCTGGTCGGCGCGATCGCCGGCCTGGTGCTCGGGCTGGTCAAGGGCGAGGACTGGGGGTGGTCGTCGGCGCGGGTGCTGACCGCGTTCGCGGTGGCGGCCGCCCTGGCGGTCGCGTTCGTCGTCTCCTCCGCCCGGCACCACAGTCCGGTGGTGGATCCGGCACTGCTGCGCGCACCCAACTTCGCCTGGATGACCGGCAACGCGATCTTGTTCAACATCGCCTTCGGCGCGATGCTGCTGTCGGCGGTGCTGTGGGCACAGGACGTCTGGGGCTGGTCGGCATTGCGCACCGGCCTCGCCATCGCGCCGGGCCCGCTGATGGTGCCCGTGGTCGCCGTCCTGGCGGGACGGTTGATCGGCCGGATCGGCGCCGGGCCGGTCATCGCCGCGGGCGGGATCGTGTTCGGCGCGGGCATGCTGTGGTGGGCGCGGGCGATCACCCTGACGCCCGACTACGTCGGCGGCATGCTCGGCGGCATGGTGGTCAGCGGCATCGGCGTCGGGCTCACTCTGCCGACCGCCTTCGCGGCGGGCACCAGCGGGCTGCCGCCGCATCGGTTCGCCACCGGGTCGGCCGTGCTGAGCATGGCGCGCCAGATCGGCCTCGCGGTCGGCGTCGCGATTCTGGTCGCGGTGCTCGGCACACCCGCGGGCCCGGATGCGGCCCTCGACGCGTTCCGGCGCGGGTGGTCCGTGACGGCCGCAGTCGCCGTCCTCGCGGGACTGGCGGGTGCAGCCGCACGTATGCCGAAACCAGCTGCCGTGCAATCCGATTCGGTCACCGAGTCGGCCGCGGCCTGATCCGCACCCACGCTCGGCGCGGCCCGCAGGCAGCGACGCGCAAGAGGCCGAACACGACCGGGACCTGGCCGACGCAAATTCCGAGGCGCAGGTACCGAGGCCGGAGCGGGCCATGGCCGCCAGTGTCGCGGCCACGCTCCCCGGCGACGCGTTCGGCCCGGTTCCCGGTTCGTTCGGTGTTCAGGGCGCCCTCGACGGCCTGGGAACGAGTGACGCTATCCAGCCCGCACCGTGCGGTTTGCACGCCCGGCCGCCAGGGCGACAGTGCGCCACGGCCGCGTCCAGCCCGCGCCTCGGCACGGCGCACCGGCGAACACGATGATCCCGACGGCCTCCTCGGCGAGCTCCCAGACGTCCGCGATGGCGGTTGGGGCGGCCTTTCAGCCGGCCGCCTCGAGGAGCAGTTTCGCGGCCACCGTCGCCCCGTCGGCTCGGATCATGCCGGCCACGGTCCCGGCTCGCGTTCGGATCCCGGGCGTCAGGGCGGCGGCGAGCGCGGCGGACAGGGAGTCGACGGTCGGCGACGAGCCCTCGTGTGCCACGCCGATGCCCAGCTCGGCCACTCGGGTGGCCCAGTGCGGCTGGTCCGCGATCTGGGGCACGACCACTTGGGGCACGCCGGCTCGGGCTGCCGTCGTGGTGGTGCCCGCGCCGCCGTGGTGCACCACGGCCGCCACCCTGCGGAACAGTGCTTGCTGGTTGACTTCGCCGAGGACGAAGCAGTCCTCGGCGTCATCGATCGCGGTCAGCCCGGCCCAGCCGCGAGCGAGGAGGACACGGCGGCCCTGCGCGCGGACCGCCTCGATCGCCACCCGGGCCATGTCCTTCTGGATGTACGCGGCCATGCTGCCGAACCCCACGTACACCGGTGGCTCACCGGCATCCAGGAACGCCGTCAAGTCGTCCGGAAGCGGGCGTTCGTCGGGCAGGATCCACGCGCCGGTCTGCACGACGTCGAGATCCGTCATACCCTGCGACGGACACAGTGTCTCGTCCGCCGCCAGCCATGGCCGGCCGGTCAAGACGTGGTCGCGGACGTTGTCCACCGGTGGCAGACCGATCGCCGCCCGATGGCTGTTGAGCGCCGCACCGTACAGGGCGTTCACCCGCTGGGCGTCCTGCTCCCACAGCACCCGGTTGTCGGTCTCCCCCTGCGGGGACGGTGTACCCGGACGTCTCCCCGGAGGAAAGTGCCGCGACGGCAACCCGAGGAGGTGGAAGCACGCGAGCACATAGGGGATGCCCAATTTCTCGGCCACGTCCCGCGCGCCCGCAGGCATCAGGCCGGTCGCCAGCACGGCGTCGCATCCCTCGCCGGCCGCCGTGAGCGTGTCGAACCGCGCCGCGACCAGCGCGGGAGCCAGCTGGAAAGCGTCTTGCGCCGTCGGCGGCTTCGGATTGGCGACCACCGAATGCACCGTCGGGCCGAGCGGCACCAGCGGCACACCGACACGCTCCAGCAGCTTCGCGAACTCCTCGTCCGGCGGCGCGCACACCCGCGCCTGGGCGCCGAGTTCCCGCAACGCCACCGCGAGCGCCGCCAGCGGTTCGACGTCTCCGCGCGATCCCCACGTCGTCAACAACACACGCACTTCGCAACTCCCCATTTCCGCAGGCTCCGGCTTCCGGCCGGTAATTCTGAGGTACGACCCGGGTCTTGCCGCAAGCCCCCCACTCCGTTATATGTTGAAGAGGGACGAAGATTCTCGCCTTCGCCGATCTCCTCCGCCGAGAGCCACTTGCCCGCCAAAGGAGATGACAGCGAACGCGTGCCGCCCCGCCGACGTAGCCGTTCCAGGCAGGTGGCCGGAACCATTACGCAGGTTGACATCCCGATATCCGCACCATTTCATCAGCCGGAATTTCGGCCCGGTAGAGCCATCTATCGGCCCTGGCCGAGCGTGGTGAGCTCGTACCTGCCGACGAGGCCGTACTGCCGGTCCGGGAACCGACCAAGGTGTTCGCGCAGCCAGGCGCGGTCGGCGATGCCACCATGGTGGCGGCGTGGCGATATGGCATCGGCCGATTTCAGCCACGCGATGGCGTGGAAATTATGGGGCATCATGTGACGGAGTCCAGCCGTAGAAAGTGATGCAGGTCATTGCGGGATACGGCATAGTTGGGCATCGTCATCAATTCGTTTTCGGAAAGAAACCGGTTGGAGATGCCCCCGTGGCCGACCACAATTTTGCTTACGACCTCACTCTGGACGAGGTACGACGGCGCAGCGCCGTAGTCGCGGCCCTCGGAGACGGCTGGGATCCGATCGCGGCACTCGCCGAAGAAGAGCTGGCGTACGACATGCTGTATTCGAATCTCGACGACGAACAGCAGCGAATCTACGAGGAACTCGTTCAGGCCGGGATCCTGGCGGATCGGGCGACGCGCCATACCGCCTCCTGAACCCACCGCCGAGCACGAACCATGACCGATGTTCGGCGGTCGCCGCGCACCGGCCCGGCCGGGTAGCGCAGGCCATTCCCCACCTGTGGCGATGATCGCCGCGCCGCCCTCGACACCGTCCTCGCCGACGCTCTGGCCGCCCCGCCGAGCCGAGCCGAGCCCGTGGGGCCGCCCGCACCTCAATCGGCGAGAAAGCGCAGCATCACGGCGGTGTTGAACCGCCTCGTCTCGGCCAATCGGAGCTGGACGCGTTTGTCCAGCGATGGGAACAGCGGTGTCCCGCCGCCGAGCACCACGGGCAAGAGGAACAACTGGTACTCGTCGATGAGACCGTGGGGCATCAGCGAGGCCGCGAGACTCGCACCACCCACCTCCATGACGCCATCACCTCCGGCCTTGAGCCTGCGGACCTCCTCGACCGCGTTATCGCTGATCAGCGTACTGTTCCACTGAACCTCGGTGAGTGTCCGAGAGAAGACGAACTTCGGCTTCTCCGTCCAGAGCCGGCCGAACTCGCGCTCGATACGCGGCGCGTCCTCGGGCACGTGCGGCCAATACTCGGCCATCAGCTCGTACAGGCGACGGCCGTGCAGCGAGACCTCGATCTCGCGGTAGCGGTCGTTGTGGAACTGGTGCAGCTCGTCGTCCGGGTTGGTCCAGTCGATGTTGCCGTCGCGGTCGTTGATGTAGCCGTCCAGGGACACGCTGAAGCCGTAGATCAGTTTCCTCATGACCGGGTAGACCTCCTGCGCGCTGGAAACTCATCGGCGCTCATCGGGATAAGTCCGGATGAGATGTATCGGCCGAGGCCCGTCCGGCTACCGCGGAGCGGCGGTTCAGCCGACGGGAAGCTTCACCACCGGATTGGGGCCCAGATCGGTGATGTATGCGGTGTCCGCCGCGTCGACCGCCACCCCCTGGGGATTCTTCAGGCCGGTGAACGGCAGCGGGGTCGGCGTCGATGCGCCCGCCGCCAACATCACCACCCATTTGTTACCCCAGTCGACGACGTACACATTCCCCGCCGGGTCGACCGCCAAGCCCTGGGGATCTTTGAGCCCGGTGAACGGCAGCATGGTCGGCGCCTGCGCGCCCGCCGCCAGCATCCTCACCTGCTCTGTACCCAGTTCGGTGACGTAGACGTTGCCTGCCGGGTCGACCGCGACACCATCGGGACCTTGAAGCCCCGTCAACGGCAGAGTCGTCGGCGCCGCCGCGCCCGCCGCCAATCTCAGCACCCGATCATTACCCCGGTCGGCGACGAATACGTCTCCCGCCCCGTCGACTGCCACACCATGGGGATCTTTCAGGCCGGTGAACGGCAGCGGGGTCGGCGCCGCCGCGCCCACCGCCAATTTCAGCACTCGATCGTTACTCGTATCGCTGACGTAGACGTTGCCCGCCGCGTCGACCGCCACGTCCTGAGGATTCTTGAGGCCGGTGAACGGCAGCGGGGTCGGCGCCGCCGCGCCCGCCGCCAATTTCAGCACCCGATCGCTACCCATATCGGTCACATATACGTTGCCTGCCACGTCGACCGCCACACCGGTGGGCAGGCTGACGCCGGTGAACGGAAGCGCAACCTGTGACGAGTAGTCCGGAGCGACAGGTGCCGGCGAGTCGCCTGATGTCAGCTGGACAGCGACGACCACAGCTACGGCGGCCACCACAGTAGCCGCGACCGCGGCGGCGATCAGCACAGCGTTCTTGGGCACCGACCCGATTCGCCGCCCACGGGGCCCAGCCGCACCCCCGGTGGTACCGACCGCGGAATCGTCCAACGCGGCGGACGCCGCCACTGCGAGTTCACGCGCCGTCTGATAGCGGTCCTCGGGGTTCTTGGCCATTCCCTTGGCGACAACCGCATCGAACGCAGTCGGTACATCGGGTGTCGTGGCGCTGGGACGCGGCGGCGGAGTGTGCAGGTGGTGGGCGATCACACCCTGCAACCCGAATTCGCTCTCGAACGGCGCCCGGCCGGTCAGGCACTCGTACAGCACGCATGTCAACGCGTACACGTCCACTCGGGCATCGGCCTTCACCCCCGCGCTGATCTCCTCCGGCGCCATGTAGGTGACGGTGCCGATGGTCTCGCCGATCGTGGTCAGCGTGCGGTCGTCGGTGGCGTGGGCGATTCCGAAGTCGATCAGGGAGGCGAACTCATCGGCCCCCAGCAGAATATTGGAGGGTTTGACATCGCGGTGGACCAGCCCGGCCTCGTGGGCCGCCTGCAGCGCGCCGGCCACCTGCGCGATGATCGCCACTGCTCGCCGCGGCGACAAGGCTCCTTCGCGCGTGAGCACCGTGCGCAGGTCGGTGCCCTCGATCAAGCGCATGTTCAGATAGAGCCGACCGTCGATGTCGCCGAAGTCGTGGATGGGGATCACATGCGGCTCGGTCAACTGCGCCACCGCCCGGCATTCCCGGCGGAACCGCTCGCGCAGTTGCTCGTCATCGGCGAAGCGTTCGGGCAGCACCTTGAGCGCCACCACCCGATTGGTCAGCGAATCGTGCGCCCGCCACACCTGGCCCATGCCGCCCTGACCCAGCAGCGACAGAAGGCGGTAGCGTCCGAACGCCTCCGCCGGCCCCTGAGTTGTGTCCCCTCCCCCCAGTAACGTGTCATCCATCGTGCCGTCCCATGACCGCCCGACTGGCAAACCGTGTACTCGATCGCCTCCAACCGCAGCCCGAGCGGGTGGACCCACACCGGTTGAATCAGCCAGGCCGGACAATCGAGAGTCGGCGGGCGAATTCCCCGGCCATGCTCTCGCAATCACGCGGCCGGGCACCGCTCACCACCGGTGCGAGCGCGCATCGTTCCCAGTACCGACAACCTGTCGCGGATTCAGTCTACCTCGGACCCCTACGACCGAATTCGTGGAAACCGCGTCCAGCCCTCGGAGGTCGGGACTACTTTTTCCGTTGATTCACGAATTTCGCCTGCCGGACTGCCAGCTCGTCGCCGAACACTCTCGCGCGAGGCGACTCGAACGCGAGGAGTGACTGCGGCCGACCGACAGCCCGACAAGTTCAGATTCATCAACCGTTACGCGCAGGTCGGGGTAGAGCGCTACTCGCACCATCGTGCGGGAGAGCACATCTCGGGTGGAGCGGCAGCGCAGCATCAGACGAGCCGATTCCCCCGGCCTCCGGCGACCGAGCCCGTCAACTACCCACGCACTTTCGGTCAGCCGATGCTGTCGACCTTGCGAGAGCGGTTCAGTGCCAGGCCGCCGAGAACCACGCCGATCAGTCCGAGCACCATGGCCGCCCAGGATCCGACTATCCCGTTGCCGGTGCCGGGACCGCCGGCGGCGGTGGCCGCGAACACGCAACCGAGGATCAGGCCGACCAGCCCGGCGACCAGCGCTGTCACAGAAAGATTGCGACCGCTGCCCGCACCCGTGCGGGCCAGAGCGAGGCTGCCGAACACCACGCTGACCAGTCCCACCAGCGCGGTCAGGGTGGGGAGCAGTCGCCCCGAGGTCATGCCGGTGACGGCGGCGGTCTGCTGGACGGAGGCAGCTGCCGGTGCGGCAAACGTGATACCTCCGAGCAGGGCGGTCGCCGCGACGGCGGATAGATGACGGACGGACATGCGGTCCTCCTCGTGTCGAATGGCTGGGTGTCGCTTCATCATGTCGGCAGGACGTGCCGTCGATCGTCGTGCGGACGTCGACTTTTTCTGCTGCCGCCGACGCCGTAGCCGACTACCGCGGGCGTGGTAGAAGCAGTGGATACCACGTCCGTGGTAGTCGATCGATCACCCGTACGGAGAAGTTGCCCAGGCCGAGTTCCGACTAGGGTGCACGCATGAGCAGGGCGCGGATCCGCATCGGGGGCTGGGCGGTCGCCGTCGGCGCCGCCGCCATCCTGCTGACAACCGGCCTTTCGAGGCAATACTCCACCACGCTCGATCCGCTCGGCTCTGTGTTGCTGACCGTCTCCGGTCTGGCGCTGGCCGCGTGTCCCCGGGCCCCGGTCGCCGTGCTGGCCGTGACGGGCTCGTGCGTATTGGGTTACCACGCAATCGGTTTCGACGTGCCTGCCGTAGCCTTTCTGATCGCCGTGTACGCCACCGTCCGCGCTGGGCATCGCTTCATCGCGGCGGCGGGATCGGTGCTCATGGTGTTCACGCTGCCGTTCGCGATGCTGGTCTCGCACCCGGGATGGTCTTTAGGCGAGGCGTTCACACAGGCTCGTGGCGCCCTCCAGTTGGCGTGGTTGATCGCGGCAGCGGCAGCGGGTGAAGCACTGCGGCAGGCCGAACGGCGTGCTGACGAAGCCGAGCGCACCCGCGAGGAGACCGCGCGGCGACGCGCCGACGAAGAGCGGCTGCATATCGCGCGGGAACTACACGATTCGCTGACCCACCAGATTTCGGTCATCAAGGTGCAATCCGAGGCCGCGGTCCACGTTGCTCGCAAAAGAGGCGAAACGGTGCCGGAAGCCCTGCTGGCCATCCGGGACGCGGGACGCGAGGCGGCTCGGGAACTACGTGCAACACTGGAAGCACTACGTGACGAGGCAGCCACCCCTCGGCAAGGACTCGAGGATGTCCCGGAACTAGTGGAACGCGCCCGCACAACGGGTTTGGACGCGACACTGACGATCGAAGGTCAACGCCCGGTCGTACCGGCCGCGGTGGACCGCACCGTCTACCGGATCGTTCAGGAGTCGTTGACCAATATCTCCCGCCATGCCGCCGCCGCGACCGCATCGATCCGCATCGACTACCAGACCGACGCCCTGGTCGTACAAGTGGAGGACGACGGCACCGCCAGACCGGACGATTCACCTGTGCACGGCGTCGGATTGCTCGGCATGCGGGAACGAGTCACCGCCCTCGACGGTCGGCTACAGGCGAAACCACGCGCCACGGGCGGCTTCTGCGTCCGTGCCGAATTCCCAGTGGAGCCCTCATGATTCGTGTCCTGCTGGTCGACGACCAATCGCTCATTCGCAGCGGATTCCGCGCCCTCCTCGACCTCGAGGAGGACATCGAGGTGGTGGCCGAGGCGGCCGACGGGCGCGAAGGTCTGGCACTGGCCAAACGACATCTGCCCGATATCGCGCTCATCGACATTCAGATGCCCGTCGTCGACGGTATCGAGGCGACGCGGCGCATCGCGGCGGACCCGGCCCTGTCCGGGGTTCACGTCGTCATTCTGACCAATTACGGCCTGGACGAGTATGTCTTCCACGCGCTCCGCGCGGGCGCGGCCGGATTTCTCGTCAAAGATGTTCTACCGGAAGACTTCCTGCACTCCGTGCGCGTCGCCGCCCGCGGCGACGCGTTGCTCGCACCGTCGATCACCCGCCGCCTGATCGACCGATACGTGTCCCAGCCCCTGAACGCCGGCACCGGCACGAGGTTGAAAGAACTGACCACCCGCGAACGGGAGGCCGTCACCCTGGTCGCCCAAGGGATGTCCAACAACGAGATCGCCGCCCACATGGTCATCAGTCCCTTGACTGCAAAAACCCATGTCAACCGGGCCATGACCAAGCTCCACGCGCGTGACCGCGCGCAACTGGTGGTCCTCGCTTACGAATCCGGTCTGATCGCCCCGCGCGTACCCTGACCTCCCCCTGGACGGACGAGTGGGGAGACGAAAACCCGTTCCAGCAGGGCGTACAGACAGTCCCGGTCGTGGTCGTCGAGCCTGTTCAGGCCGTCTTGGGTGGCGCGCATCTTCGCGCGGATCGTGTCGGTTACCTGCTCGCCCTCGGGCGTGATCACGAGATTGGTAACGCGCCGGTCGGAGTCGCTGGCCTCCCGTCGCACGAGGCCACGTTTCTCCAGCCGGTTGATGATTCCGGTCACGTTGGAGGCATCGCAGGCCAAGGTCTCGGCCAGAGCGCGCATCGCGACGGGCCCCCGGCGCAGCACGGTCAGCGCCTTGCCCTGGCTCGCTGTCAGGTTCTCACTCGCCGCGGCGACGGTGAAGTCGCCGTAGTAGACGCCGAGCGACACCGAGAGCAGCTCCATCAGCTGGGCCGTGTCGACGCGGGGAGCTTCTGCCATAGCAGCCAGCCTATCCGCAGAAACTTGACTATCTCAAATATTTACCCCTAGCGTGTGGCCATTGCTTGAAGTTCTCAACCATCGCCGCCGTACCCCCGAGGAGTATCCAGTGATCGTCACCGCGTCCGACGCCTCTCGCACAGCCGAGATCCTGTCCCGGCCCGTCGCGCTGAACGGCCTGACCGTCCCCAACCGCATCGTGATGGCGCCGATGACGCGCATGTTCTCCCCTGGCGGCGTTCCCGGTGACGATGTGCGGTCGTACTACGCCCGCCGCGCCGCCGCCGGCGTGGGCCTGATCATCACCGAGGGCACCTACGTCGGCCACGAGTCCGCTGGTCAGAGTGATCGCGTGCCGCGGTTCCACGGGGAAGAACAGTTGGCGGGGTGGGCAAAGGTCGCCGAGGACGTACACGCGGCAGGCGGCACGATCATGCCGCAACTGTGGCACATCGGCATGGTCCGCAACCAGGGCGACGCGCCCTACCCCGATGCGCCCGCTGTGGGCCCCTCCGGTATTCGCGTCGACGGCACCGAGGGTCTCGGCAAGGCCATGACACAGGGTGACCTGGACGACGTCATCGGCGCCTTTGCCGAGGCCGCTGCGGACGCCGAACGCATCGGCTTCGACGGCGTCGAATTGCACGGTGCGCACGGCTATCTCCTCGACCAGTTCCTGTGGTCGCGAACGAACCGCCGCGACGATGTCTACGGCGGCGGCACCATCGCCCGCACAAGGTTCGCCGCCGAGGTCGTGGCCGCGGTTCGCGCCGCCGTCTCGCCTGATTTCCCGGTGATCTTCCGTTACTCGCAGTGGAAGCAGGAGGCCTACGACGCAAGGCTCGCCGAGACCCCGCAGGAGCTGGAGTCGATCTTGGCTCCGCTCGCCGCGGCGGGCGTAGACGCCTTCCACGCCTCCACCCGCCGCTACTGGCTCCCCGAGTTCGACGGCTCGGACCTGAATTTGGCAGGCTGGACCAAAAAGCTCACCGGCAAGCCCACCATCACCGTCGGCTCCGTCGGTCTGGACGGCGATTTCCTCCGCGCCTTCACGGGTGAGGGCGCCGAACTCGGCAGCCTCGACAACCTCCTCGATCGCCTCGAGCGCGAAGAATTCGACTTGGTCGCCGTCGGTCGCGCCTTGCTCCAGGACCCGGAATGGGCGTCCAAGGTCCTGGCGGGGCGGATCGACGAGCTGAAGCCGTACGACGCGGCGGCATTGAAGACACTGAGGTAGGCCAACCCCCTCGGCTGTAAGGGTTCTCGCCCCTGCGAACCATGCCGGGGCGAGCCCCCCGATGAAGCCACCGGGCCCGGGCTACATGCCCGGTCCTCGGGGTGAGATAAACATAATTAGATGCGCATAGCGACGTATGACCATGTAAAGTGTCACCGCCTCGTTTCCGACCGACCCAGCAACTTCCAACACGCGGCCTCATCAAAATGGAGTGCCGGCGGAGAGATTCGAATCGAAGCGTTCAAGAGGAGGTGGAGGTTCCGGAGAACAGGTCGTGACAGTTTGCCCCGGTAGCGTCGATTCCTTCTTCCGTTACGCTGCCTGTGTGTCGGCGGGCCGAACTTCTGTCAGTGGATTGCCGCCTGCGGCGGCCAACGATTTCGTGGGCCGCGATCGGGAGCTGGAAAGAATCGGGATGGCGTTGCTGGGCAGTACTCGCCTGGTGACGTTGATCGGGGCGGGTGGCATCGGAAAGACCCGATTGGCAACCGAGGCTGTGCAGCGCTTCCAACGGGCGCGTCGCGTCCCGGTGCACTGGGTACGGCTGGCGGTACTGCCCCGGGGCGCAGAGGCGACAGCGGTGGAGGAACAGGTCGCGGGCTCGGTGATCGAGGCCGATTTCTCCGGGAGGTCGGCATGGGACGCGGTACTGCACACGCTGCGCCGCCGCGACGCAGCTGGGCGGAACGTGCAGACGATCCTGGTCATGGACAACTGCGAACATGTGCTGGACGGTGCGGGCGCGGTGATAGCCGGCCTCCTCGACGCGGCGCCCGGGCTCACCGTGCTGGCCACCAGCCGCGAGGCAATCGGGTGGGTCGACGAACAGCTGGTGCCGGTGCCCGCGCTCTCGCACGAGCAGGCGCTGGCCTTGTTCCGCGCCCGCGCGGACCTCGTCGGGCATACCCTCGCCGCGGAGGAAAGCGAGCTGGCATCCGCGATCTGCCGACATGTGCACAACCACCCGCTCTACATCCGGCTGGCGGCCGCACGACTGTCCCGTCAGCCGCTGCCGATGATTCTGCGTGACCTCAGCGGTGAGGCGGGCGACCGGCGATTGCAGTGGCAGAACGGACCCAGAGTCGGAGCGGACGTCCGGCATCGGGGCATCCGCGATGTCATCGCATGGTCCTACGATCTCTGCCGGGACAAGGAGCGCCTGCTGTTCGACCGCATGTCGGTATTCGCGGCCGGGTACGACATGGGCAGCGACAGCCCCGACGCGGCCGGACAGGACGTCGGCGCCGAACTGGAAGCCATCGAAGCGGTCTGCGCCGACGACGACCCTGGTGGCGCGGACGGATTGGCCCGGGACGAGATCGAAGGCCTGCTGGTGCGGTTGGTGGATCAGTCCCTGGTGTCGATCCACTTGACCGAGACCACGGTGCGATATTCGATGGCCGAAACCATTCGCCTCTTCGCCCAGCAACGCCTGCGGCACCACGGTGCGGAAGCCGACCGGCTGGCACGCAGGCACCGACGCTACTACCGCGACAAGGTGGCCGCGGCCCGTGCCGGTTGGTTCGGGCCCGACGAGCAGGCGCTGCTCGATTGGGCGCGAGTGGCCTGGGACAACCTGCTGTCGGCCATGGAAAGCAGTATCGCCACGCCGGGCGAGGCGGCGGTCGGACTCGAGATCGCTGCCGGGCTGATCGCCTTGCGCATCCCGTTCTTGACCGGCTCACTGCGGGAACCGCGCCGGTGGGCCGAGCGCGCGCTCGCGGCAACCCGGGACCTCGACCCCGAGCCGGTACCGCTGCAGGTCGTGGCGATGTCCCTGATTGCCTGGATCAGCATGTGCCAGGGGGTGCACCAAGATGCCGAACACCTGCTCGACGAATGCGTCGCCCGCTGTGTGCCCGGCGCCGCAGACCGATTGCGCTGGCGCGAGGAACCCGACGTGGACCTCGGGCTCCCCGCTGCGGTCGAATTCGCCCGAGGCGCCGAGCTGATGCTGATCCGCTGCGATACGCGCGCGATCGACGTCCTGGCCCGGGCACGGGCGCGTTTCGCCGTGGAGGGGGACGAGGGCGGCGCCGCGATGAGCGAACTGTTCCAAGCGCTGGCCGCCGCGTTCTTCGGCACGGCCGAACAAGCGCTGGAAACCTGCCGCGCCCACCTCGGCAATGCCGAGCGTTCCGGTGCCCAATGGGCGATCTGCTGGGCGAAACTGGCATGGGTGGTCGCGTCGAGTAAGCACGGCGACATGGAAGAGGCGCTTGCCGTGGGGCGCGCGACATTGTCGGATCAGCTCGCGATGCGCGACCGGTGGGGCGCGGTCTGGGCCGTGCACATGCTGGCCTGGACCCTGGCCCGCATGCTCGACGATGAACTCTCCGCAGCCGTGACGGCCCAGGCGCGCGATATCGCCCGCCTGCTGGGCGGCGGGGCCACGCTTCGCGCCGGGCTCGGCGTGGATATCGCCCACCTCGGCCCGTTCGCCACCGAGACCGAATTGGCCGCAGACACCGCCCGGAGAGTTCTGGGCGACAACGCATTCGCGGAGGCCGAACGAGAGGGTGCGCTGTTGCGGCCGGAGTTGGGCGAAGTGGCGCAGCTGGCGCTGGGAAACCTGTCCATGGACAGGCTGCCCGTCGAACATCCGGTCCGGCGCAGCCGCCCCTCGCCGTGGCAACAGTTGTCGGAGGCCGAGCAGGAGGTCGCCGTACTCGCCGCGGCAGGGTGGACCAACACGGCCATCGCTGCCCGGCGCGGCAGTTCCTTCAAGACTGTCGACGCGCAAATGGCCGCCGTACTTCACAAATTGATGATCGGCTCCCGAGCGGCTATCCGCTCTCTTGTACCTGCCGATCAACAGGCCCGCGTGAGCGCCGAAGCCGCGCGCAGGCCACAGCGCGGCCGCTCGAAGCCTCGTCTCTGATCCCGGCAGAGGGCCGCGTCACGCCGGTGGCGAGGCGAATCGCGCCGCGTCATACCTGCCACCACCAGTTGATCGACGAGAGTCCTGGAGCATCGGGTGATGAATCGGCAGGTGAGTCGTTGATGGTGAAACGGTCGGCCACAGTTCGACCGTCGACTTTGTACCGATCCACGTCCAGTGCCCAATCGAGGTTGCCGCGGACCACGTGCCGCAGACCGTGGAGATAGTCACGGGTGTCTCTGCTCAACCCGCTGGTCTGCGCTCCGGCGAGGAGGAAACGGCACATGATCCGGTCGCGCAACCGCACGGCTCGCGCGATGGCCTCGTCCGGTCCGCAGGCATGGCGCGCCGCGATCACGGTCAGCAGATCGTATTGGTTGCTTTCGTTCAATGCCACTGTCTTGGGGTGGGAGTGTAAGTCGTTGTCCAGTGCCGCAAGCACCCGTGCCATCTCGGTCAGTGCCCGAACCCGAGGCAGCTCCAACTCCGCGGCGGGAGGATCGTATGCGTTCACCAGTTCTGTGCTGACGGTGACGATCTCACCCGCCGCGTTGTTGATCCGGATGGCGAGGTACTCGTCGACGCTCGGCGTCGTGGTCGTACTCATCTCGGCGCAGACCCCGAACAGCCAAGCACGGTGGGCCTGAGTCCATCGACGATGCTGAACCGGCGGCACACAGTCGGCGAACCGTGTCGAGATATCGATGAGCCCGCGTGCCAGCGGATCTGCCTCCATCAGTTGCGATCCGGGCGCCTCCAGCATGCGTACGATCTTGTTGGCATAGGACACGAACCCACCGAGATCCTTCGACAGCGGGCCACGGTCGAAGCGATCGTCGAATGCGAACCCCCAGTAGGCCCAATCCGAAGCGATCTGCAATCGATCGACGCGGCCGTGAGGCGCCATCCTCGCCATGAACTCCGCCGACCTGGTCGCGACCAGTGCGCGTCCCTGGTGGTGATCATCGAGGAACGCGCCGGCTCTCAGCCAATCGATCGACCGATCTTCGATCGCGTCGACCGCAGGATGGACGTTCGATTCGATCGGGCAGAAGATCCCGGGCAGACCGGGCTGTTCACCGACCCTCATCCGGTGACCTCCCCGCAGACGGCAGAGCAACGCCCCGACTCGCTGAATGGACGCGTATTCGCAGTTCGCGCGGACGCAGGGCCATCGCCACCGCGGGACGGACCCGTTTGCCGACTCGATGGCGAATCCGCCACCGGCTGGCGATCGTGGCCAGTGCCAGTGACAGTTCGGTGATCGCGAAGGCCTCGCCCATGCATCGCCGCGGGCCGGCGCCGAATGCCATGAACGCCTTCCGCCGGATCGGCGGTTGTGTGGTGACCCATCGGTCGGGATCGAAGCGATTCGGGTGCTGAAAGAGATCGCTGCGCCGGTGCAGGAGATAAGGGCTGTACACCAGAGAGGTTCCGGCGGGAAGGTCGTAGCTGCCCAGTCGAGTATCGGCCGTGACCGTTCTGGTGAACAACCAGCCGGGAGGATACAGCCGCAATGCTTCGGTGATGATGTGTCCCGTCAGCGGCAGGTCGGGCAGATCCTGGTAGCGGGCCGGAGCCCCGTGGAGGACCCGGTCCGTTTCGTGGTGCAGACGTTCCTCGATCTCGGGATGCGCCATGAGCAGATGTAATGCCCAGGCCAGCGCGCTCGCGGTGGTCTCTGATCCGGCGATGAAGAAGGACATGAGCTGATCGCAGATCTGGCTGTCGGTCATGCCGACGCTGGTGTCGGCGGTTGTGGTTGTTTCGGTGGGGACTCGGGCCGCGAGCATGGCCGAAACCAGATCCCCATGGTCGGTGCCATCGATCCGCCGTTCAGCGACAATTGTCTTCATCAATTCGCGGAGACCGGCGTGCGCTCGCCCGTACCGGCGATTCCCGGCAGTCGGCAGCCGATTCAGCAGCGGCGGCGACAGCATCTGCCGGTACAATCCGTTGACGATAGCCGCGACGTCGTCCAATGCTCGATCGCGGACGCGCGGTGCGAGTGCGCCGGAGAACATAGTCGCCATCACGGTTTGTGTAGCCAGGCGCAATGCCTCGGCCAACATATCCACGACCTGACCGTCGATCCAAGCCGCGGTCATAGCGTCGGCCTCGGCCGTCATCGCTCGGCCGTAGTTTTCGAGCCGAGAGCGGCTGAAAGTCGGCTGGATCAAATGCCGTTGCCGACGATGCGTACTGTGCGGGCAGGTTATCACGTTGTCACCCACCGCTTTCCGCGCTATGTCGAACAGCGGGCCACCCTTGTCGAAAGTGCGATCGTCACGAAGGACTCGATCGGCAAGGTCCGGGTCGCACACCACGACCGCGGCCCCGGGACCGATCCGTATCTTCACGAGCTCACCGCCGGCGGCGGCCAGAGAGGACAGGAATGCCAGCGGGTTTCGCAGCAACGCCACCGCATGACCGACCGGCCGGACCGCACCCGAGGCCAGTGGGACCTCTGACTCAGCCATTGCAGGCAACCGACCGAAGACGAGTGCGCGCAGTAGCACTCGAGCTGAATGCGCGGACACTCCCTACTTCCTCTAGCGGCATATCTACCACCTGCTTACCTTCGTATTCGATCTGCAGCACCATCGAACGGTGACCCAGGGGCGGGCGAACCGGTCACTCCGAACCCATCAGACCCTCGAGT
Organism: Nocardia niwae NBRC 108934 = DSM 45340; assembly: GCF_001613465.1. Classification (GTDB taxonomy): domain Bacteria; phylum Actinomycetota; class Actinomycetes; order Mycobacteriales; family Mycobacteriaceae; genus Nocardia; species Nocardia niwae. The sequence continues at coordinate 496,827 of NZ_BDCK01000015.1, read as the reverse complement.
GGAGTGCGGCCGGGATCGAGCCAACCGGCCACCGCTCTCCAATCGGCCGGGGTCAGTTGCCAGCCCGGGTCCGAACCGGAACCCGACGGTGCGGATTCGGGGTACGAGCGCAGTGTGGCTTTCGAACATGCCGCGGGGGTGGGCTTCGGTGCTGCGACCGACGCGGGTGACGGGCAGGTCGACCCCGCTGAAGAGGTGCGGCAGATCGTGTCGGGTCTGTTCGGCATCAGGAGCCGACCTCGTGCACGATCAACTCGCAACGCGCTACCAGGACCGTCTGCAGGACGGTTCGGGTTACTGTCTCCGACAGATGGCCACGTGGTGTGATCACTGCCTCCGCGTCGGCCCGCCGACATTCCGTGAGCAGATCGACGAACGCGGGTGGAAGCCCCTGACTCCCGCATCGTGGCTCATGGAACACCGTTCCCAGCTCGTAGCCGAGCGCGATCGCGGCAGCTCGTAATGTGTTTTCCGCTGCGTCGCGTTCGCCGAGCAGATCGTCGCGCATGTACCCGTAGGCAAGGGGCAGTACGTCGGTCATCGCAGACACCATTTCTGTTCGTGCCGACCGGCTCGGACAAGCGTCTGCCTCGGCCGACGGCAACCCTTTCCACCGATCTCCCACCAGCGCGGAGGCCGGCTCTCGTACGTCCGAACCCGGCGGTGGACTGCCGTCCGGGTTTTTCGCCGTTGTCACCGCGCGTTCCGCGGTGCGGTTCGCGACCACGCCCCGCGAGAACCCCTCGATCCCGCTGGGCGTAGCCGCTGACCACCGACAAACCGAGGATTGCGGGATAGGTAGAAAGGACACATCGGTAGCTGGAGCGCCTGTACCAGGTATAGGCGCCCGACCTCGGGCCGCGGCGCCTGTTTCACCACCGAACGGCTATCCGTACCACCGCAGCCTGCTGCTCACCGACCTCCCCGATACTGCGCTCCCCCTCGTGGCTACCAGCGTCTCCGGTGACCGCGCGGACCGGCCTCCCGTCGGCGCGCGAGCAGTCGAATCCCGGCCAGGCAGGTTATTCGTCCGCACGTGTGGTGAATCGTCTAGACTCATATACGCAGCTACCGGTCCGGGACGTTCTGTCCCCGATGCGGATGCGGCGTGTGAATTCGCGTCACCGCTTTCTCCTCTCTGTTTCGGATGAAACTCATACGGCAAGGAGCGGTACATGACTGCACAATCCACGACGATCAATGAGCCGACTCTGCAAGACAAGATCACATACCAGCTGTGCGAGTACGCGAATCTGGTCAACACCATCAGCAAAGAAGACGGCGACCTGGAGGGCACGCTCTCGCAGAAGATCCAGCAGTATCTCGACACCAACCAGGAGGTCATCGGAGGGTGGGAGATCGTCTGGGGTCCGGGAGTCGCGCTGTTCGACACCGACTTGTTCGCGGTCAACGCCCTGTACATGGTGCGAAGCACCGAGGATCGCTCTCGGTACGTGATCGCCATGGCCGGCAGCACCGACGCACTGGTGTTCGACTGGCTCGTCGAGGACTCCTTTATTCTCCAGACACCGTGGTTCGCGAATAATGCCGCCTTGCACACGATCGGCACGGCCATCGGGGTGAAAACCCTCATCAATATCAGGCCCTCCGGCAACCGTCCCGGCGCCGGTCACACTTTGCCCGAGTTCCTCAGCGCGCTCGGCGACAAGGCGATCGACTTGACCGTCACCGGCCACAGCCTCGGCGGTGCCCTGTCACTCACGATGGCCCTGTTCCTGCGCGACACCCAGTGGCTCTGGGACAATTCCGAGAAAGCCAGGATCAGCGTGCTCTCGACCGCCGGACCGAGTTTCTGCAATCAGGAATTCGTCGACTACACCAGCCAACGCCTGCAACGAGTGCAGCGCTACGCCAACGACCTCGATATCGTCCCGCACATGTGGAACCCGCCCGACATCGAGGCAGCCAAGGCTCTCTACTCCAAGAACAACCAGCCTGCTCCGGCTGGTATGCAGGTCCTGTTGGAATTGCTCAAGATTCAGGCATCCGTATCAGGCCAGTATGCGCACTTCGACCCCACCCGCGGCGTGTTCCAAGGCACGTTCAACGATGAGATCGATCAAACGCAAGGCTCGACATCGGATGATCTGTACATGAAACAGGTCGGGTACCAGCACATTGACGGGTATCATGACTTCTTCGAAATCACAGGCGTGCAGTGGCCGCAGGGCGTCGTAGCCCTCCCGCCGGTCGGCACCGACACCGTGATGAACCGCGTCCTGGCCTTGGCCGGCCAACGGCTCGGCGACGGCGCCGAAAAGGTACTGGCGAACCGTCGGCCGGTGACCGTCCCGCTCAACGGACAGCCCGTGGAGCTGCCCACCGACCACGACAGCCCCGAAGCCAAGAACTTCGTGGACCGCGTCACCGCAGAGTTCGACCCCACCCCCGCATGATCTGACACTGCGGGCCACGCACCGGGTGGCCCGCGAGCTTCGATCCGGTACAGCGCGAAAGCGCTCCGAAGGGGCAGGACGTGGCGGTCGATTCAGGCGGGCAGCTCGGCGACGACAACAGGTCGGTCGACGAGCCTCGGCCCCGGCGATCGGCCGCCACGACCACGTTGTGTCGAACGACGCCAGACCACCACGGACCTCACCGCCGCCGAGCGTACCGACCTGCATCGCATCCTCGGCACGCTCGCCGATAGGGTGCGACTGCCCAGCGGATAGTCCAGATTTCCCCTCGTTCAGGGGCCGAATTGCGACGTCGAAGTTCGCGGGTCAGCGAAGGTCCGACCGCCGACGGGCGAGGAAGCTCGAGCTGGTGGGCGCCGAGCTCTGATCGGACGCGGACTCGGAAAACCTCATGGATACGGCCGTCGAGGCCGCCAACCGGGCCGAATCAACCCGGGGTGCTGTGCGCCTTCGCCGACGAACACCGGTTCGGATGCGTGCGAATGATCGGCGAACCGATCCGGGCCGACCGCTCGACATCGGAGTATCCCGCGCGCGCTCAGCGAGGTACGGGCTGGGTCGTACTGGCCCCGACACGCCAGGACATGGAGCCGTGCCGGGCCTTCGGGGCTCGGTTAGCGTGGACGCGTTCCGGTCGGGCGCAGCCGGACAGCCCTTCGATCGGGAGGTCATCGGTGCCTGTGGTGGTGCGGGGGATCGGATGGATCGTCCTGTACGTGGCGGTAGCCGTGGTGCCGCTCGTGTTCGCTGTGATCGGTCCTGTCGAAGGCGGTCGCGGGTTCTGGGTGGAGTTCTCGGTCGCGCTCGGGTTCGTCGGGATGGCGATGCTCGGCGCCCAATTCGCGCTGGTCGCCCGGTTTCGGGCCGTCGCGGCACCGTTCGGTGAAGACGCGCTGGTGCAGTTCCACCGCCAGATCTCCTACGCGGCGCTGGCGTTCGTCCTCGCCCACCCGATGCTGCTACAGATCGGCGGGATCGACATCGTGGCGCTGCTGAACCTCGCCGAGTCGCCGTGGCGTGCCCGCTGCGCGCTCGCCTCCACCGCGCTGCTGCTGCTCGTGGTGGCGACCTCGGTATGGCGGCAGCGACTGCGGATCCGCTACGAGGTGTGGCAACTGCTGCACGGTGCGCTGTCGGTGGCCGTCGTGGCTCTGGCGTTGGCGCATATGCTGCTGGTCGGCTACTACCTCGACACCGCGTGGAAAGCGTGGCTGTGGATCGTGATGACCACGGCCCTGATCGGCCTACTGGTGTGGGTGCGTGTCCTCGCACCGCTACGGCGGCTGCGCCGGCCGTGGAACGTCGAACGAGTCACCACCGAACGCGGTGACGCCAGTACTCTCACCCTGACCCCGACCGGACACGACGGCTTCCGTTTCGCACCGGGACAGTTCGGCTGGCTGACCGTCGACCGATCCCCGTTCGCCATCACAGCCCATCCGTTCTCCTTCTCCTCCAGCGCCGAGGACCACGACCGCATCGAGATCACCATCAAAGCCCTCGGCGACTTCACCTCCACCATCGGCGACATCGCGCCCGGCACCCGCGCCTACCTGGACGGCCCGCACGGGGTGTTCACCCCCGACCGCAACGAGGGCCCCGGATTCGTCCTGATCGCCGGCGGTGTCGGTATCACCCCCATGATGTCGATCCTGCGCACCATGGCCGACCGCGGTGACCGCCGCCCGTACCTGCTGATCTACGCGGTCCGGACCATGGCCGAGCAAACCTTCGACACCGAAATCACGGCGTTGGCACGGCGCCTGGACCTCACCAGCGTGCCTGTGCCGCAGGACCCACCGTCGGGCTGGGACGGTGAGAGCGGGTTCGTCGACCGGGCACTGCTGCAGCGACACCTCCCCGTCCGATACCGCCACCAGCAGTACTTCATCTGCGGCCCCACCCCCATGGTCACCGCCGTCGAGGACGCCTTGGCCGTCATGAAGATCCCGGCGGAGCGCATCCACACCGAACGCTTCGCCTTCGTCTGACCCCGGGAGGCCCGCTGTGCGACACACCTACACCACCCGCGCCGTCTGGGTGATCACCCTCGTCCTACTCGCCGCCTGCGCCTGGTTCGCCCTGACAATGGCCTGAACCCTTACCCGTACGCGACTCGGGATGCAGACCCGCCGCGCTGAACTCACACTGCCGCAGCGTGATACCGCTCCCGAGGGGGCAACGACATACTCGTCAAAGACATCTCCAACTTTCCCACCGCCAAATTCCGCACCGACTTCGTCCTGGTCATCCCGGTCTCATGTGCCCGCCGGGCAGGCCATCGATATCCAGTCGGCTGCGGGTTCAGCCCGTCGGCCACGCAGTTTCGTCGATCGCGAGCCACGGTGCGCTCGCGACCAGGGTCGGGGTCATATCGGTGATCGCTTTGGTTCGACGATGAAGATGAGATTGGTCGACATAGCCTGCCTCGACCGCGGCATCCGCGGGCGAGCGACCTGCCACCAGGAGATGGGCGGCATGGTCGAAGCGGATGAGTTCGGACACATGTTTGGGCGAGACTCCGATCCGGTTCCGGAAGTGAGACCAGAGTCGCTGGCGGGTCCAGCCGGTCTCGGCGGCGATGGCCTCGATCCGGAGGCGCCCGCCGGTCCTGACAGTCCGTTCCCAGGCGTAGGCGAATTCAGCTGCTACAGCGAATTCGCCGGGCACCCGGCTTCGAAGGAACGCGCCTGCGAGGGCGAACCGGTCGTCCCACGACGGTGTCGAACGGAGCCGGTCGGTCAAGATGGCAGCGCTGCCGCCCCACAGTTGCGGCAACGGTGTCACCGCACCACCGATCACATCGGTGTCTCGGAGAATCGCTGCGGCGACGACGGGGGACAGACGGATCTGCAAGACTTCGCCGACCCCCGCGCTGGTGATGCGCAAGGCGCCGGCGCGGAGGCCGATGATCGCGTTCCCCACGACCGGGCCTCCGGGACCGTTGTGGACGACTCCGCGCTCGGTGAGATCGAGCAGGAGCGTGACCGAGGGATGCGGGATCATCGTGAGGTCCACGGGGCCGATGTCGGAGTAACGGAAACCCGCCATCCGGACTCCCGGAGTCGGGAGACCGGCCGGGATAACGACCTCGACCCGACTCCAGTCCAGTAGGCCAGCAGCGGTCACACATGCCAGGCTAGCCGGATCGGATAACGTGACATTCGTACAAGACGGTGCGACGAGCCTGCGACGAAGCTGTCGGTATGAGCGAATCGAGTCCCACCCGGACATGTGATGACACGACGGTCCAGGGGTTGCACATTGTCATCGACGGAGACCCGGCAGCACCGCCCTTGTTGCTCATCCACGGTTCGGGTGCAACCGGTTCGATGTGGTCGCCGGTGGTGCCGTCGCTCGCCACGGCGTATCGGGTGATCACGATCGACCTTCCGGGATGCGGCCGATCCGAGCGGGCGTCCACGTACGCCGTTCCACAGCAGGCGGATCGGACAGCGGTAGTGTTGGACGAGCTCGGGTTCCGGAATCTGAAGGTGGTCGGTCACTCCAGCGGAGGATACGTCGCTACCGCCCTCGTGGAGCGTCGTCCGGACCTGGTCGGCGAGCTGATCTTGGTCAGCACAGGGCCGAGCCACACAGCGCTCTTGCCCGAGCCGGCGATCATCAAGGCGCTCACCTCGCCGCCTTTCGGCCCGCTCGTGTGGGCGATTCGTACCGATTCGATGATCCGCCGCGGACTGGCAGCGACTGCGGCTGCCCCGATCACGGTGCCCGACGGGGCTGTAGCCGATCTGCGAAGGACGACTTATCGAGCGTTCCGCGCGATTCTCGCCGCCAACATGGACTACATCGCCGCGGGGACTGTGCCCGAGCGGCTCATCGCCGCCGGGAAGCCCCTCCTCGTGCTCTTCGGGGATTCCGACCCTCGGTGGGACCCGGCCTCGGCACACCAATACGAGGCGGTGCCAGGCGCCGAACTCCAATACCTTCGCGGAGTCGGGCATATGGCGATGCTCGAGGACTGCGACGCCCTCACCCGCTCGATACTCGACTACACACTCTAGATGTACTGCCCAGGGAGGTTGGTCGAGGGATTGTGACGACGCGCTTACCCTCCGCCGGGTGGCACGCCTTCGCCGTCCTCTCCGTCGCGGATGCGCGGCGGATCCGGGGTCGGCGGCGGCAGACGTGCAGCGCTGGTTCAGAAGAGCCGCAGGTTTCCGACGTAGATCTTGCCGCCGACCGAAACCGGTGCGGACTTGCTGGTTATCTCCCACACCGAGTTCTTATGGCTCCATACTTCCAGTGAATATCCCGAACCCGCGGTGTCGGTGGCAACGGCGATCCGGCTGCCGTCGGTGCCGAGTTCGGTGCCTTCCGGCACGTAGCCGGGGATCACGTAGTCACCGGTATACGCGTCCACCACACGGCCCGATTTCGAGGTGAGGATCAGATTTCCGATACCGCGCAACAGGAGTGGATCGTAGCTGTCGCCGGCGCTGAAGGACTGCTGTTCCCACAGCACGGCCCCAGTGCGCGGACTGATTCCCGCGTAGGTCGTCTTGTCGCCGTCGTCCTGGATCGCGGTCGGTACCGAGGTCTCGGCCGGCCCAGGTCCCGACATCACCGGATGCTGACTCGGCCGCCAGCCCTGCGGCAGTTGCGCGGTCTCCGTGCCATTGCGGTCGTAGATCCCGGGCGGTGCCGCACCGCCGGCGACGACGAATCCGTCGATGAAGACGTTCCATTCGTCGTCCGCGATCTCCTCGACGGAGTCCCGCCGGAACACTTCTTTTCCGTCTTCGAGCCGGATCACCTTCAATTCCCACTTCGACAGCGGTTGCGCCGGGTCCGGTGCCGACCTGACCACGGCCAACCGGACCAACCCGAAGATATCTATCCAATGTCGCGTATTCGACGAAGAATTCGCCTTTGGCCAGCCGATCGCGGGAAGTTCCCGCCCGTCCACACCGATCGACCGCAGTGCCGGCGACGCACCATAGCTCCGCCTGTCCACGAAAACGAAACGCTCACCCGCGGCGGTCAGGCCGGAGATATCGCCCGCGGCAGCCACCGTGGCGGTGATTCGGCTCGTCGCGAAATCGACCACTGTCAGCGTGTCGGAGTCACGACCGTTGAGGTGGCAGGCGGCCCCCGTGTGACTTTCGCTGACGACACAGCGCTCGGCACTCAGGTCACCCGTCGAATCGATCACGAGGGGTTGGGTGCCGGCCCAGGGCCGACCGGTGTTGGCATCGATGATCTCGAGATATTCGAGTGCGTCGCCGCGGTCCGGATAGACGGTGCGGCCGAAGAGGACGACCTCGGAATCGCCGCCCAGCGCCGAGGGGCCACTCGGCTGGTCCGCGGGAGTGCCCGGGATATCCCCCAGCGTCCAGATCGGAGTATCCGGTCGTTTCTCCAGAGGCGGAAGTATGGGCGTCACAGGCCTGCGGGGTAGCTGCGCGGCTTCTTCCGCGCCGGCGTCGTGCTGGAACCCCCGGATCCCGAGCACTCCCACCACGACCAGCACCAGCGCGGCAGCCAGCGCACCGATGAGCAGAGATATCCGGCGACCGGTTGATCCCGGCCGGGGCGCACCCAGACCCGGTGATGCTGGGGGCGGATGATGCGGTCTGGGGGCGGCCGGGGCCGGATTGACGACGGTGGCCGCGTAACGGTCGGCGGGAGCGGCCGGCCGTGGCGGGTTCGGTACGGAGACCGCGACTGCCCGGCCGAGGGCGGTCGCGAATTCCTCGGTGGTGGCGAAGCGATGCTCCGGAGTTTTCGCCATTGCCCGTGCGAGCACCGAATCGACCTGCGGCGCGAGATCGGGCCGCCGCTCGCGCACACTGGGGAGCGGATGCTGCGCATGCGCCATGATCACCGCGACCGGGTTGGGGCCGGTGAACGGCTGAGCACCGGTGAGCAGATGAAAGGCGGTAGCGGCCAGCGAATACTGATCGGATCGCGGATCGACCGGGAGCCCCTGCATCTGTTCCGGCGAGGCGTAGGCAACCGTGCCGACGGTCAGGCCGGTTTCGGTGAGCCCGGAGGTCTCCGGGCCCATACGGGCGATCCCGAAGTCGGTCAGCAGGTAGTGACCGGTCCCGGCGAGCAGGATGTTCGCGGGTTTCACGTCCCGATGGACCAGCCCGCGAACACCTGCGTAATCGAGCGCATGGGCGACCTCCGTGACCGCCCGCACCACATCGGCGGCGGGCAATCCGCCCGGCGCGGCGGTGACCAATGCCGACAGATCGGTCCCGTCGATCAGCTCCAGCGCGATCCACAACCGCCCGTCGAATTCCCCGCGGTCGTGGACGCTGACGATGCCGGGATGCGACAGCGACGCGGCGAGATCGGCCTCGCGCTCGAAGCGGCGCCGGTACGATTCGTCGCCGGTGAACTGCGCGGCGAGCACCTTCACCGCGTCGGAGCGGGGCAGCCGGGGATGCCGGGCGACATACACCTCTCCCATCCCCCCGGCACCGAGCCGGCGTTCGATGGTGTATCCGGCGAACACCGACCCCGGCTCCAATGCGGCCAACGTGCGATACCTCCCCAACAAAATGTCGAGATTGATCACAGCGCATCCCGCCCACATCGGCAACTCTGTGAGTGCTCGGTGCGGGTCGTATGTCCTGAAAGATCTGCGAGATATTCCCGGACGAACTCGAATCGGGTCCGAAACGGGCACCGGGTCCTGTTCAGCCCTGATGACGCAATCATCAGCGCTGCAACGTCTTTCGTGCAATCATTCGGTGATCGATTTGCGGCGTCGTCGGCCGCGCATACTTCGACATCAATAGGGGGCGGAAGTGTGTCTTCGCGTTTCGCGACGGCTGCTGCTCGCGATACTCGTAGCGGCTGCAGTGCTGCCGGCCTGCGGCAGTGACCGGAACACCGGCACAGCGAACAGCACGGGCCGGGGTTTCGCAATCCTGAGCACCGATTCCGGTCTCGCTGTCACCGATGGCACCGACGTTCGGAAATTGACGTCTTTCGCTCCCAAAGAAGGGAACTGGAACGGTGCAGCCGTTGCCTGGCGCGACCCCGGCACGGCGGTCGTGGTGTCCGGCGACGCGATCGGCATCGTCGACGCAATGGGTGCGCGCCGTACCGTACCTTGCATGGACTGCCGCGGCGTCGCGCTCGCGGGCGACATCGCGATCACCGCGCGGGCGAACTACCGGGCCGGGGACGGCTTCGATCTCGTCGAATTCGACGGCAGCCTCGGAGAGATCCGTTCCACACCGTCGACTCGACTGAACGAACGCTGGTTCGGCATACGCACCGACGAGGACTCCCGGCCGCCCGACGTGCTGGCGGCGACGGACGAGCACATCTACCTGACCTACATCTCGCGGCTCGGCGGCGCGCGCCGCGGGCCCCAGGTCGTCGCGCAATACTCCCGCACCGGGCAGTTGCTGAACTACCTGATGATCGACGGAAGAACCTTCGACGCCGAGGTTTCGCCCGACCAGCGCTATCTGGCGCTCACCGCGGGCGGATCCGGCGGAGCCTGTAACACCCTCGCCCATCTTCGCGTGGTCGATCTCGCGGAGATGCGCGAGCTGGACACCTACCCCGATCGCCCCCTGGCCAGCATGAGGTCCTCGGGCACTTTGTCCGATCCGTGGTTCTACATCGACAGTCTGCGCTGGGTCGACGGCAAGGTCGTGGTCACCGGCCAGGTGCACGCACCGCCGCGCAACGAGACGTGCGATCCGGCGCCGCAGTCATGGATCCGTACTTACGACGTCCGAACCCAAACGTTCACAGACGCACTCGCCGAGTCCGACCGCGCGGCGCAGGTGATCGGACCGACGTGCGGCGATACGATCGGCTACACGGGCGTCGACGACAAACGGTCGGTTGTCGCGGTCTCCGGTGGCATCCGTCGAGAGTTCCCCAAGTCCGCGGTTCTGGCCGCCACATCCGGGAGCCTGTCGTGCTGAACGAAGCGTCCACGCCGACAAGCGAATCGCGGCCGCGCTTCGACGCGTTCATCTCCTACCGAGCGCAGACCTCGAGCAAGGCCGCGCACCAGTTGCAGCGCGCGCTCGTCGCCTTGTCGAAACGCCATCGTCCCGACGGCGATCTCATCTCCCTGTTCTTGGACACCCAGTCCCTCGTCGCGGGCCGGCTCAGCGGGGAGATCAAGGACGCGCTGGAGGATTCCCGCTGCCTGATCGTCCTACTGGGTCCGGACACGTACAAGTCTCCGTGGGTGGATCTCGAGATCCGGCACTGGTTGGACAACGGCGGTGACGTGTCCCGCCTGTTCCTGGTGCGGCACGATCCGTCGGTAGATCTCAAGTGGGATGACGATCGCAATGACTTCGCCGAACCGCGACTCCTGCCGTCGGCGCTCTCGAAGCGTTTCACCGAGGAGCAGAAATGGCTCGAACTGCAGAGTTCTCTGACCGGTACCGACGAGACCGCCCTGGTCGGCTTGTACGCACCGATCGCGGGGATACGTCCCGAGGACCTGCTGCTCGCCGAGGCGAACTACCAGCAGCGCCGCCAGCGACAGACGAGGGCGATTGTCTCCGCGCTGAGCATTCTGCTGGTGATGGCGCTTGTCGCGGCCACCATGGCCTTCTCGAATTGGCGTAGCTCCGAGAGCAATCGAGTGCGCGCGGACCGAGAGGCCGTGCAGGCCAGAGCAGAAGCAAACGCGGCGCAAGCGCTGCTCGCCGCCGGCGACTCCGCAGCACGCGGCATCCGGCTGGGCGTCGAAGCCGCGCAACTCTCCTCGAGCACCAGCGTCCGCGCCGCATTGCTCGCCGTCGCGGATTCCAGTGCCGTACTGCAGCACGCGTTCGAGTTCCCGCGTGCGGACGCCGGCTATCCCGGCACGGGTGTCGCCTTCTCACGCGACAGTTCACATCTTTTCGCCTGGGGGCATGCTCCGGACGGGGGCGATTCGTATCTGGTCCAGTGGGACCTGGAGACCGGGCGGCAGCTGTTCGCGACGCGGCTCCGTGTGCCGAAGCTCAGCGCGATCGCCTCGGTCGGGTCCCGCTGGGCCGCGGGTTGCAGCGACGCGGGTCCCCTGATCATCTCGTTGGCCACCCGGGAGGTCCGCAGGCTGGATGCCGCCTGGCCACGTTCCTGGTCGTGCACACTGCACACGTTCGCCGGCGGGCTCATCGTGACCACCCGAGAGAAAGACGGACCACGCGGCAATTCGTATTTCGCCAACCATGCCGGCGAGACGACCGAACTGGTAGGCATGTCGAGCGCCGCCGTGCGGCACGAAGAACCGGCGGCCGTCGTCGCCGGTGCGGGCGGCATCGCCGTGGTGCGCGCCGACGGTGTGCATCGGCTCGGTGATCAGCCGGTGCGCACGGTCGATGTGCTGGACAACTCGGGCGGCTTCGCCGTCCGCGCAGACGATCGGCGCTGGCTCCTCGGGCGTCCGGACCGGGACGGATACGCGCTCACCGAAGTCACGGCGGGCCCGGAGGCCGTCGACTCCGCCCCCAGGCTGACGCTGACCGGACTCACCGGTGAACTCGCCGAAGTAGCCGCGGACGGCACGGTGTCGATGTCCGGCACCCCCGGATCGGTTCGCATCGAGAGCCGGGCGCGCGAGGAGCGGTTCTTCCACATGACACGGATCCGACCTGTCAGAAACGGTTTCGTCGTCGTATTCCGGGATGGCGCCTCTATCGTCTGGCCACCCGGCGAAGCGGCGCACCCGCCGCTGGCCAACGATATGCCTCGCGAGACCTGGCGTGCGCTGCCCTCAGGGTGGGCCCAGAGCGCGGGCCGAGCCGGGGAAGACGTCGTCCTCGGGGCCTGCGCGAACGGTGAACAGGTGTATCTCACCGGCGGCACCCGATCCACGGCCGTCTGGGCCGTGGACGCCGACCGCCTCGCACGCAGGTTCAACGGCTTTGCCACCTCCGGTCCGGACTGCGGTGTCGTCTCCGTCGACGAGGGGCTCCGATTCTTCGCCCGCGGCGATGGGGCAGCCGGAAAGGCCGTTCTCCGGGAAAGCTCGGCATACGACGGGCTGGCGCTGAGCGCAGACGAGTCGAAGGTCGCGATCGCCCAGGCCGAGTTGCCGATCGAAGTGCTTTCGACCAAAGGCGCCTCCAATCAACCCTGGGGTATGCGGCAGATGCCTTTGCCGGAGACGACGACCGCGCTGGGCGTGCTCCGGGTGATCAAGGGATACGACCATGTGCGGATCGTGCTGCCCAACGGCAAGGTGCAGAGCTGGCGCGACGAGAAGGTGGGCGAGGTGCTCGCCGTTCACCCCGAGGGGAAGGAGATTCTCGCCGATTTCCTCGGGCCGGAAACCCGCGCCGTCCTGGTCACCGAAATCGGGAAGATCGGCGACGCCGACAACTTCTGCGCCGTGCGGCCTGCGAAGTACGTTCCCGCTCCGGGTTTCCAGACGTCCAAGAGGTCGGCCCGACAGGCGCTGCTGGTAGCCGCGGGGCCGCGTGGCACGATCGACTGCCACAGCGGCAAACTCGTGGACGCGATCCCGCCCGACCGAGTCGTCGATTACGGCATCGACGGCGACCGCGGCCGGATTCTTTGGCGCGACGACGCAGGACGGCTGCAGATCACCGAATGGGACGGCGATTCCTCCGACATCCGTACCATGTCCGCGCCCGCGGAGATCAGCAGACCGGGCGCGCGCGTCTCGATGTCGGACTCGCTCATCGCGGGGATGGCCGAAGGCGAGGGGCTGCTACGCATCTATCGATCCGCCTCCGGCGGCTGGGAAGAGCAAACGACGATTCCCGTGACGGTGCAACGTATCGTCGGCCTCGCCCTGGCCGATAACGGCACACTCGCGGTGGTGGTGGCCCAGGATTCGACATTCGAGATCTACGACATCGCGACCGGCCGCCGCCTCATGACCAGTCGCCAATCGGTCGACACCACCATGCATCCGCAACGAATCGCACTGTACGAATCGGATGGTTTCATCACCATCCTGCTGTATCGAGAGGACGAGCTGACTGCGCGGCGCGCCATCGAGATCCCGATCACGGTTCCGTTGCTGATCGACCAGCTGTGTACCGCGTATATGGCGCCTGTTTGCCCCGGCGCCGGGGGCTAGAGGATGAACGCCGACATAGACGTCTTTCTGTCCTACGCTCGCACAGCGGATGACGGTATCGCTCCGGCACTGAAAAAAGGCCTGGCACGCCTGGCCAAACCATGGAGCCGGCCCCGCGCTCTGCGGGTATTCCGCGACCGTACCGACCTCTCCGCCGCGCACGATCTGACCGCCGAGATCGAGGATGCGCTGCGTCGCTCCCGATACTTCGTGCTCCTGGCTTCTCCGCAGGCCGCGCAGTCGCACTGGGTCGGCAAGGAGATCGAGTAATATCGCGCCGGTCGCGCCGCGCGGCACGCCGCGGCCGGATCCGGTCGTCCTCAGTGGGGGCGGGACGATCTCGCCCACCGGTCTGCTGCGGTTTCTGGGTCCCGGCAAGCGGGGGTTGGTCTCGATCGGCCGTGGTGGCCGCCTGCACAGGGGCAGATACGCCGAAGACCCATGAACCCGCAGCGATTCCACGCCGTCGGCCAACACCACGCTCACCCGACGTCGCTACCGGCAATCGATCGAACACCTCGTTCCCGACCGATCTCTCCCGCCACACCATACCTCGGACTCGTCAGGATGTTCAGGGCTGGCAGGCTCCGGCTCGAGCGGGCTCCACGAGCCTGCTACTCAGCCTGCCGCAGCGTGATACTGCTCCCGATGCTCCGCCCACGGACGCCCCCGCTCCTCCGGACTCATCGCCAACAACTCCCGCAACTTCCCCCACGCCACCTCATCGGTCGGCGTATACACCTGCATCCACGCATGCGGCACCGACGGCAACGACATACTCGTCAAGAACATCTCCAACTCCCCCACCGCCAAATTCCGCACCGACTTCGTCCTACTCGCAGGCACCGCCACATCATTCAACGCCCACAACGACGCGAAACTCTCACTCTCCGAACACAACTCCGCGATGAAACCTTCCCACTGCGGATCACCCAAATTCTTGGCATACGCGCCACGCAAATAGCCCACCATCCGCCGCATATCATCCCAATTATGCCGATAGGCGTTGCAGCACTCCGGGGTCAGAAACACCCGACGTGCCACATTCCGCTCCCCCGCCAAAAACCCCGGACACAAAGCCTCATACGACGAATTGAACGCCAACACGTCATACCTCGCACTCAACACGACCCCCGGCAACGGCTCCAAATGATCCAAAATCACCTGCAACTCCTCCGGCAACACCGACCCCACATCCACCGAAGGCACCGTCGGCACATCCGCCAACCGATACAAATGCGCCTTCTCCGCCGCATCCAACGACAACACCCGCGCCACCGCATTCAACACCTGAACGCTCACATTGATGCTGCGGCCCTGCTCGAGCCACGTGTACCAGGTGATCCCGATCCCGGCCAGCTGAGCGACCTCTTCCCGGCGCAAGCCCGGGGTACGTCTGCGTGGGCCCGGCGGTAGGCCCACGTCTTCGGGCGCGATGCGGGCGCGCCGGGACTTCAGGAAGGCTCCCAGCTCGGCACGCCGGGCTTTGCGGACCGCCTGAACGTCGACAACATCGGTCATCCTGAGATCTTCCCGTACCGTGCCAGAGGTATCCAGGTGCTGCTGATACCAGTTTCAGGGAAGGCCGCGGGGTGATGTTCGGTTCCGCCCCGCTGGGTACGTCTGTGGAGTGGTGCGGCGGAGTGAGATGCTCGAAAGCGTCACGGCCTTCCTGGCTACCGCGGTGGCCGGGTTGCTGCTGGTCGTGCCGCTCAGCTTCGGCCGCAGCTGCCATTGCACGCCCTATCAGGTCAATCGGCTGGTGCTCAGCGTGCCGCGTGAGGCGGCGATCGGTGTGCTGGTCGCGGCGGTCACCGCGGTGGTCGCGGTCAGCCTGGCCCGAGCGCGCACCGCGTGGTGGATCGCGCTCGGCGCGACCCTCCTGCTGTTGATCACGCACACCGCCGAGACGAACAGCGCCTCGCCCGACATCCTCACGACAACCGCCTACCTCGACGCGATCGGCAGCGGGATCCTGCTCGGCGCGACGGGCGTGGCGGTGCTCGGCCGCAGCGCACCCGGGATGGGATTCGTTCTGGGCGGTGTCGGGTGTTTCGTGGTCATCACGCTCTCGCAGGCGTCGGGACTGCTGGGCAACCCGCACCGGGCGACGTCCGAACCGCAGGTGTGGTCGGTGTTCGAATCGCAGCCGCTGTGGCTGCTCGCCGCGGTAGCCGTCCTGATCCTGGCGTGTCAGGTGCTCACCCGGCAGCGGTTGACGCCGGAGCCGATCTATCCCGAATTGCCGCTGAGCCCGGTCATAGCGGCGATCGTGCTCGTGATGACCGAACTGGCCGTCGCGGAGTGGCGCTTCCGTCACGGCGACGGCAGCATCGGGCTCATCGTGACGGCACTGTGCACCCTGCTGGCCACGGCCGTCGCGGCGTGGCTGCTCCCACGCCGGGACGGTGTCATGGTCTTTCTGGCGGTCGCGCTCAGCGCCACCGGCAGCGCGGTGGGCAACGGGCCGCGACCTTCGTGGAGCGTGCCGCTGCTGCTGGGCTTGATCCTGCTGGGATACCTGGGCGGAATCCGGCTGTCGAATCCGCTGGCCGGGGCCGGGTTGCTCACGGCGGTCGCCCTGTTCGCCGCCCTGGTTCCACCAGGTAATGCGCGTACACTCCCCACAGCCGCGCTGGCCGTCGTCTCGGGTTACTGCGCGGCCTACCTCCGGCCCAGAACGGCGGGCAGCATTCTGGCCATCGCCATCCTGTGGCGGCCCTCGACGGTGGCACCCATCCGGACCGAATCGTTCGACTGGACGATGGTCTCGCCGCATCGTCTCCACGATTGGGGCCCCGTCACGGTCGTCTCGGGTTCGGAATGGGCCGCGTTCGCGATCGTGGTCGGATGCGGGATCGGGATGGTGATCCGCGCTCTGCCCAAGCGCAAAGCCCGCGCGCCGCGCCGCACCCCGGCCCCCATGGCGGCGATACGGGACGTGATCTCGAGGGCGTCGGCAACTCGACACGGGCGCATGGAGCCGAGTTGAGCGCACGCGCCTGCGGCGTCGTCCAGGCAGAATTCGTCCCTATGCCATCCGATCCGACGAAATCCCGCGGGGCGGCACCGCTCTGCCGAGTGGCATCTGCGGGACCGGAGGCGCGGGCGGAACGAATCGCAGAATCTCGGGGAAACCCGGGAAGCCACCGGGAATAGGGACTTCCACCGGGACATCCGGTGCGCTGCAGGGGGCGGATTGCGCTGACGCCGGTGCGAGGGCGAACACCGCTGCGGCGACGGCGACAACGCCAGATGTCACGGCCGGCCAGGACTTACGTCGCGACTGTCGATCAAGTCGAATATCGGTCTCCGAAGTCACGATCCGGTCCTCCGATCTGCGTCGGCCGGCCCGGTACGACCATACCGTCGGCATCGGGCGTCACCGAACCTCGAATTGATTCGAAAACCCACGGGGCTTGCGGTCCGCTGGATCGAAGCCATGCTTCCGCACTCGATCGAACAGCCCGCGCGGGACACACGACGGCCATATAACAAAACGATAACCACCGAGAGGCGCGCCGAGGCGGCCGGCGTCACCGGCCGCTCAGCGCTTTCGGTCAGGCTTTGACCTGTGCCGACGAGCGCGCCGGATTTGCCTGGCCCGCAGCTTTCGGGTCGCGTTCGTCCTGCTTCGCACGCACTCCGGCCTCGACCCGGTCGCCGAGATGCTTGTCGATGTTGCGCCAGTACTCGAACGCCCGGTCGAGCACCGGCGCGGAGACGCCGTTCAGCAGGTGTCCGACGATGTTGTCCACGAGGCGCTGGCGCGCCGCGTCGTCGAGCACGTCGCGGACCAAGGTTCCCGCTTGACCCCAATCATCGTCGTCCCGGTGCAGGGTGTAGGCCGAGCGCACGAGTTCGCCGTCGGAGTGCCAGGTCGCGGGCGGCCCCGCGGCGGCGGGATCGGCATGCGGGCCGCCTTTCGAGTTCGGCACGTAGACCGGATCGCCCGGGTTGTGGTGACGCAGTGCGCCGTCCTTGCTGTAGGACCGGACGGTGGTGGCATGCGGCGTATTGACCGGCACTTCTTTGTAATTCGCGCCGATGCGGTACCGGTGCGCGTCGGGGTAGGAGAACCAGCGCGCCATCAGCATCTTGTCCGGGCTGGGCCCGGTGCCGGGCACCGAATTGCTCGGTTCGAATGCCGCCTGTTCGATCTCGGTGTGATAATCCGCCGGGTTGCGGTCGAGCGTCATCTTGCCGACGTCGATCAGCGGGTAGTCGCCGTGCGGCCACACCTTGGTGAGATCGAAGGGATTGAACCGGTAGGTCTTCGCCTCCTCGAACGGCATGATCTGCATCTTCAGCGTCCAGCTCGGGAAATTGCCGCCTTCGATGGACTCCCACAGATCACGGGTGTGATAGTCGGTGTCCATCGCCGCCATCTGATCGCCTTCGTCCTGGGTGAAGAACTCGATGCCTTGATCGGTCTTGAAGTGGTACTTGACCCAGAACCGTTTCCCGGAGGCGTTCACCCACATATAGGTGTGGCTGGAGTAGCCGTTCATGTGCCGCCAGGTGCGCGGAATGCCGCGGTCGCCCATCAACCAGGTCACCTGGTGCGCGGACTCGGGTGACAACGTCCAGAAATCCCATTGCATGTCGTGGTCGCGCAGATTGTTGTCGGCGCGGCGCTTCTGGGAGCGGATGAAGTCCTGGAATTTCATCGGGTCGCGGACGAAGAAGATCGGGGTGTTGTTCGCGACCATGTCGAAGTTGCCCTGCTCGGTGTAGAACTTCAGGGCGAACCCGCGCGGATCCCGCCACGTGTCGGGGCTGCCGCGCTCTCCGGCGACGGTGGAGAAACGGGCCAGCATCTCCGTCTTCTTCCCCGGTTGGAACACGTCGGCCATGGTGTAGGCGCTCACGTCATGGGTGACCTCGAAGACACCGAACGCGCCGCCGCCCTTCGCGTGCGGCTGGCGTTCGGGCACGCGTTCCCGGTTGAACGCCGCCATCTTCTCGATCAGATACCAATCCTGGAGCAGGATCGGCCCATCGGGTCCGACGGTCAGCGAATGCTCGTCGCTGGGAACCGGGATCCCGGCGTCGTCGGTGGTGTGGTTGCGAACCGACATCTCTCTCCTCTCCTCCGAGCCGCGGGCGAAGGCCTGCGACGACACCGCCGGGACGAGCGACGACTGCGACATGGCGTGCGGCGCGTTGCCGCGCGCTCGACGAGCGGCGCAGGCGTGACGACCGTCGACCATCGGCCGACCCCGACCGGCCCGCAGAGGAACGCGGTCACAACGAACCGAATGTCGACGCCCATCCCGTCGGTCCTGTCGATCGGCTTCCCCGGGGTCCACCGCTCAAACTCCTGCCGGGCGGAACAGGGGAGCCGGTTCGACCGCCGCATCCGGCGGAGAACCGGTGCGCCGACGACCAGGACAGCGGCTCTTTGGTACGGCCTCGGAGGGACCGCTAGGCTGCGTCGGCTGTCGCATGCCGAATTACGTCCGACGCCATATTCTTTCGATGGGAAACGAAATGAAGCTCGCGCTGTGCGG
This sequence comes from Nocardia niwae NBRC 108934 = DSM 45340, assembly GCF_001613465.1. Classification (GTDB taxonomy): domain Bacteria; phylum Actinomycetota; class Actinomycetes; order Mycobacteriales; family Mycobacteriaceae; genus Nocardia; species Nocardia niwae. The sequence continues at coordinate 477,823 of NZ_BDCK01000015.1, read as the reverse complement.
GGTGCTGGTCGTCTGTGCGTTATCCCTCTCCGCCGTCACGGCGGTGTTCATAGTGTCCGAAGCGCGGGCGCACGCGCCGCGCGGCGCGGCGCGCGGCTACCTCGCCGACCTACAGCGGCTCGGAGTACGGACCGCGGGTGAGGGCGTGGCCGCGGCGCTGCTGGACCTGGGGTACGCGGTATGCCGGGAGCTGGCCGCCGGAACATCCGAAGCGGACGTCGTGGTTCAGGTGAGCGCGCACCAGCCGGTGGACGAGGCCGCGGCCGTGGTGGTGGCCGCCGAGCGGAATCTCTGCTGAACCGCCACGATCGGCGCTCGACGCCGCGCGGTCCGCGTTGGTCGGCGGCCGCGAAACGGCGTGCGATGCGGGCTGACCGGAATTCCGGCTCTCGTTGGGTAGATTCCCCCGCGATGTCCAGAATCCCTGCCATATCCAGTGCGAACGACATGACCGATACCGCGGTTCCCGCCTCGATGGTCGGGCGCCGGTATCGCAGCAGCGACTACTACGAGGTCGCCCGCGAGAAGATCCGGGAGTACACCCGCGCGGTCCGCAATCACCACCCTGCGCACTGGTCGGAGGGCGCCGCGGCCGATCTCGGCTACGGCAGCCTGCTCGCTCCCCCGACCTTCGGCGCGGTGCCCGGCTATCTCGCCTACGCGGAGGTGTTCGACACGATCTTGCCCGGCTACGACCTGAGCCGGACCATCCAGACCGATCAGATGATCGAATTCCACCGCCCGCTGCTGGCCGGCGACCGGATCAGCTTCGAAATGTGCCTGGACTCGTTCCGGCACGCGTTCGGTGGCGACCTCATCGGCCTGCGCCAGACCATCGTGGACCAGGACGACCGGCCGGTCGTCACCTCTCGGACCAGTTTGGTCGGGCGGGCCGACGAGGCTCTGCCCACGTGGTTCGACGCGGTCGTGATGCACGGCGCACGCCCGGAGGCGCGCAAGCAGCGCCGCGCCGCGCATCCGCGCTACGTGGGGAACGGCGGAGAACACGCATTCGAGACACCCGCCATACCGGCGAGCCCGGAAGCACGGCGACGGTTCGACACCGTGCGTCTCGGAGCGGAGCTTCCGCCGCACGCGCTCACGGTCAGCCGCGGCGATCTGGTCAATTACGCCGGAGTCGCGGGAGATCCGAACCCCATCCACTGGAGCACCGAGGCAGCGGCGCGATTGGGGTTGGACACCGTTGTCGCGCAGGGCCTGTTCACCATCGGGCTAAGTGTGGACTTGCTCACCTCGTGGCTCGGCGATCCCACTGCCTTGCGCTCCTACAACGTGCGTCTGACCAATCCCGTCCACGTCGGCGTGACCGGCGGCCGGATCGAGTTCTCGGGCCGGGTGAAGCACCTGGACGAGCAGACGCGCACCGCCACCGTCGCGATCACCGCCGAGCACGACGGACGCAAGATCTTCGGCCGCGCGACGGCCGAGGTCGCCCTCGCGTGATCGCACGAGCCGTTCGCGCCGCCGCAACCGAAGAGTTTGGTCCGGGACAGCCGGGGCACGTTGGAGGCGGAGCGCGCGCCCGCCGGGACCGGCGGACGCGAACTCGGCACCCGATCGAGTGGGCAACCGGCCCGCTCGCACCCGAAAGGACCGGTATCTGTCGTGGTTGTGCTTCTTGCTGTGATCGGCTCGGCTTCCCTTGCCGTCATCGCGGTCCATGCCACGGTCGTCGCCCGCAGCTTGGCGGAACTTCGCTCCCCGCGCCGCCATGGCGTAATCCGGGATGAGCGGGGCGCCGCGGAACTGACGGGCACAACGGTCTGATTTCTGCTCCCTCCCCGGCTGTCGCTGCCTCCGCGCAAGTCGACGGCGCCATGTCTCGGTCCTATGGAGAATCGGATACGATCTTGACTGCCTCTCGGTCCAGCAAACGGCCGCTGAGACAGTCGGCGTGCGCTGGTGCCGCCCCATGGTGATCGGAGGCCGGGTTGTCGGTGTTTGCCGACGACGGCAATGGTGCTGTCATTCGTTCTGCCACAAGAGGACCCGCGACCGGTGGTGTCCGTGCGGCGTGACGGGACAGACGACGATCCCGAGGTGATCGTGGGCGCGGAGTGGCCGTGGCAGCAACCTTCGGTGCTCCTGATCGAGGACGATCCGGGGGACGCCCTGCTGGTCGAGGAATTGGTCGTGGACGGCGCGCCGGGCCTGCAACTGCACTGGGTCCGATCGCTGGCCGAGGCCGCCGAGCACTTGGCCACCGCCGAACCGGACTGTGTGCTGCTGGACCTGCATCTGCCCGACGCCCAAGGGCTCGAGGCGGTGGAACGCATCCGCCGGCACACCGACCAGGTCGCGATCGTGGTGATGACCGGGCTCGATCAGGAGCAGACCGGTTTGGCTGCGGTCGCGGCGGGAGCCCAGGACTATCTCGTCAAAGGCCGGGTGGAGCCGGAGCTGTTCGGGCGCGCCGTGCGCTACGCGATCCAGCGCAAGCAGGCCGAGCGCACCAGCGCGGCTTTGCAGGCGATCAATATGCGCGCACAGGAGAACGCGCGCCTGGAACGCGGCTTGCTGCCCACGCCGCTGCTGCGCGGCAAGCGGGTCGTCGACGTGGTGGCACGCTACCGTCCCGGGCGGGCGCACGCGCTACTCGGGGGCGATTTCTACGACGTGGTGCAGGACGCGGACGGCACGGTGCACGCGGTCATCGGCGACGTCTCCGGGCATGGCCCCGACGAGGCGGCGACCGGCGTGGCGTTGCGCCTGGCCTGGCGCACCCTGGTCCTGAGCGGGGTGACCGGTGCGCGGCAACTGCGGCTGCTGGAACAGGTTCTGCTCGCGGAACGGACCGGCAAACAGACCTTCGCGACGGTGACCAGCCTGATGTTGCATCCGGGCCGGCGCCGGGCTCGGGTGCTGCGGGCCGGGCACCCGGGAATGCTGCTGCGCTCGGCGTCCGGACTGGACTGGGTCGAGGTGCCCGGCGGGCCCGCCCTCGGCTTCCTGCCCGGTCGAGCCGAGTGGCCCCTCCAGGAGCTGGACCTGCCGCTGGGCTCCGGGTTGATGGTGTTCACCGACGGCCTCTTCGAGGGACGAGTCGGGACGGATCACGAACGGCTCGGGGAGCAAGGTCTCATGGAAGTGGCCCGCGCGGTGCACGCCCCGGATCCCGACTGGTTCGTGGACGAACTGATCGGCCGCGTCGAGGCGCTGGCGGGGGCGTCCGGCGGATTGGACGACGACGTCGCCATCCTGTATCTGGGATGGAACGACGATGGGCGAGGACAGGACCAGAACCGATGACGACGGAGACCGTGCGGCCGCCGGTGAGCGCGCGGCTGACCGCCCAGGCTTGGTTCCAGCTGGTGCTGGCCGCGATGGTGCTGGTGGTGATCATCGGCACGGTGGCGGGGGCGCAGGTGATCGCGCAGACCAACCGGGTGACCGATCGGCTGCTGGACAAAACGCTGCCGGCGGCGACCGAGGCCTATCGCTTGCAGAATGCCCTGGTGGATCAGGAGACCGGGCTGCGCGGCTACGGCATCACCGCCGACCGGCAGTTCCTGCAGCCCTACCAGGACGGCATCCGCGACGAAGCGCAGTCGGTGGCCCGGCTGCGGGAGCTGCTGGCCGACCGGCAGCCGCTGCTCGACGAGCTCGACGCGGTCGAGCAATCGGCGCAGCGGTGGCGCACCGAATACGCCGAGCCGCTGGTGGCGGCGTTGGCCTCCGGGTCGACCCGCGGCATCGATCCCTCGACCCCCTCACGCGGTAAGCCGCTGTTCGACGAGCTGCGCACGCGCTTCGACGCCCAGAACAACAGTCTCGCGGCGGCCATCGCGGACGACGAAGACGAGCTCGCCCACACCCGCGCGGTCCGGGACGCGGTGCTGGCCGGAATGGTTATAGCGTTCCTGCTGACCGGCGTGCTGCTGACCGTGTTGATCCGGCGCTTGATCGTCCGACCCCTCGGCTCCCTGACCGACGCGTCGCTGCGGGTGGCGGGCGGCGACTTCGATCACCACATCGACGCCCACGGCCCGGCCGACCTGGCGACGGTGGCCAACGCGGTGGAGAGCATGCGCAGGCGCATCGTCGCCGAGCTGGAATCCTCGCGGGCCCAAGAAGCCGCCCTCGCCGAGCAGAAAACCGATCTCGACCTGCAGGCGGTAGAACTGCGCCGGTCCAACGCGGAGCTGGAGCAGTTCGCCTACGTCGCCTCGCACGACCTGCAGGAGCCGCTGCGGAAGGTGGCGTCGTTCTGCCAGCTGCTGGAGAAACGCTACGGCGACAAGCTCGACGAGCGCGGCAAGCAGTACATCGACTTCGCAGTCGACGGCGCCAAGCGGATGCAGGTGCTCATCAACGACCTGCTCACCTTCTCCCGCGTGGGCCGGATCACCGACCGCACCGAACCGACCGGCCTCGGCCAATCCCTCGACAAGGCGCTGACCAACCTCTCCGCGGTGATCGAGGATACCGCCACCTGCATCCGGCGCCCGGACGAGTTGCCCGAGATCGTCGGCGATCCGACACTGCTGACGATGCTGTGGCAGAACCTGATCGCCAACGCCATCAAGTTCCGTGAGCCCGACCGCGCACCCGAGATCGAGATCACTTGCGAATCGGCCGAGGACGGCAGCGGCTGGTTGCTGTCGGTCTCCGACAACGGCATCGGGATCGCGCCCGAATTCGCCGAGAAGGTGTTCGTCATCTTCCAGCGGCTGCACAATCGTGAGGAGTACAGCGGGACCGGCATCGGGCTGGCCGTCTGCAAGAAGATCGTGGAGTACCACGGCGGCCGGATCTGGATCGACACCGATTACACGGCGGGCGCCCGCTTCTACTTCACCCTGCGCGCCGCCGAAGCCGACAGCACCGCCGTTACCGCCGACGTCCCCGTCCATGAAGGAGCCCCCGCGTGACCACCCCCAGCCAGCCCATCGACATCCTGCTCGTGGAAGACGACCCCGGCGACGAGCTGATGACGCGTGAGGCCTTCGAGGACAACAAGATCGGAAATACCCTGCACGTCGCCCGGGATGGCGAGGAGGCACTCGAGTTCCTCTACCGCCAAGGCAGGCACCCGGACGCGCCCCGGCCGGATCTGATCCTGCTCGACCTCAATCTGCCCAAATACGACGGCAGGCAAGTGCTGGAGAAGATAAAAGCCGACCCCGATCTGTCGCACATTCCGGTGGTCGTGCTGACCACCTCGGCGGCCGAAGAGGACATTCTGCGCAGCTACCGGCTGCACGCGAACGCGTACGTCACCAAGCCGGTAGACCTGGACCAGTTCGTCGCGGCCATCAAGCAGATCGATGACTTCTTCGTCCAGGTCGTCCGCCTGCCGCGCCAGAGTCTGTGAGGCGTCCCCGGGGCAGTGCGCTGGGGCACATCGCTTTCCGGATGTCACGGATGGCCTGGTTCTCACGGACGGAACGATGCGACGAATGGGCAATGATCAACTGGGTATAGCCTCGGGGAGCACACGCGCGGCGAACACGGCAGCCGAGCCCGATGATGGTCCACGCGCTCGGCATGGCGCGGGTACAGCGCACCGATCCCCGACAGGGAGGTAACGAGGTGACGGCGCATCGACGCCCCTGGCACGGCACGACGACGGGAAGACCGGGCAACGACAGACGCACTCTGCTCCCGGCGGCTGGTGCGCGGTCGTGAGCGCGGGCGAGCGGGTCCCGCTACCCCACGCCATGACGCCGCTGGAGCTGGATTTCCCCGCGGAAGCGGTGCAATTGGCCAGCGTCCGCCACACCCTCCAGGAATGGCTCGCCGAGTGCGGCATGGCGGCGGCGCCCGCCTATGACGTGCTGCTGGCCGTGGGCGAAGCGTGCACCAACGCCGTCGAGCACGGCCATCACGGCGATGGCGGCGTGGTTCGCTTGCGCGCGTCGATCGACGGCGACGAGCTCCGGGTGACCATTGCCGACAGCGGTCGCTGGAAACAACCCGACCCGCAGGCCGATTCGCTGCGCGGACGCGGCATGCCGCTGATCCGCGCGCTGATTCCCGACGTCACGGTGACCACCGGCGATTCCGGTACGGTGGTCGATCTGCGCACGCGCTTCACGGGATAGGTCACGCGCCTACGCCGGGGCCGGATGAGTCGTCCTGCGCATCGCGCAAGCGGACGTTGTCAGCTTGGAGCCGGTCGTTGTCCGCGTACAGCCGATCGTTGTCCGCGTGCAGGTCGGCATTCGCATCCTCCAGATCGAGAATGCGGCGGATGCCCGCCAGGTTGACGCCCGTGGCGACCAGGTCGGTGATCCGCCGCAGCCGGGCGAGGTCGTTGCCGCTGTAGCGGCGGGTGCCCCCGTCGCTGCGCGCGGGAGTCAGCAACCCGTGACGCTCGTAGAGTCTGAGCGTCTGCACGCCGATGCCGGCCAGCCCTGCGGCGACCGAGATCCCGTACACCGCCTGACCGGGATCGGGCAGGTGCCCGGAGTCGGCCCTCTCCTGCGCCATCCATCCTCACTTCTCGTTGCCCAATAGATTTCCTAGTTTAGCGCCTTGCGCTCAACTTCTCTCGATGCTATAAAAAATCTATGCCAGATGACAGAGGTTATCTGGCCCCTACTACGGAGAATGGAGTGAGTTGGAGGTGGCGACCATGCTGATGCGCACCGATCCGTTCCGCGATCTGGACCGTCTGACGCAGCAGGTGTTCGGCACGAAGGCACATCCCGCGGTGATGCCGATGGATGCCTGGCGCGCGGGTGAGGAGTTCGTTGTCGAATTCGACCTGCCCGGTATCGACCCCGAGTCCCTGGACCTGGACATCGAGCGCAACGTGGTGACGGTGCGCGCGCGTCGCCCGGAACTCGACTCGGGCCGCGAGATGATCGCCGCGGAACGACCCCGCGGCGTGTTCAGCCGTCAACTGTTCCTCGGCGAGAACCTCGACACGGACAATATTCGGGCCGATTACACCGACGGCGTCCTTCGCCTGACGATTCCGGTCGCGGAGAAGGCCAAGCCGCGCAAGATCGAGATCGGTCGCGGCAACGGCCACAAGGTGATCGACGCCTGAGATCGCCGCAGCGAACGCGAAAGGCACGGCCGACCCGAAAGCGAGGTGATGTCGCAGTCAGTGACGCCGGAACCGATTGACAACACGTGTCGTATCCCCCGCTCCGGGCGGGCCCGTATGCGCGGGCCCGCCCCTGGCCGGAACGCGAAAGGCGTTACCACCCAGCGGTATCCTTGCGGAGGACCACCTGATGGAGAGTTCGCTCATGGCATGCACCGATCTGCCCGACCCGCTGCACGCACCGACCGAGTCCGCAGCTGCGCCCGAAGCGGCGGTCGTCTGGCCCGACCCCAGCCCATTGGACGCCTGGTGGCAGCGAATCATGCACGCCGATCCGATGCACCGCGACGCCGCCTGACCGGGACCGATCCTTCATGACGAGCCGACCCCACCACCATGCCGCGGCGGACTTCTGGCGGCGCGGCACGGTGGTCTGGTTCAACATCGAGAAGGGTTTCGGCTTTCTCCAGCCCGCGGACGATCCCGTGCAGGTGTTCGTCGAGTACACCAGCATCGAGATGACCGGCTACAAATCGTTGTACGCGGGCCAGCCCGTCCTGTTCACGGCTGCCATGCGCAAGCGCGGCCCCGAAGCGACGGCCGTGCGTCCACTGCTTCGCGACGCTCGACCACGGTGACCGGCCCGGCTGGGAGCCGGTCAGATGATCCTGCCGACGTCCTGGGCGACCAAGTTGTCCAGGGCTCGCTCGGCCACCGCCGCAATGGTCATCGACGGGTTGCAGGCAGCGGTGTTCCCGGGCATGAGCGCCCCGTCGAGCACGTACAAGCCGCGCTGACCGTGCACCCGGCCGTCCAGGTCACAGACGGCCCCCATACTCGCGCCACCCAAGGGATGCCACGTCGACGGGAACAGCAGGTTGGTGTCGGTGAGAATGCTTGCCGGACCGGCGATCCGGTGCGCGGCGGGGCCGATGTGGTTGTCCTGGATGTAGCTGTCACCGTCCTGCGGCCACTGCAGAACGGCGTCGTCGCGGGCCGCGTCGTAGACGAAATGGCCACGACTGTCGCTGACGCCGTACCCGACCATCATGGTGCTGTCGGCGTCGGCGCCCATCGGCGGGATGGACGCCTGGATGACGGTGTGGGCGGCGTGTGGATCGTCCCAGTTCTTGCTTCCGTAGACGACCGGACCGCCCTGCGCCGCACCGAAACTCGCTGTGGGATCGGTCCACAGATAGATGCGGTCGGCGTTGGTGCCCCAGCCTTGCCCGAGGCCGTCGGGCATGTCGGGGACGAGCCCTTTGGCCGAGGCACGCATCAGCAGCCTCGTCGTGTTGAGGCTTCCGGCCGCCATCACCAGTGCGCCGGTGGTGATGATCTTGTTCTCCAGCACGGCGCCGCTGGGGTCGAGGCGCTCGACGTGGACGATCCAGCGGCCGTCTGCGGCGCGCTCGACGTCGGTGACCTGGTGCAGCGACTCGACCGTCACCAGGCCGGTCGCCTCGGCGGCGGCGATATAGGTGACGTCTACCGAGTGTTTGCCGCCGTTGTTCACCCCCATGGCGCCGTCACCGTTGGTGTAGGACGGCTTCATCTCCCCGCGTAGTTCGGCGAGTGCGTAATTCCAGTCGATGGGCATCGGGATCTTCGACAACGGGAGCCCGGCGCGCCGCACATGGTCGGCGAAGACCCGCGACGCCGCGTAGCTGGGGCTGGCGATCAGCTCGTCCGGGGCCACCGCCAAACCGAGCATGCGCGCGACCCGCGGGTAGTGCACGCGATCCATGGCCGCCCAGTCGAGCGCCTCGGGGAAATGGGTGTCGAACACCGCCTGCGCCGGTTGCAAGGACATTCCTTGATAGACCAGCGATCCACCGCCCACTCCCGCCGCGCACAGCGCGGTCATATTGGCTCCGGGCACCGCTTCCACCAGTCCGGTGAACGGCTCGAAGACCAATGGCTTACCGAACAGCACCGGACTGGACTTGTACCAGAGCACCCGCTTGTCCAGCGCCGAGGCGCGCGGGAAGGTGTCGGCGTTCGGACCGGTCGGCCAGCGCAGGCCCCGTTCCAGCACCAGCACCCGGACTCCGGCCTCGGCCAGGCGCAGGGCGGTGACACCGCCGCCGAACCCCGATCCGATGACGACCACCCGATGCTCCTCCCGGGTGAACGGAACGCTGTTCACCCGCGCGGCGATCGGACTCGTCGTGTTCGCGTAGCGCGCGGCGACCAGGAGGCCACCCGCCGCGGCAGCCCCGGTCAACAGTGACCGGCGCGTAATTGCTGACATCACACACCCTCGAAAATCAGACGCGAGCCGGGCCCGCGCGGCCGACCACGGCCGCTACGGGACAGTAGTATGACCGGACATGACTGTCCGGTATGTGGCGAATCTGTAGCAAAGGTCACAGGCGCGATCTTCCCGAACTGCGGGCACGTATCCGCCGCCGGTTCGACGCCGAGGCATTCGGCGTGGACGACGGCTATGTCGGCACCCCGCCATGCGGGTGCAAGCGCCGCCGGCGTGTGGACGCGTGCGGCGCCCGGGTCAATTCGATCAGTCCCGGCGTCATCGCGACTCCGATGGGCCGGCAGGAATCGGCAGGCCAGGCCGGGGACGGTATGCGGGCCGTGGTGGGATGTCCGCGGCGGATCGTCCCGGCACTCCGGACGACATCGCCGCCGCGGCGGCATTCCCGCTCGGACCCGAAGCCGGTTTCACCGGCACCGACCTGCTCGTGGACGGCGGCGTGGTCGCGGCCTTCCGGCCCCTGGGCGCGGCCGGTCGAGCGGCGCGCTGGCGGGTGGCCCGGGGGCATGGGCCGCGAAAAATAGGTATACCCGCGGCCGATCGGCCGTCGCGCGGGGGCTGCGTTCACGGGAAGCTGACATGGCCGGTTCCTGTCAGCACGACCACTCCGAGGCTTCCATGTGCCAGTACGACTCGAAGCGCACCCGAAACGTCGACGACTACTCCGCCGCCCACACCGAGGCGACGCTGATGATTCGCCGCTGCGGGTGCTGCGACCGACTGCTGGCACCGCTGTTCGACACCTGTTCGTCCTGTCGATCCGCGGATCTCGAGTGGGTGCCGTCCTCCGGCGCCGGGTCGATCGTGTCGTGGCGAGTGCTGCAGTGCGCCGCGAACCCGCACGCCGGGGCCGAGCGTGCCACGATCGCCATCGTCGAACTCGATGAAGGTCCGTGGTTGTATACGACGATCCAAGGCGAATTGCCCTCCCGTCCGGCGCCGGTACGGGTGCGATTCCGCGCGCGTCCGCACGGGGAGAGGTTCCCGGTCTTCGCGGTCAACCCGGATGCGCGGGCCTCGGACGCCACGCGTCGATCCCCGTAGCGCGGTGCCGGCGCCCGACCGGCGCCTCCCGATTTCACCGGCAGTGCCGAGCCCGCGCATAGCCACACCGGCGAGGCCATCGCGTCGACGGCTGAGCGGCACGCCTCGGCGAGCCGGGCGCGGTCGCCGCCCCGGTTGTGGCCGGTGATGAACGGCCCGCGCATCGACACGATAGTCGGGTCCGGCGGCGAAGCCGGAAGGTTCGCAACCCACGCGCCGGTGGACGTGGCCGATACGGCCGAGGTCGGCGTGGACTACCCGTTTCGCTCCGCGTGGAGCTTGGCGCGGGCGGCAGCACCGAGACGGCGCGCAACGTCATCAGCGAGCGCGTGCATGGCATGGCATGGCCCAGGAGTTCGCCGCCGATCGCGACGTCCCGGTCGGCCAGGTCGAACGGGGCCGATGACCTGCGCCCACCGAGGAAGCCAACCCCACCGTCGCGCCGGAAAATGCGCACGGCCGCATGTCGGGGTTCCCCCCGGCCGACGAAGCTGCTATACATTAGGGGAGGCTTACCTCGTTAGTCGAGGCTAACCTCAGTGGAAAGGTGATCCTGGTTGTGAGGCTTCATGTACGTCTGCATCTGTAACGCGGTGTCCGAAGGTGACGTGCACACCTGCGTTGCGGCCGGCGCCGACAGCATCCGCCAGGTGAAGAACGCCTGCGGTTGGAAACCCGGCTGCGGCAGTTGCACGGCGCGATTGGCCGAGGTACTCGGCCGCGCCCGGGCGACGACCGGAGCGCAACCCACGGCCGCCTGAAGCGACACACCAGGCGGTCTCTGCCGCGCTGCGCCCATTTTGTGCCACGATCGCTGCTATGGACGGCGACAAGGACATCGTGGCGTTGCTCAACGAGCAACTGACGGCCGAACTCACGGCGATCAACCAGTACTTCCTGCACGCCAAGATGCAGGAGAACTGGGGTTTCACCAAGCTGGCGCGGCATACTCGGCACGAGTCCATCGATGAGATGAAACATGCCGAGCTCCTCACCGACCGGATTCTGTTCCTCGAAGGGCTGCCGAACTATCAGAAGCTCAACCCGCTGCGCATCGGACAGAGCGTGCCGGAGCAACTGCGGGCCGATTTGCAGATCGAGCTGGAAGCGGTGGAACGGCTCCGGCGGGGCATCGAGTTGATGCGCTCGCGCGGCGACGTCACCTCGGCGCGCATCTTCGAGCACATCCTCGAAGACGAGGAGCAGCACGTCGACTACCTGGAGACCGAACTCGATCTGGTGGAGAAGCTGGGCGAGCCGCTGTACCTGCAGCGCTTCACCGAGCCCCCGGGCGACTGACCCTGCCTTCCGCCGCGCTGGGACGGCCCGGCGATGCCGTCCGGTGCGCCGCGCCGGGGGTATCGCCGGTCAGTCGTTTTCCGGTGCTCGGTGGGGCGCCGACAAGCGACCGATCGAGCGTGGCTCGCCAGGGGTACGCGTGGGTCCCGCTTCACCACACCGGCACCGCCATGTCGGTGGTGAATGCTTCGGCCGTCGACGCCGCATCACCACGTCCGACGCGGATGCGGCCTCAGCCGGGACAGCGGCCACCATCGGATACGCGAAGGGGGCGCGAGCAGTTCGGCGATATCCGCTTGACCGAGAGCGAAGGGCGAATCGATCAGTGGTTCGGCCAGACGTCCTTCAGTCGCTGCGCCGCCTCGGCGGACTGACGCAGCCCGGCCGCGTGCGCGGGGGCCAGCGCGGCCGGGGCGAACACGTCGAGCCCGAACGCGGCGATGGCGTCGGAGTCGGGAACGATGGAAATCTCTGTGGCCGAAGCCAATTCGCGATCACTGGGGATGCGCGGGAACATATGTGCCAAGGGTTCGGCGATCACCACGACATCCGCGCCTGCGGCCAGGTCGGCGTTGACCGGCGAGCGCAGCCCGCCGTCGATGTAGTGGCTCCCGTCGATCGGGATCGGCGGGAAGACACCCGGCACCGCGGTGCTCGACGCCAGCGCCTCGGGTAACGACGCCGCGCCGTCCCTGGTCCACGCCCGCAGCTCACCGGTGGTGATATCGATCGCGGTGACGACGAGGTCGCGCGCGGGCCACTGGGCCACACCGGCCAGCTCGCCCATGCGCCTGATGTGCTCGTCCGGATCGCCGACCTGGGCGGCCAAGGCCAGTGCACCCGCCCGGCGACGCGCCTCGGCGGGATCCTGCCCAGGAGTGCGCAGCACGGCGAAGATCTCCCCCATCCGTGCTGGATTCGCCTGCACCGGCGCGGAAGTCGACCGCGCACGCAGCAAACGCGCCGGGTTACCACCGTCGGCCAGCACCGCGCCGACCACCGCCCCGGCCGAGGTGCCCACGAAGCGGTCCGCGAGCGCCAAGTCGACACCGTTGTCCCGCAACCCGATGGCCAGCCCAGCCAACCATGAGAGGCCGACCGGCCCACCCCCGCCCAGCACGAGCGCGACCGAAAACTCTTGGGGTGCCACCGTCTCCGACATGCCGCAAGCCTATCCGTCCAGCCGAAGCCATTCGGCCCCTCGGTATCCGGACCACCTCAGCGGTGATAGCTCTCGACGGAGGCGTTGGTGACCACCCCGAGCAAACCGGGGCCCCAATTCATGCATCCTGTCGTCGTGCGCTGACCGTTCGGCGTGAACGGGTAGCTGAGCTGGATGTAGGTCCCGACAGCGTAGAGCGGAAACGGTCCTGAGCTGTAGACCCCGACGCACTCCACTCGAAGGACATATTCGGCGCCGTCGGCCACGCCGTCACCGGGACAGGTCGCCGAGGCGCTGAAGATCTCTCGCTCGACGACGCAATCCTGCGGCGCCCCCTGCGCCGGGCCCGTTCCGGCAATCGCCACGCAGGCCAGTCCCGAAACAGCACCCACCCCCAGCCGCGCGACGGCGGCAGCAGACCTTTTCATCGAAGCTCCTCACTGATCAGGTTCGACCCGTAGGTTGGTGATCGGAAGGACGCGTTTTTCGTTAGCACCGCTCAGCGGACGTGTCGCCGACAACCCTCCACGGTCACGTGCCGCCATGACGACGTAGAGCGGAGCAGCACTTGAACTCTCGGCTGCCCCGACCGCGAGCAAGCGAGGGTCCGTTATGCCCAGATCCGCGACAGGGACGAACGGGAATACGTCTGCTGGGGCGTCACGGTGATCAGGTCGCACACATCGACGAGCTCGCCCGGCACCGCGTTGCCGAAGTGATGCAGACCGGGTGCGATGACCGCGTCCACACCGAACGCCCGGACGGCGTCGACCAGGCGTTCCACCGGCGCGTCGGTACCGGCGCCGAAGGTGACGGTCTTGCAGAGCTCGTAGCCGAGACGCTTCGCCAAACTCCGCATCTGCGCTTCGTCCCAGTCCTGGGACACACCCGAGACGTCCTTGCGGAGATATCCCAGCGCGGGTGGTTTGGCCCTCATCGGTACTCCCTTGCCGCGGTCGTAGCTGAAGTGGTGGAAGCGCCTGCACCCTGCGGTTCACGCGGTGTGGACGCATCCAACCGCAGGCCGAGCAAGTAATTGACATCATATGTTGTCAACAGCAGTCGATGTCAACATGTGCAGTGCCCAGAAATCGGACTACCACTTCATGCGCAGACCGAGCACGCCGCTGGCTACCAGGCGGCATGCTGCTATCGAAGGTACCGAGATCCATTGAGCGACGGCGGCTTCCGAAGCCTGCCGATCGCGGTTGCATCGACCACAGAACTAGAACGGTGGGCCGTCGGATCGGACGGGCGCTCGAACGGCCTCTACGCGCCGAACGGCCGCGCGCAGCAGGAGACTCCGGTGGCGGGCAGTTGCGGCGTCACGCTACTCCAGGATTCCGGTCTGCCCGCCCGCGCCGGGCGCCTGGGTCGCAGGCCGTCGCGCCAAGACCACTCCCAGCGCGATCATTCCGGCGCCCAAGACGAAGTGCAGCCAGTTGTCCGCCGTGTCGAGCGGCACGAAGTTGGCGTCGCTGTTCTGGTCCACGACGAGTCCGTACAGCCAGAGGACGAGGTAGACCACACCGCCGCCGACGAGGTACGCGCGCGCCGATGCGGCGGTGCGGGCGGCCAGCACGCCCGCGAGCCCGAACGCCAGATGAACCACGTTGTGCAGCACGGACACACTGAACAGACCGAGCAATTGGGCCTGTGAGTGATGCCCTGCCCAGTCGAGATCGTCGTAGTCGGTGGTGATCCCCGGAATGAAACCGAGGATTCCGACCAGGAGGAACACCACTCCTACCGCCGTTGCGGCGACCTGCAGGGGAGACCGCCGATCCGTAGTCGCGCCTGCTGTGGAATTCGACATCGCCGAACCAGCCCTTCCGATGTGGGTGACCTCCGTCCCTCACCGTGCTACCCCCACGGAAACGGGGCAAACAGACAGCAGCTGCGCACTGAGACGCCACCCACACACCGGACAGCGATGTCGCGGCCGTGATTCCCGTCTCCGGATCGCGCGACTGTCATACGAAGAATTCGGCGTTCGGGCTGGTGCGCCGTCCGCGTGGGCGCCCATCGCGATCTCCGGGCGGCGTCGCGAAGAGTTCGGCGTCCCTCGCGGACTCGCGCGCGCCGGGGCGTCGGTGAATACTGTCCGCGACTCGAAAACAACTGTCCGCCTTGGTAAGCCGACGCAGTCTGTCAAACGGATGGTGCTGCCAGGAAGGCGATACCGTGTTGGTCTGGTGTGTTGTGGCGATGATCGTGGTCGTCCTGTTGGGTGGAGCGGCGACCGCGATGGCATGGGATCCGCGAGGACGTCGCCGCGCGGCCGCCGCCGCGCCGATGCCGGTGCCGGTGATCGCGGAGTCCACCGTGCCGAGCCCGGGAGACTGGCCGCGCGCGCGCTGACCGGCTCGTCGGGGGCGAGGCCACCAGCGGCATCGACGCCGACGAGCGATGTGCGGCCGAGGCGCTCTCGCCACCCCGGCAACTCATGCGCTGGGTGGCGGCACGCCTCGGCCGCCGTGACGATCGGCTGCTCAGCCGACGGAGACGCTGCCGCCCTTGGGCAGGTAACCGATCTTCTCCACGGGCAGCTCGCCGACCACGGAACCGGTGCAGTCCCTTCCGGAGTACAGCGTGACGGCACGATCGGTGCTGTTGACGACGGTGATCTGGAATGTGGTGTAGAAGGTGCCGTCGGTGTTCAAGCAGCCCACCGGATCCGCGTGCAGCTCACCGTTGATCGACAGCGTACCGACCGCGGCCTGCGCCGTTCCCGCCGACAGCAGGGCCGCGGCCCCTGCCAGGGCCAGCGCACCGACAAACCCAGCAGTACGAATCATTCGTGCCTCCAGTTCTTTTCGATGTCGACCAACCCCGAAGCCGACGTCTCGTGAAAATGCGCCTGTGATTCTGTCACGAGTTCCAGCGCGACGGAACCGCGCTGGTCACGGCAACGGGAGACACGACACGGGCCGGCCGGGCGCAGATCGCGCCCGGCCGGGTAGATCCGTTGTCAGGCGGCGTGCGCGGCGCCCACCATCCTGGCGTCCCTGCGGACCCCGAACGCCACGACGATCTCCATGAGACCGAGGATGATCAGCCACACCCCCGCCAGGACGGCCAGCGTGGCCACCGACCGAACCGGCCAGACGATCAGGACGACACCCGCGGCCGCGGTCACCACGCCGAAGAACACCTGCCACCAGCGCCCGGGCATCGCGGGTTCGGAGATCGCCGCCGCCAGCAGCGCGATCCCGCGGAAGAGCCAGCCGATGCCGATCCACAGGCCGAGCAGCAGGATCGAGGCCAGTTCGTCGCGGAAGCAGAACACTCCCACCACGATGGACAGGACGCCGATGATGAACGCCAGCACCCGCAGCCCGGCGCTGGCCGGTGCGCCGAAGGCCGCGATCAACTGCAGGATGCCGGTGACCACCAGATAGATGCCGAAGACGATGCCTGCCGCCTGCAGGGTGATGTCCGGCCAGACCAGGATCAGAATGCCGAGGATCACCGCCAGAACGCCGGTGAGCAGAATGGTTTGCCACGCACGGCGGGCAAGAGACTGCAAGGGACCCTCTACCACGCTGTTTGTCGTCATACCTTGATGCTATAGCCGATGTACGTGTGTTTTCTGATCATTTGCCGACCCGGTCGCACCACGCTTGTCCCGCCGGTCCCACAGCGTTGCCCGGAGTTCACGTTTCGCCGTCCAGCCGGTCGGGTAGTCATCCCTAAGTGACTCTTCGTTGGCGCCCCTGGGGTGAACGGGTGGGTCGGGGTTCGGTGAGACTCGGGTGGCTAGGAGAAGAGGGTGGCGGTTCTGCTCGTGTTGCAGGCGCGTGGGCTCGGTGATCTACTCACCGCGGTCCCGGCTCTACGTGCACTGCGCCGGGCCAAACCGAACGATCGCATCGTCCTGGCCGCACCGCAGCGACTCAAGCCCATCGTCGACCTGATCGCCTCGGTCGACGCACTCGTGCCGACCGCAGATCCGGGCAGCCTGCGCTGGGACGCGCCGCCACCCGAATTGGCGGTCAACCTGCACGGCGCGAGCGCGGAAAGCATCGTCACGCTGTCCAGGACCCGACCCGGACGCATCCTCTCCTTTCGCAACGCCGCGTTTCCCGAGCTATCCGGCCCCGAGTGGGAAACCGACATGCACGAGGTGGACCGCTGGTGTCACCTGCTCGAGTACGACGGGATCGGAGCCGATCGACGCAACCTCGGGCTGGTGCCGCCGGTATCGACGACCAGCCGCCGCGACTGCGTGGTCGTGCACGTCGGCGCCGGTGCGCCCGCCCGCCGCTGGCCCCCGGACCGCTTCGCCGCGGTCGTCCGGCACCTGCTGGTACTCGGGCGCGAGGTGGTCCTGACCGGCGACGAAAACGAACGCCAACTCGCGCTGGGCATCGCCGCACGGGCGGGGCTCCCCGTCGGCCGAGTGCTCGCCGGAGAGCAGAACCTCATCGATCTGGCCGCCACCGTCGCCGAGGCCGCCCTGGTGATCTGCGGGGACACCGGCGTCGCCCATCTGGCCACGGCGTTCGGCACCCGCACCGTCCTGCTGTTCGGGCCGACGCCGCCCCGGTGGGCGGGCCCGCCCGCGCACCTGCTGGGCAGGCACGCGGTGCTGTGGACCGGCCAGGTCGGCGACCCGGAGGCCGACACCACCGACCCCGGCCTGTTGCAGATCGGGGTCACCGAGGTGATCAACGCGGTCGACAAGCAACTGAGCAAGCGCAATTGGCCCGGCACGAACACCGACCGTCGCAAGCCGGCGTATCGGCGCGTCGGATGACCCACTCCCGGCGCCACCCGGGATGACGGACACGCGGCGCGCGGGTCAGGCGTTCGCCGTCGCGAGCGCCGCGGAGTACGCCGCGATCGCACTGGGCCAGAACTGCTCGAGATAGTCGCGGGCGTCGGCCAGGCCCCGAGGGTCGAGGGAATACAGCCTCCGGTTGCCTTCCGGCCGCATCATGACCAACCGCGCCTCGCGCAGCACACGCAAGTGCTGGGAGACGGCCGAGCTGGTCACGCCGAGTTCGTGCGCGATATCGCCGACGGAGCGCGGCTGCTGCGGCAAAGCTTCGAAAACAGCGCGCCGGGTCGGGTCCGCCAGCGCCGTCAGGGCACGAACTCCATTAGTCGCCACTCACATAGTGTGGGCCTCCGGCGTTTCGCCGGTCAACTCTTGGGCACTCAGGCGTTTTCCCAGCTCATGCACGGAAAGGCGCCGCATCGTTACCCACCCGTGATCTTCCACCTGGGCATTCGCCCGCCGGTGAGGATTGCCACAAGATTGCGGAACGGCGCGGCGGCTCCCTTACGTTCGATTCATGCCCGTGACCTTTCCGTTACCGATGCGCCGGAGCATGAGCCGATTGCGCCGCGACAGCGCCGCCACCCGCGTGGTCGCCGCCTCCGCCATCGTCACCGCCTCCGTCGGCATCCTCGCCGCGGCGCACCAAGACCAGGACACCGACGCGTCCGCCCGCCTCGTCGCGGGCAAGATCGCCTCGGGCGAGATCCGCCCCGCCGAGGGTACGACGCAGTTCGCCGTCTTCGCCCCGCACCAGACCCAGGCGCCGCAGGCCGCCCCGCTGCCCGCACCGTGGGAGCCGAACCGCCCCGTGCAGGACTTCACCCGCCCCAAGACCGTCCGCCCGGCGGCCGGAGAGCTCACCTCGAATTTCGGGACCCGCTGGGGCACGCTGCACGCGGGCCTGGATTTCGGCGACCCGCTGGGGGCGCCGATCGCCGCGGTCACCGACGGCGTCGTGATCGAGGCCGGACCCGCCTCCGGCTTCGGTCTGTGGGTTCGGGTGCAACAGGACGACGGCACTGTCGGCGTCTACGGCCACGTCAACGACATCCTCGTCGACGTGGGTCAGCCGGTCCGCGCGGGCGACGTCATCGCGACGGTCGGCAACCGCGGCTATTCCACCGGCCCGCATTTGCACTACGAGGTCCACCTGCCCAACGGCGCACCGATCGATCCGCACCCCTGGCTGGCCGAGCGCGGCATCGACGTCGGGTACGCGGCGGAGGACTGATCCCGCTCCTGTTCGTGGACAGCAGAGCCCGCGGACGAACTCGGCGACAATGCCGTCGCCCGCGACGGGGTCGCGAACGCAACGGCGCGTTCGCGGCCCTTTCCCGCTCACCTGGAACCGGCGAGCGATAACGCGGCACCCGACCATGTCGATCCCCCAGCTGGTCGACCAGCCGCACACCGTCGTGTTCTCGAACTTGCCCACCCGCGAAGTACTTCGGCGAAGCGGGAGCCTCCGCGTGAAACGGCTGAGACCGAACGAGAACCGAGCCGGTTACGGCCGACCGTGCCGCCCCCGCGGTATCGCCCGCCCGCGCGATCCGATACCGGGGTACTAGACGCGAATGGCGCTGCGGCGGGACGCCCTGCGGGGCCCGTGATTCCTACGTTCGGTCCATGTCCACAACACACTTCGCCGCCGCGCCGCAGGGCGAGTCATCGGCGCCGCGATCCCGGACGAGTATGCCGATCGCGGGGCGCGCGCGACTGCATCGACCGCTCCTCGGCACGGTCACCGCGATGGCCGCGCTCGTCCTGTTCTGCCTCGTGGCCATGCTGGTCGACGACCGCACGCTGCTCGGCGAGTCGGTGTGGCTCAAGCCGATGAAGTTCGGCCTCGCCTTCTTCCTCTACAGCCTCACTCTGGCATGGTTGCTGTCGTTGCCGCACAAGGGAAGCCGCGCCACCTGGTGGCTGGGCACGGTGTTCGCCGTGACCGGATTCGTCGACGTCGGCTTCATCGTGGTGCAAGCCGCCCGCGGCACGTTCAGTCACTTCAACACCCAGGACGACCCGGTGAACTCGATCGGGCAGATGGTCTTCGCCTCCGGTGTGCCCGGCCTGTTCCTCGCCAATCTGATCATCGTGCTGATCCTGGCCTGGCAGCGGCTGGTGGACCGTCCGACAGCGCGGGCCGTCCACGCCGGTCTGGCGCTGGCCGTCGTCGGCATGGCACTGGGCTACCTGATGGGCTTCACCGGTAAGCAACTCGTCCGCGACAGCGACGGACGAGTGGTCGAGTTGGCCGCGGGGCACACGGTCCTGGCCGATTCGGGCGAACTCGCCCCGCGCGACGCCATGCGCGGCATGCCGATCACGCACTGGAGCACCGTCGGCGGTGACCTGCGCGTGCCGCACTTCGTCGGCCTGCACGGCATCCAGGTGCTGCTGCTGGTGGCCGTCGCGCTCGCTTGGCTCGCTCCGCGCTACCGCTGGCTGCGGCCCGAACGCGCCCGCGCCGCCGTCGTCGGCGTGCTGGCCGCCGGTTACGCCGGGCTGCTCGCGCTGGTCTTCTGGCAGGCGATGCGGGCGCAGTCGCTGATCCACCCGGACCCGGCCACCGGTCTGGCGGCAGGCGGACTCGCCACGATCGTCGGAGTGCTGCTCGGCGCGGTGTATCTACGCCACCGCGGCGCCGGCGCGGCGCGTCCTCGTGCGGCGGAGGAGCCGGTCAGCGGAGGCGTTCCGCGTCACGGGTGAGTGCGACCAGGGTCTTACCCAGGGCGGCGAGTTCGTCGGAGGTCGCCCCCTCCGCGATGGCGGTGGCGACGTCCTCGGCGGCGCAGCGGGCAGCGAACCAGCGATCGGCCAGGTCGGCCGCCTCGTGGGCGCTGAGCACGACCGCGTCGTCGGGGATCCCGGTCCCCTTCAAGCTGTTGCGGTGTTCGTAGGCGCGTTGGCGACAGGACTGGCGGCAGTACCGGCGACGGCGGCCGGCCTCCGATTCCACGATCTCCCGCCCACACCACTGGCAGGACAAGCGGCGCGACATGACGCAGAACACTAATAGCCCGTGACTCGCGATCCGCTCAGCGACCCCCGAAGAATCGCCCCGCATCGGGCGTGGCGAGGCCGGCGCGGGGTGGGCACTACAATGGAACGGTTCACCGCGGCCGCGTCGGGAACTATCGGCGCAGGCCCGATCGTTGTACATCAGGTCCGGCGGATGCCCCGCGCATTCGTGCGGACACGGTCGCAGCGCACGAAGACTCGAGCACACAGGGAGAGGCACACCATGGCAGATCGCGTACTCCGAGGCAGTCGGCTCGGAGCGGTGAGCTACGAGACCGATCGCGACCACGACCTGGCTCCGCGTCGGATCGCCCGGTACCGGACCGACAACGGCGAGGAATTCGACGTTCCCTTCGCCGACGACGCCGAGATCCCGCCGACCTGGCTGTGCCGCAACGGCCAGGAGGGCGTGCTGATCGAGGGCACCACCCAGGAGACCAAGAAGGTCAAGCCGCCGCGCACGCACTGGGACATGCTGCTGGAGCGCCGCAGCAAGGATGAGCTCGAGGAGTTGCTCAAGGAGCGCCTCGAACTGCTCAAGACCCGCCGCCGCGCCTGACGGTTCGCGCCGCACGAAAACGGCCGCCGCATCGTTCGATGCGGCGGCCGTTCGCTGTTCGGGTCAGCGCACGCCGGTCATCGGCTGGCCACCTTGCGGTAGCGCAGTAGCGCCAGCGGCACGGCCACCGCGAGGATCGCCACCGAGCAGGCCGCCGCATATTCGACGCAGTGGTCGGCGGCCCAGCCGCTGGGCGGGACGAACGTGGGCGGCGAATCGTTGTCGAACAGCTTGCGCCCCGCTGCCGAGACCGCGGTGATCGGATTCCATTCGGCGATCGTGCGCAGCGGGCCGGGCAGAGTCTCGGCCGAGATGAACGCCGAGGAGATGAATGTCAGGGGGAACAGCCAGATCAGCCCGGCGCTCTGCGCCACCTCCACAGTTGGTGACAGCAAGCCGGTCAGCGCGCCGACCCAGGACATCGCGAACGCGAACAGCAGGATCACGGCGAACGCCAGCACGGCGTCGGCGACGCTGCCGTGGATGCGCCACCCGACCACGTACCCGCACCCCACCATCACCGCCAGGCTGAGGATGTTGACCACGAGGTCCGACAGCGTGCGGCCCATCAGCACCGCCAGCCGCGACATCGGCAGCGCTCGCATCCGGTCGATGATGCCCTTCTGCAGGTCTCCGGCCAGTCCCACCGTGGTGAACGCGGCGTTGAACGCCACCGTCTGGGTGAAGATGCCGGCGAGCAGGAATTCGCGGTACTGGCCGCCGCCCAGCGAGGCGCCGAAGATGTAGGCGAACAGGAACACGAACATCAGCGGCTGGATCGTCGCGGTCACCAGCAGCGTGGGCACGCGCAGGATGGTCAGCAGATTGCGATGGGCCACGATCGCGCTGTCCCGGAACAACCGCAGCCGGGGAGCGGAACCCGGCTGCGCCGCGGCTTTTCTCGGCTGCGGCTCCGCCTTCGGGGCTGCCTCCCCCACCATTGCCGTACTCACGACATGATCTCCTCTTGTACGTCATCGGTCTCCGGCTCCGCGACGGACGTTCCGCCCGGCTTGCCGGTGAGGGAAAGGAATACGTCGTCGAGGCTCGGCCGGTGCACGTTCGCGTCGACCACGCAGACGCCCGCGTCGTCGAGCCTGCGCAGCGCCTCCACCATGGTGCGCGAACCGTCGCCGACCACCACCGACACCTCGTCGGTGCCCGCCTCGTGGCCGGGCTCGCCGACGCCGACCTGCGCCAGCACGGCCAGCGCGGGCTCGGCCGCCTGCCCGGCGGCCAGGGTGACAGTGAGCCGGTCACCGCCGATCGAGGTCTTCAGCTCGTCGGCCGAACCGCGCGCGATGACCCGCCCGTGGTCGATGACGGTGATGCGGTCGGCCAGCAGGTCCGCCTCTTCCAGATACTGCGTGGTGAGCAGCACCGTGGTCCCGTCGTCCACGAGGTCGCCGATCACCCGCCACATGTCCAGCCTGCCGCGCGGGTCCAAGCCCGTGGTCGGCTCGTCCAGCACCACCACGGGGGGCCGGGCGACCAGCGCGCCCGCGAGGTCGAGCCGCCTGGCCATGCCGCCGGAGTAGGTCCCCGCCCTGCGGTGCGCGGCGTAGTCGAGCCCGAGCGCGCCGAGCAGTTCGGTGGCCCGAGCGGTCGCCTGGCGCGGGGACATCCCGTACAGCCGGGCCACCATGCGCAGGTTCTCGTAGCCGGACAGGTTGGCATCGACGGCGGCGTACTGGCCGGACAGGCCGATCCGCTTGCGCGCCGCCGAGGGATCGCGCAGCACGTCGACGCCCGCCACCCGCACCGACCCGGCGGAGGGCTTCAGCAGCGTGGTGACGATCCGCACGGTCGTCGTCTTGCCCGCGCCGTTCGGGCCGAGCAGGCCCATCACGGTGCCGGTGGGGATGCGTAGGTCGATCTCGTCCAGGACGCGGGCCCGGCCGTAATTCTTCACCAGGCCGGTCACCTCTACCGCGAAGCTCACCTGTGCGTCTCCTTCGTCTCCAGCCACCTGCGCAGCACCGGCCCGATCACCGCCAGTGCGTCCGGCGTGGTCATCGCGGAGTGCGCGCAGCGCAGCTCGTAATCGTGGACGGCACCGGTGACGTACGGCTGCCAGGCGTCGGCGCACCGATCGGGATCGGCCCGGTTGATCGGGTCGTCGCCCGCGGTGAAGAACAACAGGTCGCCGTCGAACGGACGCGGCCGGAAGCTGTGCGCGAGCACGGTGCCGTTGTGGTAGCCCGCGTAGAGCCGCTCCAGATGCTCGACGGTCAGCGCGGCGAACGGCCCGGACCGGGCGCGCAGCAACTCGGCGGCCTCCCGCAGACTCATGTCCGGGTCGATCTCCGCGCCGAGTTCGTCGCTGCCGAACTCGCCGACGATCTCGGCCACGCTCGGGGTCGCCTGGTCGAGCAACTCGTCGGACAGCCGGTAGCTGTCCATCATCGACAGCAGCGCGACCTCGTCGCCTGCCTCCTGCAGCTGCACCGCCATCTCCTGCGCGATCAGACCGCCGAGCGACCAGCCGAGCAGGTGGTAGGGGCCCTCCGGCTGGATCCGCTTGATCGCGGCCACGTAGTGACGCGCGGCCTCGCCGATCGTCGCGTGACCGTCCTGCCCCGCGACGTGCGGAGCCTGCAAGCCGTAGACCGGCCGGTCCGCTGGGAGGTGCGCGAGCAACCCCGAGTAGCACCACGCCAATCCGATCGCCGGATGCACGCAGAACAACGGCGCCCGGCCGGCCCCGGTGCTCGGCCGGATCGGCAGCACCGGCGCCAGCATCGCCGCCACCGCGGCGCCCGAAGTCGAGTCCACCCCGTCCAGCCGCGCCGCGATCGCCGCGGGCGTCGCGTCGCCGAACATCAACTGCACCGGCAGGTCGAGCCCCGACTCCCTGACGTGCGCCACGACCTTGGTGGCCAGCAACGAGTTGCCGCCGAGTTCGAAGAAGCCGTCGTCCGCGCCTACCGACTCCACGCCGAGCACCTCGGCGAAGGCCGCGCACAGCGCCTCCTCCGTCGGGGTGGACGGGGCCCGGTAGCCCTCGCCCCCGGTGAACACCGGCTCCGGCAGCTTCGCGCGATCCAGCTTGCCCACCGGGCTCAGCGGCACCTCCTCGAGCAGCATGATCGATTGCGGCACCATGTAGTTCGGCACCAGCCCGGCCAGGTGGCCGGTCAACTCGGCCGCGGTGAGCGTCACTCCCTCGCGCGCCTTCACGTACGACACCAGCGCCGTCGCGCCGGCCGGAGTGCGATGTCCGATGGTGGTCGAGAACGCCACCGCGCCGTGGCGGGCGAGCGCGGCGTCGATCTCGCCGAGTTCGATGCGGAAGCCGCGGATCTTGACCTGGTGGTCGGTGCGGCCGACGTATTCGATCTCCGGCGCGGCATCGGCCGACGCCCCGTGTTCGCGCTGCCCGGCCCACCAGCGCACCAGATCGCCGGTGCGGTACATCCGCTCCCCTGGTTTGCCGAACGGGTTGGCGACGAAGCGCTGCGCGGTCAGGCCCGGACGGTTCAGGTAGCCGCGGGCCAGCGCGTCACCGGCCAGGTGCAGTTCGCCGGTCACCCCGAGCGGAGCCGGGTGCAGCCGCGCGTCGAGGATCGCCGCGTTGACGCCACGGATGGGTCCGCCGATGGTGATCGGCTCGCCGGGCGCCATCGGCTGCGAGATGACCGTGACGATGGTGGTCTCGGTCGGACCGTAGACGTTGTACAGGTTGCGGCCGGGCGCCCACCGGGTCACCAGGTCCGGCGGCAGCGCCTCGCCGCCGACCAGCACGTGCTGCAACTCCGGCAGCCCCTGCGGGTCGACCGTGCCGAGGGCGGAGGTGGTGATGAAAGCGTGGGTGATCCGCTCTTCGGCGAAGACCTCCCGCAGTTCGTCACCGCCCACCACGCCGCCGGGCGTGATCACCAGAGTCGCCGCGCCGCCGAGGGACAGCAGCAGGTCCAGCATCGCCGCGTCGAAGCTCGGGGTGGCGAAGTGCAGCACCCGGCACCCCGGCTGCACGTCGAACCGGTGGGCGGTCTCGGCGGCGAAGTTCGACAGTCCGCCGTGGGTGACCATCACGCCCTTGGGCGTTCCGGTCGAGCCGGAGGTGTAGATCACGTACGCCGGGTTGTCGATCCGCAGCGGAGCGAGCCGCTCGGTATCGGCGACGGGCGCGTCCGAGGCGTCCAGCACCGAGGCGCGGAACACCGGATCGTCGAGCACGATCCATTCCGTGTCCTCGGGCAACTCACCGCGATAATCCGAGAGCGTGATGCCCAGCGCGGCACCGGAATCCGACAGCATGTGCGCGATGCGCTGCTGCGGGTACAGCGGATCGACCGGGACGAACGCCGCTCCCGCCTTGGCCACCGCGAGCACCGTCGCCACGGATTCGATCGATCGCGGGATGCCCAGTGCCACCAGCGTTTCCGGGCCTACCCCGCGGGCGATCAGCACTCGCGCCAGCCGGTTGGTCCAGCGATCCAGCGCGTCGTAGGTCACCTCGGTGCCGTCGAAGACCAAGGCGATCGCGGCACGATCGACGCTCGCCGCCTGCTCGAACACCTCGGGGAAGGTGATCGGCCGGTCCGGTTTGCCCCCGCGCACCGGGGCCAGCCCGGACCACTCGTCGGGGTCGAGCAGCTCCAGATCGCCCACCGCGGTGGTCGGATTCGCGGCGATGGCGGCGAGCAACCGGGCCAGGCGCTTGCCGAGCCGCTGCGCGGTCGGCTCGTCGAACAGATCCGCCGCGTAGTTCACCGCCACGGTGATGCCGGCCGCATCCCGCTGCGCGGTCTGCGTTTCGGTCAGCGTGAACTGGAGATCGAACTTCGCGATCCCGGTGTCGAGGTCGGCGGCCTCGATGCGCAGCCCCGGCAGTTCCAGCCCGCCGACCGGCTCGTTGCGAACCGAGAGCATCACCTGGAACATCGGATGGTGCGCCTGCGATCTGGCCGGATTGAGCACCTCCACCAGCCGCTCGAACGGCAGGTCCGCGTGCGCGAATGCGTCCAGATCGGTTTCGCGCACCGCGTGCAGCAGGTCGGTGAACCGGGCGCCCGGGTCGATCCGCGTGCGCAGCACGAGCGTGTTGACGAACATGCCGATCAGCCGGTCCAGCGCTGGATGGCCGCGGCCCGCGATCGGGGTGCCGACGGTGATGTCGTCGGTGGCGGTCATCCGGTGCAGCAGCACCGCGAGCGCGGCGTGCAGGACCATGAACAGGCTGACATTGTTGCTGCCCGCGATCGTCAGCAGCTCCCGGTGCGTGACCGGGTCCACTGTGCACTCCACGGTGCCGCCCCGGTAGGACGGAGTGGGTGGCCGCGGCCGGTCGGCGGGCACGGTGAGCAACTCGGGGATGCCGTCCAGGGCCTGCCGCCAGTAGTCCAGCTGCCCGTTCACCGCCGAGTCGGGGTCGTCCTCGCTGCCGAGCACCTCCTGCTGCCACAGGGTGTAGTCGGCGTACTGGACCTCCGGCTCCGCCCAGTCCGGCGCGGCGCCTGCGCACGCCGCGCGGTAGGCGACGGCGACATCGGCGGCCATCGGCTCGAGCGACCAGCCGTCCATCGCGATGTGGTGCACGACCACGACGAGAACGTGCTGTGCGGGCTCGTCGGCGCCGGTCGGAACCGCGATCAGCGCCGCACGGATCGGAACGGCGGTGGCCAGATCGAATCCCGGTGCGGCGACCCGCCGTACGACGGCCTCGAGCTCATCCGGACGCGCCGTTATGCGCGCCAGCGGGAGCGCGGCGTCGGCCGGGTCGAGCACGACCTGGGCGGGTGCGCCGTCGGTCTCCGGGAACACCGTGCGCAGGGTTTCGTGCCTGGCCTGCACCTCGTGCAGCGCGGAAACCAGCGCGTCCGCGTTCAGGTCGCCCGTCATGCGCAGTACGAGCGGGACGTTGTAGGCGCCCGCCGACTGTCCCGCACTCGGCCCGCCGCCCGCGTTGAAGCGGTTGAGGAACCACAGCCGCAGCTGGGCGGGCGACAGCGGGATGCGTTCCGGACGCTCCCGGCGCACCAGCGCCGGGCGGTCCGCGACCGACCCGGCGCCCGCCTCCAGCAGCTCGGCCAGTCCGGCGACCGTCGGCGTGGCGAACACGGTACGCACGGCGAGCCGCACATTCGTCGCCGCGGCCAGTCGCGCGACGAGCTGGGTGGCCAGCAGCGAGTTCCCGCCGATGTCGAAGAAGTCGTCGTCGGCGCACACGCCGTCGGCCCCGATCAGCTCACCCATCACCGCGGCGACCAAGCGCTCGCTCTGGGTTCGCGGCTCACGACCGGTGGAATCCGCGGCGAACCGCGGTTCGGGCAGTGCGGCGATGTCCAGCTTGCCGACCGGAGTCAGCGGGATGGTGTCCAGCACGGTGATACCGGAGGGCACCATGTGCGTGGGCAGCCGCCGAGCGACGGAGGCGCGCAGCGCCTCGGTGTCCACTCCGGCCGCGCGGTCGGCGGGCTGCACGAAGGCGACGATCCGGTCCGCCCCCGCGATGCGGCGCACTTCGGTGTGCGCGAATCGCACCGACGGATGTTCCCCGAGCGCTGCGGTGATCTCGCCGAGTTCGACGCGGAAACCACGCAGCTTCACCTGGTGGTCGCTGCGCCCGAGGTAGACCAGCTCGCCCGAAGCGTTCCAGCGCACCACGTCACCGGTCCGGTACATCCTGGCGCCCGCCGGGCCGTACGGGTCGGCCACGAAACGGGTTGCGGTGAGGCCGAACCGGTCGAAGTAGCCGCGCGCGACGCCGTGCCCCGCGAGATACAACTCGCCGGGAACGCCGACCGGGACCGGCCGCAACCGCTCGTCGAGCACCAATCCCCGTGCGCCCCGCACGAGGCTGCCGATGGTGATCGGATCGCCTGCGCGCATCGGGCCGGAGATCGTGATGACCACCGTGGTCTCGGTGGGCCCGTACACATCGCACATCACCCGTCCCGGCGCCCAGCGCGCCACCAGATCCGGTGCGACCGCCTCGCCGCCGACCATGAGCGCGCGCATGTGCGGTAGCGGCCAGCGTTCGTGGTCGATCGTGGCCAGCGCCGCCGGTGTCATGAAGCCGTGCGAGACCCGCTCGCGTTCCATCAGCGCGGCCAGCTCGTCGCCGCCGTAGATGTCGGTCGGGCAGATCACCATCGCCGCGCCCGCGCCCAATGCGATCAACAGATCCAGGATCGCCGCGTCGAAGCTCGGCGTCGCGAAGTGCAGGGTGCGGGAATGCTCCCGGACACCGATGCGGTCGCGGACCTCGTCGGCCAGGTTGGACAGACCGCTGTGGGTCACCGCGACGCCCTTGGGCGTTCCGGTCGATCCCGAGGTGTAGACCAGGTAGGCCAGATCCGCCACCTGGACGGTGCGCGAGCGCTCGTGGTCGTGGATCGGCGCGTCGTCGTGGCCGTCGAGTTCGGCGGCGAACTCGGGACGGTCCAGCAGCAGCCAGTCGGTGGCCCGGTCTGCCGGGGCGCCCGCGCGCAGCTGCTCCACGTGCGCGGTGACCGTGACGCCGGTCGTGCAGCCGGAGTCGGCCAGCATGTGCCGGATGCGGTCGGGAGGATATTTCGGGTCGACCGGGACGAACGCCGCGCCGGACTTCGCGGCCGCCAGCAGCGCCACGACCGAGTCGATCGAGCGGGTGAGCCCGAGCGCCACCCTGGTCCCCGGACCGAGTCCACGCGCGATCAGTGCGCGCGCCAGGCGATTCGAGCGCCGGTCGAGTTCGGTGTAGGTCAATGACGTCGTGCCCGCGCACAGCGCTGTGTTCATCGGATACCGCTGCGCGGTGGCGGTGAAGTACGCGGCCAGCGTGCACGGCGGACCTGCGTGCGCACCCCGCGCCGGGGCGAGTGTGCGGCGCTCGTGATCGGTGCGCGCGTCGACGTCCCGGATCAGCACGCGCGGGTCGCCGGTGACGGCGGTGAGCACGCGCAAGAATCGGTCCGCCAGCGTCTCGATCGTCATCGCGTCGAAAAGCTCGGCAGCATAGACGAATTCGAATACACTGTCCGCCGCCTCGGCGAGCGGTCCGGGTGCGCCGGTGTCGTTCGCGACGCGCAGCTCCAGGTCGAACTTCGACAGCGCGATGTCCAGCGCCTCCGCACGCAGGGCGAGGCCGGGCAGCTCCAATGTCGGCACCGGGCCGTCCTGGACGCTCAGCGCCACCTGGAACAGCGGATGCCTGCCCGAGACGCGGGCGTCGGCGCCGAGTTCGTCCACAATGCGCTCGAACGGGATGTCGGCGTGCGCCATCGCGGACAGCTCGGTGTCCCGGTCGGCGCGCAGCAGGTCGGCGAAACTGCGGTCCGGGTCGACGTCGGAGCGCAGCACGAGCGTGTTGACGAACATGCCAACCAGCTCGTCGAGCTTGGTGTCGGTACGCCCCGCCACCGGGGTGCCGATCACGATGTCGCGACCGCCCGTGACGCACCGCAACAACACCGCGAACGCCGAACGCAGCACCATGAACTTGCTGACGCCTTGCTCGCGGGCCAGGGCGGCGAGCCCGCGCTGCACTCGCTCCGGCACCGTGAAACGCACTGTCCCGGCCTCCTGCGTGGGCTCCGCGGGACGCGGCCGGTCATAGGGCAGCGGCAGCTGGTCGGGGATATCGGCCAGCGCGGTGCGCCAGTACTCCAGCTGGGTCGCCGCCGCGCTGCCCGGATCGTCCTCCGAGCCGAGGCAGGCACGCTGCCAGAGCCCGAAGTCGGCGTACTGCACCGGAAGCGGCGTCCACGCCGGCGCGACGCCCTCGTGCCGTGCCGCATAGGCCGCGGTCAGGTCCCTGGTCAGCGGACCGAGCGACCAGCCGTCTGCGGCGATGTGGTGCACCACCACGCCGAGCAGGTAACGCTCGGGCGCGGTGCGCAGCAGCGACAGACGCAGGGGCGGCTGCGTGGTCAGATCGAAACCGCTGTGCGCCAGGGCGTCCAGCGCGGCCTTCGCGCCGGAGTCATCGATGTCGGTGACCACCACCTCCGGCACCGCCCGCTCGACCGGCAGCACCACCTGCTGCGCGCCTTCGGCGTCCTCCGGGAAGACGGTGCGCAGCACTTCGTGCCGCCGCACGACGTCGCCGAGCGCTTCGCGCAGCGCGGGAACGTCCAGGTCGCCGGCGACACGGATCACGAAAGCGATGTTGTACGCGCTCGATTCGGGCGCGAATCGGTTCAGGAACCACAAACGCTGCTGCGGCAGCGACAATGGAATACGCCCCGGACGCGGTGTCCGCACCGCCAGCGCAGGCCGCTGCGTCCGGGGCGCTCGGTCCAGCTGCCCGGCGACACCGGCGACGGTGGGCGCCTCGAAGATCGATCGCACCGGCAGCTCGACCCCGAACTCCGCGTGCAGCGCGGCGGCGAGCCGGGTGGCCAGCAGCGAGTTGCCGCCGAGATCGAAGAAGTTGTCCTCGGCTCCGACGACCGGGCGTCCGAGCACTCCGCCGAAGACGCCCGCCACGGCCAGCTCCAGCGCGGTGCGCGGCGGACGGGACGTTCCCGCGACCGCGAACTCGGGCTCCGGCAGAGCTTTTCGGTCCAGCTTGCCCGCGGGCGTGACCGGGATCTCGTCGAGCACCGCCACAGATGCGGGCACCATGTAGCCGGGCAGCCGCCCACGGGCGGTCTCCAGCACGGCCCGCGCCTCGACGGGCCGGTCGGCCGTGACGTACGACGCCAGCCGCGCCTGGCCGTGCTCGTCGGTGTGCACCACGGTGAGCGCGAACCGGATGCCGGGATGCAGCCGCAGCACGTTGTCGATCTCGCGCAGTTCGATGCGGAAACCGCGGATCTTGACCTGGTCGTCCGCGCGCCCGAGGAACCGCAGCTGCCCGGACCGCTCCATGACGACCAGATCGCCGGTGCGGTACATCCGCTCCCCGCGCCTGCCGTGCGGGTTGGCCACGAACCGCTGCGCGGTCAGGCCGAAACGTCCGTGATAGCCGCGGGCGACGCCCGGACCCGATACGTACAGCTCACCCGGGGTGCCCGGCGGGACCGGATGTAAACGATTGTCCAGCACGAACAGTCGCATGCCGCGCACCGGAGAACCGAGCGGCACTGGACGGCCCGGCTCCATCGGCCCGCTCGCGGTCGCCGCGACGGTGGCCTCGGAGGGGCCGTACATGTTGTGCATGCGATGCCCGGTGGTCCAGGTCTCGACGAGTTCCTCCGAGCAGGCGTCGCCGCCGACGATCACCGTCGCCAGCTCGTCGAGGCCCTCGTTCGGCACGGTGGCCAGCGCGGCGGGCGTGATGAAAGCGTGGGTCACCCGCTCCTCGCGCAACAGTGCGGCCAGCTCGGCGCCGCCGTACATGCCCGGCGGGGCGATGACCATCGTGGCGCCCGCCGCGAAGCCGAGCAGCATCTCCAGCACCGACGCGTCGAAGCTGGGCGAGGAGAAGTGCAGCGTCCGCGCCGTGTCCGAGATGCCGAACAGGTAGTTCTGCTCGCCGGCGAGGGACGCGATGCCCGCGTGGGTCACGACGACCGCCTTCGGCGTGCCGGTGGACCCGGAGGTGTAGATGAGGTAGGCCGGGTGGCTCACCCGCATCGGATGGTGCCGCTCGTCGTCGGTGATCGGATCCGCAGTGTGGCAGGAGAGTTCGGCGCGAAGTTCGGCGGACCCGAGAACCAGCCAGTCGACCTCGGCCTTGCGGTGCTTGCCCCGCGCCGCGGGCCAGGCGGGCATGGCGGCCGACGATTCCGGATCGGTCAGGCCGAGCATCGCGCCGGAGTCACCGATCATGTGGGCGATGCGCTCGCCGGGGTAACTCGGGTCGATCGGCACATAGGCGGCGCCGGTCTTGGCGACGGCCCACACCGCGGTGATCGCGTCGAGACCGCGCGGCAGCGCGATGGCGACGACCGTCTCGGGTCCGGCGCCGTGCTCGATCAGGGCGCGCGCCAGCCGGTTCGATCGCTCGTCGAGTTCGCGGTAGGTGGTGTCCGTGCCCAGATAGCGGACCGCCACCGCGTCCGGCAGCCGGCGCGCGGTGGCGGTCAGCAAGGTGGCCAGGGTGATCGAGGGCTCGGCGGGAGCGCCCCCGATGGGCACCAGGTTCTCGTTCTCCCTGCGATCCAGGATCGGCAGGTCGCCTACCGGCAGCTCGGGGGCGGCCACGCCGCCTGCCAGCACCGCGATGAACCTGCGGGCGAACGACTGCACCGTGGTTTGATCGAAAACGTCTGTGGTATAACCGAATTCGGCCGAAAGCGGCCCGTCGCCGGAGTCGTCGTGGACGATGAGCTGCAGATCGAACTTCGCGATGTCGGAGGCGATCGGCAGCACCTCGGCGCGCACTCCGGGCAGATCGATCCGCAAGTCGGGTGCGTGG
Organism: Nocardia niwae NBRC 108934 = DSM 45340; assembly: GCF_001613465.1. Lineage (GTDB taxonomy): Bacteria > Actinomycetota > Actinomycetes > Mycobacteriales > Mycobacteriaceae > Nocardia > Nocardia niwae. Next base: position 445,369 of record NZ_BDCK01000015.1, on the reverse strand, counting down.
TCGTAGGACAGCATCACCTGGAACAACGGGTGCCGCGACGGGGAACGCTCCGGGTTGACCACCTCGACCAGCCGCTCGAACGGCACGTCGGCGTTGGCGAAGGCGTTGAGATCGGTCTCGCGCACTACGTCGAGCATCCGGTCGAACCCGGCCGCCGGGTCGACCGCGGTGCGCAGCACGAGAGTGTTGACGAACATGCCGACCAGATCGTCGAGCGCCGGATCGGAACGGCCCGCGATCGGCGTGCCGATCGCGATGTCACCGCTCGCGCACAGCCGCGACAGCAGCGTCGCCAGCGCGGCGTGCAGCACCATGAACATGCTCACGCCTCGGCTGGCCGCGAGTTCGATGGCCGCGCGGCGGATCTCGGCCGGAATGGTGAATTCGACCCGGCCGCCGACGGTCGATCGGCGCAGCGGGCGCGGGCGGTCCAGCGGCAGATCGAGCTGTTCGGGCAGTCCGGCCAGGGCCTTGTGCCAATGGGTGAGCTGGCGGCTGAGCGCGCTGGCCGGATCGGACTCGTCGCCGAGCAGTTCGCGCTGCCAGAGCGCGAAGTCGGCGTACTGCACCGGCAGTTGCGTCCACTGCGGCGCGACACCGTTCGCGCGCGCCGCCACCGCCGCCATGAGGTCCTTGGCCAGCGGTGCGATGGACCAGCCGTCACCGCAGATGTGGTGCAGCACGACGAGGAAGACGTGCCGCTGCGGGCCGGTACGGTAGAGCGCCACCCGGATCGGGGCCTGACTGCGCAGATCGAAGCCGTATCCGGCGTATTCGGTCGCCAGTTCCGCCACGTCGGCGTCGGTGACGTCGATCGGGTCGAGCGTCAGCGGGATCGCCTCGGCCGGGTGGATCAGCTGGAACGGCCCCTCCGGCGCCTCGGGGAAGGTGGTGCGCAGGCTCTCGTGCCGTTCGATGACGTCCACCAGGCCCGCGTGCAACGCGGCCACGTCCAGCGGTCCGTCCACCGCGACCGCCAGCGGCATGTTGTACGCGGCGGCATGCTCGGAGAACCGGTTCAGGATCCACAGCCGCTGCTGCGCCTGCGACAGCGGAATCCGCTCCGGCCGCTCGGCCGGCGCCAGGCGCGGCGAGGAGACATCGGTGGTCTGCATGGCGAAATGCCGGGTGAGCGCCTCGATCGTCGAGGCCTCGAACAGATCCCGGATGGTCAGCGCGGTACCGAGCGCGGCGTTGATCCGGGACACCGCCCGTGCGGCGATGAGCGAGTTGCCGCCCAGGTCGAAGAAGTTGTCCTCGATGCCGACCTCGGTGTCCAGCACCTCGGCGAAGATGCCCGCCAGCACCCGCTCCACCTCGGTGCGCGGTTCGGCGATCGGCCGGATCGAACGCGTGCCCGGCGTGGGAGCGGGCAGCGCTTTGCGATCGATCTTGCCGTTGGCGCTCAGCGGCAGCTCGTCGAGTTCCATCACCGTGGAGGGCACCATGTAGCCGGGCAGCGTGCGACGCAGCGCGGTCAGCAGCGCGGCCGTGTCCAGCCGGGTGTCGTCGTCGTCCTGCTTCGTCGCGACCACGTAGGCGACCAGCTCGTCGCCGGTGCGTCCGGTGTGCGCCACACACACCGCGCGCGCCACCCTCGAGTCGTCGAGCAAAGCGGCCTCGACCTCGCCCAGTTCGATGCGCAAGCCACGAATCTTGACTTGGAAGTCGCTGCGCCCCAGATACTCCAGGACACCGGGCTCGGAGCCGGAACGGCCGATCTGCCAGCGCGCCAGGTCGCCGGTGCGGTACATCCGCGCACCCGGGGTGAAGGGGTTGGCGACGAATCGGTCGGCGGTCAGCCGCGGCTGTCTTAGATAGCCGCGGGCCAGCTGGACCCCGGCGAGGTACAGTTCGCCGACCACGCCGGGCGGAACCGGCCGCAACCGGTCGTCCAGCACATAGGTCTGGGTGTTCCACACCGGCGAGCCGATCGGCACGGCGCTCGAGTCGGGCGGGCAGGCCCAATATGTGACGTCGACGGCGGCCTCGGTCGGGCCGTACAGATTGTGCAGTTCGGCGGCGGGTAACGCCGCGTAGAATTCCCGCACGGCGGCCGCGGGCAGCGCCTCACCGCTGCAGAAAACCCGGTGCAGGCAGGCGCAGCCGTGCAGATCGGCCTCGGTGACGAACACCGATAGCATGGATGGCACGAAATGGGCTGTGGTGATGCTCTTTTCGGCGATGACCCGGGCGAGGTAGGCCGGGTCGCGGTGTCCGTCCGGAGCGGCGATCACCAAGCGCGCGCCGATCTGCAAGGGCCAGAAGAACTCCCACACCGAGACGTCGAAGGTGGCCGGCGTCTTCTGCAGCACCGCGTCGTCGCCGTCGAGCGGATACTCGTGCTGCATCCAGCGCAGGCGGTTGACGATCGCGGCGTGCGTCACGCCCACGCCCTTGGGCTTCCCGGTCGATCCCGAGGTGAAGATGACGTATGCGAGGTGGTCGGGGCGCAGCGCGCACCTGCGGTCGGCGTCGGTGATCGGCGCGTCGTCGAAACCGGAGACCCGCGCGGTGTCGATGTCCAGCCGGGTGACCGTCGCGGGCAGCTCCACGTCGTCGCGGCTCGCCGTGAGCACGCACAGCGGCTCGGCCTGCCGCACGATCTGACCGATCCGTTCGGCGGGATGCTCGGTGTCCAGCGGCAGGTACGCCGCTCCGGCTTTGACGATCGCGTACATGCCGACCACCAGATCGAGCCCGCGGCGCAGGCACAGCCCGACCGTCGTGTCGGGTCCGGCTCCGCGCGCGATGAGCAACCGGGCCAGCCGGTTGGCGCGCGCGTCGAGCTCGCCGTAGGTCAGCGCCTCGTCACCGAACTCCAGTGCGATCGCCTCCGGGCCGGAGGCCACGCGCTCCGCGAACAGGCTCGCGAGCGTGCCTTCCTGCCGGGGCGCCCCGGTGTCGTTCCACCTGTGCAGTACCTGTTCCCGCTCGGCATGGGTGATCGCACCGAACGACTCGGCAGGCAGACCCGCTTCCGCGGCCAGGAACCGGCGGAGGAAGTCGAGATAGCGCGCGTGATGCACGCCGACCTCGGCCTCGCCGTAGAGCCGGGGATTGGCTTCGAAGTCGACGTGTAAGCGGCCGCCCGCGCCGTTGTAGACGTTGACCGAGAGATCTTCCACCGGGCCGGTGGCCAGCACGTGCATGGAGCCTACCAAGCTGCCGAATCGCAACTCGTCGTGAAACAGCATCAGGTTGATCATCGGGCCGAAGAATCCGCGCGCGTCGCGCGAGTAGCCGCTGTCACGCCGGATGTCGTCGTGCCGGTAGCGCTGGTGCCGCAACGCGCCGGTGATCTGCAGCTCGGCCGCCTTCACCAGGTCGCCGATCGTGGTCGTCTCGTCGAAGCGCAGCCGGATCGGCACGACATTGGAGATCACGCCCGCCGAGCGGCGCAGCGACACTGTGGTGCGCGCCGAGACCGGCAGGCTGAGCACCACGTCCGCGTTGCCCGTCACCGATCGGACGTAGGCGGCCAGGGCCGCGACGAACACCGCCGAGTCGGTGGTGTTCCACGCATCGGTCGCCGCCTCGATCGCGGCGTGGTGGTCGTCGTCGAGCACGGCGGCGGCCAGCCTGCGGCCCGCGTCGTGCGTGGTGGCGCCGAGCCGGGCGCCGCCCAGGCTCACCGGCTCGCCCACGCCCGACAACTGCCCGAGCCAGTAGTCGCGATCGTTCTGGAAGCGGCTGGATTCGTGGTAGCGCGCCTCGTCGGCGTAGATCTCGGCCAGGGCCGTCGCCCGCGAGGCGACCGGTTCGGTCCGGTTCTCCAGCGCGGTGTAGATCTCCGCGGTGCGAGTGAGCGCGTTCATCGCGCCGTAGCCGTCGATGACGATGTGGTGGGCGAACGAATACCAGATGTAGTCGGAGTCCCCGATCCGCAGCACCGCGTTGGAGGTCAGCGGGTCGCGTTCCAGGTCGATGGGAGAACTCGTGTGCTCGTGCATCCAGCGCAGTGCGGCGGCGTAGGGATCGGCCTCTGCGCGCAGGTCGATGCGCACCCATCCCGGCCGATGCACCGGATCCACGATCTGATACGGAGTGCCATCCACTTCCATCAAGCGAACTTGACCCACCTGGGTCTCGGCGCCGAACCGCTCGATCGCGTACAGCAGCCGTCCCTCGTCCAGGTCCCCGTGTATCTCGACGTACTGAGAGATCGTCAACGGTACGTCGGGCCGGATGCGCTGCGCGTACCAGAGAGCGGTCTGTGCGGGTGACAGCGCAAACGGTTGAGCCGAGAATTCGCCGGATGAACATTGGTCGACGCGATCCGTGGCCAATGAACTCATCAATCACTCCGTTCTGCCGCTGTTGACGCAACTCCCCGAGCACCGCCCCAGCAAGCGCACGCGCCAGCCGGAGGACGTGATCCACGCCCTATGATTCGGAGCATCGCTTCAGCCGGATTGCCGACGTATTGGATTTGTTTCACATCCAACGTCCTTGGCAGAAGGCCACTTTGGTTGGTTACATTTCCGCAAACATTGCGACTCAAGTAGGTCGAGCTGAACCAAAACGGGTCCTGACCAGACCGTTCGATGGTACTCCGAAGATCGCCTTCATTGTCCGGCGAACAATGCGCAACTCAATTCCGCACCATTACTTTCGGGGCGGTAGGGGGAGGAACAAACCTGACGTTCGGTTATCGGCGGCTCGGCGGGGAATGTTATCGGCTACCCCCGGCGCGCCGCGCCGTTCGGACCTCTTCGCGCGCGGAGCGCCGCCGGAAGACCGCCACCAACGCGGCCGAAGCCGTCAGGATAACGAAAACCCGCTCCGGTGCGGGCCCTATTCGCGTTGCGAGCGTACTGTCCTCGCGCAGCGGCAGCTCGGCGACCAGAGCGGCGGGCACGAATAACGCGGTTTCCTGCCGCACGCTGCCGTCGGCGGCAATAATTGCGCTGACACCCGATGTGGCCGCGACGACCAGGGCTCTGCCGTGCTCGACGGCACGGATGCGGGACATGGCCAATTGCTGATAGGTCATCTCGCTGTCGCCGAAGGTCGCGTTGTTCGTCGGCACCGTGAGCAGTTGGGCACCAGCCCGCATCGCATCCTCGAATGCCCGGTCGAAGGCGACTTCATAGCACGTCGCGACGCCGATGTCGATACCCGCCGCGCGCACGACGCCGTCACCATGTCCCGGCACGAAATACCCCGCACGATCGGCGTATTCGGAGAAACGACGGAAGAAGTCGCGCATCGGCAGATACTCGCCGAACGGCTGGATGATCTTCTTGTCGTGCCGCTCACCGGGGCCATCCGCGCCGTTCCACACCATCACCGAGTTGGTGGTGGTCCGATCGGGGTTGATCAGCACGGCGCCGACCAGAATCGGTGCGCCGATTCGCTCGGAAGCGGCGGTGATCAGGGCGGCCGCATCGGCATTGCGCAACGGGTCGATATCCGAGGAGTTCTCCGGCCAGATCACCACATCGGGGCGCGGCGCGCGGCCCGCCGCCACCTCGGCGGCCAGCTCTTCGGTGCGCCGCACATGGTTGTCCAGCACCGCCCGCCGTTGTTCGTTGAAATCCAGCCCGAGACGCGGCACGCTGCCCTGGATCGCCGCGACCGTGACCGTTCTGTCGCCCTTGTCCGGATCTGGTAGCGCCGACCGGAGCAGGAGACCGGTCAGCGGCATGACGAGCACGGTGAAAGCCGCAGCGGCGTACCCGAGTCGGGTCACGGGGATGTGTCTGCGCACCGCGGTCGTGGCAGTGCCGCCGGTCTCGGAATCGGCCGTTCGACGGCCGTCACCGGCCGACCAGAGCAGGGACGTCAACGCGGCCGCACCGGTTCCGGTCAGCGCCACCGCGAACCCGACCAGCGGCGCTCCGCCGACCGCCGCCAGCGCCAAAAACCAGCCGTCGGCCTGGCCGAAGGCCAAACGGCCCCAGGGGAAACCACCGAACGGGAAGTTCGATCTGCCCCACTCGGCCGCGGTCCAGGCCAGTGCCACCCACAGGGGCCAGCCGGGCAACGTGCCGACGAGCCGGGCGAGCAGTCCGAACACGCCCAGATACAGCGCACAGACGGTGGACAGCGCCAGCCACGGAAGCGGACCGACGTAGATGCCGGTCCACGGCAGCAGCGGAACGAAAAAGGCCAGTCCGGCCAGGAATCCGTACCCGAACCCCGCCCGCAGCCGACCACCACCGCGTACGGTGAGGGTCAGTATCGCGATGCCCAGCGGGGCGAGAAACCACCACGGCCGCGGCGGGAAGCTGCCGAACAGCAGCAGCCCCGCGAAGATCGCCGCCGCCGAGCGCGCCGCCACCTCGTGCCCGCGCACCACTGCGGCGATCTGCCGCACCGAGCCGAGCACTCGCTCTCCCACCATCACTCGGCCACTGTCAGCCATCGGACCGGCGACCGCCGGTCAGCCGCCGACCGCCCCCGCGCCGGTCGGCACGACGTCGACCGATCCACCGGCCGTTGGTCGGCGGAATGCGGCCGGACGGCCATGGCGTTCGTCACATGAAAAATCGTGGGCAGCATATGTCGCGAACGTAGGCCGACGCCGACGCGCCGGTTGTCCCGTGTCGGCCGAAAACCGCGAGTCACCGCCGCGCCGGAGTCATCCGGCGTCCACCCGGATATCGCCGCACCCCACCGGATCGTTAACCTCCCTTTCGCCGAAGTCGGCGTACCGGCCGCCGTTCGCCGGACGAATCGGCGATCCGCGACAGCGAGCAGCGAACCGGCAGCCTGCGATCGCGCCCGGTCGGCAAGCCATTCCGTCGCCGGATTCCATCGATCCGCCGTCCGGCAAACGACCAGCTCGCGCGCCATCCGAAGCCGCTCGTCAGCCGGAAGGAATCCGGCGTTCACCTGCTCGGCCGCCTCCTGGCGCGACAGCCTCGTCCGATGCCCCGTGCACGGTCGCGCACCGAAATCGTCCGCTCGCCCACCCTGGCCCCTGGCGCGCTCGGTCAGCGATCTGACACTCAGTGCCATATCCACTAGCCCTCCGGTTCGGCGGCGATGCTCCGCGACCACAAGACGGGCCAAGCATGGGATGGCCGAGCGCGAGTCGCCCGGCCGCCGACCTGCCAGGACCGCAATCGCCGCTATGGCAAGGACTGCGCTGGACGCGGATGGCGCGGTGGGAAGAGGGCGCCACGGCGCCGAGGCCGGCTCTCCGCCGGCTGGACGCCACCGCGCGTGGGCGAGCGAACGCACGGCGCCGAGCCGATCGACGGACAGGCCGGACACTCGGTCCTCACCGTTGCCGAATTCCGCTGCCGGGCAACCCCCCGGGAGAAACACGGTTACCGACATTCGCCGGCCGCGGTCCACATCGTGTTCTCCACCTTCCGGCACATGCTCGATGCCGACTGCCGAGCGGCTGGCCAACGCGGGCCGGAGAGACGATACCTGCCGGTCGAATGCGAAGGTCCGGGCGCGCCGAGCACACCCGTGGCGGCGCACGGGAATATCGGACACGGGACGGCCGGGAGCCACCACGTCCCCGGGCCGCTCATTTCGCATAGATCGTCACCCCGCGATGGACGGTACGCAGGCACTCGGGCAGCGGCGCGCCGGTATCCAGTGCGGGCAACCCCGGTACCCGCGAGCGCGGGTCGGTGGACCAGCGCTGCACCGAATCGGCGGCCGCGGTGACGACGAGTTCGCCGGCTTCCCAGATCGCGTACGACGCGGGCGCACCTGGCACAAGGGTGCCCGCCACTCCGTCGCGAACGCCGCCCGCACGCCAGGCACCGCGCGTGGCCGCGGCGAAGGCGGCGCGCGGGGACAGGCCGTGGCCGGGTGTGCGGTGGCCGACCGCGGCACGTACCGCCGCCCACGGATCGAGCGCGGTGACCGGGGCGTCGGATCCGATCGCGAGAGCGACGCCCGCGGCGGCCATAGCGGCGAACGGGTTCAGCGCCGCGGCGCGCTCGGCGCCGAGCCGCGCGGCGTACATGCCGTGCGGTCCACCCCACGCGGCGTCGAATCCCGGTTGCACACTGGCGATCACGCCCCAGCGCGCAAGGCGGGCGATGTGCTCGCCGTCGAGCAGTTCGGCGTGCTCGACGCGATGCCCGAGCGCCGCGACCGCCGGGCCGCCGTGCTCTGCGGTCACCCGTTCGACACCGGCCACGACGGCGTCCATGGCGGCGTCGCCGATCACGTGGAATCCGGCCTGGATACCGGCGACTGTGCAGGCCCGGATGTGGTCGGCGATCGCGTCGACATCCAGATAGCTTCGGCCGCACCCTGTTTCGTCGGCGTAGGGTGCGCGCAGCCATGCGGTGTGCGATCCGAAGGACCCGTCGACGAACAGATCGCCGCCGAGGGCGTGCACACCGAGTTCGTCGATCAGGGCGCGCGCATGCTCGACGCTGCGCACCGCCTCTCCCCAATAGGCCCGCACCTGGACCCCGTGCTCGAACTCGAGCAGCTCGCGGACGTCGGCGCGACCCGCGATCTCCGGGCCCGCGCATTCGTGGACGGCGACGACGCCGTGTGCGGCGGCGTGGTCCAGTGCCGTGGCGCGCGCTCGATCCCGTTGCGCCCGAGACAGACTCGCCAGCGCCGCGGTGCGAACCACGTGGTGGGCGGCGGCACGCACGGGCTCGCCGCGGGTGAATCCGTCGGCCGCCGCCAGCTCCGGCAGCGTGTCCAGCAGCGCCGAGGACGCGACCGCGGAGTGCGCGTCCACCCGCGAGAGGTACACGTGCCTGCCCGCGCCCGCGGCCGCGTCGATCTCCTCGACGGTGGGCGGCCTGCCCTCCGGCCAGGTGGTCTCATCCCAGCCATCGCCCAGGACCGCGCCCTCGGGGTGCGCCTGGGCGAACTCGCGCAATAGTCGCAGGCAGTGCTCGAGCGATCGTGCGGCCGAGAGATCGAGTCCGGTCAGCTTCAGGCCCAATGCGGTGACGTGCACATGCGGATCGACGAAGGCGGGCGCGACGAAGGCGCCGCCGAGGTCGATCACCTCGGCGTCCGGATGCAGCGCGCGCCCCGGTTGCTCGGCGCCCAGCCAGACGATGGTCCCGTCACTCACCGCCATCGCCGTGGCGTCGGGTGAACTGGCACTGTAGAAACGACCGCCGATCAGCAACTGGGTACTCACGAGGCACCAGTCTGCCGTATGGCCGGTCCAGCGGTTTCGGTCAGCCGTTCAGCACGGGCTGACGCGCCAGATCCTCCGGCTGCGCCAGCACCGCCATCACCTCCGCGTATTCCGGCGGCGCACCTCCGGTTCCCACGGCCGCCGTGGGCAGGCAGCCCGCCTCCACGGCGATCAGCTCCAGCCGCAGCGCCGCAGCCGTGAATCCGGAAATCGACTGTCCCGCAGCCGCCGCCGCGCGTTTCACCGCGGCGGCCAGCTCCTCGCTCACCGTCACGGTGAGTTGCTCGGTGGCCATCGCGCCACGATAGCCCTTCGCGGCGGCGCGCGGAACCGGGTGCGCCGACTTCGCCGTCAGGACGCGCTGATCGCGCGGCGCGCGTTGCCCTGGCCGTCGTCGTACCACTGCCCCACCACGACGCCGTCGACCACTTCGCCGCCGTCGACGATCACGCCACGGTACGGCGCGGCCGCGACGAGCCGACGGAAGCGCCGCGCCGCGAACGCCGTGACCAGGGGCCGTACCAGCAACCGCGTCGGAGGCAGCAGCAGGAGCAGGCCGAACACGGAGGTGACCAGGCCGGGCACGAACATCAGCACCCCGCCCGCCGCGACCAGGGCGCCGTCTGCCACGGCGGTCCCGGGAGCCACTTCCCCGCGCGCGGCCCGGCGGAACTGCTCGAACACCCGCCGTCCCTGCGCCCCGACCAGCAGCATGCCCGCGGCCGATCCGGCGATGAGCAGCAGGATGGTGGACAGCACGCCGATCAGCTGACCGACCGCGACCAGCGCGGCGACCTCGACGACGGCGTACAGCACGAACAACAGGGCGGGCATGGCGATCCTTTCGGACGATCTACCCGGTCAACGTCCCGCACCGGGATTTTGCTCCCCGATCCGCCTGATAGGTCGCTGAGATCGGCCCGGTCTCAGCCGCCCGGCCGCACCAGCCCGGTCTCGTAGGCCAGCACGACCGCTTGAACCCGGTCGCGCAGACCGAGTTTGGTGAGCACCCGGCCCACATGCGTCTTGACCGTGGCCTCCGATAGATACAACTGTTCGGCGATCTCGGCGTTGGAGCGTCCGGCGGCGATCTGCTCGAGCACCTCGCGCTCGCGGGCGGTGAGTACGTCGAGCACGCCCGGGTCGCGGGTCCGCGCCGGGTTCTCCGCGATGAGCCGGTCCAGCAGGCGCTTGGTAACCTTCGGCGAGACCACGGCGTCACCGGCGGCGACGCTGCGGATGGCCGAGACGAGGTCCTCGGGCGGAGTGTCCTTCAACAGGAACCCGCTCGCCCCCGCACGCAGCGCGCCGAGCGCGTGCTCGTCGAGGTCGAAGGTGGTCATGACCAGCACTCGGCTGCCGTGCCCTGCCTCCACGATGCGGCTGGTCGCGACCACCCCGTCCACCACGGGCATCCGCACGTCCATCAGCACCACATCGGGTCGCAGTTCGGCCGCGGCGGCGACCGCGGCCGCGCCGTTGGCCGCCTCACCGATCACGTCGATGTCCGGGTGCGCGCCGAGCACCATCTTCAATCCCATCCGCATGAGTTCCTGGTCATCGACGACGAGAACGGTGATCGGCACGTCCCCAATGTAACGTGCACGCTTCGACGCACCGGACGGCCCGTCCGGCGGCGGTTCCGCACCGATGCCGGATGCGATTGGAGTGCAGCGGTTTACGTGACGCACGCGGGACCCGGCTCACTCCGCGAGGCCGGGCCGCAGCGGGATGCCGGCGTGCACACGCCAGGATCCGTCGGCATCGCGGCCCGCGTCCAGGCTGCCGCCCAGCACGGCGACGCGTTCGCGCATCCCGACCAGGCCGAGCCCGCTGCCCTGGATGCGCGCCGAGTCGTGCGGCGAGATCCCGCCGGTGTCGGTGACCTCGATCAGCACGTCGGCGTCGGTGCGGCGCACCCGGACCCACGCCTTCGGGTGCGGCCCCGCGTGGCGCAGCGTGTTGGTCAGCGACTCCTGCACGATGCGATGCACGCCCAGACTGACCTCGGGCGCGATGTCGTCGAGTTCACCGCTCAACTCGAGTTCCACGGCCAGGCCGGTGCCGCGCATCATCTCCACGAGCTTGGCGATGCCCGCGGTGCCGTGCTGTGGCAGCTGGTCGGGCGCGTGCTCGGTGCGCAGCAGGGCCACGGTCCGGCGCAGTTCGCGCAATGCTTCGCGGCCGGTGCCCGCGATGGTGCCGAGCGCCTGTTCGGCCGCGTCCGGGTCGCGGCGCAGCGCGTACTTGGCGCCGTCGGCTTGCACGATGATGACGCTCACCGCATGCGCCACCACATCGTGCAGTTCCCGCGCGATGCGGGTGCGTTCGGCCGCGACGGCGTCGTGTGCGCGCCGCTCCTTGTCGTAGTCGGCGACCGCGAGCCGGGCCGCCACCTCGGCGTCGTAGGCGTGCCGCGCGCCGATGAACTCCGCGAGGGTCCAGCACAAGGCGTAGAACATGACGGTGAACACGCTGTCGGATCCCGCGGGCTTCCCGATCGCCACGATCGAGAAAGCGAGATCGGCCACCAGGCCGAGGCCGTACCACAGTCCGGCCCGCCGGCCGACGTAGGCGACCAGCGTGTAGAGCATGATGCCGTGGGACAACTGCGCGATGTGGTCGGCGTCGTCCTCGGAAAGGAAGCCCACCAGCGTCTCCGTGAGCGACAGCGCCAAGGTGAGCGCCGCCATGGCCCGGGGGTACACCCGCCGCAGGATGAGCGGCAGCGGCAGCAGCACCCCGACGGCCAGGTAGGCGAGCTTGTTGTGGGCGTTGCTCACACCGATGATCTCGAGCAGCACGAAAATCGCCGCCAGCACCGAATCGGCCACCACGGGCTTGCCCCGGAGCCACAGACTGAAACGACGCACGGGATCAGCCTAGGTGCGCCCGGCGCGCGAGCCGGACGGCCCCGCGCACCGGCTCCGCGCGGCCACACCCGGCGCGGCCCGGATCCGGGGTCTGGTTGTCTGGCGTGGTGGAGATCGGAGACTGGGCGGTTTTGTTGACGGCGGCGACGGCCGCGGGCTGGGTGGACGCGGTGGTTGGCGGCGGCGGGCTGATCGTGCTGCCGACGTTGTTCGTGGTGGCGCCCGGTATCGCGCCGCAGACCGCGCTGGGCACCAACAAGCTCGCCGCGGTGGCCGGGACGAGCGCGTCGGTGCTGACCTTCGCGCGCAAGGTGCCGATGCGCTGGCGGGTGCTGCTGCCCGCGGCGGTGATCGCCGCGGCGGCGGCCGCGGTGGGCGCGGCCGCGGTCTCGCTGATCGACCGCGAACTGTTCATCCCGATCGTGATGGTGGTGCTGGTCGGCGTCGCCGTGTTCGTCACGCTGCGCCCGGCAATCGGCGTCACGCTGGCGACTCATCCCCCCACCCGGCGCAAGATGATTCTCACGGTGGCGCTGGCGGCCGGGTTGATCGGCTTCTACGACGGCCTGCTCGGACCCGGCACCGGCACGTTCCTCATCATCACCTTCGCGACCCTGCTCGGCACCGAGTTCGTCCGCGCCGCGGCCATGGCCAAGGTGATCAATTGCGGGTCCAACCTCGGCGCTCTGCTGTTCTTCGGGGCGACCGGGCACATCCTCTGGGCACTGGGCGCGGGAATGGCCGTGGCGAATGTCCTCGGCGCCGTGGTCGGCGCGCGCATGGCGCTGCGCAAGGGCGCCGAATTCGTGCGCATCGTGCTGCTGGTGGTGGTGATCGGGATGGTGATCCGGCTGGGCTGGCAGCAGTTCGGCTGATCAGCCCACCGGTTCGGCCTGCTGGGTGGCGAGCCACGGCCGCAGTACTCGCGAGGTGGTCTCGTGAATCCTGCGCTGCAGGCGCTCGGCGTCCTCGACACCGGCGAGCGGTTGCTGGAACAGCACCGTCAACGCACCCGACACCGCACCGACGACCGCGCCCACCAAGGCGGCGGCGCCGACCTCGTCGAGTTCGGCCGGGAACGCCTTGTGCAACTGCCTGGCGATCTCACGCTGGGTGACCAGCTGGGCGTGCGCGGCGCGGCCGCTCACCGCGGGCACGGTCCGCGACACCTCGGCGCGCAGCGCGCCGATCCGGGCGTAGAGGTCGTCGACGAGGTGCTCGCCGGGATTGTCGCCCGCGGCGCGCAACGCGCGCAGCAAGACCTCCACCGGGCGTTCCCCGGGACGCCTGCCTGCGATCGCCACCACCGCCGCGCGCACGCGCTCGTCGGATTCCGGGAAGAGCAGCTCTTCCTTGCTGGCGAAATAATTGAAGAACGTGCGGGTGCCGACGTCCGCCGCGGCGGCGATGTCGGCCACCGTGGTCTCCTCGTAGCCTCGAGTCTCGAACAGCTCGGCTGCGGCTTCCAGGATGGCGCGGCGGGTACGTTCGCGTTTGCGGTCACGAAGGGCGGATGGCGGCACGCGGGCACAGTACGGCATCCGGCGAGCAACACGCCGTAAGCGCGAGTGTCGCGCGCGCCGTTCACCCTGCGCCGCCGGCATCCGGTGCACACCGGCACGCGATGCGGTCGAGCACAGCATGTGATCAGCAGGCGGCACCGGCTAGGTTGGTGCGGGTGAGCATCGCGACTTCCCGAGGCGTGGACGCCGAGTTCCTCGACCTGCCCCTCGCCGCGCTCGCCGACGCCGCCCTGGCCGCGGCGACGGCAGCCGGTGCCGAGCACGCCGACCTGCGGGTGCATCGTCTGGTCACCCAGTCGATCCGGTTGCGCGACGGCCGGGTCGAGGCCGTCACCGACAGCACCCGGCTCGGCTTCGCCGTACGGGTGATCGTCGACGGCACCTGGGGTTTCGCGTCGCACGCCGCGCTGACCCCCGCTACCGCCGCCGAGGTGGCACGCACCGCGGTCACCGTCGCCACCACGCTGCGCTCCCTCAACCGCGAACGCGTCGAGCTCGCCGACGAGCCGCTCTACGCCGGCGCGCAGTGGGTCTCGGAGTACGACATCGACCCGTTCGCCGTGCCGACCGGCGAGAAGCTCGCACTGCTGCAGGACTATTCGGAGCGCCTGTCGCACGCCGACGGGGTGGACCACGTCACCGCGAGCGTGCTGCAGGTCAAGGAGCAGACCTACTACGCCGACACCGCGGGCTCCTCGATCACCCAGCAGCGGGTGCGGCTGCACCCGAGCCTCGAGGCGATCACGGTGGACACCGCGGCGGGAGTGTTCGAGACGATGCGCACGCTGGCCGCGCCCGCGGGCCGCGGCTGGGAGTACGTCACCGGCGCCGACGGCGTGTGGGACTGGGACGGCGAACTCACGCGGATCCCGGAGTGGCTGGCCGAGAAGGTGAAAGCGCCCAGCGTGCAGGCCGGGCCCACCGACCTCGTCATCGATCCGACCAACCTGTGGCTGACCATCCACGAATCCATCGGCCACGCCACCGAGTACGACCGGGCCATCGGCTACGAGTCCGCCTACGCGGGTACTTCGTTCGCCACGCCGGACAAGCTCGGAACGCTGCGCTACGGCACTCCGATCATGCACGTGACCGGCGACCGCACCGAATCGCACGGTCTGGCCAGCGTCGGCTACGACGACGAAGGCGTCGCCGGGCAGCGCTGGGATCTGGTCCGCGACGGGGTCCTGGTCGGCTACCAACTGGACCGGGTCTTCGCGCCGCGCCTGGGTTTGCAGCGGTCCAACGGCTGCTCGTACGCGGATTCGGCGCACCACGTGCCGATCCAGCGAATGGCCAACGTCTCGCTGCAACCCGATCCGGACCGCGACACCAGCACCGAGGAGCTGATCTCCCGGGTGGACGACGGCCTGTACATCGTCGGCGACAAGTCCTGGTCGATCGACATGCAACGCTACAACTTCCAGTTCACCGGGCAGCGGTTCTTCCGCATCCGCGGCGGCAAGCTGGACGGCCAGGTGCGTGACGTCGCCTATCAGGCCACCACCACCGACTTCTGGGGTGCGATGGAAGCCGTGGGCGGGCCATCCACCTGGCAGCTCGGCGGCGCGTTCAACTGCGGCAAAGCGCAGCCCGGCCAGGTCGCCGCGGTCAGCCACGGCTGCCCCTCGGTACTGGTGCGCGGCGTCAACATTCTCAACACCCGGACGGAGGCAGGCCAGTGAGCGACGAGCTGTTCCCCGCGAGCGTGACCGTGGAGCGAGCGCTGTCGCTGTCGCGCGCCGACGAGGCGATGGTGATCGTCCGCGACGAGCACGAGGCGTCGCTGCGCTGGGCCGGGAACTCCATGACCACCAATGGGTCCTCGGTGTCGCGGAGCTGGGCGGTGATCTCGGTGTTCCGCGAGGGCCCCACCCTCGCCCGCGTCGGCACGATCGCCTCGACCAGCGTCGATCCCGACGACATCGAAGCCGTCGTGCGCGCGAGCGAGGCGGCCGCGCGCGACGCCGAACCGGCGCGGGACGCGATGCCGCTACTGGAACCCGACACCGTCGACGACGCCTGGACCGCACCGGCCGGTGGCACCGGCATCGAGGTGTTCACCGACCTGGCCGACGGCTTGGCCGCCGGCTTCGACAGCGCCGACCGCCTCTACGGGTTCGCGCACCATCAGATGCACACCACCTGGCTGGGCACCTCGACCGGCATCCGCCGGCGCTTCGTGCAGCCCACCGGTTCGGTGGAGATCAACGGCAAACGCGGCGAGGGCGCGGAGCTGGCCAGCGCGTGGGTCGGCGTCGGCACCGCGGACTTCACCGACGTCGACGTGTCCGGCCTGCTCGCGGACCTGTCCCGCCGCCTGGACTGGGCCAAGCGCAGGGTCGAGCTGCCCGCGGGCCGCTACGAGACGTTGCTGCCGCCCTCGACCGTCGCCGACCTGATGATCTACCTGGCCTGGTCGATGGAGGGCCGGGGCGCACAGGAGGGCCACACCGCGTTCGCGCGGGCCGGGGGGACCCGCGTCGGCGAGCGTTTGAGCGATCTCCCGCTCACGCTCTACTCGGATCCGCACGCGCCCGGGCTGGAATACCGTCCGTTCGTGGCCGCGACCGCGTCGTCGGAATCGATGTCGGTGTTCGACAACGGCTTGCCCGCCGAACGCGTCGACTGGCTGCGCGACGGCGTGATCTCCGCGCTGATCTATCCGCGCGCCACCGCCGCCGAATTCGACGCGCCCGCCGCTGTTCCGGGAGAGAACCTACTGCTCACCGGCGGCTCCGAGGCCACCATCGACGACATGATCGCGCGCACCGAACGCGGCTTGCTGCTGACCACGCTGTGGTACATCCGCGAGGTGGACCCGGCCACGCTGCTGCTCACCGGCCTCACGCGGGACGGGGTCTATCTGGTGGAGAACGGCGAGGTCACCGCGGCGGTGAACAACTTCCGGTTCAACGAGAGCCCGCTGGACCTGCTCCGGCGGGTCAGCGAGGCGGGCGCCACCGAGCTCACGCTGCCGCGCGAATGGAAGGACTGGTTCACCCGCACCGCCATGCCGCCCTTGCGGATTCCCGACTTCCACATGTCGTCGGTGAGCCAGGCGACCTGACGCCGGAGCTCAGGCCGCGGGACTGATCTCGATGCCGATGGTTCCGGCCTTGCCACGCCGCAGATTGCTGCCGAGGATGACCAGCGGGCCGGTGAGCCAGTACTTGCGCCGCAGCAGCTTGCGCACGTGTTCGGTGCCCTCGGCATCGAGGAGCCGTCCGGTTCCCTCGATCACGGCTCCGTGCGGCTTGCCGGTCGCGCTGCACGGTTGCAGGGTGACCGCCGGATTGCGGCGCAAGCGCTTGACCTTCCAGCTGTCGGTCACGGTCCAGACGTACAGTTTGCCGTTCTCGGACACCGCCCACACCGCGGTGCCGACCGGACTTCCATCCTTGCGGAAGGTGGTCAGCAGCACGTAGTCGGCCTCGGCGACGGCGTCCAGCGAATTCGTCATGCGGGCAGCGTATCCCGCACCGGCGCGCCGAGCGGTGCGGGAAGGCGGCTCGGCTCGGCGCGGACGTCCACGGCCGTGACCTACTCCGGCATCCGGTATTCCCCCGCTTCCAGCCGCGCCAGCACGCCTTCGGTCCACGTCGACAGGTTCTCGAAGACACCGCTCCACAGCTCCAGCAGATCGGTCGCGTGCGGCGCTTCGTAGCGCCCGGGATAGTCCGGGATCATGGCGAGCAGGTCGGCGCGCACTTCCTCGCTGCGACGGCGCTGTTCGCGCAGCTTCGCGATGACGTGCGCCCGGGGCAGCGCGTCCATGAAGGCGATGCCCGCGCCCAGCTCCTCCATGTCGATGCTGACCAGCGCTTCGTCCATCAGCCGGTGGAACTCGGCCACACCCGCCTCGGTCAGCTCGAACAGCGTGCGCCCCGGGCCCTGGTCGCTGGCCTGAGTGCCGAACGCGCTCAGCTTTCCCTCCCGCGTCAGCTGCTTCAAGGCGTGGTAGATCGAGCCGGGCTTGACGTTGGTCCAGGTCTCGGCCCGCCAGGACAGCAGTTCCTGGCGCACGGCGTAACCATGGACGGGCTGACGTAGGCGCAGCACTCCCAGCACCAGCAGGCGCACCACCGACATCGCGCGCTCCTTTCGTTCGCAACGCATGGTAGTCAAGTTTGACTTCCACGCGCGAGCGACCCTACGCTTCACTAGTCAAAATTGACTACCGCAGGTAACAGGAGGATTTCCATGGGCGACACGGCGGTACCGCAGCTCTGGACCGGCGATCTGGCCGGCACGCTGGAGTTCTACAAGACGCTGGGATACGCGGTGACGCACGAACAGACCCGCCCCTACGTCTACGGAGCGGTGGAGGATCACGACTGCGCCCTGCACTTCGTGCCCGCCCCCAGAGACTCCGACGTTCCCGCCGAACGCGCGGGGTGCCTGGTCATGGTCGACGATGTCGCGAACAGGCATCAGGCTTTCACCGCGGCGCTGCGCACCCGCTACGGCAAGGTGCCCGCGAAGGGCCTGCCCCGGATCACCCGCTTCCGGCCGGGGCAGACCCGGTTCACCGTCGTCGATCCGGCGGGCAACCAGCTGATCTACATTCAGCGCGACGAACCACCGAAGGTGGAATACGGCGGCTCCAAGGAACTGGACGGACTGGCCAAGGTCTTGGACAACGCCCGCATCCTGCGCGACTTCAAGGTCGACTACCCGGCCGCGTTCCGCGTGCTCGAGGTCGGGCTCGGCCGGTTCCGGGCGCAAGCTCCGCGAGCGGACGTGGCGCGGGCGCTTGCGGCGCTGGCCGAACTGGCCGTCGCGCAAGGCGAATCAGGCCGCGCCGAGGCCTTCCGGGCAGAACTACGCGCGATGGAGCTGTCCGCCGCGGAACGCGCAGCCCTGGCCGGCGAACTGCGCGCCGCCGACGACCTGACGACCTGGCTGTCGGAGATAGACGGCACATTCACGCCGCGGTGAGCACCTCCGGGCCGTCCGGCGTGATCGCGACGGTGTGCTCGGAGTGGGCGGTCCGTGAGCCGTCCGCCGAGCGGATGGTCCAGCCGTCGGGGTCGGTGACGATGCGGTCGGTCGTGCGCGCGAACCAGGGCTCGATCGCGATGGTCAGCCCGGGCCGCAGCCGATAGCCGCGCCCGGGGCGGCCCGCGTTCGGCACATGCGGGTCCTCGTGCATGGTGCGGCCGAGACCGTGTCCGCCGAATTCGGTATTCACCGGATAGCCGTAGTCCCGCGCCACCGCGGCGATGGCGGCGGAGATGTCGCCGATGTGGTTGCCCGGCACCGCGGCGGCGATCGCCGCGGCCAGCGCCTCTTCGGTCGCCCGCACCAGCCGCAGGTCCGCCTCCGCGGCGGTCCCGACGACGACCGTGGTCGCCGCATCGGCGACCCAGCCATCGATGCCGGCCGCGAGATCCATGGTGAGCACGTCGCCGTCACACAGCGCGTAGTCGAACGGAAGACCGTGCAGCACAGCGTCGTTCACCGAAAGGCAGACCGTGTTGCGGAAGGGCCCGCGCCCGAACGAGGGAGCGTAGTCCCAGTAGCAGGACTGTGCGCCGCGCTCGCGGATGCGTTCCCGGACATGGGCTTCCAGGTCGAGCAGGTTCACCCCCACGCGCGCACGCGCGCGCAACTCGGCGAGCACGTCGGCGACGAAGCGCCCCGCCACTCGCATCCGCGCGATCTCCGCGGAACTCTTCAACTCGACCATCGATCCTCCAGTGCGCCGGTATTTAAATACCACCCTAACCCGCTCGGTATTTTAATACCAGCGGGGCGCTTGCGCTGCCGGAACGGCGTCCGTAGCCTGTGCGCATGGTCCGCCTCCCGTTGACTCCCGCGCAGATCGAGGCGGGCCGCCGTCTCGGCGCCGCCCTGCGCGCGGCCCGCGCGGATCGCGAACTCACCGATGTCGCACGGGCGGCGGGGATCTCCCCGGAAACGCTGCGCAAGATCGAAACCGGCCGGTTGCCCTCTCCGGCTTTCGGCACCGTGGTGGCATTGGGCCAGGCGCTGGCAGTCCCGCTCGACGACCTCGCGGACATCTGGCGCTCGGCCGGACTCGCCGAATCCGCCTGAACCGGATCGCCGGTCGCCTTCGGCTCGATCGCGATGCCGACGGACGCGCCCGCGCCGCGCAGCAACTTGTGCCCGCGAATGGCGAGCTTGCCGATGAGGCCGTACTTGTCCGCGACCACGTCCCGCACACGCTGCGTGCCGTCCGCGTCGAGGATGCGCGCGCTGCCGGACAAGACCTCCTCCCCGGTGGGGCGGCCGCCGGCGGGAGCCACCCACACGGGTGTGCCGACGGGCGTCCCGTCCTTCTTGAAGGTGGTCAGCAGGACGAACTTGCTCTTGCTCGTCTCGGTCCACGTCATAGGGAAACCGGTATGCCCGGGCGAGGGCGGCGGCATTTGGCCGGAGAACGGTCCGCGATTACGCGTCCGGACGTAGCTCCGGGCCAGGGGCGGCTAGGCACGCGCCGCCGGCCCCACGCGGCCGCTACCCGCGATAGCGGCGGAAGAACGTGCGAACGTCCGCCACGAAGAGTTCCGGTTGCTCGGCCGCGGCGAAGTGCCCGCCCTCGGTGTACTCGGTGAAATGCTCGATTCGACTGTCGGGGTCCATCACTCGGCGCATCAGCGGATGCGTGTTGAACACGGCCCACCCTTGCGGAACCCCGGACGGCGCGACCCAGGCCATCCCGGAATGGGCGTTCTCCCAGAGAAATTGCGCCGCCGACGCGCCGCTGCGGGTGAACCAGTAGATGCTGACGTTGGTCAGCAGCAGGTCGCGGTCCACCGCAGCGCCTTCCGGCCGGGCCGGATCGGTCCACACCTGGAACTTCTCGGCGATCCAGCCGAGCTGCGCGATCGGTGAATCGGTCAGCGCGGCCGCCACCGCGTTCGGCTGGGTGGTCTGCAGCGTCAGGTATCCCTTCTGCTGGGCCCACTTCTCCCGCGCCGCGGCGAGGGCGGCGCGTTCGTCGTCGGCGAGCCCGTCCGGCATCGGCAGTTGCTCACCCACCAACCCGAGCGTGCCTTGGTCGCTGTTCACGTGCGTAGCGATCACCCGCTCCGGATACGTCGCGGCCAGCCGCCCGGTGACACCGGCGCCGAGATCGCCGCCCTGCGCCACGAACTTCTCGTACCCGAGCCTGCTCATCAACTCCGCGAACGCCTCGGTCGTGCGCGCGAGTTCCCACCCGGTCGAGGCCAGCGGCGTGGAGAACCCGAATCCCGGCACCGACGGGATCACCACGTGGAACGCATCCGCCGGATCACCGCCGTGCGAGCGGGGATCGGTGAGCGGGCCGATCAGATCCAGGAACTCCACCACCGAACCCGGGTAGCCGTGGGTGATGAGCAGCGCAACCGCGTCCGGCTCCGGCGAGCGGACATGGAAGAAGTGGATGGTCTGGCCGTCGATCTCGGTGGTGAACTGGGCGTGCGCGTTCATCCGCGCCTCCTGCGCTCGCCAATCGAACCCGTCACGCCAGTACTCCGCCAGTTCCCCCAGGTAGCGCGGCGCGATCCCGCGCGCCCAATCCGTCTCGGTGCCCGGCACCACGTGGGGCGACCGCGCCCGTCCGAGCCGCTCCCGCAAGTCGTCGAGTTCGGCCTGCGGGATGTCGATGCGGAACGGCCGGATCTGCTTCGTGTTCGTCATGCGCACCACTGTTGCGGCCATTGCGGAAGACTTTCTTCCGCGATCGCGAAACTTTCATCCGCGATTCGCCGGGCCGATCGAAGTCCGTGTGACGCCGTGCGGCGGAGAGCCGAGAATGGGTGCATGACGGCCTGGCACATCGGCGTGGCCGGCTCGGCGGCCCGGACGGCGCCTGCCGCGGATCGGGCCCGAGCGCCCGTGGGCGCCGATCTGATCTGGTACGCCGCCTACGGCTCGAATATGAGCCTGACCAGACTGCGCACGTATCTTCGTGGCGGCCGACCCGAAGGGGGAGCCATCACGCTGCCCGGTTGCCGGGACCAGGCCGACCCGATCCACTCGATGCCCCTCCTGCTCCGGGGCGTGCTGTACTTCGCCACCGAATCGCTGACCTGGACCGGCGGCCGCGCTTTCTACGACCCGGGCTGCCCGGGCGAGATCGCCGTGCACGCCCACCTGCTCACCGGCGAACAATTCTCCGACATCGTGGCGCAGGAGATGTATCGCCCGCCGGGGACGGAGGTAGACGCGAGCCGGGTGATCGAGGAGGGCAAGGTGACGCTCGGTCCCGGACGGTACGAGACCTTGGTCTACGCGGGCGCCCACGCGGGTCACCCGGTGCTCACGTTCACCGCCCCCTGGCGCTATCGCGACGTGCGGGGCAACCCACCCGCCGCCGCCTACCTGCGCCACATGGCGGCGGGCCTGCGCGCGGCCCACGGCTGGTCCACCCGGGCGACCGCGGGCTACCTCGCCACTCGCCCCGGCGCCGACCTGCGGTGGACCCCGGAGGCGGTCCACGACCTGCTCGGCGCGGCCGACCTGCGCGGCCGGATCTACGAGGAGACCGCGGCCGCCCGGGGCCACGCCCCGACCGGTGATTCGTCCTCGGAATCCCGGTAGCTGCGTGCGACCAGCGCGGCCCGCAGGTACCACACACCCGAGGCCTGAGCGGGGTCGAATCCGGTGAGCTGGCCGATCCGCTTGAGCCGGTAATCCACGGTATTGGTATGGATGTGCAGTGATCGCGCGGTGCGCTGGCGATTGAGATTCGTGCCGATGTGCCGTTTGAGGGTTTCGAGGAGTTCGGGATGCTCGTCGAGCGGATCCAGCAGTGTCCGAAGGGTTTCCAGTCCCGGGCCGGGCCTGGTGAGCTGGTACTCCAGCGCCAGATCGTCGAAGCGGAACAGTCCACGCGTCCAGCGCAGCCGCTGCACCATGTCGAGCAGTTCGTGCGCGCGGTCGGCGGCCGTCGGCACCTCGACCGGCGTCGCGGCGATCACCGTCGCGACGATCGGCACCTGCGCCGCGCGGCCGAGCCGGTCCACCAGTTCGTCGAGCGCCTTGTCCTCGAGCGAAGCGGACGGCAGCAGGATGGTGCCACCGTCGACGCTCAACAGCGACAGCACCGCATCACCACAGCGGGTCGCCAGTTCGGACTGCACCCGGCGCAGTTTCCGCCGCGCCACCACAGCACCGTCGAGTTGCGGGTTTCGCTCGTCCGGATGAGGCGGAATAGCAAGCGCGACAACGGAATACGAGTCGGCTATCTGGATGCCGCATTCGCGCGCCATGGTGAAGGTGGGGTGCCCGCCTAGCAGGGCCGAGGCGAGCGTGTGCGCGGCCGTGTGATGCTCGCCGACCACGGCGCGCAACTCGGTCACGTAGGCGCGGGAGACGGTGGAGGTGATGGTGTCCAGGATTTCCAGCAGGCGGCGGCTGATGTCCTTGAGACTGTCGAAATCGGCGGCCGTCGCGTTCGCGACGATCAGGTCGAAGCCGAGCTTGAATCCCTCGTGCACGGCGTGGTGGATGGTGTCGATCGGGATGCCCTCCCGCGCCCAGCCCGCCGCGGCGTTGCGCAGCAGGAGGGTCTTCTCGGGGATATCACTGCCGTCGAGCATGCTCACGGCCAATTCCAGGCACAACCGGGTGATGTTGGTGATGTCGCCGTTGAGCGCCTCGCCGGGCAGCGTCCGGCAGTGCGCGACGGTCTCGATGAAGTGGCCGACCATTTTGCGGGACAGATTCCGCACATCCCGTAGTGAAGAACTGGCCGGGCGGCCCGACAGGGTCAGATCCGGGCCCGCCGAATCGGTGATGGACATGTAACTCCTCCCCTCCCCGATCGCGGAAAGTACTCAACGGTAACTTGACTCGCTCGGCGAGCCGAGGGCCGAGCCCGCGGTTGGGGACAGCGCCCGAACCGAGCCGTGCGCGTCTGTGAAGCCTCACAACTCGTATGCGCGCGGTCGAATTCTCTCGATCTCCGTCGTAACGTCGGTGGCAGCAGGGTCGCCGGGCGGAGGGAGGGCCATGAACATCGGCCCGCACGAAGAAGATCGGGACGGCGTCGAGGTGTCCGCGAGATCCGATCGTGGCGCCCATCGCAGCGGTCCGGACGCGCTGATCAGAATGGGCCTCGAACTGGCCCTCGTCCTCGTCGACGCGGCCGAGGCGGCCGGGAGCCTGGCGCTGGGCCGGTTCGAGCACGCCGCGAACCGGTGCGCTCGAGCGGGCATCCCGATCGAAGCGGTGCACGCGGTCCTGCGCGACACCGTCGACGCGGGCTTCGCCGCGCCCGTGTCCGACTCGCCCGAACGCACACCCCGGGACCGGGTCGAGCCCGGCGTGCTGAGCGAATTCCTGGAGGCGCTCAACTCGGTGGTGGCGCGCAGCTACGCCAGCTGATCCGCCGGCCCGATCATCCGGCGGAGGCTCACAGCGCGGCGACGAGCGCGGCGCTGTCCACCGCACAGCCGTGACCGATGGTGATGCCGGAGCCGCCGTGGCCGTAGTTGTGCACGACGGGCGTGCCGGGCAGCACAGCGGTGTCGAGTTCCACCCGGACCGTAGGGCGGCCGGGGCGCAGCCCCACCAGGGTCTCCAGCACGTCGCTACCGGCGAGCCCGGGGACCAGATCGCGGCAGCGCCGCAGAATCGATCGGGTGAGGCCGGGGTCCGGCGCGGTGTCCCATTCGCCGGTGTCCAGGGAACCGCCCAGGATGCAGTCGTTCGCGCGCGGATGGACATAGGCGCGGCCGAGCGGATGGGCTTCGTCACGGACCGACACCGACAGCCCGGGATTGGCCACCCGCACGATCTGCCCGCGGATCGGGTACACGTCCGGGTCGTCGACCAGATCGGCGGCCCGCAGCCCGGCACAGTTGACCACGACGTCCGGAGACAGGTCGGCGAGATCGTCGAGACGCCGTACGGCGCGCAGCACCCGTCGCGCGCCCGCGGCGTCCACTCGCGCGCTGAGGAACGGCAAGTAGACCGGCATCTCCACCAGCGGGACGGCGAACCGGAACCCGAATGTGTAGCCGGGCGGCAGTTCACCGGGCTCGGCCGGGCGGAAGGAGCGCACCGATCGCGACCACTCCGGGATCGCGGGCGCCTCGCGATACAGCGCCATGGACTCGCACATCCGCACACCCGGCGCACCCGCCGCGGCCAGCCCGGCCAAGTGGTCGAAGGTGGTCTCGCTCCACGCCCGGACACGCCCGGCCGGGCCCGCCGCGGTCGGAAACCACACCGCGGCGGCGAGGAAGGACGTCGTCGCCGTAAGGGGCTCGGCACTGACCACGATCACCTCGTGCCGGGCGCGGAGCAGTTCGGCCGCGGTGGACAAGCCCGAGATGCCCGAGCCGAGGACGACGATCCGCATGGCAGCGAGACTATCCGGGCTCACGCGCCCGCACCGTTCCCGCAGCACCGCCCGTGGGAGGCGCCGTTCGGCCGGGCGCTCAGTCGGCGTCGTCGAGCGATGTGACGCCGGTGGTCATGGCCACTCCCGGCCACTGTTGCCCGACGCAGGTGGCGGCGACAGTGCTGCCCGCCGCGAAACCGCCGCGGCTCTCCCCCGTCCGGGCCATGTCCACCCGCGGACCGGCCTGCTCGGCCGAGCCGACGAGCACACAGTTCCACTCCTCCGACGGCGGCTGGCTGCCGACCGCGATGGTGCCCTCCTCCTGGGTGTCCGCCGACAACGTCGGGCCCGCGCCGGCCGCTCCCGCGCCGGCGACGGCCACGATAACGGCGCAGCTCCCGATCAGCGCGAGCCGTGAAGCGATCCGAAACATGCGACAACTCCTTTTCGAACGGCCCCCTGCCGTTCGCGTTGCCGCCCCCCGAGCGTTCAAACCCGCACCGGGCGCGGGCGGCAACCACTCGGCGAACCCGGCGACTACGCGGCGGCGCCCTGGGTATTGCCACCGCATGGACGATGGGCTCCTGACCGTCGGCGTGGAAGAGGAGTTCCTCCTCGTCGATCCGCGTACCGGCGAGCCGCTGGCACGCAATGTCGACGTCGCGCGCACCGCCGAGGAGATCGGCATCGACCTGCAACTCGAATTGACGCGCTGCCAGGTGGAGACCAGCACCGCGGTGCACACCGAGATCGGCGCACTGCACCGGCAATTGCGCGAGCTGCGCCGCGGGATCGCCGCCTGCGCGGAGCGCAACGACGCGCGCCTGCTCGCCGTCGGTATCCCGCCCACCGTCCCGCATGATTTCCCGGTCACCGATACCCCGCGCTACCAGCGCATCGCCGAGAACTTCGGCATGCTCGCCCACGAGCAGGGGCTTTCGGGCTGTCACGTACACGTCGGCATTCCCGACCAGGAAACCGCGATCCAGGTCAGCAACCACCTGCGGCCGTGGTTGCCGCAACTGCTGGCCATGACCGCGAACTCGGCGATCTACCGCGGCTCCGAGACCGGCTTCGCCAGCTGGCGCAGCATTCTGTGGCGGCGCTGGCCCAGCGCCGGACCACCGCCGTACTTCGAATCCGCGCGCGACTACGAGGCGATGGTCGCGATGATGCTCAACAGTGGAAGCATCCTGGACAAGCAGATGGTCTACTGGGATGTCCGTCCTTCGGTCTCGTTCCCGACCGTCGAAATCCGGGTGAGCGACATCCCGGCCACGGTGGAGGAGACAGCGCTGCTGGCCGCGCTGGTGCGCGCCATCGTCGTCATGGCGCGCAAATCGCTGACCGCGGGTCAGCTCGCCCCGCCGGTGCCCGCCGAGGTGCTGCGGGCGGCGTATTGGAAGGCGGCTCGCTCCGGGTTGGCCGGAGACGGCGTCGATCCCCACGACGGCAACGTGACGCCCATGCGGGACCTGCTGTTCCGATTGATCGAGCACGTCGAGCCCGCATTGGACGAGGCGGGCGACCGCCGGTTCGTCGACGAGGCGTTCGCGCGCCTGCTCGCGCGCGGCAACGGCGCGCACCGCCAGATCGCGGCGCTGCGGGCGCGCGGCGAGATCGATGACGTCGTCGAGGCGGTGGCGCGCGCGACCCTCGAAGGCTGCGGCCAACCGCGAACCCGGGGCTCGGTGCGTTCAGCCGAGCGGGACGACAGCCAGTCGCGGTGAGGTCGGTCGCGGCGATCCCTGCGCGGGTTCGATGGTGAGAGCCAAGACGTCCGCCGGGGCGAACTCGCTGGCCACACCCAGCGGCGGCACCGTGGTGAGCACGCCCGCCGAGCGCGCGGCGCCCGTGGCGGACACCACCCAGAGCTGATAGGACTGCCCGGGCGGCGGCGCGGGTACCGCGTCGAAGGTGACCGCGACGGCTCCGAGCCGGTCCGACGTGCGCACCGTCAGGGTGCCGCCGACCGGCAGCTCGATCAGCCGGGATCGCGCGTCCGGTTGCCGCAGGATCTGGTCGGCCGCGGCCGGCTCGACGTGCGACCCCGCGATCCGATCGGCGACCACCACCGCGCCCGCACCCGCACCGATGACCACCGCGGCGGCCACCGCCAGCCGGACCAGGCGGCGACGACCGGACAGCCTGGGCAGCTCACCGCCACGGCGGCGCGGATCCGGGCAGGAGTCGTCGATCGCCCGGAGGATTTTCGACTCCAGGGTGGGCGGCGGGTTCACCACGGCGGACGCGCTCAGCGCCGCGAGCGTCTCCCGGACACCGTGCACCGCCGCCGCGAACGCCGCGGCCGTGCCGGAATCGGCCGTGGCGAGCCGGTGGTCGATGTGCCTGCGCTCGATCTCGGCCACCGCGTCCATCGCGTACGGGTAGGCGAGGTCGAGCAGATCCCCGCGGCACGGCTCGGTGCCGGTCATGACCGGTCACCTCCGATGGGCCCGGCCGGGAGCCAGGAGGGCGTTTCGTCCACCGGTCGCGCGTTCGCCGCCATCGCGCTGCGCGAACGGACCGGGGACGCCGCAGGCGACCGACCGCGCGAGGTGGGACCCGCGCCGCGGTCTCGGCGTACCTGCCCTGTGCCAACCCGCATGCCTTGACTTCGCGGCGCACGGCCACACGGATTGGATTCTCACCATATTCGGCCCCGGACACCGGTACGCTTCTCGTCCGCCGGGATCATTCCGACGCGCGCACCGGAGGCCGGGATCGCCGCCCACCCTTTACGGCGGGCCCGGCCGAGCCGTGTCCGCGTCCCGACGCAGGGAGAACGCCGATGCCGACCGAGCTGCGCGACGAGCGCGGCGTCCCGCTCGAGCACGTCACCGTGGGCCTCGGCTGGGGCCCGGCCGCTCGTCGGCGCTGGTTCGGGCGGCGCCCGGAGATCGATCTGAACATCGCGGCCCTGCTCTTCACCGCGGACCGGCTCGTCGACGTCGTCTACCACGAACAGCTCACCTCGGCGGACGGTTCGGTCCGCCTGCACGGCGACAGTCTCACCGGAGCGGGCGCGGGCGACGACGAGATCGTCAGCGTCGACCTCTCCCGCCTCGCCTCGCACGTCACGACGGTGCTCTTCCTCGTCACCTGCTACACCGGCCAGACTTTCGAACAGGTCGCGAACGCCTACTGCCGGGTGGTCGACAGCGTCGCGGGCACCCAGCTCGCGCGCCACGAGCTGACCGGCGGCGCATACCCCGGCCTGGTGCTCGGCCGAGTGCGGCGCGGCGCCGAAAGCTGGCGCTTCGAGGCCGTCGGCAAGGGCGTGCAGGCACGGCATCCGGTCGAGGCGATTGCGCACATCGGCCCTTACCTCACCTGACCTCGCGTCGACTTCGTCTGGGCCGCAAGCATTCCGGAGTGCATCGGGTAGCCGGCGCGTACGGCGGCGGTCCGGGTGCACCGGAAACCATGCCCTGCCCGGGCTGCCCCGGCGTCCGATTGGAATCGGGGTGCGCGGGTAGTCGCCGGGCAGGAGGTGTGATATGCCGAAGGAGGTCTCATGACCGAGACGACACAAATTCGCCCACCCGCGAACGCACGGTCGGTCACCGAGCTGGTCGAGGACGCCACAGCCCAGCTGTCCCGGCTCATCCGTGACGAACTCCAGCTCGCCCGTGTCGAGATGCGCGAGAAGGGCAAACGGTTCGGCCTCGGCGCGGGCCTGGCGGGCGTCGCGGCGCTCTTCGCGTTCTACGGTGGGGCGGCGCTGGTCGCCGCGGCGGTACTCGGTCTCACCGAGGTGCTGCCGGGCTGGGCGGCCGCGCTCATCGTGGCGGGCGCGCTGCTGGTGGTCGCGGCGATCCTCGGACTGTCCGGGAAGAAGAGCGTGGAGCACGCGAATCCGCCGATACCCCAGGAGGCGGTCGAGGGCGTGCGCGAGGACATCGAGGTGATCAAGGACAGGAGGCGGGGATGAGTGACAGCCGACCCCGGGCCGGACAGCCCACCGACGACGTCGAGGCCCTGCGGCGCGACCGCGACCAGGCCCGAGCGGAACTCGGCAAGACGGTCGAGGAACTCGGCCACAAGCTCGACGTGCCCGCGCGGAGCAAGGAGAGGGCGCACGAGGCCGTAGAGGCGACGCAGCACGCGGCCTCCGAGGCGGCGCTCGCGGTCGCGGACAAGGCCCAGCAGGCCCGGACGGGCGCCGCGGAGCTCGCACACCGGGTGGTGGCGGCGACACCGGAGCCGGTCACCGAACGCGGCAGGCAGGCCGGCGGTGCCCTGCGCGCGTATCCGATCCCGGCGGCTCTCGGCGCCGCGGTGCTCGCGGCGCTGGTGTGGCAGATCGTGCGGAGGCGGCGATGAAGACGCTCTACAAACCACTCGGCCTGGTGATCAGCGTGCTCGGCGGCCTCGCGGCGAACGCCGTGTTCACCAAGGTGTGGCGACAGATCACGGGTGAGGAGCAGGCGCCGACTTCTACCGCACGGGATCATTCCTGGCGCGAGGTGCTGTTCGCCGCGGCATTGCAGGGCGCAGTATTCGGCTTGGTCAAGGCCGCGATCGATCGCGCGGGCGCGACGGGCTACGAATCGCTCACCGGAACTTGGCCGCAATAGCGACACCGCGCGAGAGCGGCCCACCGCTCGAATTCGTCGCCGCCGCCGTGAGTTCGGACACTCCGCACAGGAACTCCGAACCCCGGCGGCGGCGTTCGCCTGTCCGGGAGGCGGCATGCGGGCTGCCGCAGGGCGCCCAGCCGCCGAGGTTCCCGCTGCTGCGCCTGTGTGATGACTTGGTAGAGATCACGGTCCGGCAGCGCACACCTCTCGCGCAGCGGCCGGGCGAAGCGGAGGTCGCCGAACCTGGGCGACCGCAACTTCCGCTACGCCATTGCCGCCCGGTGCGAGGAGGGCGACGCACAGTGTGATCGCCTTCAGCCGCGATGGGGTAAGTTGGCCGCGGAATGCTCGCGCTCTGCGCCGCACCCTGCGTGCGTAAGAGGAGCGAACCGGAGAGGTCGACGTGGCGTACTGCCGAGGACGCGTCGCCGGCACGGGAGGTGGATTGTGAGTTCCGAAAGCGCGCCCCGAGCGCTGGAGGTCGAGGTGCGGTCGGCGGAGGACACGGTGGTGGTCACCGTGCACGGCGAGATCGACATGGCGTCCGCGCCACGCTTGCAATCAGCGCTCGACGAGGCCCTGCGCGATGAACCGGCCGCGGTCGTGGTGGACATGTCGAACGTCGGGTTCCTCGGCTCCGCCGGTCTCAGCGTCCTGTTGGCGGCTTCCGAGGCCACCGGCTCCGGCGGCTTGCGGGTCGTCCCCAGCGACGCGGCGCGCAGGCCGATCGAGGTCACCGCGCTGGACCGCTTGCTCACGGTGTTCGACTCCGTCGAGGCCGCGCTCGCGGTGGACGAGACCCAGGCCCCGAGCTAGCTTCCCCGGCGCCCTCTCGGTGCCGCCCGGACCCCGCCGCGGTTTCGACCTCGCGTCGCCGGGTATGTGCCCGGTCGTCGGCACCGTGCCGATCTGAGCGCACCGGGAGGAGGCCGTATGGCAGACAACCGCGAACACCGACTGGTGGGAGTGCCCGCGGTGGCGGCGTTGGCGGATCTCGGATTCGCCTCGGTCGCCTCGGGGGTCATCGCGCGGCGCCGGCCGGTGCTCGGTTTGCTGGAACGCACGGGGGCCGATTCGCGGGCGATCGAACGCGTGCGGCAGTTGCGGCGCGAGTTCGGCGCGGGCCCGGTCGAGCTCGTGGTGCCGGGGCGCCGGATCGTGGTCATCCTGGATCCGCACGACGTCGGGCGGGTGCTGGCCGACGCGCCGACACCGTTCCACCCGGCCAATCGCGAGAAGCGCGCCGCACTGCGCCAGTTCCAGCCACACGGCGTCCTGCTGTCCGAGGGCCCGATCCGTGACCAGCGCCGGGCCGTGAACGAGGCCGCGCTGGACTCGGCCGAACCGCTGCATCGCCTGGCCGGCCCGTTCGCCGAGGCCATCGCGGAGGAGGCCCGCGAGCTGATCGTGTCGGCCCTGCACCGCGGTCACCTGGATGCGCGGCAGTTCACGACCCGATGGTGGCGGCTGGTACGGCGGATCGTGCTGGGCGAGCGTGGACGCGACGACACCGTGCTCACCGACGAACTGTCCCGCCTGCGCTCGGCGGGCAACTGGTCGTTCCTGGCGCCCGCGCACCGCAGACAGCGCGACCAGTTCACCAATCGGCTCTACCGGCACGTGGAGTCCGCGCCGCCGGACAGCCTTGCCGGGGCGCTGGCCGCCGTGCCCGCGGGCGGGGCCACCGATCCCGTCGGGCAGATACCGCACTGGTTGTTCGCTTTCGATGCGGCGGGCATCGCGCTGAGCCGTGCGCTGGCGGTGCTGAGCACCCATCCCGAGCACCATGCCCGCGCGCTCGCCGACGCCGTCGACCCGGACCGCGTCGACCTGCGCGGCTACCTGCGCGCCTGCGTGCTGGAGTCGGTGCGGCTGTGGCCGACCACGCCCATGTTGCTGCGCGACATCACCGCCGACACGCAGTGGCGCGAGGGCGACGAACGCTTCACCATCGCGGCGGGCGCGGCCCTCATGATCGCGGTGGCCGCGTTCCACCGGGATGCCGAGCTCCTGCCGTTCGCCGACCAGTTCGCCCCGGAGATCTGGCTCGACGGCCGCGCGGAGCGGTATCCCCAGCTCGTGCCTTTCAGCGCGGGACCCGCCGACTGCCCCGGCCGCAACCTGGTGCTGTTCGTGACAAGCACGCTGCTCGCGCACCTGTTGACCTCCGCCGACTTCCGGCTGCGGTCCACACCGCGGCCGAACCCCGACGCTCCGCTGCCGGTCACCTTGAACAACTTCGGACTCGATTTCACCGTGGAGCCGTGCATGACACAGGCGGGATGACGGTCATCGCGGAAGAAAAGCTTCCGTGACGGCTGTCATGATCGAGCGATGCTGGAAACTTCCGCACGCCTGTTGCGGCTGCTGTCGCTGTTGCAACTCCGCGGCGACTGGACCGGGCCCGCGCTGGCGGACAGGCTTGGTGTGTCCACTCGGACCGTCCGCACCGATGTCGAGCGGCTGCGAACGCTCGGGTACCCCGTGCATGCCACGCCCGGTGTCGCGGGCGGCTACCGGCTCGGAGCCGGGTCGGCATTGCCGCCGTTGCTGCTGGACGACGACGAGGCCGTCGCAGTGGCCGTAGGGCTGGTCACCGCCGCCAACGGCGCGGTCACCGGCATCGAGGAGACGTCGGTGCGGGCGCTGGCGAAACTGCAGCAGGTGCTGCCGTCGCGACTGCGGCACCGGGTCGAGACGCTGACGGCGGCCACCGTGCACGTGCCCGGCGGCGGACGGTCGACTGTGGACGCGGCGGTGCTCACCGCGGTGGCGGGTGCGATCCGGGCGAGCGAGCGGTTGCGCTTCGACTACGAAAGCCATGGCGGCGCCCGGTCCGGCCGCGATGCCGAGCCGCACCGGATGGTGCATTGGTGGGGCCGCTGGTACCTCGTCGCGTGGGATGTGGAGCGCGGCGACTGGCGTACCTTCCGCCTCGACCGGATCACGCCGAAGATTCCGAACGGGCCGCGGTTCACGCCTCGCGCCGTGTCCGAGGAGGAGATCGCCGAGCGGGTCCAGCGCGGCGTTGGCGCCGCCACCTGGCGCTACCGCGCCCGGGTACGTATGGCCGCCCCCGCCGAGGTGATCCGGGCCCGGCTTCCTGCGGCGGTGGAGGTGACGCCGGACGGGCCGGAACACTGTGTCGCGCACGTCGGTTCGGACTCGCCCCGGCTGCTGACGCTGTATCTCGGGCTCGCCGATGTCGAGTTCGAGATCCTGGACTCCCCCGCGCTGGCCGAACAACTCGCCGCCACCGCCGCACGTTTCCAGCGGGCATCCGGACGGGGATAGCGGCAGATCGAATCCCCGGATCGCAAGCGAACGGCCGTGCTCGACGCCAGGCGCCGGGCACGGCCGAAGCCGACGACCGCGGGTCGGTCCCGCGCTATCGGCTGGCGCCCGCGGCAGCGCCGATGAGACCGCCGACCACGCAGCCGGGGAAGACCCCGACGATGAAGAAGACGAGACCGACCAGCGCCCCGATGGCACACCCGATCGCCACCCCGCCCAGCGTGGTCGTGGCATCACCGATGAACTGCGGCGCGCCCGGTTCCGGGATGGCGGCTCCGACCGGAGTCAAAGTCAATGTCGTTCCGGCCGCGTCGATGTCGGGAGCGACTTCGACCTGCTGACCGAACATGGACACCATGGTCGTCGGCACGGTGGTCACGACCGACCCGTCGGGCCCCAGCACCGCGACCCCCTCCGGCGTGCGGGCGAACGTCCCGTCGGTGAGCGTCACCGCGGCGCTCGTGCGGTCGGGCGCGACGGACGCGGTGTAGGCGACGCCGCTGTCGTTTCCGCTCACCGCGGGGTCGTAGATTTCGGCTTGCCCGTACGCGGTCGCCGCGGTCACGCCGGTGGCGGCGATGGTCAGCAGCGTGGTCGCAACCAATTCTCTGAACTTCATGAGCCTTCCCATCCTCAGCAGATTCGATCTGTCGTTACCTGGGTACAGCCGTGAAACACTAGCGATTATAGACGTTGCGCATCACCATTTCCGGCACTTGAGCATGCCCGAAATGTCTTGCAAGACAGGGTTTTCGGCAAACGTCCAGAGAAGCAGGGAGGGCGAGGTCCGCTATTCCAACTCGCCCTCGGTCTCCAGATAGACCTGCCGCAACCGATCGAGCGTGTCCTGTTCGGGGTGTTCCCACAGTTTCCGCTCGACCGCCTCCAGCAGCCGCTCGGCGATGCCGTGCAGCGCCCACGGATTCGACTGCTCCATGAACTTCCGGTTGACCTCGTCGAAAACGTAGCTCTCCGTCAGCTTTTCGTACATCCAATCGGCCACCACGTTGGTGGTGGCGTCGTAGCCGAACAGGTAGTCGACAGTCGCCGCCATTTCGAAGGCGCCCTTGTAACCGTGCCTGCGCATGGCTTCGAGCCACCGGGGGTTCACCACGCGGGCCCGGAACACCCGCGCCGTCTCCTCCGACAGCGTCCGGGTGCGCACCGCGTCCGGGCGGGTGCTGTCACCGATGTAGGCCTCCGGGTTCTTGCCCGTCAGCGCGCGCACCGTCGCGACCATGCCGCCGTGGAACTGGAAATAGTCGTCGGAATCGGCGATGTCGTGCTCGCGGGTGTCGGTGTTCTTGGCGGCCACGGCGATACGGCGATACGCGCCTCGCATGTCCTCGGCGGCGGGCGCGCCGTCGAGGTCGCGCCCGTAGGCGTAGCCGCCCCAGGCCGTGTACACCGCGGCGAGGTCGTCGTCGGTACGCCAGCTCTTCGCATCGATCAACTGCAGCAGACCCGCCCCGTAGGTGCCGGGCTTGGAGCCGAAGATGCGGGTGGTGGCGCGCCGCCGATCGCCGTGCTCGGCGAGATCCGCCTCGGCATGCGCCCGCACGTAATTCGTCTCGCCGGGCTCGTCCAGGTCGGCGACCAGGCGGACCGCATCGTCCAGCAGGGCGAGCACGTGCGGGAAGGCGTCCCGGAAGAAGCCGCTGATGCGCACCGTGACATCGATGCGGGGACGGCCCAGCTCCGCGAGCGAGACCACCTCGAGCGCGCTGACCCGGCGGCTCGCCTCGTCCCAGACCGGCCGGACGCCCAGCAGTGCCAGGACTTCGGCGATGTCGTCGCCCGAGGTGCGCATGGCGGAGGTGCCCCAGATCGACAGGCCCACCGACCGAGGGTATTCGCCATGGTCGGCGCGATAGCGGTCGAGCAGGGATTCCGCCATGGCCTGCCCGGTCTCCCAGGCCAACCGGGACGGGACCGCCTTCGGGTCGACCGAGTAGAAATTGCGTCCGGTGGGCAGGACGTTGATCAGCCCGCGCAACGGCGAACCGCTCGGGCCGGCCGGGATGAACCCGCCGTCGAGCGCGTGCAGTACCCGCTCGATCTCGACGCCGGTCTGCCGCAGGCGCGGAACGACCTCGGTGGCCGCGAACCGCAGCACCCGGCGGACGTCGGAGTTGTCGGTGAGGTCGTCGACCGCGCCGGGCGACCAGTCCGCCGCCTGCAAGGCCGCGACCAGCGCCCGTGCGCGGTCCTCGACCGCGTCCACGCGCTCGCGCGCCTCCCCGCCGGACTCGTCGAGACCGAGGGCTTCCCGCAGGCCGGGCACGGTGCGCTCACCGCCCCACAACTGGCGCGCGCGAAGCATGGCCAGCACCAGGTCGAGTTCGCTCTCTCCCGCCGGGGCCTGTCCGAGGACGTGCAGGCCGTCGCGGATCTGCACGTCCTTGATCTCGCACAGCCAGCCGTCGACGTGCAGCAGCATGTCGTCGAAGGAGTCCTCGTCCGGGCGCTCGGTGAGGCCGAGGTCGTGGTCCATCTTGGCGGCGCGCATCAGCGTCCAGATCTGCTGGCGGACGGCGGGCAGCTTGGCGGGGTCGAGCGCGGAGATGTTGGCGTGCTCGTCGAGCAGTTGCTCGAGACGTGAGATGTCACCGTAGCTTTCGGCCCGGGCCATCGGCGGGATCAGGTGATCCACCAGGGTGGCGTGCGCGCGCCGCTTGGCCTGGGTGCCCTCACCGGGGTCGTTCACCAGGAAGGGATAGATCAGCGGCAGGTCGCCGAGGGCCGCGTCGGTGCCACAGGAGGCCGACATGCCCAGCGTCTTACCCGGCAGCCACTCCAGGTTTCCGTGCTTTCCCAGATGCACCATCGCGTCGGCCCCGAAACCTTCGGGTGCGCTGAGCCACCGGTAGGCCGCCAGATAGTGGTGACTCGGCGGCAGATCGGGGTCGTGGTAGATCGCGACGGGGTTCTCGCCGAAGCCACGCGGCGGCTGCACCATGAGCACGACATTGCCGAAACGCAGGGCCGCGATGACGATCTCGCCGTCCGGGTCGGACGAGCGGTCGACGTACAGTTCTCCCGGCGGCGGGCCCCACGCTGCCACGACCGCGTCCCGCAGGTCCTCGGGGAGGGTGTCGAACCAGGCCGTGTAGGTGGCCGCGCCGATGCGGATCGGATTGCCCTCGAGCTGCTCGGCGGTGAGCCAGTCCGGGTCCTGGCCGCCCGCCGCGATCAACGCGTGGATGAGGGCGTCACCATCCTGCTCGTCCAGACCGGGTACTTCGCCGGGGGCGCCGAGATCGTATCCGGCGGCGCGCATCTCGGTGAGCAGGCGGATGGCGCTGGCCGGGGTGTCCAGTCCGACGGCGTTGCCGATGCGGGCGTGCTTGGTCGGATAGGCCGACAGCATGAGCGCGATGCGCTTGTCCGCGGCGGGGATGTGGCGCAGCCGCGCGTAGCGCGTAGCGATGCCCGCGACCCGGGCGGCGCGCTCGGGATCGGGGACGTAGGTGGACAGGCCGTCGGCGTCGAACTCCTTGAACGAGAACGGGACCGTGATGATTCGTCCATCGAATTCCGGTACGGCCACCTGGGTGGCGACGTCCAGGGGTGACAGCCCGTCGTCGTTGGCCTCCCACTGGGCGCGGCCGGTGGTCAGGCACAGTCCTTGCAGGATGGGCACATCCAGGTCGGCGAGCGCGCCGACATCCCAAGCCTCGTCTTCGCCGCCCGCCGACGCGGTGGCGGGCTTCGTGCCGCCCGCGGCCAGCACCGTCACCACCAGCGCGTCGGCCCGGCGCAGGGTGGAGAGCAATTCGGGTTCGGCGGTGCGCAGCGACGCGCAGTACAGCGGCAGCGCCCGCGCGCCCGCCTGTTCGATCGCGGTGCACAAGGCGTCGACGTAGGCGGTGTTGCCCGCCAGATGCTGCGCGCGGTAGTAGATCACCGCCACGGTCGGCCCGTCGGACTGCTCGGCGGCGACCCGGTCCAGTTCGCCCCAACTCGGCAACTGGACCGGCGGCTCGAAGCCGTGGCCGGTCAGCAGCACGGTGTCGGACAGGAAATTGTGCAGCTGGCGCAGGTTCTCGGGGCCACCGGCGGCGAGGTAGTTGTGCGCGTCGGCCGCGACGCCGCCCGGGACGGTGGAGCATTCCATCAGCTCGGCGTCGGGGGCGATCTCGCCGCCGAGCGCCACGAGCGGAATCCCGCTGGCGCGCAGTGCCTCCAGCCCATCCTCCCAGGCCCGCTTGCCGCCGAGGATGCGCACGATCACCAGATCGGCGCCGTCGAGCACGCCGGGCAGGTCGTCGACCAGCAGGCGAGCCGGATTGCCCCAACGGTAGTCGGCGCCGCTGGCGCGGGCACTGAGCAGATCGGTGTCGGACGTGGACAACAGCACAATCACGGGTGGCAGCCTTCCTCGGGTGACGCGCCCATCGGGGGGTTCGCTGCTCGCCGGGAGGGTCTGGCTTTCTACAGTGGCGCGACCGCACCGGACTTCCACCGGTTTCCTCGTCGTCCGCCGAGCACGCCGATGCTACCTGCCGTTCGGTTCGGCCTCGTCCACGCGTCCGGCCCGCTCGGCTGTGCGGCGGTCGCGGTCACTCGCCCGTGCGGTCAGGAAATCATCGACCAGCCGCGCGCAATCGGCGGGAGTGACCGGCGGGAGTCCGACCAGCCTGGCGAAGACGATCGGGCCGACGAGCTGGGTCAGCGCGAACGTCACGTCCGGATCGCCGAGCTGGGCGCGCACGTCCGGCTCGCCGAACAGTTGGTCGAACGGCTTGCGGTACTGCTCGATGAGCCGCCGGCGCAGCGACGTGAACGCGGGCCCCGCGCCGGGTTCACCGCGCTCCCCGGTCGCCAGCCAGGCCAGCGTGGAGACCTGCAGCGGGGCCTCGTTGACGACTGCGGACTGCCTGCTGAGCAAGTCGATCAGCCGCTGCCGGAGCGGACCACCGGGAGCCGCCTCGATCACCGGAGGAAGCAGACGCTCGAGTGTGGCGGCGCGCAGTTGCATGGCGTTGTCGAAATGCCGGTACAGCGTGGTGCGCGCGACCTTCGACATGGTCGTGACCGCCTCGATCGTGACCGCCTCCAGTCCACCGGATTTCAACAGCGCGGTCGCGGCGTCCAGCAGTCTGGCGCGGGAGCGCAACTTGCGCGGGTCGACGTCGTCGTCGTGCGCGGATTCACGCGGTGTCGGGTCGGCAGCACCGGTCATGAGTCGAACAATCCTCCTCCGCTGGGCCTATCGCCACCGTGCCATCTTATGATACTGATAGTAGCGTAGCGATACCGACAGTTTCGCACTGCCCGGGGAGGCGCCGTGGAGTCCACCACGACACATTCGTCAGCCGCTCAGCGATGGATATTGACGATCTCCTGTCTCACCGTCGCGCTGGTCATCGCCTCGATGGCCGCCCTCTACACCGCGCTGCCGGAGATCGCCGCCGCGACGGGCGCCAGTCAGCAGCAGCTCACCTGGGTCGTCGACGGGTACACCCTGGCGCTGGCGTGCCTGGTCCTTCCCGCCGGCGCGCTCGGCGACCGCTACGGACGGCGCATCGTCCTGATCATCGGGCTGTTCGTCTTCGCGGCGGCCTCGGCGACACCGGTCCTGCTGGACACACCCGGCTGGTTGATCGCGGGCCGGACGGCCGCCGGAGTGGGCGCCGCTCTCGTCATGCCTTCGACGTTGTCGCTGATCACCGCCGAATTCCCCGAATCACGCCGGGGCAATGCCGTAGGGCTGTGGGCGGGCGTCGCCGGTGCGGGCGCGGTGCTCGGCATCCTCGGCTCGGGCTTGCTGCTGGAGTGGTGGTCGTGGGCGGCCATCTTTCTCGCCATGGCCGTCGCGGGACTGGTCCTGATGATCGCGGGATTCACGCTGCCGGAGTCGGTCGACCGAGATCGTCCCGGGCTGGACCCGTTGGGTGCGATCACCTCCGCCATAGCGGTCGGATCACTGGTGTCGGCGGCGATCGCGGCGCCCG
Source organism: Nocardia niwae NBRC 108934 = DSM 45340 (assembly GCF_001613465.1). Taxonomy (GTDB): domain Bacteria; phylum Actinomycetota; class Actinomycetes; order Mycobacteriales; family Mycobacteriaceae; genus Nocardia; species Nocardia niwae. The sequence goes on along the minus strand of NZ_BDCK01000015.1, from coordinate 406,749 downwards.
AGCGCGGATGGGTCGACCCGGTGGTGATCGGCGCCGCCGTCACGGCGGTGGTGGCGGCCGCGGTATTCGTGGCGGTCGAGACGCGCGTCGCGCACCCTCTGTTGGATCTGCGCCTGTTCGCCGATCGCGGGTTCGGCTCCGGCACCGCGTCGGTGATGCTGCAGTTCCTCGTGTGCTTCGGAACCTTCCTGCTGATGGTGCAATTCCTGCAGTTGATCCTCGGGTTCCGGCCGATCATGTCGGCGCTGGCGATGGCGCCGATGATGGTGCCGATGGTGGCGGTCTCGGCGGTGGCGCCACGTCTGGCCGAACGGGTCGGACTGCGGCTGCCGATCGCGGGCGGGCTGGTGATCATCGGAGCAGCGCTCGTCGCGCTCTCCCGCGTCGACGTCGACACCACCTACCTCGAACTGCTCTGGCCGTTCCTGGTCATGAGCGCGGGCACCGGCTTGTGCACCGCACCGGCCACGGCCGCGATCATCGCGGGCACCCCCGTGGAGAAGCACAGTGTCGCCGCGGCCGTGAACGACGCGGCGCGGGAAGTGGGCGCGGCGATCGGCATCGCCATCGCGGGCAGCATCCTGGCCGCCGGCTACAGCTACCGCATCGCGCCCGCCCTGCCGCGGCTACCCGACCGGATTCGCGAACCGGTCGGCGACTCGCTGGCCGCCGCGCTGCAGGTCACCGAGCGGATGGGCCCGCAAGGCGCGCCGCTGGCCGAGTTCGCCGAGTCGGCGTTCGTGCACGGCGCCCGGCAGTCCGCGCTCGCTCTGGGCATCATCACCTTCGTCGCCGCGATCCTCATCGGCGTCTGGGCGCCGGGCCGGTCTCGCGCGACAGCGAAGACCGCTGCGCCTCGAACCGGAACTCGGCCGACGACGACGCCTGACGATCGCTCGCAAGTGATCTAGCGGGACGAAGGGCGCCCACTCACCGGGGATCGCGAGCGATCCGGGGTGCGCGTGATCGCGCTCATGACCTAGACCAGATCCGCGTTCCCGTCGATCACCTTGAGGTGGTAGTGGAATCGGTTGACCCGCCACCCGTCCGGGGTGCGCTCGACGCCCAGGGAGTAGCTGCCGACAAAGGTGCGGGTCTTGCCTTCGGTCGCGGCGTTCTTGACGTGCACCGCGATGGCGTCGGCGTGCACCCGCGCCGCGTCACCGTCCAGGTCGATCAGATGGTTGCCAGACTGGTGGTGCACCCCGTCGAGGTCGGCGAGCCCGGTGCGCCAGTCGGCGATGATATCGGCCGCGGCGCGCTCACCGACCGGCCCGCCGAATCCGCCGTCGAAATCCACGGTCGGCGTGAAGACCTCCGCCGACAACTCTTCCCACCGCTTCTGATCGGTGTACACGAACATTTTGGTGATCACGTCGACGATGGCGAGCCGGTCTGCGAGAGCGGAGATTTCGGGCATACGCCGACCTTAGTCGCCGCGCACGTCGGAAGGCTTCCGGACCACCCCGCCCAGCAGCACCAGCTTGGTGTCCGGCAGGTCGTCGTCGAGCCACTGTTGCAGTGGGACCACACCCGGCTCGATCATCTCGAAACCCGCGAACAGAGACTCGACCACGGCCGGAGATCGATAGACGACCTGGGCCGAGGACTTGGCGGTGTCCGACGACGACTGCGTGATGAAGTCCGGATCGCTGTTGTCGGCGCCGTGCGTGAACGCCAGGCGGCTTCCCGGCGCCATGGCTTCGCGGAGTCGAGCGACGATCTCGGCCGGGTGTTCGTCGTCCATCACGAAATGCAGGACGCCGACGAGCGTGATCGCCACCGGTTCGCCGAAGTCGATCAGGCCGCCGCTGCGCAGCCGGTCGATGATGTCGTCCGGACGGCGGACGTCCCCCAGCATCGCCGTCACGCCCTCCGCGTGCGCCAGCAGCGCATTGCAGTGCGAGTAGACGACGGGATCGAAGTCGACGTAGACCACCCGCGCCGAGGGATCGGTCTTGCGCGCGACTTCGTGCACGTTCGGTGAGGTCGGGATACCCGCGCCGAGATCGATGAACTGCCGGATCCCCGCCTCGGCGGCCGACTGGACCGCGCGCACGAGGAATTGGCGACTGAACCACGCCAAGGTGCGAGTATCCGGGGCGATGGACAGCATCCGGTGCGCGACCGCCCGGTCCACCTCGTAGTTGTCCTTGCCGCCGAGAAGGTAGTCGTATACCCGGGCGGAATTCGGCAGATTCGGATCGACGCCCCGCGGTGCTCGCTCCATGCCGGACACCGTACCTCCCGCGCTCTCTGGACCAGGATCGTAACAAATCACCACCTCCGGTCGGCGCGATCCATCCCGGCGAATGCGAGCGAACGCATCGAATATTCCTGCAAGAGAACAGTTCCCCCTGCGCTGCCCAGCATCGCGCAGTCAGTCGCTCGCCGCGAGCACCTGCGCTCGGGCCATGAGCTCGTCCGCCACCGGGCGAGGACGACGCCCGAGACCGCAGGCGCAAGCGACTCCGTCGACCCGACGACCCAATGCATCCTCGATGACCCGCAACGTCTGCGCCTGCTGCGCCTCGGTGGGCACGTCGTGCACCAACCCGGCATAGAAATCGGTGCCCGCTCCCAGGGCCAAATCCGCCAGGGGCGCGTAAAATCCGGACTCGGCCGAGGGCGGTATATCGCCCGCCGCGAACGGTCCGTGCACGAATTGCAGAACGCGCCCCTGCGGCCAATGCCGGACGACGGAATTCGCCAGATCGACCAGCGGCCGGGCGTCACGCAATCTGCCACGGGCTTTGTTGCGCAAACTGCCCAGGCACAGATGCACTCCGAAGCGAGTCCCCTCGGGAGCGGCCGCGGCGAGCGCGGCGATCCCCTCGCCCAGTCCGAGCGCCCGGTCGACCAGCCGGTGCATCGGCTGCGCCCTGGCCATGAGCACCAGTTCCGCGGTGGCCTCGAGCTGCACTACGACGTCATCGCCGGCCAGTTCGCGAATCGCCGCGATGTCACGCACGGTGGCCTCGCGGAAGGCGGCGCGATGCCGCCGCAGACCGGCGGCTCCCATGGCGATGAAGGTCAGCGTGAAGTCGGTCGGCATGCCGATCTGAAGCGCGAGACGGGGTGACTCACGTTCCGCACGCAGTGCCCGGACGATCGGCAACGCCTCCTCGGCCTCCCGGCGATAACCGAGATCCATGGTGCCGCCCGGCAATTCGGTGCCGCGAGCGACGCGATGGATTGTCCGATCCCGGCTCGAGCGCCACGTACCCGGCTTCTTCACCGCCAAAACGCCCTGGGCGACCAGATCCTCGATGATCGGCTGGATGTAGAACTCGTAGCGCCGGGTCTCCCCCGTCGGCAAGGTGCGCAGTCGCGCCCCCGCGCTGTCCAGCATGGCGCGCATCGCGACGTCCGTGCTCTCGGCCGGGAAACTCCCGACGAAGTGCACCTTTCGCATGCCTGCCCCTTCTCTTGTCGCACCCACGTTCTCCGCGCTCCTGGTTCGCCGCGGCGCCCCGGACATCCGCTGTCCCGAAGCGACATCGGGTGCGGCCGGGTGCACGCGTGCGGTCTCAACTATGCGATAGCCATGCCACATTGTCTGCGGTATCGCCGGCCGCCGATAGTCGGACGCGCGATTGGCCCCACTCGGGAGGCATTCGGCCATGAAGAAGCTCTACGCCCCCATGATGAAGGCCGCCTGCCCGATCGACCCCGAGACGATGGCGACGACGATGCCGTTCCTCCAGCACGAGATCGTCCCGCACGCCATGGCCGACCCCGGGCGCCCAGCAGATCTTCTTCGTCGATCCGCAGGACGACACGGTCTTCTCGATCACGATCTACGACACGCGCGAAGACCTCGACAACGCGATGCGTGAAGCCGACAGCGAGTACCGGTTCACCGGCCTCGCCGGACCGGGCTGCACCGCGCTCGACGCCCGCTCCTTCGAGGTCGTCGCCGGAGCGATCGACGACTCCGCCACAGAGTTCGACTTCACCACACGCGCTCCCCCCATGCGCGATTGACCACTCTGATCTCTGAATCCGTTGCGGCAAGACGGGTTACATTTCTCGCGCGCTATACGCAGTGCCGTCCAGAGGTATTGCGCACCAGGTACATTCGCGCATAGCCTGCGTCGCGTGCGAACCTCGCTACGGTCGATCGTCGCGTCTGCGGCGGCGATACTGCTCTGCCTTACACCGAGCACAGCCCACGCCGACGACACCGCGCCGGGCCGCTGTGCACCGGTATCGATTTCCGTCCCGCTCGGGGAGATGGCCGGTTCCCTGTGCACCCCGACGGCGCACGCCACCGACACCGTCATGGTGCTGATCGCGGGCTCCAACTACAACCACACCTATTGGGATTTCCCTTACGCCCCGGAGACCTACAGCTTCCGCCGCGCGATGAACGCCGCCGGTGTCGCGACGCTGGTGGTCGATCGGCTCGGCAACGGTGCGAGCACCCGGCCGCCGAGTACGCAGGTCACCGCGACGGTCTCCGCCCGCGCCCTGCACGAGATCGTGCAGGCGCTGCGCCGGGGGCTCGCCGGCGCGCCCCCGTTCGGCAAGGTCGTCACGGGCGGCCATTCACTCAGCTCGGGCATCGACGTCCTGGAGGCGACCACGTACCAGGATGTCGACGGCCTCCTGCTCACCGGCTACTCACACGCCCTCAACGTGTCCGAGGTGCTCGGCGTCGTCTCCACCTATCACCAAGCCGCCGACGACGCCCGATTCGCCGATCGTGGCTACGATCCCGGGTATCTCACGACGCGGCCCGGTACCCGTGCCGCCAGTTTCTTCGCGCCCGAGACGGCCGATCCGGCAGTGCTCGCGGTGGACGAAGAGAGCAAGGAAGTCTTCTCACCGACGGAGTATCCCGACGGCCTGACCTCCACCCTTCCGCCGATGAGCAACTTCATCACGGTCCCGGTCATGGTCGTCAACGGCAGCCGGGACCGGCTCTCCTGCGGCCCCGGATACGCGGTCTGCGCGGACGCCGAGACATTGCGCGCCACCGAAGCGCCGTTCTTCGGTCCGGCGGCACGACTGCGCACCTACGTGCTGCCCGGCAGCGGGCACTCGGTCAATCTCGCCCGCAACACCGCCGAGTATCGAGCCGCCGTGATCGACTGGGTGCATTCGATCGTGGAGTGACCGGCCGTTCGCCGCGCCCCGCCCGCGTCCGTAGGCTGGAACCGTTATGACGCGACATGCTCCTGATTCCTGCCCGGGTGTGCTGCGGTTGCACGAGGCGGCCGACGGGCCGCTGGCGCGGATCCGCGTGCCCGGCGGGCGGCTGGAGCCCGCTCAGGTGCAGACGCTGGCCGAGGCCGCCCGCGATCTGGCCGACGGCGCTATCGAGCTCACTTCGCGGGGCAACGTCCAGTTGCGCCGGGTGAGCGACGCCGGGTCGCTGACCGACCGGCTCACGGCCGCGGGTCTGCTGCCGAGCGCCGCGCACGAACGGGTACGCAACATCATCGCCTCGCCGCTGTCCGGCCGGATCGGCGGCCTGGTGGATGTGCACCCGTTGGTTTCCGCGCTGGACAGCGGCCTGCTCGCGGCACCGCGGCTGGCCGGCCTGCCGGGCCGGGTGCTGTTCACCCTCGACGATGGACGCGGCGACGTCAGCGGGCTGGGTCCCGATATCGGCGTGCACGCGGTCGGCGCGGACGAGGTCGCGCTCCTGCTGGCGGGCCGCGACAGTGGGCTGCGGCTCGCCGCCGCCGACGCGGTCGACGTCGTGCTCGCGGCCGCGCACGAATTCCTGGATCTGCGCGGCGACGACCCCGGCCGGTGGCGGCTGCACGAGATCGCCGACGGCGCCGAACGCGTCATCGACCGCCTCGGCTTGTCCCCCGGCGCCGTAAAGCTCGAATTCCCGGCCGGGCAGGACATTCCGATCGGCTGGCTGGAGCAGGACAACGGATTGGTCGGGTTGGGCGCCGGTGTTCGCCTCGGCTGCCTGCCCGCCCGCACCGCCGAGTTCCTCGCCGCGGTCGAGCGACCGGTCTTCGTCACGCCGTGGCGCAGCCTGGTTCTCGCCGACCTGGCGGAGGGGGTCGCCGAACAAGTGGTGCGCGTGCTCGCCCCGATGGGCCTGATCTTCGACGCCGACTCCCCGTGGCTGCTGGTCAGCGCCTGCGCCGGACAGCCGGGCTGCGCGAAGTCGCACACCGACGTCCGGGCCGATGCCACCGCAGCGGTCGACACCGGGCGGGTGCTGCCCGGGCGGGCCGACCCGGCCGATGACCCGCACACGGTGGCCGCGACGGACGTCACGGTGGCCGGACGTCAGCACTGGTCCGGCTGCGATCGCCGCTGCGGCCGACCCCAGGGCGATGTCACCGACATCGTCGCGACGGACGAGGGTTATCGCGTCGACTGACCGTCCCCCGCCGGACCGCCATGGATCTCGAGGGTGCAGCACTTGACCGCGCCACCGGCCTTGAGCAGCTCGGACATCTCGATTCCGACCGGGAGGTAGCCACGGGCGCGCAGCGCCTCGCTCAGGTCGGTGGCCGCGCTGCTGAGGAAGACGTGGAAGCCGTCGCAGACGCCGTTCAGCCCGAGCACCGCCGCGTCGGCGTCCGTGGCCACGATCGCGTCGGGATAGAGCTCCGCGAGCACCGCGCGCGCCGTCGCGCCGAACGCAGGCGGGTAGTAGGCGATGGTCTCGGCGTCCAGCGGAAGCAGCACGGTGTCCAGGTGATAGAAGCGCGGATCGACCAGCTCCAGCGACACCACCGGCAGCCCGAAGTGACGCGCGACCTCGTCGTGCGCGGCGAGGGAGCTGCGGAAACCGGTTCCGGCCAGGATCCGGTCACCGACCAGGAGGAAGTCGCCTTCGCCTTCGTTGCATTCCGCGGCCGCGACCAGGTTCGGCACTCCATAACGGGCGAACCACGCGTGATAGGCCGGGCCTTCCGCCGCACGCTCGGGATGCGTGAAGCGGGCCGACATGGCGCGGTCGCCGACGATCAGCCCGCCGTTGGCCGCGAAGACCATGTCGGGCAGCCCCGCGACACCGGGCACCACCTCCACGGTGTGCCCGTGTTCGGCGTAGGTGGCGCGCAGTGTCTCCCACTGCGCGAGCGCCAGTGCGCGGTCGACCGGCTCGGCGGGATTCATCCAGGGGTTGATGGCGTAGGTGACGTCGAAGTGATCGGGACGGCACATCACGAACCGGCGCGGCGACCAGCGGCGGGCGGCGGACTCGACGGGGAGGGTGGCTACAGACGTCAACGGAACTCCCTGGCGTGAAGCGTGAACTCGGCTGCCACGACAGTAAGTCGCCTAGCATTGCGCCAGAAACGGCGATTCGTTGCGAATGTCCGCCGAAAATAGGCGGTTCGTTGCTCATCAGGGCGAAAGGTGTGACATGGACGACCTCGACCGGCGGATTCTCGAGCAACTGCTGAAGAACGCGCGGGCTTCCTTCCAGGAGATCGGCGGCGTGGTGGGATTGTCCGCGCCCGCGGTGAAGCGGCGGGTCGACCGGCTGGTGGCGGCCAAGCAGATCACCGGGTTCACCGCGCTGGTCAATCCCGCGGCGCTGGGCTGGAAGACCGAGGCGTACGTCGAGGTGTACTACCGCGACAACATCTCCCCGGCCGAGCTCAAGCGCAGCCTCGAACCCATCCCGCAGGTGGTCGGCGTCTGGACGATCGCGGGCGAGGCCGACGCGCTGGTGCATGTGATGGCCACCGACATGGCCGAGATCGAGGTGACCGTGGAACGGATCCGGGAGAACGCGCGGGTCGGGCGCACCCGCAGCGCCATCGTCATGTCCCGGATTCTCGAGCGTCCGCGCACGTGATCCGGCGGCCCGGCCCGGGATGCTCGGCGCCCCACCCGGACCGCTCTGTCCGGACCCGCACCCATATGGTTGACCGCATGTCCGACGTACGTGCCAGCTACCTGACCGACGGGGCCGAGATCTACCGTCGCTCGTTCGCGACGATCCGCGCCGAGGCCGATCTGAGCGGATTCCCGCCGGACGTGGCGCAGGTCGTGGTGCGGATGATCCACGGCTGCGGTCAGGTGGATCTCGCCGCGGACATCGCCTTCTCCCCCGGGGTCGTCGGCTCGGCGCGGGCGGCGTTACGTGCTGGCGCCCCGATTCTCTGTGACGCGACCATGGTCGCCTCCGGTGTCACCCGGAAACGACTGCCCGCCGGCAACGCGGTCGTCTGCACCCTCGCCGATCCCCGGGTGCCGGAGTTGGCCGCCGCCAAGGGCACGACCCGTTCCGCCGCCGCGCTCGACCTGTGGCGCGACCGGCTCGACGGCGCGGTCGTCGCGATCGGCAACGCGCCGACGGCGCTGTTCCATCTGCTCGACCTCCTCGACGCGGGAGCGCCCCGGCCCGCCGCGGTGCTCGGCATCCCGGTCGGATTCGTGGGGGCGGCCGAATCGAAGGACGCGCTGATCGATTTCGGCGGCGTCGAATACCTCACGGTCCGCGGCAGGCGCGGCGGCAGCGCCATCACCGCGTCGGCGTTGAACGCGATTGCGAGCGAACAGGAATGAGCACTCCGGGCAAGCTGTGGGGCGTCGGGCTCGGTCCGGGCGATCCCGAATTGGTGACGGTCAAAGCGGCCAAGGTGATCGGCGCGGCCGATGTCGTCGCGTTCCACAGTGCGCGCCACGGCCGCAGCATCTCCCGCCGCATCGCCGCGCCGTACATGCGCCCCGGCCAGCTGGAGGAGCATCTCGTCTACCCGGTGACCACCGAGACCACCGATCACCCCGGCGGCTACCAAGGCGCGATCGACGAGTTCTACGAGCAGGCCGCCGAGCGGCTGGCCGCGCACCTCGCCGCGGGCCGCTCGGTCGCGCTGCTCGCGGCGGGCGACCCGCTGTTCTACAGCTCGTACATGCATATGCACCGGCGGCTGGCCGACCGGTTCGAAGCCGAGATCATCCCCGGCATCACCTCCGTGAGCGCGGCGTCGGCGGCCCTCGGCACACCGCTGGTCGAAGGGGAGCAGGTGCTCACCGTGCTGCCGGGCACCATGCCGGTCGACGAGCTGACCCGGCGGCTGCGCACCACCGACGCGGCCGCGATCATGAAGCTGGGACGCACCTATCCCGGTGTGCGGAAGGCACTTTCGGATTCCGGTCGGCTCGCGGGCGCCTACTACGTCGAGCGCGCGAGCACCACCGCGCAGCGCGTACTGCACGCAGGCGCGGTGGACGACGCGGAGGTGCCGTACTTCGCCATCACCCTCGTGCCGGGGCCCACTCCGACCACGCCGCTGCCCCATCTCGATGCGGAGCCCGGTCGGCGAACGGGCGACACGGACGCGGCCGAGCGCGTCGGCGAGGTCGTCGTGGTGGGCTTGGGCCCCGGCGCGCCGGAATGGACCACCGACGAGGTGCGCGCGGCGCTGGCGGACGCCACCGATCTTGTCGGCTACACCACCTACCTGGACCGGGTGCCCGACCGTCCGGGCCAGCGTCGCCATGCCAGCGACAACCGCGTCGAATCCGAGCGCGCGGCCATGGCCCTGGATCTGGCCAAGCGGGGCGCCCGCGTCGCGGTCGTCTCCTCCGGAGATCCCGGCGTCTTCGCGATGGCGGCAGCGGTGCTCGAAGAATCCGCCGACCCGCAGTGGCGCGGGGTGCCGGTGCGGGTGCTGCCCGGCCTCACCGCCGCCAACGCGGTGGCCAGCCGGGCGGGCGCACCGCTCGGGCACGACTACGCGATGATCTCGCTCTCCGACCGGCTCAAACCGTGGGAGGTCGTGGCGCAGCGCCTTTCCGCCGTGGCCGCGGCCGATATGGCGATCGCGGTCTACAACCCGGCCTCCTCGCAACGCACCTGGCAAGTGGGCGCGATGCGCGACCTGCTGCTGGAGCATCGCAAGCCGGACACACCCGTCGTCGTCGGGCGCGACGTCGGCGGGCCGAACGAATCGGTGCGCGTGGTGCCGCTCGGCGACCTCGATCCCGGCTCGGTCGATATGCGCACCCTGCTGATCATCGGCGCGTCCACCACCACCGCGCTCGAGACGGGCGCGGGCACCCGGGTCTACACCTCCCGCCGTTACGGTCACGCGGGCGACGCGGCCGTCGACGGCGCGTAAGATCGCCTGACGCACCGAAGATCGGAGGGACCTTGGCCGCGACACTGTCGGAGCTGACGCTGCGCGCCCGAGCCTTGGAGGCCAGGGCCACCGCGAGCGAACAGGCGCTCGACGAGCAGGGCGAGGTCCTCAACGAACTGGCGGCGTTGACCAGGAAGGCGCTCGACGGCATAGGCCGGATCGACCGGCGCGCCGAAACCGTCGGCGACGAACTCGGCGAGCTCCGCCGCGACGTCGGCGACCTGCGGGAGAATGTCGGCGAACTCAACCGCAGGGTCTCCGTGCTCGAACAAGGACAGGTCCGTCTGGAACAGGGCCAGGCCGCGCTGACCCGCGGCCAGGCGCAGCTCGAACAGGGACAGGCGCGACTGGAGCAGGGAATGGCGCAGGTGCTCGCCCGGCTCGAGAAGTTGACCGGCGACGCCTGATCCGCCCCGTTCCGGTAACATTCCATTATGGAATGTTGAGAGCGAAGGGAGCAGTCGTTTGACCAACACCGCGACCAAGCGCAAGCCACTGAACTCGACGGCGGCGTCGTTGCTCGGATTTCTGCACGAAGGCCCCATGTCGGGATGGGACCTGGTGACCGAGGCCCAGGACCGCATCGGCGACTTCTGGACGATCACGCAGAGCCAGGTCTACCGGGAACTCGCCACCATGGACGCGGCGGGACTCGTCGAGAAGGGCGAGCCCGGAGCCAGAGAGCGGACGCCTTATCACATCACCGACGCGGGGCGGGAAGCGTTCCTGGAATGGGTCGCCCGCGATCCCGGCGGGGAGACCATCCGCGTGCCGTTGCTGCTCACGCTCTCCTTCGGCAAGCATCTCGATCGCGATCGGCTCGACGGCATCGTCGCGGCCAATCGGGAGATCCATCAGGCGCGGCTCACCCGGTATCTCGCCGAAGATCCGGAGCAGATGCCCGCATTCGCCCGCGCCACCCTGGATTTCGGAATCCGCTACGAGCGGGCGGTGCTGGAGTGGTTCGACCATCTGCCGGAACTTCTCGGCAACTGACCGCGCCCTGGCTCAGCCGCGCCGGGTCCGGATGTCGCGCAACCACTTCAGCGCCCGCTCGGGCGACTCCACAACCGGCGCGCCCTCGGGCAGCGCCGGACGGTCCACGACGACGACCGGGATTCCCGCCGCGCGTGCGGCGGCGAGTTTGGCTTCGGTCTGATCGCCGCCGCTGTCCTTCGTGACGAGCACATCGATCCGATGCCCGGCGAGCAGTCGCGCTTCGTCTTCGAGCGTGAAAGGCCCCCGGGCGAGCAGCAATTCGTGTCGCGGCGGAAGCGGTCCTTCGGGTGGATCGATGGACCGGATCAAAAACCATTGGCGGTCGAGACCGGCGAACGCATCGACGCCTTGTCTGCCGATGGTCAGGAAGACTCGCTCGCCGCGGGCGGCGGTCTCCGCCGCGGCAGTGAGGAGATCCGGCACCCGGACCCAGCGGTCCCCCGTCCGCTCCACCCATCTGGGTCGCCGCAGGTGCACCAGCGGCACATCCGAAATGCGCGCGGCAGCGGCCGCGTTGGCGGTGATAACCGCCGCGAATGGATGGGTGGCATCGACGATCGCGGCCACCTCGTTGGCCGCGAGCCAGGCTCGCAGACCCGCGACGCCGCCGAAGCCGCCGACGCGGACCGCGCCTTCGGGCAGCGAGGGCGCACGCACACGACCGGCGAGCGAGGACACGATCTCGAGTCCCCGCTCGCCGGAAGCGATGTGGGCCAGCTCCCGCGCTTCCCGGGTGCCGCCCAGAATCAGAACCCTCAGGGCTGGCCGCTGAAGTAGGCGATGCCCGCGTTCAGCAACGACGGCCCGCCCGCGACGGCGAGACCGATCAACGCGCCGAGCACCGCGCCCGGCAGGATGCCGACACCGAAGAAGACGATGCCGATGGCAGCGCCGATCAAGCCGCCGACCAGGGCGCCGAGGGAGGCGCGCTGCAACTCGGCGAAGAACCACTCCTGCGCGCCGATGAACTCGGCGGCGACCGGCGCGTTCGCGGTCGGGGCGACCTGCGGCGTCAGGGTCAACTGCCTGCCCTCGTCGGCGACGGCCGCGGCGATCCGGACCTCTTGGCCCTTGGCGGTCGCGGTGAGCGGGATGGTGGTGACGGTCTCGCCCGCGGAGTTCTTCAGGGTGACCGCCTGGTTGTCGGTATCGACGCTGAACGCGCCCCCGGTCACACTGGTGACGACCGACTTACCCGCGTCGGCGAGCTGCAGCGCGTAGCCGACGCCCTGGTCGGCGCCCGTGACGGAGGGCGCCGCCGCGGACTGGTCCTGTGCCGCGGGCGGCGTCGGAGCGGCGTAGGAGGTACCGGCGGTGACTCCGGTGGCGGCGACGGCCAGCAATGCGGTAGCGGCGAACTTCTTGTATCTCATCTATCTCCCCAACAGGAATCGGATTTCCGATCATGACCGGAACTCGGCCCCGACCCTACCGCGTGACCGATAACATGTTCACCCCTCCGCGGGGAACGCCGGGGCCGATTTCACCACCGACCACTGGGTCACCGGAAGCTGTGGACGCCACGCGGTGAAGGATCCCAGCGCCTCCCCCCGATAGATCTGGAACTTCCGCAATACCCCGCCCTGGGCGCTCGACCAGCTGAGCAGCAACGATTCCGACTCGGCGGTCACCGCGTTCGCTACGAGCCTGCCGCCCTGACGCAACTGTGCCCAACATGTCTCGAGCAGGCCATCCTGGGTCAGGCCACCGCCGACGAAAATCGCGTCGGGCGAAGCGATTCCGGGATCGGCGGCGAGTTCGGCGCACACCTCGCCGCGCACCAGGATGTGCGGCACGCCCAGCGCCGCCGCGTTGTCGGCGATCTGCCGGCGCCTGCGCTCGAGCCGCTCGAACGTCACCGCGCGGTTGCCTGGATGCGCCCGGCACCATTCGATGGCGATGCTGCCCGAACCGCCGCCCACGTCCCACAGCAGTTCTCCAGGGGCCGGTGCCAGCGCCGCCAGCGTCAGTGCGCGGACCTCGTGTTTGGTCAGCTGGCCGTCGCCGCCGAACAGTTCGTCGGGCAGTCCGGGCAAGCGCGTGGCACGCGGCAGACCCGGTGCGGCCGAGCAGGTGATCGCCACGATGTTCAGCGGATCGCCCGCCTGATGCGCCCATTGCCCGGCGATTCCGGCACGGTGCCGTTCGGCGGATCCACCGAGTTGTTCGAGAACCGTCAGCTCGGAATCGCCGAAACCGTGGCGCGCCAGTAGATCCGCGAGATCCCGCGGCGTGTGCTCGTCGGCGCTGAGCACCAGCAGCCGCCTGCGCTCGGCCAACTCGGGCAGCACCGTCGTCAGCGGCCGCCCGACCACGCTGAGCACCGGCGTCTCGGCCAGCGACCACCCGAGCCGGGCGCAGGCCAGGGAAGCGGAAGACGGCTGGGGCAGCACCCGCAACGCCCGCGGGCCCAGCAGCCGGGCCAAAGTGACGCCGATACCGTAGAACATCGGATCGCCGCTGGCCAGCACACACAACCGGGCTCCACCGTGCCGTTCGAACAGCCCGGGCAGCGCGGGCAGCAGAGGCGACGGCCACGTCACCCGCCGCGCCGCCACGGTGGACGGCACGAGCGCGAGCTGACGCGGGGACCCGAACAGGATCTCCGCGTCGTCGACCGCCTCCCGCGCGGCCCGGCCGAGGCCGTCCCAGCCGTCGGCGCCGATTCCGACGACCGCGATCGGCGCGCCGGTCCACGACGTAGCGTTCACCGGGGCATCCGGCGCCAGATCGGTTGTGGGAGCAGGCGCATCGCGAAGAACACCGGCCGCAGGATCCGGGGCACCCAGACCCGGCTCGCGCCGCGGCGCAGACCCTGGACCACGGCGTCGGCGACCTGCTCCGGCGTGCTGGAGAACGGCGCCGGAGACATCCCCTCGGTCATCCGTCCGATGACGAAGCCGGGACGGACCAGCAGCAATCGGACGCCTGTGCCGTGCAGGGCATCCGCGAGACCGGAGGCGAACCCGTCGAGCCCCGCTTTGGCCGATCCGTAGACGTAGTTCGCGCGCCGGACCCGGACGCCCGCGACCGAGCTGAACACGACGATCTGCCCCGCTCCTCGCGCGCGCAGCAGATTCGACAACGTCGTGAGGACACCGGCTTGGGCGACGAAATCGGTGTGCAGGATCGCCGCCGCATGGGCGGGATCCCGCTCGGCGCGCTGCTGGTCGCCGAGCACGCCGAACGCCAGCACCGCGATGCCGATCGGCCCGTACTCCGCGTCGACCTTCTCCAGCAGGGCCGGATGGCTCGCCGTGTCGTCGGCGTCGAATTCCACGGTGTGCACGTCGCTCGCACCCGCCGCCGCGACCTCCGCACGCTGCGCGTCCAGGTCGCCGCTGCGCCGGGCCGCCAGAACCACGGCCCGCCCCGGCGCCAGCCGCCGCGCCACTTCGAGCCCGATCTCGCTGCGGCCGCCCAGCAGCAGGACGGTGCCGTCGGCCAATCCACGCGTTCCCATGCGCCCAAGTCTGTCATTACCGGGGGCGCGGCCGGTCATCGCTCACCCGGGCGCTGGTTGGTTGCGAGTCGGGCTGGTGCGACGCCGACCGACGGCGGGCGCTACGGTCGGGACATGCCGACGAGTACCGCTGAGTTGTCGCCCGCCGCCTTGGAGTTCGTCGCCGAACGGCACCTCGCCACGCTGACGACCTTGCGAGCGGACGGAACGCCGCACGTCGTGGCGGTGGGGTTCACTTGGGATCAAGAGGCCGGGATCGCGCGCGTGATCACCAACGACGGTTCGGTGAAGGTGCGCAACGTGCGTCGCTCCGGATACGCGGCGGTCAGTCAGGTCGACGGGATCCGCTGGATCACCCTGGAGGGCCCGGCGACCGTGCTCGACGCACCGGACGACGTGGCCGAGGCGGTCGAGCGGTACGCCGGCCGCTATCGCGTGCCGCGGGAGAACCCGACGCGCGTGGTGATCGCCATCCAGGTCCGGCGCGTCCTGTCCAGCAGCACCCTCGTCGCGCCTGCCGCAGACGGGAACGGCGCCGGCGCGTAGGACCTCCGCCGCGGGTTCAGCCGTCGATCACAGGACCGTGAGACCGTGCGGCCGCTTGTTCAGGGATTCGCCGCCCTCGTCGGTGACGACCACGATGTCCTCGATGCGTGCGCCCCACTCGCCGCGGAAGTAGATCCCGGGCTCCACACTGAATGCCATCCCCGGCCGCAGGACGAGGTCGTTGCCCGCGACGATATAGGGCTCCTCGTGCACCGACAGGCCGATGCCGTGGCCGGTGCGGTGCACGAAAGCGGGCCCGAAACCGGCTTCGGTCAGCGGGTTTCGCGCCGCGGCGTCCACCGAGGCCGCGGTGACACCCGGGCGCACGGCCGCGACCGCCGCCGCTTGGGCGCTCTCCAGTTCGGCGTACCGGGCGGCCACCTCCGGATCGGGCTCGCCCAGGACATAGGTCCGGGTGGAGTCGGAGTAGTAGCCCGGCTCGACCGGACCGCCGATGTCGACGACCACCACGTCCCCGGCCTCGATCCGGCGCTCGGACACGCCGTGGTGCGGGTCCGCCCCGTGCGGGCCGCTGCCGACGATGACGAACGCCGCCTCCGTGTGCCCCTCGGCCACGATGGCGGCCTCGATGTCGTGACCGACCTCCGCCTCGGTCCGACCCACCTGCAAGAACTCTCCCATTCGCGCGTGCACCCGGTCGATCGCCGCGCCCGCCCGGCGCAGCGCGGCCACTTCGGCCGTGTCCTTGATCATGCGCAGTTCCCGCAGGACAGGAGTGGCCGACACCGGCAAACCGGTGAACGACTCGGCCAGCGGCAGCAGATGCAGCGCGGGCATCACATCGGCCACCGCCACCCGGGAGCCGACGTGCAGCGCGGACTTCACCAAGCTGTACGGGCTGGTGCCGTCCACCCAGTCCAGCACTTGCAGGCCGAGTTCACCCGCCGCGGAGGCTTCCAGCGACGCCAGCTCCAGTTTCGGGATCACGACCGACGGCGTCGCGCCGTCCGCCGGGATCACCAGGCAGGTCAGCCGCTCGAACGACTCCGCCGCCGAGCCGATCAGATAGCGCAGGTCCGGCCCGGGCGTGATGAGCAGAGCGTCGAGGTGGGCGGCCCGCATCAGCTCCACCGCCCGCTCCAGCCGTGCACCGTAGACGTCCGCCGCGAACCTCGAATCCGTATGCGAGCTCATTCGTCCGACGTTACCCGCCACGCGTGCGCGACGAACGCCGAACTTCGCCGAGGCCGTGTCGGTGCGAACGAGTAGCCTCAGCCCGTGACCTCTGCTTCCGGTGGGCCCCTGCTGCTGTTGGACGGAGCCAGTCTGTGGTTCCGCGCCTTCCACGCCATCCCCGACAAGATCACCGCGCCCGACGGCCGGTCGGTGAACGCGCTGCGGGGATTCACCGACATGGTGGCGTCGCTGATCACCAGATTCGCACCGAACAGGCTGGTTGTCTGCCTGGATCTGGACTGGCGCCCGGCGTATCGGGTCGATCTGGTGCCGTCCTACAAGGCGCACCGATTGGACAGCTCGCCGGAGGCCGCACCCGGCGCGGAGAGCGTGCCCGACACGCTCACCCCGCAGGTGGAGATGATCCTGGAGGTGCTCGAGGCGGCGGGCATCGCGACCGGCGGTGCGGAGGGTTTGGAAGCCGACGACGTGCTCGGCACCCTGGCGACCAGGGAACGCGCTGATGAGGTCGTCGTGGTCAGCGGTGACCGCGACCTTCTGCAACTGGTGCGCGACAAGCCCGCGCCCCCGGTGCGGGTGTTCTACGCCGGACGGGGCCTGGCCAAGGCGGAACTGTACGGCCCCGCGGAGGTGTCGGCCAAGTACGGGGTGCCGCTGGAGAACGCGGGCCCGGCCTATGCCGATATGGCGACCCTGCGCGGCGACGCCTCCGACGGCCTGCCCGGCGTGGCGGGCATCGGTGAGAAGTCCGCCGCCACCTTGATCTCCCGTTTCGGTTCCTTGGAGGCCCTGGTCGCGGCCGTCGAGGATCCCGATGCAGAGCTGGCCCAAAGCGTGCGCGCCCGGCTGCGCGCCGCCGGGGACTACCTGAAGGCCGCCGCACCGGTTGTGCGAGTGGTCCGCGACGCGGAGGTGGCCCTGTCCCGCAGCGACGTCCTCCCCGTCGAACCCGCCGACTCGGAGCGTCTGAGCGCCCTCGCTACCGCCTACAACGCCGAAAGCCCGGTCACGCGCCTGATCACCGCACTAGGGGCGCGCACCGCCTGACCACGGAAGCCGACGGCCCCATCGCGTACCTCGATGGGGCCGTCGTTCGAACAGCGGCGACGACGTCGCCGCGCGACACGCTAGCTGGGACGACCCACCTCGTAGGTGCCGTCGTCCTTGGTGATCTTGATGTTCACTTTCTTGGCCTCGCCGCTGACCTTCACGCTGCACTCGAAGGTGGCGTCGACCTTGACTTCCTGGCCGGAGGGGCAGGAGACGTCGCTGATGTCCTGGATGCCGTAGGAGTCCGACAGCACCTTCTTCACGCCGTCCTGCACCGCGGCCTGATCCAGCTGGTCCTTGGCGGTCAGCACGAGCACGAGCGCGACGATCGCGCCGACCACCGCGACGCCGAGCACCGACAGACCGATGATCAGGCCTTTGCCCTTGCCGCCCTGCTGCGGCGGCTGCTGGCCCGGAGCGCCCCACTGCGGCTGCGGCTGCTGCGGTTGACCCCACTGCGGCTGCTGGCCTTGCTGGCCCCAGTCCTGCTGCTGCGGCTGGCCCCATTGCGGCTGGCCCTGGGCGGGCTGCTGACCCCACTGCGGCTGCTGAGGCTGCTGCGGTTGCTGGCCCCATTGTTGCTGCTGCGGTTGTCCCCACTGCTGCTGCGGTTGCTGCTCACCCCAGTGCTGGGTCGGCTGCGCCGAGGCCGGGGTCTGCGGCTGACCGCCCCACTGCTGCGTGGGACCGGCCCCGCCCGGCGCCTGCTGTCCACCCCACTGCTGGGTGGGATCGTTGCGTCCCTCCCCGGGGTCGTTCGGTCCGTACGGGCCGCTCATCTGCTTGCCTCCACTCGCATCGTTGTACACACGGTAGCCCCCCGCGTGGGCCTCGTCGCATGACACGACTACTCCGCCACGGTCGGTACGCGAAAGAAATCAAATCACAATCGAATCCGCCGTGTTGATATTGCCGCCGCCGCGTGCCCCTCGCTCACACGGCTCAGGCGGCGTCCACCGCCACGACGCCCCGCCGGATCGCCCGCACCGCTTTGGCCGCGGTGGCGGCGACCTCGAGATCGTCGGCTGTGCCGTGGATCTGGTCGAGCAGATCGATCACCTGCCTGCACCAGCGCACGAAGTCGCCCGCCGACAAGGGCGCGCCCGTGTCACCGCTGGCGAGCAACGACTCGGCCAACCCGTCGCCGCGCGCCCATTTGTAGACACCGTCGACGAAACCCAGATCAGGTTCCCTGGTCGGCGGCAACTTGTGCCGCGCTTCGTCGGTGCGCAGCTCGGACCAGACGCCGATGGTCGCGCCGACTGCCCGGCGGATCGGCGCCGTCGGCCCGCTCGCGCCGAGATATCCACCCTCCTGGCGGGATTCGTAGACCAGGATCGACACCACCCCCGCCAGTTCGGCCGGGCCGAGGCCGCGCCACAGCCCCTTCCTGAGACATTCGGCGACCAGCAAATCGCTCTCAGCGTAGATGCGGGCGAGCCGGCGTCCGTCCGCGGTCACCTCGCTCTCGTGCACGAAACCGCGTTCCTCCAGCAGGCCGAGGATCCGGTCGAAGGTGCGCGCGAGCGAATTGGTGGTCGCGGCAACCTTCTGGCGCATTGATTCCGTCTCGCGCAGCAGCCGGTTGTAGCGTTCGCCCACCCGGGCCAGTTGCTCGCGATCGGGCCGGGAGTGCGCCGGATGCGCGCGCATGCTGCGCCGCAGCGTCGCCAGTTCCCGGTCGTCGGCCGCGGCGGACTGCCTGCCACGCCGCGGCCTGCCCGGCACCGAGATCCCCGTGCTGCGCAGCGCGGAAGCCAGATCGCGACGGGTGCGCGCGGTCCGATGATCGACCCGGCGCGGCAGCCGCATGTGCCCGAGCGCCTCGGCGGGCACGGGGAAATCGGCGACCGATACGCGTCCAGCCCACTTGTCCTCGGTGAGCACCAGCGGCCGCGGATCACCGGGCGTCGCGTCCGGCTCCAGGATCACCGCGAGCCCGGCGCGGCGGCCGGAGGGAATCGCCACCACGTCGCCGCGCCGCAGGGCGCCGAGCGCGTCCACCGCAGCGCCCCGCCGGTCGGCGCGACTCTGCTGGGCCAGGTGCCGCTCGCGCTGCTTGATCCGCTCCCGCAGCGAGAGGTATTCCAGGAATCCGCCTTCCGTGCCGCCGAGCTGATCGCGCAGCTTGCGCAGCGCCCCATCGTTGCGCTCGATGCCGCGCACCAGCCCGACCACCGACCGGTCCGCCTGGAACTGGGCGAAGGACCGCTCCAGCAGGGCGCGCGATTCGTCGGCGCCCATGCGGTCGATGAGATTGATCGACATGTTGTAGCCCGGCCGGAACGAACTGCGCAGCGGATAGGTGCGCGTGGAAGCCAGACCGGCGACCGCGCTGGTGTCCACCTCGGGCTGCCACAGCACCACCGCGTGGCCTTCGACGTCGATGCCGCGCCGCCCCGCGCGTCCGGTCAGCTGGGTGTATTCGCCGGGCGTGAGTTCCGCGTGCGACTCGCCGTTGAACTTCACCAGCCGTTCCAGCACGACGGTGCGGGCGGGCATGTTGATCCCGAGGGCCAGCGTCTCGGTGGCGAAGACGGCGCGCACCAACCCGTTGACGAACAGTTCCTCGACGGTGTGCCGGAATGCGGGCAACATCCCGGCGTGGTGCGCGGCGAGGCCGCGGTGCAGCGCCTCACACCATTCCCAGTAGCCGAGCACCTCCAGATCGGCCTTGGGCAGATCACCGGTGTGCTTCTGGATGATCGCGTCGATCTCGTCGCGCTCCTCCGGACGGCTCAGGTCGAGCCGCGACCGCAGGCACTGCGCGAGCGCGCCGTCGCATCCCGCCCGGCTGAAGATGAACGTGATCGCGGGCAGCAGGCCCTCTTCGTCCAGTTTGGCCAGCACCTCCGGGCGCGGCAGCGGACGGAAATCCCGGCGCGGGCCGCCGCGGCCGTTGCGCGGGGCGCCCCAGCTGTTCATCCGATCGGCGGCCTCACGGTGGCGGATGAACCGCACCAGATCTTCGTCGACGAGCACCTTCTGCTCGGTGGATTTCGTGTCGAACAGGTCGAACATCCGCCGCCCCACCATGACGTGCTGCCACAGCGGCACGGGCCTGGTCTCGTCGACCACCACGGCGGTGTCTCCGCGCACCGTCTCCATCCAGGCGCCGAACTCCTCGGCGTTGCTCACCGTGGCCGACAGGCTGACCAGCCGCACGTCCGGGGGCAGGTGCAGGATGACCTCTTCCCAGACGGCGCCGCGGAACCGGTCGGCCAGGTAGTGCACCTCGTCCATCACGACGTAGGACAGCCCGCGCAGCGCGTCCGAGGAGGCGTAGAGCATGTTGCGCAGCACCTCGGTGGTCATCACGACCACCGGCGCGTCCGGATTGATCGATTGGTCGCCGGTCAGCAGTCCGACGTTGTCGCGGCCGTGGCGTTCGGTGAGGTCGGCGAACTTCTGGTTCGACAGCGCCTTGATGGGCGTGGTGTAGAAACACTTCCCACCCGCCGCCAGCGCCAGGTGGACGGCGAACTCCCCCACGACCGTCTTGCCCGCGCCCGTGGGCGCGCAGACCAGGACGCTGTGGCCTTCTTCGAGCGCCGCACAGGCTTCGCGCTGAAACGGATCCAGCCGGAACTTCAGCTCCGTGGAAAACGCGTCCAATTCGCCCGTCTGCGACCGGTCATCTGTCACTCGTCAGAGCGTATCGGAGTAGTCCGACACCGGTCGTGTGGATTTCTCCGCGGGCGTGGTGATCGAATCCGCCGGGTCGATCGGCTCCGGCTCGCTCAGTTCGGAGGCCTCTTCGTCGGACAACGCACCCCAGCCCTCGCGCTCCTTGCGCGCCCGGCGCAGATCGTTGATCCGGGAGAACTGGATCGCCACTTCGAACAACACCGTCAAGGCCAGTGCCAACGCCAACATCGAGAAGGGATCCTGCGGCGTCACGATCGCCGCGAACACGAACAAGCCGAAGGTGATCCCGCGCCGCCACGCCTTCAGACGCTGATAGGTCAGCACGCCGACCAGGTTCAACCCGATGATCAGCAACGGCGTCTCGAAACTGACCCCGAAGATGATCAGCAACTGAATGATGAAACTGAAATACTGTGACCCGCTCAACGCCGTGATCTGCACGTTGTCACCGATGGTCAGCAGGAAACTCAACGCGTGCGCGATCACCACATAGGCCAGCACCGCACCCGAAGCGAACAGGACCGTGCCCGAGGACACGAACCCGATCGCGTATTTGCGTTCCTTCGCGTACAGGCCCGGGGTGATGAACGCCCACAACTGGTACAGCCAGATCGGCGCAGCCAGCACCACGCCCGCGGTCATGCCGACCTTCAACCGCAAAGTGAACTGCTCGAACGGCGCGGTGGCCAGCAGCCGGCATTCCCCATCGGGGGTCAGCGACGCACGCGCCGACGCGGGCAGCGAACAGTACGGTCCGCGCAGGATCTCACCGAGGCTCTCGACCCCCAGGAATCCGTGCGCGTACCACAGAAACCCCAGGATCGTCGTCGCGATCACCGCCGCGATCGAGACCAGCAACCGGTAACGCAGCTCTTGCAGATGCTCGACCAACGACATCGTGCCGTCGGGATTGGTCCTGCGCTTACTGCGGCGCGGATCGAACGGGATTCGCATGGTTGGTGATCGCCCCTGGGTTCACGTGCCTGGCTCAGCTCGGCAACAGCACTGAGTCCGGAGTGAGCCCTTCCTCACTCCGGCGCGAGCGGATCCGCTCAGACCGACTTCTGCTCGGTGCGGGACTCCGTGGTCTGCGACGGCGTCGGCTGCTGCGCGGCGGGCAGCTGCGGTGCGGGCTGCTGAGCCGGCGCACCGCTGTCGGGCGCGTTGCTCTCGTTCTGCATCTGGCTGACCTCGCTCTTGAAGATGCGCAACGACCGGCCCAAGCTACGGGCCGCGTCGGGCATCCGCTTCGCGCCGAAGAACATCACGAAGACCACCGCAATGATCAGCCAGTGCCAGATGCTCAGACTGCCCATGATCTACCTCCCAAGACTGTGATGTCTCGATGCTACCGGACCGTGACGTGCGCGAACGCCGCCGTCACTGCTCGTTCGCCCGGCGTTCGGGCGCGGCGCCCGCCGCGGCGCCCCGCAACTGGCCGAGCAGCTCGCGGCCGGACCACGCGCGGCGGCCGCCCTGCTCGGCGGCGACGACCAACTCGATCAGCCGCTGATTCACCGGCGTCGGCGCGCCGACCATCGCGCCCAGCCCCACGATTTCCCCACACAACCAGGAGATTTCGGTGGTGCGGCCCAGCTCGAGGTCGTCCGCCATGGACGAGCGCGCCATCGGGTCGATGGCCAGCACCTGCCCGGCCACCCGCCGGAACAGGGCGTCCGGGACGGCCAGCAGCGTGGCCATCACCCGGGGCGGCAGCGGGGTCAGCCGGGCGGGGCGAATTCGCGCCTTGTTCATCACAGCGAGCGCTTCGCGCTGGGTCAGCGCGAGACAGCGGCGGTAGTCCCGGTCGGCGAGCTCCTCCCGCAGCGGGCGGCCCGACAGCGCGTTGATCGGATTGTTGAGGTTGAGCAGCAGCTTCGCCCACTGCACCGGACGCAGGTCGGGGTGGCGGCGCAGACCCAGCCCGGCACGCTCGAACACGTCCAGGAACGGCGCCAGCGCCGGGTCGTCCTGCACCGCGAGCCCGCCCTCGGTGCCGCGATGGAACCGGCCGCCGGGATGGTGCACGACGTTGAACATCACCATGCCGGCCAGCACCACGCAGTGCGGCAGGATCTCCCGGATCACCGAGTCGTTGCCGATGCCGTTCTGCAGGCTGAGCACCACGGTGCCCGGCCGGATCTTGCCCGCCAGCTCGCGCACCGCCTCGGCGGTCGCCGCCGATTTGACCGTGACCAGCACCAAGTCCGCCGAGCCGACGTCATCCGGTTCGGTCGCGCGGTGGAATCGGTCCGGCGGTAGCGCGTCGTCACCGCCGTCGAGGTCGGTGAGCCGCAGCCCGGACGCGCCGAGCTCGTCGAGCACCCGCCTGCGGCCGACCAGGGTGACCTCCGCGCCCGCCGCGCCGAGCTTGCCGCCGACGAAATTGCCGATACTGCCCGCGCCGACCACGAGCACACGAACGTTCATGCCGGTAGGGCCTCTTCGCGCCTCATCTGGCCTCCAGGTATCCGGCTTCCTCATAGGCGGCCAGCGCGGCGTTCGACCGCTCGCGTACTGCCGCCACCAGTTCCGGCGGCCCGAGGACGGTGACGCCCGCGCCGAAACCGAGCAGCAGGCGGGCCATCCAGTCCAACGTGGCGAACCGCATGGTCGCCTCCAAGCTGCCGTCGGGGTGCACCGCCAGCCGGTGCATGGGGTACTGATCGAGCACCCAAGCGTAGTCACCGTGAATCCGCAAGCGCGCCAACGGGACCGCCGGATCGTCCTGGAACAGGTCCAAGCCCGCCGTCGCCTCGGTGGCGTGCTTGGGCGGCCGGGCGAGTTCGTCCAGCTCGCTCGCCGCCTCGATCCGGTCGAAGCGGAACAGCCGCACCCCCTCGGCCTGCCTGCACCAGGCTTGCAGATAGCTGTTGTCATCCACCAGGACGATGCGGATGGGGTCCACGATGCGTTCGGACACCACGTCGCGGCTGGCGGAGTAATACACCAGCCGCAGCACCCGGCCGAGCGCCAGCGCCGAGCGCACGGCGGCCACCGCGGGCGCCTCCGGCGGCGGCGTGCGGGATCGACCGTCCGCTGCCGATTCCGCGCCGCCCGCGATCGCCGATTCGATCTTCGCGATGGCCGCGTGGGCCGCGGTCGGGTCCACCATGCCCGGCATGTCGACGATCGAGCGCAGCGCGACCAGCAGCGCGGTCGCCTCCGTGGAGGTCAACCGCAGCGGACGATCGATGCCCGCGGAGAAGGTGACCTCGATGCTTTCCTCGGAGAACGACAGATCGATCAGGTCGCCCGGGCCGTACCCGGGCAGCCCGCACATCCACAGCTGATTGAGGTCGCTCATCAGCTGCTTGGTGGTCACACCGAGGTCTGCGGCGGCCTCGGCGGCGCTGATACCGGGGTGGGCGATGAAGTACGGGATCATATTCAGCAGCCGGGACAGCCGGACCGAGAGCCGCGAACTCATGCCCGCACCTCCGTGCGGTCGAGCACCGAACGCAGCCGCGCGATCACATCGGCCCGAAGTGATTCCGGTGCCAGCACCACGGCGTCCGGCCCCAGACCGGTGATCAGCCGGGCCAGCCAATCGCGCGAGCGCACGGGAAGCTCGACCACGGCGCCCGCCCGGCCGCCCACGACGCGCTCGCCGGTCACCTGGCCGAGCCTGCGGATCTCCCGTCCCCGCCCCTCGGCCACCCACACCGTCGCCGATCCGCTGACCGGCGCGGTGCTGGTGACCTGGTCGACGATGGCGCGCAGATCGACGCCCTCCGGCTTGCGCACGCCGTTGCGCGGACCGTACGCGGTCACATCGTCGCCGATCCGGGAGAGCCGGAAGCTGCGCACCGCGTCCCGGTCCCGGTCGTGCCCGACCAGGTACCAGCGGCCGTGATGGGTGACGACACCCCACGGCTCGACGTCGCGCATCAGATAGGGGGCGTTGATCGCGCCGCGGTGCTCGAACCGCACCGCTTGGCCGGCATCGATGGCGGCGAGAAGTTTGCCGAGCACCGGTTCCGAGCCCCGAGCGCGGGCCGGAACGGCGGGCACCGAGGCCACCGCGGCGTCGGTCTCCACGTGGATGCCCGCCGCCCGCAGTTTGAGCAGCGCACCCTCGGCGGCGGCGGCCAGCTCGGGCGATTCCCACATCTGCACGGCCACCGCGACGGCGGCGGCCTCCTCATCGGTCAGGTCGATCTCGGGT
Source organism: Nocardia niwae NBRC 108934 = DSM 45340 (assembly GCF_001613465.1). Classification (GTDB taxonomy): domain Bacteria; phylum Actinomycetota; class Actinomycetes; order Mycobacteriales; family Mycobacteriaceae; genus Nocardia; species Nocardia niwae. Next base: position 381,638 of record NZ_BDCK01000015.1, on the reverse strand, counting down.
AGCTCGTAGGCGTCGCGGTTGATCCGGTAGCCCTCGATCGTCGAGTACCGGCTCACCGGACCCACTTCCAGCGGAATGCCCAGATCGCGCAGTTCGTTCTTGTCCCGCTCGAACATCCGGCTGAACGCTTCGTCGCTGGCGGAGTCCTCGTATCCGGCCACACTCTCCCGGATCCGCTCCGCGGTCAGGAACTGCCGGGTCGACAGCAGCGCGATGACCAGATTCATCAGCCGCTCGACCTTGGATATCGCCACCCGATAGAGGGTAATCTGCGCCCCCGCGCCACCGCGCGGCGGCGCGGTGTTGATTTTGCGGCGCGATCCGCTCAGGCCGCGAACGCGGGCTCAGCCTTCGGCCAGGTAGCGCTCGACCTTCTCCACTTTGGCGGTCATCGCATCCAGCACACCGGGCCGGATGTCGGCTTTCAGCACCAGGCTGCATCGCGGTGCGACGGCGAGGATGGCGTCGGTCGCCTGTTTCACCACGGCCATCACCTCCTCCCAGTCCCCCTCGATGGTGGTGAACATGGCGTCGGTGCGATTGGGCAGCCCGCTGGCTCGTACCACGCGGACCGCTTCTGCCACGGCGCGACCGACGTCGACGCCGGTTCCGAGCGGTGTGACGGAGAAGGCGATGATCATGTGTCGATCATGCCCGTCCCGCTCACATGGACGCGATCAGCCGATCGACTCGCTCGTCGACCGAGCGGAACGGGTCCTTGCACAGCACGGTGCGCTGCGCCTGATCGTTCAGCTTCAGGTGCACCCAATCGACGGTGAAGTCGCGACCGGCCTCCTGGGCGGCGGTGATGAAGTCACCGCGCAACTTGGCCCTGGTGGTCTGCGGCGGGGTGTCCACCGCGGCGTCCACGGCCTCGTCCTCGGTGACCCGCTTGGCCAGGCCCTTGCGCTGCAGCAGGTCGAAGACGCCGCGACCGCGCTTGATGTCGTGGTAGGCCAGATCCAGCTGGGCGATCTTGGGATCGGACAGCTCCATGCCGTACCGGTCCTGGTAGCGCTGGAACAGCTTGCGCTTGATCACCCAGTCGATCTCGGTGTCGACCTTCGCGAAGTCCTGTGCCTCGACCGCGTCCAGGGTGCGGCCCCACAGGTCGACCACCTGGTCGATCTGGGGATCACGGTCCCGGTTGCGCAGATGCTCGACGGCGCGGGCGTAGTACTCGCGCTGGATGTCCAGGGCACTGGCCTGCCGTCCGCCGGCCAGGCGCACCGGACGGCGACCGGTCAGGTCGTGGCTGACCTCGCGGATCGCGCGGATCGGGTTGTCCAGCGCGAAGTCGCGGAAGGAGACGCCCGCCTCGATCATCTCCAGCACCAGGGCGGCCGTGCCGACCTTCAGCATGGTGGTGGTCTCGGACATATTGGAGTCGCCGACGATCACATGCAGGCGCCGGTACTTCTCCGCGTCGGCGTGCGGCTCGTCGCGGGTGTTGATGATCGGCCGCGAGCGGGTGGTCGCCGAGGAGACGCCCTCCCAGATGTGCTCGGCACGCTGCGAGAGGCAGAACGTGGCGGCCTTCGGCGTCTGCAGCACCTTGCCCGCACCGCAGATCAGCTGGCGGGTGACCAGGAACGGCAGCAGCACGTCCGAGATCCGGGAGAACTCGCCCGCACGGACCACCAGGAAGTTCTCGTGGCAGCCGTAGGAGTTGCCCGCGGAGTCGGTGTTGTTCTTGAACAGATAGATGTCGCCGCCGATGCCTTCTTCGGCCAGACGCTGCTCGGCGTCGATCAGCAACTCCTCGAGGACCCGCTCGCCCGCACGGTCGTGGGTCACCAATTGCGCCAGGTTGTCGCACTCCGCGGTCGCGTACTCCGGGTGGGACCCGACATCGAGGTAGAGCCGAGCACCGTTGCGGAGGAACACGTTCGAGCTACGGCCCCAGGACACCACCCGGCGGAACAGATACCGGGCCACCTCGTCGGGGGACAGTCGACGGTGACCGTGGAAGGTGCATGTCACACCGAACTCGGTCTCGATCCCCATAATTCGTCGCTGCACACCATCGACATTACAGCCATGTCAGGCACTTGCGTGGGGCACCGAACAACCCGTATGCATACGTCTTCACAACGATTTGGCCCGCTTTGTCGGAATTTGCCCGGGTGAAACCCAGGTTCCACCGGAGGATGCACACGTCGGCACCGGTCGCGGGCATGCGGATGCGGCCCGCGAACGAAGCGTCGTTCGCGGGCCGCCGAGCTCATCGGCCCGGGGGATCACTCCGCCGGCGGAGTGTCCTTCGCCGAGGGCTCCGCGTCCTCGGCTTTGCCGTCACCCTCCTGCGCCGCGGACGCGCCGTCCGGCTGAGCCGGACTGAGCAGACGCTGCAGCGCGGCATCGGCCACCCGCCGGAACGCCCGGCGCGGACGCGCCTGCTCCAAGGTCGCGACCTCGAGCGAGCTCACGCCGAGCACCCGCTTCTCTTTCTCCGTCCCTTCCGGCACGCCCGCCTGCAGCGCACGCACCGCCACACCCACCGCGGAGGCCAGATCCAGGCCCGGCTGGTAGGACGACTTCAACGCGGTGACGATCGGCTCGGTCGTGCCGCCCATCACCACGAACTCCCGCTCGTCCACGATCGAGCCGTCGAAGGTGATCCGGTACAGCACCGACTGCGGCGACTGCTCCGGATAGCCCACCTCCGCCACACAGATCTCCACCTCGTACGGCTTCAGCTGATCGGTGAAGATCGTGCCGAGGGCTTGCGCGTAAGCGTTGGCGAGTGCGCGGCCGGTGACGTCGCGGCGGTCGTACTGATACCCGCGAATGTCGGCCTGCAGGATGCCGCCCCTGCGCAGATTCTCGAACTCGTTGTACTTGCCGACCGCGGCGAACCCGATCCGGTCGTACAGCTCACTCACCTTGTGCAGCGTCGTGGACGGGTTCTCCGCGACGAACAGCACGCCCTTCTCGTACGTCAGCACGACGACGCTGCGCCCCCGACCGATGCCCTTGCGCGCGAGTTCGGTCTTGTCGCGCATGATCTGCTCGGCCGACGCGTAGTACGGCAACGTCATGATCAGGCGCTCCCTTCTTCGGCGGCCGCACGGTCGGCGACGATGCCGCGCGTGATCTCCTCGAGCCGCGACTCGGTCACCTCGACCGCACCCTCCTCATCGATCACGATCGCCGTCGGGAAGATGCCGCGCACCAGATCCGGGCCGCCCGTCGCGGTGTCGTCATCGGCCGCGTCGAACAGCGACTCGACGGCGATGCGCAGCGCGCGCTCCTGATCGATTCCCTTGGCGTACAACTTCTTCAGCGCGGACTTGGCGAACACCGAGCCGGAACCGACCGCGGCGTAGCCGAAACGCTCCTCGCTGCGTCCACCCACCACATCGAACGACACGATACGACCCGCCTTGTCCGGATCGGTGGCGTTCAGGTCGTAACCGACCAGCATCGGCACCACCGCCAGACCCTGCAAGGCCGCAGGCAGATTCTCACGCACCATCTTCGACAGCTTGTTGGCCTTGCCGTCGAAGGTCAGCGGCACGCCCTCGAGCTTCTCGTAATGCTCCAGCTCCACCGCGAAGATCCGCACCATCTCCACCGCCATGCCCGCGGTGCCCGCGATACCGGCCGCGGAATAGCTGTCCGTGATGTAGACCTTCTCGATATCCCGGCTGGCCAGCAGATTTCCCTGCGTGGCACGCCGGTCGCCCGCGATCAGCACACCACCGCGGTAACTCACCGCGACGATGGTGGTGCCGTGCGGAGCGATCTCCTTCGCGGAAGTGCCGCCGGAGATTCCGGCGGCACCCTGTCCGAACCTGTTCGCGGGCAACAGATCCGGAGCATGCATGCGGAGATAGTCGGAGAAGGAAGAGAGGGCGTACCCCAGGTGGAGACGCGAGGGGTCACCGACTGTCACTGGCCACCTTTCTGCACGTACGCGCGGACGAAGTCCTCGGCGTTCTCCTCGAGCACGTCATCGATCTCGTCGAGCAGGTCGTCGGTTTCCTCCGCCAGCTTCTCGCGGCGCTCCTGACCGGCGGCATCCACACCGTCCGGGCCCTCGTCCTCGTCGCCACCCCCGGCGCGCTTGGTCTGCTCTTGTGCCATGGCAGCCGACCTCCTCTGTCCTCACCATGACCGGGACCCATCGTGAGCACGATCCCGATCATGAGCATTGTCCGTGCTCGTCCCTCAACACTACCTACCAGCACCGACAGTGTGCCTATTTTGCTGTGTCCTCGGCCGCGCGGGCGCGGCGTGCCCGAGCCGGCACGTGCCCGATCAAACCGCACGTAGTGCCGGAAATTACGTCGTCAGCTGCTCCACCAGGTCCGCGGCGGTGGTCACGCCGTCGAGGAGTTTGCCGACGTGAGCTTTGGTGCCGCGGCGAGGTTCCAGGGTGGGTATGCGGACCAGGGAGTCACCGCCGAGATCGAAGATCACCGAGTCCCAGCTGGCCGCCGCGATGTCGGCGCCGAAGCGGCGCAGGCATTCGCCGCGGAAGTAGGCGCGGGTGTCGGTGGGCGGATTGGTCATGGCGTCCAGCACCTGCTGCTCGCTGATCAGGCGCTTCATCGAGCCGCGGGCGACCAGGCGGTTGTAGAGGCCCTTGTCCAGGCGCACATCGGAGTACTGCAAGTCCATCAGGTGCAGCTTGGGAGCCGCCCAGCCGAGTCCCTCCCGGCTGCGCATGCCCTCGAGCAAGCGCAGCTTGGCGGGCCAGTCGAGCAGGTTCGCGCACTCCATCGGATCGCGTTCGAGCAGGTCGAGCACCATGGCCCAGTTCTCGATGATGTCCTGGACGCGCTTGTCGTCGTTGCCGGTGCGGTCGACGAATTTGATCACCCGGTCCAGGTAGACCCGCTGCAACGCCAGACCGGTCAGCTCGCGGCCGTCGGCGAGCGCGACGGTCGCCCGCAGCGTGGGGTCGTGGCTGATCGTGTGCACCGCGGTGACCGGGCGCGCCAGTTGCAGGTCCGACAGATCCTCGCCCGCCTCGATCAGATCGAGGACCAGCGCGGTGGTGCCGACCTTGAGGTAGGTCGACATCTCGGCCAGATTGGCGTCCCCGATGATGACGTGCAGCCTGCGGTACTTGTCGGCGTCGGCGTGTGGTTCGTCGCGGGTGTTGATGATGCCCCGCTTGAGCGTGGTCTCCAGACCGACCTCGACCTCGATGTAGTCCGAGCGCTGGGACAGCTGGAAGCCCGCGTGGTCGCCCGACTGGCCGATGCCGACCCGGCCGGAGCCACAGACCACCTGCCGGGACACGAAGAACGGCGTGAGCCCGACGATGATCTGGTTGAACGGGGTGTCCCGGCTCATCAGGTAGTTCTCATGGGTGCCGTAGGAGGCGCCCTTGCCGTCGACGTTGTTCTTGTACAGCTGCAGCCGCGGGGCCCCCGGCACGCTGGAGGCGTGCCGGGCGGCGGCCTCCATCACCCGCTCGCCGGCCTTGTCCCAGATCACCGCGTCCAGCGGGTCGGTGACCTCGGGCGCGGAGTATTCCGGGTGGGCATGGTCGACGTACAGCCGGGCGCCGTTGGTGAGGATCATGTTGGCCGCCCCGACCTCGTCGGCGTCGATCACCGGCGCGGGCCCGTTCATCCGGCTCAGGTCGAATCCGCGCGCGTCGCGCAGCGGCGACTCCACCTCGTAGTCCCAGCGGGTGCGCTTCGCGCGCGGCACGCCCTCGGCCGCGGCGTAGGCCAGGACCGCCTGGGTCGAGGTGAGGATCGGGTTGGCCGACGGCTCGGTCGGGGTCGAGATGCCGTATTCGACCTCTATTCCGATGATGCGCTGCATGGCATCGAGCCTAGGTCACGCACCCGGCCGAACCGGTCGCGACCGGCGGAGTCCAATGTCATACCGCAGGTGGTACTTCCGGAGGACTCGTCGCGGCGCAGGTCGGCGTGATAGTCGGGACATGCCCGAATCGCCCGCCGCCCGCCGCACGCAGACCACCGAACAGCACCGCGCGGCCGCTCCCCCGCCGCCGGGACCCGCCCGGCTCGTCGCGTTGGACGTGCTACGCGGGATAGCGATCCTGGGCACCCTGGCCACCAATGTCTGGATCATGACCAACCCGGAGGGGCTGGTCGGCTACCTCCACGACCTCGGCGGGCAGGCCGGCGGCTGGACCTGGACCGAGCGGGTGCTCCAGCAGCTCGCGCAGGGCAAGTTCCTCGGCCTGCTGACCATTATGTTCGGCATCGGCCTGGCCATCCAGCAGCGCTCGGCGACCAAGGCCGGGCGGCGCTGGCCGGGCAGCTACCCGTGGCGCGCGGGACTGCTGTTCGTGGACGGTCTGCTGAATTTCGTGTTCGTCGCCGAGTTCGACGTGCTGATGGGATACGCGGTGACCGGACTGGTCGTCGCTGTCGTGCTCGCCACCGGCGAGCGAGCGCAGCGGCGCTGGCTGGTCGGCGCGGCGGCCGTGCACGTGACGCTGTTGACACTGATCGCGCTCGCCCTGGCGTTCGCCCCGCCACAGGACTCGGCGGCACGTCGTGCGCTGGATCCCAATCCGTACGCGAACGGTTCCTTCTGGGATCTCGCGATGTTCCGGCTCGGCAACGCCGGACTGTTCCGCGTGGAGGCGATCTTCGTGTTCGCGATGTCGGTCGCGCTGTTCCTGACCGGCGCCAGGCTGTTGCGCGCCGGCGTGTTCGGTCCGGAAGGCGCGCGAATCCGTAAGCGGCTCATGATCGTCGGCTTCGGCGTCGCCGCCCCGATCGACCTGGCCGCCGGCCTCGCGGGCGGCGGCGACCTCATCCTGTTCACCCGCTACGGCAGCGCTCCGTTCGTCGCCCTCGGCATCCTGGCGGCAGTCGCCGAGTGGTACCTGCGGCGGCCCGCGGCCGGGTTCGCCGGGCGCCGCTTCACCGAAATCGGACGTACCGCACTCAGCTGCTACATCCTGCAGAACCTGGTGGCTTCGATGCTGTGCTATGGCTGGGGCTTCGGACTCGCGGCACGTATCGCACCCGACGACCGCGTCCCGTTCACCATCGGCGTCTACCTGCTGGTAGTGCTGGTCATCGCGGGCGGAGCGCACCTGTGGTTACGTCGCTTCGAGCGGGGGCCGGTCGAGTGGTTCTGGAACGTGAGCTACCGGACGCTGGCCCGGGAACGCTGAGTCGCGCGCTCGCGTCCACCGCATCCGAGGACGCGGGTCCGACCACCGGCCCGCAAAGCGCCGAATCCGGTTGGGTGGCCGCATATGTCGTGTTCACCGCTGCCGGGGGAAATACGGCGGACACGACGCTCGGCGACCGCTACCGTCATGCTGTGACGCTCGCCGACCGCTATCCCTTGCTACACACACCGGCGCACTGGGCGTGGGGCGATCTGGATGTGCGTTTCTCCACCACACTCCCGTCGGACGAACTGGTCACCAATATCCACGTCGTCTGTTTCGTCGGCGACCAGATCGTGCTGTGCCGCGACGATCGCGGCGTCTGGCTGATCCCCGGCGGCACCAGGGAACGCGGCGAGTCGATCGACGACTGCGTGCGCCGGGAACTGCGTGAGGAGGCCGGAGCGCGCCCGGTCGGACCGCTCCGATGGTTCGGCGCGCATCACGCGACCAGCAACCGCCCCGCGCCGTATCGCGAGTGGCAACCCCACCCGCACAAGGCGTGGCTCTGGTGCACCGCGGATGTGGTGCTCGACTCCGCGCCGACCAATCCCGGCGACGCCGAGCAGATCCTCGAGGTCCGCACCTTCCCCGTGGCCGAGGCCATGCGGCGAGCCGAATCCGATGGCGAGCACCTGGGCGAACTCGTGGGGCTGGCCGTCGAACTCCACCGGAACACGGCGCGGCCGGACCGTCCTGGATGACCGCACGGTTCCGTGCGACGCCGTCGGCCGCCGCCACCGGGTGAGATCGGGGCAGAATCGAAGTATGGCAACGGCAACTTGGCACGGCCGCGTCCTCGCGACCAGCAACGACACCATCATCGTCGAGGGCAACCACTACTTTCCGCCGGATTCGATCCGCCCGGAGTTCTTCCAGCCCTCGGGCACGCACACCTACTGCCCGTGGAAGGGCACCGCCAGCTACTACACCGTGGTGGTCGACGGAGAATCCAACTCCGACGCCGCCTGGTACTACCCCGAGCCGAAGGCCAAGGCGACGCAGATCAAGGACTACGTCGCGTTCTGGCGCGGCGTCGAGGTAAGCGAGAGCTGAGCGGCGGCCTTCCGCTGCGAGCAATCGAACAGCGAACTCATGATCGATGCCGGAATCCGGTCGTAGGCGCGGACCGGCGGTGCTCGACGGCCCGGGTCGGCGGCGCTGCCCGCCCGGCCTCGGCGACCCGCGGTAATCGGAGGAATCGGGAATACCGCCCGCGCGAAACCGATACGCTCATCCCAGGATTCAGCGCGAGTGTCTCAGCCGGGAGCATCCCATGATGAAGGCTCTGGTCACCAACGGCTTCTCGATGTCGCCTGGGGGCGCAGCGGACGAACCGGGTGTCGCGCTGCTGCGGCCAGGAGTCCTGGCCTTCGACGGATCGATCGGTCCCACGGAATTGCACGCCCACCACGCGGTGCAGATCGTGGCCGCGAGCACGCCGATCGTGGTGGTGGACGGCAGTGGCGTGCGCAAGCAGGGCACCCACGTGATCGTGCCGACCGACGCGCCGCACCGGATCGACGTGGGGTCTGCGCACGGCACGGCCGTCTACCTCGACCCGGAGACCGCCGCCGGCGCGGCAGCCGACCGCAGGGCCCACCTGAACGGCTGGGCCGACAGCGCCGACACCTTCGGCATCACCGCCGGGAGCGGCGACCTGACCGCACAGGTCAGCGCGGTCGTCGACGACCTGCTGCCGCAGGACGAATCGCCCGACGCGAGCGAGCAGCACGCGGTGATCACGGCGGCCCTGCAACTGCTGCCCGCTCTGGTGCGCGCGGGCTCGGTGCGCGGTTCGGATGTCGCTCGGCAATTGGGGATTCCGGCGCCGCGGCTGTCCCACCTGTTCACCGAGCAGATGGGAATCCCGTTGCGCCGCTATATCCTCTGGCTGCGGCTGCACATCGCACGCACCCGCGCGCTGGCCGGGGACGACCTCACGGCGGCCGCCCACGCGGCGGGCTTCTCCGATGGCGCCGACCTCACCCGCACCTGCCGCCGGACGTTCGGGCTGCCGCCCTCGGTACTGAGCCACACCATCCAGTCGGTTCAGGGCGCCTAGCCCGCCCGGCGGAGAGTTCACCCCGCCGGACGGGACTCCACGTAATACTCCGCCGAGATCGTCTTCAGCACCTGCTGTACGCCCATCGGCGCCCACGCCGCGGACGGATCGTGCCGCACGACCGGATCGGTCAGGTCGACGACGCGACCGTGGGTCTCCAGCGCGAAGCCGCCCGCCGCGTGAATGTTCTTGACCCAGTCGACATCACGGCCGTACGTCAGCGCGATCCGGTAGGCGCCGTGCCGCTCGAAGACCATCACCGGCGTGCGGTAGGACCGTCCGGACTTCCTGCCCTTGTGCCGAACGATGCCGAAACCGGGCGCGCGCCCCGCGATCAGGCCCGCGGCCGGATTGGTGACATGCCGGTTGAACTTCGCCAGTGCGTGCGGAAGCACCATGGGGCGGCGATCCTCTCTCCGTGTGGCGTGCGGTGTTCAGGTTACTCTCGACCCGTGCCCGCTCCACCGCATCACGAGTCGCCCCACGCCGGAGATCCGGGCGCGGAGCTGATCGCGGTCTACGATCCGGCGGGCAACCCCGTGGGCGCGGCCGAGCGGGCCACGGTCTATCGCGACGGATTGTGGCACGCCAGTGCGGGTGTGCTCCTGCGGTCCGGCGACGGTCGGCGCGTTTACGTGCACCGCCGCACGGACACCAAACTCGTTTTCGCGAGTATGCACGACTGCCTGGCCGGTGGCGTGGTCGCGCCGGGCGAAACGCCGCGCGAGACCGCCCTGCGCGAGGTGGCCGAGGAACTGGGCGTCGCGCCGGCCGCCGCCGAGCTCTCCCCGGAACCGCTGGCCAGGGTCTCCTGGGACGGTGATTGGGGCGGCAGGCCGATGCGCTGTCACCTGTTCGCGTACGAGTTGCGCTACGACGGCCCGGTGCGCCACCAACCCGACGAGATCGCCGAGGGCTGGTGGTGGACCGACGCCGAGTTGCTGGCACACCTGGCCGACCCGGATTGGCCTTTCGTCCCGGACACCCGTCTGCTCGTCACGGACCTGCTGGCCGGGGCAGGCGTCCCGGCGGACGAGCGACCGTGATCAACTGGACGAAGCAGCCGATCCCGCCCAGGCGGCGAACGCACCGGGATTGCGCGTCTGCAGCAGCACCCGGCCGGGGCCGGTGAAGTCGAAGACGAAGCCCTCGCCGGACTTCAGCGACTGGATCGATCGGCCCGAGACCGCCCGCCGGATGGCGAAACTCATCGCCAGGTCGTAGGCGACGACGTGTCCGGTGTCGATGGTGATCGGTTCGCCCGGCTGCAGGTCGATCACATCGATCGCGCCGAACACGCCCACCACGATCTCGCCCTCGCCGTGCGCGCGCAGACCGAACCCGCCCTCGCCGCCGAACAGATTGGCGAAGCCGCCCCATTTGCTCTCCACCTGCACGCCGTGCGAATTGGCGATCCAGCCCCCGCGGCTGATGAAGAACGGCCGGTCCGGGGTGATCTGCAGGTTGAGTACGTCGCCGGGGAGGGCGGGCGCCACGTCGACCCACCCGCCCTGCGGCGGGGCGGTGAAGGTGGAGACGAAGAACGATTCCCCCGCCAGCACCGACCGCTTCAACCCGGCCAGGATGCCGCCTTCGGCCTTGGCCTGCAACGTGACTCCCGCCGAGTGGGCCACCATGGCGCCGCTCTCGACCCGCATCGGCTCGCCGCCCGCGAGAAAGCACCGCGCGATGGCGGCGGCCGGGCTGTGGCGCAGTTGTACCTTCATGCCCGCCGACCCTACCGCCGAGTCCCGTCCCGTGAGACCGGCCGTGACGGCGCCCTCAGAGCAGGTCGCGCAGCGCGGCGTCGTCGCGGGCCACCACCGCGCCGCCGTCGGCGGTCAGCACGATCGGCCGCTGGATCAGTGCCGGATGTTCGACCAGCGCGTCGATCCAGCGGTCCCGGGCCGCGTCGGTCCGTGGCCAGCTCGCCATCCCGAGGTCCTTGGCGATCTGTTCGCCGGTGCGGGTGATGTCCCACGGTTCGGCCTCCAGCCGCCGCAGCACCTCCCGCAACTCGGCGGCCGTGGGCGGCTGGTCCAGATACTTCCGCACGGTGTGGTCGACACCGGCCTCGTTCAAGAACGCCGTGGCGTTGCGGCTCTTGCTGCACCGCGGGTTGTGCCAGATCTCTGTCTGCCCGGAAGTCATGCTCGCAGGGTACCGAGGCCGTGCGCCGCGCCCGCCCGGCGCCCATTGGCGGATCTCGGACGTCGTAGCGCGCGGCGCGGCGGGTGCTCCGATACTGGGAGGCATGAGTGAGCACGCGTCGTCCGAAAACCCTTATGGCACACCGACCACGTCCGGTCCCGAACCCATCCCGTCGTATCAGGCCGTGATGAACAGGATCGTGCGGACGCTGCTGCGGGTGCCCGGCCTGTCCGGCATCGTCGGCAAGCGGCTGATGATGCTGCACGTCGTCGGGCGCAAGTCGGGGAAGGTCTACGACGTGCCGCTCGCCTACACCCGCCACGGCGACAATCTGCTCATCGGCACCGCCCTGCGGCCGTGGGTGAAGAACCTGCGGGCGGGCGCTCCGGTGCGGGCGTCCTTCGGTGGCGCGCCGCGCACCTTCGCCCCGGTCGTCCACACCGCCGAGGCCGACGTGCTGCGGCTCTACGAGATCGTGGCGCGGGACAACAAGCAGAACGCGAAGTACAACGGCATCGGCTTCACCGCCGACGGTTCACCCTCCAAGGCCGACATCTACCAGACCTGGCAGCAGGGCGGCGTCGTGGTGGAGCTGACGCCGCACTGAGCGTTGTCAGCTCTCCCGGACGTAGCCGTCGGCGACGTCGAGCACTTCGTCGACGATCTCCAGGCCGGTCCGCAGTTCGTCGGCGGTGGTGGTCAGCGGTGGCGCGATCTGGAAGCGGTTGCCCGCATTGAACGGCCACAGCCCGCGCGCCTTGGCGGCCGCGGTCACCGCGACCATCGGTTCGGCGTCCGCGCCCGCCGCCGCGAACGGGATCAGCGGTTGCCTGCTGCGCGGATCCCGGACCAGTTCCAGCGCCCAGAAGAAGCCCATGCCCCGGACCTCCCCGACACTCGGATGACGACCGGCCAGCTCGCGCAACCCTTTTCCAAGCACATCGGCGCCCACCGACCGCACATGATCGAGGATTCCCTCACGCTCGAACACCGCGATCGAGGCGACGCCCGCGGCGCAGGCCAGCGGGTGCCCCGCGTAGGTGAGACCGCCTGGGTACACCACGTGGTCGTAGCGCTGCGCGATGCGCTCGGCCATGAGTACGCCGCCGAGCGGGACGTAGCCGGAGTTCACGCCCTTGGCGAAGGTGATGATGTCCGGCTCGACGCCGAACGCCTGCACCGCGAACCACTCGCCCACCCGGCCGAAGCCGACCATCACCTCATCGGCGATGTAGACGATGCCGAACTCGTCGCACAGCGCCCGTACGCCGGCGAGGTAACCGGGCGGCGGGACGAGCACACCATTGGTGCCGACCACGGTCTCCAGGATGAGCCCGGCGATGTGCTGTGGCCCCTCCAGTTCGATCACCTGCCGCAGATGCGCCAGCGCGGCCGCCGTCTCCTCCTCGGGACCGGCCGTTCCCCACGGCGATCGGTACGGGTAGGGCCCGAAGAACCGCACCACGTCCACGTTGGTCGGCTCTGCGCCCCACCGCCGCGGTTCACCGGTCAGGCCGATCGCGACGCCCGTGCCGCCATGGTAGGAGCGATAGGCCGCAAGCATTTTCGTGCGCCCGGTGTAGCTGCGCGCCAGCCGCACCGCGTGCTCCACGGCCTCCGCGCCGCCCGTGGTGAACAGGATGCGGTTCAGCTCGCCGGGTGCCCGCTCGACGATCAGTCGCGCAAGTTCGCTGCGTACGTCGTTGCCGACCGTCGGCGAGATGGTCGCCAACCGCTGCGCCTGCGCGACGATCGCGGCGACGATGTCCGGGTGCTGGTGGCCGATGTTCACGTTGACCAGCTGGGAGGAGAAGTCGAGGTAGCGCTTGCCCGTGTCGTCCCAGAAGTAGGAGCCGAACGCGCCGGTGATCGGAGCCGGGTTCAGCTCGGCCTGCGCGCTCCAGGGATAGAAGACGTGATCTGACCCGCTCATGGGGCGAACTCCCCCTTCGAACCCGGATGGAACAGCACATTGGCACCATAGCCCTATCGGGGCGTCCGCGCGGCGGGAGGCGCGCAGGGCATTTCGCTTTGCCACCCTGCCAGACCACGAGATCGACGACTCGAGATCTCGTACACAAGCCCCGTGAGGACCGCGGCCGCCGCTGCTGCCGCGGAGAGGCGGCGGCGCATCGCTCAGCTGAGGCCGAATCCGATTCCGAACGTGAGGGCCAGCCATCTGAGGAACGCGTGGAGGCCACCGAGATCAAGGCCGAAGGTACCCATCGATCTCATCTCCTTCCGAGATCGAATCTTCTGCGGTTCCCCGACCTGTTGATGATTTTATCGCTGGTCACGCCCTTGCCGCATCATCGATCGGCACCGATGAGAGGCTGGTCGGCTCGGTCGGTGACGCGGGCGCGGCCGAGGGGGAACGGGAGGGCGATGGGGTCGCCGGGGCGGTGGGCCTCGATGTGTGCGAGGTGGGGGGTGAGGCCGGTCAGGCCGGTGAGGCGGGCTCGGCTGTAGGGGGTGCCGACGAGTAGGACCTCGACTTCGCAGTCGTGCACGGTGTCGGTCGGCAGCGAGCGGTCGAGGGTGGCCGCGATCGTCGTGACCGGTTCCAGGCCGCGGTCGAGATAGCTTTCGCCGGCGTCAGAGGGTCCGTAGATCCAGGTGAGGACTTCCGGGCCGGAGCATTCCCCGAGAAAAGACCAGCCGCGTACCCGCATCATGATGTCCAGCCCGGCGAACGCCCGCATATCCGCCGCGGGCACCGGGTGACCGCAGGGTGTGCCCAGCGCCTGCATCACCGAGGACGGTGGATATCGGCGATGCCAGATGTGCGCGCGCATCGCCGCGACCCACGAAGCCTCACCGCGCGGGGAGCCCCAGGCCGCGTCACCGCCGGATCGCCTGGCGCGGCGGGCTGGTTTCTTCTTCGCACCGGACATGGGCGCTCATGCTCGCAGCCCGCCTGCCCGCACCCCGGCAGACACGCCCACCGTGTGTCGCCTGATTTCCGCCGCCGCCAGGGGGTGGGGACCCTATCCTCTGGGGCTGCAGCGCGCGAGAACACCGCCACATGTGCTCGATGCCCGACGCCTGAAGGACCGCAGCAATGCGAAACGCTTGCTGCTCACCGATGCCGTCCACCAGCATCAGCAGGCCCCTGGCCTGCTCGATCACCGCGCGGTCGGCCCCGAGCGTGAACCGATCGGCGGCGCCGGGCGGGCGGGGTGTGCAATGTTCACGCTCCGGTTTCTACCTGACGCCGGGAGGAAAGACACATACCCCGGACGGAGAAAATCTGTAGTGCGGAGTGTAGACATCCAGGTGTAATAGGTGTATATTCTTTGTCGTTGGAGATGAGAAGTCTGGTTGGCCGGGCAGGTGACCTGCACCGGAAGCAAGATTGACCATCCCCTCCGGCGGAGAAGAGAACCCGGTGCAGTCGGCCGGGCCGCCGGAGGGGATGAGGACCTACCGCAGACACGTCCGGCAATCCAGGAGGTGGTCACTGAACAGCTCTTCCCAGATTCCGTGTCCCGGACTGTTGCCGGGCGCGGTCCCCGACGTCGGCCCCAGTGGTCGACTGGAAACGTGAAAACCCCTCGATATCCCAGGCCCCGGCGCCCGACGCGCCGGGGCCTGTCGACGTTGATCCCGAGTTGATCCAGAGGTGTTGTGCCGCAACCGAATACAGACCCCACCGACCCTATCGACGCATCCGGCGCTGCTGAGCGGCTGGATGACGAGGACTACCCCGCCTACAGCATGGGCAGGGCCGCGGAGATCCTCGGCGTCACCCCCGCCTTCCTGCGCGGCCTCGACGCCAACGAGTTGCTGACCCCGCAACGCTCCGCGGGCGGGCACCGCCGCTACTCCCGCTACCAGCTGCGTATCGCCGCTCGCGCCCGCGCGCTGGTCGATGCGGGCACACCGTTGGAGGCGGCGTGCCGGATCATCGTGCTGGAAGACCAGCTCGCCGAAGCCCGCGCACTCAACACCGAACTCTCCCGACGAAACCCACCAAAACCCGGCAGCTGAACCGCACCGGCCGCCGCGGCCGGCGCCGAGCTCGGCCCACACCGTCTCAGCGCCGCCGTCGTAGTCCACACCCAGCGAGAAGCGAGTTTTTCGGCCAGCAGAGCCCGGTTGCTGGAGTCGGAATCGAGTTCAGATCCTGCGCAAGGACTCGCTTTCGCTGGAGATCATGCACTGACGGTGGGCGCTGCCGCCGGACCCTGGCACGTCTCGGCGGCAGCGCGTAGTCCGCGATACGCCGAGCGCTACATGTGGGCGGCGCTGCGCTTGCCGATCGCCGCCAGGGTGAATTCGGCCCAGCGAATGTTCTCCTGTTCGAAGGAGATTCCGCGCAGCAAGGTCAGATAGGGGCCGATGCGGTCGGCCTCGGCGAGGTACGCCTGTTCACTGCGACCGTCGAGCAACCGTGTGCGCAGGCGCTCGTAGCGGGCCAGTTTCGCCCGCGACCACTCCAGTCGTTCGGCCACCGACGCGCGAACCGCCGGCACGTCCTCGGTGTCCATGCCCTGGACCTTCACCATCATCTCGTCGCGGATGGCGGTGGGTTTGGCCGATGTGCCGATGAATTCGTGCAGCGCGGCGCGTCCGGCGGGCGTGATGGTGTGCAGGCGTTTGTTGGGGCGGCGCTCCTGCTGGACCACCCGGGTCTCGATGAGCCCGTCGGCGGCCATGCGTTCGAGCTCCTTGTACAGCTGTTGTGGGGTCGCCATCCAGAAGTTGGCCACCGAGGCATCGAAGCTCTTGGCCAGCTCGTAGCCGGATGCCTCGCCGCCGAGCAGAGCGGCCAACACCGCGTTCCGAAGCGCCATACGCACAATTTAGCACGCGCGGAGAATAGTCAATTTTTTGACCTACGAGGTATGGACATCGAGAACTCGTCGCGATACCGTTCAATTCACCTAATCAACTAATTGACTATGAGGTGGGAATGCATCCCTTCCGTGCAGCCGTGGAGGCCCGTGATGAGGCCGCGCTAGAGGCGCTGCTGGCCGACGATGTCGTATTCACCAGTCCGGTGGCGTTCAAGCCGTACCCCGGCAAAGCGATCACCGCGGCCATCCTGCGCGCGGTGATCCGGGTCTTCGAGGACTTCCGCTACGTGCGCGAGATCGCCGACGCAGGCGGGCGCGATCACGCCTTCGTGTTCGAGGCGACCGTGGACGGCAAAGCCCTGACCGGCTGCGACTTCCTGCACTTCGACGCCGATGGCAAGATCGACGACTTCATGGTCATGCTGCGCCCGCTCTCGGCCGCCCAGGCAATGGCCGCGCGCATGGGTGAGCAGTTCGAGCAGATCAAGGCCGAAGCCACCGCCGCGCTCGCGGGTGAGGCGGCGCAGGCGTGAGCGACTACGACGCGATCGTTATCGGCGCGGGCAACGCCGGGCTCACTGCCGCGGCCACCCTGCAACGCGCGGGTGTGCGTACGCTGCTGCTGGAGCGGCACAACATTCCCGGCGGTTGTGGAACTTCGTTCCGCCGTGGGCGTTTCGAGTTCGAGGTCGCCTTGCACCAGCTGTCCGGGGTCGGGGTCGAGGGTCAGCCGATCTCCTTGCGGGAAGGGCTTTTCGCCCAGCTCGGGATCGTCGACAAGCTGGAGTTCGTGCAGGAGCACGACATCTACCGGGCGGTCGTTCCCGGCCGGCTCGACGTCACGCTGCCCGCGGACTGGGAGGCCGCCGCCGCCGCACTCGATGAGCAGGCGCCGGGCAACAAGGACCGGGTCCTGCGGTTCTTCGAGCTGATCAAGCAGGTGACGTTCTGGCAGATCGCCGCGATGCGCGGCATGCCGGTCGAGCAGATCGACCCGGTGCTGTTCCGCTACGGGCTGCGGCCGTTGAAGGACGTACTCGATGAGTACTTCGATGACGACCGCGTCAAACTCGCGCTCGGCACCTACTGGACCTATCTCGGACAGCCACCGTCGAAACTGCGATTCCAGGACCTGGCGTTGACGCTGTTCGCCTACTTCGAGTTCAAGCCCTGGCATGTGCGCGGCGGCTCGCAGGCCATGTCCACCGCCATCCTCGACACCTTCCTCGAAGCCGGCGGCGAGGTGCGGTTCAACACCGGCGTCGAGGCCATCCTCACCGCGGGCGGACGCGCGTTCGGGGTGCGCCTGGACGACGGCACCGAGGTCACCGCGCTCGACGTGGTGTCCAATGCGTCGCTGCCGACCACCTACGGCATGCTCGAAGGTATCGACGTGCCCGCAGCGGTGCGAGACGATCTGTCCACCAGGCGCATCGGCGTGTCCGGGTTCGTGCTGCACATGGGCCTGGACGCCACCCCAGCCGAGCTCGGGTTCACCACCAGCACCACCTTCGTCAACCGCGACACCGACGACGATCACACCTATCGGGCGTGGAAATCGTTCGAGCCCGCGCGCGGAATCTGTGTCAGCTCCTACGATGTCGCGCCCATCGGCTTCGCCCCCGCCGGGGCCACCCACGTGAGCCTGATGACGCTGCAGTACGCCGACATCTGGCGCGACGTCTCCCCGTCGGAGTACACGCGCACCAAGTTCGCCTACGCCGAGACACTGCTCGACCTGTGCGAGACCGTCACCCCCGGCATCCGTGACGCCATCGAAGAAGTCGATGTCGCAACGCCTTTGACGATGATGCGGTATCTCGGGCATCCCGGCGGCGCGATCTACGGCTACGACCAGGACGCCACCGAGGGCTGGCTGTTCCGCAACAGCGAACGCCGAACCCACGTTCCCGGATTGCATCTGGCCGGTTCCTGGGCCGGGATCGGCGGCTTTCAGCCCACCCTCGAAGCGGGCGCGCGCGTCGCCCGCCGCCTACTGCGCGCCAAAGCCGCCTGAACTCGGAGCATGATGATGAAACACCCTCTCGCAGCACAATTCGATGGCGCGGCCGAGATCCTCGCCGAGATCGACACCCGCATCCCCGACACTCGCGACCACCTCACCGAGACCCGCGCCACCGTCGACACCTACCACCCCAAACGGCTGCAACTGGTCGTCACCGAGATCATCGAGGAGACCGCCACCACCAAGACCTTCCGGATGAAGGGGCTCGACCGGGCCGAGCTACCGCCGTTCCTGGCCGGTCAGTACGTCACCGTCTTCCTCGACGGCACCAGCCGCCCCTACGCGATCTCCTCACCGCCCACCCGCCGCGACCACTACGACCTCACCGTGCGTCGCGTTCCCAGCGGCCGAGTGAGCAACCTGCTCATCGACACCGTCGAGATCGGGCAGGTGATCACCACCACCGGCCCGATGGGCACCTTCCACCACAACCCCCTCTTCCACGGCGACGACCTGGGGTTTCTGGCCGGCGGCTCCGGCGTCGCGCCCGCGATGAGCATGATCCGCGAGATCGCCGACCTGGGCTTGGACCGCACCTTCCACCTCGTCTACGGCTCCCGCGACGCCGGTGACATCATCTTCCGCGACGAACTCGACGACATCGCCCGCACACACCCGGGCATCCGCGTCGACCACGTCATCACCGAACCCGCCCCCGACTGGACCGGGGCAACCGGCTACCTCACCGCCGATACCCTGACGACACTGCTCGGCAAGCTCGACGGCCGCATGGTCTACGTGTGCGGCCCGCAAGCGCTCTACCCCTACGCCCTCGATCAGCTCACCACTCTGGGCCACCCGCGCAAACGCATCCGCTTCGAAGCCAACGGCGCCCCCAGCGACCCGACCACGCAACCGCACTGGCCGACCGGAGTCGACCCGGCAACCGAAGTCACCGTCACCGTCGGCAGCAGCTCCTTCCGCACCCCACGCAACCGGCCACTGCTGGACGCGTTGGAGGACAACGGCATCCGGCCCGAGACCGCTTGCCGCTCCGGCGAATGCAGCCTGTGCCGGGTCCGCGTTCTCGCGGGCGAGGTGCACACCGCCGAGGAAGCCAAACCGCGGCTGTCGGACGCACGCTTCGGCTACACGCACTCGTGTGTGGCCTACCCGATCAGCGATGTGGAGCTCGACCTGTGAGCTCGGGCCACCACCGGCCACCGTCCGCGACCTCGAATTCGAAATGCTCGGTTTCGATGCGCTGCTCGACAGCGGCGCGTTCGGCGACCTCGACACCGAGTCGGTGCGGACCATGCTCGACAACATGCGACAGGTGGCCGAAGGGCCGCTCGGCGCGTCGTTCGCCGACGCCGACCGTCACCTTCCGATCTTCGGCCCCGGCCCCCACACCGTGACTCCGCCGGAGTTCGAGCATTCCTACCAGGCGCTACGTGGACTGGTCTGGGAGAAGATCAGCGTACCCACCGAATTGGGCGGCACACCGGTCCCGCGCACTGGGCACTGGGCACTGGGCACTGGGCACTGGGCACTGGGCACTGGGCACTGGGCGAGATGATCCTCGGCACGCAACCGGCCGCGTCTATCTACGCCCTCGGCCCGGCGGCTCCTGGCATCCGGAAGGCGTCACGCGGTCAGGGGAGCGAGACGAGGCAGCACTGATTCACCGTACGCCTCCAGGGTCGAGATCTTCGCGTCGTGCTGGAGGTAGACGGCGAATTGGTCGACGCCGAGCCCCGCCAGCTCGCGTAGGCGGATCAACTGGTCGTCGGGCGTGCCCAGCAGGCAGAACCGGTCGATGATGGCGTCGGGCACGAATTCGGCGTGGACGTTGCCCGCACGTCCGTGCTGGTTGTAGTCGTAGCCCTGCCTGCCTTCGATGTAGTCGGTGAGAGCAGTCGGAATATCGCTGGTCGCACCGTATTTCGCGACGATCTCCGCCACGTGGTTGCCGACCATCGCGCCGAACCAGCGGCACTGCTGCCGTGCGTGCGCCAGCGCCGCGTCCGTCCCGTCTGTGACGTAGGCGGGTGCGGCGACACAGATCCGGACGCCTGCCGGGTCACGGCCCGCGCGTTCGGCCGCGGCACGCACCCGCGCGATTGTCCACGCGGTGATATCCGGGTCGGCCAGTTGCAGGATGAACCCGTCCGCCACCGCGCCGGTCAAGTCGAGCGCGCGGGGACCGTAGCCCGCCACCCATACCTCCAGCCGCGAGCCGGCCGCCCACGGCAGTCTGACCACGGCGTCGTCTACCCGCGCGCTGCGCCCGTTGCCCAGCTCTCGGATCACCTCCACCGCTTGCCGCAGCGTAGCCAGGGTGGCGGGCTTCCCGCCCTGCGTGCGAACCGCCGAGTCGCCGCGGCCGATCCCGCACAGCGTCCGGTTGCCGAACATCTCGTTGAGCGTGGCGAAGGCCGAGGCGGTCACCGTCCAGTCCCGGGTGGCCGGGTTGGTCACCATCGGACCGACCATCACCTTGCGGGTGGCGGCCAAAATCTGGCTGTAGATGACGTAGGGCTCCTGCCAGAGCAGGTGCGAGTCGAAAGTCCAGACGTGCGAGAACCCGTAGGTCTCCGCGAGCCTGGCGAGTTCGATAACCCGCGCGGCCGGGGGCGTGCACTGCAGCACCAGACCGATGTCCATGCGGCACTCTCCGTTCCGAGGATCGAGATGCGTCGTCAGAGCAGGTTCTGCGAGAGTTCACGCTTGACGAACCGGCCGTGGCCGGCGTGACCGAGATAGCCGCCGTCGTCGACGATCACCCGGCCCCGGGACAGCACCGTGTCGACGTGCCCGTCGATCTCGAATCCTTCGTAGGCCGAGTAGTCCATGTTCATGTGATGGGTCTTGCGGAGGCCGATGCTGGTATGGCCGGCGGGGTCGTAGATGACGATGTCGGCGTCCGCTCCCGGGCTGATCACCCCTTTGCGCGGGTACATGCCGAACATCCGGGCCGGGGTGGTGCAGCACGCGTCGACCCAGCGCTCCAGCGGGATGCGGCCGGACCGGACGCCCTGGTAGATCAGATCCATCCGGTGTTCGACCCCGCCGATGCCGTTGGGGATCTTGCTGAAGTCGCCGAGCCCCAGTTCCTTCTGGTCCTTCATGCAGAACGGGCAGTGGTCGGTCCCGACCGTCGTGACGTCGCCGGTGCGCAGATAGCGCCACAGCTCGTCCTGATGTCCTTCGGCCCTCGCCCGCAACGGCGTCGAGCACACCCATTTCGCGCCCTCGAAACCCGGTGCGCCCAGCTGGTCTTCGAGCGAGAGGTAGAGGTACTGGGGACAGGTCTCGCCGAAGACGTTACGTCCGGCGTCACGGGCGGCGGCGATCCGGGCCAGCGCCTGCTTGGCCGACACGTGCACGATGTACAGCGGCACACCGGTCAGCTCGGCCAGCATGATCGCGCGATGGGTGGCCTCCTCCTCCAGCTGCCACGGTCTGGTCGTGCCGTGGAAATACGGCGCGGTCTCCCCCCGCGCGAGCGCCTGCTCGACCAGCACATCGATGGCGATCCCGTTCTCCGCGTGCATCATCAGCAGCGCTCCCAGATCCGCCGCGGACTGCATGGCCCGCAGGATCTGCCCGTCGGTGGAGTAGAAGACACCGGGATAGGCCATGAAGAGTTTGAAGCTGGTGACACCCTCGGCCACCAATTCGCTCATGGCCTTCAGGGATTCGTCGTCGACCGCGCCGATGATCTGATGGAACCCATAGTCGATCGCGCACTGCCCGGCGGCCTTCGCATGCCAGGTGGCCAAGGTGTCCTGCACCCGCTCCCCCGGGCGCTGGACGACGAAGTCGACGATGGTGGTGGTGCCGCCCCACGCGGCCGCGCGGGTGCCGGTCTCGAAGGTGTCGGAGGCTTCGGTCCCGCCGAAGGGCATCTGCATGTGCGTGTGACCGTCCACGCCGCCGGGGATCACGTATCTGCCGGTCGCGTCGAACACCCGGTCGGCGGAGGCGGCCAGGTCCGCACCCAGCGCGGCGGAGCCCGGCTGGAGGACGGCGACGATGGTTTCGCCCTCGACGAGCACGTCGAGCTGCTGCGATCCGGTGGCGGACACGACCGTGCCGCCATGGATGAAAGTCCGCGCCACTGTCGTTCTCCCCGTCCTCAGGGGGCCACCAACGGCCCGTAGGCGTCGGGACGGCGATCGCGATAGAAGGCCCAGCGGTCGCGCACCACCTTGATCAAGTCCATGTTCAGATCGCGGACGACCAGCTCGGGACCGGTGTCGGAGGCGACTTCGCCGACGAACTGGCCTTCGGGGTCGACGAAGTAGCTGGTGCCGTAGAAGTCGTCGTCGCCGTATTCTTCGACACCGACCCGGTTGATGGCGCCGATGAAATACTCGTTGGCCACCGCGGCCGCGGGCTGCTCCAGTTTCCATAGGTAGCCGGACAGACCCCGCGACGTGGCCGACGGATTGAACACGATCTCCGCCCCGGCGAGCGCCAGCGCGCGCCAGCCCTCCGGGAAGTGCCGGTCGTAGCAGATGTATACGCCGACCTTGCCGACCGCCGTGTCGAACACCGGCCAGCCGAGGTTGCCCGGCCGGAAATAGAACTTCTCCCAGAAACCGTGCACGTGCGGCAGATGGTGTTTGCGGTACTTGCCGAGATAACTGCCGTCGGCGTCGAGCACCGCGGCGGTGTTGTACAGCAGACCCGGCCGTTCCTGCTCGTACACGGGCAGAACCATCACCAGGCGCAATTCCTTCGCCAGCGCGGCGAACCGCTCCGTCGTCGGCCCCGGGACGGGTTCGGCGTAGCCGTAGAACTCCGTGTCCTGCCGCTGGCAGAAATAGGGCCCGTAGAACAGCTCTTGGAAACAGATCACCGCGGCCCCCTCCGCGGCGGCCCGGCGCGCGTAGGCTTCGTGCGCCTGCAGCATCGACTCTTTATCGCCGGTCCAGTTCGTTTGGACCAGCGCCGCTCGAACGATTCCCATGCTTCGTTATACGTCACCGGGAACAAATTCTGTCGTGCGACGAGATTTCGGAAACGTTTTCGTAGCCGATCGACGCACGGGGCACACTCGACATCACGGTGACGACGACGATCAGGTCGCTTTCACGGCGATCCGGCGGAGGCCGTCGGCCAGGTGGTGACCATTCGGAGCCTTGTCCGGGTCGATCAGGTACTGCGCCGCGACGCCGGCGAGCAGGACCTGATAGAGGGCGCCGACGGTCCGTGCGGCATCGGTGTGGGATTCGTCCGCACCGTCGAAGAGCCGGGCCAGGCCGGAGCGAGCCGCGGCGGGCAATCGGGCCGTACTCCCCCACCGAATCGGGCGAGATGGAATGATTCGCGCTGCATCGTCCGGTGCGCAACCCCGAGTGAAGGAGATTTTCAGCGGTGAGCAGCGAAGTGCAAGCGCGAGAACTCGTCAACGGCCGGCGCGCGGGGCGCCGGGGCGTACCGTGGCGATCGCTGCGGATCCTCGGGGTCCTCGCCGTCGGCGTGACGCTGGTGGCGTCCGCGGCGGGGGTCGTCTCGGCGGCGCCGGCACCCACCGGTTGTGGCGCGCCGGCCGCCGGTCAGCCGAACGGCAAGCAATGGACCGCCGAACCCGGCATGACCATCGACGCCAACGCCGGGTACACGGCGACGCTGGCCACCAATTGCGGCACCGTCACCATCGCCTTGGACGCGGCCCGCGCGCCGCGCACGGTCAACTCGTTCGTATTCCTGGCCGGGGAACAGTACTTCGACCACACCAAGTGCCACCGGATCACCACCGAGGGCATCTACGTGCTGCAGTGCGGCGACCCGACCGCGACCGGCATGGGTGGGCCCGGCTACCGCTTCCCCGACGAGAACCTGGCGGATGCGACCTACCCGGCGGGCACGATCGCGATGGCGAACGCAGGCCCCGGCACCAACGGCAGCCAGTTCTTCGTGGTCTACCGCGATGCGCCGCTGCCGCCGAGCTACACCCCGTTCGGACGGGTCACCGCGGGCATGGACGTGCTGACGTCGATTGCCGCCGCGGGCGTCAAGGACGGCTCGTCCGACGGCGAGCCTGCCGCCGAGGTCGTGCTCGATTCCGTCTCGACCGGCCGCAACTGAATCGTCGCGGGGGCGGTGCGATGCCGCATCGCCCCGCGGACTCAGGACACCCCGGCGCGGCGGCGCAGCAGCAGCGTCATCACCGGTTCGACGAACCGGCTGGCGATCGGGCCGAGCACCGCCATCAGCAGCACGTAGGTGGTGGCCAGCGCGGCGAATTCCGCGGGGACCGCGCCCGCGGCGACGGCGAGTCCCGCGATGACGATCGAGAACTCGCCGTGGGCGACCAGGGCCGTGCCCGCGCGCGCCCGGCCCAAGCGGCCCGCACCGGCCCGCTTGGCCGCCCACCATCCGGTGGCGATCTTGCTGGCCGTGGTGACGAGCGCCAGCAGGCACGCCCACCCCAGCACCGGCGGGATGCTCGCCGGATCGGTGCTCAATCCGAAGAGCACGAAGAACAGCGCCGCGAACAGATCGCGCAGCGGCTCCAGGAGCTTGGTCGCGTTGTGCGCGGTCGAATCCGAGATCGCGATGCCGAGCAGGAACGCGCCGACCGCCGCTGACACTTGTACCGCGGAGGCCGCGCCCGCCACCAGCAGGGCGGAGCCGAGCAGCTTCAACAGGAAGATCTCGCGGTCGGCGCTGTCGACGATCGCCGAGACATAGCGGCCGTAGCGCAGCGCGACGATCAGCACGACGGTGACCGCGACCAAAGCGATGGCCAGCGTCTTCAACCCGGCGAGGAAGCCGACACCGGCCAGCACCGCGGTGAGCACCGGCAGATATCCGGCCATCACCAGGTCCTCGAACACCAGGATGGACAGGACCACCGGCGTTTCGCGGTTGCCGAGCCTGCCCAGATCGTTGAGTACCTTCGCGACGATGCCCGAGGACGAGATGTAGGTGACCCCGGCCATGGCGATGGCGCCGGTGAAACCCCAGCCGAGCCCGAGCGCAACGAGCACGCCCGGCGTCGCGTTGAGTACGAGGTCCACCACACCCGCGGCCCACGATCGGCGCATGCCCGTGACCAGTTCCGGCGCGCTGTACTCCAGGCCGAGCAGCAACAGCAGCAGGACGACGCCGATTTCGCTGGCGAGGTGGATGAAATCGTCCACCTGCCGCAACTCGACCAGGCCGCCGGTGCCGAAGACCAGCCCGCCGATCAGGTACAGCGGGATGGGCGACATGCCGATGCGTGCGGCGATCCGTCCGAGCAGGCCGAGGCCGAAAAATACCGCGCCCAGCTGGATCAGCGCGAGCGCGGTCTCGTGTGCCACCATGCCGCTCAGCCGTCTGACAGGATCTTGGCGGCGGCCTCGAGGCCCTCCGCGGTGCCGACGATGACGAGCACGTCACCGGCGGTGAAGGTGAAGTCCGGCCCCGGCGAGGGAATCGGCTGTCCGCTGCGCACCACTGCGACGATGGACGCTTTCGTCCTGGTGCGCATCTGGGTCTCGCCCAGCGTGCGCCCGTCGAAGCGGGACCGGTCCGGAATGGACAGCTGCCGGGTGGTCAATCCGGTGAACGCCCGATGCTCCTCGCGGAGTTGTTCGACCAGTTGGGGCGCACCGAGCAAGCTGGCCAGGACGGCCGCCTCCTTGCCGGTCAGCGGTATCTGTTCGGTCTCGTCGGGGTTGTCCGGTTTGCTCACGATGAGGTCCATCGTGCCGTCGCGGTGGTCGATTACGCCGATCCGGCGGCGGCTGTTGGTCAGCGGAAAGTCCTTACGCACACCGATACCCGGCAGGGGTGTCACCTCAACGTTCACGACTCCACCCTAACGACCCACGGACGACGCCCGGCGGGCAGGTGACCGAATTGTCCGGATCAGTCAGCCGTTTCCGCACTACATCGCCGCTCTGTGAGTTGGACCGGGATTCACCGCGCGTGGTAAGAGAGATGACGTGTCCCGTACATCGCCCTGCCGCCCAGCCGTTGCCATCCGTTGCCGCAGCGACCGCGCCCTGCGCGTCCGGTGACAGTCGCCCGAGCGGTGCATCGATTCCTCGCGCCGAGTGCGGTCGCGCCCGCGGCGGCCCCGCCGCGGGCGGCCGGAGCGTATCGGCATGACCTGGACGGCCTGCGTGGCGTGGCGATAGCACTGGTCGTGGCGTTCCACATCTGGTTCGGCCGGGTGTCCGGCGGCGTGGACGTGTTCCTGGTGCTGTCCGGCTTCTTCTTCACCGGCTCGCTGCTGCGCGGCGCGGAATCCACCGGCGCGATCCGCCTCGCGCACACCGCGCGCAGGCTGGCGCGCAGACTGCTCCCCGCTCTGGTGACGCTCCTGGCCGCCGTGGTAGCGGCCACCGTGCTGCTGCGCCCGTTCACCCAGTGGGACGAAATGGCGGCGCAGACGCTGGCTTCGCTGCTGTACTACCAGAATTGGTACCTGGCGCTGTCCTGGTCGGACTACCTGGCCGCCGATCCGTCGGTGAGCCCGCTCCAGCACCTGTGGTCGATGGCGGTGCAGACCCAGTTCTACGTCTTCGCGTTGCTCGCCGTGGCGGCGGCGGCGGCGCTGTGCCGGCGTTTCGCCCGCCCGGCGGCGCTGCGTCCCGTCTTGGCGATCGCGCTCGCCGTGGGAGTGACGGCCTCTTTCCTCTACGCCGCGCACGGCGCCGCGGTGCACCAGGGCTGGAATTACTACGACAGTTTCGCCCGCGCCTGGGAGCTGCTGGCCGGAGCGCTGCTGGCGGTCGCCGCGCCCTGGCTGTCCCCGCCGCGCGCGCTGCGGGTCGCGGCGGCCGTCCTCGGCGCGGTCGCGGTGCTCACCTGCGGGTGGTGGATCGACGGCGCCGACCGGTTTCCCGGACCGGCGGCGCTGGTGCCGGTCGGCGCCGCGCTGGCGCTGATCGTCTCCGGCTCCGGCCTGCCCGCCGACCGGCAACCCCTGCCCAATCGGCTGCTCGGCGCACCGGCCGCGGTGCGTCTCGGTGAACTGTCCTACGCGCTGTACCTGTGGCATTGGCCGATCCTGATCTTCGTGCTGGCGCGCACCGGCGCCGCGACCGCCGGGCTCGGCGTCGGCCTGGGCGTCATCGCGGCGTCGCTGGTGCTAGCCCATGTGACGAACCGTTTCATCGAGGATCCGCTGCGGATGCGATCCGGCCGTCCGGCTCCGGAGGCACCCGCCCGCGCCCTCTACACCGGCCGGCTGGTCGCGGTGCTCGGCGTCGCGGTGCTCGCGGTGTCGGTGGGCGAGCAGGTGGTCACCAGAGCGAATCCGCCCCGGGCGGTGGCGTCGCTGGACTCGGTGCGCTATCCGGGCGCTGAGGCGCTGGTCAGTGGTGTGGGCACGCCCGAGGCCGCGATGCGCCCGTCGGTGTACGAAGCGCCCGCGGACGCCGCCTACCCCTCGCGCGACGGCTGCATCGCGGACTGGGACACCCGCGACATCGTCACCTGCACCTACGGGGACGCCGGAGCGGACCGCACTGTCGCGGTGGTGGGCAGTTCGCATGCCGAACACTGGGTGCCCGCCCTCGATCTGCTCGCCCGCGAGCACGCCTTCCGGGTCGAGGTCTATTTGAAGATGGGCTGCCCGCTGACCGTGGCGGCGGAACCGATCTACAAGGGCGAGGCCAACCCGGATTGCCGCGACTGGTCCGTGGAGGTGATCGACCGCCTAGGCGTCGAACGCCCCGAGTGGGTCTTCACCACCGCGACCCGCCCGCGCGACGGCGCGGGTGACGAGACCCCGGCCGACTATCTGGACGTCTGGACCCGGCTGGCCGACCGCGGCCTCAACGTGCTCGCCATCCGCGACACGCCATGGCTGCGCCGCGACGGCGTGCGGTACCGGGCCATCGATTGCCTTGCCCAGCAGGGCGACCGGATCAGCTGCGGAATGCCGCGCGCGGACGCGCTGAACCAGGTCAACCCGGCGCTGGAGTTCGCCGCCGGGTTCCCCAATGTGTTCCCGCTGGACCTGTCGGATGCGCTGTGCGAACGCGACGTGTGCGCGGCCGTGGAGGGCAACGTCCTCATCTACCACGACGAGCACCACCTCACCGCCAGCTATTCGCGATCGCTCGCACCGGAACTCGGCAGGCAGTTGTCGCCGATCCTCGGCTGGTGGTGAACCGCGGCGATCAGTTCAGCCGCAACATGTCCGGCCAGGCGCGCGACCACGGCGCACGCGGTCGCGCACAGCGCCAGATGGTGACGTCCCTGGTGACACCGGGATACCCGAGCCGGGCGTCGGCCTGCCCCGCAGCGGTGACCTCGGCACAGTGCGCGCGCACGTCGGCCTCGGTGCCGCCCACCCACAGCACCGTCGTGGCCGTGTCCGGCGGGGTACCGAAGTAACCGAAGCCCCGATTCGGGCTGTAGACGGCGGGCAAGCCGAACGCAGCGCGATCGATGTCCAAAGCGCTTGCCTGCCAATACGAATCAGCGATCACCACGGCCGACGACCGTTCCGGCTCGGGCAGCGCGCGGTAGGCCGCCGCAGTCCCGGCTGCGAGTTCCGACCAGCCGAATCGTCCGTAGAGCGCGATTTCCAGACCCGCCTGGGCTTGCGTGTCGACCGGTTCGACATCGCTCTCCGCTCGCAGTGGAAGGGAGAACACCACCAGGGCGACGGACAGTGCGAGCAACGGCACGGTGACGATCGTGCGCGCGCGGCGCCGGTTCTCGATCCACCGCACCGCCCCCGCCGCGATCAGCAC
Source organism: Nocardia niwae NBRC 108934 = DSM 45340 (assembly GCF_001613465.1). Lineage (GTDB taxonomy): Bacteria > Actinomycetota > Actinomycetes > Mycobacteriales > Mycobacteriaceae > Nocardia > Nocardia niwae. The sequence continues at coordinate 352,825 of NZ_BDCK01000015.1, read as the reverse complement.
TCCGTAGCAGCCCGCCGCGTAGTACGGACGGCCGTTCGTCGCGATGAATACCACGCTCAGCACTATGGGCAGCAGGCCGAGGAAACGATAGGGCCGCCAGGACTCCGCCCGCAGCAGCGTCCACATCCCGTAGACCAGCAGTAGGCCGCCGATCAGACCTGCGGCGGCGAGGGCCAGCGGCAGCCAGGCGTAGCGACCGCCGATCGTGGCCTGCTCCGCGGCGACCGTCCCACCCAGACGCAGCTGCGGCCACCCGTGCGCCGCCTGCCACATCAGGCTCGGCGCCGTGGTCAGCACGACGACGACGGCGCCACACCACAGCGCGGGACGGCGCAGCAGCTCACGCGGTCCGTAGAGCGCCACCCCGATCGCGAGTGCGATCCAGAAGAATGGAATCAGCCACTTGACCTGCAGGTCGACCGCGGTGACCGATGCCGCGGCGACCAGTAGGCCGTCGTGGCGGGTGCGGACCCAACGGACCACCAGCCAGCTCACCACCACCCACAGCGCCGTGTCGATCGTGTTGGTGGCCAGTTGATCGCCCTGTACCAGCAGGAACGGCGAGGTGGCGTAGGCGGCCGCGGCCAGCACCTGCGCCGCGCGGCCGCCCCCGAACTCCCTGGCGATCTGGGCGGTGACCACCACCGCTGCCACGGTGGCGAACACGGCCGGAAGGCGCAGCGCCGTAAGAGAATCCGGGGCGAGCAGATCCATCGTCCGGGCGATCGCGGGCAGCAAGGGCCCCTGGTCGGCATAGCTGACCGCGAGCCTGCGGCCCGCGGCGACGAAATACAGCTCATCGCCGAAGAATCCATACCGCCCGACCGAAGCCAACAGCGCCAGCGTGCCGAGCGCCGCCACAGCGCCGACTCCGCCGAAGGCGAACGGCGGCAGCGGTTCACCGGGATCCGCCTGTCGCCGTGGGAGATTCAGCACTTCAGTCATGCTCCCCCGCCTTCCGCGTCGCCGTGTCGAACACCCTGCACAGATGCGCCGAGTAGGCGTCCATCGCGAAATCCGGCTCGCGTACGGCGCGTCCGGCCGCACCGTCGATGGCGTCACGGATCGACTTGGCCATCAACAGCGGATCGAACTCGCCGAACTCTCCGGTGCGCTGCCCGTCGGTCATGATGTCGACCAGCGGCGCGATGATGTCACGCTCCCCGTCGGCGGAAGCGAATTTCGGCCTGCCCTCCGCGTCGCGCAAATTCGTCACCACTTCTACCAGCGCGGCCACGTAGGTCGTGTTCGCTTCGATGAAGCCGAGATTCGCCGTGAGATAGGCCAGCAGGCTCTCGCGCGCGCCTGCCGCCGCGCCCACCCGTGGCGCGATGTACTCCGCGGCCGAGACGTACAGCTGGATCACCAGCTGCGTCATCAGCTCGTCCTTGCCCGCGAAGTGGTAGGAGATGACGCCCTTGGAGATGCCCGCATGCTCGGCGATCCGCGCCAGCGAGGCATTGGCGTACCCGACGTCGGAGATCACCTCTACCGCCGCGGCGATGATCTGCCTGCGCCGCACCTCCTCGATGAACGATTTGCGTTGGCCGCTCGTACCAATTTCTGGCCGCATGGCCAAATTTTAGCACGATCGGCCTACTGGTCCGCCTCGCGCGCAGCGGCCCGGACCGCGTCGAACGGCGCCCGGTCGAAGATGATCCGGACGTAGGTGATCCGTCCGTCGACCACCGTGTGCCACTCCGCGCCGGGCGCGTTCGCGACCGGAATGGTCACGGTGTCGTACATCAGCAACGCGGTGTGCTCGTCACCGAACGACGCGAGCAAGGTCGAGTCGGTGAGGATCCGGCTGAACGGTTCGAGGAAATCGCGGAACGCCGCGGCTCCCGCGATCCGCCCGGCCGGTGCGTCGCAGACGATGTCGTCGGCGACGTAGGTCATGGCGTTGTCGAAATCGTGTTCGGTCCAGGCGCGATAGAACGCCAGCGAGGTCCGCAGAGCGATGGGGTCCGACATTGTGTCTCCTTCCGGTGCGCATCGGCGCTTCGCCGTGCCGTAGGTAGTGACACCGGATACCGGCCCGATGGAACGTCCGACGAGGAACTGGCACCATCGACGACGTGCAGCAGACGACTCTGGAGCGGGCACGCGCGGGCGACGAGTCGGCATTTCGGATCCTCACCGACCCGTACCGGCGCGAACTCGAACTGCACTGCTACCGTCTGCTCGGCTCGATGACCGACGCCGAGGACATGGTGCAAGAGACCTTGCTGGCGGCTTGGCGCGGCCTGCCGGGGTTCCAGCAGCGGTCATCGCTGCGCTCGTGGCTGTACCGCATCGCCACCAATCGGTGCCTCAACACGCTGCGCGACGCCCGTCGCCGAATGCCGCCCGAGCCGGTGCCACCGTTCTCGCCGCCCGAACCCACCCGCCGCGATGAGGTGCGCTGGTTGCAGCCATACCCCGACAGCAAGCTGGACATCGCCGATCCCGCGCCCGGTCCGGAGGCTCGCTACACGGCCACCGAAGCGGTCGAACTGGCCTTCGTCATGGGGTTACAGCGACTGTCGCCGCGCCAAGCCGCGATCTTGGTGCTGCGCGACGTTCTCGGTTTCCCCGTCGCCGAGGTGGCCGACCTCCTCGACGTCACGCCTACCGTGGTCAAGGGACAGCTGCAACGCGCGCGGGCGTCGCTCGACCGGCATCGAGGTCGAACAATTCCGCGCCGGGCTGCCCCCGACGAACGCGATCTCGCACGCCGCTTCGCCGCGGCATACCTCTCCGGCGACGTCGACGGCGTGATCGCGCTGCTCACCGACGACGCGTGGCTTTCGATGCCACCCGCGCCGCACGAGTATCACGGGCCGGGCGCGATCGCGGAATTCCTGTCCGCTTCGTTCGCCTGCCGCGGCGAGCGCCGTGTGCACCTGGTGGCGACGGGTGCCAACGGCCTGCCCGCGTTCGGCGCATACCTCGACGACGCACCGCGACCGGTCGCGACTCCGGCCGGCCTGATCGTGCTCACCCCCACGGGCAACCGCATCGGCCGGATCACCCGCTTCCACCTCGACGCTCTCTATCCGCGGTTCGGCCTGCCCGATCGCCTGCCGGCCGGACCGCCGCCGACGTGACCGGCACGACTGCGCTCTGGCACGAACAGCGAAGGGCCGCGCCTCCGGAGAGACGCGGCCCTTCGTGGTCCGGCGCAACCCCTTACAGGTACTGACCGGTGTTCGACTCGGTGTCGATGGCGCGGCTGGCACTGGCGTTCTTGCCGGTGACCAGCGTACGGATGTACACGATCCGCTCGCCCTTCTTGCCCGAGATGCGTGCCCAGTCATCCGGATTCGTGGTGTTGGGCAGGTCCTCGTTCTCGGAGAACTCGTCCACGATCGAATCGTAGAGATGCTGGATGCGCAGACCGGGGTTGCCGGTGTCGAGCACCGCCTTGATGGCGTACTTCTTGGAGCGGTCCACGATGTTCTGGATCATGGCGCCGGAGTTGAAGTCCTTGAAGTACAGGACCTCCTTGTCACCGTTGGCATAGGTGACCTCCAGGAAGCGGTTGTCCTCGCTCTCGGCGTACATCCGGTCGACGACGCGTTCGATCATGGCGTTGATGCACAACACCTTGTCGCCACCGAATTCGGCCAGATCGTCGTCGTGCAGCGGCAGGTCCTCGGTGAGGTACTTCGAGAAGATGTCCTGCGCCGACTCCGCGTCGGGACGCTCGATCTTGATCTTCACGTCCAAGCGGCCCGGCCGCAGGATCGCCGGATCGATCATGTCCTCACGGTTGGAGGCGCCGATCACGATGACGTTCTCCAAGCCCTCGACGCCATCGATCTCCGACAGCAGCTGGGGCACCACCGTGGTCTCCACGTCCGAGGAGACGCCCGAGCCGCGGGTGCGGAAGATGGAGTCCATCTCGTCGAAGAACACGATCACCGGCGTGCCCTCGGATGCCTTCTCACGCGCCCGCTGGAAGATGATCCGGATATGGCGCTCGGTCTCGCCCACGAACTTGTTGAGCAGCTCGGGACCCTTGATGTTCAGGAAGAACGACTTGGCTTCCTTGGCATCCTCACCACGCGCCTCGGCGATCTTCTTGGCCAGCGAGTTGGCCACCGCCTTCGCGATGAGCGTCTTGCCACAGCCGGGCGGACCGTAGAGCAGCACGCCCTTCGGCGGGCGCAGCGCGTACTCGCGGAACAGGTCCTTGTGCAGGAAGGGCAGCTCCACCGCGTCGCGGATCTGCTCGATCTGCCTGCCGAGACCGCCGATATCGCTGTAGTCGACGTCGGGCACCTCTTCCAGGACGAGGTCCTCGACCTCGGCCTTGGGGATGCGCTCGAAGGCGAAACCGGCCTTCGAGTCGACCAGGAGAGAGTCACCCGGCCGCAGCTTGCGGATGGGGGAATCAGGATCGTCCAGGTCGTCCATCTCGGCGACCTTCGCCAGCGGGCCGGCCAGCCACACCACGCGCTCCTCGTCGGCATGGCCGACGACCAGGGCGCGACGGCCGTCGTCGAGGATCTCCCGGAGTGTGCCGATCTCGCCGACCGCGTCGTAGTGCCCGGCCTCGACGACCGTGAGCGCCTCGTTGAGGCGGACGGTCTGGCCGTACTCGAGCGTCGAGGTCTCGATGTTCGGTGAACACGTCAACCGCATCTTGCGACCCGAAGTGAACACGTCGACCGTCTGATCGTCGTACACACCGATCAGGATGCCGTATCCGCTCGGCGGCTGACCCAGCCGATCGACCTCCTCACGCAACGCGACCAGCTGCTGGCGCGCTTCCTTGAGGGTGTCCATCAGCTTCGTGTTGCGAATGGTCAGCGAATCGATGCGGGCTTCCAATTCCCGTGTGCGATCTGGCGAGTCGGCGAGTTGCCTTCGGAGTGCAGCCGCCTCGGCGCGTACCGCCTCGAGCTCTCTCCAGGCCGCCGAATCCGAATTCTCGATGGGGCTCATGTGCTGCTCCTCCCAGTCCCGGTCTATCAACGCTACCGGGCGCGACCCGTTCTCGCTTTCCGACATGGTTTCGTGGTGATCACATCTGGGCCGCGATCGGCGGCCGGACCACCATGTTAGCCTGCCCTAACCCAACCCTGGCGAGCCCGCTCGCCGCCTGAGCCGAAAGGTTGCCGACCATGCTCCTTCCCGCGAGAACCCTGCGTGTTTCCCTGGCCACCGCCGCGGCGGCGGTGGCCATCACCGGCGCACTCGCGGCGTGCGGTTCCGACGACGACTCCGCCACCACGAGCGCGGCGACCTCGGCCACCACCAGCGCCGCAGCGTCGGGTACCCACGCGCACGGCGACCATGCGACCGGCGCGCCGACCGCCGACAGCTTGCAGGCGATGCTGGGCAAGCTCGCCGATCCGAATGTACCCACCGCGCAGAAGGCCGCGCTGATCGTCAACGGTGAGCAGCGCACCGCCAACATCGACCAGATGAACAAGGGCCTGCAGGGCTACACACTGACCTTCACCGTCGCCGACATCGCCACCCAGGGCAACACCACGAACGCGCAGGTGACCATCACCTCCCCGCACGGCGCTGCCCCCGCCGTGCCGCTGACCTGGGAGAACGTCGACGGCACCTGGAAGCTGTCGGACGCCAGCGGCTGCCTGCTGCTCGGCTTCGCGCAGGCGCCCTGCGTCCCGGCCTGAGCGCCGAACGCCGCAGGCGCCCGCCCGGCGCGCTCAGCCCTTCGACGGCCTGCGCTGCGGCTTGGGCGTGACGGTGCCCTCGGCGAGCCTGCGGGCGCTGACCAGGAAGGCGGTGTGGCCCTGCATGCGATGTTCGGGCCGCACCGCGAGGCCGACGACGTGCCAGGGCCGCACCAGCGACTCCCAGGATCGCGGCTCGGTCCAGCACTCCTGCTCGCGCAGCGCTTCGACCACCTTCGACAGCTGCGTGACGGTGGCGACGTAGACGATCAGCACGCCGCCGGGCACCAGCGCCTTGGACACGGCCGGTAGCGCGTCCCACGGCGCGAGCATGTCCAGCACGGCGCGATCCACCGGCTCCCCGGTGTAGTCGGCCACATCGCCGACGGTCAGCGACCAATTCGCCGGTCGCTCGCCGAAGAACGTCTCCACATTGCGGACCGCGTGCTCGGCGTGGTCGGCGCGGATCTCGTAGGACACCACCTGGCCCTGCGGCCCGACCGCCCGCAACAGCGAGCACGTCAACGCGCCGGAGCCCGCGCCGGCTTCGAGCACGCGCGCGCCGGGGAACACGTCACCCTCGTGCACGATCTGCGCGGCGTCCTTGGGGTAGATCACCGCGGCGCCGCGCGGCATGGACAGCACGTAGTCGATCAGGAGCGGACGCAGCGCCAGGTACGGCGTGCCGTTGGTGGAGTGCACCACGCTGCCCTCGTCGGCGCCGATCAGGCTGTCGTGCTTGATCCCGCCGCGGTGGGTGTGGAACTCCTTGCCCGGCTCCAAGACCACCGTGTACAGGCGCCCTTTGGCATCGGTCAGCTGCACCCGGTCACCGATGGTGAATGGCCCGGTCCGTCTGGCCGTCATGAATCTCCGTTCCGCTGGTTGGAATCCGTGCTGTCGCGCACCGGCGTGTCGGTGCCGCGGGATAGCCTGCCAGGTATGTGCTCGCCCGTGTCCACGCCCCCTGCCGACGACGCGGGGATCCCCGAGCCCGCTGCGAGGGCGAGCCGCGCCCGGCCCGCGCTGTCGCCTTCCCGGGCAATGGATTTCAAGCAATGTCCGCTGAAATACCGATTCCGTGCGATCGATCGGATACCGGAGCAGCCGTCCGTGCACGCGGTGCGCGGCACGGTGGTGCACGCGGTGCTGGAGGACCTCTACGGGCTGCCCGCCGCCGAACGGGTGCCGGAGCGCGCCGACGCCCTGGTGCCGTCGGCATGGGCGCGGGTGCGCGCCGAACAGCCGGAGGTCGCGGAGCTGATCGCCGGTGAGCGGCTCGACGCGTTTCTCGGCGAGGTGCGCGCGCTGGTGCGCCGCTACTACCGGCTGGAGAATCCCACGGGGTTCGACCCGGAATCGCGTGAGGCGCGGGTCGAGGTCGAACTGGACGACGGCGCGCTGCTGCGCGGGTTCGTCGATCGGATCGACATCGCGCCGAGCGGCGCCCTGCGCGTCGTGGATTACAAGACCGGCCGTACGCCGGGCCCGACGCAAGAGACCAGAGCGCTGTTCCAGCTGAAGTTCTACGCGCTGGTGGTCCTGCGCACCCGCGGCTTGGTGCCCGCCCAGCTGCGGTTGATCTACCTGGCCGACGAGCAGATCCTCACCTACGCCCCCGACGAGCAGGAATTGCTGCGGTTCGAGCGCACGCTCTCGGCTTTGTGGGCTGCCATCCTCGAGGCGGGCCGCACCGGAGACTTCCCGCCGAACACCAGCCGGATGTGCTCCTACTGCGACTACAAGCCCTTGTGCCCGGCGTTCGGCGGCACACCGCCGCCCTACCCCGGCTGGCCGAACGGCGACGCGGCCGAATCCCCGGACGAGACCCTGGCCGAAGCCGTATCGGAGTGACCGGTTAGTGGCCTCGCGCGGCCACCAGGAAGTCCAAGGACGTGCCGCGTTCGCCCAGCATGACGACCGCTCCGATCAGGACCGCCACCAGCACCGCGTCGCCGGTGACGATCAGCAGGTTTCGCAATCGCGCCCACGTGGGGCCCCGCTCGGGGCCTCCGCGCGCCGCCGGGGCGGCCGCCGGGCTGCCCGGTCTCGTCTCGGTCTTCTCGTCGTCGATGCTCTCCGGCACGCCGTACAGTCTTCCCGACCGGCCTCGGAGTCTTCGAGCCGAACCGCACGTCCGGGCGCGAGAACTTCTCGCCCGAATGCCGCTCTTCGGCCGCACGCCCGTCGGCGGACGGCGAATCTCAGACGGTGAAGTCATGGAACAGCAGCACCGAAAGCCCCAGGCCCACAGCAAGATTCACTAACGCCGCCGACGCGAACACCACGACCGGCCGCCAGCCCGCTTCCCGCAGGCCGCGCAGCGAGAACTCCAAGCCGATGGAGACGAACGCGAAGATCAGGAACCAGGTGCGCAGATCGTTGACGATCGCGATGTGCGCCGCGCCCGACTTCTTGTCCGCCGATCGCAGGTACAGCGTGCCGATGATCGAGGCGGCGAGGAAGCCGAGCACGAACTTCGGGAACCGCTCCCAGAACTGGCGCGCCGACGGCCGCGCCGCGCCCGGTGCGCGCTCGACGCGCAGCGTGAAGTACGCGGTCAGCGCGATCGCGACAACGCCGATCAGGGCGTTCTGGGTGGTCTTGACGATGGTGGCGATCTGCAGGGCCTTCTCCCCCGCGATCGCGCCGGAGGCCGCGACCGCCGCCGTGGTGTCGATATTGCCGCCGATCCAGGCGCCCGCGACCGCGTCGGGCAACCCGAGCACTCCCGCCAGCCAGGGCAGCAGGAAGATCGAGGGCAGCGCGAAGACGATCACCAGCGAGGCCGCGTAGGCGATCTGCTCACGTCGGGCCTGCACCGCGCCCGCCGCGGCGATCGCCGCGCTGACGCCGCAGATCGACACCGCCGAGGACAGCAGCGCGCGCAGTTTGTCGTCCAGCCCCAGGCGTCCGCCCAGCCACCAGGTGAAGCCGAACACGGCCGTGATCAGCAGCAGCGCTTGCAGGATCGACGGGCCCGCCGCGGTGACCAGGATCTTCAGATTGATCGATGCGCCGAGCAGCACCACGCCGGTCTTGATGAAGAACTCGGTGCGGAAGCCCGCCGAAAGACGGTCGCGCAGAGCCAGTTCGGCCAAGACCACGTTGCCGATCAAGCCGAGTGCGATGGCGTACACCGGGAATTCGATCGACTTGGCGACCCGCTGGAACGGAGTGTCCACCGACCACCGTGGGACGTGCGTCTCGAAGTACCGGGCGAGGGCGCCGAGCACGATCACGACGGCGATGCCGGCCGCGATGGCGCCGGCCGTCGCACGGGGGACCGCCTGCAGCGCTTCGGTTTCCGAGGATGGCACCCCAGCAGGCCTCGCCGCAGGCCGGTTCTCGGTCAGTGCGTTCGGTTCGTTCGCCGCTCCGGCGCCGGTCTCGGCCATCACGGCACCAGCCGGTCCGGAATCACGCCGAGCAGGACCAGCGCGATCAGGATCAGCCCGGCGAGCGCCGCCAGCCAGTCCTCGTTCCAGGTGAATGTGCTGCCCGACTGCTCATCGGGTGGTGGCTGTGACACGGGGGCTCCTTGCGTTTCCTCATCGAGAGGCCGCACGGTAACAACACCCGGTCACAGCGCACACCGATTGCGCTCAGCGTGAGCGGATCAGGCGGATCGGACGAATCCGGCGTTCAGAATGCGCGGCAGGAACGAATGTCGGTGGCCAGGATGGCTTTCGCGCCCAGGTCGGCCAGCTTGTCCATCAGCTCGTTGCTCTGCTTGCGCGGGACCAGTGCGCGCACGGCCACCCAGCCGGTATCGGCCAGCGGCGCCACGGTGGGCGACTCCAAACCGGGAGTGATGACGAATGCCTCGTCGAGCAGGTCTTTCGGGCAGTCGTAGTCCAGCATGACGTACTGCTGGGCGAAGACCACGCCTTGGACCCGGGCGACGAGCTGGTTGCGCGCCCGGTCGCCCTGGTCGGCATCCTTGCGCTCGACCAGCACACCCTCGGAATCGCACAGCGATTCGCCGAAGGCAACCAGATTGTGCTGGCGCAGCGTGCGCCCGGAGCCGACGACGTCGGCGATGGCGTCGGCGACGCCGAGCTGGATGGAGATCTCCACCGCGCCGTCGAGACGGATCACCTCGGCCTCGATGCCCCGGCGGCGCAGGTCGTTCAGCACCAGATTCGGGTAGGAGGTGGCGATCCGCTTGTCGTGCAGGTCCTCGACCTTCCACTCCCGCCCGGCAGGGGCGGCGTAGCGGAAGGTGGAGCGGCCGAACCCGAGGGCGAGGCGTTCCTGCACCGGAGCGCCGGAATCCCACGCGAGATCACGCCCGGTGATGCCGAGATCGAGTTCCCCGGAGCCGACGTAGATCGCGATGTCCTTGGGTCGCAGGAAGAAGAATTCGACCTGGTTGCCCGGGTCGAGAACGGTCAGGTCACGGGAATCGGTGCGCTTGCGGTAGCCCGCCTCGGTGAGGATCGAGACGGCGGATTCGGACAGGGCGCCTTTGTTGGGGACTGCGACGCGCAGCATGGGAGAGTCCTTTCGGCAGGAGAAACGGGAGGTCGGACGGCCGTCACAGATGTCGGTACACGTCTTCGAGCTTCAGCCCGCGGCCCACCATCAGCACCTGCACCCAGTACAGCAGCTGGGAAATCTCCTCGGCGAGCGACTCGTCGCTCTCGTGTTCGGCGGCCAGCCACACCTCACCGGCCTCCTCGAGCACCTTCTTACCCTGGGTATGCACGCCTGCGTCCAGCGCGGCAACGGTTCCGGACCCCTCGGGGCGGTTGACCGCACGATCCTGCAGTTCGGCGAACAGGGATTCGAAGTTCTTCACGATGAGCCATTGTTTCAGACCCGGATGCGGGCCCGTTGCTCCGGCCCACGATGGCCCCCACGGCGACCGCCCGGTTCTTCCGCACCCGGCCGGGTGCGGAAGAACCGGGCGGAGGGCGCCTAGTTCCCGGCGAGCAACGCCTGCAGATCGGCGACCGCGGTGCGGAGGTGATCGGCGAACGCGTACATCTGGTCGGCGACCGGCGTCGGGGTGGCCAGGTACAGATTCCAGCGGTCCGGAAGCAGTACGTAGGCGATGCCGATACAGCGGGAGCTGGTGGACCCGAAACCGAAGTAGCGGATGTTGACCGACGGCGCCGAGCTCGTGCTCAGGTAGTCGTCGCGCATGATCGTCCAGCCAGGGCTGTCGTAGAGCGGGATCGGCTCGGTGACGCCCAGCTCCGCGCCGCGCCTGCGCTGGATCCACTGCAGCTCCCACAGATGCTGTTCGGGCGCGTCCCCGGCCTGGCACTGTTTGGCCCGTTCCACGTGCGCCGCCGCGGCCGCCCGCGCCGCGGCGAGCCGGGCCTCGGCGTCGGCCCCCGGGTTCTGCATCGAGTCCACGAAGGCGATCATCTCCGGGGTGACCACCCGCATGGCCTCTGTACGGCCGTTGCGGTACTGCCTGGTCGCGATGGACTCGTAGGTGGCGCCGGTGAGCCCCTTGCTGCGCCGGTGGGCCAGCTGGTAACTCAGCTGGGCGAATGCGTCCGGCGAGATGCCCAGCTGCTTGGCCCTGGTCGTGCCGAAGTCCGGGAACGACACCGTCTGGGTGGCGTTCTCCGCGGCATAGCGGGCGAAGGCGGCGGCCGCCGCGGCGATATCGCCGCGTTGCGCCTCGTCCAGCACGAACTCGATCGGCTCGACCGTGGGCAGTCCCTGCGCCTGCGCGCCGGAACGGGCGGCGTGGGCCGGCACCGTGGTCTCCAGCAGGGTGTCCACGAACGAGAGGATGGTGGTGCCGTCGAGTCCGCAGTGTTCGACGTTGATGCCCGCCTGCCCGTCACCGAAGACGATGAACGAGACCGACTTGTCGAACCAACGGTTGGCGCTGTCGCCGTGCAACAGCGAGTCGCAGGCGTGCTGCTCGTCGCGCGGAGCGAAGTCTTCGAGACAGACGGCGAACAGCGCGGTCTCGATGGCGTCCAGCGCCGCGGCGTTCGCCGGCTCGGCCAGCAGCCGCTGCCTGCTCTCCGCCCATTCCGCACGGGCCTTGGTGGTGAGGTGCCCGACGGCGGTGTCGGTGCGGGCCGGGCGTGCGCCCGCCTTGAGCACCGCGCGCAATCCGTCGGCGAGATCCTCCGGCGAGTACGGCGCTCCGTCCGGGCCGATCACGTCCATCCGGAACGGGCTGCCGTGGAAGAACACGACGATGTGCCGGGCCTGCGACGGGCCCGGCCATTCCGCGCTGTAGGGCACCCGCACCGTGTCCTGCTCCGCGCCCGGGATCCTGGTCTCGGAGAACAGGTACTTGTTCTGCCACATGGACAGCTGCTGTCCGCGCTGGGTCACCGGCGGGATGGCCTCCTGATCCAGCGCCAGTTTGTAGTCGACGGCCGCGGAGATGATGCCCGCGGCGCGGTCCACCTGGGTGGCGGCGGTGGAGGCGGCCAGCGGGGTGTCGTCCCGGAACAGGAAGAAGAAGTTCGCGTTCAGCGCGATCCGGTCCCGCCTGCCCAGGTACCGCGACGGCCAGAACAGGTCCAGCCAGCTGCCGACGCCGGGCGTCGCGTCGTACTCCGCGAGCGCGGCGTGCAACGTGCGCCCCGGACCGTCTGGTCGCAACAGGTCGTCGACCGCCGCGCGGGTGGCGTCGAGCTCGTCGGCGGTCAGCAGCGGCTCGCACCACTGCAGGAATCGGCCACAGCTGTCCTCCAGCGTCGGCAGGGGCACCCGGGGTAGGTGGTCGTCGGCGGCGAAGGTGCGTTCGGTCAATGCGAGTCCTCGGTGTCGGCGTGATGTTTCGGCAGCGGCCTGGACACATACAGGGTCGCATACAGCCATCCCTGATCTTCCCGGCCGGTCGTGTCGATTCCCTTGGCGGACAGGGTGTTCAGCACCTGCGCCTGTTCGGCCGCGGAGGCGAACCTGCGTTGCTCGTACAACCCCGGCGCCTGCTCGGTCCGGTAGCCGAGCGCGGCGAGTTCCGCCTCGATCGGTGCGAAGTCGAACATGCGCAGTACGAAGTGTGCCATCCAGGGCCGCCTGCGCGGGTGCGCCGTGGCCACGCGCGTCAAGGTCTTCTCGGTGACGTAGCCGACGCAGCCGGTGGAGACGACCAGATCGGCGGTCGCCAGCAGGGCGCGCTGCTCGTCGGTCGGTTCGCCGGACTCCAGGTCGGCGTGCACCACGTCGTGCAGGAGCCCGGCCTCCCGCGCGTACTCGAGGGCGGGGCGGGCGGCGTCCATGCCGAGGAAGCGGACGTCCTCGGCCGCGGTCCCCGCCGTGACACGGGCTCGGTCGCGCCGGATCAAACCGGCCAGATCGAGGTCGGCGACGGCGTAGTGCTCGGCCAGTTCGCCGATCGTGGTGTCGAAACGCAACAGCGCGGCGTTGACGCCGTAGGAGCAGCCGATGTCGAGCACCGTCGGCACGGTGACCCGCGCGGAGGCTCGGAATTCCCGAATCTGCTGTTGGAAGAACGGTTTCGCCAGTTCCGGAATGCGATAGTCCAGTTCGGACATGCGCGCGTAGTAGGCGCGCGGATCGGGGCGTTCGTAGATGTCGTCGAAAGACGCTTTCCCGGTCGTGTGTAACGGCACTGGCACTGTCGGTCCTCTCGGGTCGAGCTCGGTCAGTCGAGCCGTTCGGCTCAGTCGAGCAGGCGATCGCCCCGGACGGCGTCGGCCGCGGCGGCTAGATGGTCGGGTAGCACGCGGCCGAACAATTGCCGCGTCCGCTCCACCGTGCCGACCATTCCGGGACGATCGGTGTAGGCGAAAATGGCCGAATGGCGCTGACGCGCACCGCTGACGGGTGAGACGCGGTGCAACGAGAAGCGACCCTGGAACAGCTGTAGGTCGCCCGGGCGCAGTTCGAGCCGCTGGACGAAACGCTCGCCGGTGCCGGTGAGCACGGCGCGGACGTCGTCGAGGTGTTCCGCCTCGGGTGTGCGGATATTGGGGCAGTACTCGAAGACGCCACCGTCCTCGGCGGGCTGCGTCAGCATCGAGACGGTGAATTCGTTGGTGTCGAAATGCCAGGGATGCGACATACCCGGCGCGACGACGTTGAGGCACAGTCCGGCGAGGGGGTCGGCGAATTCGTGCAGTTCGGCCAAGCCGAAGCAATCGGCGACGAACCGCTGGAACAGTTCGTCGGTGTAGAGCCGGTGGATCAACGCGTCGGCGGGGATGCGGTCGCGGGGCACGAAGGCGTTGCCCCGCTCCAGCACGATCCGGCCGGGGTGGTCCTCCGGCAGGTCGGCGTCGAGCGGGATGTTGTAGGCGTTGACCTGCTCGACCTCGTAGTGCGCGTGCGGTGCGATCTGCTCCCCCTGGGCCCGCAGAGTGCCGGTCAGCTCGGGGCGGATGAAACCACGCAGCACCGTGCAGCCGGTGTCGGCGAGTTCCGCACGGGCGCGCCGCACCGCTTCCCGCAGCGCGGGTCCTTCCGCATCCGCCAGGGGATACCGTGCGGTATCTACGATCTCGTCGAGGACGCCCAACGCTGCCATGGCGTCATTTTGGTAGAGCGCTCGCCGACACGCCCGGGATTCGCCGAGATTGCCGGTGATCACGGTCACACGTACTATCTGCACGCACTCCCGTTGCGGCACAGTAACTCTCGCCCCGGCGAGCGCGCCGTCGGCGCGTCCCGCAGTGGGCTGGATCACTCAACGACGCACGCGCAGAGCCTGTTCCAGATCAGCGACGGTCAACCCGACGAGCGAATCACGGAACACCCGTCCCGGCGCGTCCGGCACCGGAATCTCGCACGGGACGATCACCAAGGCGCAGCCCGCCGCCTGCGCCGCGCGAGCGCCGGTCGGCGAGTCCTCCACCGCCACGCACTGTTCGGGATGGAGTCCGAGCAACTCGGCGGCGCGCAGGTAGACATCGGGCTCCGGTTTGCCGTGCGCCACCTCGTCGCCGCAGACCGAGACGTCGAAGAAGTCGCGCCCCAGCGTGTCGAGACCGAACTCCGTGAGCGACCGCTTGGTATTGGTGACGAGCGCACTGGACAGGCCCGCCGCGCGGACCATGGCCAGCGCGTCCTTCGCACCCGCTCGCCACGGAATGGGGCCGGTCATCAATTCGGTCACCCGCCGTTCCAGGAACTCCCCCGCCGCCCGCAGCGAGCCGGGAGTGGGCTCGATGCCCAGCCCGGTGAACATGATCCGCAGGGCATTCGGCCCGGACGCCCCGATCAGCGCGTGCCGGATCGCGTCGGTCATCTCGTGACCGTGCTCACGCGCCAGTTCCCGCACCGCCACGTCCCAGAGCTTCTCCGAGTCGAGCAGCGTGCCGTCCATGTCCCAGAGCACTCCAGCCAGTCGCGCTGTCACGTTTCGGTCCTTCTCCTAGATCTCGTCCCTGTCATCCCATCGGGCACCACTCGGCGAGCCGTCCGCGATCGCCCGCCGAGACGACCGCAGGAACCGTACCGTCGGAGGAAGTTCCTCCGTAGCCCGCCCAGCTGGATCGAATGGCGCATCCCGGCACCCAACCGGCCGAGCCGGGCGCCCGCCAGCGCGTCCATCGTGCCGCGCTGAGCAGGGAGACTCCGTCCGAACGGCGCCGCGCGACCCGCAGACCGGCGGCACTGGCACCGGCCGGGCCGACGGCGCCTAGGTGCCCGATGCGGCGATCTGCAGCTTGGCGCTGTCGCCGACGATCTCGATCCAGCGGTTCTCGGAGGTCGTCGATCCGTTCTTCAAGGTATAGGTGAGCGCGACCACCGCCCGATTCGCACCGTTCTGCGTGACCGAGCCCACGCTCACCGAACGGATCGTGCCCCAGAATTTCACGTAGGAGTCGTAGCCGGTCTGCGCCTGGTATCCAGGCGCCAGCTGGGTCCAGGCGCCGGACACGTTGGTGGGCAACATGCCGTAGTAGCCCTGGATGAACGAGGCGATCCGGTCGGACGTCGGCGGCCCGGACGGAGTCGTCGTCACGGTGGTGGCCGGACCGGAGGTAGTCGGGGCAGGGCTCGACGTGGTGGGCTGGGGTGTGGCGCTGGGCGGCGGGGTGGCGCTGGGCGGCGGGGTGGCGCTCGGTGCGGGGTTCGTCGTTTGCGCCGGCGGGGTGGATCCCGGGGCGGGCGGGGGCGGGCCGCCTGCGGAAGTGGGCGCGGGCCCCGGCGCGGGCCCGGAAGTGGGTGCGGGCGCTGGAGGGGTGGGGGTTTGCGCCGGGGCTCGAGCGGGAGCTTGCGCCGGGGCCTGTCGCGGCTCGGTTCCCGCCGCGTCGGCCGGTGACGGCGCGTTCTCGGGGCCCACGGCGGCCGGAGGCGCCGTCGGCGAGGTCGGCGCGGCGCCACCCTCGCCGTCCACTCCGGCCAGCGTCGCGATGATGGCGACCAGGATCAGCACCCCGACCACTGCGGCGACTTCCACGACGATCAGCCGGCCCCGTTGTCTGCCGCGCAGAACGCCGGGCAACGTCGCCACCATCCCGGCACGCCTCGGCACCGGTGGAGTCGTAACCGATTGCGGCGCGGTCGTACCCGGCGCGGCGGCGGGTACGACCGCGGTGGCGCCGGTGTCGCCCGGCTGCTCCGGCGATACGGCGGCGGGGTGGTTCGGCAGCACGGTCGTCGCCGCGGCAGCCGCGGCCGGTGCGGGAATCACTTCGGTCGCCGACGCGGGCAATTCTGGATCCCGGCCCGCCGCCACGGCTTCGAGGACCGCTTTCGCCTCCAGCATGGTCGGGCGGTCGGCGGCGGCCGGAGCGAGCAGGTACATCAACACCGGTCCCAGCGAGCCGGCGGACTCGGGCGGCGGGATCTCGGCCCGCGCGACCGCGTGCAGCAGAGCCAGCGGGTTGTCGCCCTCGCCGAACGGCGGGGTGCCCTGCACAGCCGCGTACAGCGTCGAACCGAGGGCGAAGACGTCGGAAGCCGGTTCCGGATCCTCGCCGCGCGCCACCTCGGGTGACAGATAGGCAGGCGTCCCGGCGAGGAATCCGGTGGCCGTGACCGTCACGTCGCCGACCGCGCGGGAGATGCCGAAGTCGGTGATCTTGACCGTGCCGTCGTCGGCGACCAGCAGGTTCGCCGGCTTCACGTCCCGGTGCATGATTCCCGCGTCGTGTGCGGCGGCCAGGGCGCTCGCCGCCTGCGCGCCGATCCGGGCGACCTCGTGTGGTGGCAGCGTGCGATCACCCGACAGTTTGGTCGCCAGACTCGGCGCGTCCAGATATTCCATGACCAGCCAGGGCTGGCCGTCCTCCTCCGCCACGTCGAACACGGTGATGGCGTTCGGATGGTGCAGGCGCGCGGCGATCCGCCCCTCCCGCATGGCCCGTCGTTTCGCCTCGAGCGCCGCGGACCCGGTCAGGCCGGGACCCAGCAGCACTTGCTTCACCGCGACGGTGCGCTGCAACCGCTCGTCGGTCGCCCGCCAGACCACACCCATGGCGCCGGTGCCGATCGGATCCGTGAGCCGATATCGTCCCGCGATCAATCGATCCGCCGTCATGGTGGTGTGCCTCTCCTACTTGCGCGCCTAGCCGTTTCGCACTCCACGCGCAAGCCCGGAAAGACTCCGAAGGCGTACGCGCCGAGGTGCTTTGCACCACTGAGCAGGGACGCGAACGCATCCGCCGACTGCCCCGGATGCAGTTACAACGCCTTCGACAATGGCACATCTACCCGACACACATCCACCTCCCGGTACTGGGATGGGCGATCGCCCAGGTAAACCGCGCGTGCCCGGCACGGTGACGCGCCGACGAGCGCTCCGCTACCCGCTCGACATGACATCAGAGCAGGTAGCAAAGGCCCTTGCCGCGAGAGCATTTCGCTATGGCTGATCGCCGCCCGGCCGCGACAGCACACGACACCAGCTGCCTGCCACGAGCGGACGGACAAGCCGAGGAGGGCGCGCACCTCACCGGACTGCGCGCGGCTACGCGTTGAAGTACTTCGCCTCCGGGTGCAGCAGGACGAAAGCATCCGTCGACTGCTCCGGATGCAGCTGCAGCTCTTCGGACAGCGCGACGCCGATGCGGTCGGCCTCGAGCAGGTCGACCAGCTTGGCGCGGTCCTCCAGGTCCGGGCAGGCGCCGTACCCGAAGGAGTAGCGTGCGCCGCGATAACCGAGCTTGAAGTACTCCAGCACGTCCGCCGGGTCGGAGTCGGCGACCGCGTGGCCGTCGAGGACGAGTTCCTCGCGGACGCGGCGGTGCCAGTACTCGGCGAGCGCCTCGGTGAGCTGGACGCCGATGCCGTGCACCTCGAGGTAATCGCGGTAGCTGTCGCCCGCGAACAGCTCGTTGGCGAAGTCGGCGATCGGCTGACCCATGGTCACCAGCTGGAACGGCAGGACGTCGACCTGACCGGTCGTTCGGGCGTACTCCCGGGACCGGATGAAATCGGCGACGCACAGGAACCGGTCGCGCTGCTGGCGCGGGAAGGTGAACCGATACCGTTGCGGCGCATCGGGTTCCGGTTCGGTGAGCACGATGACGTCGTCGCCTTCGGACACCGCGGGGAAGTAGCCGTACACGACCGCGGCGTGCTGCAGTACGCCTTCGGTGCTCAGCCGGTCCAGCCAGGCGCGCAAGCGCGGCCTGCCCTCGGTCTCCACCAGTTCCTCGTAGCTGGGCCCGTCACCACCGCGCTGCCCACGCAGACCCCACTGCCCCAGGAACAGTGCCCGCTCGTCGAGCAGACCCGAGTACTCGTGCAGCGCGAGGCCTTTCACCACCCGGGTGCCCCAGAACGGCGGCACCGGCACCGGCAGCTCGGCCGCGACGTCGGAGCGTTCGGGCACCACGATGGGCACCTCCGCCGCCCGGCGCTCGGCGGCGATCCGCTTGGAGCGCTCGTGGCGCGCTTTGCGCTCGGCGGCCCGCTCGCGCTCGGCGACAGCCTCCGGGCTGTCCGGGTCGAGTGCACCGCCGCGTTTGCGAGTCATGATGTCGTCCATCAGCCGCAGGCCCTCGAACGCGTCGCGCGCGTAGTGCACGTCGCCCTCGTACACCGCGGTCAGGTCGTTCTCCACGTACGACCGGGTGAGGGCCGCGCCGCCCAGCAGCACGGGGAACTGCTCGGCGACGCCCTTGGCGTTGAGCTCCTCGAGGTTCTCCTTCATCACCACGGTCGACTTCACGAGCAAGCCGGACATGCCGATGACGTCGGCCTTCTTGTCCACCGCCGCGTCCAGGATGGTGGCGATCGGCTGCTTGATGCCCAGGTTGACCACCTCGTAGCCGTTGTTCGACAGGATGATGTCCACCAGGTTCTTGCCGATGTCGTGCACGTCGCCCTTCACGGTTGCCAGCACGATGCGGCCCTTGCCGCTGTCGTCGGTTGCCTCCATGTGCGGTTCGAGGTAAGCGACGGCGGCCTTCATCACCTCGGCGGACTGCAGCACGAACGGCAACTGCATCTGACCGGACCCGAACAGCTCGCCGACCGTCTTCATCCCCGCGAGCAGGGTCTCGTTGATGATCTGCAGCGGCGGTACCTCGGTCATGGCCGCGTCCAGGTCGGCCTCCATCCCCGCGCGCTCGCCGTCGACGATCCGCCGCTCCAGCCGCTCGAACAGCGGCAGCGCGGCCAGTTCCTCCGCCCGCGACGCCTTGGACGAGGAGGTGGACACGCCTTCGAACAGCGCCATCAGTTTCTGCAGCGGGTCGTACCCCTCGGCGCGGCGGTCGTACACCAGATCCAGCGCGGTCTCGCGCTGCTCGTCCGGAATCCGGCTGATCGGGAGGATCTTGGAGGCGTGCACGATCGCGGAATCCAAGCCGGCCTCGACGCATTCGTGCATGAAGACGGAGTTGAGCACCTGGCGGGCCGCGGGGTTGAGGCCGAAGGAGATATTGGACAGGCCCAGGGTGGTCTGCACCCGCGGATGGCGGCGCTTGAGCTCGCGGATGGCCTCGATCGTCTCCAGCCCGTCGCGGCGGGACTCCTCCTGGCCGGTGCCCAGGGTGAAGGTGAGCGTGTCGATGATGATGTCGCTCTCCGACAGCCCCCAGTTGCCGGTGATGTCGGCGATCAGGCGCTCGGCGATCTCCACCTTCTTCGCCGCTGTGCGCGCCTGGCCCTCCTCGTCGATGGTCAGGGCGACCACCGCGGCGCCGTGCTCGGCGACCAGCCGCATCGTCTGCTGGAAACGCGAATCGGGGCCTGCGCCGTCCTCGTAGTTCACCGAGTTGACCGCGCACCGCCCGCCGAGGTGTTCCAGCCCGGCCCGCAGCACCGGGGCCTCGGTGGAGTCGAGCATGATCGGCAGCGTGGAGGCGGTGGCCAGCCGTCCGGCCAGCTCCGCCATGTCCTGGGCGCCGTCCCGGCCGACGTAGTCGACGCACAGGTCGAGCATGTGCGCGCCGTCACGGGTCTGGTCCTTGGCGATGTCCAGGCACTTCTGCCAGTCACCCGCCAGCATGGCCTCGCGGAATGCTTTGGAACCGTTGGCGTTCGTCCGCTCACCGATCATCAGGACCGAGGCGTCCTGTTCGAACGGCACGGCGGTGTACATGCTGGACACGCCCGGCTCGTGCACCGGCGCGCGCCGCTCGGCGATCGGCGGCAGGGCCGGCTCGACCTCGCGCACCGCGGCGGTGACCTGGCGGATGTGCTCCGGCGTGGTCCCGCAGCAGCCACCGACCAGGGCCAGCCCGAACTCGGCGACGAACCCGCGCAGCGCGACCGCCAGCTCCTCGGGGGTGAGCGGGTACACCGCCCCGTCGGCGCCCAGCACCGGCAGCCCGGCGTTCGGCATCACCGAGACCGGCACCTGCGCGTGGCGCGACAGGTGGCGCAGGTGCTCGCTCATCTCGTCCGGGCCGGTCGCGCAGTTCAGGCCGATCATGTCGATGCCGAGCGGCTCGAGCGCGGTGAGCGCCGCGCCGATCTCGCTGCCGACCAGCATCGTGCCGGTGGTCTCCACCGTGACGTGCGTGATGATCGGGATCCGGCGGCCCAGCTTCGCCATCGCGCGGCGGCTGCCGGTCACCGCCGCCTTCACCTGCAACAGGTCCTGGCAGGTTTCGATGAGGATGGCGTCGGCGCCGCCGTCGAGCATGCCGAGAGCGGCCTCGGTGTAGGCGTCGCGCAGCGCGGCGAACGGTGCGTGACCGAGCGTGGGCAGCTTGGTGCCCGGCCCCATCGAGCCGAGGACGTACCGTGGCGTACCGTCGGAGGCCGGGCCCATCTCGTCGGCGACCTCGCGGGCCAGCCGGGTACCCCGCTCGGAGAGGTCGCGGATCCGGTCGGCGATGTCGTAGTCGGCGAGGTTGGGCAGGTTGCAGCCGAAGGTGTTGGTCTCGACCGCGTCGGCGCCCGCCTCGAAGTAGGCGCGGTGGATACCGCGCAGGACGTCGGGCCGGGTGTCGTTGAGGATCTCGTTACAGCCCTCCAACCCGCGGAAATCGTCCAGGGTCAGATCAGCTGCTTGCAGCATGGTGCCCATCGCACCGTCGCCGATGACGACACGGCGGCGCAGCGTGTCGAGTAGCGTGGTGTCGAACTCGGCGGGGACGGACGCAGACATGCGTTCCAGCGTAGTGGGCGGGGTGGGCGTTCCAGGCCACCGCGTCGAGGCTCGGTGTCCTGGGCCACACATCCGGCCCGGCGCCGCCGTCTCCGGCACGCGGAAACACGCCACCCCGTCCGCCCGTCATAGGACACGCCATATCGCCGCACACCGTAGGCTGACCGGGTGAACGCCAGTGAAACTCCCGATCCGGAACTGCCGACGTTGCGGGATCCGGTACTGGTCGCCGCCTTCGAGGGGTGGAACGACGCCGGTGACGCCGCCAGCGGAGCCGTCGAGCATCTGGAACTGATCTGGGACGCCGAGCCGTTGGCCGAACTCGACTCCGAGGATTACTACGACTATCAGGTCAACCGGCCGACGGTGCGTCAGGTGGACGGGGTGACCAGGGAAATCCAGTGGCCGTCGACGATGTTGTCGGTCTGCTCGCCGCCCGGCAGCGACCGCGACGTGGTGCTGCTGCGCGGCATCGAACCGAACATGCGCTGGCGCAGCTTCTGCGGCGACCTGCTGGAGTTCATCGAGCAACTCGGGGTGCAGACGGTGGTGATCCTCGGCGCCTTGCTCGCGGACACCCCGCACACCAGGCCGGTGCCGGTCACCGGATCGGCCTACAGCAAGGAGGCGGCCGAGCGGTTCAGCCTGGAGCAGACCCGCTACGAAGGACCGACCGGGATCACCGGCGTGCTGCAGGACCAATGCGTCAAGGCGGGCGTCCCGGCGGTATCGTTCTGGGCCGCCGTCCCGCACTACGTCTCCCAGCCGCCGAATCCGAAGGCGACCATCGCGCTGCTGCACCGGGTCGAGGACGTGCTGGACATCGAGGTGCCGCTGGGTGAGCTGCCCAAGCAGGCCGAGGACTGGGAAACCGCGGTCAACGAGATGACCGTCGGCGACGAGGAGATCAGCGAGTACGTGCGCTCGCTGGAGGAGCGCGGGGACGCGGCGGTCGACGTCAACGAGGCGATGGCCAAGATCGATGGCGACGCCATCGCCGCCGAATTCGAGAAGTACCTGCGCAGACGGGGCCCGGGCAGCTTCGGTCTCTGATCGGTTGCGCCGCGGAGCGTTCGGGGCGGACGGCCATCCGCCAGGGGGTTCACCGAAAGTTCGCCGGGGGGCCACCTCCGAGCTGGGCGACGGCCGCCTCCTACACTTTCGCCGGTGACCGTCCATCCGATCGTCGAGCGTCTGCGCACCTTCGACGAGCGGATCGCCGTCCATTGCCCGGACCCGGGCCTGGACGGCGATGCCGGGTGCGAACCTGGCCGGCAGGTGACCTACGCTCGGCTTGCGACGCTCGTCGAGGCCTGCGCGACCGAGTTGGGTCCGGCCCGCCGCCTCGTCGCCATCGCCGCGCGCAACGACCTCGCCTCGCTCGTCGCCTATCTCGGAGCGCTCAGCGCCGGGTGCGTCGTCTTGCTCGCCGAGCAGATCACTGCGGAGTTGCGGGACACCTACGATCCGGACATCATCGTCGAAGACGGCCGCACCCGCGTGCTCCGGGAACGCTCGGCGCGCGACCTGCATCCGGATCTCGCGCTGCTGCTGAGTACCTCGGGGTCCACCGGCTCGCCGAAGCTGGTCCGGCTCTCGGCGGCCAACCTGCGCTCGAATGCCGCGGCCATCGCCGAGTACCTGGCCATCGGCCCGGACGACTGTGCGGCGACCACCTTGCCGATGTTCTACTGCTACGGGCTGTCGGTGGTGCACAGCCACCTGGTACGCGGGGCGAGCCTCATGCTCACCGACCGGTCGGTACTCGATGCGGAATTCTGGCATGCGTTCCGGGACTGCCGGGCAACGTCTTTCGCCACGGTGCCCTACACCGTCGACCTCCTCGACCGCATCGGTTTCGCCCGCAGGTCACTGCCGCATCTGCGTTACGTCACCCAGGCCGGCGGCAGGCTCGCGCCGGAGCGGGTGCGTGAATACGCCGAACTGGGCCGGGAACGCGGCTGGGACTTCGTGGTCATGTACGGGCAGACCGAGGCCACCGCCCGGATGGCGTATCTTCCCGCGCATCTGGCGAGCGCGCATCCCGACTGCATCGGGATTCCCATTCCCGGCGGCGAATTCACCCTCGAGCCGGTCGAGGATGCCGGTGACGAAGGGGACGAACCGCGCGAACTGGTCTATCACGGGCCCAATGTGATGATGGGCTATGCGAAGTCGGCCGAGGACCTCGCCCTCGGCCACACGCTCGATGCCCTGCGCACCGGCGATCTGGCCCGGCGCACACCGGAGGGCCTGTATCAGGTGATCGGCAGGCGCAGCCGGTTCGCCAAGATCTTCGGGTTGCGCATCGACCTCGAACGTCTCGAATCCGGGCTCGCGAAAGCCGGATTCACGGCCTGCTGCGCCGACGACGACGCACACCTGGTCATAGCGGTGCAGACCCCGCGGTCCGATCCGACCGAGTTCGCCGCGCGACTGTCCGGCCTGCCCACCGCAGCGGTGCGAGTCCGCCCGGTCGAGCGGATGCCCCGGCTACCCAACGGCAAACCCGACTACCCCGCTATCCGCCGGCTGGCCGGGCCCCCGTCGCACGTGCGTGACGTCCGCGCTCTCTACGCCGCCACCCTCGGCATCGACCCCGCGCGGATCGGCCCGGACAGCACGTTCGTCGACCTCGGCGGTAACTCGCTCACCTACGTGACCACAGCGGCGCGACTGGAGCGGGCACTCGGCGGCCTTCCCGCCGACTGGCCGAATACGCCCGTATCGGACCTGGAGCGGATACCCGACAGCCGCAAGCGTTTCGGGCGGACGCTCGACACCGCGACTCTGCTGCGCGCGATCGGCATCGTGCTCATCGTCAGCGCACATGCCGGAGTGTTCGTGCGATGGGGCGCGGCACACGTGCTGCTCGGGGCGGCGGGGTTCAACTTCGCGCGGTTCTCCGTCACGGCGGCGCCACCCGCCGAGCGATTACGGCACACGCTGCACGCCGTGGGATACATCGCGGCGCCGACGGCGGTCTGGGTCGCGCTGACACTCCCCTTCGGCGACTACTACGGTTGGCAAAATGTCCTGTTGCTGAACAAGATTCTCGGCCCGCACGACAGCGCCACCGCCGGGCACCTGTGGTTTCTCGAGGTGCTCGTGTACTTCATGCTGGCCGCCGCGCTGCTGATCCGGATTCCCGCGATGGACCGGTGGCAACGCGCCGAGCCGTTCTGGTTCGCGATGGCGCTGGTCGCGCTGAGCCTCGTCTTTCGATACCAGGCGTTCGGTCTGTATTCGGCGAAGGACATCCCGTTCTCTCCGCTGGCGGTCTGGCTCTTCGCGCTCGGCTGGGCGGCGGCGAAGGCGACGTCGGTGTGGCAGCGGATGATGGTGAGTGCCGTCGTACTGATCGCGATGCCTGGGTATTTCGGTGTTCCCGAGCGGGAACGATTGATCATGGCGGGATTGCTCGCCCTGGTGTGGTTCTCCGCGATCCGGGTTCCCGCCGTCGTCGCCGTCTGCGCGGCGGTGCTTGCCGACGGCTCGCTGTTCGTCTATCTGCTGCACTGGCAGGTGTACCCGCTGTTCGAACAGCACCGGCTCGCGGGGCTGCTCGCTTCCCTGGCAGCGGGTGTGCTCGCGACCGGTGCGGCGACCTGGCTGCGACGCTGGGGATCGGTGCGGTACCGGGCAATTCGGTCGCGGCGGTCAGCTGCTCTCCACGGTCCACACCCGCGCCGCCGCGTCCTGAGCCAGCTTGGCGATCAGGATGTCGCGCGGAATCGTCTGACCGGCAAAGTGATCGAGTGAGGGAACCACCACGTGGTGCGCGTCGGCGCGCTTGAGTTCCGCTGTGAGCTCGGCGAAAGCCGTCCCGTCACCGCCGGTCGATTCATGGAACGTCGCGGCGAAGCACAGCCCTTCCTCGCGGGCGAGGCTGCTCATCGCGGCCTCGAGCTCTTTGCTATGGCCATCGGCCAGATCGTCACGCAAGTATCCATAGATCAACGCTTCCACCCGAACCTCCGTTGGATTGGGATCGCTGTTCTCTTGTGTGGATCCACCCGTTTTACGGGGTATTTGCGCTTCGTGCAAGAGCAGATGTACTTGCAACTGCTCTTACAGGAGGGGCTGGCAAACTTCTGGCGCCATATCCAGCATGCACAACGCGGTGGGCCGAATGTAGCTGGCAACACACGGACATCTGCCTGCCCTCTTGGGGCCACCAAACGTTAACTGGTGCGATACTACCGTCGTGGCCGCTACCGACGATCGACCCGTCTGGGCTGTCCGAATGCGTTCCGAGCGTGACGCGAGGGGGTGGTCGCAAGCCGACGCTGTTCGCGTAATGCGTGGAAAGTCTTCGCACAACCTGCCGACCGACAGTACGCTCCTACGCAACTGGCGCCGTTGGGAATCGGGCGAATCACGCCCCGACGACTTCTACGCGCCCATCATCGCCGCCGCCTTCGACACGGTGCCCGCGGCGTTCTTCCCCAAGGCGAGACCCAACCGGGACGACGAGTTACTCTCGGCGACGGGCATGGACACGCTCGAGTTCCTCGGGCGACTGCGCATGTCCGACGTGTCCTCGGTGACACTGGAAGCCATCCGCATCACCGCCGAGCGCCTGTGCTGCGAATACTCCTACGCCGACCCACACGACCTGCACGCCGAGGGCACGGCGTGGCTCCGACGGATCACCTCGTTGCTGGATGGTCGCCTGACCCTCGCACAGCACCGTGAAATCCTTGTTCTCGCTGGCTGGGTCGCGTTGCTGGTTGGTTGCGTGGACTACGACCTCGGTCGGCGCACTGCCGCCGAGGTGACTCGGCGCGCCGCCCAATCGCTGGCGCGCGAAGCGGAGCACCTCGAGATCTCCGCTTGGGCAGCGGAAATGACCGCATGGTTCGCGCTGACCCAGGGCAACTACCGCGGCGTCATCGAGACCGTGCAGCCGACGCTGGAAGTAAGCCAGCACCTGCGCGTTGGCGTGCAGCTCGCTGCCCAGCGCGCCAAAGCCTGGGCCAGGCTGGGCAACCCGCGCGAGGTGGAGGCCGCACTCGACGACGGCCGAGCAATCTTGGAGCGACTCGAACATCCGGCGAATCTGGACAACCATTTCGTCATCGACGCGAACAAGTTCGACTTCTACGCGATGGACTGCTGCCGGGTGGCGGGCGAGGATCGGCTCGCCGAAACCTACGCGCGTGAGGTGATCCGCAACGCCACCCGTCCCGACGGCACGGTGCGCAACCCGATGCGGGTCTCCGAGGCGCACCTGACGCTGGCCGTCGTGGCGGTGCGCGACCGTGACCTGGAATTGGCGGTGGCCGAGGGCAAGCGCGCGTTCGCGGGCAGCAGGAGGTCGCTGCCGTCGCTGATGTGGATCGCGGGTGAAGTCGCGCGCGAGATCATCGAGCGGTTCCCCGGTGACCCGCGCACCCTCGCGTATCTGGACCAGATGCGTTCGTTGTCCGTCGAGTGAGCCGAACTGCTCCGCCGCCGCGGCGAACGGCGACGAACCGGGCCCGGCCACGCCGGACAGCGGAACGTCGTGCAGGTGGCGATCGGCCCGCTACTACCCTGTTCCCGGTGACCGACTCCGATGACGGCTGTACCGACACCCCCTGGGACGACCGGCTGCGGCTGTTCTCCTTCGCCACCGCCGAGCGCCGCGCGGACTACCTCCGGGTGCTGCGCGCGTTCGACAGCGCGCGGGCGGCGTACGTGGTGCTGCTGCACGCCGACGACGTCGCGGAGTGGATCGAGCGTCACGGGAATACGCTGCGCACGCCGGACCCGGCCGTTTCGAACCAACCGGTCGCAATGGCTGGTGCGGAATCACGCACGCTCTCCATGGGTCCGTCCGAAGGCCGGGGGCGGACGCGGGAAACCGGTGCGCCGGAACACGCCCCGGAGACAACCGGCCGGCCCGGAACCGCACACCTGACCGCGGCCGAGATCGGTCCGCTGCTCGACCAGCTGCACCGCTGGGGCGTGCTGGAGCGCAGTTACGACGGAACCCGCGCCGCGACGCTGGCCGAATACCGCAACCGGCACTACGTGTACCAGTTCTCCCAAGCGGGATTCCAGGCATACCGGGCGGTCGCCGGCGTGCTCAGCGCGCGCCTCGACGACGCCTCGCTCTCGCGCCTGGTGCTGCCGGAGTTGCTGGCCGATCTGCACACCCTGGCCGAAGCCAATCGGGCGGGCGACGCCGAGCGCGTCTATCGCACGCTGCGGCGTCTCGACACCGCGCTGTCCGATCTGGCCGCCCGTGCCGCGCACTTCTACCTGGGGCTCGGCGACCTGGTGCGCACCACCGAGATCACCCCGGAATCGTTTCTCGCGCACAAGGACGCGCTACTGGCGCACATGCGGGAATTCAGCCTGGACCTGGCCCGATTCACCCCCCGGCTGGCGGTCGCGATCACCGAGATCGAGGAAACCGGAGCCGAGGACCTGATCGTCCGGGCGGCGCGCTGCGACGAACGGGTGCTGCTGAGTCTCGAAGAACGCCGTGCCGATTGGCAGGCCAGGTGGGACGGGCTGCGGACCTGGTTCGTGGCGTCCGGCGGCGAGGCGGACGGACCGACGGAGGCCGAACGGCTGCGCGAGGCCACCATGAGCGCAATCGCCGCGGTGCTCTCGCTGCTGCGGCGGGTCACCGAGACGCGGCGGGGTGGGGTCAGCCGGGAATCGGCGCTGCGTCATCTGGCCGGCTGGTTCGCCGCGGCGCCGACGGTGGACAGCGCCCACGCGCTGTTCGACGCGGTGTTCGGGCTGGGCAAGCCGCGGCACCTGGCGATGGAGCACCCGGACGCCGATCTGATCCCGGCGATCCGATCCTGGTGGGACGCACCGCCGCTGGAGATCTCGCGCACGCTCGCCGAGACCGGACGACCGCCCTCGGCGGGTGCGCCCGCCCGCATCCACCGCAACGACGCGGGCATCCGCCGCCTGCGCGAGGCCCAGTTGGACGCGCAACGGGCCCGCGCCGAGGCCGCCAGGTCACTGGCCGCGGGCGACGTGCACGAACGCGTCCTGGACGAGCGGGAAACCGAAGTGCTGCTGCGGCTGCTGGACGCCGCGTCCACCGCGTGGGTTCCGGTGCGCGGCCGGGTGGCGGGGACCACCGGGTCCGACAGCGGCGTCACCCTGACGGTGTCCGAGCACGACGGTCCGACGGTTGTGCGCACCACCCGCGGGTTGCTGCGGTTGAACAACCGGACGCTGAAGATCGAGCAGACGACCGGAACGCGGTCGCACCCGCGCGGGGAGCGCCGCTGATGCACGGACGCACCATCGACGCGCTCGCGCTCGACAACTATCAGCGCGCAGCGCGGGTCGTCCTCGCCAACCACCTGGTGACCCGCACCTATCCGGACCGGATCGCTCTGCCGCTGATCCGGCGCTGGGCCACCGAGTTGCGCGAGGACCTCGCCGAATTGTTCGGCTACCGGCTCGAAGTCACCGAAACCACCGCCCGGGTCTTCCCGGTGCTCGACCGCCTCGACGCGGGCAGGCCCGCGCGCACACCCGCCGAGCGCGTCTTCGACCGCCGCCGCTATGCCTATCTCGCCCTCGCGCTCGCCGCGCTGGGACGCGCGGGAGACCAGATCACCTTGTCCGAGCTGGCCGAACAGGTCGCCGCCTACGCAAGCCGGGTGGACGGGCTGGAACTCGCCACCGACCGGGCCGCCGACCGCGACGCGTTCGTCGACGCGGTGGGCTGGCTGACCGTGCGCGGCGCGCTCACCTTGGCCGACGGTGACGCGGGCGGCTGGGCCAGTGACCCCGATGCCGGCGAAGCTCTGTACGACATCGACCGGCCGGTGGTCTTCGCGCTGTTCCGGCCGCCGCGGGCACTGCAGCATCTACACAGCGTGCGGGGGCTGCTCACCGAAGAGTCCACGGGTCCCGGTGGTTCCGCGCACGCGACCGGCAACGCCGAGATCGCCCGCCGAGTGCGCAGGGCGCTGGTCGAGCAACCGGTCGTGTACGCCGAGGATCTCGCGCCCGACGAGCGTCCTGTCCTCGCCCAGGAGCGGGTGGTCGCGGAGGTGGAGCTGTTCACCGGGTTGCGCGCCGAACGCCGGGCGGAGGGGGTCGCGCTGATCGACACCTCGGGGCGGCTGTCGGATGTCCGCTTCCCGGGGACCGGCACGCTCGCGCAGGTCGCCTTGCTGCTGGCCGGTGAGATCGCCGACCGCGTGCTGGATATCGACCACCCGCTGCCGCGGCGCCACGCCGCCGCGGACCTCGGCGAGGCACTGACCGGCCAACTCGACGAGGCCATCCCCGAATCCACCGTGTTCGCACCGCTCGCCGAGTCCGGCGCGTCGGATCCGCCCGGGGACGACCCCGATGAGCCGGACGGCTCTCGGCGACAAGCGGAATGGCCGGATTCGCCCGGCTATCCGCTGATCGACCGCACCTGGCTGCGTGAGACGGTGCAGGCGCTGGCCGACCGCTACGGCACTACCTTCGCCGCGCAATGGCAGGCCGACGTCGCGCGCCTCACCACCGAGGTGGTGGCCCTGCTGGAGCGGCTGCGACTGGTCCGGGTCGTGGACGAGGGGCTGCTCGTGCTGCCCGCCCTTGCCCGCTACCGTGGCGCGGTCGTCACGGTACGCACCAAGCGGGCCGCGGAACTGTTCGTCACCGCGGCCGACACCTACGGGCCCGACGGCACCGGTACGGAAGGGAACTGACGGATGTCGCTCATTCACGGCGGAGTGCGGTTCACCCCGACCCGCGCGGGGATCGTCAATCTGTGGGATTACCGCGACCAGGAGTTCTGTTTCGCCGACGGCAGATTGGTCCTGCGCGGGCCGAACGGCTCGGGCAAGACGAAGGCTCTGGAGGTGCTGTTCCCCTTCGTGCTGGACGGGCGGATCGAGCCACGCAGGCTGAACCCGTTCGCCGGCGAGGAGCGCACGATGAAGTCGAACCTGCTCTACCGCAAGCAGGACTCGGCCTACTCCTATGTCTGGATGGAGTTCGCGCGCGGCCGCTGGGAGGACCCCGAGGCGGTCACCGTCGGGATCGGCATGCGCGCCACGCGGTCCTCGGACAAGGTGACCCGCTGGTATTTCGTCGCGGACGGCCGGGTCGGTGTGGACTTCTCGCTGATCGGCCCGGACGACCGACCGTTCACCCGCAAACAGCTCGCCGAGCAGATCGGCACCGATTCGATCGTCGACCGGCCGGTGGACTATCGCAACGCGATCGACGCGCGCATGTTCGGTCTCGGAGCGCAGCGCTATGACCAGCTGATCAATCTGATCCTCACGCTGCGCCGCCCGCAGCTGGCCAAGAACCTGGACCCGCGCGGCCTGTCGCAGGCGCTCACCGACGGCCTGCGCCCGCTCGACGAGCAACTGATCCTGGACGCGGCCCGCTCGTTCAGCGACATGGAGGAGGTCGGCCGCACCCTGGAGGGATTGGTGCACGCCGACACCGCGACGCGGGCGTTCGTCGAGGTGTATCGCAAATATCTGGCGGTGCAGGCGAAATCGGACGTCGACCAGGTGCGCGCGCGGCTCGACGCGGTGACCCACGCGAGCACCGCGCTGTTCGCCGCCACCGCTCTGCGCGAGCGCAGGGATACCGAGCGCGCCGCCGCCGAGGCGAGGGCCGAGGACGCCGACCGCGCCTACGAGCAGGCCCTCGCCGACCGGGAGAACCTCCAGCGTTCCAGCGCCTACGAGGGTAAGCAGCAGCTCGACGACCTGGCCGATGCGGTACGGCGCCTGGAGACCTCGGCGGGTGTGCACGCCGACAAGGCCCTCAAGTCACGCCAGACCCTGGATCAGCGGACCCAGGAGGCCGAGCGGGCCCGCACCGCGGTGCGCACCGCCGCCGCCGCGCTCGCCCGCGGCGAGGACGACCTGCGCGCCGCGGCCGAGGAGGCGGGAATCGCCTGGACGCCGCTACCGGAGACGACGCGGATCGAGCAGCTCACCACCGCGGTGCGCGGGCACGCCGAGGAACGCGACGCCGACGTGCGCGCGGTACGCAAGGCGGTCGCAGCGGTGGATACCGCCGCCGCCGAACGCACCAGGGCCGAGCGGCTGGCCGAGCGGGCGCGGGAACTCCGCGACGCGGCCGCGGCGGAGGTCGCGCATGCCGAAGCGGAGGTCACCGTGACCCGCTCCGAAGTCGCGGCCGCGTTGCGGACCTGGTGGGACGAGCACCGCGAAAGCTACGCTCCCGTGCGCGCCGGGCTGTTCGAAGCGCTGGATTCGGCTCTGGCCGAGTCGCTTCCGGATGCGCCATCCGTCGCCGAGATCCTGGCCGAGCGGGCCGAACCCCTGCTCGACGAGGTCCGTACCCGCCGTCAGGAGGCACGCGCCCGCGTCACCGCCGCCACGGCGCGCCGCGATGAGCTGACCGCCGAACTGGAACGGGTCGTGGCCAGGCGGGATGACGCGCCACCGGCATTCGCGGCCCGCTCCGGCCGGACCGGCGACCGGCCGGGCGCCGCGCTGTGGCGCCTGGTGCGTTTCGCCGACGACGTGCCGCCCGAGGCCGCGGCGGGCATCGAGGCGGCACTGCACGCCGCGAATCTGCTGGACGCCTGGGTGTGCCCGGACGGCGAGCTGCCGCCCGGCTACGACTCCGATCAGTTCCTGGTGCCGCTAGCCGCCGCGGACCGTCCGGCCGGTCGCACGCTCGCCGACGTGCTCGTCGTAGAGGACGATTCGGACGCCCTGACGGTGCCACGGCGGGTCGTCGCCGACGTTCTCGCCTCCGTCGCGCTGCACGAGGACGAGGACGAGCCGAGCGGCGCGGTGGTGATCGGAGCGAACGGCGCGTTCCGGCAAGGCGTGCAGATCGGCAGGCATCGCAAGACGGACGCCGAATTCATCGGCGCCACCGCGCGTGCCCGGCGCCGCGAGATCCGCTGCGCGGAACTGACCGCCGCCGTGGCCGCCGCGGACGAGGATCGGCGCGCCGCCGAAGCGCAGGAAGCCGCCGCCACCGCCGAGCTCGCGCGAATCTCCGCCGCGGCCAAGGCGCTTCCGCGCCCGGCCGCGGTGTTCACCGCTTTGCGCGCGGTGTCGGAGGCCGCGGGTGTGCTGCGCTCGCGCGCGGAGGCCGCCACCCACGCCGAGCGCGAGCTCGACCGAGCGGTCGCGGACGTGTCCGTCGCGGAGAAGAAGCTGCGCGCGGCCGCCACCGCCCATCGCACACCGCGGACGGCAGGCGAGATCGACGCCCTCGCCGCTGCCATCCGGCACTTCGAGAACACCGGCACGGGACTGTTGCGGCTACGCGGTGACCACGAGCGGGAACGAGAGCGCGCGCGCGAAGCCGAGGACCGTTTGACCGAGGCCGCCGACCTGGCCGAGGCGTTCGCGGAAGAAGCCGAGGCCGCGCGCACGGGCTACCAGGAACAGCTACGCAAACTGGAGACCCTGCGGGAGGCCATCGGTGCGGGCGCGGCCGACGTCGACAGCGAATTGGAGCGGGCCCGGCAGCGGATCGAGGCGACGAAGGCCGAGCAGAAGGCCGCGCGCAAGGCCGCCAACCAGGCGATCGAGGCGGTCGGCGACGCCGAGGCCGCCTACCGCACCGCGCACGAGTCCCTCGCCACCGCGCTCACCGAGGTGCTGGCGGAGGTCCGGGCCCTTGCGCCGTACGCGCAGCCGGATCTGCTCACGCTGCTCGGCGCGCCCGCGGACGGACGCTGGCCAAGCAGCGACGCCGCCTGGTCGACGCCCGAGCAGTTGCTGTACCGGATAGCGTCGGCCGGTCCGGAGGCGCCGCCACGGGTGCTGCCCGACGAAGTCGCGGCACTGTTCGACAGTCTCGCCGCGGCCACGTCGGCGGTGCGCGCCGGCGAGGCGACCCGCAAGTCCACGCGCTCGGCGGTGACCGCGGCGTTGCAGGAATTCGATGCCGCGCTCGCCGCTTCGGGCCGCGATTACCGGCTGCACTGGGACGCCGCCGACGGCCTCACCGTCGTCCAGGTGCACGACGAGCACGGCGTCTCCCCGCTGGCCGACTTCGCCACCCGCATCGACGCCGCGCGCCGCGATCAGGAACTGCTGCTCACCGACGCCGAGCGGCGCATCCTGGAAGACGCGCTGTTGACCGGCCTGGCCCAGCAGATCCACGAACGCACCAGCGACGCCCGCGATCTCATCGGCCGGATGGGCGCGGAGATGAAGCAGCGGCGGATGTCCTCGGGCAACACCATCGGCGTGCACTGGGTGCTGGCCGACAGCCTCTCCGATGCGGCGCGGGCGATGTGCAAGCTGCTCGAGCGGGATGCCTCGGCGCTGACGGCGGAGGACCTGGCGGCGATCAGGGCGCATTTCGCGTCCGAGATCCGCGCGGCGCGGGCCGCGCACCCCGAACGCTCCTACCCCGAGATCCTGGCCGCGACGCTGGATTACCGCACCTGGCGGGTGTTCTCGTTCACCTTGATCTCCGCCGACGGCAGCGAGGACAAGCTCACCGTGGCCAGGCACAGCGCGCTGTCGGGCGGGGAGCAGTCGGTATCGCTGCACCTGCCGCTGTTCGCCGCTGCGCACGTCATGCTCGATTCGGCCGACCCGCAGGCCCCGCGCCTGCTCGCGCTGGACGAGGCGTTCGCCGGCGTCGATGACAACGGCCGCAGCGAATTGCTCGGATTGAGTGTGCAGTTCGACCTCGACCTGTTCATGACCGGCTATGACCTGTGGATCACCTATCCGCATGTCCCGGCCTGCGCGCATTACGACCTGGCGCACTCGGCCGCCGAGAACACCGTCAGCGCGACGCTGCTGGTGTGGGACAGCGGCGATCTGCTCGCCGAACACGACGGAACGGATCTCACCGCCGCGCTCGGCTCTCCCGATCGCCGCCGGGTCCCCACCACGATCGAGGGCGGCCTGGAACTCACGCCGGTGACCTAGCCGGCCGCCCTGGGCGAGGATCCGCACCACGCACAGCCGCAGCGGGTCGCCCGCGGCGGTGAGCACATCGGTCAGCTGGATCCGAACCCGCTCCGGTGCCGTCCCTGATCACCGCGATTCCCGACCCGATGGTCCAGCGGCGGATCAGCGCACGCTCGCGTCCGGCGTCATCGGCGGGCAATCCGTGCCCGGCACGGTGGCCAGCTCGAAATGCCACCATTCGTTCTCGAACGTCCGGCACAGTCCCCATCGGTTGCCGTTCGCCTCGAGCCACCGCGCGCCCTGCTGCGGGCCGACATCGATCGCGTCTCCGGAAACGTGGGTGGACTCCTCGGGCGGCAGCACCCAGCGGCGCGCGTCGTCCGGCCCGTAGGTCGCCACCCCGTCCTCCCACAGCGCCTGCTGCTCGGCGGGCGTCCGGTACCCGGACGTGATCGACAAGGGCACTCCTCGGGCGTGCGCCTCCCGCTCGGCCAGGGTATACGCCAACGCCAGCGCGGGATCGAGTCCCTCGGTCCCCGTCGCCGAGCCCACCGACTCCCGCTGCTCGATGGCGACTGCGGCGTCGGCCTGCGCCTCCGCCGCCAGCGCACCGGTCGCGACCAGCGCCGGAAGCACCGCCACCGACAGCCCTACCGCCACCCGACTCCGCGCAGAATTCCCAAGCACCATGCGCCGATGCTATCGCCTGCGGTCACCTATGCCGGGTTTGCCCCGATCGAAGACGCAGGAAGGAACTTGCTCTGACACGTCCGCTTCTACTCCCTCCCCCGCGGCCAAGGATCACGCTTCCCCCGCGGCGGGACGCGGCGCCACTCCGCACCCGACGCTTCTGCATGTGGACAACATCCAGCGAATTCCACAGAAAACTCCACAGCTTGGGATAATACGCATCTGATATGTCCGTTATGCGCCCAATTACGCTGAAGTAGCTAATCTTTCGCCGACATGGAAAACCGGCTGTCCACAATCTATTCCAGTGCTGTGGATCACACTCCGGCCGCTATGGCTACTATTTCCCGAATGCCCGGATCCACGGGGTTTTTGAACGATATGCGACATATCCTGGTGGGGCTTTTGACGAGATCGCCCGGAATGGCGAAGATCTCGCAGAGCGGTGTGGCCCTTTCGGCCTGTATGTCGGCGCGTATCCCCCGCCATCGAGCGCCGGCCCGGCACGACCGCGCTTCGAGCAGCGGCCGCCGCCCAAGCCTCGAACGGCATTGAGCCGCAGACGCACTGCGGGCGACTGTCGGCTCGTGCCGTCAGTCGCCCGCAGCTGGGGTGAATATCCAGTTGTGGAGATCGGCCGCCTCGGACGAACCGGCCGAATCACGCACCCGGCGGATTGTCCAGCGCGCTCGGCGGCAACGACGGCGCGGCCACCCGGACAGCGCGGCGGTGAATCGACTCCGCCGCTTGCTTATTGCGCGCGATCCGCTCCAGGATCTCGCCGTCGTGCGCCCGTGCGTACGCGAGCGCCAGCCTGATCTTGCTCGTATTCAGGTCCGACTTCGCGCTCAGCACGGCGATCCGGCGCTCCACGGGTCCGTCCAATTCGCGCAGGCGCGCAACGACTTCCCAAACCTCCGGACCGGCAGACAGCGCCGCGCGGCGGTCGTGCAGCGGACCGCGGAAGACGATCCCGGGGTGATCGAGCTGATCGACGCCTTCGCGGATGAGCCGATCGAGCAGTGCGGTACTGCTGGTGCCCTCCTGGGCAGCGCGATCGGCCAGCCGGAGGGCGGCCGACTCGGTGATACACAACGCCGTCGGTACTGGCCTGGACGTGCTCATAGCTCTCCTCGACCTGCATCGGTGCCGGATCAACGGTGTACTTCGCTAAGCGTGCCCGCTGCGACGACGCCGAGAACCCGGTGATCGGCAGGACATCGGTGTGTCCGCGTTCTGCCGCATGCGGGCCGAGGGTGAGTCAGACGCGCTCTTTGGAGCGAGTGCGCACACGCAGCGCGATCGGCTTCTGCGTTTCGGCGAAGAAGTCGTTGCCCTTGTCGTCGACCACGATGAATGCCGGGAAATCCTCGACCTCGATCTTCCAGACGGCTTCCATGCCCAGTTCGGGGTACTCGAGCACCTCGACGGACTTGATGCAATCCAGTGCCAGCCGGGCGGCCGGTCCGCCGATCGAACCGAGGTAGAAGCCGCCGTGCTCCTTGCACGCCTTGGTGACCTGCGCGGAACGGTTGCCCTTGGCGAGCATGACGAACGAACCGCCCGCGGCCTGGAACTGGTCGACGTAGGAGTCCATCCGGCCCGCGGTGGTCGGGCCGAAGGAACCGGACGCGTAACCCTCCGGCGTCTTGGCCGGACCGGCGTAGTAGACGGCCATGTCGCGCAGGTAGTCCGGCATGGGCTCGCCCGCGTCCAGCCGCTCCTTGATCTTGGCGTGCGCGATGTCCCGCGCGACGACCAGCGGACCGCTCAGCGAAAGCCTGGTCTTCACCGGGTATTTGGACAATTCGGCGCGGATCTCGTCCATCGGCCGGTTCAGGTCGATGCGCACGACATCGCCGCCGAGGATGGCGTCGGTCTGCTCGGGCAGGTACTGCGCGGGCTCGCGCTCGAGCTGCTCCAGGAACACGCCCTCGGCGGTGATCTTGGCCAGCGCCTGCCGGTCCGCCGAGCAGGACACCGCGATGGCGACCGGGCAACTCGCGCCGTGCCGGGGCAGGCGAACCACCCGCACGTCGTGGCAGAAGTACTTACCGCCGAACTGCGCACCGATGCCGAAGGACTGGGTCAGCTTGAAGACCTCCTCCTCCAGCTCCAGATCCCGGAACGCGTGCGCCGACAGCGAACCCTCGGTGGGCAGAGTGTCCAAGTAGTGCGCGGACGCGTATTTCGCGGTCTTCAGCGCGAACTCGGCGCTGGTGCCGCCGATGACGACCGCGAGGTGGTACGGCGGGCACGCGGCGGTGCCGAGCGAGCGGATCTTCTCGTCCAGGAACTCGAGCATGCGGGTGGGGTTCAGGATGGCTTTGGTCTCCTGGTACAGGAACGACTTGTTCGCCGAGCCGCCACCCTTGGCCATGAACAGGAACTTGTAGGCGGGGTTCGCCGGATCGCCCGCGGTGGAGTAGAGCTCGACCTGCGCGGGCAGGTTGGAGCCGGTGTTCTTCTCCTCCCACATGGTGATCGGCGCCAGCTGCGAGTACCGCAGGTTCAGCTTGGTGTAGGCGTCGAACACGCCGCGGCTGATCCACTCCGCGTCATCGACGCCGGTGAGCACGCCCTCGGACTTCTTGCCCATCACGATCGCCGTACCGGTGTCCTGGCACATCGGCAGCACACCGCCGGCGGAGATGTTGACGTTCTTGAGCAGATCGAGCGCGACGAAGCGATCGTTGCCGCTGGACTCCGGGTCGTCGATGATCTTGCGCAACTGACCCAGATGCGCCGGGCGCAGGAAGTGACTGATGTCGTGCATCGCCGTTTCGGTGAGCAACCGCAGCGCTTCCGGCTCCACCTGCAGGAACGTGCGACCGTTGTGCTCGAACGTGCGGACGCCCTCGGTCGTGAGCAGCCGGTAGGGGGTGTCGTCCGCGCCGATCGGCAGCAGGTCTGAATAACGGAAGTCCGGCGCGGTCACCAGTCGCACTCCTTTGGCTGGGCCCGAGCACCGCGAACGGCCGGGCTGGTCACGAGCACAGCGAGCCTAGCCACCACCGCCTGAGCGCCTCATGGTTAGGCAACCCTATCTCGGACAGTTGCCCGAAAAGGTTGCACGTTCAACCCCGGTGGTGCTACCTCTCAATTCTGAGAAAGCGCCCGGGCGCCAGCGTCCGGCCGCGCGCAGACTGTTCACGCGCCGCACGTCGCGACGCAGGACGATCTCGAGACACGTCAGAGTTTGGAGCGCTATCGTGACCGGTCCCCATTGGCTCGATGACGTAGAGATGCGCGCCTGGCTGGGTTTCGTACGCACCCGCGACCTCATCGCCGCGGCGGTCGGGCGGGATTCCACCAGAGAGTCCAACCTCACCTACGTCGAATACTCGGTGCTGGCCTACCTGGCCGAGGCGCCCGACCACCGGCTCACCTTCGCCGATCTCGCGGCCAAACTCGAGTGGTCGCAGAGCAGGCTGTCCCATCAGATCACCCGGATGGAGAAACGGGAGTTGGTCGTCCGCGAGCCGATTCCCGACGACGCCCGCCGCACGGCCGCCAAGCTCACTCCGCGCGGCGCCGACGTGCTCACCGGCGCCGCGCCCGCGCACGTGGAGAGCGTGCGCAGGCACATGATCGACATCCTCGATCGTCAGCAGCTGGCCGCCTTGGCCGACATCTACGACACCTTGCTCGCGCACCATCGACGGGCGGCGGCCGAAAGGTGACCGCTCAGGCGTGCGAAGCGGCGTGATCGACCGGAGCGCTTGCCGCGGTGGCGGTTTCGGGCAGCCCGAGCGCTCGCTCGAACCCGGCGGGCACCACCACGTCCGAGCGTTCCAGATCGGTGACGCGCGTCTTGCGCAGCCCCAGCAGCGCCGAGTCGATGCCGCCGCGCAGGATGTCCAGCACGTTCTCCACCCCGGCCTGCCCGTTCGCGGCCAGCCCCCAGAGGTAGGCGCGCCCGATCAGCACCGCCCGAGCGCCCAGCGCCACGGCTTTCACCACGTCGCTGCCGCGCCGGATGCCGCCGTCGAGCAGCACCTCGACCTGCGAGCCCACCGCGTCCGCCAGCACCGGCAGCGCCCGGATCGCTGCGGGGGTGCCGTCGAGATTGTTGCCGCCGTGGTTGGACACCGAGATCCCCGCCACACCCGCGTCGACCGCGCGCAGCGCGTCGTCCACCCGCATGACGCCCTTGAGCAGCACCGGGCCGTCCCACTGCTCGCAGATCCAACGCACATCCGCCCAGTCCGGCGGGGGCGTGCCCATCCATTCGCCGTAGGCGCCGAAGAATCCTGGCGCTGGCGCGTCGCCGATGGCCATGTTCGGTGCGGTCAGGTCCGGGATGCTGCCCGATCGCATGTAGGTGGCCAGCCAGCGCGGGCGCGCCAGGGTCTGCGGCGCGAACTTCAGCATGGTGCGCAGATCCAGCTTCTCCGGAATGACCGGGCTGCCCCAGTCCCGTCCGTGCGAGAACGACCAGTCCAGCGTCAGGATCAACCCGACCGCGCCCGCGTCCCGGGCCCGGCGCATCCGCTCCAGGATCTCGTCCTTGCCGCCGCACCAGTACAGCTGGAAGAACGTCGCCGGATTGGCGGCGATCACCTCTTCGATCGGCTTGCTGGCGAACGAGCTCAGGCCCATCGCGATGCCGCGCGCCGCGGCCGCCCTGGCGACGGCCACCTCACCGTCGGGGTGCACCGCTTGCACACCGGTCGGCGAGATCAGCACCGGCATCGAAAGCTGCTGTCCCAGAACGGTAGTCGACTGATCACGCTCGCCGATCGGACCGGCCACGTGCGGCGCGAAACCCAGTTCGGTGAACGCCCGCTGATTGTCCTCGATGGTCTGGCCGCGCTCGGAACCGGCGATCAACGCGCCGTACACCGATTTCGGCAGCCGCTTCTTCGCCCGTCGCTGCGCTTCGGCGACGGTCTCGAACCACGGGTTCATGTTCCGGTCCTTTCCGGGGAGTTCTCCGGCCACCAGAGCCGGGTTCGGTCGAGCAGGTCGGCGCTCAGGTGCTCGAGCAGGGCCACGCCCTCGTCGGCGGACGCCCCCGCCGGGTCGCCGAGCACGCCGTTGGCGCTCACCGCGCGCACTCCGCCGCGACGCAGCAGCGGCAGCAGTTCGGCGAGCGGGCGGGTGTCTCCCGCGGCGGCGCGGTCGCCGCGCACGCGCCCGGGCGTCAGCGCCAGTTGCAGCGCGGTCTCCGACCGTCCCGCGTGCGGATCGCCCTCGAAGCGCGGCAGGTACAGCCGCACGTCCCTGGACTCGGTGCGCAGCAGATCCTTCGCCCGCCGCAGCGCTTCGATGTTGCCGCCGTGCCAGTTGACCAGCAGAATCCGATCGAAGGTGTCGGTCGCCGAACGGCACAGCTCGACCACCAGCAGTTCCAGCGCCGCCTGCCCGATCGACAGCGTGCCGGGAAAGCCCGCGTGCTCACCGCTCGCGCC
Source organism: Nocardia niwae NBRC 108934 = DSM 45340 (assembly GCF_001613465.1). Lineage (GTDB taxonomy): Bacteria > Actinomycetota > Actinomycetes > Mycobacteriales > Mycobacteriaceae > Nocardia > Nocardia niwae. The sequence goes on along the minus strand of NZ_BDCK01000015.1, from coordinate 312,777 downwards.
GTACGGGATCGCCGGTCCGACGAGCACGTCCGGGCGCGCCGCGGCCAGACGGGCGCACAGCGCCGCGGCGATGTCGGTGTCGGTGGACAGCGGCAGATGCGGGCCGTGCTGCTCGGTCGCCCCGACCGCCACGGCGAGGATCGCACCCGCCGTGGCGCGCGCGCCCGCCTCGGGCCAGGTGAGATCCGCCAACATGCCGCGAGATTATCGTCAGTCACTGACATAATCAATAGTCGCGATGAACGAGCACAATCAGACGATGTTGGAGAACCGGGCCACGCGCGGCCGCCCACGAGGCACCACCAAGCGCGAACTCGAAGTGATCGCCATGCGGCTGTTCAGTGAACAGGGCTTCGACGAGACGACCGTCGAGCAGATCGCCGCCGCCGCGGGGATCAGCGGACGCACCTTCTTCCGGTACTTCCCCACCAAGGCGGAGGTGCTGTGGTGGCAGTTCGACGACGAGGTCGCCGCCCTGCGCGCCGCGTTCGCGACGGTGCCCGACGACGTGCCGATGATGACCGCCGTGCGCCGGATCGTGGTGAGCGCCAACCAATATCGCGCCGAAGACGTTCCGGAACTGCGCACCCGTATGCAATTGGTCGCCACCGTTCCCGCGCTCGCCGCCACCGCGGGCGCGCACTACGACGCCTGGGAGCGCGCGGTGAGCGGGTTCGCGGCGGGCCGGCTCGGCCAGCCGGAGGACGGGCTCATCCCGCTCGCCGTCGGACGGACCACGCTGGCGGCGGCGCGCGCCGCGTTCGACGCCTGGCTGGCCCGCGCCGACGCGGATCTCACCGTGTATTTGGACGAGGCGCTCGCAGCGCTGGAACGCGGGTTCGCTACGGTGCCGTAAGGACTGTCGCACCCGAACATCCGGCGAACAAGCAGTAGGTTTCGCCGGTGACGCGGGTGGGGTATGACTAGGCTCGGAATCGGCTAGCGCCGATGCACGAAGATCCCGACTAACCCGTCGAAAGGGGCAGGAGTTTCCATGTCCGAGGTGTCCATGAGCCTTTCGGCGGATTCCCTGACCGCGGGACCGGTCGACAATCTGCTCCCGCAGCTGGTCGAGCACCTGCGCCAGAACCGCACCGCGCTGCGTGAGGAATGGGCCCGGCGCATCACCGACGCGCAGTTGCTGACCGCGATGACGCCCGAAGAGATCTTCTCCGAGGCCACCTCGGTCTACGACAACTACGTCGAGGTGCTCGAGACCGGTAGCGTCGAGGCGCTGCAGGCCTACGCGCGCGACCTGTCCGAACGCATCATTCCCCGCGGCGTCGAGACCGACGAGGTGCTCGGCATCGTGCTGCTGCTGCGCGACGTGCTGGCCCGCTCGCTGTTCGAGAAGTATCAGGCGGACTTCGAACTGCTCAACGCAGTGCTCGACGCCTACGAACCAGCTGCCAACCGCATCGCCAACACCGTGGGCGTGTCCTTCGTGCAGGAGCGCGAGCGTGTCATCCGGCAGCAGCAGGAAGCCATTCGCGAGCTGTCCACCCCGGTGCTCCAGGTCCGTGAGCAGCTGCTGATCCTCCCTATCATCGGCGTGCTGGACAGCCAGCGCGCCCGCCAGCTCACCGAACAGCTGCTGCGCGCCATACGAGCCAACCGCGCGAAGGTCGTCGTCATCGACATCACCGGTGTGCCGCAGATCGACTCCACCGTCGCCAACCACCTGGTGCAGACCGTCGACGCGTCCGGGCTGATGGGCGCGAACGTGATCATCACCGGCTTGTCCTCGGAGATCGCGCTCACCCTGGTGACCATCGGTCTGGATCTGTCGAAGATGAACGCGGTCGGCGACCTGCAAGGTGGTATCGAGGAGGCGGAACGGCTGCTCGGCTACGAGGTCTCCCGCGTCACCGAACGGGTGACCGAACGCGACGGCCGCTGATCAGGCGCGTCACATGCCGGTACCGATTCTCAAACAGGGGACTTATCTCATCGCGTCGGTGCAGTCCGCGCTGACCGATGCCGATACCGAACGCCTGCAGGACGACCTGATGAAACAGGTCAGCAAGTATCGGGCCCATGGCATCATCGTCGATGTCACCGCCATCGACGTGATGGATTCGTTCGCCGCGAGATCGTTGCGTACCATCGCGCACATGACGCAGCTGCGCGGCGCCGAAACGGTGATCGTCGGTCTGCAACCGGAAGTCGCGTTCGCCATGGTGCAGCTCGGGCTCACCTTCGAGGACATGCACACCGCCCTCGATCTGGAAGAGGGGCTCGCCTGGTTGGACCGAAAGATTCCAGCCCGTCGCCAGCGAGACGGTCGTGACAGTGGCCGCTGAGAACGTGGTGATCGCGGTCAGGGTGTCCGGGGACATCGTGACCGCACGTCAAGCCGGACGCGAACTGGCAGCAAAACTCGGATTCACCCTGACCGACCGCACGATGATCTCCACGGCGATCTCCGAGATCGCCCGCAATATCACCAGTTACGCGGGCAGCGGCGAGATCCGCCTGCTCGTCGACGACCGGGAGGGACGTCAAGCCCTGGTGGTGCAGGCCGAGGATCAGGGGCCCGGCATCATCGACATCGCCCGGGCGCTGGAAGACGGCTATTCCACCGGACGCGGGCTCGGGCTCGGCCTTCCCGGTGCCCGGCGGTTGATGGACCGGCTGACCGTGGATTCGGCGCCGGGTCGCGGCACGCTCGTGGAGATGTGGAAGTGGGTACCGAACGGTGCATGAGGACGGGCTCATCGGCCGGATCGAGTGGGCGGTGGCCGGTCGCGCACTGCCTGGTCAGCAGGTCTCCGGTGACCGCGGCGTCGTCCTCGACACCGGCGGCGGCACCGTCCTGTTCGCGGTCCTGGACGGGCTCGGTCACGGCGCCGCCGCGGCGGACGCGGCCGATCGCGCCGCGCGGGTGCTGTCGGAGAACCGCGCCGAACCGCTGGACGTGCTGATGGTGCTGTGCCACCGAGCGATGGCCGACACCAGGGGGGCGGCGATCTCGCTCGCCCTGTTCGACGAGGGTGACACGGTGCGCTGGCTCGGCGTCGGCAATGTCGAATCCCAAGTGCTGACCGCCGGTCCCGCCGGACTGCGCGTACACGCGACCGTCCTGCTGACCGCAGGCATCGTCGGCTATCGGCTTCCGGCGACGCTCCTGCCGCAGTCGGTCGCGGTCCGCCCCGGTGACCTGCTGCTGATGTCCACCGACGGCATCGTCACCGAATCGACCGGCGACATCGATCTTTCCAAGTCCACCGCCGACATCACCGCCGACATGCTCGCCCGGCACGCCAAGGACACCGACGACGCGCTGGTGCTCGCGGCGCGGCACCGAGGGGCCGCCAGATGAGCGGGCTGCTGGCCGACTTCCTGGACGACTACGCCGGCGCCCTACGCCGGCACATGGATTCGCCCACCCAGGCCGGCCTCGCCGAGGGGTACGAGCTGGGCAGGCGCGCCCTGGTCGAAGGCATCAGCCTGCTCGATCTCACCGAGAACCACTTCCGGGTCGTCCAGGATGTGGAGGAACAGCGGCAGAAGGAAGGTTCCGCCGAGGGCAGCGAATCCCGGGCCCGCCTGCCGGAGACCGCGCTGGAATTCCTTCTGCAGACCCTCGTTCCGCTGGACATCGCCACCCGCGGCTATCTGGACGGCACCCGCCGCTACGAGCAGCAGCGTACCCGCGCCGACGACCTCGCCGGACGCGACGCCTTCCGCACCGCGCTGGTGGAATCGCTGCAGGACGGTTTCTTCGTCGCGGACGCGCAGGGCACCATCATCGAGGTCAACACCGCCTTCGGCGCCTTGACCGGCTACGGCGCGGCGGGTGTCCCCTATGCCCTGCCGCACCCGTGGTCACGCCCGGACGGTCCGCGCTACCCCGATCTCGGCACCGAGGCGCAGCGCTTCGTCATCCCGATCCGCCATCGCGACGGCCGGAATGTGTGGCTCGCGGTGAGCACCAGCGCGCTGATCAAGCCGGAAGGCAACGAGCGGATCTTCGTCGGCACTCTCCGCGACATCACCGCCGAACACGACGCGCAGGCACGCGACCAGGCCGCGTCCCGGCTCGCCACCGCGGTCGGCGCGGCCACCAGCGTGGTCGAAGTGCTCGCCGTCGGGCTCGACGAGCTGCGCCGCACGGTGGGTGCGGAGACCGCGGTGGTGGCGGTGTGGCCGAGCCGCAACGCCGTGCCGGAGGTGTACGTCTCCGGGGTGGGCGCAGACGGCGCGTCACACGACGGCGCCGCGTCCCTCGACGACCGGTCGCGCGCACTGCTGGAACGGGCCAGGCGCAGACCGCCGCGCAGCCTGCTCGCGATTCCCGAAGCGGCCGAGAGCTCCGAGGGAATCGTCGCGCCGCTCGGCGAGACCGGCGACGCGGCGATGTGGTTGCGCTTCGCCGCGCCACGGGCGATCAGCGCCGCGGACTGGACGCTGTTCTCCCTGCTGATCGGTCATCTCAGCCTCGCCGTCCAGCGGGCGCGCAACTTCGACCAGGCCCGCGCCACCTCCCTGACCCTGCAGCGCGCCATGCTCGGCCCGATCGATCTGCCGCCGCGTTTCTCGGTGCACTACGAACCCGCGCTGCCGCCGCTCGAGATCGGCGGCGACTGGTACGACGTGGTGCCGCTGCGCGACGGCACCATCGGCGTGGTGGTCGGCGACTGCGTCGGCCGGGGTCTGTCGGCCGCGGTCGTGATGGGGCAATTGCGGACCGCCGCCCGTGCGCTGCTGCTGCGCGGCGCGGGACCGGCGCAATTGCTGGCCGAACTCGACACCGTGGCCGCGCGCATCCCCGGCGCCATGTGCACCACGGTGTGCGCCGCTGTGCTGGACCCGGTGCGCGGCCTCGTCCGCTACAGCAACGCCGGTCACATGCCACCGATCCTCGCCGACGTCGGCAAGACCGGCCGGATGCTGGAAGGTGGGCGCGCGGTGCCGTTGGCCACCTTCGATACGCCGCGCCGGCCGGAGGCCACCACGGCGCTGACGCCCGGTTCCACCCTGGTGCTGTTCACCGACGGCTTGGTCGAACAGCGCGGCGTCGACATCGATGAGGGCTTCGCCAAGATCGCCGCGGTCCTCGCCGACACCGCGGGACGGCTGCCGCGCGAGGTGGCCGACGCGGTGCTCTCGCGTCTCCGGCCGGACGCGGGCTACGACGACGATGTCGCCATGGTGGTCTACCGCCAGCCGCCCGCGCCGCTGCGGCTGGACGTACCTGCGCGCGCGGACGAGCTCGCCGCGCTGCGGCGCACGCTGAAGGGGTGGCTGGCCGCCACGGCGGTGCCGCACGATCTGGCCGCCGATCTGGTCGCCGCGGCCAACGAGGCGTGCAGCAACTGCATCGAGCACGCCTATCGCAACGAGAACGACGGCCGGGTGCGGATGTCGGCCACGTGCGACATCGACACCGTCGTCATCGTGGTCACCGACACCGGTGACTGGAAGCCACGCGCGTCCGATCCCGGCTATCGCGGCCGCGGCATCGACATGATGCGTGCGCTGACCGAGCAACTCGACATCGACCACTCCGAAGCGGGCACCACCGTGCGGATGTCGGTGACGCTGCCCGCGATCACGTTCCCGGTGGCCAATCCGTTACGCGGAACGAACCGCCGCGTGGTCGGCTGACGACCCCTCCCGCAGTGATCGGAGCGGCGGGCCGAACCCCGAAGATCCGGAACTGCATGCCCCGGTACGGGTTACCGGATTCCGCCCATTCGCTGACGATCATGCCGAAGGCGCCGTCGAATCTGCTGTCGGGATGGACGTAGCATCCGTAGAGACGCGGCACGATATCCGGGCCGCCCGGGGCCCAGAACGACCCTTTCACGGGACGGTAGGTCGAGGCCGTGCGCCAGTTGTCGGTGATTCTCGCGGCGACCTTGACGAAGGCGCCGTAGGCCCCGGCGTCGAAACCGGACATCACCCAGTTCCCCTGGATCCGCCGCAATCCGATCTCGCCGAGCTTGGTGCCGTCGGCCAGGATGCCGAAACGCGGATCGCTGCCGGGATCCCGGCCCCATCCCCAGTCCCGGCCGTTCCACCCCCAGCCCTGCCAGGCCGCCGGATCGGTGAGCGCGGCATGATTCTCACGCACCCGCCACAGCAGCATGTTCTTGTTGCGGGCGAGTCCGCCGGTGGAGATGACGTAGACGAAGCCGTCGCCGCCGCGTTCCCAGGAGATCATGGTGCGTTTCCCGCCGTAGGCGCTGGTGGACCAGCGGACCGCGGTATCGGTCCAGCTCTCGCCGTTGTCGTCGGAATAACGTATTTCGCACCACCGCTCGTTCGCCAATCCCTGGGTCACCATCACCCACAGATAGATTCGGCCGCCGATGGTGAGGGCGTCACAAGGCAGGATCGTGGAGTACTGCGGATTGTCGTGCAGGTAATCCCAGAGCTGCCGAGCGCCCCGCGCGGCCGAGCCGAACTGGATCGGCATGGACATGTCGTGGGTATCGCTGCGCAACAGCATCGGCGAACGCCAATTCGGGCCACCGACTCTCGGTTCGGTTCCGGCGAACGTGTCGCCGAGGACGTATCCGGTTTCGCCACTCGGCATTCGGAAGGGGATGAACAGATCCGAGCCGCCGATGTCGGCCATGGGGAGCGGATTCAAATTCTTGACCTTGGACATCGCCGGATCCTGTCGATTCTCGGAGCGTCGCTTACCAGATCGGCTCGTAGGGATCACCGCGGAATGCGGATCAGCTGCTCGTTCAGTATCGGACGTCGATGGCTGCACCGTTGCTGGTTCCGGTGAAAGCAGGCTGGCGAAAAAGGGGAAACCGACTGCGCAGCTTGTGTTTCGGCAAGGAATCACGTATCGATACCTGGTCACTGGCGGTGTCCCAAGGCACGCCGCCGGTGCGGCATCGGATGTGCGCGACATTCACCGCGTGGGCATCGAGTGCAACAGATCGAGCAGGCGCCGAGCGGATGCCCCCTCGGCGAGCCGGCAGTATCGATCGCAGCGCGGTGCGCCCGCCGACACCCGATGAGCGGCGAGCGCCTCGAAGCGACGCCCGCGCCTGCGCCGCACTCCGGCACGCCGGGCACCACCGCGAGCCGCAGACGATCACCGAATCCCGTCGGCAGTTGCGCCGGGTTTGGCCGATCGCGCAGCGGGTACGCCGCGCTCTGCATCCCGGACCAGCTCACTCACCGATCGGCCGGAAAGACATGTCCGAACAAGACACCCCCGACGACGAAAGTCGGACACGCGATGCCGCCGACGCCGGCCACAGCGACCAGATCGCACAGCCCCACTGCGCCGACGAAGCCGGTCCGATCGTCGCCGCCGAGGCCGAAGCCGCCCGTGCGCGCAGCGCGGAGTTTCCCCTCGGCCGCCCCGGACGCCGGTTCGACCGGCGCTCACCGTTCCTGATCGGGATGACCGGAGCCGCCGGCGTCGCACTGACCTACGCCGCCATTCGCACCGTGCTCGCCGCCGGTGGGACGCTGATCCTGATCGTGGTGGCCTTGTTCCTGGCCATCGGAATGGAGCCGCTGGTGTCCCGGCTGGTCCGGCCGCGGTTCCCGCGCTGGGCGGCGGTGACGACCGTCTACCTCGTCGGACTGGGCCTGTTCGCCGGATTCCTCGCCGCGGCGATACCACCGCTGATCACGCAAGGGGACGCACTCGCGCACAACGCGCCCCACTACGTCACTCATCTCGCCGACCGCTACCCCTACATCGGCACCCTCGATCAGCGATTCCATCTGCAGCAGCGGCTGCAGCAGACGCTCGAATCGGACTCCTCCGGGCTGGCCACAGGGGTGCTGGACGCCGGACGCGCGGTGTTCTCGATCGTCAGCAGCACGATCATCGTCGCGGTGCTCACCGCCTACTTCATGGCGAACTTCACCCAGGTGCGCGCCTCGGTCTACCGCCTCTTCCCACGCTCCCGCCGCGCCCGCGCCATCCTGATCGGCGACGAGATCTTCGCCAAGGTCGGCGGCTACATTCTCGGCAACCTGCTCATTTCGCTGATCACCGCTGTGCTGACCGGCATCTGGCTGCTGATCTTCGATGTGCCGTACCCGCTGCTGCTCGCGGTGCTGGTGGCCCTGCTCGACTTGATTCCCGTCGTCGGTTCCACCCTCGCCGGCGTGATCGTCGCGCTCGTCGCGCTGACCGTCTCCCTGCCGGTGGCCGTGGCGACCGTCGCGTTCTTCATCGCGCTGCGCTTGGTCGAGGACTATGTGCTGGTGCCGCGCATCATCGGCCGCGCGGTGCACGTGCCCGCACTCGTGACCGTGGTGGCGGTGCTGCTCGGCGGCGCGCTGCTGGGCATCATCGGCGCCCTGCTGGCCATTCCCGTCGCCGCGGCCGTCCTGCTGATCTTGCGCGAGACCGTCCTGCCCGCACTCGATGCGCGCTGACCGAGCGGGTCGATCCCGCAGCGTCCGGCTCGGCGGACGTCCGCAGACCTCCTGGTAGCGCTCTCGGCGAGCCGGCCCGGATTTCCGAATCCCCAGCACGCGGCCACCGTGCGACCGTCACCGTGCTCGGCCGAGGCGAGTTCCTCGTGGGCACGTTCGAGACGGACACGGCGCAGGTAGCCCAGCGGAGTCGTGGCGTAGTGCCGTCGGAGCGGTCCGGTGTCACCGCATCCGGCGGAGCATGCGAATAACGGCGCTGTCGATGATCGCCCGCTCCGCATCGGCGGACTCGGCCCGCTTCGCGCGCCGCAGTGCCGCCGCGACGGTCGTGCCGTTCTCGAACGCCGTCACGACCCGTGGGTCGACATAGGATGCCTGGGCGACCGCGGGGGTGTTGCCGAGCGCGGCGGCGACCTCGTCCATGACCTCCCGCACCGCGCTCCTGCGCGCCCGGCGGTCGGCCGGGCGTTCGATCGAGCCGAACGCGGCCGCGGCGAGCACGGTCGCCTGCCAGGTGCGCAGGTCTTTGACGCTGCACTCACAGTCGGCGAGTTCGCGGAAGCGCGAGTTGATGTCGTCGGCGCGCAGTTCGCCGTAACGGCTGCCGTCGCGGTAAACCAGGAGCCGGTCGGACTCGGCTTTGCTGCGCAGCAGCGATCGAACCGCTCTGGCGAGCAACGGATCCCGGATACTCACGCGGCGCCGGATGCCACCCTTGGCGAGATAGTCGAAAAGCATCCGCTCCCCGGACACCTCGACCTGTTCACGCAGCAGCGTCGCGACTCCCCGGGTGCCGTGCTCCTCGGCGTATTCCTCGCCCCCGACCCGGAACACTCCGCGATCGACCAGGTCGACGGCAACCGCCTCCACCCGCCGCCGGGCCAGGCCACGCAGTGCGAGATCCTCCCGCACCTGGGCGCGGATCTCCGGTAGGCGTCCGGCCAGTGCCAGCACACGGTCGAACTTCTCCTCATCGCGATCTTTACGCCACTGATCGTGGTACAGATACTGGCGCCGCCCCGCGGCGTCGACGCCGACGGCCTGGATGTGGCCGTTGTGGTGCGGGCAGATCCACACCTTTCGCCAGGCCGGTGGAATCGCCAGCCCGCGAATGCGCTCGAATGTCACGTCATCGACGGGTGCGCCGTGCGCGGTGCGGTAACTGAACCCGCGTCCGCGCCGGACGCGCTCGACTCCGCCGTCATATGGTCGGCTACGACGCAATCGCATTCAGTCACCGCCTGATAGCGCGGCCCGGTCGCCACGCGGTCGCTCGCGTTCTGTCCTCACATCACATAGCTGCCCGGTCCAGGACCGGCGAAACAGCCCGCGACGCCAGGACCCGGCAGTTCGACCTGGCGGCACGATCAGTAGAGAGCCCCACCGGAGAGCTATTTCGCCGGTGGGACGAAGGGCTGATTGATCGTGGTGAAGTACTGCACCAGGGCGGCCACGGCGATGGGTGCGGTGATGAAGAGCTGACCGGCGAGCGTGCCCAGCGCGCCCACGGCCAGGATGCCGCCCAGGCAGCCGACGGCGGCGGCCGGAATGAACGGACCGAACATGCCGACGATCGTCGCGGCGGCGACCGTGGCGCCTGCGATGCCACCGAGCACACAGCCGACCAGGCCACCACCGAGGCCGCCGACGACGGTGCCGATCGCGGCGCCGGTCGCGACGGTGTCCTTGAGCCTGGTGAAGGCCGCGACTTCGCGCTCGTACGGCGTACGCCAATGCGCCGAGTCCTCGAACGGAAGGGCGACCGGGCGGTACCGGGCATGGCCGATATCGAACAATGGTGTGAGCGTGGCTGTGCGGCCCCTGATATCGGCCGCGATGGGGAAGAGGAAATCGTCGACACGGAACTCCAGGGGCGTGCCTGCGAGTACGGTGCCGTCGGTCGCCTCGATCGCGAATATCCCGTTCTCGGCCCGCATCGAGCCCGAGTCGATCTGGACGACCACGCTCTCGGCCGAGGAGGTGGCGGTGTAGTTGACGACTTCCGCAGCGCCATCCTGCGGTACGGCGCCGGCGTTCCCGGCCGAGACGCCGGTCAGCGCGACAGCGAGCGTCGATATCGTGGCGATCTTGCGCAGCATCATATCTGGCGGAACCTTGACCTTTCGTTGTGTCGCTGTCAGTCCTGTCGCACCGTGCGCAGCACGGCCCCGCTGGTCGCGTCGATCGTCACCTCGTGCTCGACGCCGTCGGGTGTCCGGAGTTCGACCTCCCACACCGATGTGCTTCCCTCGTCGTCGAATTCGGTGGCGATCACGGTGCTCCCGGGCACGGCCTCGCGCGCCTTGTCGGCGGCTTGCTGCTCGCCGATCGCGGGTGCCGAAGTGAGCGACCACTCGTGATCCGTGACGGCGTGCCGGGCGGGCGCCTGCGGGCTCGCGGTGGCGTACAGCGCCACGGGGCCGCCGATGAGAACAGCGGCGGCAGCGGCGCACGCGAGCAGCCCGCGCCGTCCGGAAAGGGTACGGCGGACAGTGGCCTTCATTGCGAAACCTCCTGAGGGAATCGTGATCTCGAAGCTGGTGAGCACTTTCGCAGGGCGCGGCTTAAGACAGCCTGAAGGCGCCTGAAATCCGCTTCAGGAAGGGGGAATTGCGGTTTCTCTCGCCATCGCACAGCCGAGGGAGTTAAGGTCGGTCACGGGTCGGGGTTTCCGGGGGTTTTCGCATTCGTCTCCGTCGGTCAGTCCCGACGCTGCCCGCGCCGGCCGTGCCCGCTGCTCAGCTGGCGCCGAGGCGCGAGGGTGGGTGCGCTCGATCCCCTCCGAATGCACCCACCTTCCCGGAACGCTCCGGGCGGTGCGCCTCGACACAATCGCCCGTGGGCCCGCTCACCCTGCTCGGCGATACCGTGCACGCCATGCCACCGACCCCGCGGCAGGTCCCGAGCCACCGCGAGGATCGATGCCGGCGGGGATCCCCGTCCAAGGCGACGTACCGACCAGCTGCTGATCGAGCAGCCGCGCGGCGGGGACGGACAGCGGATCCCACTCCGCGGCCTCGTCCGGACTCACCGACTGGTCTGTGGTCGTTACCTTCGAGCTTCGCCACCCCGCCCCGCACCGGGCGTGATGACGTCGCGGCGCCCGTGCAACACGTCCACCAAGTCGGCGACATCCGCCGCGTCCGGCGTGTAGCCGGGGAAATAGCAGCACACCTCCTCGATCCCGGCGCCGAAGCGGGCCCGGATCTGTGCCGCGCACTCTTCCGGAGTACCGACCACTCCGATGGTGCGCACCATCTCGTCGGTCACCAGCGACCGCATCTCGGCGAATCCGCCCGCCTTGGACAACGCGTTGAGCCGGGAGTGCAGCTGTGCCCATCCCTCGGCTTCCAGGACGGGACGATAGGCGGGGGTGGACCCGTAGAACGCGATCAGCGCGCCGACACCGCCGATCGCGGCGGCCAGAGCTTCCTCGGTGCGTCCGAGTGCGACCATGACCTGCGCGATCACCGGGAATTCGGCCGCGGTCCGGCCGGAACGGCGCAGGCCCTCGGTGAGCGCGGGCAGCGTGCGCTCGGTGAAGTGGCGCGCGCTGTTGAACGGCATCACCAGCAGCCCGTCGGCGACCTCGGCGGCCTTGCGGGTCATCACCGGCCCGAGCGCACCCATCAGCACCGGCGGCGGCCCGAACGGGTTCGGGCCGGGGTCGAAGGTGGGCGGCATCAGGGTGTGCGTGGAGTACTTGCCGCGGAAGTTCAACGGCGCCCTCCCTTCCCACGCGGCGAGGATGGCCCGTACCGCCGCCACGCTCTCCGCGGTGCGCGCCGCGGGCGCACCCCACGTGCTGCCGTAGCGCTTCTCGATGTGGGCGCGGATCTGCGAGCCCAACCCCAGGCGAAAACGACCCTCGCTGTACACCTGCAAGTCGTGCGCCGCGTGCGCCAGATGCATCGGGCTGCGCGGACCGGCGATCGCCACGTTCGTCATCAGTTCCAGGGACGTCGCACCGGCCGCGACGACGAGCGGGAAGAACACGTCGTGCGGACCTTCGAAGGTGAACAGTCCATCGGCGCCGGTCTCGGCCAGTTCCCGCGCGTCCGTCGCGACCTGCCGCGGCGCTCCGCTGACCTGCAGATGGACCTTCAACTTCGACCTCCGTCGTCCCTCGGTGCGTCACGCCTTCCGCGACACGACGACCCCCATCGTATGGACAACATTCCGTGCATGTGTCCGGTCCGAGCGGATTTTCTTTCTGCTGTGGCCGGTGGACCTGTTGCCCCCGAGACGCCGGATCACCGCCGAACCGGGCCGGGCGACTCTGGCGCGAAATCCTCGCCGCGCTCGGCATCAGAGCCGAGGGCATGCCGCGAGGCAGCGCAGAGCGGTTCCCCGGCGGGTGAGCTCACATGTCCGGGAACCAATCGTCGTCCACGGTGACGACGACCACGGTGTCGCCGTAGGGGGCCGCGCCCATGACCACGCGGTGGGCCAGCCGGGCCAAGCCGAGCCGTCTACCGTATTTCACCTGCATACCGGTCCTGACCCGGTCGAACAGCGGCCCGGTGCGCAACAATTCGGCGGCGCCTCGGTGCTGTCGCGACCCTAGGGCCGGTTCCCCTCGCCAGTCCGCCGCTTGCACGATGACCCGGCGTTCACGCGCGAGGTGCCCGGCCTCGCTCGAATGCGACGAGATCCGGAAGGCCAGGCGCCCGTGGCCGACCGGTAATACCAGGTGCGGCACGGTATTCCAGGATTCGTCGCCACCGGGCCGCGGATATGTCACCAGAACTGTGCTCGCATCCCACCACAGCATCCCCGGGTGCCACTCGCTGGGACGGTCCGGTACGGCGATACCGCGATGCGCTGCCGCGAGTGCCCTGTCTCGCCGCGGGGTGTGACCGTGGGCTCCGTTGCCGAGCAGAGAGCCGCCGTGCGCGGGGTATGTCATTGCGTGGGTACCTCCAGGGACTGTTGCGAGTTCGATTCGATCTCCGTACTGCGATCGGCGCTGCGGCGCCGTTGATCCGGCAGCCGGGCACACCCGGATACCGTTGTTCTTCGGGAAGAAAATCTGACTAGACTGTCATAGATTTTGTGTACCACTGAGGTTATGCCGGTGCAAGGACATGGTCGTGTCGCCGCCCGATGGAAAGCGAATCGTCATGCTCCACGTCGGGACGGGAAGGCGCTGCGGCCATCTGGCTCCGACCGACGGGCACGAACCGCGTTCGCGGCCGCGAACAACACTCCGATGCCGATCAGGAGGGAACCCCGCAGCCAGACCTCTGCGCCGATCCGGGTGAACAGGAACAGGCAGGAGATCAGACCCAGCCAAGGCACCACGACGGGCACGCGGAAATGCTCCGCTTCGTCCGGCTCGCGCCGCAGGATCAGCACCGACACATTGACCGCCGCGAAAACGACCAGCAGCAACAACACCAACGTCTCGGCCAGCGAGGCGACCTCCCCGGTCAGTGCGAGCAGCAGCGACACGACCGCTGTCACCGCGATCGCCACCCACGGCGTCCGACGGCCGGGCAGGACCCGGCCCAGCGCCCGCGGCAGCAGTCCCTCACGAGCCATGCCGTAGGCCAACCGCGAGGACATGATGCCGGTGAGCAGGGCGCCGTTCGCCACGGCCACCAAGGCGACCACCGCGAACAACTCGTCCGGAACGCCGCCCGCCGAGCGCACCACCTCCAGAAGCGGACCGCTCGAATTCGCCAGCCGATCGGTGGGCACCGCCGCACCGGCCACCAACCCGATCAGCAGATACACGCCACCGGCGGTGAGCAGCGCCCCGAAGAGCGCTCGCGGATACGACCTGCGCGGCTCGGCGACTTCCTCCGCCAGGTTCACCGAGGTCTCGAATCCGACGAAGGAGTAGAAGGCCAGGACGGCGCCCGCGAGGGTTGCGCCGGCAACGCCCTGTTCCGCGGTCCCCACCTCGGCGAGCCGGCCCGGGTCGGCGTCTCCCCGGAAGATCACCCACGCTCCGAGTCCGATCACGAGGACGAGCCCGCCGAGTTCGACCAGTGTCGCGGCTACGTTGGCACGCAGCGACTCCTTGATCCCGTAGACGTTGAGCAACGCCAGCGCGGTGAGGAAGACCACGACGACGACGGCGGTCGGCAACGTCACCAGGGCGCGCAGGTAGTCCGCGGCGAAAGCCCTGCTCAGCGCCGCCACCGACACGACCCCGGCGGCGAGCATGCAGAAACCTACGAGCGATCCGGCCGCCGGCCCGAGCGCGCGGCCCGCGTAGTGGGCCGAGCCGCCTGCCTTCGGGTACTTGGTCGCCAACTCGGCATAGGAACCGGCGGTGAGGCAGGCGAGACCGAGCGCCACCAGCAGCGGCAGCCAGACCGCGCCGCCGGATTCCCGCGCGATGGAGCCGACCAGCACGTAGACGCCCGCACCCAAGATGTCACCGAGGATGAAGAAATACAGCAGGGGCGTGCTCACCGCCCGTCGCAGGGTATCCACCACGAAGCGGCGGATACCCGCGTTATGAGCGCCGAAGCCGTCGGCGGATGCGCCGGGTTGCGATCATGCGCCGTCCGCGTCCGACGGGGGCTGTGCCCGAACAGGCCGGTTGCTGCTGTGGACATCTGTCCCCGCCGAGGTAACCCGAGACGCAAAGGGAGGGCGCGGCTCGTGAGGCGGTTCACGGCCTGCCGGTGCGGTTCTGGCGCATACCGGCTCGGCGGCGGGGAATGCAGAGGCGGTGAACGACTACGCGCCATCGGGACCGGCGCCCACGGTCCCACTCTCGAAGCGGACCGGAAGTTTCCAGTTCTGGTTCGCCGATCAACGTTGGGAATGGTCGGACGAGGTCGCGGCCCTGCATGGTTACGCGCCGGGCCAGGTGACGCCGACGACGGAATTGCTGTTGGCACACAAACATCCCGACGATCGAGCCGAGGTCGCCGACACCCTGGCCACGGCGGTGCGGACCGGGCTGCCTTTCAGCGGCCGCCACCGCATCATCGATACCGCGGGCGCGGTGCGCCACGTGCTGGTGGTGAGTGATCAGATGCGTGATGCCACCGGTGCGGTGGTCGGTACGGCGGGTTTCTATATCGATGTCACCGATACCGTCGATGAGGAACGCCAGGAAATCATCGATGAGACGCTGCCGGATCTGGTCGCCGCACGCGAGGTGATCGAGCAGGCGAAGGGCGCCTTGATGCTGGTGTACGGGATCTCGGCCGATCAGGCATTTCGCGTGCTGATCTGGCGGTCCCAGGAAACGAACACGAAATTACGCGCGCTGGCCGAGGAATTGGTCGCGGCGCTGATCGATTTCGGCGGCGCCGGAGTACACACGCGCACCCGCTTCGATCACGTGCTGCTCACCGTGCACGAACGTCGCCGTTGACCGCAGGACGACAGCCTCGGCTCGAGCGCGTCGCTCAGACCGCGTCCCCGGTCCGATCACAGTCGATTTCGGCCATGATGACATCCACGTCTTCCGACATCACCCTCGCGTAGCCGCACCGGTCGGGCCGCCCGCCGATTGAAGTGAGGCCGGACGGGTAGTTCGAAGCGACACGGAAAGGGGTTTGTCATGGCACGCGAGAAAGACACCGACGACGAGAAGACGGGCGAGCCCAAGGGAGGCAGGCCTGGTCCGACCGATCAAGACCGCCACGGCGGGATGGCGACCCGGGAGATAGCTCCGGAACTGACCACCGACGAGCCGCAGGAACCGCCGGACTGATTCGTTCGGCCGCGCATCCGGGCAAAGGCGGCCGATCACGCGAGCACGGGGCGATGCGGCTTCGATCGCGCATGTGACATCGCCCGGTACCGGACCGGATTGTTCGAAAACCGCCCGAACCAACCGAGCCCCGAACCGGTCTGCATCGGTTCGGGGCTCGCTCGGGGGTATTCGTGCCTATCCACCGATCGCTCGGTAGCTTGACGAGAACGAATGTACCGGCCGGCGCGCGAAATCGCCAAATCCGAGTCCCGCAGTGGCCGAATGGTTTACCGAGCAACTGTTCAGATCAGGTTTTTCTGCTTCCGGATGCGCCGTCGCAGGTCGACCATCAGCCCGCGTGATCCGCCATGGCGTACGAAGCGCGGAATGAAGCGGTTGACGAAGGAGACGAACACGAACAGATGCTCGAAACGCCGCTGGTCCGCGGCGGTCCACTCGACCCGGAGTTGCTCCCGGAAGATCGGAGCCAGGAATCCGATGGTGAGGAATCGGAGCAGCTTCCGGAATGGCAGCCGCAGGTACCAGTGGATCATTCGAAGCTCGAGCAAGGCTTCGAGGTAGCCGCGGACGTAGTCGTCCAGGACGACTTGCTCGCACGCGGCGTTCCAATATTCGTCGAATTCGGCCCGGGTGGCGGGCCACATGTCCTCGGTTACCTGCAGGGTGGTGCCCAGGGTGGAGGACGAGGTGTAGAACGCCTCGGCCTGCTCGTCGTTCATTCTTCCGTGCAGCAGCTGGTAGGTGTCTTCGAATCCGATGTACAGGCAGGCGGCGACCCACAATTGGAGATTGCGGTCGAAGGCGTTGTACTTCACCGGGGCGCCCGGGGCCGAATGCACCTGCCGGTGCGCCACATTCACCGCCTCGCGATACGCCTTGCGCTCTTCGTCGGTGCCGAGTATGGCGACCGCGAGATATTGCGTGGTAGTCCGCGCACGTTTCCACGGATGCTTCATCAGCGATCCGGACTCCACCTTGCTTTCGGCCACGCCATAGCCGACGCCCGGCCGCGCCATCTGCATGACCACGTTCGCCGCGGCGCCGGCGAAGGACCAGAAATCCAGCGCATCGGTGAGTTCGATCGGCCGCTTGGTGAACGGCCGATGCGTGACGCTGATACCGATACGGGTGCGATCCTTTGCCAGCGGCACACCGTGGTCGGGTTGACGAGCGACTGCGGTCATCGGAATGTCCTTCCAGCTGCGTTCGACGACCGAGAAGGTCACCTTCCAATTATGTTACTTACTATTCTAATGGTTTTCGCGACAGGAACAAGAAGGTACAACTACTAAATTACAAAAATCGGGGTGCTCGGTACTAAATTATGTGTACGCGTATTCTTCTAGCCTAGGGCTGTGCGGGCAGCGCCAATGGCGAGTTGACCTTGTTCACCAGCCACCGGTCCCCGACCTTCTCCAAGCGCATCACCATCGACAGCTGGCCCGGCGCGGGCTTGCCCTTGGTGCCGAGACTGGTGATGGTCTGGCCGATGACCACGATCGCTTCGGCGGAGTGCTCGTCACCGGCGCGTATCGCGCATTGCACGTCGCGCGTCGCCGAGGTGACCTGGCCCTCGCCGAGCACCGCACGCAGTTCGGTGCTGGTGGACTCGAACTGCTTCTTCCAGTCGCCGGTGGCGCCTTCACCTACAGCGGCGAAGTACGCGTCGAGGTTCTTCGAGTCGTAGTTCGCCAGGATGGGCGCGTATCGGCAGGCCGCGGCGCGCGCGTCTTCCTGCGCAGCCAGCAAATCCTTGCTGTTGTCGTTCTGCATGTACCAGTAGCCGGCCGAGGCCACCGATACGCCCACGAGAACCGCGGCCGCCGATCGCAGCACCACCGGTCCGGGGCGTCCGATCGGCAGACGGCGCAGCCGCTCCCACCGACCAAGGGGTTTCGCGGCGGCCGAGCCGGTATCCGCCCCGCCGCCCCCGTTCCCGTCCGCCGGGTCACCGGAGCCGGCTTGCACCGGGTCGATCTGCTTTTCCGATGACATTGCGGGCGAATCGGTCTCAGCGGCCGGTTCGACGTCTTCACTCTTCATGGGATCTCCTAGTTGCCGGGCACCGGGCGGGACAGCTCATCGCCACCGACGCCCGGCGGCCGGGTGGAACCGTTGTCCGGGATGTCGGGCCGTGGCGCGTTCGCCGAACCGCGCACCTGCAGGGCGGGATCGTTGGTGACGCAGTAGTTGTAGAGCCGGACCCTGGTGTCGGTCATCTTGTCCGTGGGCACCACCGGGATGGTGTCGTACTCGCAGGTAGGGCGCGGCCAGATGTCCACCAGGGTGTAGAAGGCGTCGTCGTGGGCGGGTATCCCCAGCGCCTCCGACCCGACTCGCAAGGCCGGGAACAGCGCCGCGATCGCCGGCGCGCGCAGTTTGGCGGCCTTGGTGATGGCGACGAAATTCGTGACCAGGTTGGTCAAGGGGTCTTGGGTGCGGGACACGAAGCCGCCGAGTGTGCGCAGCTGTACCGGCCCTTCGTCCAGGAGATGACGTACTTCCTGGTCGGCCGCGGTCAGCTGTTCGAACAACACCCCGCCCGTGCGGGTGAGTGTCGCGAGGTCCGGCTGCGCGTGCGACGTCGTCTCCGCGATCACTTCGAGGTTCTCGATCAGTTGCCGGGTGTGGGGAAGCAGATCGGTCAGCCCGGCCATGGCGCGGCTGATGCCCGACACCATATTCCGGAGCTGGTCGGGGCCACCGGCCAGCGCCTTGTCGAGCTCGTCGACGATGACGGTCAATCGGTCCGGGTTCAGACCTCCGATGAAGCCGCTGAGGTTGGTCAGCACCGATTGCACCGTCACCGGGACGGTCGTCTGGGACCGTTCCACCAGCGCCCCGTCGGTGAGGTAGGGGCCGGTGTCGGAATCCGGACGGAAGTCGAGGTATTGCTCGCCCGCCGCCGACAGCCGGCCGACGGCGACCGTGCCGCCCACCGGGATCTTCGCCGACGAATCGATCTCGGCGACGGCCGCGACGCCGCTTCCCGCGACCTTCACTTCGCGAACCTTGCCCACCCTGATGCCGCGGAAGGTGACGTCGTTGCCCGCCGACAAGCCGCCGGAGGACTGCAACTCCACCGTCACCGCGTAATTGTCCGGCAATGGGTTGATCCGCAGGACTTCGGCGCCGAGATACGCCGCGCCGACGATCAGCACCACGACCAATCCGAAGTTCGCGACCGCGATACGGCGGCGCACCAGCCACTGCCACAGCGGAGGATTCATCGCTCTCCTCCTTGCCGAGGTTGCTGCGGCGGGCTGGTGAGCCGGCCGATGACCTTCTCGATCACCTGTGCCAGGCTGCCGATGAACGCGGGGACGTCACCGAATTCGGGCGGCCTGCTGCCGCTGGGATCGGTCAAGGCGCCGACGCTGAGGTAGGACACCGTCGCCGCGACCGCGAGGGCGGGGCCGTCCAGGCTCGCCATCAGCGAGGGGTAGATGGTGTGCAGACCGTTCAACGTTCCGCCGAGGTCGTCGCCCATCTGGGTGAAGCCGGCCATCAACCGCTGGATGCTGTCGAACAGGCCGACCGCCTGCGGCCCGGTCGTGTCGGTGAAGTCACCGAGCGCCGTCATCGTGGTCGAGACCTTGTCGAGCAGGTCGACGATGGACTGATTGTTCTCGGCCAACAGCGCCAGCAGCGCCGGGAAGGTGTCCGCGGCGTCGCCGAGTTCGGCTTTGCGCCGGGCCAATTCGCCGGTCAGCACGTTGAGACCGGTCAGCACGTTGTCGATGTCCCCGGTGCGCTGATTGAGCGCGGCGATGACGTTGGTCAGCTCGCCGAGCAGGTGCGCGAGCTGCGGCGCACGACCGGCGAACATCGAGTCCAGCTCGGAGGTGATCTTCGCGGCCTGGTTGATGCCGCCGCCGTTGATCAGCATCGAGACCGACATCATCAACTGCTCGACGGACGCCGCGGCCGAGGTGTGCTCGGTGTCGATGACGTCTCCCGCGCGCAGGTTCTCCCCGCCCGGCGCGGACTCGGGCAAGGTCATCGCCACGAAGATGTCTCCCAGCGGTGTCGCCTGACGCAGTTCCGCGGTGGTGCCCCGTGGCAGCAGGATGTCCTCCCTGATCAGCATCTCGACTTCCGCGATGAAATTGGTCGTGCTGATCGCGGTGACGACGCCGATATCGGTGCCGCCGATCTTCACGTGGGCGTGATCGGGCAGGTTGAGCGCGTCGCGGAAGGCCGCCCGGATCGGGTAGCCGGGCGCGCCGATGCCGGGTTTCGGCATCGGCAGATTCGCCACCGTAACGCTGCAGCCGGTCACGGTGCTCATCGCCGCGACCAGCGCGGCCGCCACCGCCGCGCGCCGAAGCGGGTTCGTGCCGGTCATTTCGATATCCCCAGAAGTGCCGCGGTGAGGCCGAAATCGGGCCCGAAGTCCTGCATCTTTCCGGTGCGGCAACCGTCGAGGCGCATCTGGATGCGTTCGCAGAACTGCGAGAGGACCTCGTTGTCGAGCAGCACCTTGTCGGTCAGCGCGTGCAGGCGCAGCGCTTGATGTTCCCGGCTGACGGCGTTGGACAGGTTCTCGAACAGCAGCGGCCCGACGTCGACGATCTCGGTGAGGCCGCGAGAGTTGGCCCGCATCTGTTCGGTGATGGTCGTGAATCGCTCCAGCGCACCCGCGAGCTGATCGGAGTTCTCCCCCACCAGCGTGCCGGTATTCGTGACGAACTGGTCGAGCTGCTGCAGGACCGCTTGCAGACCGGGCGCCTGGTCCCCCATCAGCTGCACCAGCTCGGTGAGGCGGCCGCTGAAATCGCGCACGGTCTGGTCGTTCTGCGCGATGATCTGGGTGATCTCGTTGAGTTTGATGATCGTGTTCGAGATCTGGTCCTTGTTGGCGAAGGTGATCTCGAAGGCCGAGGACAGCGCGTCCAAGGTCGCGCGCAGTTTGTCGCCGTTGCCGTCCAGCAGCGGGAACAAGACCCGGCTGGCCATCGGCCCGTTCTGGTCGTCGCCTTTGAGCGCGGCTCCGAGCTGGTCGAAATTCTGCAGGATGCGGTCGAGTTCGACCGGTGTCCGCGTCCTGGACAGCGGAATGTGCATCCCGTCGGTGAGGATCGGCCCGTCGCCGCCATAGGCCGGGGCGAGCTCGACATGGCGGTTGGTGATCAGCTGCGGCGACACCAAGGCGGCAATGGCGTCGGCCGGAACCTTGGTGCCCTGCTCCAAGCTCATCGTGACCTGGACGTAGCTGCCCTTGGCTTCCACTGTGTCGACCCGGCCGACGGGGACACCGAGCACGGCGACCTCGTTGCCCGCGTAGAGCCCGGCGACGTTCTCGAAATCGGCGCTGACGCGGATGTGCTCGCCGAGATACTGCCTCGGCAGCGCGGTCAGGCTGTCGGGCACGAGCGCGCAGCTCGCGGTGGCCAGCGCGGCCACGATCAGCCCACCGACCTGGGCGAATCGTCGTGTTCTCATCAGTTGCACCCCTGTACGGCTCGCGCGAAACACAGCCAGTTGTCCGGGAAGAACCATGGTGCCCACACGTCGCCGTACGGCCCGTTGCCGACGGCGTTGTTGAACTGCCGCAACGCGATCGGCATGTTCTCGTAGAGCCGGTCCAGGTTGTCCCTGTTCTTCTCCAGCCCCTCCGACATGGTGTTCAGATCGTGGATCAGGGGCGCGAGCCGACCGTTGTTCTCCACCCCCATCTCCTGCAGCAGTCGCGACAGGGCCGCGACGTTGTCGAGCAGCTGCTTCAGCAGATCCTGCCGCTGCCGCACCGCGGTGCCGATCGCTTCGCCGCGGGTCAGCAACAGCAGCACGCTGTTCTGATTGTCGGAGACGAGCTGGGACACCTGGTCCATGCTCTTCAGCAGTGCGTCCACCTCCTCCCGACGATCGGTGACCACTTTGGCGAGGGCGCCGATGCTGTCGAGCGCTTGGACCGCCAGCTGCGGTGAATCCCCCAGCTGCTGGTCGACCAGGTCCAGTGCCTGACGCAGTTTCTGCGGGTCGAGGCGTTCGATGCGTTCGAAGGAGTTCTTGTACTTCGGGTCCTGGATGACCTTGCTGAGGTTGTACGGCACCGAGGTGTTCTCGAGGCGAATGCGATTGCCCGGCAGGCCGTTTCCATCGCCGGGTAGCAAGTCCACGTGCAGTCGGCCGAGGATGGTCGACATCTTGATCGCCGCGCGCGCGTCCGCGCCCAACCGAAGATCGCGGCGAACCTTCAGGTCCACCAGCACTGTGGTGCCGTCGAGGCGCACGGAGTGCACCTCGCCGACTTCGATCCCGGAGACGTCGACCGTCGCGCCGGGACGGAGACCGGCGGCCTGGGCGAATTCGGCGTGAATCGTCTTGTCGCCCAGACGCGCCTGGGTCAGGACACTCGACCCGATCAGTAGCGCGGCCACTGTGGCGGCCGCGATCAAGCCGAGCCGCAGGTACCGATTCCGCAGGAATCCCGGAGCCGGAAGGCGCCTGGTCATCGGCACACCTCCGAATGCGAATTGCCGCCCACCTGGGAGAACAGACCCGGCGGCAAGAGCACGCCCCACAAGGACACGTCGAGGCCGCACAGGTAGGCGTTGCCGTAGGCGCCGTTGCTGGTGAAGCGGGCGACTCCATTGAGGACGGCGGGCAATTCGACCGCGGCCCGATCCAGGGACGCGCCGTTGAGCAGCAACAACGCGACACCCGTTGTGGCGTCCTGCTGCGCCGCCGCCAGGCCCGGTTTGACCTGCATGATCAACTGGGTCAGCGAGTCGGTCGTGTCGGCCACCCGGTCGACCGAGTGCTTCAAACTCTCTCCTTGCGAATAGAGGGCCTCGACCAGCGCCCTGGCCTGCGTGAGCAACGTCTCCAGCTCGCCGCTGCGGTGGGCCAGACCGCTGATCACCGAACTGAGATTGCCCAGCACCTCCCCCAGGATCTCGTCGCGCTGCCCGAAGGTGCCCGCGAGTTCGGAGGCCTGCACGATGAGACTGCGCAGCGACACCTGATTGCCCTGCAGCGCCTGGATCAACGTCTCGGACAGGGAATTGACTTGATCGGGTTGCAGCACGCTGAACAGCGGTTCGAATCCGGACAGCAGCGCGGACACGTCGAACGAGGGCTCGGTGCGCTCCAGCGGGATCTGCGCCCCGGCTTCCACGACGGCGCCCGCTTCCTTGCCCGGCGCCAGGGCGATATAGCGCTGACCGATCAGATTCTGGTAGCGCACCAGCGCCTTCGTCGTGGTGGTGAGATGCTGGCGTTCATCGATCCGGAAATCGACCCTGGCGCGGTAGCCGTCGGTGAAGTCGATCTTGTCCACCCGCCCGACCCGCACGCCCGCCATGCGCACGTCGTCCCCGACGCGCAGGCCGAGCACATCGGAGAAGATCGCCGAATAGCGGTGGGTGTCCCCCTCGACCGACCGTTGCAGGGTGGACCAGATGGTGAAGGTGAGCGCGACGGCCACCACCGCGAAGAAGCTGAAGCCCGCCAGCGCCTTGGCCGATTTCATTTGCCCGGCCCTTCGTCGTGCGCGGCCACGCTCACCGATCCGCCCGCCAGCACCGGGCTCAGCAGCAGGTACTGCGCCACGGTGGGTCGCGTTCCCAGGATCGCCGCCACAGCATCGGGTCCGCGCAGCGCGATCGGCTGCCCCTCGGCACCGAGGGGCTGCGTGCCGGGCTCCGTCGGCGCGACGGCATCCGGTGGCGGCGACAGGCCCGGGATGGACGGCAGCCCCGGGAGGAAGGGCAGTCCGGGAATCGCCGGCAGCCCTGGGCGCACCAGGCCCATCGCGCCCAGCGGCGCGGGCGCGACCGGTACCGGCGCCGGCCCGGCCGCATCCAGCCACTTCGGTATCAGCTGCGGTGGGTAGTTCTGCTCCGGCGCCACCTGGGGTACCGTGGCGCCGCCGCAGCGGGGGCCGTATTGATCGCCGTAGTGCGGGCAGTCCTTCGCCGTGTACTGCTGGAACGGCGTGAACGACACGTCCATCTTCCACACCATCTGTTTGGCCGGGCCGTAGTGGAATGTGGTGGCCAGCCGTTGCAGCGCCACGTTCAGGTTGGCGGCGGTGTAGGGAATGGCTTCCGGGTCCTCGGCCAAGCCGCCGAACAGATCGTCCAGTCCGGCGACGAGGAACTTGCCCGCGTCCGGATTGCGGGCGAACAGCGCGTTGACCGTATCGACCGTCGCGTTGCCGGTGGCCAGCAGATCGATGAGTCTCGATCGTCGTTCGGCCAGGGTCCGTGCCGTGGTCACCGACTCCGACAGCACTCCGACCAACTCGGGAGCCGACTGGCTCAACGCGATCGACGCCCGCCCGAGATCTCCGAGCAGCCGGTCGACGCCGGGTGTCGCCCGGATCTCCGTGAGCCAGTTGTCCAGGCGCTCCACCGTCGAGCCGGGTGCGCGGGCCCCGGGATCGAGCGCCGCCGCGAGGGTGGCCAGCACCCGGCCCAATTTCTCGGGCTGGATGTTGTCGAGGACGTTGCGCAGGACGTTCAACGTGGTCTGCAACGCCACCGTCTCGCTGCCGGTGTCCTCCGGGATGGTCGCACCGGCGCGCAGCGTCTTCGGTTCCGGCCCGTTGTCGACGAGTTCGATCGCCGTGACGCCGAACAGGTTGTTCGGAATCACCCTGGCGGTCACGTTCACCGGAATCGTCGTGGCCACACCCGGTTTCAGATCCACGCGCGCTTGCTGTCTGGCGCCGCGCGCCACCACGTCCACCGCGGCCACCCGGCCGACGACCATGCCCCGGAACTTGACGTCCGCCCGGCCGGGCAGACCGTCGCCGGTGCTGGTGAGCACCACGGTCACCGGGACCTTGTCCTCGAAGTAGCCGGTGTAGCGCAGCGCCAGCAGGTACAGCAGCACCGCGATCGCGGTCAGCACCGCCAGTCCGGCGAGGGTCAGCTGTCGGGCGCTCGGTCCGCGGCCGCTGGGGTCCAGAATCATCGTCGGCCCTACCCCGAAATCCGGAATCCGGGATCGATGCCCCAGATGGTCAAGGTCAGAAAGAGATTCGCGAAGACCATCACGACGATCACCATCTTGATGGCCCGCCCGGCCGCGACACCGACGCCTTCCGGACCACCGGTGGCCACATAGCCGTAGTAGCACTGGATGAACGTCGACAGCATCACGAACACCACCACTTTGAGCAGGGAGAAGAAGACGTCCGTGCCGATCAGGAACTGGAAGAAATAGTGGTCGTAGGTGCCTGCCGCCGTTCCGCCCAAGAACAGCACCGTGATCTTGGTGGTCAGATACGCGGTGGCGAGACCGATGCTGTACAGCGGGATGATGGTCAGGGTCGAGGCGATCATGCGGGTGCTGATCAGGTACGGAAGCGGGCGGATGGCGATGGATTCCAGCGCATCGATCTCCTCGGAGATGCGCATCGCGCCCAGTTGCGCGGTGAACCGGCATCCCGCTTGGATCGCGAAGGCCAAGGTCGCCAGGATCGGCGCGAGTTCCCTCGTGGTGGCGAAGCCGGAGATCGCGCCGGTGAGCGGAGACATGGTGAGGAGGTTCAGCGCCGTGAACGACTCCATCCCCACGATGATGCCGCCGAACGCGCACAGGATCACGACGACGCCGATCGTGCCGCCGCCGACGATGAGCGAGCCGTTGCCCCAGCCGACGTCGGCCGTCAGCCGCGACACCTCACGGCGGTAGTGCCGCAGGACGAACGGGATGGCGGCCAGCGCCTGGAAGAACGTGATGGCCTGATGCCCGAGGCGCTGGTTGGCGTGCACCGGCGCCAGCGCGGCTTTCCCGACACTGCGCAGCGGTTTCAGCGCCGGGGGTGTGTAGGTGCTCGCCATCCTCACACCACCTTCGCCGGAAACAAGGTGTTGTACAGCTGGGTGAGGATGATGTTGGTGGCGAACAACATCAGCGCCGAGCTGACCACCGCCGAGTTGACCGCGTTCGCGACACCGCCCGGCCCGCCGTGCGCGTGCAAGCCGATGTCACAGGCGATCACCGCGGTGAGCACACCGAAGATCGCGGCCTTGACCAACGCGATGATCAAGTCGTTCGCCACCGCGAAGGAGGCGAACGAGCTGATGAACGAGCCCGGCGTCCCGGACTGCGCGTACACGTTGAACATGTACGCGGTCGCGAATCCGACGAAGACGACGAAACCGCAGAGCAAGACGCTGACCAGCACCGCCGCCGCGAGCCGGGGCGCGACCAGGCGGCGCACCGGGTCGACACCCATCACCATCATCGCGTCGATCTCCTCCCGGATGGTCCGCGATCCCAGATCGGCGCAGATCGCCGAGCCGACCGCACCGGCCACCATCAGAGCCGACACGAGGGGAGCCCCTTGGCGGATGATGCCCAATCCCGCGACCGCGCCGATGAACGTCGTTGCGCCCACTTGATTCACCAGAGCGCCGACCTGGATGGAGACCACGACGGCGATCGGGATGGCCACGAACACGGTCGGCGCCGCCGACACATTGGCCATGAAGGCGCACTGCTTGATGAACTCCTGGTAGGGAAAGCGTCCACGCACCAGGGAGACGAAGAGCTGGACGATCGCTTCGCGGCCCAAAGTGACCTGCCGGCCCAGGGTTTCCAGTGAGCGCTGGGGGTGGCGCCGCCACAACCCCGAAGCGCCGGCGACCATCTTCTCGAGTTCGCCCGGTTCCGGTGGCGGTTGCTTGTCGGCCGGCGTTCGCAGCGAGGCAGTCACTGGTGGCCGTTCCTTTCGATTTCCGTCCGCCGCGCCAGCGGCCGCCCCTTCGATGGCGCGGAGCGTGTTGCAGTGTTGCACAACTCACAGACGTCATACAAGAGACAAGTGATTGACTATTTCTTCTGATTCGTCGAGTCGGCGAAGCCGCGCCAACCGCCGGATCTCACCGCTCCACAGTCCTCGAAGTGCGTATATCAGTCATACGAGGGGTAAGAACCCCTTGACAGACTAGACCTCAGAGTCTGTAAGTAACTAATCATTCCAATCTTTACGGACCAGGGTCGGCAGCTAGGCGAGATCTTCCAGCCACCGCTGCAGTAGCACCACGAGCGCTACGAGCACCGCGCAGCCGACCAGGAACAGGCTCAGCACGGCCACCCACAATCCGGCACGAAGCACCGGGTTCACCCGCATCCGCCCACCGAGGATCTTCACCACGATCACAACAACGTCGATGAGCCACACCAGCGCCATCATCAGGTCATGCACACATTCGAGAAGGTGAGCACCGGCCAGCACACGATGGATCCCAGGAACGAGATCACCAGATCGATGCCGTGCATGTCGCGCAGATGGCTGGTGTGCGTCAGCGTCCAGACCACCCCGGCCAACCCGTAGGGGACGCCGATGATGATGAGGGTGCCGAGGAACTCGGAGACCTTCATCTCGTAGCCGAGTATTCGGTCGAGTCTCTTGAGCATGCGTCGATGCATCCTTTCGCTTCGATCCACGCCGCCGCGCATCGACCGGCGCCCCTGCCGACAGGCAGGTGTCCAGCCGCGCGGATCAGTCAAGGGATCCGAGCAATATGTTAGTCATTATTCTCATGAGAACGGAAGGGTTGTCGGCGGATACGGCCTGAACATCTTGAAATGAGCAGGCCATCGGGTCGCATCACCTACTCCATGGTGCCATCATGTTGATGGCGATTCTCTCATTTACGAAGCTGATCCGGGTGTGCTGTCGTGGTCCGCCGAAGGTCCCCGTGACGCCCCGGCGCAAGACGGTCGGACGCGAATCTCGCTCGCGGGCTTGACCTTGCCCCTAGGTCGAGGTCGGACGGTGGTCGGCATGAACCACAACGCACTACGCACCATCGAACCCCGGCTCCGCGAGCAGGTCGCCGCCCACTGCGCGGCGAACGGTATCCCCGGATTCGTCGCCGGGATCTATCACGGCGGCGAGCAGATCGTCGTCGCCCACGGCGCCGCCAACGCCGCCACCGGCGCACCCATGCTCGACGACACCGGGTTCCTGTTCGGCTCGGTGACCAAGGTACTGACCACCACACTGGTGCTCCAGCAGGTCGAGCGCGGCGTCCTCGACCTCGACGCGCCGGTGGTGCGGTATCTGCCCGCATTCGCCCTGACCGAGCCCGGTGCGGCGGACAAGATCCTGGTCCGGCACCTGATCTCGCACACCAACGGCATCGATGCCGACCTCTTCTTCCCCGAAGCCGAAGGACGCGACGCGCTCGAGAGCTATATCGACGGCCTCGCGCACCATTGCGGCAGCCTGTTCGAACCCGGAGAGCAGCTCAGCTACTCCAACGGCGGCATGATCGTCGCGGGACGCCTGCTGGAAGTGGTGACCGGCCTGTCCTTCCCCGATCTGCTCGCGCGCGACCTCTATACCCCCGTCGGCATGACGAATTCCACTACGTCCGCCGCGCAGGCCATCCTGCGCAGCACCGCGGTCGGCCACTTCCTGGATCCGGACACCATGGCGGTCGAGCCCACGGGCATGTTCACGCTGCCCGACACCTGGGGGCCGGCCGGAGGGACGCCGATCGGCACCGTCGCCGATCTGCTCGCCTTCGGACGCACTCACCTCGCGGGTGGTGTGTCCCCTTCCGGCACGCGCGTCCTGTCGCCCGCGTCGACCGCGCTGATGCAGCAGGTCTCCCACGACATGGCCACACCGAACGTCCCGCCGATGGGTCTGGGCTGGGTGCGCTACCCGTTCGGCGACACGACCGTTCTCGCGATGTCGGGCGCGTCGCCCGGCGGCGTGTCCATCCTGTGCGTCGTGCCCGGCCACGACCTGGTGTTCACCGCGTTCGGCAACACGCCGGACGCGATCATGCTGCACGACGAGATCCTGCGATGGCTGTTGAGCGAGCACCTCGGCGTCCGGATCCCCGCTCTGGTCACCGATACCGCGCAGGACATCGATCTCACCCCTTACGTGGGCACCTACCGTTCCGATCAGCTGCGCGTCGATGTCAGCGTGGTCGACGGCCACCTCGAGGAGAGGGTGACCTACGAACCGGCGGACGCAGCGCAGGCACGCATCTTCACCGAATTCGCGGGCGGCGCGACCACTGCCCCGCCACAGCGCTACGTGCCGATCCGGCCCGGGCTCTTCGCGCCCGCCGGCTACCCGCTGGAGACCTTCGACGGATACCTGCGGCTGCTGCTCGTCTCCTACCACGACATCCGCGACGGCCGAGCGAGTTTCCGCAACGGCGGTGGCCGCCTGGCCCGGCGGGCCTGACCGTTCCCGCGCCGAGTGAAAGGATGTCCGCATGATCACGATCGGCCGGCTGGCGGAATACGCCGGAGTGACCATCAAAGCCATTCGCCACTACCACGAGCGCGGTCTGCTCGCCGAGCCCGATCGCGACTCGTCCGGCTACCGGCGCTACACCGCCGGCGACGCCGTCGATCTCGTCAAGATCAGGCTGCTCGCGGACGCGGGCGTACCGCTGGCCCGCGTCAAGGACGTCCTCGAGGCCGATCCGGACGCGCTCACCGCGGTCGTCGCCGAGTTGGACCGCGACCTCGAGGAGCGCATCGCGCGGCTGCGGCGAACTCGCGACCAACTCGCCCAGCTGCGCGGCGGCGACCGGCTGTTCGTTTCCCCGGAAGCCGCCGACTATCTCGACGATCTGCGCACGCTCGGCGTCAGCGAGCGTCAGATACGCCTCGAACGGGACGGCTGGATTCTCCTGCGGACGGCCTCACCGGAGGACGCCGCCAAATGGCTCACCGAAAAACGGGAACTCATCAACGATCCCGAGTTCCGCGCTCTCTATCTCGACCATGACACCGCCTACGACTGGTCACCCGACGATCCCCGTCTTCCCGCTCTCGCCGACCGCACCCGGAGCTGGTTCGCGAACCGTCACAACCGTTCCGAGACCGGTCCGGTCGCCGACCCCGCCGTAGCTCGATTGGCCGCGCAGTCCTTGCCCGGGGTTTCCTCTCCGGCGTGGGACCGCCTTGCCCAGCTCGTGCGGGGCCATCCCCGCGCCGGGGCGCCGCGAGGATGAGCGATCGAGGTCCCGGTGCGCGCGTTGGCCGCTAGGCTGACGCCAGCCCAGGCGCCCGATTCGGTTCGGCGTCGGCGGCCGGGCGGAAGCAGTGAGGTATGCGCGATGCGGAAGAGTCGGTTGCGACGGACGGTTGCGGCCGTCGTATGCGGAGCCGGGCTGGTGGCGGGTTCGTCGGTGACCGCGGCGGCGGACCCGCTCGACGACGCCGGAGTCGTGTGGTTGTGCCGGCCGGATCGAGCGGATGATCCGTGCCGAGGGAGCTCGGCGACGACAGTGCGACGGGCCGGGCAGCCCGATGCGCGCGAAGACCCCACTGTCACCGCGGATTCCGGCGTGGACTGCTTCTACGTCTATCCGACGGTGTCCTCGGAGCCGACGCCCAATTCCGACACCTCGGTGACGCCGGAGGTGCGGGTCGTCGCGGAACAACAGGCCGCCCGATTCTCGCAGGTCTGTCAGGTCTTCGCGCCGGTGTACCGGCAGCGGACCCTGACCGCGCTGGCGACCGAGCGGGCCTACACCCCCGAGCAGCGCGCGGAGATGGCGCGGATCGCCTATGCGGACGTGCTGCGGGCGTGGCGGCAGTTCCTCGCGGAGCGCGAGAGCCGAAGGCCGGTCGTGCTGATCGGGCATTCACAGGGTGCGCGCATGCTGCGTCAATTGATCCGCGAGGAGATCGAACCGCAGCAGGCGGTACGCGACCGGATCCTGTCGGCGATCCTGCTCGGCGGCAATGTGGTGGTGCCGAAGAACGGTGACGTCGGCGGCGACTTCCGGTATCTGCCACTGTGCCGCAGCGAGGTTCAGACGCAATGCGTGCTCGCGTGGCAGACCTTCGGCGCGACCCCGCCGCCGGACAGCCGATTCGGCCGCAACCCGACGACCCCGGAGCCGCTGCCGCGGGCGTACGGTCCGGACTACGAGATAGCCTGCACGAATCCGGCTTCGCTGAGCCGCAACGAAGCACGGGTCGCGACGACCGTACTCCGCACAGGCCCGGTGCCCAGCCCCCTCGGCGTCGAAGTAGCCCTGCGCCACGGGCCGTCCGCCGTCGCCGCGCCGACCCCGTGGCTGACTCCCGCCGAGCAGTACCGGCTCCAATGCGTGCGCGACGGCGGCGCGACGGCACTGCTGGCGACTCCGGAACCGGGCAGCCCTCAGTTGAATCCCGTCCCGGACGCCACGTGGGGCCTGCACCTGACCGACGTGGAGATCGCACTGGGCGATCTCGTGCGCATCGTGGCATCGCAGAGCGGCGCCCATCGCGCAGCGCACCGCTGAACCGAGCGGACACCTTCGCTCCGAACGGCCGGATTCGCGCGGGTCTACTGGCGGCGCCCGGTGTGCAGGTAGAGGTCGCGCAGCAGACAGACCTCGGACAGGTGATGGATCAGTTCGCGGTGGATGTGCAGCACCAGGTCGGCCATCGGAGCCTCGGGGAAGGGCTCCTTCGGTCCGATCGGGACGCGGAGTCCGTCCTCCCCGAGACCGCGTACTCCGGCCAGCCAGGCGTCGAGCTGG
The DNA here is from genome assembly GCF_001613465.1 of Nocardia niwae NBRC 108934 = DSM 45340. Taxonomy (GTDB): domain Bacteria; phylum Actinomycetota; class Actinomycetes; order Mycobacteriales; family Mycobacteriaceae; genus Nocardia; species Nocardia niwae. The sequence goes on along the minus strand of NZ_BDCK01000015.1, from coordinate 281,247 downwards.
CGCTCGAGCTGGTCGAGAGCGGTGGCCGCGTCACCGGCGTACTCCCAGGTCTCGTACGACGCGGCGGGGGCGCCGAAGTGGGCCGCGTTGCGCACGGCCAGCACGCCGACGATGACGTGACCGAGTCGCCAGGCGATCGTGGTGAACGGCGAGGGCACCGGCGTCGGGAAGGCGTAGTCGATCGTGAAGTCCCCGGCCCCGGCCTGCATCGGTGCCATCGAGCTGCCGCGCGGCCGCACGCTCCAGGTGTCCGGCGCCGGCTCCCAGAAGTACTCGTCGTCGGTGAGGCCGTGGAGCCGGTCGCGCAGCTGACGGTTCCAGTGCGCCTCCCACTGCTCGCGCAGCGTCCCGTTCCAGTCGAGCTGGTCTATGTCCATGCCGTCACCCTGGCACAGCCGGCGGACAGAATCGGTCCGCTATTTCTGGCAGGCTGAACGACATGGGCGCGGCGGGCGGCGAGGAGCGGGGCACGACGGAACGGGTGCTCACCCTGCTCGGACTGCTGCAGCAACGCCAGGTCTGGACCGGTCCCGAGCTCGCCGACCGGCTCGGGGTCACACCGCGCACGGTGCGACGCGACGTCGAGCGCCTGCGCGCGCTCGGCTATCCCGTGCATGCCTGTCAAGGAGTCGGCGGCGGCTACCGCCTCGGCCCCGGGCAGGACCTGCCGCCCCTGCTCCTCGACGACGAGGAAGCGATCGTCACCGCGGTCTCGCTGCTGCTGGGCGCGGGTGGCGCGGTCGCGGGCGCGGGCGACGCCGCACTCCGGGCGCTGGCCAAGCTGGACCGGGTCCTGCCCACCCGGTTGCGGCACGAAGTGCACGCCCTCTCCGGCGCGGTGGAGTCCTTCGGCGCAGGGCGCACGCCGGTCGATCCCGATGTCCTCATGGCCCTGGCCAGAGCCTGCCGCGACGAGGTCGAGGCGACGTTCGGCTACCCCGCCGGGAGCGCGGTGCGACGGCGTCGGGTCGAGCCCTACCGTCTGGTCGCCTCGGAGCGGCGCTGGTATCTGCTGGCCTTCGACCTCGATCGCGACGACTGGCGCAGCTTCCGCGTCGACCGGATGACCGACGTGTCGGCACGCACGTGGCGCTTCCGTCCGCGCGCCGCGCCCGAAGCGGTGGCGTACGTGCAGGAAGGTGTAGCGAGCCGGGTGTATCCGAAGCGGGCCCGGTTCCTGGTGCACGCCTCCGCCGACACGGTGCGCGCGCAGATCCCGGCCTCGGCGGCCGTCGTACGACCGCGCGGCAGCGACCGGTGCGAGGTCCGCAGCGGCGCCGGCGACAGCCTCGACTTCGTACTCATGCACATGGCGCTGCTGGGGCACGACTTCGAGATACTCGAGCCTCCCGAACTCGGGGCACGAAGCCGCGCGCTGGCGCGGAGACTGCTGTCGGCCGGGGCGACGATCGCACCGACGCCGGACATCGAGGAGTCGTGAGGCCACGCGCGCTACCGTCGGGCGCGCATGCGGCTCGGCACCGGAACGTGCGGGTGTCCCGCGCGCGGCCCGGCTGATGCCGTCCGGCGCCGACGCCTGCCGCGGGTTGGAGGCGATACATGCTGCCGACGCCCCGTCCACTGCCAGGAAGATCATGATGCAACCGGTGTCGAGGCTCCCGTCCAGTGCGTGCAGGTAGGCGTGCACCGGACCCAGCATGAGCGCGAAAGACGGTGCGTAACAGAAGATTCCCGCGCCGATCGACTCGAAACGAGTACGAAGCATGGTCCCCTGCTCTCCGCTTCGGTCGGCGACAATGGTCGTGTTGTGCGGCGCGACTACGCTATCGCGGGTGGTGCGTGCGCCTACCCGGTCAGCCCGACCATGCTCGCGCTGACATCACACAGCTGCTGTCCGAGCGCGTCGTCCTGCGCCAGACGCGACGGGGTCTTGATGCGGTTCTTCTGGAAGTAGCAGCCGCTGACCGTGGCGACTCCGGGATCGGTGGCCAGGTACGTCAGCGCTCGGGCGCCCTCCTCGGCGGAGATCATGAACAATCGCTTGGCCAGCGCGACGAACGGTTGCGCGAACCACGGCATGGAATCCCAGATGCCGGTTGCCACGGCACCGGGATGGAACGCGTTGACGGTCACTCCGGTGCCCTCCAGGCGCCGCGCCAGCGCCCGGGCGTAGAGGACATTCGCCAGCTTGGAGCGGCTGTACGCCTTCTCTCCCGAATATCCATGCCGGAACTCGAGATCCGTGAGATCCATGGTGGCGCCGTATTGCATCACCGACGCGGTGAACACGATGCGGGACGGGGCGCTACGCACCAGCAGATCCGTCAGCAGTTCGGTGAGCAGGAAACCCCCGAGATGGTTGACCGCGAACGTGGCCTCGATGCCGTCCACGGTCTCCGTCCGGGTCTCGTGGTAGCCGCCCGCGTTGTTGGCCAGCACATCCAACCGGTCGTATCCGGCCAGCACCTCCTTCGCCAGCTGCCGGACCGACGACTGAGACGCGAAATCGCACTCCAGTGTGTCGACGCCCGCCGCCCCTGCGCGCCGCACCAGCTCCGCCGCCTCGGCGAGCTTGCGCGGAGCGCGCCCGGCCAAGACGAGCCGGTGGCCCTGCGCCGCCAGCTGTCGAGCCGATTCGAGACCGATACCCGATGTCGCCCCCGTGATCAGGATTGTCTGCACAGCCGGACACCCTGCCACAGAAGTTTCCTCACAGATTGCTGACACGAGCCACCCGCGCCGGGTTTTCGCGGCGCGGGCGAACATACCCGCCCCTACGGCGTGCGCCGGCCTCGGCGGTAAACCGGAGCCGCGGACACTCGTCCTGGGCCTGGCGACCGTCGGGCCACCCGCGCCGACCGCCGCCCAGCCAACTGGCACCCGCCGACCGGGCGGCAGAGGGAATCCTGCCGACGTCATGGCGGCCTGCCCGGCACAGGAGCTGCACTGCCGGCATGGGAGCGGCGGATCGCCCGCCGGCGTGGTCGGACACCGATCCGGATGCCGGTTCCACTGCGGCCCGGGCGCCGAGGTCGGCCGGGCGCCGATGCGGGTGCGTGAACCGGGCGGTGACTGTGCCATGCGGGACTGCCGCCGGGCCGGGGCGGTCGTCCGGCCCACCGCCATCGGCAAACACGGTGCGGTACAGCCCTTCCGGAATGCGTTACTGTCCTGCGGTCCCGTGCGCCGGAGATCCGGCTGCTCGTGGGCGGTCATGTCGTACTCCGGAATCGAGGCAAGCGAATGAACCACAAGCTCTGGTTGCTCGGACGGTCGGTCACGGTCGGTGCTCACATCATCGGCGAGAAGATGTTTCGGCCGAGGCCGCGGGGCGCCGAGGACGTCCCGGTGTCCGGTGAGACGCTGACCCCGCAGTGGCTGACGGCCGTCCTGTGCCGCGATGTCCCGGAGGCGGAGGTGCTCTCGTTCGAAACCTCGAACGGCAGCCGCGGAACATCCACCAGGGTCGCGATACGCGTCGACTACAACGACGCGGGCCAGCGGGCGGGCTTGCCGACGGACCTCTTCGCGAAGACGACGACAGCCTTCTCGCAGCGCATCCTGCTCGGCGGGGGAAAGATGATCGACGGCGAGACCCGCTTCTTCCGAGACTTCCGTCCCCAGGCCGATATCGAAGCTCCGATCGGTTACTGGGGCGCGGCCGACCAGGGATCGTGGCGATCGATCGCCTTGATGGAAGACATCGTCGCGACCCGTGGCGCACAGTTCATCGAGCCGACCGCTCCGGTCGCTCGGGATCAGATCGAAGATCTGGTGCGCAATCTCGCCCGGCTTCATCGCACCTTCTGGAGTCACCCGTCGATCGCGGATCTCAAGTCCACGACCGAGGCGCTCCAGGCATACCTCGCCGCCATCGATATGAAGAAGCGGTGCGAAGTCGGGCTGCGCCGTGCGGAAGAGGTGGTGCCCGAGTCCTTGCACGGTCGAGCGGACAGGCTGTGGGCCGGTGTCGAGCGGGCGATCGACAAGGCGACGAACGAGCTGCCCCAGACGCTGCTGCACGGTGACCCGCACATCGGGCAAACGTATCGAACCGCGACCGGCCGGATGGGATTCGTCGACTGGCAGGTGGTGATGCGCGGCGGTTGGGCGCACGATTTCGCCTACACCGTCAACTCGGGTTGCGAGCCGGAGGACCGGCGCGCGTGGGATCGCGAGCTGCTGGCGGCCTACTTGGACGAACTCGGAACCCTCGACGGTCGTGCGCCGTCGTTCGACGAGGCATGGCTGGCGTACCGGCAACAATCCATGTTCGCCTACGCGGCTTGGGCTTTCACGATCGGCAGGGCGGTGTATCAACCCGAGATGCAGCCGGTGGAGACCTGCCTGACGTTGTTGAGACGAATCACGACGGCCATCGACGATCATGATTCACTGCAGGCCCTCGGCGTCTGACGCCGACGGCGCCCCTGCCATCGTGGCGTCGCGGCCGGGTGAGTCCGGCCGCGCGCCGCGAAACTTGTTTGCCGATGCGCTGTCGATCCCGGTCCACGCTCGCTATACCATCGACCGGTTCCGGCGCAGCCCGGCAGCTCGCTTCCGTCCAGTGTCTCGGCGGGAAGCGGTATTTCAGCAGTAGATAGCGCAGCACCGACAGTTTGGAGTTCGCTCTTTTGAGTACGCCGCAATCTGACGCTCCGACTCGGTCGTGCCCGGTCCTCCACGGCGCGCCGACCGATTCCGACGACCCGCGGGTGCCCATGTACTCGCCCGAGTTCGCGGCCGACCCGCACCGCGCGTATCGCGAGATGCGCAAGCGTTACGGGTCTTTGGCCCCGGTGGAGCTCTCGCCCGGCGTACCGGCCACCTTGGTGATCGGCTACGCCACCGCGGTGCGGATCCTCAACGATCCCGAGCACTTCCCCGCCGACCCGCGCGCCTGGCAGAAGAACGTTCCCGCGGACTGCCCCATCCTCCCCCTGCTGGAGTGGCGGCCCATGGCCAGTCGCAGCACCGGGACCGACTTCACCCGTTATCGATCGGCTATCACCGCGAGCATCGATGAGGTCGACCTGTACGCCCTGCACAACATCGTGGAGGGACTCGCCATCCCGCTGATCAACTCGTTCTGCCGAGACGGGTCCGCCGAGCTGATCCGCCAGTATGTGTTCCCGCTGGTGTTCGAAGTGGTGAACTATCTGCTCGGCTGCCCGCCGGAGATCGGGGCGCAGGTCGCCGCCGGCACGGCCGCCCTCCTCGAGGGTGTCGACGCCGAGAAGGGCAATCAGATGCTGGGGGAGGCGCTGATGAGCCTGGTGGCGCTCAAGCGTGCCGAACCCCAGCACGACATCACCTCGGCACTGCTCCGTCATCCCGCTCGGCTGGACGACGTCGAGGCGTCGCACCACGTGTCTCAGGTCTACGGCACCGGGATCGAGTTCCAGCTGAATCTGGTCACCAACACTCTGCTGCTGATCCTCACCGACGAGCGCTTCGGCGACAGCATCCTCGGCGGAAACCTGTCGTCGCGCGACGCCATCGATTCGGTGTTGTTCGACGACCCGCCTTTGGCGAACCTGCTGATCACCTACCCTCGCCACCCGATCCTGATCGACGACGTGTGGCTGCCCGCCCACCAGCCCGTCGTCATCAGCATGGCCGCGTGCAACAACGATCCCGCGATCCGCACCGGCGACCTGACCGGCAACCGATCCCACCTCGCCTGGGGCCTCGGCCCGCACGCCTGCCCGGCGCGGCCGCTGGCCTATCTCATCGCGCAAGAGGCCATCGACCAGCTCCTCGACGCGCTGCCGGAAATCGAACTGAACCTGCCGAACCGGACACCCGACTGGCGGCCGGGCCCCTTCCACCGGGCACTGACCGAGTTGCCGGTCACCTTCCCACCGACAGCTCCCCTGAATATCTGACGACTGCGCAGCGGTGCGGGGCCCGGCAACCCCGGGGCCACTCCGGCCGATGGCCTCGCGCCGCTCACGGATGCGGTACCCGGCCGACCCGCGGGGCGGGATCCGCTCTCCCCCGTGACCAGCGTCATCCGGGGCACCGCACCCTGCGCGGCCTCCGCTCGGTTCCGATCCCGGAGGTATTGTTCGAGTCTGTGAACACTCGGAGGTTGCGGATTCTCTGCTATTTGTGTGGGGTGGTGGGGTGACCAATACTTCCGGAGACGCGTATCCCCTCGCGGACACGATGACCACCACGGTCGCGGCGCACGACGGCGCGACGGTGCTGACGGTGGCCGGCGAGGTCGATCTGGCGACAGCCCCCGCGCTGGAGAACGCGATCGATGCCATCCTCAGCGGCAAGCCCGCGGCGCTGATCATCGACCTCACCTCGGTCAGCTTCCTCGCCTCGGCGGGCATGGCGACGCTTGTGGCGGCCCACCAGCGCGCGGGCTCGACCACCGCGATCGCCGTCGTGGCCGAGGGCCCGGCGACCAGCAGGCAGCTGAAGATGACCAGCCTCGATCAGGTGTTCGCGCTGCATTCGACGCTCGATGCCGCGCTGGCGGCGCTCCGCCAGAGATGACCCGTGCCGCTGCCGCCGTCGCACCCGACGACGGCGGCAGCGCCCTTTCTCAGACCAGTTCGCGCAGCTGTTCGATCAGCTTGATGCGCTCGGCGGCGGTGGCCGCCATCGGCACCACGTTCAGGACCGTGACGCCTGCCTCCCTGAAGGCCGCGATCCGCTCCTTGACGTAGCCGGCCGGGCCGACCAGGGAGATGTCCCGGACCAGCTGGTCGGGGACCGCCTTGGTCGCGGCCTCCTTCTCCCCTGCCAGGTACAGCTCCTGGATGCGGTCGGCCTCGGCGCCGTAGCCGTACTTCGTGGCCAGCGTGTGGTAGAAGTTCTTTCCCTTGGCGCCCATGCCGCCGATGTACAGCGCCAGATGCGGCTTCACGAACTCCAGCAGCGGTTCGACGTTGTCCCCGATGGCCAGCGCCGGGCCCGCGTACACGTCCAGGTCGCCGAGCGCGGGATCACGCTTGGCGAGCCCGGCGGTGAGCGAGTCCGCCCACACGTCGTTCGCCTTCTCGGGCAGGAAGAAGATCGGCTGCCAGCCCTCCGCGATCTCGGCGGCCAGTTCCACGTTCTTCGGGCCGAGCGCGGCCAGCAGCACCGGGATCCGCTCGCGCACCGGGTGGTTGATCAGCTTGAGCGGCTTGCCCAGGCCGGTGCCCCGCCCGGCGGGCAGCGGGATCTGGTAGTACTTGCCCTGGTATTCCAGCCGCTCGCGCCGCCAGACCTTCCGGCAGATCTCCACCAGTTCCCGGGTGCGGCCGATCGGCGCGTCGTAGGGCACGCCGTGGAAACCCTCGATCACCCGCGGGCCAGACGCGCCCAGCCCGAGCACGTAGCGGCCGTCGGAGACGAAGTCCAGGCCCGCCGCGGTCATGGCGGTCAGGCTCGGAGTGCGCGTGTAGAGCTGCAGGATGCCGGAGGCCAGCTGCAGGCGCGTGGTCTTGGCGGCCAGATAACCGAGCGCGCTCACCGCGTCGAACGAGTACGCCTCGGGCACGAACACGATGTCCAGGCCCGCCCGCTCGAGGTCGGCGACTTCGGCCGCCGCCTCTTTGAAGCCCCCCGAGTAGTTGATGCTCAATCCGATCCGCATGGCACTCAACATAACGGCGGGTAGCCCCCGGCCGTGCACCGGCCGGGGGGAACGCCCGGCAAGGCGTGGGCGCGACCGCGCGGGCGGCGTCACGGGGTAGCGTCTACTGCGAGTCCGTCCTCGCCGTAGAACGAAAGGCAATACGCTCGTGTCGCAGATCAGCTCGTCGTCCACGGATACTGCGCCGTCCTTCGGCGAGGCCGCCCTAGCGCAGTACCTGAGCGATCTGGCCGCCAAGATTCCAGCACCCGGCGGCGGCGCGGTGGCCGCCCTGCACGCCGCGCAGGCCGCCGCCCTGGTCGCGATGGTGGCGCGCTACACCACCCGCGCCAAGGACGCCGAGAACCGGCCGGCGATCGACCGGATCATCGAGGCCGCCGACGCCGCCCGCGAGCGCGCTCTCGCACTGGCCGCCGCCGACGCCGCGGCGTTCACGGCCGTCGGCGCCGCCTACAAGCTGCCCAAGGACACGCCGGAGGACCTCGCCGCCCGGACCACGGCGATCAATGCCGCATTGGTCGAGGCCGCCCGGGTGCCCGCCGCGGTCGTCGACGAGGCGGACGAGGTGCTGTCGCTGGCCACGGAGCTGTTCCCGATCGGGAATCCGAACGTCGTCACCGACATCGGCGCGGCCGCCGACGCCTGCCGCGCCGCCGCGACCACCTCGCAGCTCAATATCGAGATCAATGTGGCCTCGCTGCCCGCCGCCGAGGGCGACCGGTTCGCCGCGGTCCTGGTGCGGATCGACGGACTCGCCGCGCGAGCGGACGCTCTGCACGCCGACGTGGTGCACGCCGTCCGGGGATGACCGCGCCCGCCCCGCGCGCGGATCGGCGCGTTTCAGGCGGGCGGATCCCAGGCAACCAGCACGATCTTGCCGCGCACCCGCCCCGATTCGCCGAGTTCGTGCGCCTTCGCCGCGTCCGAGAGCGGCAGTATCCGATCGATCGTCACGCGTAGCAGGCCGCGCTCGACCATCGTGGTGATCTCCCGCAGTGACGTCCCGGACGGCTCGACATAGAACCGCTCGTAACGCGGGTCGGCTTCCGCGTCCGAGCCCTGGGTGTCGATCAGGCGGCCGTCGGGGCGCAACACCGCGAGCGAGCGGGAGCCGTACGCACCGCCGACCAGGTCGAGCACGAGATCCACCTCGCGCACCGCGGCGCCGAAATCCGCCGCGGTGTAGTCGATGACCTCGTCGGCCCCGAGTTCGCGCAGGTATTCGTGGTTGACCGCGCGCGCGGTTCCGATCACGTATGCCCCGCGATGCCGGGCTATCTGCACAGCGAGATGCCCGACGCCCCCCGCGGCCGCATGCACCAGCACCCGCTGCCCGGCGCCGAGCGCGGCCAGCGACTGCCACGCGGTCAGCGCCGCCGTCGGCAGCGCCGCGGCGTGGACGAGGTCGACGTTCCCCGGCTTCGGCGCCAGCGTGTGCGCCTGCGCCACCACGTATTCCGCGTTCGCACCGCCGAAGACCATGCCGTACACCGGGTCACCGACAGCGAACCGGCCCACGCCGGGACCGACTTCCTCGATGACACCCGACACGTCGAGTCCGAGCGTCAGCGGTGGGTGGCCGAGCTCCCGGAGCAGTCCGGCGCGCACCTTCCAGTCGGCCGCGTTGACGCTGGTCGCGGCGACCCGCACCAGCACCTCGCCCGGGCCGGGCCGGGGGCGATCGACCTCGGTCACTTCGAGCACTTCCGGGCCACCGAACGCGTTTTGCGTGATTGCGAGCATGGACCGATTCTGGCCAATACTGGTACCTTTCGGAAAGAAGGCACCTTTTCGATACTGAGGTTCCCGATGGATACTGCTGCTGACCAGCCCTGGCCCTGCCTGGTCGAGAACTACCTGCACCATTGCCCGGCCCGGGAGGTGCTCACCCTGCTCGCCGACAAATGGGTGATCCTGGTGCTCAGCGTCCTGCGCGGCAACGGCGGTCCGATCCGGTTCAACGAGTTGCGCCGCCGCCTCGACGGCATCACCCAGAAGATGCTCACCCGGACACTGCGCGACCTGGAGCGCGAGGGCTTGGTACGCCGCGCGGTCTACCCCACGGTGCCGCCGCGGGTGGAGTACTCGGTCACCGACCTGGGCGCGAGCATCGGTGCGATCACGCACGCCATGGGCGTCTGGGCCGTCGAGCACCAGGATCGAATCATCGCCGCGCGAGCGGAATTCGACGCGCGCGCGGCGGCCGTACCGGAGCCGCTGCCCGCCGAACCGCCTCGCTGACCGAATTGTCCGGCTGCGCCCGGCGGCTCGACCGAGTGGAGCGTCCCCGTTTCGGCCGGATTCGGCGGGGTATGCGATCAATGGTGGGCGTGTCCCTGATCACAACCGGACCGCGGACCGGTTCCGTCCGGGTGGCCGAGTTGATCATGGGAGCCTAGACTGTTCCTTGCCTACCACACCATTTCGAAGGGGTGGACGCCATGAGGAGCGCCATTCGGTACCTGTTCCTCGCGACCGTGATCGTGGCCTTGGCCGCGTTCGGGTCGGGCGCGGCGGCAGCAACGATGATCGAAAAGCCATCGACGCCTCCGGTGGCGTCGATCGGACCGTCGAACGGCCAGGTGGTGGGCGTGGCTCATCCCGTGACCATTCGTTTCACCGCACCTGTCACGGATCGCGCCCAGACGGAACAATCCATCGACATCAGAACGACCCGGCCGTTGCCGGGCACATTCGCGTGGACCGACGACCGCGAGGCGGTGTGGACGCCGTCCGGGTTCCTGCCCGCCGACGCCACCATCCTCGTCTCGGTCGGTGGCGCGCGCACGGAATTCCGCACCAACGCGGGCGTTTTCGGTGAGGCGAATATGTCTGCGCACACGTTCACGCTGACCGTCGGCGGCACCGTCGTCCGGACGATGCCGGCCTCGATGGGCAAGCCGGGATACGAAACGCCGACCGGCACCTATCCGGTGCTGGAGAAGTTCCGTTCCGTCGTGTTCGACTCACGCACCATCGGCATCCCGCTGAGCTCGCCCGAGGGCTACATCATCAACGGCGAGTTCGCCGAACGGCTCACGTGGGGCGGTGTTTTCATCCACTCGGCCCCGTGGTCGGTGGACCAGCAGGGTTATGCGAATGTCAGCCACGGCTGCATCAATCTCGCTCCCGACGACGCCGAATGGGTCTATCACACGATCGGCGTCGGCGACCCGGTCGTCACGCATTGGTGAGCAGGGCCCTCCTGCGGGTAGCGTCGGGAGACGTACCCGAGGGGAAGGCCGTCGTTGCGCGAGTTTCCGATCCCACCGCCGCGTGACGCGGAAGCGGCCGAGTTTCAGGACCTTTGGGGATCCTGGGCGTTCGTCACTCCCGGCGATGTCGGCGAGATCCTCGGCGACATCGACGCTCCGTGGTGGATCGCGGGCGGCTGGGCGATCGACGCGTGGACCGGGACCAGGCGCGAGCACAGTGACGTCGACGCGTCGATCTTCCGCGCCGATCTGCCCGCTCTGCGCGCCGCGGTGCGCGGTCGCCTGCATATCTGGTCGGCGGGCTCGGACGGCATCCGCCCCGTCGACGACAGCTTCCCCGACGTGCCCGAAAGCGCCGACGGGGTCTGGCTGCGGGCGAACGCCCGCTCCCCGTGGCTGCTCGATATCCTGCTGAATCCCGATCAGCACGGACAGTGGGTCAACCGGCGCGATCGTGCCATGGTCGCGCCGCTCGACAAGGTGACCTGGATCGCCGGCGACGGTATCCGCTACCTGAATCCGGAACTGGTGCTGATCTTCAAGGCCAAGCAGGGCAGGCCGAAAGACCGCGTGGACCTCGAGCGAACCTGGCCGGAGTTGAACGCCGCCCAGCGAGCGGCGGTGCGGAAATACGTGTCCGAGCACTATCCCGAGCACGAATGGCTCGCGATGCTGGAGTGATGCCGCACTGACGGTACTCGAGCGGTAACGAGTTCCGAGGTTCGACGAGCCGAGCGCACGACAGCGCGGCGCGTCACACGTGTGCCGGATCGACGCGCCGACCGGCGTTCCGTGGGCTGCTCGACGGCTCGATTGCGCACGGGGCTGGGCGTTCCCGCGTCGTGGCGATGCGGTTAATCTGACGGGGACCTGACGAAGGGTGGGGCGATGGATCGACCGGAGATGAGCGCACGACCCGGGTATGACCGGGGCGATCCGTACGGCGCCGGAGGGCCGGGGCAGGCGCCTGCGGGTGAGGAGTACCGCGGTGAGTGGGCGGCGTGGGTGGACCGGCAGCCTGCCGGGGCATCGCCCGACGACCCCGTCCGCACCCCGGAGCCCGAGCCGGGCGAGTACGAGGATCAGTTCGCGGGACTGATCGATCGCTCCCCCGCGCCGCGCGCGAAGCGACGGTGGGCGGTACCTCTACTGGGTACGCTCGGCGTCCTCGCGCTGGGCTTCGCCGCCTTCCTGCAGTTCGGTATCGGCGGCTCCGACCAGCAAGCCTCCGCACCTGCCCGGTCCGCTCCGGCCGCCACCCCCGCGGCACCGGTCGCACAGTGCCCGGCCGAACGGATCGGCAACCGGATCCAGGGCAATGGCGCGGGCGGTTTCGATTCCGGCCCGGCGGTGATCTTCGCCTTCCAGCACGCCTACTACGTGGACCGGTCCGGCGCGCAGGTCCGTGCCACCACGACCGCGGATGCCGCCGTCCAGGCCGCCGACGCCATCCAGCGCGGCATCGACAGCATCCCCTCTGGCACCACACATTGCGTGGCGATCACGCCCGGCGCGTTCGCGGGCCAGTACCTCGTGGTGGTCACCGAGCATCGGCCCGGTCAGCAACCGGTCACCTACAACCCGCAGATCGTCACCACCACCGAGGACGGCGGCCGCACGCTCATCAGCGCCATCGCCCGCGGGTGAGGCGGCTCTTCGCAGGCGGCTGCGAAGAGCGCCCGATCAGTCCGATTCGGCGGCGGTGACGACGTGGCGCATGAGCAGGGCCGTGGTGACCGGGCCCACGCCGCCGGGGACCGGGCTGAGCCCAGCGGCCTTGCCGCGCACCGAGTCCGCCTCGACGTCGCCGACGATCTTGCCGTCGGAGGCCTCGTTGGTGCCGACGTCGATGACCACCGCGCCCTCCCGGACATGCTTGCCGGAGATCAGGCCGATGCGGCCCGCCGCGGCCACGACGATGTCCGCGGCGGCGGTGACGGCGGCGAGGTCGGCGGTGCGGGAATGGCACACGGTGACGGTCGCGTCCTTCGCCAGCAGCAGCTGGGCGAGCGGCTTGCCCACGACATTCGAGCGGCCGACGACCGCGACGTGGCGGCCGGACAGCGGGATCCCATGATGTTCGAGCAGTTCGACCACGGCCTCGGAGGTGGCGGGCACGAAACCGTCGAGCCCGGCCGCCAGCAGGCCGAGCGACAACGGGCTGACGCCGTCGACGTCCTTGGACGCGACGATCGCCGAACTCACGTCGTCGAGCGTGACGCCCGCCGGGAGGGGCGTCTGCAGCATGATCGCGTCGGTCGCCGGATCCGCGCCGCGCGCGGTGAGCTCGTCGCGAATCTCCGCCACACTCGCTTCCGGGCCGAGATCGACCGTGTCGCAAGCGATGCCGAGCCGTTCGGCCGCTTTGCGGAGCGAGTTCACATACCAGGCGCTCGCCGGGTCGTCGTTCGCCACGACCAAGGCAAGGCGCGGAGCGGTTCCGCCGTCGGTGAGCGCGGCGGCGCGGGCCTTGGTGTCGGCGTTGATGGCGGCGGCGAGTTCCTTGCCGGACAGCGAAACGGTATCCACGTTGACACAGCCTAACGGGCGCGGCCGCAGGCACTGCGCGCCAGCCCGCATCGAATCGCGCGCGGGTGAAGCAACCCGTCCGCGAATTGCCGGGTGGCCGGGAAATTCGGCCGTATCGTAATCACTGCTTGCCCCAGCTAACTGCTAGCACGTGCCAACCCGTTCCACAGCGGAAAGGTGACGACTGTAGTGATGATCTCGAGGCATTGGAAACTTCTCGTCGCGGCGTCGTTCGCCGCGTTCTCGCTCACCGGACTGGCCGGCGTCCCCGCGCACGCCGCGCCGGAAACGGACGCTCTGTACAACTCGGCGCAGCGCCACTTCGCCAACGGCGACGACGCCGCGGGCCGCGCCGACCTGCGCAATTTGATCGGCGCCGACCCCGCGGACGCCGAAGCGCTGGCCCTGCAGGCGATCTGGTCGGACTACGCCGGTGATCTGCCCGCGCTGGTGGACGCCATGGCGCGGCTGCACGCGGTCGATCCGGGCCTGGCGCAGGGCACCGACAACGTGCTCGGCGCCATCCGCGCCGCGGTGGGCACTTTGCCGAACCCGCTGCCCGCGCTGGCGGGGCCGCAGACGGGCATCGTCGTGCTCGGCTACGGCCTGCTCCCGGATGGGGCGCTGCGCCCCGAACTGGTGAACCGGCTCACCGCGGCCTGGTTGCAGTCGATCGCCGCGCCGCTGTCGCCGATCATCGTCACCGGCGGGAATCCGCAGAACGGCATTACCGAAGCCGAGGCCATGCGCGACTGGCTGGTCGCCCACGCCGTGCCGCCCACGCGTATCCACGTGGAGAGCGGCGCGGGCTCGACGGTGCAGAACGCCCTGTTCAGCACCCGACTGTTGCGCGATGTGGGTGCGACGAGCGCGGTCGTGGTCACCTCTCCCAACCACATCCGCCGTGCGGTCGCCGATTTCATCGTCGCGGGCACCAGGGTCGTCGGCGCGACGACCTCGCTCGAGCAGCTGGTCTCGCAGCTGCCGCCGCCCGGCCGAGCGGGTCTGCGCGGCATCTATCTCGACGCCACCCGCACCTTCCAGCTCAGCACGGCGCGCTGAGCCCGGCCGGGACCGGCCCGCACGACGCCGGTCCCGGCCGCCGGGAAATCGGTTGGCGGCCTCCGTCACGCGCACGGCAGGATGGCACGGTGACCCCACCCGCAAGCCCCGATGTGGTGGCCCGGCTCCGCGCGGCGGGCTGCGTGTTCGCCGAGGACGAGGCGCGGCTGCTCGCGGCCGCCGCCGCGGAGACCGGCGTGGCCCTCGAATCGCTCGTCGCCCAGCGCGTAGCCGGTAGCCCGCTGGAGCACGTGCTCGGCTGGGCGGAGTTCCACGGGCTACGGGTCGCGGTGTCCCCCGGCGTGTTCGTGCCGCGGCAGCGCACCGTATTCCTCGTCGACTCGGCGGTCGAATTGATTCGCGAACGCTCCGGTCATCCGGTGGTGGTCGACCTGTGTTGCGGGTCGGGCGCACTCGGTCTGGCGGCGGCGCGGACCGCCGCAGGCGAAGGTCGCGCGGTCACACTGGCGGCCGCCGACATCGACCCGATCGCGGTGGAGTGCGCCCGCCGCAACCTCACCCCGCTGGGCGCGCCGGTCTACGAAGGGGATCTCTTCGAGCCCCTGCCGGACGAATTGCGCGGCTGCATCGACATCCTGCTCTGCAACACCCCCTACGTGCCCTCGGAGATGATCGCGCGGATGCCGCCGGAGGCCCGCGATCACGAACCACGCGTCGCGCTCGACGGCGGCCCGGACGGCTTGGACGTCTTCCGTCGGGTCGCGGCCGAGGCGGCCGACTGGCTGTCCCCGGGTGGGCACCTGCTCGTCGAGGCCGGCGAGGACCAGGCTCCGATCGCGCTCGCCGTCCTGGCGGAGCACGGTCTCGCGGGCCGGGTCGCGTCGTCCGAAGAGCACTACGCCACCGTGGTCATCGGCACCCGGCCACGCTGATGCCGGCCCACCGCGTCGCGGCTCGGCCGCGACCGGGATGCCGCTCTACTTGTCGCGGCCGGTGAACTCGTCCATCGAGTGGTAGACGCCCACCGTGTTCAGGAACAGGTCACGCAGCTTGATCGGCAGCAGTCCGGAGATCGCCTTGTTCAGGCGCGAGGTCCACGGCAGCACGATCAGCGGGGTGCCGTTCTTCATCTCGCGCCACGAGGTGTCGACCACCTTGTCCTGGTCCAGGATCGGGGTCAACAGGAATCCTTTGGCGCCTTCGAACATTCCGGTGTTGATGTAGGTCGGGCAGACCGTGGTGACCTTCACGTGCTCGTGACCGGCCTGCTCCAGTTCGATGCGCACCGAATCCGACCAGCCCAGCGCCGCCCATTTCGACGCGGCGTACACGCTCATGCGCGGGTTGGACACCAGGCCCGCCGACGACGCGATGGTGAGCACCCGCGCCTCGGTGGCCGCGGCCACCATGGCGGGCAGGAACTCCAGCGTGACGTACATCGGGGCGAGCGAGTTGATCGCCATCGTCTTGTCGATGTCGGCGCGGTCGCGCGTTTCCCAGAAGTAGCTGTTGCCGCGCACGATGCCCGCGTTGTTGATCAGGATGTCGATGCCGCCGACCTGCTCGCGCACGCTCGCCGCCGCCTCGGTGATCGCCTCGGGCGAGGCCACGTCGACCACGTGGTGGTGCACGGCGCTGCCGCGGCCGCTCAGTTCGGCGGCGGTGTCCTTCAGCGCGGCCTCGTTGATGTCCCACAGCACCACCGCCGCGGCGCCTTCGCGCACCGCACGCTCGGCGAACAGCTTGCCCAGGCCCATCGCGGCTCCTGTGACCAGGACCCTCTTGCCCGCCACCGTGTCCATTTTCATCCGTACTGCTTTCCGATCCGTGAGTCGTGCGAGTTACTTCTGCCGAAGCGCTTTCATGACGCCGAAGTACAGCGTCATCGTCTTGGCCCAGAGCGCTTCGGACATGCCGGGCAGCGGCGCGATCGGCAATACCCGCTGCACCGCGATGGTCTGGGTGTCGATGTACTTGAGCAGGCCTTCGGGACCGTGCCTGCGTCCGGTGCCGGAGATGCCGAGCCCGCCGGAGGGCGCGTCGGCGCTGCCCCAGGCGGCGATGAAGCCCTCGTTGACGTTCACCGAGCCCGCGTCGATCCGCGCCGCCACCGCGCGGCCGCGGGCGGTGTCCTTGGTCCAGACGCTGGCGTTCAAGCCGTAGGCGGTGTCGTTGGCCTGGTCGACGGCTTCGTCGTCGCTGCTCACGCGGTAGATCGAAACCAGGGGGCCGAACGTCTCCTCGCGGTGCACCGTCATGCCGGGCCGCACCCCGGCCAGCACGGTGGGCTCGTAGAAGTACGGTCCGAGATCCGGACGCGCGCGACCGCCCGCCAGGACCGTGGCGCCCTTGCCCACCGCGTCGTTCACGTGGGCCACCACCGTGTCCAGCTGGCGCTGGAAGGTCAGCGATCCCATGTCGCTGCCATAGTCCAGCCCGCCGCCGAGCTTGATCGCCTCGACGTGCCCGACGAATTCGGTGACGAAGCGGTCGTAGACGCTGTCGTGCACGTAGATCCGCTCCATCGACTCGCACAGCTGCCCGGCCGAGGCGAAGCAGGCGCGGATGGCGATCTTGGCGGCGCGCGAGACGTCCGCGTCGGCGAGCACCAGCAGCGGGTTCTTGCCGCCGAGTTCGAGCGAGTAGCCGATCAGCCGCTCCCCCGCCTGCTGGGCGATGGTCCGCCCGGTCGCGCTGGAGCCGGTGTAGTCGACGTAGTCGGCGCGGGCGATCACCTCGCCGCCGATCACCGACCCACGGCCGAGTACCGCCTGCCACAACCCGCGCGGCAACCCGGCGCGTACGGCGGCATCGATCGCCCACAGCGCGGTGAGCGCGGTCTGATTGTCCGGTCGCGCCACCACCGCGTTGCCCGCGACGAGGGCGGGCAGCGCGTCGGAGGCGGCCAGGGCAAGCGGGTAGTTCCACGGCGAGATGACCGCGACCACGCCCTTGGGCCGGTGCCGCACGTCGACCTGGGTGAGCACGGGGAGCACGCCGCGCGGCTTGCGCGTGGCCAGCAGCCTGCCTGCCACCGAGGCGTAGTACCTGGCGTTCACGGCCACGTCGCCGACCTCGTCGAAGGCGTGCGCACGCGCCTTGCCGGTCTCGGTCTGCACGATGTCGAGGATGGTGTCCTGCTCGGCCAGCACGATGTCGTGGAAGCGGCGTAGCACCGCGACCCGTTCCCGCACCGAACGCCGCGCCCACTGGCGCTGCGCCTCGCGGGCGGTGGCGAACGCGGTCTCGATGTCCTCGGTGGAGGACTGCGGCAGGTCGACGATCTTCGCGCCGGTCGCGGGCGCGAACACCTCGACCGCGGGGGCCCCGCCCGCGACGGCGTGCGCGAGCAGCGACTGCACCAGGGACGAGGGCAGCGCGTCGGCGGTGGCCGGTGGGGAGGCGGTCGTCATGGTCGGCCCTCTCGAGAACGATGGGCCGCGCCGCGCGCGCCCAATTAAATGAACAGTGGTGTTAGATTAATGTCTATGTCACTGCTCGTGTCAAGCTGTTCGTCGTGGCGCACAGATCCCTCGGGGGCCGCATTGTGAGGCGGCACTATGCAGGCTGAGCCGACGGCCGCGCGGCGGGGCAGGCCGCCCCAGACCCGGGAACAGGCCGAGGAGGTGCGCGCCCGGATCGTGTTCGCGACCGCGGAAGTGTTCACCCGCACCGGTTCCCGCGGACTGAGCGTCGCGCAGATCATCGAGCAGGCGGGCTTGGCCCGGCCGACCTTCTACCGCTACTTCGCCAACGCGAACGAACCGCTGCTGGCTGTGCTCGACAGCTCCAACGACGGGCTGGTCGGCGGCATCCGCACGGCGCTGACCGGCACCGACGAGCCGGTCGAGCTGGGCATCCGGCTGATCGACGCGTATCTGGACTGGGCGCGCGGGCACGGCCCCATGCTGCGGCCGCTGTTCGCCGAGCTGCACGACCCCGGCTCGCCGGTGTCGGCCTACCGGGAGCGCGCGCTCGACGACATCCGCGCCCTGGTGCGCGAGACGTTCGCCGAGCTGGGCCGCCCGGTGCCGAGCCCGCTCGACCTGGACGCCGCCCTGCATGTGTGCGAGTACGTCGTCTACCGGATCTCCGCGGGCACCGCCCCCGGCGCCGAACCCGACGCGGATACCGTCGCCGCGGCACGCCTGACGATGATCCGGGTGCTGCTCACGACGCTCGGCACGCGGGTGGATGTGGAGTACGCGTTGACGCTGCCCACGATCTTCCCCGCCGAGCCGTAGACCGGGCCCGCGCGCGTCAGCGCGGTACGGGCGTGCCGGGTTGGCTGTCGGGAATCCGCTGTTCGACGCGATGGATCAGGTCGTGCACGCGCGGGTCCCGCGCCAGCCTGTTGTCCAGCACTACGTTGACGACGCCGCGCAACAGCGCGTAGGGCTCCCACTGCGGCGGCGCGATGGTGCGCGCCGCGCGACGGGCGATGCCGTCGGCGATGGACTCCGCCGCGTCGCGCACGGTGATGCGCACATTGAGCGGCCACGGCAGCAACGCGCCCAAGGACGCGCCCAGCTCGTCCTCGTCGAGGGTGCCGTGGGTCATCCCGGTGTCGACGATGCCGAAGTACGCCACGCCCGCGGTCGCGCCGACCGCGGCCAGCTCCACTCGCAGCGCCCGCCCGAACTGCTCGACGGCGGCCTTGCTCACCATGTAGGGCGAACCGGCCATGCCCGGCGCGAACGCCGCGGCGGAGGAGACCACGACGACGTGCCCTTTCGTGGCGACGATGTCGTCGAGCGCCGGATGCACGGTGTTGAACACGCCGGTCACGTTGATGCCGATGACCCGGTCGAAGTCGCCGGGATTCATCGTCCGGATCGTGGCGGGCTCGGGCGCCACGCCCGCGTTGGCGACGACGACGTCGATCCGCCCGAAACGTTCACGCACCCGGGAGATGGCTTCGCGCATGCCGATTCGATCGGAGACGTCCGCGCGCACCGCCAGCGCCCGCTCCCCCATCGAGCGTCCGACGGCCGCGGCGGCGGCCTGGTCGATGTCGATGAGCGCCACCGATGCACCGCAGGCGTAGAGCTTTTCGGCCAGCGCCCGGCCGATGCCGGTGCCCGCGCCGGTGATCACGGCCACCCGGTCGCGGACATCGAGGCGGTTGTCGGCAGGCGGGGACAGCAACTGCCGCAGCAGGTCGACGACCACGGCCCTCACCCGGCCCGCAGCCGGTAGGAAGCCGGATCGAAACGGCTTGTGCGACGGCGGTATTCGAAGCTCCAGTTCGGGTACAGGCCGGCATTGCCGCCGTCGGCGGTCTGGTAGTAGCTGCGGCACCCGCCGGTCAGCCAGGCGGTGTCGCGGCTGCGCTCGGTCACCTCGTCGAGGAAGGCTCGCTGCGCCTCCTCGCGCACATCGATCCGCTGGATGTTCTGCGCACGCATGGTGGTCACGGCATCGACGATATAGCGCACCTGCGCCTCGATCATATAGATCGCGGACTGATTGCCCGCCGCACCGAACGGTCCCAGCGTGCAGAAGAAGTTGGGGAAGCCCGCCATGGCCGCACCGAGGTAGCTGCTGGGCCGCTCCCGGTAGCGGTCGCCGATCGAGCGCCCGCCGATACCGTACACGCGGTCGAAAACCGCAGGGGGAACACCGAATCCGGTACCCCAGATGATCGTGTCCACGGGATGCTCCGCGCCGTCGGCGGTGACGATCGAGCGGGCACGGATCTCGCGGATGCCCTCGGTCACCACCTTCACGTTCGGCCGGGTCAGCGCCGGGTAATAGGCGTCGGAGAAAATCGCCCGCTTGCACCCGATGACGTAATCCGGAGTGAGTTTGCGACGCAGCTCCGGATCGCGAACCTGGCGCAGCAGCTGGAGTCTGCCCAGCGCCTCGTACGGATGCCGGAAACGCTTGTCCACGAACCCGACCAGGCCGAACCCTTCGATGCCGGTGTAGCACAGCCCGCGGATGGCCTTGCCGAGCGCGGGCACCCGGCGCAGCAGAGCGCGTTCGGCGGGCCGCGTGCGCCGATCCAGCCGCGACACGATCCACGGCGCCGAGCGCTGGAACACGGTCAGCTCGCCCACCACCGGCTGGATCTCGGGGATGAACTGCACGGCCGACGCGCCCGTGCCGATCACCGCGACGCGCTCGCCGGTGAGGTCGTGCTCGTGATCCCAGTGCAGCGAATGGAATTGCGTGCCTTCGAAGGTCTCCGCGCCCGGCAGCCGCGGAATCTGCGCCTCACTGAACGGCCCCACGGCGGAGACCAGCACATCCGCGGTCAGGTCACCGCGACCGGTGCGCAGCCGCCACCGCGTGGCCGCGTCGTCCCAGCGCGCCTCGTGCACTTCGACGCCGAACCGCATGTGGCGCAGCACGTCGTGGCGCGTCGCGACCGACCGGAGGTAGGCGAGGATCTCCTGCTGCGTGCCATAGGTACGCGACCAGTTCGGATTGGGCGCGAAAGAGTACGAATACAGATGCGAGGGCACGTCGCAGGCGCAGCCCGGGTAGGTGTTCGCCCGCCAGGTGCCGCCGAGATCGTCCGCACGCTCGAGCAGCACGAAATCCTCGATGCCCGCTTCGCGCAGCGCGACCGCCAGGGCGATCCCGGCTATCCCGGCCCCGATCACCGCGATCGGAACGTGTTCCGGGTTCGCAGCCACCGCCATGTCTTCCTCCCGCCCGCGGGCGCCGTTGCCCGCCGAGTTCACAGATCCAGTTCGAGTTCGCCGCCGCGCGCCCGGGAGACGCAGGTCAGCATCGCCCCCGCGCGCTCGGACTCGAGCAGCGACCGGTCGCGGTGTTCCACCGCCCCCGCGAGCACCCGCGTCTTGCAAGTGCCGCAGAAGCCCTGCTGACAGGAGTAGGCGACGCCGGGCAGCACGCGGCGGATCGCGCTGAGCGCGGACTCGTCGGCGGCGACCTCCACGTCGAAACCGCTGCGATGCAACCTGATCCGGAACGGCTCCCCATCTCGCACGGGCAATGGCGAGAACCGCTCGGTGTGCAGCGAGGCCGTCGGATCGTGCAGGGCGAGCACCGCCCGCGCGGCCTCGGCCAGCGGCGGCGGCCCGCAGACATAGACCGCGGCGCCGGGCGGGGTCTGCTCGAAGATCATCCGCGCGTCGGGTACGCCGAACTCGTCGTCCGGGCGCACCACGACATCTCCGCCGGTGTAGCGGGCCAAGTCGTACAGGAACGGCATGCGGGATCTGGCCCGGCCCAGGTACATAAGCCGCCAGGGCACGCCCGCGCGCTCGGCCGCGGCGACCATCGGCAGGATCGGCGTGATCCCGATGCCGCCCGCGACGAACAGGTAACATGGCGCCTCGACGAAGGGGAAGGCGTTGCGCGGACCGCGGACGACCAGCCGGTCGCCGACCCGCAATTCCCGGTGGATCTCCACGGAACCGCCCTCGCCGTCGGCGATGAGACGCACGGCGATGCGATAGAACCCGCGGTCGGCGGGGTCGTTGCTGAGCGAGTACTGCCGCTGACGACCGGACGGCAGCACGACGTCCAAGTGCGCGCCGGGCGTCCAAGCGGGCAGCGGACCGCCATCCGGGTGGCGCAGCCACACACTCACCACATCGTCGGCCTCGTAGCCGATCCGGTCGACCGCAACCTCGAATTCGTAGCCCGTGCGCCGAACCGGATTGGGCCGCGAAAGCAGTAGCGCGGCATCGCTCGCGGCGAACAGGCGCTTGTAGGCGTCGGCCGCCGAGCCGATCAGCCGCAGGGCGCCCCCTGGCTGGAATTGCTCCCCGACGGCGGTCACGCGCCCGCCGCCCGTGCCGCGGGCGACTGCGCGAGGTACCGCAGCGCGTTGTCCATCGGGCCGAGTTGCGACGGGTGGAAGCCCGGCCGCAGATACCGCGGGATCTCGGTGAAGAACGTCGTGAAGCTCGGCACCACACCGCGCACCGACGCGCTGGCCAGTTGCAGCGGCCAGAATCGTCCTTTGTGCTTCGACGGGTCCTTGTGGAACAGGTAACCGCCCGATATGACGAACAAGACCAGCAATCCCGTACCGGCGAGCAGAGCCTGGCGCGCCTTGCGCGCGTAACCGCCGTCGACGTGCATGTACGCGTCGTAGACGACGCTGCGATGCTCGACCTCCTCGGCGCCGTGCCAGCGGATCAGGTCGAGCATCGCCGGGTGCATGCCCTTGGCTTCGAGCTTGTCGTTGGTCAGCAGCCACTCGCCGATGACAGCGGTGTAGTGCTCCATGCCCGCGAACAACGCCAGCCGCTCGCACAACCACTCGCGCTTGGCCCGGCCGGTGAGTCCGTGGTCGCCGAGGATTCGATCGACCAGCCAGGTGACACGGTCGACCATCGGACCGACCTCCAGGCCGAGCCGCTCCAATTGCTCCCGGGCTTTCTCGTGCGAACTGGCATGCATGGACTCCTGGCCGATGAAGCCGCGGACCTCCTCGCGTAACCGCTCGTCGTCGATCAGGGGTAACGCCTCCGCCAGGGCCTGCGCCATCGCGCGCTCGCCTTCGGGCAGCACCAGGTGCATCACGTTGATGATGTGGGTGGCCATCGCCTCGCCGGGAATGTAGTGCATCGGCACCGTGGCGAAATCGAATTCCACGGCCCGCGCGTTGATGGCGTGTGCCTGGTCGGCGTATACGGCAGAACCCATCTCGCACCCCTCGTGATCGATCGGCGTCTTCGCAATGTATTGGTGACATCACATGCTGTCAACATCACATGATGTCAATTCGGACGCTATGAGAGGATGACGCCATGGACGAAGGCGACGGGTCGATTCCCGGCATGCGCCGCTGGCGCGGGCAATCCCCCGCCGACCGTGTCGCCGCACGCCGGGAACAGCTGATCGAGGCGTGCACGGAGCTGATGGCGACCGTGGGCGCGGCCGAGACGTCCATGCGCGGCGTCTGCAGGCAGGCCGGGCTCACCGAGCGCTACTTCTACGAGAGCTTCGCCAACCTGGACGCGCTACTGACGACCGTGCTGGACACCGTGGTGCTGGGTGCGCGCGACCGGCTCCTCGACGAGTTGCCCAACGCGCCCATCGAACGCGAGGCGATGTTCCGTCATATGGTCGGCGTTTTCACCGACTACCTGCTGGCGGACCGTCGCCGCGGTCGGATCATGTTCGTCGAATCGCAGGCCACCCCGGTGCTGATGCCGCGCGCCAACGAACTCATCGGCCTGTTCACCGCGCCGATCGCCTTGACCATCAGCGCGGGCGACTACACCGAGCCGGTGCCCGACGAGCACGACTACGCCCTCAACGCCAGCGCCATCTTCGGCGCGCTCGCCTATCTCTATCGCCCCTGGCTCGACGGCGAGATCCCGGTTTCCCGAGCGCGTTTCGACGCGCACGCCGCCGATGTCATCGAGCGGATCGCCACGGCGCGCTCCTCGCTGATCACCGAAGCCTGAACCCGGAAGCCGGGCGCCCGGCCCGCGGGATGCCGTCGCTCTGGCGAAGCGCGTCCGGAGACTCCCGTTCTGCCCCAACGTCTTTCATCGAGCGGTCGGCCAGCGGAGAGCGCGGCGATCCGCACCGCGTCCGCGCCCGTTACACAGTGAACTCACTCACATCCGGCGAGAGAGGCATCCCGTCGGCGACTCAGAAATCACCACCATTCGGCAATAGCCGATCGATTGCCATTCCCGAAGCCATGCCTTCACCCGCCCGCGGCACCGCCCCCGGCTCCGAATACGAAATGCCCCGACAGGCCGAAACGACAGCTCACATCGCAATACTGCGAACGCCATAGCCAGCCGGTCACCAGTTGGTGATACCTCACGAAACAGATACCCTTGGCAGTGATTTCCGTCTCAGACGGAGCTGCCGGATGGGATATAGCCATTTGTTGTTACTGTCGGGTAGTGTTCACTGCACCGACGATCAGAGTCGATCCGGAACCGTATATCTCAACGATTTCAGGAGCGCTCGTGTCTCCCCATTCTCGCTTCGAATCCATCGGCGCCTATCTGCCTTCGAAAGTCCTTACCACGGCAGAATTGCTCTCCGGCCTGAAAGAGCCGCCTTCGTTCGATCTGGAGAAAATCACCGGCGTCCGCGAACGCCGGGTGCGCGATACCCGTCCGGAAAGTCACGAGGATTCGTTCATCCTCGCCACCAAGGCTGTGGAAGACTGTCTTTCCAGGTCACGGTACGCGCCAGAAGATATCGACGTGGTCATCTCCGCCTCGATCACGCGCAGCAAGCATGCGACCAGAATGTACCTGGAGCCGTCGTTCGCCGGATCGATAAGCCGCCTTATCGGTGCCAAGAACGCCATTACGTTCGATGTCGCGAATGCCTGCGCGGGAATGCTCACCGGAACCTACATCCTGGATCGCATGATCCGGTCCGGGGCTGTCCGAAACGGTCTCGTCGTCAGCGGAGAAGCCATTACTCCGATCGCCGAGACAGCGGTCGCCGAGATTTCCCAGAAATACGATCCGCAGTTCGCCTCGCTGTCCGTCGGCGATTCCGGATGCGCGATCGTGCTGGACCAGGCGGTCGACGAAAACGACATGATCCACTACATCGAAATGATGACCGCCGCGGAATACGCGCAGCTGTGTCTGGGCATGCCCAGCGGTAAGACGCAGGGCATCGCGATGTACACCGACAACCGCAGGATGCACAACGAAGACCGTTTCCTGCTCGGAACCAACACGCAGCGGAAATTCCTCGAGGCGCAGGGCAAGACCTTCGCCGACGAGCAGTTCGACTACGTCATCCACCATCAGTTCGGCGCCGCCGCCATCCCGTGGATGAACGCGATCGCCGAGCGGGAGTTCGGCAGCCCGATGCCGCCGGACCTGCGGGTCATCGAGAAGTACGGAAACACCTCCACCACTTCGCATTTCATCGTGCTGCACGACCAGCTCGGTGAGCAGAACATCCCCGCGGGCTCGAAACTGCTGCTGGTGCCCGCGGCCTCCGGCATCGTCACCGGGTTCCTGTCCACCACCATCTCGTCTCTGAAGGTCTGAGGTCGGTCATGAGCGTCCGCATCAAGTCCACCGGCATCAGCCGGGGCGGCGACACCAACAGCATCGTCGAACACAGCGGCCGCGCGGCCAAGCGCAGCCTCGAACGCGCCGGGATCGGGCCCGAACAGGTCGGGCTGCTGATCAACGCGGGCATCTTCCGGGATTCGAACACCGTCGAACCCGCGGTGTCGGCGCTGATCCAGAAAGCCGCTGGCATCGGCCTCGAATACGCCAAGGACGACCCGCGCACCTTCTCGTTCGACCTGCTGAACGGGGCGGTCAGCGTGCTGAACGCGGTGCAGGTGGCCACCTCGGTCCTGGAGACCGGTAGCGCCGAGCATGTGCTCATCGTCTCCGGCGACACCCATCCGTCGCTGCTGCGGTCGGTCGGCGACGCGGAATTCCCGTACGCCACCTGCGGCGCGGCGCTGCTGCTGGAGCGTACCGATGAGCCGACCGGCTTCGGCACGGTGCACACCGTCGCCGGCGAGGGCACCCCCGCGGTCGAGGCCTACGTGGACGTCTCCACCATGGGCAACACGGGCCGCGGCGCGATGACCGTGGAGCGCGAACCCGGCTTCGAGGACCGTCTGCTCGAGGTGGCGGTCGACGCGGCGCGCCGAGCGCTCGCCGAATCCGACCACAATTCACTCGGCGAGATAGCGCTGATCGCGTCGACACCGAGCCCGCAGTTCCCCGGGAGGCTGGCCGCCGCCCTCGGCATCGACCAGGGCTCGGTCCGTATCCCGGATCTGCGCGACGGCGACCCGCACACCGCGGCGCTCACCGCCGCCTACGACCTGGCGATCACGGACGACGCCTTCGCCGAGCACCGCCAGGTGCTGTTCGTCGCGGCGGGCGCGGGTCCTTCGGCGGCGGCGGTGCTCTACCGGTTGCCCGTCCTCGCCGGGGCGCCTGCGTGACAACGGGTACCCACTGGCAGGCCATCGATCGGTTCCGTGCGGTCGTCCGCACCGACCCCACCCGGGTGGCCGTGCGCTACGCGGACGGGGTCGGCCCCGATGGCCTGCCGGCCTACCGGCAGCTGACCTATCGCGAATTGGACGCATGGTCCGACACGATCGCCCAGCGGCTCGCCGCGTCGGGCGTCGGCGCCGGGACTCGCACCATCGTGCTGGTGCTGCCGAGCCCGGAGCTGTACGCGATCATGTTCGGGCTGCTGAAGATCGGCGCGGTGGCCGTGGTGATCGACCCCGGTATGGGCGTGCGGAAGATGCTGCGCTGCCTGCGCGCCGTCGACGCCGAGGCGTTCATCGGCATCCCGCAGGCACATGCGCTGCGGGTGCTGTTCCGGCGCGGCTTCCGCACCGTGCGCACGGCGGTCACGGTCGGCAGGCGCTGGTTCTGGCGCGGCGAGTCGCTGCGGGAGTGGGGCCGCACGCCCACCGGCTCGGTGCCCCCCGGCCGAGCGGCCACCGAGGACGACCTGCTGTTCATTGCGTTCACCACCGGCAGCACCGGGCCCGCCAAGGCCGTGCAGCTGACGCACGGCAACCTGGCGGCGATGGTGGAGCAGGTGCATGTGGCGCGGGCAGAGGTGCTGCCGGAGGTCTCGCTGATCACTCTGCCGCTGGTCGGCGTGCTGGATCTGCTGCTCGGCTCGCGGTGCGTGCTGCCGCCGCTGATCCCCAGCAAGGTCGGGGCCACCGATCCCGCGCACGTGGTCGACGCGATCCAGAGGTTCGGGGTGCGGACCATGTTCGCCTCCCCCGCCGTGCTGATCCCCCTGCTCGAGCACATGCGCGTCCACCCGGCCGCGCTGGACTCGCTCGACAGCGTCTACTCCGGTGGCGCGCCGGTGCCGGACTGGTGCATCGCCGGACTGCGCGAGGTGCTCGGTGCGGACGCGAAGGTCGTCGCCGGATACGGATCCACCGAGGCGCTGCCGATGTCCACCATCGAGTCGAGGGAACTGCTGGCCGGGTTGGTCGAACGGGCGCACCGCGGCGCGGGGACCTGCCTGGGCAGACCCTCCTACCAGGTGGAGGCCCGCGTCGTCGCCATCACCGACGACGCCATCCCGACGTGGGCGCGAGCCGAAGAACTCGCGGGCGGGCTGGAGGACACTCGCGGCATCGGCGAACTCGTGGTCGCCGGGCCGAACGTCAGCGCCCGGTACTACTGGCCGCCGCAGGCGAACGCGCTGGGCAAGATCGTCGACGGCGACCGGATCTGGCACCGCACCGGCGATCTGGCCTGGATCGACGAGCACGGGCGGATCTGGTTCTGCGGACGCAAGAGCCAGCGGGTGGCCACCGCGCACGGACCGATGTTCACCGTCCAGGTGGAGCAGATTTTCAACACCGTCGAGGGCGTGGCGCGCACGGCGCTGGTGGGGATCGGGCCGCGGGGAACGCAGCGGCCGGTACTCTGCGTCGAACTGAAGCCCGGCGCGGACGCGGACGTCGTCGAGGTCACCCTGCGGGCCCACGCGGCGCAGTTCGACCTCACCCGGACGATCACCGACTACCTGATCCACCCGTCGTTCCCGGTGGACATCCGGCACAACGCCAAGATCGGCCGCGAACAGCTCGCGGTGTGGGCGGCCGAGCGGCTCGGAACGGACAATCGACGATGAAAACTACTGTATTGCGGGCGGTTCCCGTCCTGGGATGGCTGTATCTGGCCTGCGGCGCGCTCGCCGCGGCGACCGGCCGTATCCCGGACAGCCGAATCCTGCGCGCCGCCTGGTGGATCGACGCGTTTCTGAGCGTCGTCGTGCACGCGGCCCAGATCCCGGCGGCCCTGCGCGCCGCCGAAGGCTCCGGGCGCGGCCGGCTGCAGACGGCGGTCCTGACGCAGATCTTCGGCCTGACCTGGTGGCGAACCCGGCCCGGCAAGGAGGAAGGGCAATGAGCAAAGTTCTGGTGACCGGCGCGTCCGGATTTCTGGGCGGCGCGCTGGTGCGCAGACTGGTGCGCGACGGCGAGCACGACGTGTCGATTCTGGTGCGCCGCACCAGCGATCTGACCGACCTCGGCTCGGACGTCGACAAGATCCAGCTGGTCTACGGCGACCTGACCGATCCCGCCTCGCTCGAGCGCGCCACCCGCGGGGTCGACATCATCTTCCACAGCGCGGCCCGCGTGGACGAGCGCGGCACCCGCGAACAATTCTGGAACGAGAACGTCCGGGCGACCGAACGGCTGCTCGAAGCGGCCCGGCGGGGCGGGGCAGCACGGTTCGTGTTCATCTCCAGCCCCAGCGCGCTGATGGACTACTACGGCGGCGATCAGCTCGACGTGGACGAATCGGTGCCGTATCCCCGGCGCTATCTGAACCTGTACGCGGAGACCAAAGCCGCGGCCGAGCGGGCGGTCCTGGCCGCCGACACCGACGGGTTCCGCACCTGCGCGCTTCGACCCCGCGCGATCTGGGGCGCGGGCGACCGCAGCGGCCCCATTGTGCGAATGCTCGGCCGGGCCGGCGCGGGAACGCTGCCGGATCTGTCGTTCGGCCGCACCGTGTACGCCTCGCTGTGCCACGTCGACAACATCGTCGAGGCCTGTGTGCGGGCGGCCGCGTCGGACGAGGTCGGCGGCAAGGCGTATTTCATCGCGGACGCCGAGAAAACCGACGTCTGGCGATTTCTCGGCCAGGTGGCCACCCGGCTCGGGTACCGGCCGCCGACCCGGAAACCCAACCCCAGGGTGATCCACGCGGCGGTGCGGGTCATCGAGACGATCTGGCGTATCCCGGCCGTCGCCACGCGCTGGTCGCCCCCGCTGTCGCGCTACGCCGTCGCTCTACTGACCCGTAGCGCCACCTACGACACCAGCGCCGCCGCACGCGATTTCGGTTATCGGCCGGTTGTGGATCGCGACAGCGGACTGACCGTCTTCCTCGCCTGGCTGGAAAGCCGGGGCGGCGCTGTCGAACTCACCCGCGCTCTGCGCTGAGCACCTCATCGGTACCGGAGACCAGCATGAGCAACGCCCCTGTCTTCCGCCGGAAGATCACGCCCACCGAACGCCTCTATTTCGCCACGCGGAAGGTGACCCCGCCGTTCGTGATGCATATCGCCGTCCACGGCGACGGCGACCTGGACCCGGCGGCGTTGCAGGCCGCCGTCGACACCGCCTCGGCGGCCTGCCCCGGCGCCCGCCTGGTCCGCGACGGCCGCGACTGGGTGGACAGCGGTCTGGCCGCCACCGTGCGCGTCGTGCCGGGATGGACGCTGAATTACGCCGCGTTGGAACAGGACGCGGTGCTCAACAGCCCGATCGGCCCCACGCCGGACCGCACCACCGAGGTCCTGCTGCTCACCGGTGCGCAAACCACCGTGCTGTTCCGCGCCTTCCACGGCGTGATGGACGGCATGGGCATGCGGATGTGGGTGGACGACGTGTTCCGCGCCCTGCGCGGGCAATCGCCACTCGGTGCGCCCGATCCGGTCGCCGACGCCGAACTGGTGGCCCGGGTCGGCGCTCCGGGGAAACCGACCCTCGTCCTGCCGACGTTCGGCGCGCCGACCGGCCGCGGCCGCCAGGATCCGGCTGCCCCGCGCTGGCTGCTGCGCCACCGCACGATCGAGGCGACCGGCAAGGGCATCGTCGCGCGGGTGGCGGCGGTGCTGGCCGCGGAGTCGGAAGGGCGGTCGCGCTTCATGATTCCGGTCGACCTGCGCAGGCACGATCCCGGCCTGCGCTCCACCGCGAACCTGGCGCTGCCGCTGTTCCTCGATGTGTCGTCCGGCGAGGATTGGTCCACGATCAGCGGGCGGATGCGCGCCGGCCTGCGGGCGAAACAGGAACTGAACGAACTGGACAACGGCAAGCTGTCGATGCTCCCGGACGCGGTCGTCCGCGCCGTGCTGCGCGGCGGCAACCGGCTCGGGGCGCGGCTGAATCGCAACATGGTGTCCGCCACCGTCTCCCACCTGGGCGCCTTCGATCTCGACGAGATGGCCGTACCCGGGTGGACGCCGACGACCATGCGGGTGCTGCCGCAGCACAGCGGTGCGATGCCGCTGCTGTTCGCGATGGTCGCGGCGCGCGGAAAGCTGGAGCTGACCGTCTCCTGCCGCAACGGCGCGGGCATCGAGCCCCGGCTGGAAGCTCTGCTGGACAAGATCGCCGCCCGGCTCGAAGCCGAGCTCGCGCCGCGCGAGGCGGCCGTCGGATGACCGGCCTCACCCGGATCGTCCTCGCCCGGCCCCGGATGGTGCTCGCGGTGGTGACCGGGGTGATGCTGCTGTCCGGTCTGCTGGGCATCGGCGCGTCGGACAAGGTCACGGCTGCCGGGTTCATCGATCCCGGCAGCGAGTCCGCGCGGGTGGATGAGCTCGTGAGCGACCACTTCGGGCCGCAGAACCCCGACGTGGTCGTGCGGTACACCGTTCCGGATGGACAGACGCTCGACGGCCTCGGCCCCCGTGTGCAGGAGGCGCTGGGGCGCATCGATCCGGCCATGCTGCAACGGCCGATCGAGACCTATTGGAACGCCGGGTTCGCCCGCAGGCAGTTCCTGCGCTCGGCCGACAACCGGCACGCCTTGGCCGTGGTCTATCTCGCCGGTGACGCCAACCAGCGCGTCGCCGCGTATCCGGACATCGAACCGCTGCTTCGTGTTCCGGGTGTCCCCACGGATCTGTCCGGCTACAGCGCGGTCTCCACCGAGATCAACGCGCAGTCCCAGCATGATCTGGTGCGAGCGGAAGGGCTCTCGCTGCCGCTGACGCTGCTCATCCTGGTGCTGGTCTTCGGCGGTCTGATCGCCGCGTCGTTCCCGGTCGTGGTCGGCGGCCTGACCGTGCTCGGCGCGCTCGGCGCCATCCGCGTGCTCGCCGAGCTGACCGAGGTGAGCACGTTCGCGGTGAACATCGCGTCCCTGCTCGGCCTCGGTATGGCCATCGACTACGGGTTGTTCCTGGTCACCCGGTTCCGGGAGGAGGTCGCCGACGGGCACGACGTGCACACCGCCATCACCCGCACCTACGCGACCGCCGGGCGCACCATCGCGTTCTCGGCGCTGCTGCTGGTCTGCGCGTTCGCGGGGACGTTCGTCTTCCCCCAGGCGGTGCTGCGCTCGCTCGGCATCGGCGCGATCACGGCGGTCGCGCTGGCCGCGGGCCTCTCGCTCACCGTGCTGCCCGCGCTGCTCGCGTTGTTCGGTGCGCGCATCGGGACCGCGCGCGCGATCGATCGCACCGACCGGTTCTGGGGCGGCCTGGTCGACCGCGTGCTGCGGCGGCCGGGACTGACGACCGCGATCGTCGGCGCCGTCCTGCTGGTCTTCGCGGCGCCCCTGGCCGGGCTGCGGCTGGGCGACATCGACCACCACGCCTTGCCCCCGGACAATCCCATGCGCGTCACCATCGAAGAGCTCACCGCGCAGTTCCCCGCGGCGGGCAGCGGCGTCACCGCCGTGCTGCACGGCTCGGACGGGCCGCCCCAGTCGGCCGCGGTGGACGCGGTCGCGAAGGCACTGGGCACGGTCGACGGCGTCCGGCAGGTCGTCCAGGTGGGTCGCGCCGAGGATTTCGTCGTCTTCCACGCGTTCCTGCGCGACACCGATCGCACCGAAGCGGCGAGCGCCTCGGTGCGCGGCATGCGCGAGCTGACTCCGCCGGACGGCACCGTGCTGTGGATCGGCGGCGACACCGCGGCCACCGTGGACAGCGTGCGCTCCATCGTCGCCGCGATGCCGTGGATGATCCTCGTCATGGTCGGCGCGACGATGGTGCTGCTGACCGTGGCGTTCCGCTCGATCGTGTTACCGCTCAAGGCCGTCGTCCTGGCGTTCCTGAGCCTGGCCGCCACGTTCGGCGTGCTCACCTGGATCTTCTGCGGCGGGCATCTGTCCGGCCCGCTCGGGGTGAGCACCGGCCCGATCACCGCGGGCATGCTGGTGCTGATCATCGCGGTGGTCTTCGGACTGTCCACCGACTACGAGGTGTTTCTGCTGTCGCGCATGGTCGAAGCGCACGACGCGGGCGCCGACACCGCGGCGTCGGTGCGCGCGGGCACGGTGAAGACCGCCCGGGTGATCACCGCGGCGGCCACCCTGCTGGTGATCGTCACCGGCGCGTTCACCCTGTCACCGCTCACGCCCATGCGCTTCCTCGGTCTGGGCATGATCATCGCGCTCGTCGTGGACGCCACCCTCGTCCGGATGCTCCTGGTTCCCGCACTGGTGCAGCTGATGGGGCCCGCCAACTGGTGGTCGCCGCGCCGCCGCCGGGTCGTCCCGGCCACGGTCGACCGGATCCGGGAACGGACGCCGACCACGCGCTGACGCGGTCAACCGCATTCCGGCCGGTCGTGCGCCGCGGTGGACTCGCAGGTCGAACGAGTCCCGCGCAGCTAAGCGACGAGTTCCATCACGCCACGCGGATCCCACGGCATCGGCCCCGTGGGGAAGCTGAGCCGGACCAGCCGGTGCGGCGCAGCCGTGTCGAAGTGCGCCACCGCCGGTGGCAGGAACCCGCCGATCACCTTCTCCAGCATGGGGTTCAGCCCGGACAACCGCGGCCGCAGCCGGACCTGCCAGCTGCTGATGCGCCCGGCCGGAACCTCGACGACGGTGCGCTGCTCCACTTTGGTCCCCAGCGGGAGGTGTACCGAGAAGGCCAGCCACAGGTCGACGCACTCCTCGGCGCCCTCGGCGAAGTCCAGGCCGCGCAGCAGGGTCAGGCCGCCGGCCAGCGGCATCACGTCGGCCGGGAAGGGCGCTATCCCGCCGCCGAACTGGAGATGGACGGTGCCGAGGAAGTTGGCCTCTTCCCGAGAGACCACCGTCGTGCCCGAGCGCGTCTCGGCGCGGTAGTGCTCGGCTCGCAGCCGGTCGCCGCAGCGCTGGAACCGCTGCTCGATGGTCATCGCGAAACTCCCGTGCCCGAGTCCCGCCTCCAGTGTCGAGCGGTAGCCGTCGCCGTCGTGGGCGACCACGCTGATCAGGTCGAGCTTCGGCGGCCGATCGGCGATGGTGACGGTGTAGACGGACTTCTCTCCGTCCGGGATTCCCGGGTCACGAAAGGTGTTGTCCACCAATTCTCCTCACTGTGTGTCCGCGACCGCCGCCGCGAACACCGCTGCCAGCGCGGCCACGTAGCGCTCGACGGAGCCGTGCGCCACCGGCGTGTCCGGATAAATGACGCTCAGCGTGGTCTCCGACGCCAGCCGGTTGATCCAGATCAGCACCTGCTCGGATGCGGCGCGATTGGCGTACAGCCCGCACGATGCCAGGTCGAAGACCTCGTTGCCGAGCAGTTCGCGGGCGTCCACGTACGAGATCATCGGCGTGGACCAGCCCGGTTGCAGGTCGAGATCGGAGTCGGCGGGCAGCAGTTCCACCACACGCTGGAACGAGGTCGGGGCCAGGCGCAGCCCGTTCTCGTAGGCGCGCTGCGCCAGCGACGCCGCGCGGGCGAAGGTGGTGGCGGGACCGATCGGGAAGGCCACCGGCAGCAGCGTCACGTACCAGCCGACCGACGCGCGTTCCGCGGCGGTGCCGCGGGTGCTGACGGGCGTCATGCCGAAGTAGTAGTCGCTGTCGACGAGTTCCCGCTCGGTCAGCGCAGCCGCGGCGAAGATGCCACCGACGAACTCCGCTCCGCCGGCGCGGCAGACCCGCTCGAACCGCAGCGCGGTGCGCTCGTCGAACAGGGTGACCGTGCGGTGCGCGCTGCGGTTGTACACGTCGGTGCGCCTGCCCAGATCCAATGGGAAGGAAGGCAGTTCGCCGTCGTTCCCGCGGATGAGCTCGAGCCACTTCCGCACACCGGGCGAGGCGAGCGTCATGCGGCCCGTGTACTCCCGCTCGGCGGTGCAGTAATCGAGGTAGCTGGCGGCCGGGGCGAGCGGGCCGACGTCTTCCCACACCTCGCGCAGATACAGCAGCGCGAGGTCGAATCCGGACAGGTACTGGCCGAATCCGTCGGTGTGCAGATGATCGACCGCGAGATAGACGGTGGTCGAATCCTCGCGTTCGATGGCCCCGAAGGTGAAGCAGTCCCAGTCGAAGGGCCCCGGCGTCGTCTTCTGGACATGGTCGCGGATGGCCCGGGCCTCATCGACGCGGCCGTAGTCGATCGGCACGAAATCGACGTCCTCCGCGGGCACGAGGTGGCGCTCGATCGCGCCCGTGGAGTCGACCCGGAACCAGGTCCGGAACGTGTCGTGCCGCAGGAGGAACGCGTTGACCGCCCGCGTCATCGCGTCCAGGTCCAGATCGCCGGCCGGAATCTCCGCGGTCACCAGGCATAGGCCCGAGTACCGGAACTCCGCCGCGGCGTGCCGATCGGCGAGCCGCAGATACTGCTCCTGCTGGTGCGAGGGCGGGGCCGGGTGCACCGGCGCCCGCCGGGCGCGCGCCACCGACTCCGGTGACGCCGCCCAGCTGATGAGGCGGCCTGGCCCCGGCTCCCATTCATCGATCAGTCCGAAACTGACCACGGCGACACCTCGTTTCGACGACGGCGGTCGCTCACGGCCTGGCCTCGGCCGCCACCAGCGCCCGAGCCGGTTCGGCCGCGGCGCCGTTCGAGACCGCGGGCCCGGCCGTCCGCGGGGCCGGTTCGGCAACCGGCTGCGACTGACCGGAATCCGCCGCCAGAATCAGCTCGGCCACCTTCGGGCCGGCCTGCTCCAGGCTGAACGAGCGGCCCATCTGCAGCGACATCAGGTCGATGCCGAGGGTTTTGGTGACCCGCGCACCGAGTTCCACCGCCATGAGCGAGTCCAAGCCGAGTTCGGGCACGGGAACCGTCATGTCGATCGAGTCGACCGGCACCCCCATCACGACGGCGAGTTCCTCGGCCATCTTGCGGGCGACGAAGGCCCCGCGCTTGCTCTCCTCGATCGCGGCCACCTCGGCCCGCAGCCGGGCCAGTTCGGAGGTGTCCTTGGCGGAGGCCTGCGCGAGCGCGATCGTGCGGCCGGTGCGCGCCAGCTGCGGGAAGGTGCCGGTCAGCTTGGCCCAGTCGGTCGGGATGATCGCCGCGCGGGCCACGCCCAGGCGCAGCGTCTGCTCGAGATAGGCGGTGGCGTCGGCCATGTCGATCGGGTCGAAGCCCACCAGGTCGAGGTACTTCAGCGCCGTCTCGTCGGCGGCCATGCCGCCGGTCGCACCCGACAGGTGACCCCAGCCGACGCACAGGGCGCGCTCGCCTGCCCGGGACCATTCCTCGGCCAGCGACTCCACCGCCACATTGGCCGCGCAGTAGTTGTACTGGCCGTAGATGCCGTACATCGAACCGCCGGAGGAGCACAGCACGAACATGTCCAACCGGATCCCGGCGTCGGCCACGGCTCGATGCAGTACCCGGGCGCCGTGCACCTTCGGCCGGTACACCTTGGCCAGCTCGTCGAATTGCATTGCGGCCAGCCGGTTGTCGGCCACCGCACCCGCCGCGTGGAACACCCCGCGCAGCGGGTGCTCGGCGCTGTGCGACCGCGCGACGATCGCGGCGACCGCCTCCGGGTTTGTGACGTCGGCCTGCTCCTCGACCACCTCGACGCCCACGGTGCGCCACGCCTCGAGCTGGCGGCGGGCCTCCTCCGTGCGCGC
Organism: Nocardia niwae NBRC 108934 = DSM 45340; assembly: GCF_001613465.1. GTDB lineage: Bacteria > Actinomycetota > Actinomycetes > Mycobacteriales > Mycobacteriaceae > Nocardia > Nocardia niwae. Next base: position 245,422 of record NZ_BDCK01000015.1, on the reverse strand, counting down.
GCCGCCGCGGCCGAGCAGGACCAGCCGCCGCGCACCGCGCAGCACCAGCCAGCGCCCGATGGCCATCCCGAATCCACCGAACCCGCCGGTGATCAGATAGGTGGCGGTGCTGTCGATCTCGATCCCGGCCAGGTACGGCCGCACGGCCGGGGCGGGCGAATCCATGCGCAGCGCGATCCGGGCGAGCCCGGTCGACCGGATGGTCTCCTCGAACGCCCTGGCCACTTGGTCGGTCTCGAACAACTTGTAGCGCAGCGGCTGGTAGGTGCCTGCCAGCACCTTCTCGTAGACCCGCTGCAGCAGCCGGGTCAGCCGCTGGGCGTCGACGGCGACCAAGCGGTCCAGGTCCATCGAGAAGTACGCCAGGTTCTTGTCGAAGTTGGCCATCTCGAGCACGCCGCCGGTGTAGATGTCGGCCTTGCCGACCTCGACGATCCGCCCGAATTCCGCCACGGCGTTGAAGTTCTGGCGCAGGATCTCCCCCGGCGCGCTGCTGAGCACGACCTCGACGCCCGTGCCACCGGTCAGCTCGAGTACGTCGTCGACGAAGTTGAGCGACCGCGAGTCGATCGCGTGATCGGCCCCGAGGGCGAGCACGTGGGCGCGGCGCTCGTCGGTGCTCGCGGTGCCGATGATGCGCGCCCCGCGATCCTTGGCGACCTGGATCGCGGCCGTGCCGACACCGCCCGCGGCGCCGTGGATCAGCACTGTCTCGCCCGGTTCCAGCCGCGCCAGATCCAGCAGCGCGTACTCGGCTGTGCCGAAGGCGATGGTGCTCGTGCAATACCCGGGATCGGCGTCGGCGGGCAGCGGGATCGCCAGCCGACGGTCGACCACGACGTAGCGCTGCATCATGCCCTTCGCGGCAACGGCGACCAGCTCGCCCACCGCGACATCGGTGACGCCCGCGCCCACGCGCACCACCTCGCCGACACCCTCCATTCCGGGCACGGTGCCGAAATAGGTGGGTGCGAGTTCCCGCTCGCCGAGCAGGCCGATGACCTTGAGCGGATCCTTGTAATTGAGGCCGATGATCTTCATCCGCACCTCGATCCGTCCCGGCCCGGGATCGGGACGCGGGCACTGCCGCCACGCCAGCGCCGACAGCAACCGGGTCCGGGGCAGTTCCAGCGTGAAGTTGGCCTCCGGATCCGCCAGCGGTTCGGCGGCGTCCAGGGCGTCGAGGCGCTCCTGCAGCGGCTTGGTCACCAGGGGCACCCAGCGCTTTCCGCCGCGCAGCACGACCTCGTCGATGTTGTCGTTCCAGAACGCGCCCGGCACGGCCGATTCGTGGAGCAGGTCGGCGATCTCGGTCTCGGGTTCCACGTCGATCAGCCGCCAGCGCAATGCCGATTGCTCGTTGAGCAGCACTCGGCGGGCGCCGGCCAGCGCGGCCTGATTCGAGTTCGGCGGGATCGGGCTGTCCGGCAGCGCGAACGCCCGCTCGGTCACCAGGGTGGCATGACACCAGCCTTCGCCGAAGACGCTCTTGGGCCCCTCGTCGGTGGTCTCCGGATGGACGAACTCGTCGAGGGCGACCGCGATCCGCTCCAGGAGCCACAGATCGGCCACATCGTCCTCGACGGCCTCCGCGACCACGCAGACGTGCAGCCGATCGGCGCCCTCCGCCTTGGCGGCCGCCAGCGTCGCGGCCAGATCGGAGGCGGGTTCGCGACCCGTCGCTGCGGCCACGTAGAGCCGGGAACCCGGGATGGCGGCGGCCAGCTGCCCGGCACGACGGCAGTCGCCGCCCAGCGCGACGATCACGGTGGTCACCGAATCCTGCGGCAGCGCGGCCGGGTCGAGCGGATCGCGCTCTTCCAGCGTCTCGGCGTAGTAGAAGTCGACCATCCGGTGCAGCGGATCCTGGCCCGGCGCGAGCGCACCGATCTGCAGGCCGCTCAACCGCATGACGAGATTGTGTTCGTCGTCGAGCAGATCCACGTCGGCGCGCAGCCGGGCGCGGGGATCACGGCGCGCGACGACGGTGATCCGCTCGGGCAGCGGTGCGACCAGCCGCACCGCCGCGACACCGACCGGCACCAGCGTGCCCTCGTCGATCCGGGCGTCGGCGAACAGCAGGGCCGCGGACTGCATCGCGGCATCGACCACCGCGGGGTGGGCGAGATGCCCGGAGTCCGCGGTGATGGCGCCGTCGACGGTGGCCACCACCGCGTCCGCGCCGACGCGCACGGAGGTCACCCGGCGGAAGGCCGGACCGTACTGCAGCCCCGCCGCGGCCAGGCCGCTGTAGAACATCTGCGGGTCGACGTCGAGACCGACGTCCAGGGTCGGGACCGTGACCTTCGTCGGCTTGTGGCTGCCGGTCAGCGTGCGCCCGAACGCGTGCACCGTCCAGGCCGTGCCCGTCGCCGAGCGCGATCGGATCAGGAAGCGGCCGCTGGCCTCCTCGACGGTCAGCGCGACCAGCGGCACGTCCGGCGCGGCCATGATCAGTGGGGCCACGAACCGAACTTGTTCCAGCGCAACGCGTTCGACGCCCAACCGGGCGGCCGTCGCGCTCAGCGCGGCATCCAGGTACGCCGCGCCCGGCATGATCTTGACGCCGTTGACGACGTGGTCGGCCAGCCACGGCAGCAGTTCGGTGCCGACCTGTAGCAACCAGTCCGGCCTGCCCTCGACGTCCGGGTCGCCGAGCATGGCGTAGGTGCCGGGAGTTCCCAGCCGTGCCTGCTCGAACAGCGGCAGCGCCGAATGCAACCTGGTTCGCTGCCATGGATAACGCGGCAGCGGCACGTGCGGGGTGGCCGGGTGCCGCGCGGGGAACAGCTCGCCGAGGTCGAGCGCGCCCGCGGCGTAGAGACCGATGAGGGTGCGGCGGAGACTCTCCGAATCGGGCTGCTTGCGATCCAGTGTCGCCACCGTCGTGCCGTTGACGTCCGCGCCCAGCAGGGCCTCGCGGATATTGCCCGACAGCACCGGATGCGGGCCGACCTCCAGGAAGACCCGGCTGTCGGCGCCGATCAGCTCGGTGATCGCCGCGGCGAAGCGGACCGGCTGCCGCACGTTCGCGCACCAGTACTCGGCGTCCCAGTCGGGCCCGTGCGCCGGCTCGCCGGTGACCGAGGAGTACAGCGGCACGGTCGGCGCCTGCGGCTCCAGCCCGGCCAGCGCCGCGCGCAGCTCGTCCAGGATGGGGTCCATCAACCGGCTGTGATAGGGCACCTCGACGCGCAGCCTGCGCGCGAAAACGCCTTCTTCGGTGAGCTTTTCGGCGATCTCGTCCAAGCGGTCGGCGTCACCGGACAACGTCAGCGAGCTCGCGCTGTTGATCGCTGCGACGTCCACGCGCGGGTCGTCACCGACGAGCTCGCGGGCCTGCTCGAGCGACATCCCGACGGCGAGCATGCCACCGGAGCCCGCGGTCGTCGCCTGCAACCGGGCCCGGTGGTAGGCCACCAGCACGGCGTCGCGCAACGACAGCATGCCGCTCACGTAAGCCGCCGAGACCTCGCCGACGCTGTGCCCCACCACGGCCGCGGGCCGGATGCCGTATTCGGCCAGCTCCCGCACCAGCGCCACCTGCACGAGGAAGTTGGCCGGCTGCGCCACCTCGGTGCTGGCGACCCGTGACTCGGCCTCGGGCCGCAGCAATTCCTCGATGATCGACCAGCCCGCGATCGCGCGGAACTCGGCGTCGACCGCCTTCGCCGTGCCGGCGAAGACTCCGTCCCCGCCGAGCAGCTCGCGCGCCATTCCCCACCATTGCGGACCCATGCCGGAGAACACGAACACCGGTTCGGCCGTGCGCGCCACGATCGTCCGCGCGGCGTCGCGGCCTTCGCCCCCGGCGAATTCGTGCAGATCCCGGACCAGGTCGGCGGTGTCGCCGACGAGCATGCCCGTGCGGTACTGATGGTGCGCCATGCGGGTCCATGCGGCCTCGGCCAGCTGCGCCGGGTCGGCGCCCGCGGTGATCAGTTCGGCGAACCGGCCTGCCAGCGCGCGGGCCGCGCCGGTGCTGCGCGCCGAGATGGGCAGCACACCGAAGTGCCGTGACGGCTGTGCCGGTGGGCCGGAGACCGGCCGGAACTCCTGCAGGATGGTGTGGGCGTTGGTGCCGCCGTAGCCGAAGCCGTTGACCGCGATCGTCATCGGCTCGGCGTCCTCGGGCAGCGCCTCCGCCTCGAGCTGGACATGCAGGCCCAGCTCGTCGAAGGGAATGTCCGGATTGGGTTTGTCCAGCCAGCCCTGCGGCGGGATGGTGCGATGGCGGATCGCCAGCGCCGCCTTGATCACGCTCGCGATACCGGCCGCGGCCTCGGTGTGACCGAGTGTCGACTTGACCGAGCCGACACCGAGCGATCGTGTGCGGCCGGCCGACGCGCCGAACACGCGGCCGAGCGCGCGCAACTCGACCGGATCGCCGACCAAGGTGCCGGTGCCGTGCGCTTCGACGTAGGTGATGGTGTCCGGCGCGAGCCCCGCGCGACTGCACACCGAACGTGCCAGCGCCTCCTGGGATTCCGCGTTGGGCACGGTGATCGCCGTGGTGCGGCCGTCCTGGTTGGAGCCGGTCGCCTTGACCACGGCGTAGATCCGGTCGCCGTCGCGAACCGCGTCGTCGAGCTTCTTCAGCGCCACCATGCCCGCGCCCTCGCCGCGCCCGTATCCGTCGGCCGAGGCGTCGAAGGACTTGCAGCGGCCGTCCGCGGCGAGGAAGCCGCCTTTGCACATCAGCACGAAGGTCTCCGGCTGCAGCATGACGTTCACGCCGCCCGCGAGCGCCACCTCGCAATCGCCGTTCTCCAGTGCCTGGCAGGCGAGATGGAAGGCGACCAGCGACGACGAGCAGGCGGTGTCGACCGTGAGCGCGGGCCCGACCAGGTTGAGCGCGTAGGCGATCCGGTTGGACAGCATGGTGTAGGACGCGCTGGCCGGGGTGTGCATGTCGGTGTGGAACAGGGCCGGGCCGACCACGCCGATCACCGACTGGTCCACCACGAATCCGCCGACGTAGACGCCGATCGACGAGCCCGCCGCGTGCCGCGCGATCCCGGCGTCGTCGAGCGCCTCCCAGGTCACCTCGAGCATCAGGCGCTGCTGCGGGTCCAGCACGGTCGCCTCGCGGGCGGAGATGCCGAAGAAGTCCGGGTCGAACTCCCACGGGTCGACCGTCATGAAGGCGGCGCGCTTGGTGTAGCTGCGCCCCGGAGTCCGCGGTTCCGGATCGTAATAGCGACGGTAGTCCCAGCGATCGGCGGGCATATCGATCACACCGTCGCGTTTGTCCAGGATGAAATCCCAAAAGGTGTCGGGCGAGTCGATTCCGCCTGCGAATCTGCACCCGATGCCGACAATTGCAATATCCGACATGCATATCCTCCGGGTCGGATCAGTTGATCGCCATTACTTTGTCCGGCGATTCACGAATTGGCGTGTGCGCAGCTGGCGACGGCCCCAGCGTAACGGCCACCACACCACCCGTCGTGGGCTCAGGGAGACTTCACAATACGGCCGTCGGACGATTTGTAACATTTCGAGATTCCGGCTCCTCGGGGGGCGAAATGCACTGGAATTGCTAGGTTTTCAGCTTGTTCGCGGCCCTCGCCGACCACCGATGTCATCGATCAGGAGGCGGCATTGTTCACGCGCTGGACCGATACGCTCGTCCGGCGGCGGTTCACCGTCATCGGGCTCGTTGTGGCCTGCTTGCTCGCGCTCGGGGGGTACGGTATCGGGCTGGGTGATCACCTCAGCGTCAGCGGCTGGGACGATCCGACCTCGGAATCGGCGCGGGCGGCTCGGCTGAAGGACGAGGCCTTCGGCCGCGACCACATCGCCGACGTGGTGTTGCTGTTCCACGCCCCGGCCGGGAAGACGATCGACGATCCCGCCTTCGCCGCCACGGTCGTGGGACACTTGAACAGCCTGCCGCAACGCTTTCCGGATCGGATCAGCAAGATCAACGCCACCTACTGGCGCACCGACACCGGGCTGGAGCTGCCGGACATCTTCGGTTCCGCGGATCGCCGGCACGCCTTCGCCTCCGTGGCCATCCGCGGCAACGACGACACGGAGGTGATGCGCAACTACCGGGCCGTCTCCGGCGAGTTCCGGTTACCCGGCACAGCGATGGAGGTCGCCGGCGGGCAGCCGGTCGCGGCCGCCCTCAACGACACGATGGCACACGACCAGCGACGCATGGAGTTGTTCGCCGTTCCCGCCGTGGCGGTGCTGCTGTTCTTCCTGTTCGGCGGCGTCGTGGCGGCGGCGCTGCCGCTCGTCGTCGGCGGGCTCACCGTGCTCGGCGCATGGGGCGTCATTCGCGCCCTGACCACCGTCACCGAGGTCAATTCCTTCGTCTCACCGGTCGTCTCGATGATCGGTCTGGGCTTGGCCATCGACTACGGCCTGTTCCTCGTGAGCCGGTTCCGCGAGGAACTGGCCGACGGTCACGAGGTGCCCGAGGCGGTACGGCGCGCGGTCGCGACCGCCGGGCGGACCGTCGTGTTCTCCGCGACCATCGTGGTGGTCGCCGCAGGCGCGATTCTGCTGTTCCCACAGGGTTTCCTGCGGTCGTTCGCCGTCGGCGCGATGGTGACGGTGACGCTGGCGGCGCTGATCTCGATCACGGTGCTGCCCGCCATGCTGGCAGTACTCGGCCGTCGCGTGGACCGGCTGGGCCTCAATCGCTTCCACGCGCGCCGGGCGAGCGATCGCGAGCAGGACAACGCGTGGGGCCGCGTCGCCGGATGGGTTATGAGAAGGCCGCTGGCCGTGGCGGTTCCGCTGGTCGCCGTTCTGGTGGTGCTCATCGCGCCGGTGCGGGACGTGGCCTTCGGCGGCATCACCGAACGCTTCCTGCCGCCGCAGCATCCGGCGCGCACGGCGCAGCAGCACTTCGACCAGATCTTCCCGCTGCGCCAGATCAATCCGATCGACCTGGTGCTGATCACCCATGACAGCGCGGCGATCGACGCGGTGGTCGCCCAGGCCGGCCGAGCCCCAGGCCTCGTCGCGCCGTTTCCCCGCGCGGTGCAGGGACCGGCGCATCCGAACGTCTTCACCACCTCGACCGTGCTGCGTGACGCGCACGACGCCGACGCGACCATCGACTATCTGCGCTCCATGCCCGTGCCGGCGAGCACGACCGTGCTGATCGGCGGGCAACCCGCGAAGCAGCGCGACAGCGTCGACGCGCTGCTGCGCCGGATGCCGCTGATGATCGCGCTCGTCTTCCTCGTCACGACCGTGCTGATGGCGCTGGCCTTCGGTTCGGTCGTGCTGCCGCTGAAGGCCGCGCTGCTGAACCTGCTCGGGCTCGGCTCCACCCTCGGCATACTCACCTGGATCTTCGTGCAGGGCCATGGCGCGGGACTGCTGGAGTTCACCCCGCAGCCGATCATGGCGCTGATCCTGGTGCTGATCGTCGCCGTGATCTACGGCCTGTCGACCGACTACGAGGTGTTCCTGCTCGCCCGCATCGTGGAGGCGCGCGCGGCGGGCGCGTCGACCACCGATGCGGTGCGCGTCGGCATCGCCCGCACGGGCTGGATCATCACCGCCGCCGCCCTCATCCTGTTGGTGGTGACCGGAGCCTTCGCCCTGTCGGATCTGGTCATGATGCAATACATCGCCTACGGCATGGTCGCGGCGCTGTTCATCGACGCGACGATCCTGCGCATGCTGCTGGTGCCCGCGACCATGCGGCTGCTCGGCGACGCGAGCTGGTGGGCGCCATCCTGGTTGCGGCGCGGCGGGCGCGGGCGCACCGAGACCGGGTCCGAGGAACTCCCGGCCGAAGCTGTGGCCGAACGGCACTAGGTCCGGCGCCCTCCGTCGGCCTCCGGTGTGCCCCGGTTGGCCGCTTCGATCACCGCGCGGGCGGCGCATCGATTGGTCCGGGGTTCGCGATCGGCGACGGCCTGCAGCGGATCGGTCCGGTCGGCCGAATGATCGTCGAACCGGCCGCCACCCGAATATCACCGGGATTGTTCAAGGCGGAGACCGCCGACTGTCGCCCGTCAGCTCGGGCCCGCTACTCGGACATCGCGCCCGCACAGCAGCCGTGCGCCATCGACAGCCCCCACCGACGTGCAGTCCGCGGCAGCGACCACTCCGGCAAGTTCAGCGTGCGGGACAGCGCGGTCAGTTCGCGCTCGACCGGCTCCAGGGGCTGGTGGCCGTCCGGGCGCGGTCGGGCAACGCCGGCGTGAGTGCGGCGAGGGCGAGGGCAGCGGCGGCGATGGCCGAGAGCATGATCATGCTGCCCGACAGCGTGTGCGCGCGGAAGAACAGCGCGCTGAGCACCGCCAGCCCGACCGAATTGCCGATCTGCTCGACCGTGGGCAGCACCCCCGACGCCTCGCCCATCGCCCGATCGTCGAGGCCCGCCAGCATCAGCGGCTGCAGCGGCACACCGAACACCCCGACCCCGAAACCCGCGAGGAACACCGGCCCGGCCACCAGCGGCAGGTTCACCACGCCGGAGCTCACGTGCAGGTAGCCAACCCCCACCACGACGCACCCCGCGAAGACGGCGATGCCGGCGGCCGGCGCGCGAATCCCCCAGCGGCGCACGAGGACCGGCGACAGCACCGCGCCCGCGCCGGCGCCCAGGGCGAACGGCGTCATCGCGACACCGGTACGAAGCGCGGAGAACTCCAGCACGTCCTGCAGCAGGATCGAAACGGTGAACACGAACGCCGTGAACACGCCGAAGAAGACCGTCACCAGCACCGATCCGACTGCGAATCCCCGGTCGGAGAACAGGTCCAGCCGCACCAGCGCCCGGCCGCCACGGCGGCGCGTCGCGCGTTCGTGGGTCATGAACACCGCGCCCAGCACCACCGCGGCTGCGAGGTATGCGCCGTGCACCGGCCGCCAGCCCGCTTGCTGACTGTCCGACAGCGCGAACAGCAGCAGGAACAACGCCGCGGTGGCCACCACGGCTCCGCGCGGATCCAGCGGTTCCCGATCCGTCGCCGCGCCCAGCCTCAGGTAGCCCGCGGCCAGCGCGATGGCCACCAGGCCCAACGGCAGGTTCATCAGGAAGATCGCGTGCCAGCCGAGCCCGAAGGGATCCAGGGTGATCAGCCCGCCACCGAGGATCGGACCGAGCATCCCGGCGAAACCGGCTGTGGCGCCGTACACGGCGAAGGCGTACTGATGGTGCTCGCGCCGGAAGCTCGCGGTGATGATGGCGATGGTCTGCGCCGCCATCCCCCCGCCCGCCACGCCCTGCGTGATCCTGGCTATCACCAGTTCCATTGCGGTGGAGGACACCCCGCACCATACCGAAGCCGCCGTGAAAGCCGCCGCCGACCAGAGGAACATCCGGCGACGGCCGACGATCGCGCCGACCCGAGCCGCGGTGAGCAGGACGCAGGCGAAGGCCAGCGAATAACCGGCCACCACCCACAGCTGCTCCGACCGCGACGCCCCCAGCTCCGCGGTGACGACCGGGAGCGCGGTGTTGACGATCGTCACATCGATCATCTGCATGAAGACCGAGATCAGGCACGCCCCGAACGATCCGAGCGCCACCGCCGCCTCTTTGCGAGTCAAAGAATCACCTCGATCGTCGGCCGTGAACGGCTCAGGTCCGGTCGGCGATCACCCCGAGAGCACAGGGGGCATTGCGTGCGATCCACGGTCCACCCGGACACATCCCCCGCGGCGATGCCCGGCAGACGAATTCGCTCGGTATCGTTCATCGCGGCCGAATTCACCTCGCGTTCCGATTACCGGTCGCATCCGACCGGAATTCCACTCGGGACGTCTGCGGCCGCACCGGCTCGTTCGCCGGGATGTGCGGGCAGATCGACTCCTGTCCCTGAAGAGAAGGGCTCGAATTCGCAGTAAATAAGATCGCGCTACCGAAACGCCAGATGTTCCAGCGATCTTGTGCCCACTACCAATTCGGCTCGGCAACCATTGCCGCAATTCCCAAACCGGACGTGATCACCGCCATTCGCAGGTGGAGAAGCGTGGCCACTAGCGCGGATCATCCGTCGCGCAGGGCCGTTCATGCCGAGACAGCGTCGGCGAATCGCTGAGCGTGCTGCGGTATCGGGCAATCCGAGCCCTCGAGCTCGCTCGAACGTCTGCGCCATGGGCAGTTGACCGGACGTTTGCCTACTTTCGAGAGGGTCGGGGCAGGATGGAGGGCGGCCTTGAACCAGTCCGGGAGGAGCAGTATGAAGATCCTGGTAACAGGAGCGACGGGAAACATCGGCCGCAAGGTTGTCGACCATCTGCTGACCATGGGTGCGACGGATGTGCGTGCGCTGACGAATGATCCACGGCGCGCCGCACTTCCGGACCAGGTCGAGGTGATCCCCGGTTACCTGCGCAGACTCGACAGCCTGTCGGCTGCCTTCGAGGATGTGGACTGCCTGTATCTGGCTCCCACCCCGGACACCGTCACCGAGGTCCTCACGCTGGCGCGCACGGCCGGGGTCCGCCGGGTCGTCGATCTGTCCGGCGAGCCCGAAAGCTGGTGGGGCAGCGTCACAGAGGCCGTCGAGTCGAGTGGCCTGGAGTGGACACATCTGTGGCCGGGGGACTTCATGGAGAACACCAGGATCTGGGCCAAGCAGATCCGCGACACCGGCGCGGTGCGGGAACCCTATCCGAGCAGCGCCAGCGCGCCGATCGCCATGGACGACATCGCCGAGGTAGCCGCCACCGCACTGCTCGGCGACGAGCATGCCGGCAAGACCTACAGCCTGGCCGGACCGGAAATCCTGACCCGCACGGAGCTCGTCCGGCAACTGGGCGTCGCTCTGAACCACCACATCCCGTTCATCAGGGTGTCCCGCGAGGAGGCGATCGAAGCCTTCCACTCCGAGATGGGTGACACCGCGAGCTGGTATGTCGACGAGGTGCTCGGCGGCATGCCCGAACACCCGGTCGCTCCGACGACCTCTGTCCCCGAAATCATCGGCCGCCCCGCGACCACCTTCGCCCACTGGGCAGCCGACCACGCACAAGACTTCGCCCCGGCCGCGACATCGTGAGCAGCCACGTCGGTCAATCCGGTCGAATCGACCGCCGACACGCATCCATTTCCGCTGCGCCTGCCAATCGGGCTCGGAAGCCGTGAACTCACGAGTCGAGGACCGGGAGCACCGGGCGCAGGCTGCGACTTAGGCCGTCGTGGGTGCGTTCGGACATCAAGGCGTGCTCGAACTCGGTTATTGCGCCGAGGACCGGGGGAAGAACATGCGCCCCACCGCAGTGGAGGTGTCGATACCCTGATCCAGAACCAGCACGTCCAAGCCGCTGTTCTGCAGCGTTTTCGACAGCTCTATGCCGAACGCCCACCGCGCCACTGACAGGCCGAGAGGTACGCGAACGGACGATGTTCGGAAACCGGTTCGTTACTCTCGCTCTAAGCGTGCCTCTGGGTCCTCAACCCGACACCGGTCGATGGATCTGCTGACAGGTCGGGTGTCGGTAGTGAGCGCGGCGGCACCAGTGCCCGCACCCGCCGCGCGCAAGGGGCTCGATGGTGGATATGGGCGACGCCGCCGTGCGCTTCTCGGCCGAGCAGCAGGCCGGAAAGTGATGGCCTCCGAGGCGGCCGCGGCGCGGTACTTTGGTCCGGTGAGCGACCGGGAGCCACTTGCCCGAGCATTGACCATCCAGGACAGGCCGAACAGGCCTCCCGGGCCGATTCACTTGGCATTCACCGTCGTTCCAGTCGTTGTGCTGGTGTGCCTCTACTACGACTGGTGGCCGTCCCGCTACGGCTCCTTCGCCTGGGCTGATCCGCTCCTGTTCGGCGCCGCGGCCGTACTTGTGCTCCTCATCTGCGGTGCAGTATGGGCGGTCCGCACGCTGCGTGTCGTAGGTAGGGATCGGACATGGGCATGGTGGATCGCAGCTGCCCCCGCGATGATTCTCGCTGTTGCAGGCACAGCCACGCTCCTGCCCCGCCCGTCGTTCGAAAAGACCAGTCCGCAATTCGAGCGGGTAGCCCTCGACCTACTAGCGAGTTCGGAACCTTCACGCTCCCATTTCGAAATCGGCCGGTTCGACATCAGCTATGCCAGGAAGGACCCCGACGGTACCGTCTACTTCATCGAGGGTGGCGGGCTCGGGCTCACGGTGAGCAGTGGGTGGGCGTACTCACCTCATGGCACACCGGTCGGGTTCGACGACTTCACCGCAACTCACCTCGGTGGCCCGTGGTATGCGTTCACAGCTGTGTGGCGTAGCTGACGTCGCCGCCGTGCTCATCGGGTCGTCAGATCGCCGGGGCAAGGACGCACACAGCAAGCACCTCGTCCAGGCGAGGACGGCAGCCAAAACCACAGCATCCCGGTGAACGACGGCAAGCTCGTCGTAACGAGGTGCCAGGCCGCGCCACTGTTCCGGCCGCCGTGAGAGCGGCCGAGCGCGTGATCAGGCGGCTCGCCCTGCGGATGAGGAGCGCTCGATCACGAAAAGCGCAAAGCCTTCCACGCGCCGTATCGCTCGGGCAGGCAAACGGCGCAGGGGCGATACCCCGCGGACAGAGCGTCGAGTTCGGTGGCGAAGAAGACGCGATGTGCGCGGTATGTGCCACGGGCCAGCGCGCGCAGGGCCGATGGGCAGTCGAGGCGGCCGTAGATCCGGCTGCGGCGATGACCGCCGTAGCCGCCCGGCTCGGCGCTGCGATACGGCAGGCCCTGACCATCGAGCAAGGTGTACACCGGGGCTACCCCGCGTCGTGCAGCACGAGGCCCAAGGTGTGCCGGAAACCGCCGCGCACGCGACTGACGCCGTGACGGATCGGGGCGCGGGACCATCCTCGGCTCGAGCGCGTCGGCCGGTCGCGGGTGGTGAAGATCAGCGCGTGGCCTTGCTCCAGCACGGAAACGGTCGCTTTCGACTGCGCACGCGGACGCTGCTCGACCAGCACGAATTCCCCTCCGGTGTGGTCGATCCCGGGCCGATCCAACCCGATGACGACCTGCATCGGGAAAACCAGCTCGCCGTACAGGTCGCGGTGCAAGGCGTTCCAGTCACCCGTTGTGTAGCGCAACAGGATCGGAGTCGGCTGGTTCTGGCCCGCGGCGTGGCAGGCGGCGAGCCAGTCCGCGAACTCGTCCGGCCACGGAGCCGGGTCGCCGAGCCGCTCGGCCCAGGAGCGGGCCAGCGGCAACAGCTTTCGATAGAAGGACGCCCGTAGGTCCATGATCGAATCCGGCACGGGGTTCGCGAAGTACCGGTAGGTGCCTTCGCCGAATCGATAGCGTGCCATGTCGACGGTGGACCGGAACCGCGTGCGGTCGTCCCAGAGGTCGGTGAACTCGGCGCACTCCGCCGGAGTGAGGATCGGCCCGGTCGCCGCGCAGCCCTGGGCGTCGACTTCCTCGAGCAGCTCCTGCCACGGCTGGTCACCGACCCGATCCGCCAGGGAAGCAGCGGCTTTCGTCCATCCCGGGTTCGGCTCCCCCCGCTGGCCGCGCCGGGCGGAGCCGACGCTTCGCTCGCTCATGCCGCCGTCTCCAGATCCAGCAGCACGTGTTTCGCGGTGACGCCGCCGACGTACTGTCCGATCGACCCGTCCCCGCGCACCACCCGGTGGCACGGGATCACCACCGGCAGCGGGTTGTGCGCGCAGGCGGAGCCGACCGCGCGCACCGCACGCGGATTGCCGACGGCAGCGGCCACCGCGCCGTAGCTCGCGCGTTGTCCGTAGCCGATGGCGGGCAGGTGCTCGATCACCTGGCGGCGGAATCCCACGGCCAGCCGCAGATCCAGCGGCAGGTCGAAATGCGTCCGGCCACCCGCGAAGTATTCCGCGATCTGCCGCGCCGCGGTGTCCAGACGGGCGGGCGCCGCGAGGATGCGCGGGCTTATCCGGGCCGACAGCGTGGCGAGCACCGCGTCGTGATCCTCGGTGGGATAGGCGACGCGGACCAGTCCGGCGGGCGTGGCAGCCAGCAGCAGAGTCCCCACCGGGGTGTCCAGCAGGCGATAGGCGACATCGAGCAGGCCCGCGGCTTCGGCGTCGGCGGTCAGGCGAGCGTGCAAGGTGGCGAGCAGTTCGGCGTCGGGAGTCAGTGCGCGCGACAATCCGTCGCCGGGATCGGGAGTGGCCATCATGCTTCATCCTTCGGGTAGAGCTTGCGCAGGGTCTTCAGGCCGTCCGCGGCGGCGCGGCGGGCGGCGTCGGGAGAATTGCCGAGCAATGCGGCGATCTCCGCGTGGGGAAGCCCGGCCAGATAGTGGTAGGCGACCGCCTGGCGCTGTTTGGTCGGCAGCGCCCGCAGGGCGGCCCACAGATCGGGGTCGTAGTCGGCGGGTCCGGGCGCGGTGGCGGGGCGTTCCGGCAGCGTCTCGGCCGGGACCGGCGCACGCGTGAGCGCACGGCCGACGTCGATCGCGCGGCGATGGGCGATGGTGACCAGCCATGCCTCGACATTGGTGTCCGAGGGCAGGCCGGGAAACGCGCGCAGCGCCGAGAGAAACGTTTCCGACCAGGCGTCGGCCGCGTCGGACGGACCGAGCACCGCCCGGCAGACGCGCAACACCATCGGGCCGTATTCGGCCACTATTTCCTCGAACGGGGGCAGGCTCACATCGGGTAGACGCGGCAGACGCCGCGAACGTGAGATTCCGTCACCGGACCTCTTCCCGTCGCGACAGCCCGCTGGCGCGCAGCACCCGCCGCGCGATGCCGGCACGGATGGACTCGTCGGTGCCGATGATCCGGACGTGGCGGCGCGCCCTGGTGATCGCGGTGTACAGCAATTCCCGCGTCAGCAGCGTCGATTCTGGCTCGGGCAGGACGACGGAGACCGTGTCGTACTGGCTGCCCTGGCTGCGATGAATGGTCATGGCGAAGACGGTGACCACGGCGGGGAACTGCGTGGGATGCACCAGGTACGGCTCGTTGCCGCGTTGGAGCGCCGCGCGCAGCGAGCCGTCGGGCATCCGGACGACCACGCCGGTGTCGCCGTTGTAGATCCGCGCCTCGTGGTCGTTCGCGGTGACCAGCAGCGGTTGGCCGGCGTACCACGGCGCATGGTGGGAGTCGGGGCCCGCTCCCCCGGCGGCGGCCCACTCCGCGGCCATCCGGTCCCAGCGCTCGACGCCGAACGGCCCCTGCCGATGCGCGCACAGCAACCGATGCGATTCCAGCGCGGTGAGCGCGCCCGCCGCGTCACCGTCGAGCGCGGCGGCGGTGACCGCGGTCGCGGCCCGCACCACGTCGGCGCGCACCGCGGGCAGTTCGTCCGGCGCACTCAGCGACAATTCGTCGCCGCCCCCACGCAACAGCTCGAGTGCGGTGTCGGCGTCCCCGGCCCGCACGGCGACGGCCAGATCGGCGATCCGTCCGCCGAATCTGCGGCCACGGGTCAACCGCACGATGCCGCCGCGCAGGCGGGTGCGCTCCAGCGCGGTCAGAGCCTCGGCGTGCTCGGCGGGCGCCTGCGCGCCGAGGATGTCGTCGAGCACCGGATTCGGGGTGGCGGCGACCGGACCGGCGACCAGGTCGGCGAGCACCGCGCCCGCGTCGACCGAGGCGAGCTGGTCGGGGTCGCCGACCAGGACCAGGCGGGTGTCCGGGCGCAGCGCCGCCAGCAGCCTGCTCATCATCGTCAACGAGACCATCGAGGTTTCATCGACCACGATCACGTCGTAGGGCAATCGGTTGAACTCGTGATATTTGAACCGGGTGCTGCGCCCGCGCTGCCAGCCGAGCAGCCGGTGCAGCGTGGCGGCGGTGAGTTCGGGCAGTCCGAGCGACACCGCTTGCTCGCGCACGGCTTCCTGCAGGCGCGCCGCCGCTTTCCCGGTCGGGGCGGCCAGCGCGATGCGCAGCGCGGGCAGCTTCGGCTCGGCCTCGCGGTGCGCGGACAACAAGGCGATGATCCGCGCGATGGTGTGGGTCTTGCCGGTACCGGGCCCACCGGCGACCACGGTGGTCCAGTGGGTCGCGGCCAGCGCGGCGGCCAGACGCTGGCGATCCGGCGCCGTGCCCGCAGGCGCGTCGAACAACCGGTCCAGTTCGCGGCGCACGATCCCGGGATCGACCGCCGGATGGTGTGCGGATCGCTCGGTGAGCACCCGACGGATCGTCTGCTCCTGCCGATAGTAGCGATCGAGGTAGAGCAGCGGGCCGGAGTCGTCCGGCCCTTGCGATTCGACCAGCCGCAGCGGCCGCAACGGACCGGCCGGTCCACCGCGCACCAGCGGGCTCACCCGCAGCGCGTCGACCACGGCCTGGATGTCGGGCCACGGCAGCGTCGCCGGATCGACGCCCGCGTCCCAGGTCTCGTCGGCATCGACGCCGATCTCTCGTATCCGGTGCAGTTCCAGGCACACCGAGCCGGAGCGCACCGCGCGCACGGCCAGCGCCGCCGCGAACAGCACCGCCTCCGACGATTCACGGCCCAACCGGCCCAGACGCACAGCCACGTGCACGTCCGCCGCCGACAGCACCCCGGCCTCGTTGAACGTGCGCAGCAGTCCGGTCCCCCGCTGCGCCACCTGGATCGAGGTCACTGCGCCGCCTCCCCGGCCAGCAGCGCCGACAGCGCGACGATCAGGCCTGCGGGCGGATGCCAGTCGAACACGCCGCATCCCGAGGGTGTGCCGGGCCCGATCATGCCGCGTACGAACAGGTATCGGACCCCGCCCAGATGCCGCGCGGGGTCGTAGCCGGGCAACCGCCACCGCAGATACCGGTGCAGCGCCACCGAATACAGCAGCGCCTGCAGCGGATAGTGCGAGCGCAGCATCTCGGCCGCCATGCGGTCGCGGGTGTAGTGCGCGACGGTGAGGTCGCCGGTGCCCAGCCGATTGGTCTTGTAGTCGACGACGACGAATCGCGGGTCCGCACCGTCCGCGACGCGCAGTACGGCGTCGATGCTGCCGGTCAGGTAACCGCGTAACGGTAGGTCCTCCAACGCCGCCAGTTGATCGGCGTACGCGAACATGTCGTCGTCCTCCGGAAGGTGCTCGCGCAGCAACCCGGCGACGCACCGCAAGGTCGCCGCGGTCGCGCCGGCACGGTCTCCGCCCGCCAGCGGCAGTTCGAATTCGAGTTCGCTGAGCCGATCGCGCGGGGCGACATCGGCCAGGCAGCCGCCGTCGAGCGGGGTGCGCAGCACCGCCAGCAACGCGGTGGCCAGCACGTCCGCATCCACCTCGGCCATCAGCTCGCGCACGGCTTCGCGGCACCGGTCGTGCACCTCGGCCGCCAGGTCCGGATGGCCGGTGTCGATCCGCTCCAGGACGCCGTGCACCAGTGTGCCGAACTCCGCACCGTAGGGCAGCGCGTTCATCAACGACGCCGCGCCCGCCGGCTCCGGCTCCGCCGCGCCGAGCAGGGATGTGCCCGCGGGCTCGTCACCGGGCCCCCGCGCGTCCTCCGGTTCGCTGTCGGGTTCCGACGATGCCACAGGCCCGTGCGCCGACGCGGTCAACGCCGAATACGACGTGCGCCGCCACTGCTGGTCCAGCACCCGATCGAATCGGGCGGCGGCCAGCGCGCCCTGCGCGGGTTCGGTGCGCACCCGCTGGATCGCGACGTCGTCGCCCCCGGCCACCGCCGTCACCGAGATCGCCGCGCCCGCGTCCTGCGCCCACGTCGAAAAAGATTGCACGGCAACCGAATCCGTCGGCACGGGGGCTCGGTCTGCGACGACGGCGCCGCGATCGCCGCGCCCGAAGACCATCCGGTGCAGCGGCGACGCCGCGGTGGTGATCGCGGGCGCCCACCAGGCGACGATCTGGCACATCGCCCGGGTCAGCGCGACGTACAGCAGCCGCAGTTCCTCCCCCGCCTCCTCGGCCTCGCTGCGCGCCTTGCGGTCGGCGTATCCCGCGGCGTCCGGGCCGCCGACGTCCAGCACACGCGCACCGTCGTCGGCGTGGAACAGCAACGTCGCCGGATAGGGGTTCTTCGCGCTGTCCCAGGCGAACGGCAGGTAGACGACCGGGAATTCGAGTCCTTTGCTGGCGTGCACGGTGGCGATCTGGACGGCGGCGGCGTCCCGGTCCAGCCTGCGGCTGCGATCGGCGACGGCACCGGAGGCCGGATCGCGCACCCGGTCGGCCAGCCACCGGGTCAGCGCCGTCAGCCCGAGGCCCTCGGTGAGCGCGACCTGATCGAGCAGCTGCGCGAGGTGCCGCAGGTCGGTGAGCTGCCGTTCCCCGTTCTCCACGGCCAGCAGCCGCGGCGCCAGGCGCGTCTCGGCCGCGATCTTCTCGAAGACGGCGGCGAAGCCCGCGCGGGTGAACAGCCGCGCCGCCTCGCGCAATTGGGCGCTGACCCGGCCGACCAGATCGGCACCGCCGCTGTCGATCTCGGCCGCTGTCACGCCGAGCAGCGGTGTGCACGCGGCCAGCCGCACCCGGTCGCCGCGGTGCGGCTGTTCCAGCGCTCGCAGCACCCACAGCCAGTCGGTGGCGCTGCTGGTCGCGAAGACGCTGATGCCGCCGGCGAGCACGGAGGCGACGCCGACGCGGTCCAGCGCGGCGCGCACCACATCGATCTGCGAGCGGGTGCGAACCAGCACCGCGATGTCACCGGGACCGATCGGCCTGCGCGCGGAGTCCTCTGGCACAGCCACCGAATCATCTTCGCGCACAGCATTTTCCGCTTTCGCGTCCAACAGCACGCCGGATTCGAGCAAGCGGACGATATCGGCGGCGAGATCGTCGGCGACCTTGGCCCGCATCCGCCCGACGGCCGGGAAGCCGGATTTGTTCAGCGGTCCCGCCCCGGTACGCGGCAGGCATCGGACTCGCATCGGCGTGGTGAGTTCGCCGGGACCGGACAGCCGCGACCACGGCCTGGTCGGCGCAACCGGGTGGACGCGGATCTCCTCGTGCCCCAGCGCCGCGCCGCCGTGCAGGTGGTCCAGCGCGGCCAGCAGCCCCGCGTCGCTGCGCCAGTTCGTGGTCAACTCGCGGCGGACGCCCGCGTGCGCGACCGCGTCCAGGTAGCTGAGCACCTCCGCGCCGCGGAAGGCGTAGATCGCCTGCTTGGGATCACCGACCAGCACCAGCGTGGTGTGCCCGTGGAACGACCTGCGCAGGATGTCCCATTGCAGGGGGTCGGTGTCCTGGAACTCGTCGACCAGGGCGACCCGGTATCGCGCGCGAATGCGTCGGCACGCGCGCGGCCCGTGGTCCGGATCGGCGAGTACCTCGTGCAGCAGCACCAGCAGGTCGTCGAAGTCGCGCAGTCCGGCCGATCGTTTGCGGCGCTCGGTCTCCGCGCGCGCGGCGTGCGCGAACGCCACTCGCTCGCCCGCGCCGGTCTCGCCGTCGGGTACGAGCGCCGCGTGCCGGTCGCGCACCGCGGCCAGCGCGAGCGTGCGGGCCTCCTTCAGCGAGAAGGGCGGTTCGGCGCGCGCGTAGCGGTTGAGGTACAGATCGTCGACGACGGTGCCGACGAGGTCGTCGACGGTCTCGACCAGCCGGGTGGCCGGGTCGTGCTCGCCCGCGAGACCGAGTTCGTCGAGCATGCGCTGGCAGAAGCTGTGCGTGGTGGCGATGGTGCCCGCGTCGAAATCCGACAGCGCGGTCAGCAGCCGCCGCTGCCGCAGCCGCACCTCCCCTTCCTCGGCCTGCGCGAGGTATCGGACCAAGTCGTCGGCGTGCGCCCCGGCCGCCGCCGGGTCGGCCAATCCCGCGGCGACGGCGACGAATCGGTCGCGGGTGCGTTCCCGCAGCTCCTGGGTCGCCGCACGGCTGAACGTCACCAGCAGCAGCTGGGAGACGTCGACACCGGCCTCGGCGACGTAGCGCACGGCGAGGCCGACGATGGCGTGCGTCTTACCGGTGCCCGCGCTGGCCTCCAGCACGGTGGTCCCGGTGGGCAGCGGTCCGTACGACTCGGACGCGTCGGCGTCGAAAGGGGCTGCGGCGAAGGAGGTTTCCTGCACGGTCATGCGTGCCTCCCTCCTGCGCGGCCGGTTGTCGCGCGGTCCGCGGACGTCGCGAGCGCCCGGGCGACCGGCCGCGCCGCGCGGACCTGCTCCCGAAGCGACTGTCCGACCCGACATTCTGCCGCCCGTCCGGCCGCCCACCGGCGACCGACACGCGCCGTGCGGGTGTATTCCGGGGTTCCGGGCCGGATCGCGCCGCACCGCCGAGCTGCGGCCGCTGGGTGATCGATCACGGCTGACCCTGACTTTCCGCGGCCAGCAACGGAAACCACATCCGCCGGGCCAGCGCGCCGAAACGGGTGCTCTCCCCGGGCTCGCCCGCCGCGGCGGGCGCGGCCATGAGGTCCTCGAGCCGGGGCGCCGGACCCCAGACGTAACGCAGATGACGATCGGTGTGATCACCGAACGGCCCGGGACCGTTGGGGCCGCCGTTGAATTCGCGCTCCGCCGCGGCGATCGCGTCGTCGGCGCCCGCCCCGCGGAACCGGCGTTCGGCGTGCACCGCGGAGGCGGCGGGCGCGACCGGCAGCGGTTCGGTCAGGCCCGCGTCGCGCAGCGCGACGAGCTGACGCAGAGCCTCCCTGGCCGCGGGCACGTCGGGTGCGGTCAGTTCGCTGCGCCAGGTGGGACGGCCGAACTGGCCGCGCCCGGTGCTCACCGCCCGCCACGACCGGTCCTCGGTGACGGTCAGCGCCAGCAGCGAAACCCACGCCGCGATCCGGTGTTTGGGAGCCAGCCGGGAGAACGTGGTGCGAACCAGGACGTCACCGCGCACCTCGGGCACCGTGCCGGTGAGCCGTCGTCCGTTGCCCAGGTCGACCGCGATGTCCACCGCACGCGCCGAGCCGGCGTAGTCCGCCTGCGCGGCGCGCACCAATCGGTCCACGGTGTGCTCGACCTCGTCGAGCACGGCGGCGCCGAATCCGAAGGGCGGCAGCGTGCCGCGCCGCCATTCCGCCGCCCGCAGCCCTGCCGGGTCCGCGCCGGTCAGCCGGGCCGCGAGCAGGCGTTCACCCAGTTCCCACTTGGCCAGGCCGTCGAGTTCGATGGGCAGCCGGTCGGCGATGTCCTCGTCGTGCTCGGGCACCCGCAGGCCCAGGCGCTGCCACAGGAACGCGCGCACCGGGTGCTCGGCGAACGAGATCAGGTCGGCCAGCGCGACGTCCGCCGCCTCCGCCGCGGGCAGCGGCCCGGCCAGGAATCCGGGTCGCGGTAGCACGGGTCCGTCGGCCGCCTGCGCGCCGGCCAAGGCCACGGTGTCGAAGCTGAACGGCCGCTCCGCCCGGAAATTCCGCCGATCGAACGATTGCAGCGGATGCCGGGTCACCACCGCGCGCATCGCCGCGGCGCCGACATGGGCCCGCAGCGCGTCCAGCAACTCGGCGACCGGAATGGCGGGCGGCCGGTGCGCCCCACTGACCGGATCGGCGCCGGTGTGGAAAACCAGCAGTGTGTCCCGCGCCGCGAGGATCGCGTCCAGCAACAGCTGCCGGTCCTCGCTGCGCGGATCCCGTTCACCGAGCAGCGGTTCGCGGGCCAGCACGTCGTCACCGTCCACGGTGCTCGCGCGCGGGAACATCTCGTCGTCCAATCCGAGCAGCGCCACGACCCGGTGCGGCACCGACCGCATCGGCACCATCGTGCAGACGGTCAGCTCGCCGGTGCGGAAGTTGGCCCTGGTGGGGCGCGCCGCCAGCCGCGAACGCAGCAGAACGCCGACATCGGACAACCGCAAAGCGACCTCGCCCGCGTGGTCGGTGGCGGCGGCGAGTTCCTGCCTGGCTTCGGTGTGCACCCACGCCTGCGCGTCCGGTACGTCGGTCAGCAGGTCCAGCGCGCGGCCCAGCACCGCCGCCCACTCGTGGGCGGGCCGAGGGCCGCGCAGGTCGCGCAGACACACCGCGAGCCGATCGACGAACTCCGCGAAGCGACCGGCCAGGTCCACGTCGTTGCTGTCGACGTCGTCCAACGGCAACGCGAGATCCAGCCAGTCGTCGGAGGTCTCGCCCGCGGTGACGCCGAGCAGGATCCGGTCCACCGCGCTGTTGAGCGTGTTCTGCGCGAAATCGGCGAGTCCGAACGCCTGGCGCTGCCGCTGTCCGATGCCCCACCTGGCCCCGGATTCGGCCGCCCACTCGCGCAGCCGCTCGATGTCGTCGTCGTCGAATCCACAACGGCGGCGGACTGTTTCGGCGGCTGCGAGATCGAGCACCTGGGTCACCGTCACCCGGCCGTCGGCCAGCTCGAGCAGGACTCCGATCACCGCGAGCAGCGGATTGGTCACCCCGCGCCCCCGATCGGCCAGGCGAACCCGCAGCCGGTGCGCCGGATGCTCCGAATCGGCCTGTGCCTCGGGCGTTCCCGCCGCGCGCTGGCCGAACGCCGCGCGCACCAGCGGCGCGTACGCCTCCACCTCCGGGCACATGATGAGTACGTCGCGCGGCTCCAGCGTCTCATCGGCCGCGAACAGCCCGAGCAGGCATTCCCGCAGTACCTCTACCTGCCGCGCGGGGCCGTGACACGCGTGCACCTGCACGGTGCCGTCGGCGCCCGCCTCGCCCGGCGCAGGCGGCCACCGGTCGTCCCGGATACCCCGCTGCAGTACGCGCAGCAAGGTCGCGGGCGAGTCGCCTTCCGGGGCAAGGTCATCGGATCGCGCCGAGCCGAGCGGGTGATACGTGTCGGAGCCGATGGCGGCGCTCAACCGCTGCTGCAACTCCCGCACGTCGCGGGCCGGCCCCGCCAGCAGCGGGTGAGCGACCGCCCCGGCGCTGCGATCCTCGGCCCGGGTGCGGGCGGCGGGCAGCCCGCTCAGGGCCGACCACAGGACCGGACTCGGATGCACGAGCCACAGGTGGACGTCGCGGTCGGCGGCCAGCGCCGACAGCACAGCGAGCTGGTCGCCGGCCAATCGGGTCACGCCGAACAGCGACAGCCGCGGTGGCAGCGCGACCAGATCCGGCCGCGCACGCAACCGCGCGCAGGCCTCGTCGAGCCGCTCGGCCGGGCTCGGTGTCCCGATCGCCGCGCGCAGCCCGCGCCACAGCATCGGCTGCCAGATCAGGTCCTCGGGTATCGCGCCGCCCGCGCCGTCGGTGTCCATGCCCGCCGCCCATTCGGTGATCAGCGCGGGCCGCTGAGCGGCGTAGCTGTCGAACAGTGCGGCGATCCGCGCCGCCGTCGCATAGCGCCGTCCGACGCGGTGCTCGCCACGCGCGGCGTCCCCGGCGCCGAGATGCCTGGCCGGCACGGCGCACCAAGCCTCGGACAGCGACCCATCGATTACTCGCAGCAGCCGCCACACCGCCCGCTCCTGCGCCCACGGATCCTCGGCGGGCGAAACGCCGCTCGCCGCCGCCAACACCTCGGCGACCAGCGCGGCGGGCGAGGGGAAGGCGATGTTCGCGCACACCCCGTCGGCCGAGCCGTCCGTGCCGAGCACCCCCGAGAGCGTCTGCGTCAGCCAGCGCTCCACACCCTTCGCGGGCACCGCGACCACCTCGGCGGCGAGCGGGTCGTCCAGCGGCGACGCCAGCACACCGGCGAGCGCCAGGGCCAGGACGTCGGCCCGCTCGGCGCGGTGGATGTGCAGCGGCATCTGCGCCCTCTCGATCGATGGGTGTCCGGCTGCGCTGGCCACGGACTTTGCACGTTTATACGCCCAGCGACCGACGCGCAATCGCACCGCCCCATCCGGACGGCAGTGAAATAGACCACACGAGAACGGATTACTTCGCCGTGTCACGAAGGGAACGCCGCGGCGATGTGCGACAGTGCTGCACCGGGGAGGTAAGAGTTTGCACCGGGGCGGAACGAGAGAGCTGCACCGAAAGGCTGGTTCGCGTTCATGGATGCGATGGTGATTCCCCTGGTCCCGAAAGGCGGATTCACGGTCCGCCGGATCGGTGACCGCTGGGAGCTGATCAACTCGCGCCACTACGGTCGCACCGTCGTCCTGCATTCCTGGCCCCGGGATCGGCACACCGAGGCTTTCGAGCACTGCTACCGGCTCAACGGACGCACCGTCGAAGAGCTGCGCGCCGCCTTTCGCTGACGCCCTGACCGGCGCCGACGAGCGAATAGCACTGGGCCGCAAGCGCCAGGGCCGGGCATTAGCACACCCCGGACCCGAGCTCAAGACGTGCGTCCGGACCCGCGATGTGCGATCGTGGTCCCTCGTGCGTCATCCGTCCCCCGCCACCCGAACCGTTCCCCGCGTGGCCGCCTCCGCCTGTGTCCTTGCCGCTGCGGCGATCATCGCCCCGAGCCTGCCCGCCGCGCTGCCGACCGCAGGCGCGGCGCCGCTCGCGCACACTCAGGGCTGCCTGCCCGGCTTCGATTGCGATCTGAGCAGCCGCATCGCGAAGGCCGACGCCTACCTCAACAGCCGCCCCGGCGTCACCGGCTACGTCCTGCGCGACCGGGTCTCCGGCGGGGTCTACGCCAACGCCAACGCCGAGAACGCGGTCTGGACCGCGTCCACCATCAAGCTCGCGATCGCCGCGGACCTGCTCAACCGGGCGCGGGTCGGCGCCATCAACCTGACCCCCGAGGACCGCGGCCTGATGGAGGGCATGCTCGCGACCTCGAACGACGGAGCCGCCGACCTGCTCTGGACCAAGTACGCGGGAATCGACCGGATGGCGTACAACAACGCCTTCCGCGCCAACGGGATGACCTCGCTGGTGCCGCAGCCCACCAACACCGCGCTGTTCCCGGACTGGTCGTTCCAGAAGTGCACCGCCGCCGACCTCGACCGGCTGATGGACCACATCCTCAACCGCATGCACCCCGACGACCGCAACTACCTCGTCGACCGGATGCGCGCGGTGGACTCCAACCAGCACTGGGGCGTGTGGGGCGCGGGCGCGAGCATGCGTCCCGGCCTGAAGAACGGCTGGTCGGCCGAGCAGGGCGGCTGGGTGGTCAACTCGGTCGGCTTCGCGGGCCCGGGCGAGCGCTACACCCTGGCCATCATGAGTTCGCTGGGTGACGCGGGGGGCTACACCGAGGGTGCCGAGACCGACACCGAACTCGCGAAGATCCTGCTGGCCGGCCGCTGACCGCTCAGGCGGTCGCGCGCCTGCGCAATGTCATCGGGGCACCGTCCCTGGGGAACGGAATCGTGGTGAATCCCCAGGGCATGCGGTATTTCTCGGGGATCCGCCACTCGTAGTCGCGCACCAGGGCGGCGGTCACCGTCTTCACCTCGAACGTGCCGAAGTGCATTCCGATGCACTTGTGCGCGCCCGCACCGAACGGCATCCAGGCCAGGCGGTGCGACTTGTCCTCGCGCCGCTGCTCACCGAATCGCTCCGGATCGAAGCGCTCGGGGTGGGTCCACAGTTCGGGCAGCAGGTGGTTCACCTGGTAGGCGAGATCGACCGGGGCGCCCGCCGGAATGTAGTGACCCGCGATCTCGGTGTCGTGCACGGCGCGGCGCGCCAGTCCGGGAACCGGCGGCATGAGCCGCAGGCTCTCCCGCACCACCAGATCCAGGTCGCGCAGCGTCTCCAGATCCGCGATGGCCGGCGGCGCGTCGCCCAGGCGCGCGTCCATGTCGAGCACCTCCGCGCGCACCCGCTGCTGCCAGTCCGGGTGTTTGCCCAGGTAGTAGGCGACGGCGGTGGCGGTCGTCGTGGTGGTGTCGTGCGCGGCCATGATCAGGAAGATCATGTGGTTCACCACGTCCGCGTCACCGAAGACGCCGCCGTCTTCGCTGCGGGCGTGGCACAACCCCGAGAAGAAATCCGCCGATTCGGCGCGGCGTTTCTCCGGCAGCAGCGCGGTGAAGTAGTCCTCGAGCACTCGCCTGCCGTGCAACCCGGCCCGCCAGTGCCCGCCGGGCACCGGGTGCCGGATGATCGCCAGCCCGGCGTGGGTGCAATCGACGAACGCGTCGATCAACTGCCTGCGCTGTGCACCGACGTCCGCGGCCATGAACGTCCCGCCCGCGACGTCGAGGGTCAGTTCTTTGATCGTCGGATACAGCCGCACCGTGCGTTCGGCGTCGCGCTCGCGCGGCACCCAGCGTGCGATGCTCTCCCGCACCACCGGCGTCAGCGCGGCCAGGTGCGCTTCCAGCCGGTCCCTGGTGAACGCCTGCTGCATGATCCTGCGATGGAATTTGTGCTCGTCGAATTCCAGCAGCAGCAGGCCGCGCCGGAAGAACGGGCCGATGAAGTAGTCCCAGCCCTGACCGAAATCGCGGCGGCGGTGGCCGAGCGCTTCGTCGAGCGCCTCCGGTCCCGCGACCAGGACACGGTCGACACCGAGCGAAGAGTTCAGCGAGACGGGTCCGTACCGGCGGTAGCGCTCCATCATCTCGGCGGGACCCCAGCGCATGTACTGCAGTGCCCGGCCCAGGTAGGGCAATCCGGCGTCGCCGAGCACCGGGACGGTGTCGCTGCCCCGCGGCGGGGTGGCCAGCACCTGGCGTCGTTCCGGCAGCAGTCCCAGCGCCCGGTCGATCAGATGGGCGTGCGGCACCTCGATCAGCGCGATATTCTCCGATTCGGCCTGCACGCTGGGCTTTCGGCCGACCGCACGGTCACCGGCGACCATGGCAATCCTCCCTGAGCGACAGCTACCATCGTAGGCTCTGCACCTCTCCCGCTCGGCCGGTTCGGCCGCGCCGAACCTCCCCGCGCCGCCCCGGTGACGGTGAGACCTCGCACCGCAACACGCCAGGAACGGGGATCTCGCCGTGACGCTGCCCGGCGCGGCGGCTACGGTTTAGCTGTCAGGAACCGCCGCCGGGGACGACCCCCAAGGTCCATCGAGGAGCAGGACGATGAGCACTCAGACTGTCGAGAACGGCCGGCACCGGGTGGTGGTGATCGGCTCGGGCTTCGGCGGCCTGTTCGGCACCAAGCACCTCAAGCGCGCCGACGTCGACGTCACGCTGATCTCGAAGACCTCGACCCACCTGTTCCAGCCGCTGCTCTATCAGGTCGCCACCGGCATCCTCTCGGTCGGCGAGATCGCGCCCGCCACCCGGCTGGTGCTGCGCAAGCAGAAGAACGCGCAGGTGCTACTAGGCGAGGTCACCGACATCGACCTGACGAACAACACGGTGACCTCGCGCCTGCTCGACCAGGACACGGTCACCCCGTTCGACAGCCTGATCGTGGCGACCGGCGCCCAGCAGTCCTACTTCGGCAACGACCGGTTCGCCACCTACGCGCCCGGCATGAAGACCATCGATGACGCGCTCGAGCTACGCGGCCGGATCCTCGGCGCCTTCGAGCAGGCCGAACTCGCGACCACCCAGGAGGAGCGCGACCGGCTGCTGACCTTCGTCATCGTCGGCGCCGGGCCGACCGGCGTGGAGCTGGCGGGGCAGATCGCCGAGCTGTCCGACCGCACGCTGGAGGGCACCTTCCACAACATCGATCCGCGCGACGCGCGGGTCGTGCTGATCGAGGGCGCGGGCGCGGTGCTCGGGCCGATGGGGCCGAAACTCGGCGGCAAGGCCGAACGCAGGCTGGAGAAGATGGGCGTGGAGATCCAGCTCAACGCCATGGTGATCGACGTCGACGCGTTGGGCGTCACGGTGAAGGATTCCGACGGCACAATCCGCCGCATCGAGTCGGCGTGCAAAGTCTGGTCTGCGGGCGTGCAAGCCAGCCCGCTGGGCAAGATGATCGCCGACCAGTCCGACGGCACCGAGGTCGACCGCGCCGGGCGGGTCGTGGTCGAACCGGATCTGACCGTGCAGGGCCATCCGAACGTCTTCGTGGTCGGCGATCTGATGTCGGTGCCGAATGTGCCCGGCCAGGCGCAAGGCGCCATCCAGGGCGCGACTTACGCCGCCAAGCAGATCAAGGCGGGGCTGAAGGGCCAGGCCCCGCAGGAACGCAAGCCGTTCAAGTACTTCAACAAGGGCAGCATGGCCACGATCTCGCGGTTCAGCGCCGTGTGCCAGGTGGGCAAGCTGGAGTTCGGCGGGTTCATCGCCTGGCTGGCCTGGCTGGCGCTGCACCTGTACTACCTGGTCGGCTACCGCAGCCGGATCGTCACAGTGATCCAGTGGTTCGTCACCTTCCTCGGCCGCAGTCGCGGGCAGATGGCGGCTACCGAACAGTGGGTGTTCGCCCGTCTGGCCTTGGAGGCGATCAGCAACGGCGACGACGAGGACGCCGAACAACTCGCCGCCGCGCTCGGCGCGTCCACCAACAGCCGCGTCGCCGTGGACAAGGCGCATACGGACGCCAAAGCCGGCTGACAGGCGCCGGGCGCGCTGGGGATCGCGCGTTCGACCAATCCAGGTCGCCAACGGATCCGAATGTGAGGCGTCGACGTCTCCTTCGGATGAAAGGTGATCTATGGGCACGGGCAAGCATCGAACACCCAAACCGCACCGGCCGAAACTGGGCTCCCTGGTTGCCGTGGGCACGGTTCCTCTCGTTCTCGCGCTGGTGGGAACCGGGACCGCGAACGCCGAGCCCGATCGCCCCGTTCCGGTGACCCGGGCGGACGCCGCCGAGCAACAGGCCCAGTGGCCCGCGGCCGAGGCGCCGAACGTGCGCCCGTACGAGGGTCTGCGGATCCCGGACGACATCCTGAGTTCGTTGCAGTGGGCGCGTCCGTTGCCGGACCCGAAGTACTTGGCTCCGCTGGAAGGCCTGCACGCCCCCGTTCCCGTCGCTCCCGTGCCGCCGATCGCGCCGCCACCCCACAAGTTGCGGTTCGGTGACGTGCAGGTCGACGCACCGGAGTGGCTCTACCGGGAGCAGGCGATCCAGCTCAACGACGGCGCGGCGACGGCCGAGGCGAATATCGCGACATTCCTCGACTCCGTCGGCATGGAGCGCACCCGGTCCGATCGGGTGGCGAGCCAGACCGTGGGCGCCGCCGCGATCGGCGCGGCGGCGGGCTTCGTGTTCGCGAGCCCGTTCGCACTGTTCGGTGCAGCCGTCGGCGGCGGTCTCGCCCTGGCCATCGGACTGCCGTTCGCGCCGATCGGCCTCGCCGCGGGCCCGATCGGAGCCGCCTACGGTGCTGCCCTGATGGCCGCCCCGCTGTCGGCCATCGGCGCTGGCATCGGCGCGGGACTCGGTGCGGTGCACGCGCTCAGCGCGCCGCCACGGGCACTCAGCGGGCCGGAGCAGGCCCCGGCGGAGTCCGCCGAGCCTGCTCCCGAGGTCGCACCGGAGGCGGAGACGGCCCCCGAGCAGGCCGACGGCTGATCGGATGATGTTTCCGAGGAACGAGCCGAAAGGGTGGGAACCCGACGACGCTGTCGGGCTCCCACCCTTTCTTTCTCCAGGTCTCGGTCGAATTACACCTGTAGGCAACGAATCCCACATGCGGCGCGGGACCGTCCGTGGCCGCACCCGACAGTCCGCCCGGGGTGTGGACGTCGATCAGCTGTTCACCTCGACGTGTTCCGCCCCGGAGACGCGCAGCAGCGACCCCGTGCGGGTGAACAGACTGCCGCCCGCCGCCAGCGGCAGCCGGGTCTGCGTCAATCCGGTTGTCGTCGCGGCGCGCTCGTCCGGATAGACGAGTTCACTCTCCAGGGCACGCGGCGCGGACAGCGCGTCATCCGCCGGTGTGCCCGCGCCCAGCGCCAGCCGGTGGCGCAGCAGCGGGAGGTCGTCCACGTCGGCGATCAGGTCTCCTTGCCACTCGCCGCCGTCCTCACCGGCGCGTCCCAGCTGGACGCGTTCGCGCATGCGCAGCCGGGCGCCGGAGCCCAGCCGGATCGTGGTGACCGTGTGGTGCCGCGCGCCGCCGGCCACGATCATCGGCTCGGGATCGAAATCCAGCACTCCCCCGCTACCGACATCCAGATGCCAGCGTCCGGACGACAGCGACGTCGCCGGGCCCGGCAGCGCGAGCGTGGCCGCGACCGAGCGCACGACCAATTCGGCCCCCGGCGCGACCACGATCACGACGTCGAGCTCGTCTCCGCCCAGCGGCGTGGCGGCGGTGCCGATCAGATGGACCGCTCGCGGGCCGGTGCGGCGGGCGGACAACCCACCGCTGGCGTGGATCTCCGGGAGCGCCTCCGGGCGGGCGACTATTCGTAATTCGGTGCGCAACAGCGACGCTCAGTGCGCAGCGGCGGATTCGGCGGCGTGATCCTGCTCGGTGACCGCGCGCAGCTGCTCGCGCACCCAGGCCAGCACCGGCGTCGCCGCGGGGTCGTCGGTGAGCGAGACGAGCACCGTCGGCCGCTCGCCACGCACCCGCGCCGCGTCCCGCTCCATCACGCCGAGATCCGCGCCGACCAGCGGCGCCAGATCGGTCTTGTTGACCACGAGCAGGTCCGAGAAGGTCACGCCCGGGCCGCCTTTGCGTGGCACCTTGTCGCCGCCCGCCACGTCCACCACGAAGATCTGCACGTCGATCAGGCCGGAGGAGAAGGTCGCGGTCAGATTGTCGCCGCCGGATTCGACCAGGATCAGATCCAGTGGCGGGTTGGCGGCGACGAGATCGTCGATGGCGTCGAGGTTGGCGGTGATGTCGTCGCGGATGGCGGTGTGCGGGCAGCCGCCGGTCTGCACGGCGGCGATCCGCTCGTCCGGCAGGACCGCGTGCCTGCGCAGGAAATCGGCGTCCTCGGTGGTGTAGATGTCGTTGGTCAGCACCGCCAGCGACAGCTCGTCGCGCAACTGCCTGCACAGCGCGGCCACCAGCGCGGTCTTGCCCGAGCCGACGGGGCCGCCGATGCCGATGCGCAGCGCCTCCCCGGGCGTGCGGGTCCGTTTCGGCCGTTCGTGACCGTGGTCGTGCGGCTCACCGTCGATCAGGTGCGGGGGCATGGCGCGGTCTCCTTCTTCCGGGGCTTCAGCTCGCGAACAGGGGCATGTCCCGCTGCCGATGGCGCTCGGCGAGCACGTCCTGCAGCGGATCGGACATCGCGGCGAGACCGGTCGCGGCCTCGGCGGCGACGCGGTCGCACAGGCAGGCCAGCCGGATCGTGCAGGCGGCGATCGCGGCTGGGTCCAAAGCCAGCAAACGCTGTGCCGCGGTGGCGGCGCCGGTGAGCGTCGTGTAGACGACCACGCCCGCGATCTCCCCGGGCGGCACCGCGGCGGCCGCGCCGACCATCCCGAACACCGTGGACAGATGCGGTGTCGTGCCGAGCGGCGACCAATCGTGCCGGGGCCATACCTGTTTGGCCAGGCGCGCCAGGCCGCGGCCCTGGGCTCGGGATGCGGTCCGAGCCGCGGGTGCGGGCGTGCGCGCGTCGGCTTCCGCCTCGGCCCGAGCCGGATCCAGCTCGCCCGCGCACACCGCCGCGGCGAGCGACGCGGCCACCAGCCCCGAGGTCCGGATCCGGCGGCGCAGGTACAGCTCCACGGTCGCGACGTCGCGGACCACGCCGGAGACGACGGCTTCCTCCACACCGCCGGAGTGCACGTGACCGCCGATCGGCAGTCGCGAGTCGGCGAGCGCCAGCAACATCGTCAAGCCGGACGCCGCCGGATCGGTCGCAGCGGGTTCACCCATCCGTCGATCCTATGTCCCGGCGTGTCGACCGGATGTCCCGCTGGTTTCCGGTCAGCGACGGAAGGCGCGCTCCATGAATCGCTGGGCGCGGCCGCGGGTGAGATCGGTCCACGCCTGCACCGGCCCCGACCACCACGGGGCGATTTCCCGCGGCTTCGCGGTCACCGCGTGGCAGACCAGGTCGGCCGCCTCGGCCACGGTCAGCCCAGGGACGCCGCTGAAATCGGTGGGCGCGCTCATCCTGGTGTGCACGAGCGGCAGGTAGATCGAGGTGGTGGTGACGCCGTCGGCGGACACCTCGGACGCCACACTGCGCAACCAGACGTCGAAGGCCGATTTGGACGCACCGTAGGCGGCCCAGCGCGGTGCGGGCGGCATACGCACGCCCCAGGTCGACACGTTGACGAGGTGCCCCTGTCGCCGCGCGCGCATGGCGGGCAACAGCGTGAGCAGCAAGCGCACCGGACCGAGGTAGTTCACCTCGATGGTGCGGGTGAAATCGTGGAAACGATCGTAGGACTCGTCGATCGGACGGCGGATCGACTTGCCCGCGTTGTTGATCACGACGTCGAGGTGGCCGTGTTCGTCGAGGAGCAACCGGCCGAGCCGTTCGACGGCGTCCATGTCCGTGAGATCGGTGGGGTAGGTGTGGGCGACGCCGCCCGCGGCGGTGATCTCCGCGGCCAGCCGCTCGAGTTCGCCGCCGGAGCGGGCCACGAGCAGCACGGTCGCGCCCGCCGCGGCCAGTCTGCGTGCGCTGGCCTTGCCTATGCCGTGTGACGAACCGGTGACCAGCACGATCTTGCCGCCGACCGCCGCGCGCAACGCCTCGTCTCGCGGACGCGACGTGGGGTACAGCAGCCGCGCCGCCACCCGTTCGGCGACCGGTCGACCGTTGCTCGAGGCCCGGGCTCGGTTCACGAATTCGACTGTAGGCGTCGTCCGGGGCGCCCACCCGGAGTTCGCGCGATCAGTCCGCCCGCGACCTGGCCCGTACGAGTCGCGGCAGGTCTTGCCGGGTGAGGCAGGCGGCGATGCTCAGCGCGCCGGCGGCGTGCCGGACCAGGAGATCGCTGAAGAGGTCGAACGCGGCTGCGTCCGCGAGAGCCATCGTCCACTGCGTCGAGGTGAGCCAGCAGTGCCCGCCCAGTTCGATCGTGGACTGCGCGACCAGCGTCGCGCGCGGAGCGGCGAGTCCGCGGGCCCGCGCGCGGGCGGCGGCGACGAATTCCACACGGGTGACGCACCGGCTCGTCGTCGGCGTGACGACGAGGATCTGCGGATCGAAAAAGCTCGGCAGCGCGTCGAGCAGCGCTCGGCCTGCGGGAGGCGCGCCGGTGCGCGGCTCGAGCATTTCTACTCACGCGCTCGTCGGCGGCCGTGTGATCGAATGTCGGGACCGCACAGACTCTTTCGCCAGGGCCTTTGCCCAGGCGGTCAGCCGAGGGGGGACACGGTGTCGGCACCTGATTCGCAGGTCTCGATCGCACAGTGGATCGCGCGCGGAATCGCGGTCGCGGTGCTGGTGCCGATTCGTCTGCTGTGGGAAGGCATTCTCCTGCTGGGCCGCGCCATCGGAGCGGCGCTCGGGTATGTCGCGCGGTACCTGCTGGTTCCGGCGGCCGAGCTGATCCGGCACTGGGTGCTGCGGCCGGCTTGGATCGTGGCGAAGGATTTCCTGTGGGGCTGGGTGATCCAGCATCTGCTGTGGGGCTTGGTGCTCACACCGCTCCTGTCCTTCCTGCTCGAGTACCTGTTGCGACCGCTGCGGCGGGCGGTGGAGATCTTCTTGTGGCGCAGGGTCATTCGTCCCCTGGGGGCTTGGCTGCTGCGCTGGGTGGTTTACCCGGTCGCCTACGCCATCGCGTGGGTGTGTCTTCGCATCGTGGAGTGGCTGATCGTCTGGCCGCTGTCGCAACTGTGGCGCTGGGTGCTGCGCCCGCTGTGGAGCGTGCTGCGCACGACCGCACGATACGGGTGGCGGGTGGCCACCCTCGTCGTGGGCGTCCTCGTGGTGCTTCCATGCCGGGCGCTGCACCGCTACGTGCTGCGTCCGGTCTTCGCCGCCCTGGCGGTCATCTCGGATGCCCTGGTGGTGCGCCCGGTTCGCTGGGTGCACGGCACGATCATCCGGCCGATGAACCGCTGGGCGGCCGAGATCGTGGCGACGGTGTTCGGCCGCTGATCCCGGCTCAGTGCCTGCGGGGCGAAGCGAAGCGAGCGATCAGCGCCATCGCGGTGAGCGCTGTCGCGCCGACGGCCACCGCGACGTGCATGCCGTCGACGAAGGACCCGCGCGCCGCCTCGATCAGCGCAGTGTCGCCGCCGGCCTGCTGGATGGTCTCGCCGAGGGTCGCCGAGTAGTCGCCTCCGGACCGGAAGATCAGCGCGGCGAGCGAACCGAGCAGCGCCAGGCCCAGCGCGTTTCCCAGTTCGAAGCTGGTCTCCGAGATGCCCACCGCCGACCCGGCCCGTTCCGGCGGCACCGAGGACACCGCGACCTCGGACACCAGCGTGAAGGACAGACCGTAGCCGACTCCGGCGATCGTGGATCCAGCCAGATACCACCAGAGTCCGTCGTGCGCGCCGACACCGAGCAGCATCAGGTTGCCCGCCGCGGAGGCGAGCAGGGCGAACACGAAGGTGGCGCGGGCGCCGAAGCGATGCCCGACCCGGGCGCCGCCCACCGAGCAGACGAATACCGCGATCGCCATCGGAATGCCGAGCAGCGCCGCCGCCAACGGCGTACGCCCGGTCACCGACTGCAGATAGGTGCTGGTCAGATAACTCATCCCGGCCAGTGACATCATGCCGGTCAGGCTGGCGCCGATGGCGACCGAGAATTGCGGCCGGGTGAACAACCGCAGATCCAGCAGCGGCTCCTCGAGGTGCCGCTGCCTGCGCACGAATACGGTCAGGAGCACCGCGCCGATCAGCGCGACGACGACCGCCTGCGCATCGACGCCTTCGGTGGCGGCGCGCTTGATGCCGTACACCACCGGCAGGATGCCGCCGATCGACAGGGCGACGCTCGGCAGGTCCAGCGGCCCTCGCGCCCCGGCCCGGTGCTCCGGCAGCACGAGCGGTCCGAAAGCGAGCAGGACCAGCAGCACCGGGATGTTGATGAGGAACACCGAACCCCACCAGAAGTGGTGCAGCAGCATGCCTCCGATGACCGGCCCCACGGCCGAGCCACCGGCGAAGAACGCCGTCCAGACGCCGATCGCGGCGGCTCGCTGCCTGACATCCGGGAACAGGCTCGAGATCAACGCCAGGCTGGACGGCAGCAGCGTCGCGCCGCCGATGCCCATCAGCGCCCGCGCCGCGATCAGCACACCCGCGCTGGGCGCGAACCCGGCGATCACCGACGCGATGCCGAAGACCGCGGCACCCGCCAGCAGGATGTTGCGCCGCCCGATCCGGTCGCCGAGATTGCCCATGGTGATCAGCAGGCCCGCGATCAGGAACCCGTAGATGTCCAGGATCCACAGCTGCTGATCCGCCGAGGGGTCGAGATCGAGCGTCAGCGTCGGCAGCGCGAGGAACAGCACCGAGATGTCCATCGACACCAGCAGCACCGGCAGCAGCAGGACCGCGAGGCCGAGCCAGGCGCGGCGCGAGCCCGTGGTGGACGGCGCGGTTCGCACCGGCTGCACGTCTGTCATTGCCCAACATCCTCTCGCTGACGCGTACGTCGTACGCATGAATCCGGGTACAGTGTACGCATGCTGCACCGAGCCGCCATAGTCGACACCGCCATCGAGCTCGCCGACGCCGAGGGCTTGGACGCGCTGTCCATGCGGCGCATCGCCGATCGCCTCGGGGTGGGCGCCATGTCGCTGTACCGCCACGTCGCGAACAAGGACGAACTGCTCGCGCTGATGACCGACGAAGTGGCCCGGCGCAATCCGTACCCCGCTCCCGAAGGACGGCAATGGACCTGGCGCGACCGGGTTCGCATCGCCGCCGAGGTCGACTGGGCTCTGTATCGGCAGCATCCGTGGGTGCTGCTCACGTTCGCCACTCCGCGCTACAGCTTCGGGCCGCAGAGCCTGGCCTGCCTGGCGTGGCTGGTGGACGGCTTCCTGGAACTGGGAGTGTCCACCCGCGAGGCGACCGGCATGTCCTTCACCGTGTGGAACTACATCTCCGGCGCAACTCTGCCGGAGATCAGCGCCGAGCTGATGGCGCGCAAAGGCATGGACCCCGGCGGAGACAACGCGCTGCGGACGCTGCTGAACGGCACGGCCGAGGGCCCGGTGCCGACGGCCCTGACGGATCTCGCCGGCAGCGGCGTGCGCGACCTCACCCAGGAGGAACTGCTCTACGACGGGCTCGACGCGCTGTGCGACGGATTCGAGGCCAGAGCCGCGCGCCGCGACCGGTTGACCTCAACCTGACTTGACGTTGCAGGCTGGCCGGCGACCGCTCACGAACAGGAGTCACCGTGCACGCCATTCGCCTCCATGCCTTCGGCCCGGCCGAGAACCTCCGCTACGAAACCGTTCCCGATCCCGTGCCCAGCCGGGGGCAGGTGCGCATCGCAGTGGCGGCCGCCGGTGTGCATCTGATCGACACCGCGCTGCGCGGCGGCGAGCCGGGGCCGTTTCCGTTGCCCGAGTTGCCGACCGTTCCCGGACGGGAAGTCGCGGGCACCGTTGACCGCGTGGGCGATGGCGTGGCCGAAGATCTGCTGGGGGCGCGCGCGTGGTGGCCCATCTCGGCGCGGTGCCCGGCGGTTACGCCGAGCTGGCCGTGACCGACGCCGCCCGGCTGCACGAGATCCCCGCCAACCTGGACGCCGCGGCGGCGGTGGCGATGATCGGCACCGGGCGCACGACCATGGGCATCCTTCAGTTCTGCGAGCCGAAGCCGGGCAGTGTCGTCCTGGTGACGGCCGCGGCGGGCGGCATCGGGACCCTGCTGGTGCAGTACGCGAAGAACGCCGGAGCTACGGTGATCGGGGCCGCCGGTGGCCCCGCGAAGGTGGAACGGGTGCGCGGCAACGGTGCCGACCTCGCGGTGGACTACCTGGCGCCGGACTGGCCCGACCGGGTGCGTGCGCTCGTCGGCGCCCACGGGGTGGACACGCTGTTCGACTCCGTGGGCGGTGCCGTCGCCCGCACCGGCATAGATCTGCTCGCCCCGGGTGGGCAGCATCTGGTCTACGGCTGGTCCGGCAAGTCGGAGGCGGAAGGGGCGGTCCGGCTTTCCGACGACGACCGGGCCGAACGCGGAATCACGTCGCAGCGGGTGATCGGCCCGCCGATGCTGGCGCGAGTAGGCGGAGACTTGCGTGTGCTCGAGGATCGCGCCATGGCCGAGGCGGCCGCGGGCCGGTTGCGTCCCGCCGTGCATCGCTTCCCGCTCGCCGACGCGGCCGCCGCGCATCGAGCGCTGGAAACGCGCGCAACGACCGGAAAGGTGGTGCTGGAGCCCTAGCCGCGCCGGCTCACTCGACGCCGTCGCCGTTCACCACGGCATAGGCGAAACCGTCCCAGCCTTTGCCGCCGACGGTCTGGATCACCGTCGCGTCCAGGCTCGGTTCGGCGGCGAGCAACTCGACCAGCTCGCGGCTTGCCTGCGCGTTCGGGTCCTCGGCATGCTCCTCGGCGATCCTGCCGCCGCGGACCACGTTGTCGACGATGATCACCGAGCCAGGCCGGGTCAGCCGCAGCGCCCACAGGACGTAGTTCGAGTTGTTCACCTTGTCCGCGTCGATGAACACCAAGTCGAACGGGTCCGGGTCCTCCTCCGCCAGGACGGGCAGGCTGTCCAGCGCGGCGCCGACCCGGATCTCCACCCGGTCGCCGACCCCCGCTCGCTCCAGGTTCGCTCGGGCCACTTCGGCGTGCTGTGCGGAGAACTCCAGCGTGATCACACGACCCTTCGGGCCGACCGCGCGCGCGAGCCAGATCGTGCTGTACCCACCGAGCGTGCCGATCTCCAGCACGCGCCGCGCCGCGCCCGTCCTGGCCAGCAGATGCAGGAACTTTCCCTGTGGTGGAGACACATCGATCGGGGGTAGGCCCGCCGCCTTGTTCGCGTCCAACGCCGCGTCGGAATCGGAGTCCGCCACCAGTGTCTCCACGAGATAGCGGTCCACGTCGGCCCATCCAGGTGTCGTCATAGCTGGAAGTCTGCCACCCGATCGCGCCCGCGGACCCGGCTCGCCGAGTAGCGTTCGGCACAGCGAGACGTACGTGTCCAGTGATCGCGCCGACCATGGGACGGACAGGACCCGACATGACGATTCCAGCGCGGGCCGCGGCGGTCATCGCCTGCCTGATCGCCTTCGGCGTCACCGCTCCCGCCGACGCCGCACCCGCAGCCGGGGCCGAATACGTCGCGCTGGGTGATTCCGGGGCGGCCACCACCGGTGTGCGGAACTACGACGTCACGGCTCCGCCTCGATGCCTCCGCTCGACCGCGAACACCCCCAAACTGCTCGCCGCGGACCTGGGTCTGCGGGTCGACGACCGCACCTGCAACTCCGCGCGCATCCCGGATCTCGCCGCCGCGCAGGGGCCGGGCATCCCACCCCAGTTCGACGCCCTCGGCCCAGCCACGAGGTTGGTCACGGTACACATCGGCGCCAACGACGCCTTGATGGCCGAGCACATCGTCGCCTGTCATGTGTACGGCCTCTCCGGTATCGGCGCGTGCGCCGGTCCGGACTGGGACGCCGACATCGAGGCGATCGCGGCGTCCTACGCGACCGCGTTGCAACAGATCTCGTTCCTGGCGCCGCGAGCGGTGATCGTCGTCGACGGCTGGCCGACCTATGTGCGCGACGGCGGCTGCCCGGAGCTGGTCGGTCTCCGACCGTCCGACGCCGCGCCCATCCAAGCCGCCTTCGACCGCCTCAACACCGTGGTGGCCCGGGTCGCCACAGCACACGGCGCGACCTACGTCGACACCCGCGCCGCCTCGACGGGCCGTGACGCGTGCGCGCCGGTCGGCGTCCGCTGGATCGACCCTGTCGTCGCCACCGAGACACTCATCCCCTACCACCTCACCCCGCAGGGCATGCGCGGCGTCGCCGACGTCGTGCTACCGGTGATCCGCGCCGCCGGACTGCCCGGCTGAACGATTCGGGGGCGCCGACGCGGCCGCCCCGGACTCGGGCTGAGTCCGGGGCGGCCGGGTGCGTGCTTATTTCGAGAAGTTCTCCGGGGGCTGCCAAGGACGACCGTGCGGGTCGTCCGGGCGCTGAGCCGGAGGTTGCGGCGGCTGCTGTTGCGGCTGCTGCTGGGCCGGGAAGGCCTCTTGCGGAGGGATGACCGGCTGATGCGGCGACGGTTCGAAGGTCTTCGGAGGCGGAGTCGGGGTCAGCCCCTCGACCGGAGTCCGCGCGGTCGCCTCGGCGGCCCGCACGGCCCGCTCGATGGTCGGGTCGGGCGCGGTGTCGAACCAGTCCGCGACGTCGGAGTCGTCCTCGGGCTTGGCTTCCGCGCCGTCGGAGGCGGGCGGCTCGTACCGGAACACGCCGTCCTCGCCTTGGGTGCCGAAGCTCTTGGCGAACCCTTCCAGCGCTTTGCCGAAATCGCTGGGCACCAACCACACCTTGTTGGCGTCACCGCGCGCGACCATGGGCAACGTCTGCATGTACTGGTAGGCCAGCAGTTCCGGCGTCGGCTTGCCGGATTTGATGGCGGCGAAGACCTTTTCGATGGCCTTGGCCTGACCTTGCGCCTGCAGATAGGAGGCGGCGCGCTCACCTTGTGCCCGCAAGATGCGGCTCTGCCGTTCGCCTTCGGCCGACAGGATCGCCGACTGCTTGGCGCCCTCGGCGGAGAGGATCTGCGCCTGTTTCGAGCCCTCGGCCGTCTTGATCTGCGATTCGCGCTGGCCCTCGGCGGTGAGGATCATGGCGCGCTTCTCGCGGTCGGCCTTCATCTGCTTCTCCATCGACTCCTGGATCGAGGGAGGCGGATCGATGCTCTTCAGCTCGACCCGCGCGACGCGCAGACCCCAGCGCCCGGTCGCCTCGTCCAGTACGCCGCGCAGCTGGCCGTTGATCGAGTCGCGGGAGGTGAGCGTCTGCTCGAGCGTCATGCCGCCGACCACGTTGCGCAGCGTGGTGACCGTCAGCTGCTCGACGGCGGCGATGTAGT
The DNA here is from genome assembly GCF_001613465.1 of Nocardia niwae NBRC 108934 = DSM 45340. Classification (GTDB taxonomy): domain Bacteria; phylum Actinomycetota; class Actinomycetes; order Mycobacteriales; family Mycobacteriaceae; genus Nocardia; species Nocardia niwae. The sequence continues at coordinate 205,977 of NZ_BDCK01000015.1, read as the reverse complement.
TGCTGATCTCGTACACCGCCGCCTGCGGACTGGTCACCTGGAAATAGACCACGGTGTCGATGTGCAGAGTCAGGTTGTCCTCGGTGATCACCGGCTGCGGCGGGAACGACACCACCCGCTCCCGCAGATCCACCTTGGCGCGGACCCGGTCGGCGAACGGCACGAGGAACGTCAGCTGGCCGGACACGGTCCGCGAATACCGGCCCAGCCGCTCGATCACCGCCGCCTCGGCCTGCGGCACCAGCGCGATCGACTTGAACACCACCACCACGACCAGCAAGACGAGGACGGCGGCAACGATCAGTACAGCCATCAAGGCCCCTTCCAGACGACGGCGGTCGCGCCGTCGATCTTCATGACATACACGGTCGTACCCGGTTCATAGACTTCGCTGGTATCCATCGGCCGCGCGGTCCAGACCTCCCCGCCCAGCTTCACCTGACCGGAGTGCTCCGCCACCTGTTCCAGCACCAGGGCGGTCTTCCCCGGCAGGGCGTCCACATTCGTCGGCGTCGGCGGCGGAGTCCCGAAGCGACGCCGGATGATCGGGCGCACGCCGACGAACAGCACCGCCGAGACCACGGCGAAGACGATGGCGTCCACCACCAGCGAGGTGTCCGCCGCCGCGCTGACGCCCGCGGTGCCCAGCGCGGCGACACCGAGCATCAGCAGCGTGAAATCGCCGGTGAGCATCTCCGCCGCCGCGAGCAGAACGCCCGCGACCAGCCAAAAAATTGCGGCCACACGACCACTGTAGTGCGCCGATCATGATATCGGGCGCGACCTTCACGAGTACTCCGCATGAATTCCGCGAGCGGACGCGCGGTCACCCGGGTGCGGCGAAAGCCGCAGCGGCGGTGCTAGCTTCAGCCAGGTGAGCGGGCGTGACAGGTATGGCGACATCTTCTCCGGACATCCTCGATCGAAGAAAAGGGCGGTGCCGACGGTCACCGCGGAACGCGATCTGGTCGTCGAAGACGCCGCGACCGGATTCTGCGGCGCGGTGGTCGGATTCGATCGCAGCTACGACGGCGAGTTCGTGAAACTGGAGGACGCTCGCGGCGCGGTCCGCCTGTTCGCACTGCGCGAGGCCGCGTTCCTCATCGATGGCGAGCCGGTGACGCTGGTGCGGCCGTCCGCCGCCCCGCCGCAGGCGTCCACCCGCTCCGCCTCCGGGTCCACCAGGGTGGAGGGCTTGCGCGCCCGGGTCGCCCGGGGCAGCCGGATCTGGGTGGAGGGCGTCCACGACGCCGCGCTCGTCGAGCGGGTGTGGGGCCATGATCTGCGGGTCGAGGGTGTGGTCGTGGAGCAGCTGGAAGGTCTGGACAATCTGGCCGCGCGCCTCACGGAGTTCGAGCCGGGCCCCGGCAGGCGGGTCGGCGTCCTGGTCGACCACCTGGTGACCGGGTCGAAGGAAACCCAGTTGACCACCGGCCTCGGCCCGCACGTCCTGGTGACCGGTCATCCGTTCGTCGACGTCTGGCAGGCGGTACGCCCGGCCACCCTCGGCATCGCCCGGTGGCCTCAGGTGCCCCGCGGCGAGGACTGGAAGACCGGCGTCTGCGCACGTCTGGGCTGGGGCACGCCGCAGGACGGCTGGCGGCGGGTGTACGGCTCGGTGACCTCCTTCCGCGATCTGGAGGCTCCGCTCATCGGCGCGGTCGAGCGCCTCATCGATTTCGTCACCGAGCCGGGCTAGCGCGCCGGCCGCGCGAGCCGGATGCCCGGCGGTATCCGCGTGGACCCGCCCGTCTCCGGCAGCGCGGCGCCCGTGGTTTCGGTGCTGCTCACCAATGCCCTTGCGCATGGATGCCCACCGGTAGCGCCCACCCTTTATGCTCGATGATTATGTGCTCTCCAAGTGCGACGCTGACGGTGTGGGCGAGCTCCTGGCTGGCCGGCCGCAGTGCGCCCGACGACGTTTTGGCCGCCTTGCACGCATGGGCGCCGAAGCACACGATCGCGGCGGGCGACCCGCTCACCGGCGGCCGCACCGACCTACCCTGGTCCGCGCACGGCAACGTGCCGGGCAGCGGAGTCATGGCACTGCTCAAAGTGATTCGCGAGACGATGGCCCAGCCGGGAGCGCAGCTGCACTTGGTGCTCCCCGTCCCCGGCGACGTACGCGGAGTTCCCGCGGGCACGGCGTTCGCCGCCGACGCGATCGAGGCGCAGGAAGGGATCCTGATCGGTGCGCCGGGCGGCGACGGCACCGGGCTCATTCCCCAGTGGGCCGACGACGACACCCTGCAGTGGACCGTCTACAGCACGCCCATCCCGGCGGAGCCCGGCCCCGACATGTCGCTCGGTGAGGCCGAATACGCGATGCGCGAAGCGGTCCGCGACGCCGCCGACGCGCTGATGAAACTGCACACCACATCGCTCGGCACGGTCGACTCCGATCCGCGCGAGCTCATCGAAGCCGAGCTCGCCGACTACTCGCGGCACGACTATCCCGAGTCGATTCCCTTGCGCGCCAGGCGCATTCTCGACACCGCCGATCATGTCGCGGCCATCCTCACGGTGGCGCAGCGGGAGCCCGCGTCCGCACCCACCTCCGCCAGCGCGATCGGCGCGCAGGAATCGCTGCTGCGGCCGCTGTGGGACGCGATCCGCGCCGCGCGGCTGGTCGCCGTGCACGCCTCGGCGCGCGGAAGTCGCTGACCTCATGTCTCCGGCGGTGTGACATGCGCTTCTCCCGTCGTTGCCGCACGGCCGCCCTCGCGGTACTGCTAGGTCTCGCGGTGCACGCCCCGGCGGCGGCGATCGTGGGCGGCGCCGAGGCGACGACCGCGGAGTATCCGTGGCTGGCGGCCATCGGCACGCCGTTGTTCCTCACCCGCGCTTCCGGCCAGTTCTGCGGCGGCGCGCTCATCGCGCCGGATCAGGTGATCACCACGGCACATTGCGTGGCCCTGGCTCAGCCCCTGGCGCAGACGCTCACCGCCACCTTCGGCCGCGACGACCTGCGCGGACGTGAGGGAAACACGGTGCACGTCAAGAACATTCGCATCCATCCGGATTTCCGGGCGACCGTTCTCGACACGACGACCGCCTATCAGAACGATATGGCGATCCTGACGTTGGACGAGCCGCAGCCTGGTCCCACGATCACCGTCGCTGCCGCCGCTTTGGGCACCGGAACGATCCTCGGCTGGGGCGCGACCTCGGAAACCGACGAAGCCAACACCCGGCTGCGCGCCGCGAACGTCCCGCTGGCCATCGACGGCGAGTGCGCCGCCGCCTACGGTTCGGCCTTCGACCCGCACACCATGCTCTGTGCGGGCACTCCGGCCGCCGACACCGCCCAGTACGACAGCGGCGGGCCGCTTCTCGTGGACGGGCGGCTCACCGGTCTCACGTCCTGGGGCGTAGGTGCGGCGCGCCCCGGCTTCCCCACGGTCTACACCCGGGTGAGCGCCACCAATTTCTGAGTAGCCGGCACGGTGGGGTCAATGCGGCGGCTGGTACTGCTGCTGCGGCGGATACTGCTGCTGTTGCGGGTACTGCTGATACTGCGGTTGCTGCTGCGGCTGGTAGGGCTGCTGGTACTGCGGCGGGGCGGGGTACTGCGGCTGCCCGGCGATACCCTGCTGCGGAGGATAGGGCTGCGGATACTGTTGCGCCTGCGGATACTGCTGTTGCTGGTGCTGCTGCTGTTGGGATTGGTTCTTGTTCCGCTTGCTCAGCCAGACCAATAGGCCGATGACGAGGGCAACCACTCCGATGCACAACAGCAGACCACCGAGGGAGAAGCCGCCGCCGCCTCTACTGCGGCTGCGGCGCCTGGCCTCGGTGGTGTCGAGAGCCACAGTCCATACATTCGAGTCGGACCAGGCATGCGGATCGAGCACGGCGGCGTGGGTCAGCACGTCGGCATAAGTCATAGAGAGTTCTCCCCCCGGAGAAGTCGGATCGGCTATAGGTCGCAGGCGATGCTACCGGGCCTGTTTCCACTCAATTCCCAGTGCTGGGACGGCGCGGCGCCGCGCAACAGCCGACGACACAGGGGGCGCCGTCGCTCGTGCAGCCGTAACCGGGGACCGCTCCGAGCCGCCGCGACTCGGCGCCGCGCAACTGCTCGCAGACCAGTTCGACGACCAGCTTCGCGAAACGCGGATCGCTTCCCGGCGTCGCGGCCCGCGCGAAGCTCATACCGAGTTCCGCGGCCTTCTGCGCGGCCTCGTTGTCGAGGTCCCAGATGACCTCGAGATGGTCGGAGACGAAGCCCACCGGGCAGACCACCACGGCCTCGACACCTTTGGCGTCGAGGTCTTCCAGGTGGTCGACGATGTCCGGTGCCAGCCACGGCACCTGCGGCGGACCGGAACGAGACTGCCAGACCACGTCGTAGTCGGTGAGACCTGTTGCGGCGGCGCACAATCGCGCGGCCTCGGCGACCTGACGGCTGTAGAGCCGCCCGCCGTCGGCGGGTGGACCCGCGGCGGCGTCGGCCGACACCGGGACGGAGTGGGCGGTGAACACCAGTCGTGCGGCGGCGCGCTGCCCGGCCGGGAGCCGCCCGAGCGCCGCGCGAATGGCGTCGGCGAACGCCTCGATCAGCAACGGGTGGTCGAAGTACTGGCGCAGCTTCAGCAACTCGGGCGCGCCCGCGCCGAAAGCCGCTCGCGCCCTGGCGATGTCCTCGTGGTACTGCAGGCATCCGGAGTATCCACCCCAGGCCGACGTCGGGAAGACCAAGGCGGAGCTCACGCCGTCGGCGGCCATCCGCGCCACGGTGTCCTCCACCATCGGATGCCAGTTCCGGTTGCCGAAGTACACCGGCAGTTCGAAGCCCGCGGCGGCCAGTTCGGTCTCGACCGCCGCGATGATGGCACGATTGAGCGCGTTGATCGGCGAGACACCGCCGAAATGCAGATAATGCTCGGCGACCGCTTCCAGACGCTCGCGCGGCACTCCCCTACCCCGGGTGACGTTCTCCAGGAAGGGCATCACATCGTCGGGACGCTCCGGACCGCCGAAGGACAGCAGCAGCAGCGCGTCGGCGGTCCGGTGCACGGTCTCTCCCATCCGATCGGCTCAGTTGGTCGCCATGTTCTCCGGGAACCAGGTGTTGTGGCTGGCTCCGCCGTCGACGTAGATGATCGAGCCGGTGGTGCCCGGCAGCCAGTCCGACAGCAGCGCCACGATCGACTTCGCCACCACCGTCGGGTCGTCGACGTCCCAGCCGATCGGCGACGCGCCGTCCCAGTAGGTGTTGAGCTGGTTGAGCTTGGCCGCGTCGTCCGTCGCGGTGCCCGCGATCGCCTTGGCGGCCAGCGTCTTGATCGGGCCCGCGGCGATGAGGTTGGAACGAATCTTCTTGGCGGCGCCCACTTCCCGCGCGACGTACCGGTTCACCGACTCCAGCGCCGCCTTCGCCACACCCATCCAGTTGTAGTAGGGCATCGCGGTGCGCGGATCGAAGTCCATGCCGACGATCGAGCCGCCCTCGTTCATCACCGGCAGAACCGCGCGCGACAGCGACGCGTAGCTCCACGCCGAGATCTCGAACGCCTTGGCCGCGTCCGGGCCCGGACCCTCGAGGAACGGCCGGGCCTCCGGGCCCATCAGGGTGCGGGGCGCGAACGCGATCGAGTGCAGCACTCCGTCGATCCCCTCGGGAGCCAGTTCCCGCACCTTGTCGGCGAGGCCGGCGAGGTCCTCTTCGCTGGTGACGTCGAGCCCGATGGCCGGCGGGACCTCCTGCGGCAGGCGCTTGGCGATCCGGTCGATCAGCCGCAGCCGTTCCGGGATACCGGTGATGATCACCTTCGCGCCCTGCTCCTGCGCGACGGCCGCCGCTCGGAACGCGATCGACGCATCGGTGATGATGCCCGTGACCAGGATGGTCTTGCCTTCGAGCAGTCCGCCCATGAGTTCTCGGTTCTCCTGAATTTCGAATGTGGGGTTGGCTGCGGGCGGCCGGGACCGGCCGCGCTACGCGTGGAGGGTGATCAGTGGCCCATGCCCATGCCGCCGTCGACGGGGATCACCGCGCCGGAGACGTAGGCGGAATCCTCGGAGGCGAGGAAGCTGACGACGGCCGCGATGTCTTCCGGCTGCCCGAGCCGCTGCAGGGGGATGAACTTTTTGGCCATGTCGCGCATCTCGTCGGGCAGGTCGGCGGTCATGTCGGTCTCGATGAAGCCAGGGGCGACGACATTCGCCGTGATCGAGCGCGAACCGAGCTCGCGGGTGATCGAGCGAGCAAGACCGATCACACCGGCCTTCGAGGAGGCGTAGTTGATCTGGCCCGCTTGGCCGCTCATGCCGACCACGGAGCCGAGGAAGATCATCCGGCCCCAGCGCCCACGCAACATCGCGCGGTTCGCCCGCTTGGCACACCGGAACGCACCGGTCAGATTGGCGTCGAGGACCTTGGTGAACTGCTCCTCGGTCATCCGCATGAGCAGCGTGTCGTCGGTGATGCCCGCGTTGGCCACCAGCACCTCCACCGGGCCCTGGTGCGCCTCCACCTCGGCGAAGGCGCCGTCCACCGACTCGCTGTCGGTCACATCGCATTTCACACCGAACAGGCCGTCCGGCACCCCCGACCCACGATGCGTGACGGCCACCTTGTGACCGTCGGCAAGCAGACGCTGCGCGACCGCGAGTCCGATGCCGCGGTTACCGCCGGTCACCAGGACCGACCGGGATGTGAGGTTCGACATGGGGTTCAACCTACCTGGTCGGATCGATAGCTCACGACCGGGATGCCCCGTCTGTCGAACCGACACCGGAGTGCCGGAGCATTGGTGAAACTGCACAACGACACCACGACTCGACGCTGCGAACGCCGACCGGCCGGGGCCGCCCGCGAGGGCGACCACCGGCCGGTCGAGTGTTGCGCGCACCTGCGCGATAGGTACCGCTACGGCAGCCGCTGGCGATACAGCAGACCTGTGATCACGCCCGTCGCGATGACCAGCAGCCCGAGCAGCAGCCACGGGCGGCTGGCGTCGCCTCTGGTCAGCTCGTACCCGATCTGCTGCTCCAAGGTGTCGTAGACCTTGGTCAGCTCCTGCAGCGACGAGGCGGTGTAGAACTCCCCGCCGGACAGCCGTGCGAGCTCGCGCATGGCGTCGTCGTCCACCGCGACGCGCACCCGGTCCTTGCTGCCGTCTTCTCGTGGGATCTCCACTTCGCCCCAGCTGGTGCCGAACGAGATCGTCGAGATCGGGACGTTCTTGCTCTTGGCCAGACGGGCCGCGACGTACTCGTGCCGCGGATTGTCGACGTCCTCGAACGCCGGGACCGTCTGCTTTCCGTCCGACATCAGCACGATGCGGGCCGGTGGCGGCTCCTGCGCACCGCCCAGCACCGTGGCAAGTGTCTCGATCGCCTGCAGCGCGGTGAGAATGCCTTCACCCGTCGCGGTGCGCTCGGCCAGCTTCACGTTGTCGATCGACGCCTTCACGGACTCGTGGTTCGTCGTCGGCGACACCATCACCGAGGCAGTGCCTGCGAAGGTGACGAAACCGATGTTCACGCCCTCGGGCAGGCCGTCGACGAACTCCTTGGCCGCCTTCTCGGCGACCTGGATGCGGCTCGGGGCGACGTCGGTCGCCTCCATCGACAGCGACACGTCCATCACCAGCATGACGGTCGCGCGGTTGCGCGGCACCTTCTTGACCGCGGTCGGTCCCGCGGCGGCGACGGTCAGGAACACCAGGCCGACCAGCAGGAGCGCGACCGCTACGTGGCGGAACGGGCTCGGTCGCGACGGAGCGACCTTCTCCAGCAGCTCCATGTTGGTGAACTTCAACATGTGCTTGCGCCGGTTGCGCTGCACCAGGACATAGCCGAGCGCGATCAGCGCGATGACGGCGAGGAATCCGAGCCAGATCTGTGCGGTGAAATGCGAAATACTCACTGACGTGGCACCCGCCCGGTCGGGGCGCCGAAGCTGTGGCGCCGGGTGGACACGAACCGGACCACGTCGGCGATCCAGTCCCGATCGGTTCGCAAGGTGAGCACCGGAGCGCCGCAGCTGCGCAGGGCCTGTTCGACCTGCTCGCGGTGGCGCTGCGCGGCAGCCGCGAAATCGGCGCGCAGCGTGGAGGTCACGCTGAACTCGCGGGTGCGCCCGGTCTCCGGGTCGTGCAGCACGACGTCACCCATGTCGGGCAGCGACAGGTCGCGCGGGTCGAGCACCTCGACCGCGAGCAGATCGTGCCGGGCCGAGATCGCGCGCAGCGAACGCTGCCAGTCGATGTCACCCAGGAAATCGCTGATGATCACCGCGAGTCCGCGTTTGCGCTGCGGGCGGCGCAGCGATTCGATGCCGCCGCGCAGATCGCCGCGCACACCGTCGCGCGCGTGCGGCGTGGTCGCGATGCTGCGCAGCAGCGACTGCGCGTGGACGCGCCCGCCGCGCGCGGGAATGCGGGTCAACCGTTCTCCGGTGGCGACGACGGCGCCGATCCGGTTGCCGCCGCCGCTGGTCAGATGGGTGATCGCGGCCGCGGCGGCGATGGCGAGATCCCGCTTCTGGCAGGCGGCGGTGCCGAAATCGAGGCTGGCCGACAGATCGACCACCATCCAGGTCTCCAACTCCCGGTCGGCGATCATCTGCCGCACGTGCGGATGGGTGGTGCGGGCGGTGACCGACCAATCCATCTGGCGCACGTCGTCACCCGGCTGGTAGGCGCGCGCCTCGCCCGGCTCGGAGCCGGGTCCGGGGATCAGACCGAGATGATCGCCGTGCAGCACGCCGTCGAGCCTGCGGCGCACGGTGAGTTCGAGGGTCTTGAGCGCGACCGTGAGCCTGGGGTCGGTCAGCTCCCCCGCGTGGAAGGACGGCGGTGCGTGGGACGGCGACGTCGGCACTGGCGCAACCGGATCCGATGCCGAGGTCACTTCGGCGGAAGGGTGCCCGCGGGCTGCGACTGATGCCCGTTAGGCGGCTGGGGAACGGCATGCTGTTGCGGCGCGGGCGGCTGCGGCATCTGCTGCTGCGGCGCGCTCTGCGCCGGGGCCGCGGGCACACCGGGCGCGACGGCCTGCGGGGCGACCTGCGGCAGGCCGACGGTCTGCAGGACGCGCTTGATGACGTCCTCCGGGCTGATCTCGTCGGCGAGCGCGTCGTAGGACAGCACCAGGCGGTGGCGCAGCACATCCGGGATCACCTCGACGACGTCCTGCGGCACGACGTAATCGCGGCCGCGGATCAGGGCGACCGCACGGGCCGCGGCGATGATGCCCAGGCTGGCGCGCGGCGAGGCGCCGTAGGAGATCCAGCTGGCCACGTCCTGCATGCCGAATTCGGCCGGTTTGCGGGTCGCCGCGATCACCCGGACCACGTAGTCGACGAGGGCGTGGTGCACGAAGGTGTTGGCCGCGACCTTCTGCAGGCGGATCAGGTCTTCCGGCGCCAGGATGCGGCTCGCCTCCGGCGGGGTGACACCCATCCGGTAGATGATCTCGCGCTCCTCCTCGACCGAGGGGTAGTCCACGACGACCTTGAACAGGAAGCGGTCGCGCTGCGCCTCGGGCAGCGGGTAGACGCCTTCGCTCTCGATCGGGTTCTGCGTCGCCATGACCAGGAAGGGGTCGGGCATCGGGTAGGTCTTGCCGCCGATCGACACATGCCGTTCGGCCATCACCTCGAGCAGCGCCGACTGCACCTTGGCGGGCGCGCGGTTGATCTCGTCGGCGAGCACGAAGTTCGCCACCACCGGGCCGAGTTCGGTGTCGAACTGCTCGCGGCCCTGCCGGTAGATGCGGGTACCGATGAGGTCGGTGGGCACCAGGTCGGGCGTGAACTGGACGCGTGCGAACGAGCCGCCGACCACCTTGGCGAAGGTCTCCACGGCGAGGGTCTTCGCGATGCCGGGGACGCCTTCGAGCAGGACGTGACCACGCGCGAGAACGCCGACGAGCAGTCGTTCGACCAGTCGATCCTGGCCGACGATCACCCGCTTGACCTCGTAGATCGCTTTCTCCAGGGTCTGGACGTCACGCTCGAGGGTGCCGGGCGTGGAGACCGGCGCATCCTTCGCCGAGTTCGCTCCGCTCACACCGTCCGTCGAAGTCACCAACATCCCCGCTTTCGCCTTGGTCCTGTGCGTGCTGCCACAACTATTCCAGGTAATCACGGCCGGTGCCGCAACCGGACCCGACAGAATGGGAATTCGGAGGTCCGGCGGCCCGGCTCGGCGCCCGGAATGTCCGGAATCAGGAGACGATGCGCACCGCGAACGGCATGATGCCGCCCTCGCGGACCGGGGACACCTTGACCACGTCGCCGCTTTCCGGCGCCTCCACCATCTGCCCGTCGCCCAGGTACAACGCCACGTGCTGGCTGCCGTTCGGTCCCCAGAACAACATGTCGCCGCGTTCGCGGTCGCCGACCGGCACCCGCGTGCCCGCGTTGTACTGGTAGCCGCTGTAGTGCGGCAGCGAGACCCCGATGCCCGCGAAGGCGTAGACCATCAACCCGGAGCAGTCGAAGCCCACCTTGTTGTAATCGCCGTGGCTGTCGGCCACGCCACCATCGCGGATGCCGAGGGTCGGGCCGTCCTCGTCGCCCCCGCCCCAGGCGTAGGTGACACCGAGCTGTGCCATGGCGCGATCGACCACGATCTCGATCGCCGACGAGCCCCCGACCGGAGGCGTCTTCGGTCGTGGCGCGCTGCGCCGGGGTGGGGGCGTGTCCTCCAGCTGGGTGTGCGGGCGTTTTCCGGTGCCCACTTCGGCGGCTCGGTCGCGGGCGGCCTGGTCGGCGGCCGCGCGGGCGGCGGCCGCCGCGGCGGCGGCCCGCACCGCGGCCTCCTCCGCCTTGCGCAGCGCGTCCCAGGCCAGGTACGCGTCACGCTGATCCTGCAGCCCCGCAACGTTCTGCCGCGCCTGATCCAGCCGGCCCTGCGCGTCCTGGCGCTGCCGCAGCAGGTCGTCACGCTGGGCGGCCTGCCGGTCGAGTTCGGCCTTGGCCGCGGCCACGGCGTGCTCGGCATCGGTCTTGCGCGCGGCGGCCGTCGCGGCGGCCGCGTCGGCGTCCGCTTTCGCCCGCCGGGCGGTGGAATTCTTGTTGCCCTGATCGATCTGGGCGCGCCGCAGGCCGTCCAGCACCTGCTGACGGTTCTTGGATACCAGATCGAGCAACTGGGCCCGGTCCAGCGCCACCGCCGGGGTGGCCGCCGCGAGATAGGTGACCATCGAGTCGGAGCCGGGGCGGGTGTAGACCTGGGTGGCGAACTGATCGAAATTGCGGCGCGCTCGGCCCACCTGGACCGCCGCGTCGGCCAGAGCCAGCTGGGTGTCGACCACCACGACGGCGGCCGCGTCGGCGGCGTCGCGCGCGGCCTGCAGATCCACCAGTGCCTTGTTGACGTCTTCCCGCCGCTGCGCCACGGCGTCGTCGAGTTGCCCCAGCTGATGATCGGCGACGGCGACCTGGTTGATCAGGGTGCCCACTTCGGCGACGCCGGCGTCGACCTGCCCGCCCGCCTGTGCGATCTGCGCGTCGCTGGGATTTGGCGGAGGAGGTGGTACAGCAGCGACCGGCCCGGTCGTGACCACTACGGCGACCGAGATCAGCAATCCCGCAGCGACCGATAGTCGGCGCCGGGGGAGCAGCCCGCCGATGTTGCGCATCACACCTCCAAGGGACCGGATTCCGGCAATCCTCTACGGCATCAGGCGAACCATGACGCACTGTGGTCGACAGATGGCCTCTGGAAACACATATTCCCCATCAGGGACCATTCGAACCGTACGACACTTACGTCACCGACAAAACGGCATCCAGCTCGCGGACGCGCGCAATTCTTTGTTTGCTTGAAATTTGCTAGAGTCGGGACAAACTTCGCAGCCGCATAACAGACCAACCGCTCCGAAAGTTAGCTGTATACCTACCGGCGGCCCGGTTGATCCCCAGGTCGGAAGACGTGGACCTTCGCATCGAGCGAAGGCGCGCCACCGGCTCGCGCACCTGCGTCAGGGCGCGGTGCGGCGATCGGAACCGCGCCTGGCGCCCGATCGGATCGAGTCGGCCGAGGACCGGATCACAGAAGCGGCTCGGCGCGAACTCGCAGGGCGCGAACTCAGACGCTGCGAGTGTCGGACGATTCGCCCTCCGGCGCCCGTCGATCACCCGCTGTACCCACGAGACCTCGGTCGTCCCCCGCCCGCCGGGTCTTGACCCAGTACAGCCCGGCGATGAGCGCTGCCGTCCCGCCGAGCAGCGCGCAGGTGATCGCGGTCCAGGACACCGACTCCGGCGCCTCCAAGCGCGCGGTGAAGATGCTCGCGGCCTCCCCGCTGCGGCCCTGCGTGCCCTTCGCGGCGTCCTCGGCCCATTCCAGTCGCACGCGGCTGATCGAGTCGCTGTAGGTGCCCACCCAGTCGTCACTGAAGACGACCACGGTGCCGTGCTGGGTCTTGCCCACCTCGGTGGCCAAGTCCCGTAGGCTCGAGTCGTGTCCTGGATTGCCGGGGACGACCACGATGCTCAACGGGATTCCCTGCGAGCGCGCCTCCGCGGCGATGGCAGCCAGCTCCGTCTTGTTCTTCCCGGTCAGTGTCGCGACGTGATCGTCGGCCAGATCGGCGTTGAGCGAGCGCACGGTGTCGGTGGTGACATTCGGCGGCAATTCGGCGGCCATAGGGGTGAAAACCGAGTTGTGCGGGGCGGTCATCTTCCATCCGGTCTGTCGAGCCGCATCGGCAACCGAAGCGACGGGCATCCAACACTGCAGGGCGAGCAAGATCCCCCTTGCTGGCTCGAAAGCACAGTACGCGACGGAGTGTCGCATCCCGCGCTCGCGGCACGCCGAACCGCCCCCTGGTGTTTCACAGGACAAGCGTACTGTTAAGGTCGTAGGCGCGAGGAACCGGCGCTCGAGCGGCGCCGGAGCACCTCCGAAGACTCGGCCGCCGGCACAGCCCCGCCGGTGGCCGCCCTCACAGACGAGTGGAGCTGACGTGACGACAAGTATCGATACTTTCGGCGCCAAGGGCACCCTCGAGGTGGGAAGCAACTCCTACGAGATCTTCCGCCTCAACGCCGTGCCCGGCACCGAGAAACTCCCCTACGCACTGAAGGTCCTCGCGGAGAATCTCCTCCGCACCGAGGACGGCGCCAACATCACCGCCGATCACATTCGCGCCATCGCGAGCTGGGATCCCTCGGCGCAGCCGAACACCGAGATCCAGTTCACGCCCGCCCGCGTCATCATGCAGGACTTCACCGGCGTGCCGTGCATCGTCGACCTGGCCACGATGCGCGAGGCAGTGGCCACCCTCGGCGGCGACCCGGACAAGGTGAACCCGCTGGCCCCCGCCGAGATGGTCATCGACCACTCCGTCATCATCGACGTCTTCGGCCGCGCCGACGCCTTCGAGCGCAACGTCGACATCGAGTACCAGCGCAATGGCGAGCGCTACCAGTTCCTGCGCTGGGGCCAGACCGCGTTCGACGACTTCAAGGTCGTTCCCCCCAGCACCGGCATCGTGCACCAGGTCAACATCGAGCACCTGGCCCGCGTCGTCATGGTCCGCAACGGTCAGGCCTACCCCGACACCTGTGTCGGCACCGACTCGCACACCACCATGGTCAACGGCCTCGGCGTCCTCGGCTGGGGCGTCGGCGGCATCGAGGCCGAGGCGGCCATGCTGGGCCAGCCCGTCTCGATGCTGATCCCGCGCGTCGTCGGCTTCAAGCTGACCGGCGAGATCCGGCCGGGCGTGACCGCCACCGACGTGGTCCTCACCGTCACCGACATGCTGCGCAAGCACGGTGTGGTCGGCAAGTTCGTCGAGTTCTACGGCAAGGGCGTCGCCGAGGTGCCGCTGGCCAACCGCGCCACCCTGGGCAACATGAGCCCCGAATTCGGCTCCACCGCCGCGATTTTCCCGATCGACGACGTGACCGTCGACTACCTGCGCCTGACCGGCCGCTCCGACGAGCAGGTCGCGCTGGTCGAGGCGTACGCCAAGGAGCAGGGCCTCTGGCACGATCCCGACACCGAGCCCGCCTACTCCGAGTACCTCGAGCTGGATTTGAGCACCGTGGTGCCGTCCATCGCGGGTCCCAAGCGCCCGCAGGACCGGATCCTGCTGTCGGAATCGAAGATCGCGTTCCGCAAGGACATCCACAACTACACCAACGACGCGGAGAGCGGCCCCGCCGCCGACGCCCCGCACACCAAGCTGGACGAGGCCGTCGAGGAGTCCTTCCCCGCGAGCGACCCGGCGGTGCTGTCCTTCGCCGACGACGGCGCCGAGTCGCTGGTGTCGGCGGCCAACGGCGCCGAGGGCCGTCCGTCCAAGCCGGTGACGGTGCGCAGTGAGGAGTACGGCGACTTCGTGCTCGACCACGGCGCCGTCGTGGTCGCCTCGATCACCTCCTGCACCAACACCTCCAACCCGTCGGTCATGCTCGGCGCGGCCCTGCTGGCGCGCAACGCGGTGGAGAAGGGCCTGGCCCGTAAGCCGTGGGTGAAGACGTCCATGGCGCCGGGTTCGCAGGTCGTCAACGGCTACTACGAGAAGGCCGGCCTGTGGCCGTACCTGGACAAGCTGGGCTTCAACCTGGTCGCGTTCGGTTGCGCCACCTGCATCGGCAACACCGGCCCGCTGCCGGAGGAGATCTCCAAGGCGGTCAACGACAACGACCTCACCGTCACCGCGGTGCTGTCGGGCAACCGGAACTTCGAAGGCCGCATCTCCCCCGACGTGAAGATGAACTACCTGGCCTCCCCGCCGCTGGTCATCGCCTACGCGCTCGCGGGAACCATGGACTTCGACTTCGAGAACGACCCGCTGGGCAAGGACACCGAGGGCAACGACGTCTTCCTGAAGGACATCTGGCCCTCGCCGCAGGAGATCCAGGAGACCATCGACCGGGTCATCAGCCGCGACATGTTCCTCGAGGACTACAAGGACGTGTTCCGCGGTGACGAGCGCTGGCGCAGCCTGCCCACGCCGGAGGGCAAGACCTTCGAGTGGGACGCCGAGTCCACCTACGTGCGTAAACCTCCGTACTTCGAGGGCATGCCGCAGAAGCCGGAGCCGGTCACCGACATCAAGGGCGCCCGGGTGCTCGCGCTGCTCGGCGACTCGGTCACCACCGACCACATCTCTCCGGCGGGCAACATCAAGCCGGGCACCCCGGCCGCCCAGTACCTGGAGGCCAACGGCGTCGAGCGCAAGGACTACAACTCCTACGGCTCGCGTCGCGGTAACCACGAGGTGATGATCCGCGGCACCTTCGCCAACATCCGGCTGCGCAACCAGCTGCTCGACGACGTCTCGGGTGGTTACACCCGTGACTTCACCCAGCCCGGCGGTCCGCAGGCGTTCATCTACGACGCCTCGCAGAACTATCAGGCCGCGGGCGTCCCGCTGGTCGTGCTCGGTGGCAAGGAGTACGGTTCGGGCTCCTCGCGTGACTGGGCCGCAAAGGGCACCAGCCTGCTGGGCGTGAAGGCCGTCATCACGGAGTCGTTCGAGCGCATCCACCGCTCCAACCTCATCGGCATGGGCGTCATCCCGCTGCAGTTCCCGGCGGGTGAATCGGCCGCGTCGCTGAAGCTGGACGGCACCGAGACCTTCGACATCGAGGGCATCACCCAGCTGAACGAGGGTGCCACCCCGAAGACGCTGAAGGTCACCGCCACCAAGGAGAACGGTGACAAGATCACCTTCGACGCGGTGGTGCGGATCGACACCCCCGGTGAGGCGGACTACTACCGCAACGGCGGCATCCTGCAGTACGTGCTGCGCAACATGATCGGTGCTTGATCGCGCCACCTTCGGCGGCGCTTCTTCGCGCCTCTGAGGTCTAGTGTTCGCGAGAACCCCCGCATCGGTGGACCGCCGATGCGGGGGTCCGTGTTTCCCCACTGGAGGATTCCGTGCCCAAGGTCAGTGACGATCACCTCGCCGCCCGGCGCAGCCAGATTCTCGACGGAGCACGTCGCTGCTTCGCCGAATACGGCTACGACGGCGCCACCGTGCGCCGCCTCGAGGAGGAGATCGGGCTATCCAGGGGTGCCATCTTCCACCACTTCCGGGATAAGGACGCGCTGTTCCTCGCCCTCGCCCAGGAAGATGCCGAACGCATGGCCGACGTCGCGGCCAACCAGGGCATCGTGCAGGTGATGCGCGACATGCTCGCCCACCCCGAGCAGTTCAACTGGCTCGGAACGCGTTTGGAGATCGCGCGTCGGCTGCGCACCGATCCCGAGTTCCGCGCGGGCTGGACCCAGCGTTCGGCCGAGCTCACCGCCGCCACCCTGGCCCGCCTGGAACGCCGCAAGGCCGCGGGCGCACTGCGCGACGACGTGCCCACCGACGTCCTGCTCGGCTACCTCGACCTGGTTCTCGACGGACTGATCGCCCGAATCGCTTCCGGACACACCAACGAGAACCTCTCGGCCGTGCTGGATTTGGTCGAGGCGTCGGTCCGTCGTAGGCAGTGAACTAGTACGTCGCGTTGAGGTACTCCGCGGCGTGCGTCGTCCACAGGACGTTCGTCCCGGGCATGTTCCGTCCGGAATAGAGCACGTGCTGGCCGTCGGGCCACGGAGTCAGATAGCCGATGACACCGCGTACGGCGGCCGTGTAGCGCGCGAGATTCGCGATCGGGTCGCGCAGCAGGACTTCGAGTAGTTCGGCGAAGATCAGCGGTGCGACATCGCCGATCCGGGCGCCCTCCACGAAGGAGAACGGCGAGATGCCCACGTCGATGACGCGCAAGGGCGAGTCCGCCGGGGACGCGGTGATGATGTCGCCGGGATTGGCGTACTCGCGGACCGCGACCGCGGCCGGCCACGCGCCCCGCTGCCCGTGCAAACCGAATGTATTCGCCGGGCACAGATTCGCCACCGACTGCCCGGCGCGGCGCAGGGGGTTGGCGAGGTTCACCACGAAGGCGATTTCCAGCGGCGTGCCGTCGGTGTTCTTGTACCTTCCGGACTGGACACCCTCCAGGATGCGGCTGGCGCAGATGCCGCCGAGCGAATAGCTCAGCAGGCCGCAGACATTCGGCGAGTCCTGGATCGCTTTCACCCCGGCCGCGACCCCGAGCCGCACCGAGGTCTCCAGCGAAGGGCCCCACGCCTCGGGTACGGGGCCGACGGAAGCGGGCCAATCCGGTTCGAAGCAGCTGAATCTGCTGGTATCGAGTAGTTTCGTGACGTCGTGCAGCATGCCCGCGGGCGTTCCGTCGGAGTTGCGCGGCTCACCGGTGCCGCGGAGAGTGATGATGTCGATCATCGTGCCTCCTCGCACAACCGCGCCGACCCCTTCGGCGCGAAACCCCACGGTAGACCCGTCGCGGCGTGCTGACACGAGTAGTGGGCTACCTCATCGCAGCACGAGTTCTTCCACGTAGCACGCGATTCGGCGAGTGGGCGGCTGCGTGAGCTATCGCGATTACGCGTACGGTTCCATGCTGCTCAACAGGATTCGCGCGATCCGGTCCAATTCCCGGCGCTCGCCCGCGGTGAGCACCGACAGCAGCCGGGTCTCGTTGGCGGTGTGCTCGGTGACCACGGTGTCGACCAGTTCGCGCCCCGCCTCGGTGAGGGCGACGCGCACCGCCCGGCGGTCGTGCGCGTCGGCCACGCGCCGCACCAGTCCCGCCGACTCCAGCCGGTCCAGCCGTCCGGTCATGCCCGCCCGCGACAGCATCAGCGTGTCGGCGAGCACGGAGGGGTTGAGTTCGAACGGCTCGCCCGAACGACGCAGCGCGGCAAGCACATCGAACTCACCGCGTTGCAGGCCGTGCTTGCCGAACACCGCCTCGATCTCCCGCTGAGCCACCACCAGCAGCCGGCCCAGCCGTCCGACCACGGCCATCGCCTCGAGATCGAGGTCGGGTCGTTCCCGTTCCCATTGCGCCACGATCGCGTCCACGGCGTCGGTCTCCCGCTCGGTCATGGACAAGATTCTATTCGTCGAGATATAGTTCGGCAGCGAATTATCATCTAACGAACTATTGGAGCCTCTCATGAACACCCCCACTGCCCGCAAGGACGTCGCGATCCGCCAGTCGCAGGACGCGGAGACGCTGCGCACCACCTCAGTCACCCTGCGCCTGCTGATCGACGCCGAGGAGGCGGGCGGCGGCCTGAGCACACTCGAGGTCAGCATGGATCGCGGCGCGGACGGCGCGGCACCGCACTACCACACGCGTTCCGATGAACTCTTCTACGTTACCGAGGGGGAATTGCAACTGCTGGCCGGCGACCGGATCGTCACCGTCGGCGCGGGCGGGTCGATCGTCGTCCCGAAATTCATGCCGCACGCCTTCGGCGCCGCGCCCGGCAGCACGGCGCGCATCCTCATCGCGCTCACCCCGGGCGTGCAGCGATTCGAGTACTTCCGGCTGCTGGAGCGGATCGCCTCGGGCGAATCCCCGGTGGCCGAACTCGCCGCCGCGCAGGAGGAGTTCGACAACCACTTCATCGACGCTCCCGACTGGTGGGCGGAGCGCAACGCGAACCGGGGCTGACTTTCCGGCGCGGCCCGGATCCGCGTGCACGGAGAGGTGAGGAGCCTGACGATCGCCGCCGGATCCGTAAACTGCTCCGCAAGGACGGGACGCGGCTCGGCTTCACCCGTCGGCCAGGTACACCGCGCCCACCGCCGACGCCTGCAGAACGCGTCCCCGCTCGCCCCGATCCCGGGCGTACCGGAGGGCGATTTACGGCAGCCGGGCCCGACCGGGTGGACGGCACTGTGTGCGTCGTCCGCTCGCCGGTTCCGTGCGGCGGTCTCAGATGCAGAAGCTGATGCTGACCGAGCCGAGTGGCACGTTCAGGCACACCGCTACCGATCCGAGCGCGTCGGTCGTCGGTGCTGGTGAGGCTGGTGCGGCTGAGGCCGCCGGAGCGAAGAATGCGCCCATGGCCAGGACGAGCGCGGTTGCGGCGATCGCTTGCGTGGCTTTGGTGATCATCGTGATTTCCTTGGCTGAGCGATAGGGCGATCCGAGCCCGACCCGGCAAGCGCATCCGAGTACCCGGGAGGCTCTGATCGATCATCCGCCGATGCCGGACAGCAGGCAAGGCCCGCTACCTGGCCATCACTGCCTTCGCAACCTTTCGGCGATGTGGCTCGGCGAGATGACGCGACCCGCCACCCGGAGACGGCATGGCGACCGGCGGCGATGCGATCCGAAACCAAACGGAGGAGTCTTCCCAGCCTGCTCGAACGGACCGGACCGGCGGCCCTCAGCCCGACGCCGCCCGTCCCCGGCCATCACGGGCCTGTCGAGCCGACTGCTCCGGCGCCTTCGGCGCCGCCGGATTCGCACGACGGAGCAGCGTCCTCAGGCCGTGCAATGACCACCTTCTCCATTCGGGAATGTAAAGCCGGTGCCCGCCGTCGAATTCGGTGTCCAGCCGCGAGACCGTGCGCCCGCTGCGCCGACCGACGGGCCGTACGGCGGGAACCGGCTGTGCGAGCGACCAGATCTCCGGCTCGGCGCGATGGCCGGTCGCAGCACCCGCGGAAACATCTTGCCTTTCGGATCGTCGCGGGCGGTGCGATCGATCGCCGAGCCCGCCTGGTGAGCCGAGCGCAACGCGAACAGCAGCCGACGTCCGCGAGACCCCAGCACGCGCAACCGGATTCGAGCAGTTCGAGCAGGACGCACCGGGCCCGCAGATGGAGAAATGCGATGCGGTGCGCGCAAACAGTCGCATCCGGTCTCCGGTTCAACCCTCCGCCGAGGTGCACGAGCGTGCAGATGCACAGCCGCCAATACCGGGCTAAGAGCGCCGTCCAGCAGCACATCGTCGAGTTAGCTCGATTATCGCGCCGTACGCATTGACAGCGTACCGGAATTCTTTCGGCCCTCGGGCCTTATCGATCGGAATTCGGTTTGCCGCAGGCCGGGAAATCTCCCGATTCGAAGCGATAACACCCTCATCGCGATAGGATCGCTCACACACTCGGGGGTCGTGGCAAATCGTGAGCAGATCGGAGAAACGGCTATGACCGACGCAATCCACCTTCCCGGGACGACGCCGCACGCTGACCGCGTTCCTCCGCTCCAGGGCCTGCTGGTAGCGGAATCGGACCGGCAGATCAGCGTGCGCGTCGCCGAGGGAACGTGGACCTTCAGTCGGTCCGATGTCCTGCGCGTGATCGATTCCGTGGCGCCGCACGCCGATCAGGACGGCCGTCCGGTGCTGGTGGACATTCGCGCGGGCGCCACCGCCGATTTCACCCGCAGGTTGCGCATCGACCTGGTCGATCGGCCGATGACCATCCCGGAGTCACCGTCGGAGGCGCTCGGCGACGAGCAACTGCGGCAGCTCACCGAAACCTGGGCCGACCGGCTGCAACTCGTCGACACTCCGGGCGCGGGCGGGGCGACGTTCACTTACTGCCAGACCAAAACGATCAACGGCAGCGACGACGGCATCAACTGCGACAGCCTCGACTGAGCGACAGGCGGATGGCCGCACGCCGGCGTGGTTCGGTCCTGATCGTGTCCGAATCCGATGATCTACACGCCACCGCGATGGCGGCGACCCTGCGAGAACACCACGGGCTCAGCCCGATCCACCTCGACCTGCGCGATTTTCCCCGGGAATCCGGCAGTTTCCGGTTGGATCGTCTCGGCACCGCGCGGTCGCTGTCGCACCTGATCGGCCTCGACGACGTCCGGTCGGTGTGGTGGCGGCGCCCCCATCCCGCGCGGGTGCCCGCGAGCGTCCGCGCCTCGGACAACGATTTCCGCCAGGCCGAGTGCGATGGATTCATCCAAGGTCTGCTCTGGTCCATACCTGCCTATTGGGTCAACGACCCCGGCGCCGACCGCACCGCGGGACGCAAGATCGTGCAACTGGAGACCGCGTTGCGGGCCGGGTTCGCGGTGCCGGAGACGTTGATCACCAATGATCCGGACGAGGCGCGCAGCTTCGTCGAATCCCGACCCGGCCCGGTCGTTTACAAGCGAACCGGTACCAGCCGCGGGGAGTTCGCCGAGACCAGGATCATCGCCAGGGACGATTTCGGCAGGTTGGCCGCGATTCGTTCGGCGCCGACGACCTTCCAGGATTACATCGACGCCAATTGCGATCTGCGCGTGGTCTGGGTCGACGGGGTCGAGTGGACCGTGCGCATCGACTCGCAGGCCGGCGTCGGGAAGGTCGACTCCCGCCTGGACACGTCGGTCGATTTCGTCCCCGACCATCTGCCCGCCTCGGTGAGCAAGTCGCTGGCCACGCTGATGGGCGCGCTCGGATTGTCCTTCGGTGTGCTCGACATTCGGCTCGGCCGCGACGGCGAATACTACTTCCTCGAGGTCAACCCGCAGGGCCAGTTCGCCTACCTGGAGATCAAAACCGGGCTGCCGATCTTTCGCAGCCTGGCCAACCTGCTGGTGGACGGTGACGGCATGGTGGCGGACTAACGAGCACAACCGCCGTCCGCGCCGACAACGGCGGAAACCTCGGCAGCCGAGGCTGAATCACCACGTCGAGCCAGGAGAACACCCGCGCTGGCCGGGCAGGCGCGCACACTATCTCCCGCATGCCGGAGTTGCGCTTCAGGCCCCGCGACCCGGGAGACGAATCCGGCGGCTGCCATGGCGGTTCACCGGCACTGCGGCCGCTGCTCGAGCCGGGTGTCGACCAGCGGTCACCGACCGGGCTGCCGGATTGCATTGCCGCATGCGATATCCGGCCGGAAGGTCGTAGGACGTGCGCCCGGGGAACGGGGATGTCGACGCCGCCGAGCAGCTCGGCGAGGTAGGCGTCCGGCTCGGGAGTCGTCGATATCGATCCGGTCGCGCATTCCGTCCGGGCAGGCCGCCGCAGCCGTCCCACGGAACCGTCATCCGCGACAGCGGGCACCGCGCCGCGAGCCCGCTTCCGTCCGCCACGTGTCCCGACAGTGCGGACGGGTTCCTCGCGGCGCGGATTGCTCGCGCCGTGACGTCGCTATTGAACCTTGCGGCGATTGGCTCCGCCCCGGCTGCGGAGCTGCACATGCGACTCCACCAGCACGTTGTGGATGAAACCGTAGGAGCGGCCGGTCGACCGCGCCAATGACCGGATGCTCGCACCCGCCTCATATTGTTTCTTCAGCTGGGTTTGTAGGCGATCGCGTGACTTCCCGGTGACGCGTGTGCCCTTACCCAATGTGGCCTTGCCTTGTGGCCTGTCGCTCATGGCTTCCTCCGAGTCGCCGAGCAGCGTCTTTCCAGGCTAAGCACTCAGCAGGCCGTGATCAACGGGTTCCTGTGATGAAACTCACGCAAGCTGAATAAGTTCCAGGTATTCGGCCGACCAATGGTCTTCCGTCCCGTCCGGAAGCAGGATCACGCGTTCCGGAGACAGCGCCTCCGCTGCGCCCGGGTCGTGGGTCACCAGCACCACCGCGCCCGCGTAGGTGCGCAGGGCGTCGAGCACCTGCTCCCGCGACACCGGGTCGAGGTTGTTCGTCGGCTCGTCCAGCAGCAGCACGTTCGCCGCCGAGGAGACCAGTCCGGCCAACGCGAGCCGGGTCTTCTCACCGCCCGACAGGGTGCCCGCCGGCTGCTCGAGTTGCGGACCGGAGAACATGAACGCGCCGAGGAGGCCGCGCAGATCCTGCTCACCCGCGTCCGGCGCGGCGTGGCGGATGTTCTCCCACACCGTGGCGTTGTCGTCCAGGGTGTCGTGCTCCTGGGCGAAGTAGCCGATCTTCAGACCGTGCCCCGGCACCAGACCACCCGCCGTCGGCTGCTCGACTCCGGCCAGCAGACGCAGCAGCGTGGTCTTTCCCGCGCCGTTCAGCCCCAGGACGACCACCCGGCTGCCGCGGTCGATCGCGAGGTCGACGCCGGTGAAGATCTCCAGCGAGCCGTAGACCTTGGTCAGGTTCTCGGCCATCAAGGGCGTCTTGCCGCAGGCCGCGGGCTCGGGGAACTTGATCCGGGCGACCTTGTCGGCGACGCGCACGTCGTCGAGTTCGGCCAGCAGGCGATCGGCGCGCTTGGCCATGTTCTGCGCCGCAGTCGCTTTGGTGGCCTTCGCGCCGAGCTTGGCCGCCTGGGCACGCAGCGCACTGGCCTTCTTCTCGGCGTTCGCGCGTTCGCGGCGCCTGCGCTGCTCATCGGTCGCGCGCGCGTCCAGGTACTTCTTCCAGCCCATGTTGTAGACGTCGGCCTCGCCGCGCACCGCGTCCAGGAACCACACCTTGTTCACCACGTCGCCGAGCAGCTCGACGTCGTGACTGATGACGATCAGGCCGCCGTCGTGGTTCTGCAGGAAGCCGCGCAGCCAGGTGATCGAGTCGGCGTCGAGGTGGTTGGTCGGCTCGTCCAGCAGCAGGATGGTGTCCGAGCGCCCGCCGCTGCCGTCGGAAGCGGCGAACAGGATGCGCGCCAATTCGATTCGGCGCCGCTGGCCACCGGAGAGGGTGCGCAACGGCTGGCCGAGCACCCGGTCGGGCAGACCGAGGCTGTGACAGATGCGCGCGGCCTCGCTCTCGGCGACGTAGCCGCCCAGGGCCGAGAAACGCTCCTCCAGCCGGCCGTACTTGCGGACGGCCTTCTCGCGTTCCTTGTCGTCGGCGACCTCCGCCATCAGCGCCTGCTGCTTCTCCATCTCCCGGATCAGCGTGTCCAGGCCACGGGCGGACAGCACCCGGTCGCGAGCCAGCACGTCCAGGTTGCCCTCGCGCGGATCCTGCGGCAGGTAACCGATGTCGCTGGAGCGGAGAATCTTTCCGGCGTACGGCTCGCCCTCACCGGCCAGGATGCGCAGCGTGGTGGTCTTCCCCGCGCCGTTGCGCCCGACCAACCCGATCCGGTCGCCCGCCTGCACCCGCAGCGCCGGTCCGGGAGCGGACAGCAGGGTGCGGACTCCGGCCCGGACCTCCAGGTCGGTCGCGGTGATCACAAACTTCTCCTCGCGGATCGTGGGTGCTGGACGCGTGCTCGATTGTGCGAGCCGACGCGCACAAGAACCACCGATTTTACCGGCACCAACGGTGTGCCCCCATTCCAGCACCCCGCATGTGACGGCGGTAACGGCCCGCGCGGTCGGCTGCGCTACCGTGCGATGCCATGAGTACCGATCTATTGGGCAAAAGCGCTCTGGTCACGGGGGCCAGCCGTGGCATCGGCAAGGCGGTCGCGGCCGAACTGCTCGGTCGCGGCGCGAACGTGCTGATCACCGCGCGGAAGAAAGATCCGCTGGAGGAGGCCGCCGCGGAACTGCGCGCACTGGGGCACCAGGGCCAGGTCGTCGTTCTGGCCGGCAACTCGGGCGTCGCCGAGGATCGGGCGGCCGCGGTCGAGCGGGCGGTGACCGAGTTCGGTTCGCTGGACGTGCTGATCAACAACACCGGCATCAACCCGGTCTACGGCTCCCTGATGGACGCCGACCTGGACGCCGTGCGCAAGATCTTCGACGTGAACGTGGTCGCGGCTCTCGGCTACATCCAGGAGGCATACAAGGCGTGGATGCGTGATCACGGCGGCGCCGTGGTCAACGTGGCCAGCGTGGCGGGCATCCGCTCGACCGGCGTGATCGCCGCCTACGGCGCGTCCAAGTCCGCGCTGATCCATCTCACCGGCGAACTGGCCTGGCAGCTGGGGCCGAAGATCCGGGTGAACGCGGTCGCCCCGGGCGTGATCAAGACCAAGTTCGCCGACGCCCTGTACTCGGCCGACGAGGAGCGCGCCGCGAGCGCGTACCCGATGAAGCGGCTGGGCAGCCCGGAGGACGTGGCGCGCTTGATCGGGTTCCTGGTTTCCGACGAGGCCGCGTGGATCACCGGCGAGACGGTGCGCGTGGACGGCGGTCTGCTCTCCACCGGCGGTATCTGAGCTCCGACCGCGCTACCGGAACGCCAGCGCGCCGATCGTGTCGGCGTGCCGGTAGCGCAGGTACTTCTCGACCGTCGAGGCGTCGACCGCACCGGTGGCCGTCGCCAGCGTCACCACCACGAACTCCTTCTCGCTGCCGTCCTTCCACTTGCCGGTCGCATAGCCCTTGATGTAGCTGCCGGGGCGCAGAGTGAGGTCCGCGTCGGTGAACCGGTCCTTCGCCGCGGCCGCCCGGCCCTGGTCGGCCATGCCGAGGACGAACTGGGTGAGCATGAGCGCGCCGCCCTCGGCGCGGTACACCAGCTCCGCCGCGTAGACGCAGCCGAGGCCGGTGAGCTTGCCCGCCGCTTCGATGGGATGGCAATCGGCGTGATCCCGGCCGTCGACCCATTCGGCGTGCAACTCGACCCGATCGAATCGGAAGTCCCAGTCCTTCGCGTATTCGGTGTAGCTGAGCCTGCCCGAGGAAGGACGCGTACCGCCCGGCGCAGGGCGCGCGGGGCGCGTGCTGGGGAAGCCGCCCGCACGGGTGGTGGTCTCGGCGGACGTGGTCTCGGCTTGCGCGTGCCCCTGCACCCGGGAATGCACCGACACGCCGATTCCGACCGCCACCAGCACGGCGACCACGCCGACCGCGAGCGCGACGATCACGCCGGTTCCGCGCTTGGGCGGCGGAGGCAACGGTGGCGCCTCCCATGCCTGCATCGGGTACGCGCTCGGCGGAGACATGCTTCCCCAGTCCGGCATGTGCCGCGCCTCGTCCGATTTCCCGTGATCCGCTGGGCCACCGCCGAATCCGGAACCGGACGGATAGGTCATCGCGGTCGGCCTCCACATTCCCGGCAGCCGTCCCACCCCGTGTGGGCCTCCCCGGAGCTGCCGGAAAGACCCTACCCGACCGCCGGGCTCCTCCGGTCGCCGCGGCTCAGAGCCGCGCGGGCTGGAGCCAGTCCTCCCGTCCCGCGACCGCCGGAGCGGCAGGCTCCTCCTCGATACCGATCCGCCGGTGCAGTGCGCGCAGCGGGCCGGGCGCGTACCAGTTCCAATGGCCGAGCAATTCCATCGCCGCGGGCAGCAGGAAGCCGCGCACCAGAGTCGCGTCCACCAGAACGGCGAGCGGAAGACCGATGCCGAACGCTTTCATGAAGGTGATGTCGGAGGCCAGGAAGCCGAGGAAGACCAGCGAGATCAGGACCGCAGCGGCCGTGACGATCCGGCCGATCCGCTCCAGCCCGGAAGTGACGGCCAGTGCGTTGGATCGGGTGCGCTGGTACTCCTCGCGGATGCGGGCCAGCAGGAAGACCTGGTAGTCCATGGCGAGACCGAACGCGACACCGAACAGCATGATCGGAACCGTCGGCGGGAGGTCGCCGGTGACGGTGAACCCGAGCAGCCCCGCGAGGTGCCCGTCCTGGAAGATCCAGACCAGCGCACCGAAGGTCGCGGTGAGGCTCAGGAAGCTGAGCACGACCGCCAGCAGCGGCAGCACGACGCTGCCGGTGAGCAGGAACAGGACCACCACCATGATCAGCACGACGAAGGCCAGCGCGTACGGCAGCGCCGAGATCACCGAGTCGATCGCGTCCGCGTTGGCCGCGGCCACGCCGCCGACGAGCACCGGCGAAGCGGCGGGCGTCGCGCGCACGTCGTCGGCGATCCGATCCAGCAACGTGGGATCGGTGCTGTCCGGGATCACCGTGAGATAGGCGGCGTTCACGGCGCGGAAGCGGCCGTTGGCCTCGGTGGGCGCCGTGAGCAGCCCGCCGTGGCTGTAGCTGCCGGTGGCGGTGTCCACCCGGCGGACGTTCTCGATCTCCGACAGTTCCCGGGCGTAGGCGTCCAATCCAGCTGCGCTGTAGGCGCTTTCGGGCAGTACCGCGAACAGCCCGTTCTGTTCGGTGGCGGTGAAGTCGCGCTGGATGGTCTCGGTGACCTGGCGGTTGTTCATCGACTCCGGCAGCGACCGTTCGTCGGGGAAGCCGAGTTGCACACCGAGGAACGGCGCGCCCAGCACGAGCAGCAGGGCCGTCACGCCGAGCCCGATGGGCACCGGCCGCATCATCACGAACCGGGCCAGACGGTGCCAGGCGCCCTCGCCGGGCGCCGGGCGGGCGGCGCGCAGGAACCACCACAATTGGCCGCTGTCGACCTTGGTGCCGAGCAGGAACAGGATCGCGGGCAGCACGGTCAGCGACACCGTCGCGGCGATCACCGCGACGGCCAGACCCGCGTAGCCCATCGACCGCACGGCCAGCAGCGGGAAGAACAGCAGGCCGGACAATGCGACGGCGACGGTGACGGCGGAGAACAGGACGGTCCGGCCCGCCGAGCGCATGGTCGCGGCGACCGCGGCGCCGGGCTGCTGACCGGCGACCAGTTCGTCGCGGTAGCGGCTGATGATCAGCAGGCTGTAGTCGATCGCCAGGCCCAGGCCGAGCAGGGTGGCGACGTTGGTCGCGGTGGCCGCGAGGTCGGTGACGCTCGCGATCAGCCACAGCGCGCCCATCGTGATCATCACCGTGATCATCGCGACCACCAGCGGCAGGCTGGCCGCGACCAGGCCGCCGAACACCAGCAGCAGGGCGATCAGCGTGATCGGGAAGGCGATGGATTCGCCCAGCACGACATCCTTCTCGCTCTGCTGCACGGTCTCGTGTAGCAGCATCGCGTAGCCGCCGACGCGCACCTCGAGCGGGCCATGGGTGCCGCCGAACCGGTCGGCGAGGTCACCCACGCGCTTGTCGACCTCGGCTTCCTCACCGAGGACGCTGGCCACGATCAGCCCCTTGGTGCCGTCGGTGCTGCGCAGCGCGGGCAGTTCGTCGGTCCAGTACGACGTGACGCCCGCGACGCCGGAGACCGACTTCAGCTCGGTGGCCAGGTTCGTCGCCGCGGTGGCTGCGGCGTCGTCGTCCACCGATCGGCGAGTCTGCACCAGCAGCACGAAGTTCGGGGTGGCCTCGCCGAAGGTGTCGCGCAGCACCGCGGTCGCCCGGCTCGATTCGCTGTCGGGGTCGATGTATCCGCCGCCCTGCACTTTGTCGAACAGCGTCGCGCTCAGCGTGCCCATCGCCAATGCGAGCACCACGAACACGGCCAGGATCCACCGGCTGCGCCGCCTGGTCAGTTCGAACACTGCGTCTACCCCTAACTCGTTCCGGTCGTGCCGCTTTCGCGCTCTGACTCCAGCGGTCGCCGGTCGGCAACCTGCCCGGCGCGCCATCCGCGGCGCACCGGTGCGCCGACACCCGACACCCGGCACCGGAGCCGGATGCGTGCGCCAGCGCCCCGGCATCCTAGCAACGCGCGACAAACTACGGTGAGCGCGAACACATTCCGTCGGCGCGAGACCCCACCCGCCCGGCGGGGGACCTCTCCCCCGTCCAAGGACCGATCCGCGCAGTCAGGTTTCGGCACGCGGGCCTGGGCGGCCCCGCCCCGGGCGTCGCGAAGAGTTCGCCTCGCGCCGCGGCATGTTCCCGCGGTGGCTGCGCTCTCGTCGAGCGAGCGAATGAGAGGCTTCGGACCATGCCTCGCATCGCATCCCCGTGGACCCGGACGGCCGTGAGATGACACCGGACTTGGTCGTCTGCGGTCTCGGCCCGGCAGGTCGCGCCCTCGCGCACCGCGCCGTGGCGCGCGGGCTCACGGTCACCGTGGTGGATCCAGCACCGGAGCGCAGGTGGACGGCCACCTACGCGACGTGGGCCGACGAGTTGCCGGATTGGCTGGCGCCGGAGGTCGTCGCGGCGACGGTACCCCGGCCGCTGGCCTGGGGGACGCGCGCACACCGGGTGGACCGCCCGTACGCCGTGCTGGACACCGGGCGGTTGCAGGCCGCGCTGACGCTGTCCGATGCGAACGTCGTCGCCGATCGCGCGGCGGGCATCGCTCCCGGGCGGGTGACCTTGGCGTCCGGCGCGACGATCACCGGCGGCAGGGTGATCGATGCGCGCGGACTGGCCCGCTCGCCCGCGCGGGCCGAGCAGACCGCCTACGGCGTCATCGTGGACGCGCGAAGTTGTGGCGGGCTCGATCCGCTGTTCATGGACTGGCGGCCGGACAACGGCGCCGCGCCCGGCTCCCTGCCCTCGTTCCTCTACGCCGTCCCACTGGACGAGAAACGGATGCTGCTCGAGGAGACCTGCCTGGCCGGCAGGCCCGCGCTGACCGGTGCGCAACTGCGCGCACGCTTGCGGCACCGGCTCGACGCCAGGGGCTTCCGATACACCGGCGACGAGCCCGTGGAACACGTCCGATTCCCGGTGCAGGGCGGCCGTCCGGGGGCACGGAGATTCGGGGCGGCGGGTGGGTTCCTGCATCCGGCGACCGGGTACAGCGTCGGCGCCGCGCTGGCCTCGGCCGACGCGGTCGCGGCGGGACAGGACGTGTGGCCTGCCGCGGCCCGCGTCGTCCACCGGTTGCGCGCCGCCGGGCTGCGAGCGCTGCTGGCGCTGCCGCCCGATGATCTCCCGCTGTTCTTCGACACCTTCTTCGCACTCCCCCCGGCCAGCCAGCGCGCCTATTTGTCGGGCCGCACCGACCTCGCGGGCACCGCCTCGGCGATGAGCGCGCTCTTCGTGGCGCTGCCGGGACGGCTGCGACGGCGTGTCGCGGCCGCGACACTCGGATTCCGGTTCCCGCGCGAGGTCGAGATGCTTCGGCCATGATGGGTGTATGAGATCGATCTGGAAGGGCTCGATCGCATTCGGGCTGGTGAACGTTCCGGTGAAGGTGTATACCGCCACCGAGGACCACGACATCCGATTCCATCAGGTGCACGCCAAGGATGGAGGCCGGATCAAATACGAGCGCGTCTGCACCGTGTGCGGTGAATCCGTCCAGTACACCGAGATCGACAAGGCCTACGAGTCCCCGGACGGCGACAAGATCGTCCTGAGTGACGAGGACTTCGCGAAACTGCCGGTGGCCGAGAAACACGAGATTCCGGTGCTGCAGTTCGTGCCGTCCGAACAGATCGACCCGATCCTGTTCGAGAAGAGCTACTACCTGGAGCCGGACTCCAGCACGCCGAAGGCCTATGTCCTGCTGGCACGGACGCTGGAGAAGATCGAACGCACCGCCCTGGTGTATTTCACGCTGCGGCAGAAGACCCGGCTGGCCGCGCTGCGCGTGCGCGAGGGCATTCTGGTGGTCCAGACGCTGCTGTGGCCGGACGAGGTCCGTTCCGTCGACTTCGAATCCCTCGACGGTGTCGCCGACCCCCGGCCGCAGGAGATCAAGATGGCCGAGACGCTCGTCGAGGCCATGTCCGACGACTTCGATCCGGAGCAGTTCACCGACGAGTACCAGATCGAGTTGAAGCGCCTGCTCGACGAGGCGATCGCCAGCGGCACCGGCAAGGTGCCCGAGCAGCCGGAACTCGCGCCGAGCGGAATGGACGCCGAGGTGGTCGACCTGGTCGCCGCGCTGCAGCGCAGTCTGGAGGCGAGCGGACGCCGGACCGCGGGCGGCGACGGCGCCGAGCCGAAGAAGACCGCGAAGAAGGCCGCCGCCAAGAGCGCGGCGAGCAAGGGCGGGCCCGCCAAGAGCACCGCGGCGAAGAGCAGCGCGTCCAAGGGGACGGCGGCCAAGAGCACGGCGGCCAAGAGCACGGCGAAGAAGACGCCTGCGAAGAAGGCGGCCAAGAAGGCTCCGGCGCGCAAGGGCGCCTGATTTCCGGGCGGGGCCGCGAGGGCAGGTTCAGTCTCCTGCCGCGCGTCGGCGACCCTCTTCGAAGAACTCGAGCAATGCCGCGACGGTGTGCACCGCGCCGCGCGGCCGGAGCGCGCCGAACGGCGCGTTCCAGAAATCGCCGGTTCGTGGGGTCCACGGTCCGATGTAGGCGTACGGGCCGGGATGGGCGTCGTCTCCGGGCGAGACCCCGTAGTTCACCTCGTCGATCGTGCTCGACAGATCGAAGTGCTCCGGCCACAGCACCGGGGTCACAGCCGAAGCCAGGCAGCGCAACGCCTTGTCCCCGACCGCGAACCAGTCTTCGATCAATCCGGCCGCCGAGGGGTTCACTTCGATCGCCGCGTCGGGGTCCACTCCCGTGGTGTCCGCGTAGACCCCCTCCGGCGGCCCCGGTTCGAAACCCGCGGCCCCGGCGACCTCTCGGTAGGTCCCCTCCAGCCGGACCCGCCCTTCCGGCCAGACCAACTCCTCCCCGACTACCGAGACCGGCCACCGCACGCCCCCGAAGCCTCCCCGCACGACCCCCAACCGGATGGTGCCGAACTCCCGGAACTGCGGCCCGGCGATCAACAACTCCGCGACCGCGTGCAACCCGGCACGCGACCGCCGATACGTCACCTCGTCCACCTCCGCATCATCTCCGCTGTGCACGTCTCGCGCAGGCGTTTCCTCCGAGCACAGCGGCGGGGCCGGGAAGCGCGGAATCGGCGACGCGCGGCGGGCGGCTGGCCCCGATGTTCACGAAGGCCCGGTGATGCCCTCACTGCTGCCGAAACTCGCTTCCTCGTGACTGACCAGTCCGAGCAGCGCGAGCGGCCGGGGCGTCACCGCGATGGTCAGGTAGGAGAGCGTGATCGCCCAGCGATTCACCCCTCTGGGCACAGCGAAGGTGTGATAGGCGCGCGTCACCGCTTTGGCGGGCAGGCCGGAGAGGCGGATGCCCATCGGATTGGCGACGGCGAAGCGGGGCCCGAGGTCGACGACCAGACCGAGGTCTCGGTGCTTGTAGTCGGCGGCAGTGCCGATGCCGAGGCTGGCGGCGACGTTCCTGGCGAGTGTCTTGCCCTGACGCGAGGCGTGCTGCGCCGTGGGCGGCGTGATCCGGCCCGGCTTGGTGAGGTCGGGCACGGCCGCCGCGTCGCCACCCGCGAAGACGTCCGGCTGACCGGGCACATTCAGTTTCGCGTCGACGACCAGGCGGCCCTTCTCCAGCGGCAGGCCGAGTGTGCCGAGCACCGGCGCGCCGGTCACGCCCGTCACCCAGGCGACCGTATGCGTCGGGACCACCGTGCCGTCGGTGAGCACGACCGAGTTCTCGTCGAGTTTCTCCAGCGAGGTCTGCAACCGGATTTCGATGCCCCGTTTCCGCAGCACCTTCAGCACTTTGTCGCTGAGCCTCTCGCCGACTTCGGGCATCACCCTGGGGGCCGTGTCGAGCAGAAGGAAACGCACTTCGGCGGGATCGAATCCGCGGCGCGCGGCGTAGGCGTCGGCGAGGGCGCGCAACTGCGCGACCAGCTCGGTGCCCGCGTAGGACGCCCCCACGACGACCACGGTGCGGCGCGCCCGTCGTACCTCGGCGTCCTCTTCGTCGTCGGCGAGTTCGAGCTGGCGCAGCAACTGCTCGCGCAGGTACAGCGCCTCGGCGACGGTCTTGAGCCCGCGCGCGTGCTCCGCCAAGCCAGGAATGTCGAACAGCCGGGTGACCGAGCCGGGTGTGAGCACCAGCCGATCCCACGACAACTGCCGCGGCGGGTGATGTTCACCGGCCACCGTGATGGTCTTGTTCTCCAGGTCCACCGACCGGACATGCGCGACCACCAGCCGGACCCGCGGCAGCGAATCCGCCAGCGAGATGGCGACGAACCGGGGGTCGATCAGTCCACCCGCCACGTCCGGCAGTAGCGGGGTATAGAGCATGTAGTCGTTCGGCGTTACGAGCACGATTTCGACGTCCCGGTTCGCCTTGGCCACGATGCGGCAGAGCTTCTGGGCGCAGGTGAACCCGGCGAACCCGCTTCCTACGATTACGACCCGCTGCGGGCTCGCAGTGTTCTCGTCCGGCACGGAGACCTCCTTGTCGTCAGCTCTCCGAACGCGATTCCCGCCCAGATCGGCCCGAAACCGCGCCGCCGGCCGCGCTCGTGGGCCGAGAACTCCGCCGAACCGGCGTCCCGTCGGTGTTTGGCGTGGCGCGGGGGTGGTAGTGCGACCCCTGAGCCCCGCGCTGTCAGCAGCCAGCGGACCCGCACGGCCAGGCACTCAGGAGGAGGAACGCTGTGGACGCATTGACATTCCTGCGCACCGACCACGAAGGCGTACTCGGAATTCTCGAGTCCCTCGAACGCGGCCGCGGTAGCGGCGACGCGGAGATCCGCGCGCGCGGTGATCTGGTGACCACCCTGGTGATCGCGGAATCGCAGCACGAGGCGATCGAGGAGCAGTTCTTCTGGCCCGAAGTCCGGCGGACGGTCCCGGACGGCGACGAACTCGCCGATCGGGCGATCGGTCAAGAGGACCGGGCGAAGAAATTGCTCCAGCAATTGAAGAATTCACAGGCCGGCACCCCCGAGTTCGAGCGGGCGCTGACCGAATTCCTTCCCGCCGCGCGAGCCCACATCGAGTTCGAGCAGTCCGAGGTGTGGCCCGCGTTCGCGGATGCGATACCACCCGAGACGTCGAACGAGCTGGGACGCAAGATGGCCGCGGCGAAGGCCATGGCGCCGACCAGGCCGCATCCCGGCGCGCCGTCGAGCCCCGGCTATCTGAAGACCCTGGGCATGGCGTCCGCGCTGGTGGACAAAGTCCGCGACCTGTTCACCGGCAGGCGCTCACACTATCCACCGACCGCGCCACCGGCCTGACCTTCTGCCCCGGCCGACCAGCGGCGGCGCCCCCTACTTCTGCTCATCATCGCGGGCGTGCAGGGGATCCGGTTCTCCGGCAACTGGCTGGCCCCAACGTGTTGCGGCGCTGAGCTACCCGGCGGTCGACGTGCAGGCCGTCAACCGGACCTGCGCGGGCCGGGGAATGGCGCTGCCGAGATCGGGGAACGGCGGCGCGCTTGGACCGAGAGTCTCGATGGCCCGGCGTTCGGCTTCGGCGCGGGTGGGGCCCCAAGCCCACCCGTGTCGGCCGTCGGCGCCGCGGACGACCGACCCGCACGCGTTCCAGAACTGCACGACCGTCCGGCAGTCGGTGACTCCGCATTGGGCGCGGGCCGCGGTGTCGGCGGCGGCGGCGTTCGCGTAGTCCACCGCCGAAGTGACCGCGCCGGTGCTGGTCGAGAGGGCGAGAGCGCCATA
Source organism: Nocardia niwae NBRC 108934 = DSM 45340 (assembly GCF_001613465.1). Taxonomy (GTDB): domain Bacteria; phylum Actinomycetota; class Actinomycetes; order Mycobacteriales; family Mycobacteriaceae; genus Nocardia; species Nocardia niwae. The sequence goes on along the minus strand of NZ_BDCK01000015.1, from coordinate 172,194 downwards.
GTAGGTCGCCGCTCGCGCTTCACCCGCGGGAGCGGCGACCACGGCGCAGGTGGCGGCCGACACCGCCGCAAGCCCGAGGGCAGCCTTGTGCGGCACCGACATTGATGATCCTCCCCGTCTCCGAACGACTCAGCGCTCAGATCATCGTCCGGCTCGTGCCCGTTGTCGAAAGGGGCGACTTCCCACCCAGGGCAGGTGCGCGACCCCGACGCCCGGCGCGGTCCGCCTCTCTGGCGCGTCCGTCCCGGTCGGCGCGGGGAACGCCAGTCCGTTCGGCCGTTCGTGCCGACAACGACGGTACTGCCGTCGCGGGTAGGCCCCCGCAGATACGACGCGGCCGCCGGAGCGCGTCGTTCAGGCGCTACCCGGCGGCTGCTGCCGGTTCTGGCGATTACACCGTGAACCCGAGGGCGCGCAGCTGCTCGCGGCCGTCCTCGGTGATCTTGTCCGGACCCCACGGCGGCATCCAGACCCAGTTGATCTTCAGGTCTTCCACCAGCCCGCTGCGCACCAGCGCGTTACGGGACTGGTCCTCGATCACGTCGGTCAGCGGGCAGGCGGCCGAGGTCAGTGTCATGTCGAGGACCGCGATGTTCTCCTCCTCGACGCGCAACCCGTACACCAGGCCGAGATCGACGACATTGATGCCCAGCTCCGGGTCGACGACGTCGCGCATCGCCTCTTCGATGTCCTCGAGCAGCTTGATGTCCTCCGCGGACAGCTCGGGCAATTCGGCGGCCTGCTCGGTCGTATCGGTGGCCGGTGTGTCAGTCATGACGCTTCCCCGTTTCGCATCGGACGGTCAGTTCTCTTCCGCGGCACCGGCGGGCTGCTCGGGGCCGATCCTGAGGACGGCGTCCTTGAACGCCATCCACCCGAGCAGCGCGCACTTCACCCGCGCGGGGTACTTCGAGACACCCGCCAGGGCGATGCCGTCGCCGATCACGTCCTCGTCGCCCTCGATGGTGCCGCGGCTGGAGATCATCTCACTGTAGGAGTCGACCACCTTCAGCGCCTGCTGCACCGGCAGCCCGATGACCTGGTCGGTGAGGATCGACGTGGCGGCCTGGCTGATCGAGCAGCCCTGCCCGTCGTAGGAGACGTCGGCGATGTCACCGTTGTCGTCCAGCTGCACGCGCAGGGTCACCTCGTCACCGCAGGTCGGGTTCACGTGGTGGACCTCGGCCCCGAACGGCTCGCGCAGGCCCCGATGATGCGGGTGCTTGTAATGGTCCAGGATCACTTCCTGGTACATCTGCTCCATGCGCATGTCTTATGCAACTCCGAAGAAGCTCTGTGCCTTCCGCACCGCGGCGACCAGCGCGTCCACCTCGGCGACGGTGTTGTAGACCGCGAAGGAGGCACGCGCGGTGGCGGCGACGCCGAAACGCCGGTGCAGCGGCCACGCGCAGTGGTGACCCACCCGGATGGCGACGCCCTCGTCGTCCAGGATCTGCCCGACGTCATGGGCGTGGATACCGTCGACGACGAACGCCACGGCACCGCCGCGATCGACGTTGTCGGTGGGTCCGACGACGCGCACGCCGTCGATCCCGGCCAGTCCTTCCAGCGCCGCGCTCACCAGCGTGTGCTCGTGCGCCGCGACGGCGTCCATGCCGATCTCTTCGAGATACCGCACGGCCGCGCCCAATCCGACCACCTGCGAGGTCATCGGCACCCCGGCCTCGAAGCGCTGCGGCGGCGGCGCGTAGGTGCTGTGGTCCATGAAGACCGTCTCGATCATGGATCCGCCGGTGATGAACGGCGGCACGTCCTCCAGCAGCGCGCGGCGGCCGAAGAGCACGCCGACGCCGGAGGGGCCGAGCATCTTGTGACCGGAGAACGCGGCGAAATCCACACCGAGGGCACGGAAGTCGACCGGCATGTGCGGCACCGACTGGCAGGCGTCGAGCACGACCAGCGCGCCCACCGCCTTCGCCCGGCGGACCAGCTCCTCGACCGGTGCCACGGCCCCGGTGACATTGGACTGGTGGGTGAACGCGACCACCTTGGTGGCGGACGACAATTCCAGCGAGTCCAGATCGATGCGGCCGTCGTCGGTCACGCCGTACCACTTCAGCGTGGCGCCGGTGCGGCGCGCCAGCTCCTGCCAGGGCACCAGATTCGCGTGGTGTTCCAGCTCGGTGACGACGATCTCGTCACCCGGGCCCACGTGGTGCGGGAACCGGTCGTCGGCGAACGCATAGGTCACCAGGTTCAACGACTCGGTGGCGTTCTTGGTGAACACGATCTCGCCCGCGTCGACGCCGACGAACCGCGCGATGTCGGCCCGCGCGCCCTCGTAGGCGTCGGTCGCCTCCTCGGCCAGCTGGTGCGCGCCGCGGTGCACCGCCGAGTTGCTGGTGATCAGGAAGTCGCGCTCGGCTTCGAGCACCTCGATCGGCCGCTGCGCGGTCGCGCCGGAGTCCAGGTACACCAACGGTTTCCCGTCCCGGACCGTGCGGTTCAGGATCGGGAAGTCGGCCCGGATGCGGGCGACGTCGAGGGTGCGGACCGTAGCGGTCATATCAAGCTCCAGCGGTAGCAGTCTGGGTGAAACGAACGTAGCCGTTGGCGTCGAGTTCCTCGGCGAGCTCCGCGCCGCCCTCGGCGACGATGCGGCCGCCGACGAAGACGTGCACGAACTCCGGCTGGATGTAGCGCAGGATGCGGGTGTAGTGCGTGATCAGCAGGACACCGCCGTCCTCGCGCTCCTTGTAGCGGTTGACGCCCTCGGAGACGATGCGCAGCGCGTCGACGTCCAGGCCCGAGTCGGTCTCGTCCAGGATGGCGATCTTCGGCTTGAGCAGACCCAGCTGGAGAATTTCGTGGCGCTTCTTCTCGCCGCCGGAGAAGCCCTCGTTCACGCTGCGATCGGCGAAGGCGGCGTCGATCTCCAGTTCGCTCATCGACTCCTTCACCTCCTTCACCCAGTGCCGCAGCTTGGGGGCCTCGCCGCGCACGGCGGTGGCGGCGGTACGCAGGAAGTTCGACATCGAGACGCCGGGAACCTCGACCGGGTACTGCATGGCGAGGAACAGGCCCGCACGCGCGCGCTCGTCCACCGACATCGCCAGCACGTCCTCGCCGTCGAGGGTGATCGAGCCGGAGGTCACCGTGTACTTCGGGTGACCGGCGATCGCGTAGGACAGCGTCGACTTACCGGAGCCGTTCGGGCCCATGATGGCGTGCGTCTCACCGGACTTCACCGTGAGGTTCACGCCCTTGAGGATCTTGATGGGCTCGCCGGACTCGTCGGGATTGGCGACCTCGACGTGCAGGTCCTTGATTTCCAGGGTGGTCATCGAATTCCTTTGCCAGGTATGGGGTCGTTGATCAGGCGCCGATGGCGGCGAGTTCGGCCTCGATGGCCGCCTCCAGCCGCTCCCGGACCTCGGGCACCGCGATCTTCTGGATGATCTCGTGGAAGAAGCCGCGCACCACCAGCCGCCGGGCGGCGTCCTCCGGGATACCGCGGGCGCGCAGGTAGAACAGCTGCTCGTCGTCGAACCTGCCGGTCGCGGACGCGTGTCCGGCGCCGACGATCTCGCCGGTCTCGATCTCCAGGTTCGGTACCGAGTCCGCTCGCGCGCCGTCGGTGAGCACCAGGTTGCGGTTCACCTCGAAGGTGTCGGTGCCCTCGGCGGCGGCGCGGATGAGCACGTCACCGACCCACACGGTACGGGCGTCGCCCTTGGGCGAATGCGGATCGCCTTGCAGCGCACCCTTGTACAGCACGTTCGACTTGCAGTTCGGCACCGCGTGGTCGACCAGCAGGCGCTGCTCGAAATGCTGGCCCGCGTCGGCGAAGTACAGGCCGAGCAGCTCGGCGTCGCCACCGGGGCCGTCGTAGCGGACGTTGCCGGTCAGGCGCACCAGGTCGCCACCGAGGGTGACCGAGGTGTGCCGCAGGGTGGCGTCGCGGCCCAGCTTCGCGTGGTGCGCGGTGGCGTGCACCGCGTCGTCGGCCCAGTCCTGCACCGCGACGACGGTCAACCTGGCCGAATCGCCGAGCACGAATTCCACGTTCTCCGCGTAGGTTCCGCTGCCGCGCTGGTCGATGACCACGGTCGCCTTGGCGAACCGGTCCAGCCGGATCTGCAGGTGGCCGTAGGCGGTCTTGCCCTCGCCGGGACCGGTGATCGTGACGGTCACCGGTTCGGCGACCTCGACCTCCTTGCCGATCGACACGACGGTGGCCTGCTCGAATCCCGAGTACGCTTGCGCGGCAACGCGGTCGGACGGCACGCCGCCCGCACCGAGCCGGGAGTCGGCGCGGTCGACCGTCTCCACCGTCACGCCCTCGGCCGCGGCCACCTCGACGGTCGCGCGGCCGTCGCGGACCGCGGTGCCGTCGTGCAGTCCGCGCAGGCGGCGCAGCGGCGTGAACCGCCACGCCTCGTCCTTGCCGGAGGGCACCTCGAAGGCGTTGACATCGAACGAGGTGAAGACCTCGCCCTTGTTGATCGCGGGAGTACGAGCCTCGGCGGCTTCGGCGATGTTCTCCACGGCCATCAGCCGACGGCTCCTTCCATCTGCAGTTCGATCAGGCGGTTCAGCTCGAGCGCGTACTCCATGGGCAGTTCCTTGGCGATCGGCTCGACGAAGCCGCGCACCACCATCGCCATCGCCTCGTCCTCGGTGAGACCGCGGCTCATCAGGTAGAACAGCTGATCCTCGGAGACCTTCGAGACGGTCGCCTCGTGCCCCATGGTCACGTCGTCCTCGCGGATGTCGACGTAGGGGTAGGTGTCCGAGCGGCTGATCGTGTCGACCAGCAGCGCGTCGCACTTCACCGTGGACTTGGAGCCGTGCGCGCCCTTGTTCACCTGGACCAGGCCGCGATAGGAGGCCCGGCCGCCGCCACGCGCCACCGACTTCGACACGATGGTCGAGGAGGTGTGCGGCGCGAGGTGCAGCATCTTCGCACCGGTGTCCTGGTGCTGGCCCTCACCGGCGAACGCCACCGAGAGCACCTCGCCCTTGGCGTACTCGCCGGTCATCCAGACCGCCGGGTACTTCATGGTGACCTTGGAGCCGATGTTGCCGTCGATCCACTCCATGGTCGCGCCCGCCTCGGCCTTGGCCCGCTTGGTGACCAGGTTGTAGACGTTGTTCGACCAGTTCTGGATGGTGGTGTAGCGGCAGCGCCCGCCCTTCTTCACGATGATTTCCACCACCGCGGAGTGCAGCGAGTCGGACTTGTAGATCGGCGCGGTGCAGCCCTCGACGTAGTGCACGTACGCGCCCTCGTCGACGATGATCAGGGTCCGCTCGAACTGGCCCATGTTCTCGGTGTTGATCCGGAAGTAGGCCTGCAGCGGGATGTCGACGTGCACGCCCGGCGGCACGTAGATGAACGACCCGCCCGACCACACCGCGGTGTTCAGCGCGGAGAACTTGTTGTCACCCGCCGGGATCACCGAACCGAAGTACTGCTGGAAGATCTCCGGGTGCTCTTTGAGACCGGTGTCGGTGTCCAGGAAGATCACGCCCTGGGCTTCCAGGTCCTCGCGGATCTGGTGGTACACGACCTCGGACTCGTACTGCGCGGCGACACCGGCGACCAGCCGCTGCTTCTCCGCCTCGGGGATGCCCAGCTTGTCGTAGGTGTTCTTGATGTCCTCCGGCAGCTCGTCCCAGGACGCGGCCTGCTTCTCGGTGGAGCGGACGAAGTACTTGATGTTGTCGAAGTCGATGCCATCGAGGTTGGAACCCCACAGCGGCATCGGCTTGCGATCGAAGATGCGCAGGGCCTTCAGCCGCTGTTCGAGCATCCATTCCGGCTCGTTCTTCTTCGCCGAGATGTCGCGGACAACCGCCTCGGACAGACCTCGTTGCGCACTGGCGCCGGCCACATCCGAATCGGCCCAGCCGTAACCGTATTTACCCAGTGAGGCGATGGCCTCTTCCTGGGTGAGCGGTTGCACCTGGTCGGTGGTCGTCGTCATTCGGCACTCCTTCCGGAGTCGTTCGTTCGTACCGCTGCGGGCTGTGCAGCGGTTGGTGCTGAAGTTGCGGTCCGGTCGGCGGGCAGCACGAGCAGCGGCACGTGCGTGGTGCACGCGCAGTCGCCGTTGGCGATCGTGGCCAGCCGCTGCACGTGCGTGCCGAGCAGCTCCCGGAACGCCTCGAGCTCCGCCGCGCACAGCTGCGGGAACTCCTCGGCGACATGCGCCACGGGGCAGTGGTGCTGGCAGATCTGTACGCCCGCGCCCACCTTGCGGGTGGTGGCGGCGAACCCCGCGTCGGTGAACGCCTCGGCGATCTCCTCGGCCTTGGCCTCGGTCTGTTCCGTGGTGTGCTCGCCGACCGGTTCGATCCCGGCCACGATAGTGCGTGCGCGTTTGCGGGCGAACTCGGTGATGGCCTGTTCGCCGCCGATCTCCCCGAGCTGCCGGATCGCGGCCCCCGCCAGATCGTCGTAGGCGTGGCCGAGCTTGCCTCGTCCGGCGGCGGTGAGCTGGTACTGCTTGGCCGGGCGGCCCCGGCCTTTCTGCTGCCAGGGCGCCGATCGGCCGGCTCGCGCTTGACCGGAGTCGATCAGGGCGTCCAAATGCCTGCGCACGCCCGCCGGCGCCAGGCCGAGCCTGTTGCCGATGGCGGTGGCGGTGATCGGTCCTTCCTCCAGCAACAGCTGGACGATGGCCGCTCGGGTGTGCCCCTCACCGCCGACCGCCGCGGGCACGGCAGACGACGCGGCGCCGGCCCGGCGACCAGCTCCTTCGTCGTTCCTCCGCAAACCCACGGTTTTCACAACATCAGTGTGGCGGAATTCGTTCCCGAAATCTAATAAGGGTGCCCTGAGTCAAGGGCCCGATCGACCTGCGGGGATTCCGGTGCGGCGGGCAGGCGCGCGTGACGGTCCGGACAAGCGTCCACCAGCCGGGAGCGCTGGATCCGCGCACGTCGCCCTGGCTGACCTGCGCAGAGCAAACGATGATCGGGACCACGCGGCGTGCGCGCGCGGACCGCTGCGGCTCCGCCGCCGCATCCGGAGCGTGGTCGGCCCGGGGCGGCGACGACCCGCAGTGCCGTTCGTCACAGGAGCTCAGCGCACCGCGACCAATTTCATCGGCGTATCCAGCAGCGCGTCCACCGCCTCGTCCCAAGCCGCCGTCGCGGTGGTGACCAGCGACGGATCGAAGCGACCGGCGGCGACGAGATCGAGCACCTCGGGAATGACCGGGCGGACGTGCGCGCGCCCCGTGTGAAACGTGCAGCAGCGTGTGTACATCTCCAAGATCGGCAGGGCGACGTCCTGCGATTGGACGCTGACGCTCGTACACCGGCCGTCGTAGGCCGTGGCACCGATCGCCGCGCGCAGCGCCTTCGCCCCGCCCGCCGCCTCCACCACGATCGGGAAACGCCCCACCCGCGCGTCGCGCGGGCCTTCGATCGCCTCCGCACCGAAGGATCGCGCGATGCCCAGCCGCTCGACGGAGTCGTCGAGATAGACCACACGGGCGGAGCCCAGTGCCACCGCGAGCCCTGCGGCGTAGAGACCGATGGACGGCGCCGCCGGACCGCCGATCACCAGCACTTCGGCAGCGGGATCGTCGGCCAGTTGCGGTCCGACTGCGCGGTAGGCGTCCGGGATGTTGTCGCTCGCGCTGGCCACCGCGGCGGGGTCGACGCCGGAGGGCAGCCGCACCAGCATGGCGTCGGCGTGCGGCACCAGCGCCAGGTCCGCCCACAGCCCACCCCACTCCAGCCCGCCCATGGGACCGAGGCCGAAAGTGGACAGCCGGGGATGGCTCGCGCAGTTCCCGGTCCGCCCACGCGCGCAGGCCCGGCAAGCGCCGCAGGAAATCTGGAACGGCACCACGACCAGGTCCCCCACGGCTACGCCGCTGACCTCTGGTCCGACCTCGACCACTTCGGCCACGCCCTCGTGCCCGAACGGGTACGGCCCGGGCAGCGGGAATGCGCCGCGCAGCACAGCCGGGTCGATGTCACAGGTGGCCAGCGCGACCGGCCGCACCAGCGCCTGGCCGGTCCCGCTCAGCACTGGTTCCGGGTGTTCCTCCCAGCGCATCGCGCCGGGACCGGTCAGCATCAGACGCTTCATCGTCCGAGTGTTGCTAGAACGTTCTTTCTAGTCAAGGCTTTCTGGGGGACTGCTTTCTGGGGGACTTTCCAGGTGCGCCTACTGCACCCGGCTCGGTGTCGGTCGCGGCTCCGTCCACCGAGGCGGCGGGGGTCCCGATCCCCGCCGCCGCGAACGTCGACCGGATGAGCCGCTCCATCGACTTCGCCACCGTGCGCAGCGGAGCGTCCGACTGCCGGATGCGGGCGAGGATCGTCGCGCCCTCGTAAGCGGCGACCACCGTAACGGCCAGCGCCGCCGCCTCCTCCCCGCCGAGCCCCAATTCGGCGAGCAGCCCGGCGAACGCCTGCTCCATCGTGTCGAAAGCGCGCACACACGCCGAGCGCACCGTTTCCACGTCACTGCCGCCGTCCAGCGCGGGCGTCCCGATCGGGCACCCGTCGGTCCATTCCGAGTCCGCGAGCTTGCCCACCATGAATTCGAACAGCGTGGCCAAGGTGGCGAACACGTCGGTCGGCACCTGCCGGATCATCCGGCCGGTGAGCACGCCGGTCCCGGTGATCGCGGCGACCGCGATCTCCTCCTTCCCGCCCGGAAAGTGGTGGTAGATCGAGCCGTACGGCAATTCGGCCGCCTCGCTCAACGCCTTCAGACCGAACCCGTGATACCCGTGCCGCGCCAGCAGCCCGGAGGCGGCCACCTCGATTCGCCGCCTGGACTCCGAAACCATGCGTCGATTGTGCCGCCTGCGCGGGGCCGGTCCGGTCGGAACGAGCGGGGTCCGTTCTCGAAGCGGGATCGCCACCGCGAGCCGGGCCCCGCCACGGCGAACGCAATTGCGCGCGCGGCGGTCGCCGCGGCTCGTCCCGCCGCGCCGCCGGGACCAGCCGGACTCGGCCTCAGTGGTTCACGGCCGCCTTCAGTACCGAGCGGGCCGGTACGGCTGGACGCTGGAGCAGACTCTCGAGATGGCCTGCCGTCGTGGCGAATTCCCCGCGGCGGGCAGCCCGGAACATGCCCACGAGCATGGCGGCCCGGTCCTCGGGGACGCCTTGTGCGACCAACGAGTCAGCCCATTCGGCGTCCTCGACGACGATGCGGCGGATCGTTCGCCCGGTCTTTTCGGTGAGCAGGGCGGCGATGTCGTCGAGGTCGAGGGCGTCCGGCGCGGTCAGGGGCGGGGTCGGCCCGTCGAACCGGCCCTCGTCGGCGAGGATGATCGCCGCCGCTTCGGCGAGGTCGGCATGGGTGGTCCAGGAGACCGGCCCATCGGCCGGGGCGCGAAGTTCACCGGTGTCCAGCGCCGGACCCAGCAGGAGCGGGATGGTGGCGGCGTAGAACCCGTTGCGCAGCGCGGTGAACGGCGTGCCCGTCGTTGCCAGATACCGCTCGGTCGCGGCGTGGTCGGGCATGGGCGCGAACACCGAGTCGGCGGCGGCGGCCTGGTGGCTGGTGTACAAGATGCGCCCGGCGCCTGCCGCGCGCGCGGCGTCGATCGCCGCGACGTGCGCGGCGACGGCCGCCTCCCCGGCGACGTTGGCCGAGACGATCAGCACTTGGGTCGCGCCTTCGAACGCCTCGGCCAACGATCGCGGATCGGTGAAGTCGCCGCGCCGCACCCGCACTCCGCGGGCGGCCAGCCCACCGGCCCGGCCGGTGTCGCGGACGCTGACGCCCACCCGATCGGCCGGTACCCGTTCCAGCAGCCGCTCGACGATCTGGGAACCGAGTAGCCCGGTACCGCCGGTGACAATGATCATCACATCGCCTTATCAATGATATTTCCAATGTTAGCAACGCCGATATTAGCACCGGTAGAATGGGCGCGTGACAGAGTCGAAGTCGAGCAGCGCGAGTAGGCACGAGACCCAGGAGCGCATCGTCGAGGTGGCGGCGCTGCTGTTACGCGAACAGGGCCCGCAGGCTGTCACCACGCGTGCGGTCGCGAGCGCCGCGGGCATGCAAGCCCCCACCATCTACCGGTTCTTCGCGGACAAGGACGCCTTGCTCGATGCCGTCGCCGAACACGTCTTCGCGACCTACGTGGCCGGCAAGACGCTCGTGGACCAGGAGGAAGATCCGGTCGCCGAGCTCCGCACCGGCTGGGACATGCACATCGACTTCGCCTTGACCAACCCCGCCGTGTTCGCGATGCTCACCGACCCCCAGCGCGGAACCGCCTCACCGGCAGCCGCCGCCGGGTTGCAAGTGCTGCGCGCGCGAGTGCGCCGCGTGGCGGCGGCCGGACGGCTCCGGGTCGGCGAACGCCGCGCCGTCGAACTCGTCCACGCCGCCGGGACCGGCGCCGCGCTGGCCCTGTTGTCCGTCCCGCCACAACACCGTGACCGGGGGCTCGCCGAGGCGATGTACGAGGCGGTGACCCACGCGATCCTCACCGAAGGTCCCGCTCTTTCCGCGCCGCACACCACCACGGCCGCATTACGCGCCGCCGCACTCGATCTGCCGATGCTCACCGACGCCGAGCGCGCCCTGCTCTCGGAATGGCTGCAACGCCCCGGCGAGGCCCCCACCGGCACCGCCGACCCGCACCATCCCGGCTGACATCGACACGACAGACCGGGATGCGCGCACCTACTAGGCTGCGTGGCGTGGCGGTACTGGAGGGCGCGCGGCGCAGGACACTGGCGTTCGGGCGCCGGGCACTCGGACTAGACGTGCCCGCGGCCGATCACACGATCGCGGTGCTGCACCGCGACGAGTCCGAGGTGCCCGGTCTCGATCGCAAGGAGCTGGCACAGCTCGACCGGATCCGCCTGATGGGCGCGACCGGAACGGTGCTGATGGCGATCAGCGCGCTGGGCATCGGCGCGCAGCCGGTGCACCAGAACCCCACGTCCGGCGTCCGCGTGCTCGGCATCTTCGCCCGCGCCCACACCGGTTCGCTGGCCATGTGCATGACCGGCACCGTCGTCGTCGTGCTGGCCTGGCTGCTGCTGGGCCGGTTCGCGGTCGGCGGCATCGGCGGCTCCCCCATCCACCGGCTGACCCGCTCGCAGCTGGACCGCACGCTGTTGCTGTGGCTCATCCCGCTCAGCGTCGCTCCCCCGCTGTTCAGCAACGATGTCTACTCGTACCTGGCGCAGAGCGAGATCGCCGCGCGCGGCATCGACCCCTACCAGGAAGGGCCGGTCGCCGGACTGGGGATCGACAACGTCCTCACCAACAACGTCCCGACCATCTGGCGCGACACCCCCGCGCCCTATGGCCCGCTGTTCCTCTGGATCGGCCGGGGCATCGCCGAGATCACCGGGGACAACATCATCGCGGGCGTCTGGGTGCACCGGATCCTCGCGCTCGGCGGTGTCGCGTTGATCGTCTGGGCGCTGCCCCGGCTCTCGGCGCGCTGCGGGGTCGCGGCGGTGAGCGCGCTGTGGCTCGGCGCGGCCAACCCGCTGGTGCTGTTCCATCTGGTCGGGGGGGTGCACAACGACGCGCTCATGCTGGGGCTGATGCTGGCCGGCCTGGAATTCTGCCTGCGCGCCATCGAGGACACCCACCCGTTCGACGGCCGGGCCTACGCGTGGCTGATCAGCGGGGCGATCATCATCACGCTCTCGTCGACGATCAAGTTCACCTCGATCATCGTGCTCGGGTTCGTCGGGATGGCGCTGGCGCGGCGGTGGGGCGCTTCGCTGCGCTCGGTCGCCGTCGCGGCCGCGATGCTCGGCGCGATCGCCATCGGCACGACGCTGTTCATCAGTTCGGTGAGCGGGCTCGGATTCGGCTGGATCTACACCCTGAACACCGCGAACGCGGTGCGCAGCTGGATGTCGCTGCCGACCGCGCTGGGCATCATCACCGGATTCGGCGGTGTGCTGCTGGGACTGGGCGATCACACCACCGCACTGCTGAGCATCACCCGTCCGATCGCGGCGGTGGTCGCGGGCTTCTTCACCGTCCGGATGCTGGTCGCCACCGGGACCGGGCGGCTGCATCCGGTCGGCGCGCTGGGCGTTGCGCTCGGCGCGATCGTGCTGCTGTTCCCGGTGGTGCAGCCCTGGTATCTGCTGTGGGCGATCGTGCCGATGGCGGCCTGGGCGACCCGCCCGGTGTTCCGTGTTCCGGCGGTGGGGTTCTCGGCGATCGTGAGTGTCATCCTGATGCCACGCGGCGCCGATCTGGAGGTGTTCCAGATCGTGGGCGCCGCGATCGCCACCGTGATCGTCGGGGTCCTGTTCATCGTGATCACGCGCAATTCGCTGCCCTGGCGCGGGCAGACGGGGGTGTCGGCTCCGTCACAGGCGCCCACCTCCTACGGTGTGACATCGTGACCGAGCGTGGCGAGGGAGCCATCTACACAGCGACACCGGGTGCGCCGAAATCGAGCGCCGGCGAGGCGACGTCGTGACCACCGCTTCCGGGCCGGCTGTCAGCGTGGACGGCGTCGTCAAGCGATACGGCGAGACCACGGCCGTGGACGGCCTGACGTTCGAGGTGGAACCGGCGCGGGTCCTCGCGCTGCTCGGCCCCAACGGCGCGGGCAAGACCACGACGGTCGAGATGTGTGAGGGATTCGCGACGCCGGACGCGGGCACGGTGCGCGTACTGGGCCTCGACCCGGTCGCCGACTCCGAACGGCTGCGTCCCCGCATCGGCGTCATGCTCCAGGGCGGCGGCGCGTATCCCGGTGCGCGAGCGGGCGAGATGCTCGATCTGGTGGCCGCCTACTCCGCGGATCCGCTCGACCCCGACTGGCTGCTGCGCACCCTCGGTCTGCAGGACAACCGCCGCACCCCCTACCGCCGTCTGTCCGGCGGCCAGCAGCAGCGCCTCGCGCTGGCCTGCGCGCTGGTGGGCAAGCCGGAGATCGTCTTCCTCGACGAACCGACCGCGGGCCTGGACGCCCAGGCCCGGCTGATCGTCTGGGAGCTGATCGACGCCCTGCGCCGCGACGGGGTGACCGTCGTGCTGACCACGCACATGATGGACGAGGCCGAGCAGCTCGCCGACCAGCTGGTGATCATCGATCACGGCCGCATCGTCGCCTCCGGCACCCCGGCCGAGGTCACCGCGCACGGGGCCGCGGGGCAGCTGCGGTTCTGCGCGCCGCCCAAACTGAACTTGGAACTGCTGGCCAACGCCCTGCCCGAAGGGTTCGCACCCCGGGAGACCACTCCCGGCACCTATCTGGTGGAGGGCGAGATCAATCCGCAAGTGCTCGCGACCGTCACCGCGTGGTGCGCGCGAATGAACGTGCTGGCCACCGACATCCGGATCGATCAGCGCCGCCTCGAAGACGTCTTCCTCGAACTGACCGGACGGGACCTGCGCGGATGAGCGAGCACGACCGGACCGCCAACCGCTTCGCGGCGGGCACCTTCACGCCCGGCCCGCGCCCGAGCACCCGCGCCGCGATGCTGCTCGCGCAGACCAGGCTCGAGCTGATCCTGTTGCTGCGCAACGGCGAACAACTGCTGCTGACCATGTTCATCCCGATCACCCTGCTGGTCGGCCTGAGTCTGCTGCCGTTCGGCGATCTCGGCACGCACCGGGTGGACAAGATCGTGCCCGCGGTGATGATGGTGGCCGTCATGTCCACCGCGTTCACCGGCCAGGCCATCGCGGTCGGCTTCGACCGGCGCTACGGCGCGCTCAAACGGCTCGGTGCCACGGCGCTGCCGCGCTGGGGCGTCATCGCGGGCAGGAGCGCGGCCGTGCTCATCGTGGTGGTGCTGCAGGCCGTCCTGCTCGGTCTCATCGGCTTCACGCTGGGCTGGCGGCCCGAACCCCTCGGGCTGCTGCTGGGCGCCGCGGTGATCGCGCTGGGCACCGCCACGTTCGCGGCGATGGGCCTGCTGCTCGGCGGCACACTGAAAGCCGAGGTGGTGCTGGCGCTGGCGAACATCCTGTGGTTCGTCATGCTCGGCGTGGCCAGCATCGTGTTCGCCGCCGACGACCTGCCCACGGCGGTCAGCGTGCTCGCCCGCCTGGTGCCCTCGGGGGCGCTGGCGGAAGCGCTGGAGAACGCGCTGCACACCGGCGTCGACTGGTTCGGGATCGCCGTTCTCGCGGTGTGGGGCGTGGTGTCGGGCGTCGCGGCCACTCGTCTGTTCCGCTTCCACTGAGCCTCAACGACGAAATGTAGTAGACCGGGTGCAGCCGCCGGATCCGGCCCGGCTACCATTTCCGACGTGCTGTATCGCGCGTTCTTGCGACTCGTCGACAAGCTTCCACTGCCCTCGCTGCGGGCGCAGCGCCTGATCGCGCTCGCGGTCATCCTGTCCCAGGCCGGGATCTCGGTGACCGGGGCGGTCGTGCGCGTCACGGCGTCCGGGCTCGGCTGCCCCACCTGGCCGCAGTGCTTCCCCGGCAGCTTCACCCCGGTGGCGGTGTCGGAGGTCCCGGCCCTTCATCAGGCGGTCGAGTTCTCCAACCGGCTGCTCACCTTCGTGGTCACGCTGTGCGCCGCGGCGATCGTGCTGGCGGTGACCAAGGCGCGCCGTCGCCGCGAGGTGCTGGTGTACGCGTGGCTGATGCCCGGCGGCACCGTCGTGCAGGCGGTCATCGGCGGTATCACGGTGCGTACCGGACTGCTGTGGTGGACCGTGTCGACGCACCTGCTCGCGTCGATGGTGATGGTGTGGCTAGCGGTGGTGCTGTACGCGAAGATCGGCGAACCCGACGACGGCGTCGACACCGTCCAGGCCCCCGCGCCGCTGCGCTGGCTCACCGTGCTCGCCGGGATCGCGCTCGGCGCGGTCCTGGTCGCGGGCACCTTGGTGACCGCCGCCGGTCCGCATGCGGGCGACAAGAGCATCGACCGTCCGGTCGAGCGCCTGCAGGTCGAGATCGTCACCCTGGTGCATCTGCACTCGCAGTTGCTGGTCGGCTACCTCGCACTGCTGATCGGCTTGGCGTTCGGCCTGTTCGCGGTCGGTATCACGCCCGCCGTGCGCACCCGCCTGTTCGCGCTGCTCGGGCTGGTCTGCGCGCAGGCGCTGGTCGGCGTCGTGCAGTACTTCACCGACGTCCCCGCGGCACTGGTCGTCGTGCACGTGGGCGGTGCCGCGGCGTGCACCGCCGCGACCGCCGCGCTGTGGGCTTCGCTGCGCACCCGGGAACGGGTGGCCGCGCCGAAGCCGGACCCTGCCGCGCAGGCCGCCTGAGCGAGTTCGCGCGACGTACGCCCTTGCGAAGTTCCCGGCGGCGATTCCGCGACGCCGGGCGGTGAGCCGCGCTCGACGGTAGCGTGGTCGATCGTGTCCACGCCCGACTCGCAATCCGATGCGCCGCAGCCTTTTCCCGATATCGAGCCGTATGCCCACGGATTGCTCGACGTCGGCGACGGTCAGCGGATCTACTGGGAGACCAGCGGTAACCCTTACGGCAAACCGGCGTTGGTCGTGCACGGAGGGCCCGGCGGAGGAGGAGGACGCGGAGCGCGCAAGACATTCGACCCGGCGGTCTACCTGATCGTCCTGTTCGACCAGCGCGGGTGCGGCGAGAGTCTGCCGCACGCCTCCGACCCTGCGGTCGACCTCACGCACAACACCACCCGGCACCTCATCGCGGACATGGAACAGCTGCGCGAACACCTCGGGATCGACCGGTGGCTGCTGTTCGGTGGTTCCTGGGGCTCGACGCTGATCCTCGCCTACGCGCAGCGCTACCCGTTGCGGGTCAGCGAGATCGTGCTGGCAGGGGTGACGATGACCCGGCAGGAGGAGATCGACTGGCTCTACCGCGACGTCGCCCGCCTGCTGCCCGAGCAGTGGGAGACCTTCCGCACCGGCGTCCCGCTCGCCGACCGCCACGGGAATCTCGTCGACGCGTACCGCAGGCTGATGGAAAGCCCCGACGCGCCGACCCGAGAGGCGGCGGCGCGGCGGTGGTGCGCGTGGGAGGACGCCGTGATCGCGCACGAAAACCTCGGCAGCCCAGGACAGTACAGCGCGGAGCCGGACGCCGCGCGGATGGCCTTCGTCCGGATCTGCGCGCATTACTTCGCCAACGCCGCCTGGCTGGAGGACGGGCAGCTGCTGCGCGACGTGCACCGGCTGACGGGCATTCCCGGCGTGCTGATCCACGGCAGACTCGACCTGAGCGCCCCGCTGTACACGGCCTGGCAGCTGGCCCAGGCATGGCCCGACGCGGAGTTGCAGGTCATCGACGATGCCGGGCATACCGGAAGCTCGGCCATGGGCGCCGCCGTCCGACGGGCGGTGGCCCGCTTCGCTCGATAACCCGATCCGGCTCGGGCCGTGCAGCCTGCCTGGTGAAGGTCTTTGGTCCCGACCATCGAGGGCCACCGCCCCCGGTGCGGACGGGCGGCGGCTGCGAATGTGGGAGTCGACCTTGCCGCAGCCGCAATCGGAGCCGAAATGAGCGCATCAGCAGACCGTCAGTCGATCATCGTCGGTATCGACGGCAGCCCGACCGCTGTGGGAGCAGCGCGCTGGGCCGGAGCCATCGCGAATCGACAGCACGCCCCGTTGACGCTGCTCGGCGTGGTTCCCGCGCTCGACTACCCCATGACCTCCTCGGCCTTGGCCGAGGTGAACCTATTGCCCGAACTCCGAGCGGCGGCGAAGCAAAAAGTCCAGGAAGCGTTCGAGGCCGTACACGCCGAGCAGCCGGACGTGGAGATCCGGCGGGTCGTGGAGGACGGTTCGCCCGCGCGTGAGTTGATCCGGCACAGCGCGAACGCGCGCATGGTCGTCGTCGCGGCGAAGGCCCAAGACCGGCTCTCCACACTGCTGCTGGGGTCTACGGCGCTCACGGTCGCCAACAAGGCGACATGTCCGGTGACCGTCTGGCGGGGCAGGCTCGACCAGCCGCTGCCGGACGAACGGCCCGTGCTCGTCGGCGTCGACGGAAGCCCTGCCGGTTCCGCCGCGGTGGGCGAGGCGTTCGAACTCGCGTCGACGCTGGGCGTCGCAGTGACCGCCTTGCACGCGTGGAACGATCCCGACCTGCTGCAATGGACGCCGGTGCCCGACGCGTGGGACACGCTCGCCCAGCAAGAGGAGGAACTGCTGTCCGAGCGCATGGCCGGATGGAGCGAGAAATACCCGGACGTCACGGTCACCAAAGTCGTCGTGAAGGCCACGCCCGCGCAGGCGCTGCTCGAACACGGCGAGAAGGCGCAGCTGGTGGTGACCGGCAGTCGCGGACACAACCGCCTCACCGGGCTTCTCACCGGGTCGACGAGCCAGAGTCTGCTGCACCACGCGTCCAGCCCGCTGGTCATCTGCCGTGAGCGGTAGGACATCGGACGCCGGCGCCCGCCTCCGGCCGATCGCGTCGCCGCGCGGACACCAGTACACGGACCTTGCGTCCCTCGGCCCAATCGCGGAGATCCTGGGCTTGGCGATGGTGGTCGCCGCCCTCGCCACACTGACCAGGATTCCCGGGTGGACGTCGGATTACGGCGTCCTGGTGATCGCCGCCGTCGTCCTCTATCCGGCCGTCGCGACCGGAGTGGTGCGCTGGGGAGGCGAGCACCGGCGCGATCTACCCGCCACAGCTGAGTCGCGCGTCAGCGCGTGGTTTCCACCGGTCTCCTGACCACCCGCTGGAGTGCCCGCAGGTCCGCGTCGAGCGTGCGGTACAGCCAGTACACGGCGACGAACGCCAGCCCGCCGACGGCGCACAATCCCAGGACCGAATCGCGCACCAGCGGAAGTTCCTCGGGTTCGAGCAGGCTGAATCCGGCGAGCACCCCGACCAGCGGCACGGACGCGGTGACCGCTAGGTAGATCGTGGTTCTCCGGCGCAGCGTGCGGATGACGCCGGAATCGTGCGTCGTCGTGCGGCTGTAGCGGAAGTAGAGCGGATAGACGCAGCGGACGATGTAGAACGTCGACAGGAAGAACGTGTAGGCGACGGAGATGACGGCCGCCATCAATACGGTCGTCGCCGCGTGGACCACCAGTCGCGCAGGCAGGTCGGTGAGCCAGAGGCACAGGAACACACCGGTCACCGTCGCCGTAAGCCCGGTCTGAAAGGTGTTCAGCGCACACATATCGCCCCAGAACAGTGTTCGCGACCGCACGCGCGCCAGCAGTGCCTCGTCGTAGTGTCTGCCCGCACGCAAGCCGCGCGGAACCGCGAGCAGATCACGTGACATGTACGCGTAGATGACGATGGACAGCGGGCCTGCGATGAGGACGAAAACGTACACGCCCATGTTGAGCTGCGCGTTGGTGGTGTCGGTCAGGCGCTCTCTGATCAGTTCCTGAACATGCACGGCCATATAGATGGTCGCCAAACCGACGCCGACCAGCGAGGACAACCACAGGATGGGGGTGGGCCTGCGCGAAAGACGTGCGCGCCAGCTGCGCGGAGGTGGATAGACGAGATCGCGGGCACGCTGCTCCAGACACAGGTCGAGTTGCTGGGCCAGCTCCGAACCGGACGAGTAGCGGTCCGCCCGGTCGGGCGACAGGCACTTCAGCAGGACCCGGCGCAGCGCCATGGGGCAGTCCGGTGGGAGTTCCGACAGGAACGCCGGATGGATGGGTCTGCGCCGCAGTTCGATCATGCGGGCCAGCGACGTCTGCGAATCGCCCGCCGACGTCTCGTCCGCGAAGGGACGGCGCCCGGTGAGCAATTCCCACAGCATGACGGCCAGCGCGAAGATATCGCTTCGGGTATCCAATTCCGCGGCGGTCCCCGGCAGGTCGGGATGGCAGGCTTCGAGCTGCTCGGGCGACATGTACGCCAGCGATCCGCCGAAGTACGCCAGTGGGCTGGTACCCCGGACGCGGTTGCTGAAGCTGACGTTGAAGTCGGCCAGTTTCGGAATTCCCTCGGCGCTGAGCAACACGTTCGCGGGTTTGATGTCGCGGTGCAGCACCCCTCGATCGGACGCGTGCTGCAGCGCGTCCGCGAGCCTGCGCCCCAGCCAGACCACGGTCTCCGGCCAGGTCAGTCCCGCGATGCGGAGCCGAACGGCTGATTCCGTCGGTCGCACCTCGCCTTTGTCGGCGAGTACCGCGTCGATGGCGTCGAGCATCAGTTGCCCGCCGCGCCGTTCCTGCGGCGTCGCGCGCGACAGACGCAACACGTCGAGCAGTGTTCCTCCGGGCAGGTACTGCATGTAGAGCAGCTTCAGCTCGCCGTCGGCGATGAGCCGCTGATCGAAGATGCGCACGATGTATTCGTGGTCCAGCTGGGCCAGCGTCTGCGGCTCGTTGCCGTGATTGTGCGAGATCTTGACCGCGACCAGTCGCTGCATCGACTGTTGCCGCGCGAGATACACCTGGGCGAAGGCGCCGACGCCGATCCGCATCAGGAGGTCGAAATCGTCGACTCGATCGCCGACGTCGATGGCGTCGAGCGCGACTTGGGCGCTGGGGCGAGCGATCATCGTGCTGCGGTAGTCGCTGGTGATCCGGTCGGGGGCGGAACCGGCAGCCGTGGCGGTGGCCGTCCCGGCCATATCGGTGCCGTCGCGGCCGCGATCGCTGCGGCGCATGGCGTGGAATTCCTCGTAGACCAGATCGGCCGGAAACGGACCGTTGCGCAGCTCGGGGAATTCCGCGCGGTAGTCGATCAGCCGCTTGGGGAAGTCGAAGCGAAGCCAGCGGAATTCCAGATCGACCTTGATCAATTCGATCAGCGTCGTCCGCCGCTCGGCCTGCTCCCGGGGCAGGAACGCGGCCAGGTCGGGCGGGAACCCGGACGCCCAAGCCTCCGAGAATTGCGCCACGACGGCGGCGAGCGCGGCGCGGGTTCGTTCAGCGGAATCGGCAAGGTCGATCGGTTCACGCATCGGTAGCTCGAAATCAGCCCGGTCTGGTCATACGGTGGCCGAGCACGACGCGCCCTTGCCTCGCAGGTGTTCCACCATCAGCTCCTCGACGTTGAATTACCCTGCTCAAGGGTATCTCCCCCACAGCGAGCAGCGCTGCATCTGCACGAGAAGCAGCGGACGCGTTACTTTGCGGACAGTTCGCCACTATGCCCTCTTCAGGTGTCCGGCTCGGCGCCCCTTTGCGTCGGCGAACTCCGGTCGTCCAGCACCGGCGGGAACCGCCCGGCAGCGCGGGCGGGGCCCCGGTGCCGGGCCCGCGACGACCTGGCCAGGGCTGTCGCGGGCCCGTCTCGGCGCTCGGCGGCCGTCGGCCCGGCCGAGCCGCACTCACGGGTCGAGGAACAACAGCTCGTTCGGCAGGCGGGGCAGCCCGGTCGGATCGTCCGGCAGCACGGTGACCGCGTCCTCGTAGTGACGGGCGCGCCACTCCTGCACGAACCACGCGGCTGCGGTCGCGCAGGCAGCGAAATCCAAACGCACGTCGTGGAATTGGACCGAGAGATGGACATCCCGCTCGTCCGGTCGCGGTGACCGGTGCTCCGGCCCGGTCACCCTCGGCGTCCCGCGCGAAGACGAATCGCCGCGACCACGACCGCGCCCGACGGCCGGAACGTGTCGCGTGGCGGTTCCACCCACACGCGGAAGCACGGCGGCCGGTCGGCGGGCGACGGCAGCGCGATCTGCGCACCGTAGCGGGCCACCGACACGTTCAGGCGGAACAGTTCGGCGAACAAGCCGACCTCGTCGGGCAGGTCCGGCCGCACCAGATAGGTCCAGCGTCCCGAGCGCGGATGCGAGATGATCGGCCCGAGCGCGCGGCGCCGGACCTGCATCAGCGCCTTCACCTCCTGCCCGAGCCGAGCGGGCATGGTGATCGCGCCCACCCGTCCGGCGGGTACGACGATGCGCCCGAGTTCCGGTTGCACGGCCGCCGCGAGCCCGCACTGCCGGTAGAAGCGGCACCGACTGGCCGGGGTGTCGGCCGCCGGATGGCATGGTTCGCTCACCGCGCGCTCTTCCCCGCCGCCGCACCGGGATGATCAACGCGATGCGAGGCCACCGTGCGCGAATCGCGTCCGCGCAGCAGCCGCGACGCCATTTCGCCGGGTCGAGCGGGGCACCGCACGGCAATCGCGCGAAAATGGCAGCGGCGCGGCCGATTTGCTAGCGATAGCGGCGTGCCGGGTTCGGTCACCATCGGCGGGCGATGCGCGCCGAGTTCATTTGGGTCAGCAGCCGCCCGGCCCGACATTTCGTCACCGCGCCGCATCCCGGACACGTCCGGACACGCGAAATCAACTGCCTTTCGCCACATCACGTTTTCCCCTTCCCCTGCTCCTCACGTTGTGAGCACTCGCGGGGAGGGACGACCGGCTTATCGCGCACACGATCGCGCCCCGCCCAAGGGCGAGTGCTCGCAATAGCTTGGCGGGCCGCCGGAGCGGCGCTGTCCCGGTGCGGGACACCCGGCGACGCGTCTAGCATGAGGTTTCGATCAGCATCCGGCGAGGGAGAGCCGATGAGCGAGGATCCGGGGCGAGACGAGGGCCGGTACATCGGCCGGCAGGTGCGTGCCATCCGTGCGCGCCGAGGCATCTCGCAGCAGGTGTTGGCCGACCGAATCGGGGTCAGCCGGGGCGCTGTCGCCAAATACGAGAACGGTGAGCGACCCATCGATTCCCGGCGCACCCTGCACGCCCTCGCCCAGGCGCTCGGCGTCGCGGTCGGAGACCTGACCGGCGATCAGGAAGACCGGTTCGACCCGTCCTCGGCCGGATTTCATGCCGCAGTGCCCGACATCGAAACCGCGCTCTGGACGCGTGGAAACACTACGGTGGTCGGCCCGCCGAGAAGCCTGGCCGAACTCACCGCCGCGACGAAGTATGCGGCCGAACTGAGGCGGGCATGCGATTACGCGAGGCTCGGGCCGTTGCTCGCGCCTCTGCTCACGGACTGTTATCGCCATACCCGGGACGCGACCGGCATCGACCGGGATCGCTCCTGGGACGCGCTGGCGGCGGCCGCCTATCTCACCGCACAGTCGGCGTCGCGTCGCGGGTATCCAGCACTGGCATGGACAGCGGCGCAGGAAATCGAACGCGCCACCGAGAACATCGGCGGTACAGCGGGTCCCGCGACAGCTGCCTACACCCGAAGCCAGACGCTCCTCGCCCGCCCTGGAACTCTGCCCGCCGCACTCCAGGACGCCGAGATCACCGCCGAGCGGCTGGCACCGGAGGTGCGCTCGGTCGAGGAAATCGAAACGTACGGCATGCTGCACCTGCAAGCCGCACTGGTCACCGCAGCACTCGGCAGCGACCCGGCCGACCACTTGAACGAAGCCGACGAGCAGGTCGCTCGACTCGAGCACGCCGACGCGGCCAACGCCCTGCTGCGCAACCCCACCTTCGATGCGACGAACGTAATCCTCTGGCGCATGTCCGCAGCAATCGAACAACGCGAACCAGGCCAAGTCCTCCAACTCGCCCCCACCCTCAACCCCCACACCATCCCCGCCGAAGGCCGCCGAGCCCAATACTTCGTCGAAATCGGCCGCGCCCACGCGCTGCGCCGCGACTACCGCAACTGCCTGCACGCCCTCCTGCACGCCGAACACATCGCCCCCCAGCAGGTCCGCGGCATGACCCACGTCCGCGAACTCGTCACCCACATGATGCGCACGGCCCACCGCAATCTCACCACCGGCGACCTCGGCCGCCTCGCCAAACGCATCGGCGCCGTCCCCGGCTGAACCCGTCGGCAACCACTTGGGCAACATCGGCCCTGGGGCGACGACGTCGTTGGCGGCCGGCCGTTTTCGATGGAACAGCGCATTCGACCGTGTAAGACGGCAGATCGGCGGCGATGGAGAGCGGAACCGTATGGCGCTGGAAGCCGGGCAACGGCACCGGTGTGATCAAGCTCGAGCGACCTGGGTGGCGTGGCAGCATGGACCCGTGGACGCCAACGGAAATCCGGTCCTGTACGCCCTCGTGACCGGCTCACCCGCCTCGCGCGATGTCGGCAAGTTGATCGCCCTGGCTCAGGCGGACGGCTGGGAGGTGTGCGTGATCGCCTCGCCCTCGGGTCTCGGGTTCATCGACGTCGACGCGATCAGGACACGGTCGGGTTATCCCGTGCGCAGCGAGTACAAGGAACCGGGCACACCGGATGTGCTGCCGCCCGCCGACGGCATCATCGCCGCACCGCTCACCGGCAATTCCATCGCGAAATGGGCTGCGGGGATCTCGGATACGCTGCTGCTCGGCCTACTGGTCGAAGGGCTCGGCAAGGGGCTGCCGATCGTGGGGGTGCCGTACTCGAACCGGGCGCAGATCAGCTTTCCGGCGATCCAGGAGGGGATTCGCAAACTGTCGGAGTGGGGCGTCACCATCGTGATCGGCGAAGGTGAGCCGCACGAGCGGGGCACCGGTGAAGCGCGCCTCCCCCTGTTCCCTTGGCAGGCAGCGTGGAAGGCGCTCCTCGAACACCCGCGCCGGGACGGCGCCGAGCGTTCCGCGCCGAATTGACCGTCGGGTCGGCCGCCTACCGCTCGCCTTCACCCCTGGGGTCCTCGCCGAGCGTCGCGCATTGCCGAATACCGCTGGCCCGTAGCGGTCTCGTCGCCCGAACGTCACAGGTGCCGCAGTCAGCGCGCATCGCGCACAACCGGAAGTCGACAGCCCAGCCCGACCGTTGGCACTGTGCGCCGAACACGGAGTCAGCGAACGAATTCAGCCGACGGGAGCGTTCGGCCCGATCCACTGGTCGAACAACCGGTCCACCGCGCCCGTCGCGAGCTGGGAGGTCAAGTAGGCGTCCAGCAAGGCCGCCAGAACGGGATCGTTCTTCCGCACCAGCAGAACTTTCCCGAACGAGTCGAACGGCTCTTCGGGATGCAGCACTTGCAGGTCCGGGTGCTGACGCACGCGGTAGCGGCCCTCCACCGAGTCGGTGACGAACACGTCGGCGCGGCCCTGCTCGATCTCGCCGAAGATCGTCAGATTGTCCGGCCACAAGGTGAGCTGCGCGTCGGGGAAGTTCTTGCGCGCGAATTCCTCGTTCGTGCCACCGCGATTGGCGATCACACGAACATCGGGGCGGTTGATCTCCGCGACGGTCGCATACGCCGCACCGTTCGCGCGATGGGTGATCGGCGCCTTGCCGTCGGTGCCGTAGGTGATCGAGAAGTCGGCGAAAGCGCGACGCGACGGCAGATCGGAGATGCCCCCGACCGCGACGTCGCAGTTCCGCTCCGCGAAGTCCGTCTTCAGCGTCGCCCAGGTCACGGGGACGAACTCGATCGGACGGCCGAGCAGCGCGGCGAAACCCCGCGCGAGATCCACATCGACGCCGCGGTAGCCGCCCCCGTCCTCGGTGACCGAGTACGGCGGATAGTCACCCGGCGTGCAGGCGCGCAGCGCAGCGGAGTTCTCCGGCTGCGCGGCCGCAGGAATCGCCGCCGCCACGAGAGCAGTCCATCCGGCCACCAGCACCGCGCCGATCCGGCCGGGCAACGTCATCCGGCTACGCACCGATCACTTCTCGTTGCGCGCCTTGGGAAAACGAGCCTGCTTGGCGACCCAGCCCGCCATCTTGGCCCAGTGACCCTTACGCGGAGTGACGATCGAGGTGAGCTCACGATTCCATTCGTCGGCCTCGGAGAGTCCGTCGATCGTGGCGACCAGCGCCTTGGCGGTCTCCAGGTCCGCGACGACTCGGTCGCCGAGAACACCGTCGGCGCCGACCAGGGTGACGCGCACACCGGCGCGGCCGATCGGCTGCAACACGGCAGTGGCGGATCGTCCGTGGTCGGCGACGAAGCCCTTGACGGATTCCACGAGGGCGCCCGACAGCTTCTCCGGCGCCGTGGCGGTTTCAGCACTCATGGCATGCAGTTTACCGACCGGTAGGCACCGCGCCCGCCGCTCGGGTGTAGAACTGGAACTCATGCGCGCCATTCAGGTTTCCGAACACGGTGGTCCCGAGGTCCTGAAGTACGTCGAGGTGCCCGATCCGCAGGTCGGGCCGGACCAGCTGCTGGTCGACACGCAGGCGATCGGCATCAACTTCATCGACACCTACATCCGCACCGGGCGCTACCCCCAGGACGTGCCCTACGTCCCGGGAGCGGAAGGCACCGGCGTCGTCGCCGAGGTCGGCTCCGACGTCACCGAGTTCGCCGTCGGCGACCGGGTCGCCTGGGCCGCCGCACCCGGCAGCTACGCGCCGAAGGTCGCGGTGCCCGCCGCCGTCGCCATCCCGGTGCCGGACGGCGTCGAGCCGCCGGTGGCCGCGTCGGCACTGTTGCAGGGCATGACCGCGCACTACCTCATCGAGTCCGTCTACAAACCCGAACGCGGGGAATCGGTGCTGGTGCACGCGGGCGCGGGCGGCGTCGGGCTGATCCTGACCCAGCTGCTCAACGCACGCGGCATCCGGGTGATCACGACGGTCTCCTCCGACGAGAAGGAGACGCTGTCCCGCGCGGCCGGAGCCGCGGAGGTGCTGCGGTACGGCGACGATCTCGCCGACCGGGTGCGCGCCCTCACCGACGGCGTCGGCGTGGCCGCGGCCTACGACGGCGTCGGCGCGGCGACCTTCGAGTCGAGCCTCGCCGCGTTGCGCGTGCGCGGCACGCTCGCCCTGTTCGGCGGCGCGAGCGGTCCGGTACCGCCGTTCGACCTGCAACGACTCAGCGCGGCGGGATCGCTGTTCGTCACCCGCCCGACCCTCGCGCATTACACCAGGGACCGTGCCGAACTCACTTGGCGCGCGGGCGACATCCTCGACGCCATCGCCAAGGGCACGCTGAACATCCGGATCGGCGCGACCTACCCGCTCGCCGACGCCGAACGGGCCCATCGCGACCTGGAGGGCCGCAAGACCACCGGTTCCATCGTCCTGCTCCCGTGAACCGCCTACGGTGGGCGATCCGGCGGGTCGCCCACCACAGACGTCAGTAGTCGCGGCCGGTGAGACCGCGATAGATGAAGCGGGTCAGGCCTTCCACTGCCTGCTCGTCGGTCAGTTCGACGTTTCCTTCCTCCACCGCCGCCAGCAAGCTCTGGGTGAGCATGAACATCATCGCCAGGCTGGCGTCGTCCGTGCTCGGCAGTCGCAATCCCTTGTCGGCGAAGCCCGCCACGTGGTCGGCGATGTCGGCGCGCTGCCGGCTGCCGAAGCGCGCCACCATCTGCGCGAAATCTTCGTTGACCAGCGCCGCCTGGTTCACCGCGCGCAGCACGGGCGCGTGTTCGCGCGCGAAGGTCCAGTACCCGGCGACGTGATAGCGCACCGCCTCCGGGTCGCTGAAATCAGGGTTGTGACCCGGTCCCTCCGCGCGCTCGTCACCCGCCGCCGCAAGATCGTTCAGCAATGCCTGCAGCAGTTCTTCCTTGCTCGCGAAGTGGTTGTAGAACGACCCCGCCGCCCGGCCCGCGGTCGCGGTGATGTCGGTGATCTTGGTGTTCAGGTAGCCACGTTCGGCGAACAAGCGCAGGGCCGCGGCCTTCAACGCCTGCTCGGTTTCGGCGGACTTCTCCTTGCGACTCAGCGACACCCACCTCACCTCCTTGACAACGCAACGTACCAAGCCTGATACTGAATTTGCATTCACTGAATACAGATTCAGCAGGAGCGTGTCATGACTCAGCTCGTCCTCGTCGCGGGCGCCGGACCCACCGGCCTCACCCTCGCCCTCGATCTCGCTCGCCGGGACATCCCGGTCCGGATCGTCGACAAGGCGGCCGTCTTCTTCGCCGGATCTCGCGGGGACGGCATCCAGCCGCGCACCCTGGAAGTCTTCGACGACCTGGGGGTGTTGGACGCGGTGCTGGCGGCCGGAATGCCGACACCGGTGATGCGCGTGCATCTGGGCGGGCAGTTCGTGGCCGAGCGCAGAATGAGCGAGCCGGTCGAGCCGACCCCCGCGGTCCCCTACCCGAACCTGTGGGTGCTCGGCCAGTCACGCACCGAGGCAATCCTGCGCGACCGGCTCGCCGA
Organism: Nocardia niwae NBRC 108934 = DSM 45340; assembly: GCF_001613465.1. Classification (GTDB taxonomy): domain Bacteria; phylum Actinomycetota; class Actinomycetes; order Mycobacteriales; family Mycobacteriaceae; genus Nocardia; species Nocardia niwae. Next base: position 145,360 of record NZ_BDCK01000015.1, on the reverse strand, counting down.
GTTCGGCGTACACGTGGAACTCGGCACCGCATTGACCGGTTTCACGCAGGATGACGACGGCGTCACCGCGACCCTGGAACGCGACGGCGCGCGGGAGACCGTCCGCGCTGCCTATCTGGTCGGCGCGGACGGCGGCAAGAGCACCGTGCGCAAGACACTCGGCATCCCGTTCGAAGGCAGCACCGACGAATCGCTGCGGATGCTGCTCGGCGACGTGCGCGCCGACGCGCTCGATCACGAGGTCGGCTACTGGTTCGCCGCCGCCGACGAGCCCATGCAGGGCATCGCGCTGTCCCCGTTGCCCGGCGAGCGTCGATTCCAGTTCGCCGCACCGCTGACCGGCGACGCGCAGCCGAGCCTCGAGCTGCTGCAGGAGTACGTGGACCGCTACTGCGGACGCGACGACGTCACCCTCACCGACCTGACCTGGGTGACCGTGTGGCGGCCGAACATCCGCCTGGCGCGGCGTTTCCGCGACGGCCGGGTCTTCCTGGCCGGGGACGCCGCCCACGCACACCCGCCCACCGGCGGCCAGGGGATGAACACCGGCATCCAGGATGCCTACAACCTCGGCTGGAAGCTGGCCGCCGCGCTCGCCGGTGACGACACCCTCCTGGACAGCTACGAAGCCGAACGCAGGACCGTGGCCGCCAAGGTGCTCGGGCTCAGCTCCGAGCTGCTGGACAAACTGGTCGACGGCGACGAGGACGCGATGGAGCGCGGAGCGGAGACCCGGCAACTGGACATCAGCTACCGCGACCCCGCCGTCCGCGAGCAACTGGCCGTCGGCGACCGGGCGCCCGACGCGCCGGTGAAAGACGAGCACGGACGGCCCGTCCGGTTGTTCGACCTGTTCCGCGGGCCGCACCCCACGGTGCTGTCATTCGGCGTGCCGGCCGAGGCCGGGCCGCATGCGTTCGCGGTGGTGCGCCCCGGGGAGCATGTGGCCGGGCCGCACGTGGTGGACGTCGACGGGCATGCCTACGCGGCCTACGCCGCGGCCGAGGGCGCCCGGGTGCTCGTCCGGCCGGACGGCTACATCGGCGCGCTCAGCTGAAGAAACTGCCGATGGTGTCCCAGCCGAGCACCGAGTCCACGGCGAGGCCGCAGAACACCACGGCCAAGTAGTTGTTCGACTGCAGGAACAATCGCAGCGGCTTCACCGACTCGCCGCGCCGCACGCCCGCGTACAGCTGGTGCGCCATGAGCAGGAACCACGCTCCGGCCACCAGCGCCACGGCCGCGTAGATCACGCCGGTGGCGGGGACCAGCGCGAGCGTGGTGAGCACGGTCAGCCAGGTGTAGACGACGATCTGCTTGGTGACGGCCCGCTCGGTGGCGACCACCGGCAGCATCGGCACGCCCGCCGCGCGGTAGTCCTCCTTGTAGCGCATCGCCAGCGCCCAGGTGTGCGGCGGCGTCCAGAAGAAGATGACGCCGAACAGCGCGACCGCGGGCCAGCCGATGCCGCCGGTCACCGCCGACCAGCCGACCAGCGCGGGCATGCAGCCCGCCGCGCCGCCCCAGACCACGTTCTGCGAGGTGCGGCGCTTGAGGCCCAGCGTGTAGACGAAGACGTAGAACAGGATCGTCGCGATGACGAGCACGCCGCTGAGCAGGTTGGCCTGCCACCACAGCCAGGCGAACGAGCCGACGCCGAGAGCGACGCCGAACACGAACGCGTTGCGCGTGGGCACCGCCTCCCGCGCCAGCGGCCGCTTGGCGGTGCGCTTCATGACCTTGTCGATGTCGGCGTCGGCGACACAGTTGAGCGTGTTCGCGCTCGCCGCACCCATCCAGCCGCCGAACAGAGTCGCGAGGATCAGGCGGATGTCGACGGTGCCGCGGTCGGCCAGCAGCATGGTCGGGATCGTGGCGACCAGCAGCAGCTCGATCACCCTGGGCTTGGTCAGCGCGATATAGGCCAGGACTCGTCGCATCAGCCGGGACGGTAGGCCGGGACCCGTGAACCGGTCGGCCAGCGCCGTCGCGGAGGAGCCGTGCGCACCATCGCCACCCGGCTGTTGCCCAATCCGCACTGTCTCTCCTCGCACGCTGTGCATCGCATCCGGCATGGACCAGCAGTGCGCTCGTCCCGGTGGCACGGATGTGCCCGCGCCGGACTTCGGTCCGCCCCGGCGCCCCTTCCGACCGGTGCGGCGCGACTACTACTACAAAGGATGGTAGACCCCCGCCACCGCCGCCCCTTTCCTCGCCCCCGAGCAACACCGCCGGTAGGTGACGCCCCCAACGGCCTGTCCCGCACCGCGAGGACGGCCTTCCGGCAGTCGCCGAACCGGTCCGCGCTGCTCGGATTCGAGCAGTTCCCCTCGCCCCCGCGCTCCCGACATGACGGTTGCGTTGCCGAAGACACCTGCGGTCCGGCGAACCCCTCCTCCACAAAGCAGAAAAATCCTGTTCCCGAGTTGCACGCGGGCGAATACACCGCGCCCCGAACGGCCGTTTCCAGCAACTCACGCAGCGCAGCACATGAAACAGACGCTTGGTCAGTATCTCGTCATGGCCGGTCGCGGCGCCTACGAGCGCGTTCGCGGCGCGCTTCGACGTCGGATTACGCGAAGCGCCCGCGCCGCAGGGCCGGGTCTCCGTCGCTCGCATGCCGCCCCTGCAAGGCCGCGAACACACCGCGCCCGGCGAAACACCCACCTGCGAACACACAGCGCAACGGGCCCCGCGAAACCAAGACAGGGTTAATGGTGTGCCGGTCACCGGGCACATCTAGGGTAGTTGGGTATACCCGGTGAGCACGCCGTAGCTGCCGCGCGATCATCGCCGTCAGAAACCCACCCGCCGTCGACGAAACCAATGTCAGGAGAACCTCGGTCGTGTCGATCACAGACGACATCCGCGCCCTCACTCAGCCGAACCACCCGGACGACTGGACGGATCTGGACACCAAGGCTGTCGACACCATCCGGGTCCTGGCCGCCGAGGCGGTGCAGAACGCCGGAAACGGCCATCCCGGCACCGCGATGAGCCTGGCGCCGCTGGCCTACACGCTCTACCAGCGCACCATGCGCATCGACCCGAGCGATCCGAGCTGGGTCGGCCGGGACCGGTTCGTGCTGTCCTGCGGGCATTCCAGCCTGACCCAGTACATCCAGCTCTACCTGGCGGGTTACGGTCTGGAGCTGGACGATCTGAAGAACCTGCGCAAGTGGGGCTCGCTCACCCCGGGCCACCCGGAGTTCCGGCACACCGACGGCGTGGAGATCACCACCGGCCCGCTCGGCCAGGGCCTGGCCTCGGCGGTCGGCATGGCGATGGCGGCGCGGCGCGAGCGCGGTCTGTTCGACCCGGACGCCGCGCCCGGCACCAGCCCGTTCGACCACTTCATCTACGTCGTCGCCTCCGACGGTGACCTGGAGGAAGGCGTCACCTCCGAGGCGTCGTCGCTCGCGGGCACCCAGCAACTGGGCAACCTCGTGCTGGTCTACGACGACAACAAGATCTCCATCGAGGACGACACCACCATCGCCTTCACCGAGGACGTCGCGAAGCGATACGAGGCCTACGGCTGGCACGTGCAGGTGGTCGAGGGCGGCGAGGACGTCGTCGCCATCGAAGCCGCGCTGGAAGCCGCCAAGGCCGAGACGGGCAAGCCCTCGATCATCGTGCTGCGCACCATCATCGGCTACCCGGCCCCCAGCAAGATGAACACCGGCACCGCCCACGGCGCGGCGCTGGGCGCCGACGAGGTCGCCGCCACCAAGAAGGTCCTCGGCTTCGACCCGGACAAGAGCTTCGACGTGGACCCGGCCGTCATCGAGCACACCCGCAAGGTCGTCGACCGCGGACGCGAGGCGCACGCGCAGTGGCAGAAGTCCTTCGACGCGTGGGCCGCGGCCAACCCGGAGAACAAGGCGCTGTTCGACCGCCTGATCGAGCGGCGGCTGCCGGAGAACTGGACCGCGAATCTGCCCGTCCACGAACCGGATCCGAAGGGGATGGCCACCCGTAAGGCGTCCGGCAAAGTGCTCGCCGCGCTGGCGCCGGTGCTGCCGGAGCTGTGGGGCGGTTCGGCCGATCTCGCCGAGTCCAACAACACCACCATGCCCGACCAGCCCAGCTTCGGGCCGGAGTCGATCTCCACCGGTATGTGGAAGGCCGACCCGTACGGCCGGACCCTGCACTTCGGCGTTCGCGAGCACGCGATGGGCGCGATCCTCAACGGCATCGCGCTGCACGGCCCGACCCGGCCGTACGGCGGCACCTTCCTGGTGTTCAGCGACTACATGCGTCCCGCCGTCCGCTTGGCCGCGCTGATGCGGGTGCCCGCGATCTACGTCTGGACCCACGACTCCATCGGCCTCGGTGAGGACGGCCCGACGCATCAGCCGATCGAGCACCTCGCCGCGCTGCGCGCGATCCCGGGCCTGAACGTGGTCCGTCCGGGCGACGCCAACGAGACCACCTACGCCTGGCGCACCATCCTGGAGCGCGACAGCAGCGAGCACCGGTCGCACTTCTCGGTGTCCGAACTGCCGCACCAGGACGGCCCGTCCGGGCTGGCGCTGACCCGCCAGGATCTGCCGATCCTGGAGGGCACCAGCTACGAGGGCGTATCGAAGGGCGGCTACGTGCTGGCCGAGGCGTCCACGGGCACACCGCAAGTGATCCTGATCGCCACCGGTTCGGAGCTGCATCTCGCCGTCGCCGCCCGCACTACGCTGGAGGAGCAGGGCGTCGCCACCCGCGTGGTGTCGATGCCGTGCGTGGAGTGGTTCGACGCGCAGGACAAGGCTTACCGGGACGAGGTGCTTCCGCCCGCGGTCGCCGCTCGCGTCGTCGTCGAAGCCGGTATCGCGATGCCGTGGCACCGGTTCGCCGGTGACGCGGGCGAGATCGTGTCGATCGAGCACTTCGGCGCCTCCGCCGACTACAAGACCCTGTTCCGCGAATTCGGCTTCACTCCGGAAGCCGTCGTTGCCGCCGCGCAGCGCACGCTCGAGAACGTGAAGGGATAAGCGCTCATGGCTCAGAACGAGAATCTCGCCGCCCTGTCGGCGGCGGGAGTGTCCGTATGGCTCGACGATCTGTCCAGGGACCGGATCCGCTCCGGCAACCTGCTCGAGCTGATCGAGACCCGGTCCGTCGTCGGGGTCACCACCAATCCGACGATCTTCCAGGGTGCGCTCAGCCAGGGCCACGCCTACGACGGCCAGCTGAAAGAGCTTGCCGCGCAAGGCGCGGACGCCGACGCCGCGATCCGCACCATCACCACCGATGACGTCCGCGCGGCCTGCGACGTGTTCGCTCCGGTCTTCGAGGCGACCGGCGGCGTGGACGGCCGGGTCTCCATCGAGGTCGACCCGCGTCTGGCGTTCGACACCGACCGCACCGTCGCGCAGGCGGTCGAGCTGTGGAAGATCGTCGACCGGCCCAATCTGTTCATCAAGATCCCCGCCACCGAGGAGGGGCTGCCCGCCATCACCGCGGTGATCGCGGAAGGCATCAGCGTGAACGTCACGCTGATCTTCTCGGTCCAGCGCTACCGCGCGGTGATGGGCGCGTACCTGGAAGGGGTGAAGAAGGCCAAGGTCGGCGGCCATGATCCGGCCAAGATCCATTCCGTCGCCTCGTTCTTCGTCTCCCGTGTGGACACCGAGATCGACAAGCGCCTCGAGGCGCTGGGCACCGAGGAAGCGCTCGCGCTGCGCGGCAAGGCCGGCATCGCCAACGCCCGCCTGGCCTACGCCGAGTACCAGGACGTGTTCGACGGCGGCAAGCACACCTCGACGTTCCTGAACCTGGCCGCGTCGGGCGCGAATCGGCAACGCCCGCTGTGGGCCTCGACCGGGGTGAAGAACCCGGAGTACCCCGACACGATGTACGTCACCGAGCTGGTCGCCTCCAACACGGTGAACACACTGCCGGAGAAGACGCTCCAGGCGGTCGCCGACCACGGCGTGATCGGTGGCGACACGGTCGCGGGCAAGGCGGAGGAGGCCCAGGCAGTCTTCGATCGGCTCGCCGCGGCCGGCATCGACCTCGACGACGTCTTCGCGGTGCTCGAGCGCGAGGGCGTGGACAAATTCGAGAAATCCTGGGAGGAGCTGCTTTCCGCCACCGCCGACGAGCTGAAGTCGGCGTCGACCGGGAACGGCTGATCGATGGCGGAGGCAGCGCCCGCGGATCGGCCGGACGCGGTCGAATGGCATAACCCGCTGCGGGAAAAACGGGACAAACGCCTTCCGCGCATCGCCGGCCCGTGCAGCATGGTCATCTTCGGCGTCACGGGCGACCTGTCGCGCAAGAAGCTGATGCCGGCCATCTACGACCTGGCCAACCGGGGGCTGCTGCCCCCGGCCTTCGGCCTGGTCGGGTTCGCGCGCCGCGACTACGCGGACGAAGACTTCGCCCAGGTGGTGCTGGAGGCGGTCAAGGCGCACGCGCGTACCCCGTTCCGCCAGGAGGTCTGGGACCAGCTTTCCGAAGGCATCCGGTTCGTCCAGGGCAGCTTCGACGACAACGCGGCGTTCGACCGGCTCGCCGACACCCTCACCACGCTCGACAAGGAGCGCGGCACCGGCGGCAACCACGCGTTCTACCTGTCGATCCCGCCGAACATGTTCCCGGTCGTGCTCGATCAGCTCTGCGCACACGGCTTGGCGCAGACGACCGGGCCGGACGCGGCACGCAAACCCTGGCGGCGGGTGGTGATCGAGAAACCGTTCGGGCACGACCTGACGAGCGCGCAGGAACTCAACGCGCTGGTCAACGGGGTGTTCCCGGAGGAGCGGGTGTTCCGCATCGACCATTACCTGGGCAAGGAGACGGTGCAGAACATCCTCGCGATGCGCTTCGCCAACCAGCTCTACGAGCCGATCTGGAACGCCAACTTCGTCGACCACGTGCAGATCACCATGGCCGAGGACATCGGCCTCGGCGGTCGCGCGGGGTACTACGACGGCATCGGAGCCGCGCGCGACGTGATCCAGAATCACCTGCTGCAACTGCTGGCGCTCACCGCCATGGAGGAGCCGATCAGCTTCGAGCCCAAGCAATTGCAGACCGAGAAGATCAAAGTGCTCTCCGCGACCCGGCTCGTCGAACCGCTGGACGAGACCACCGCGCGCGGACAGTACACCGAGGGGTGGCAGGGCAGCGAGCACGTGGTCGGGCTGTCGGAGGAGGAGGGGTTCGACCCGAATTCGACGACCGAGACCTACGCCGCGATCCGGCTGGAAATCGACACCCGCCGCTGGGCGGGCGTCCCGTTCTTCCTGCGCACCGGAAAACGGCTGGGCCGCAGGGTCACCGAGATCGCGGTGATCTTCAAGCGGGCGCCGCACCTGCCGTTCGACCAGACCATGACCGAGGAGCTCGGGCAGAACGCGCTGGTCATCCGGGTGCAGCCGGACGAGGGCATCACCACCCGGTTCGGCTCGAAGGTGCCCGGCTCCGGCATGGAGGTGCGTGACGTCAACATGGACTTCACCTACGGCGAGGCCTTCACCGAGTCCTCTCCCGAGGCCTACGAACGCCTGATCCTCGACGTGCTGCTCGGGGTGCCGTCGCTGTTCCCGGTGAACGCGGAGGTCGAATTGTCCTGGCGCATCCTGGATCCGGTGCTCGCGCACTGGGCCGCCGAAGGCAGGCCGGAGCCGTACGAGGCAGGTACCTGGGGTCCGGCCTCGGCCGACGAGATGATCGCCCGCACCGGGCGGGAATGGCGGCGCCCGTGATCGTCGACATGCCCGAGACCAAGACCGGCGAGGTCACCAAGCGGATCGTGCAGCTGCGCGAGAGCAACGGCGTGATCACCGTGGGCCGCGTGCTCACCCTGGTGGTGTGCACGCTGGACAGCTCCGAGGCCGAGGACGCGATCGACGCGGCGAACGAAGCCAGCCGCGAGCATCCCTGTCGCGTGGTGGTGCTCGCGCGCGGCGACCGGGAGGCCGCCACCCGGCTGGACGCGCAGATCCGCGTCGGCGGCGATGCGGGTGCGGCCGAGGTCATCGTGCTGCGGCTGCAAGGCGAGCTGGTCAATCACGAGAGCAGCGTCGTCACCCCGTTCCTGCTGCCGGACACGCCGGTGGTCGCCTGGTGGCCGCGCGGGGCGCCGGAGTTCCCGTCCAAGGATTCGGTGGGCCGCCTGGCGGGCCGCCGCATCACCGACGCCACGTTCGCGCCCGATCCGCAGGCGGCGATCAAGAAGCGACTGCAGTCCTACGCCAGCGGCGACACCGATCTGGCCTGGAGCCGGATCACGTACTGGCGGGCCCTGCTGGCGGCGGCCATGGACGAGCCGCCGTTCGAGCCGGTCGATTCGGTGACGGTGTCCGGGCTGCGCGACGAGCCCGCCCTCGACATCCTGGCCGGTTGGCTGGCCGCCCGGCTGAACTGCCCGGTGCGCAGGCGCACCGGGCCGCTGCAAGTGGAACTGCACCGCCCCACCGTCTCCATCGCGATCGAACGCCCGCAGACGGGCCGCACCGCCACGTTGACCCGCACCGGTGAACCGGTGCAACGAATCGCCCTGGCGCGCAGAGAGACGCGCGACTGCCTCGCCGAAGACCTACGCAGGCTGGACGCCGACGAGACCTACGCGGAGGCGCTGGCCGGACTCGAGAAGGTGATCTATGAGTGAGCACACCGATTCGCCGTTCCCCAGCGACACCGTCGAGGTGCACCTCGACACCGAGTCGCTGGTGGCCGCCGCGGCGGCCCGCTTCGTCTCGATCGTCGTCGCGGCCCAGGCCGAGCGGGGTTCCGCCTCGGTCGTGGTGACCGGTGGCGGCACCGGCATCGCCCTGCTGGAACAGGTGCGCAAGTCGCCCGGCGACATCGACTGGTCTCGAGTCGACGTGTTCTGGGGCGATGAGCGTTTCGTGCCCGCGAACGACCCGGAGCGCAACGACCTGCAAGCCAGGCAGGCGCTGTTCGACCACGTGCCGGTGGACCCGGCGCGGGTGCATCCGGTGGCCGTCTCCGACGGCGAGTACCCCGACCCGGTGGAGGCGGCCGCCGAGTACTCCGCGACGGTGCACGCCCACCTCACCGAACACGGCGCGTTCGATCTGCATCTGCTCGGCATGGGCGGCGAGGGGCACGTGAATTCGCTGTTCCCGCACACCGACGCCGTGCGTGAGGAGCACGAACTCGTCGTCGCCGTCACGAATTCGCCGAAACCGCCGCCGGTGCGGGTGACGCTCACTCTGCCCGCGATCCGCCGCAGCCGGCACGTCGTCCTGGTGGTCGGCGGCGCGGGCAAGGCCGAGGCGGTCGCCGCGGCCATCGGCGGCGCGGAGCCGGTGGAGGTGCCCGCGGCCGGTGCGACGGGTATCGATTCCACCACGTGGCTGCTCGATCAGGACGCCGCGTCCGCCCTGCGCTGAGCACCCCTGGACCCTGAGTTCGTAAATTTGTCCGCCGCCAGGCGTGATTACCGGAAGAACGACGTCGGAAATCGCAGCCGAACGGCGGACTGTACGAGATGATCGGTCGGTGACCGAGCAGGCAGTGGACCTGGACGAGCGGTTCCGCATCGCCGTCGCGGCACTTCCCCCGCGACCGAGCCGTCCGGCGGACGAGCCGATCGCGCCCGGCGGCGCGATCACGGGCACGGCGTGCCTGGAACTGTTCGAAGCGCAAGCGACGAGCAGGCATCTCGATCTCGCGGCCCGCCGCCTCGGCAAGGCCCGGCGCGGTTTCTACAGCATCGGATCGTCCGGTCACGAGGGTAATGCCGCCGTGGCGGCCGCCCTGCGCGTCACCGACCCGGCGCTCTTGCACTACCGGTCCGGGGCGTTCTTCGTGCACCGCGCCCGGCGCGTGCCCGGACTGGACCCGATCCGGGATGTGCTGCTCGGCGTGGTCGCCGCGGCGGCGGACCCGATTTCCGGCGGGCGGCACAAGGTTTTCGGCAGCGCGGCCGCCGATGTCATCCCGCAGACCTCGACCATCGCGTCGCACCTCCCGCGCGCGGTCGGATTGGCGTTCGCGATCGCTCGGGCGGCGAGGCTCGGTGTAGCGAGCCGGTGGCCCGCCGATTCGGTGGTGGTGTGCAGTTTCGGCGACGCGTCCGCCAACCATTCCACCGCGGCCGGGGCGATCAATGCCGCCATTCACACCGCGAGCCGGGGGATCGCGATGCCCGTCCTGTTCGTCTGTGAGGACAACGGCATCGGGATCAGCGTCCCCACTCCCCCGGAATGGATCGAGCAGGCGTACGGCAGCCGCCCGGGCCTGGCGTACTTCCACGCGGACGGCTGCGCCGCCCTCGACGCACTGACCACCGCCGACGCTGCCGCGCGATGGGTGCGCGACCACCGTGCGCCCGCGTTCCTGCATCTGCGGACCGTGCGGCTGCTCGGTCACGCGGGATCGGACGTCGAAACCGCCTACCGCCGCCCCGCCGACCTCGCCGCCGACCTCGCTCGCGACCCGCTGCCCGCCACCGCGCGACTGCTCGTCGAATCCGGCGTAGCCACACCCGCCGAAGTGCTCGACCGCTACGCCGAGCTGGGCCGCCACGTCGCCGCGGCCGCCGAACTCGTCACGGCCGAACCGAAACTCGCCTCCGCCGCGGCCGTCGTCGCACCGATCGCCCCGTCCCGTCCGGCGCTCGTGCGCGCCGACGCGCTGCGCACCGGACCGCTGCCCCGCGACCATGCCGACACCGGACGGGCGATAGCGCGCCTGGATGCGCCGCCCCACCGCAACGGCGCTGCCCGGACCGATCCGACGACCCTCGCGCAGGCGATCAACGACACCCTCGCGAGCCTGCTGCAACGGGATAGCGACGTGCTGGTGTTCGGGGAGGACGTCGGCCGCAAAGGCGGCGTGTACGGCGTGACGAAGGGATTACAGAAGACGTTCGGCGCGCGCCGGGTGTTCGACACCCTGCTGGACGAGCAGAGCGTCCTCGGCACCGCTCTGGGCGCGGCGCTGGCCGGATTCGTCCCCATTCCCGAGATCCAGTACCTCGCCTACGTGCACAACGCCGCGGATCAGATCCGTGGCGAAGCGGCCACGCTGTCGTTCTTCTCCGACGGGCGCTACCGGAACCCGATGGTGGTGCGCATCGCCGGATACGCCTATCAGAAGGGCTTCGGCGGCCACTTCCACAACGACAACTCGGTGGCCGCGCTGCGTGACATTCCCGGCGTCGTGCTGGCCTCCCCGTCCCGCGCCGACGACGCCGCGGCGATGCTGCGCACTTGCGCGTCCGCCGCGCGAGTGGACGGCAGGGTGTGCCTGTATCTCGAGCCCATCGCGCTGTACCACACCCGCGACCTGCACCATCCGGGAGACGACGGCTGGCTGGCGCGCCCGTCGGCGGCCGACCACGTCGAGATCGGCCGAGCCCGCGTCTACGGCGACGGGGCCGACTTGACCCTGGCCTGTTTCGCCAACGGCGTCCCGATGAGCCTGCGCGTAGCGCGGCGGCTGGCCCGGCGCGGGTTCCACGCGCGCGTACTCGACCTGCGCTGGCTCGCGCCGCTTCCGGTGGACGATCTGCTGCGGCACGCGCATGCGACCGGACGGGTCCTCGTCGCGGATGAGACCCGCCGCAGCGGCGGCGTGTCGGAGGCGGTGTGCACCGCTCTGATCGACGCGGGTTTCACCGGCCGTCTCGCGCGCGTCGCCGGCGAGGACAGTTTCGTTCCGCTCGGTCCGGCCGCTGCGACGGTGCTGCTGGACGAGGACCGGATCGAAGCCGCGGCCCTCCGGCTCCTCGGCGACGAGACCGGCATGCGGCCGCGGCGCGCCGAGGCCCGGCATTCCCCGGAATTCGATTCGGCCGGGGAATAGTGGAAATACAGTGAGGGAACGGTGACCAGCAGTGGAAAGGACTCGCGATGACCACGATGTCCATGCTCGGCGAGGTGCGACCGGAGCACGAGCACACGGCCGACGGCGACCTGGTGCTCCTGCACTACTTGCGGTCGTTCCACAAGCCCGTGCTGGACGTGTGGTCGGCGGCCACCGAGCGCGGCCAGCTCTCCCGCTGGCTCGGCGCCGTCTCCGGCGGTAACGGCAACCTCACCATCGACTTGTTCGACGGTCCCGTCCCCGGCCCCGTCGCGGTGCGCGTGGACCACTGCCAGGCGCCGCACGAACTGGTCGTACACATCGACGGCTGCCTGCTCGAAGTCCGGATGAGTCAGGTCGGCGTGGTCACCACCGTGGAACTGACCCGCCGCCACGTGTGCCCCGCCGACGCCGGCGCGATCGGCCCACGCTGGCAGTACCTGCTCGACCGCCTCACCGCCTATCTCGACTACCAGCCGCTGCCGCGGTGGTCGGACTACCCGAAGCTGGCCGGGGAATACCGCTAGGCCCCTCGGCTCAGTAGAAGAACCCGGCGACGCCCCAGCCCGGCCGCGCCTGCGCCTCCCGGATCCACGCGACGCACGATTCGATGGCGGCGAGCACCTCGTGGTCGACCTCCTCTCGTTGCGGCGGGGTGGTCGATTCCCACTGCACCAGCGCTTCCGCGCACTGCTCCGGGGTCCACTCGCCGTAGCCGGGCAATTCGTCGGGCTGCGGCAACGAGGGCGGCAGCGAGTGATACATGAACGCGCGGACGCTGACCGCTTTGATGCCGAGCGTGGCCAGGCCGTCATCGATGTGGTCGAGCCAGCGGCCACGGAACGCCGAGAAGTAGCGGTTGTCCACGAACCGGCCGTAGAACTGGCAGATCGTCTGGTAGGCGTAGCCGTACTGGAAACCGTAGGCCGGGTCGAACGGGCCGCCGTCGATGACGGCGCGCACCGCCTCGTAGCGGGTGGGCGCGCCGGCCGCGATCTCGTCGGCGAACCAGTCGTCGTCATGGGTCAGCTGGGCCTTGAACCGGCCGCCGATCATCCGCCGGAGCTTGTCGTCCCGGGACCCGATGGCGCCGGAGATCCTGTCCAGTTCGACGACGTAGATGCTCAGGCTATAACTCATTCACCGAACATTAGCGGTGCCCACCGACAACGAACGCCACTGAGCCCGAAGGCGATTCGCCTCAGGCCGGAAGCTCGGCCGGGTGCGCCGCGAGATGGGCGAGATGGGCGGTGAGCACCGCGTTCACCTGCTCGGTCCGCTCCAGCTGCACGAGGTGGCCTGCGGCGGCGATCTCGGTCACCGCGCGCAGGTCGGCGAGGTGCGCGCGCATGGTGGCCAGCGGGTCACGACCACTGAAGCCTTCCATGTCGGGATCGCGCTCGCCGTACAGGAAGTAGGCGGGCACAGTGACTTTCGCGTCCGCGTAGTCGGCGGTGAGTTCCCAATTGCGGTCCAGGTTGCGGTACCAGTTCAGCCCGCCGGTGAACCCGGTGCGTTCGAAATCCGCTGCCAGCGCGTCCAGCTCGTCCGTGCCGAGCCAGCGCCACGGCAGTGCGGGCGCTTGCGGCAGCACGTCGAGGTAGCCGGTGCCCTCGGCCGGGAAGCGCCAGGTGTCCAGGTAGTGGTAGTCGCCGCTGAGCGCGTAGTACACGCGGGCCAGGAACTCCCGTGGCCGCGTGGCCAGTTCCTCGTCCGCCACGCCGGGGGTCTGGAAATAATGCAGGTGCAGGAAGTGCCGAGCCGCGGCTTTCGCCCACAACTGCGACGGCGCGCGCGATGGGCGCGGCGCGAACGGATTGTTCAAGACGATGACGCCGCGCACTCGCTCCGGTGCGCGCAACGCCAGCTCCCACACCAGTGCCGCACCGAAGTCCAAGCCGACGAACACCGCCTGCTCGGCGCCGACGTCGTCGAGCAAGGCGAGCAGATCACCGCAGACCGCGCGATTGGTGTACGCCTCCGGGTCGGCCGGGGCATCGGTCCGGCCGTAGCCGCGCAGGTCCGGCGCCAGGGCGCGGTACCCCGCCGCGGCGACCGCGGGAAGCTGGCGATGCCAGATGTACCAGGTGTGCGGGAAGCCGTGGCAGAAGACCACCGGCTGCCCCGTTCCCTGCTCGGCGACGTGCATACGGACACCGCCGGTCGTCACGAACCGATGCGTCAGTTCCACTCGGACCTCCAAAACCTAGAACACGTTATCGTTTCACGGTAATGTTCCGGTTTCGTGAGCGGAATACCCGAGAGGCTCGAAGGCAAGGTCGCGGTGGTCACCGGCGCCAGCCGCGGCATCGGCAAGGGGATCGCGCTGGAACTCGGTGCGGCGGGCGCCACGGTGTTCGTCACCGGACGCTCGGCGGCGCAGGGACGGCTACCCGGCACCGTACACGCCACGGCCGCGGAAATCGATGCCGCGGGCGGGACCGGCATCCCGTTCGTGTGCGATCACCGCGACGACGACGCGGTGGAGCGGTTGTTCGAGCTGATCCGCACCGAGCACGGCAGATTGGACGTGCTGGTGAACAACGTCTACAACTCCCCCGCCGCCGCGCGCTGGCTGGGCAAGCCGTTCTGGGAGGTGCCCCCCGCGGCGTGGGACGAGTCGTTCGACGTCGGCGTCCGATCCCATTACGTGGCGAGCTATTTCGCCGCTCCGCTGTTGATCGAATCGGGCGGGCTGATCGTCAACATCTCTTCGCCGGGGGCCCGCAGGTACATGCACAACGTCGTGTACGGCGTCGCGAAATCCGCTCTGGACCGGCTCACCGCCGACTTGGCGCACAACCTCGCGGGCACCGAGGTGACCGTGCTCTCGCTCTGGCCCGGCATCGTGAACACCGAACTGCTGCAACTGGTCCCGGCCGACGCGGAAGGCAGGCGGCTGGTCACCTTGCCCGGGGAGGGCACCTTCGACCTCGGCGACGCGCAGACGCCCCGTTTCACCGGCCGTGCCGTCGTCGCGCTCGCCACCGACGCGGGGCGACGCTCCCGCACCGGATTGCCCTGGCCGGTGGCCGATCTCGCCGAGTACTACGGGTTCACCGACATCGACGGCCGCATTCCCCGTATCGACTGATCCGGTCGGAACGCGCCGAGGAAGCGCTGCACCGAGCGCGGCGCAACCGGCCGCGCTCGCCACGCCGGATACACGTGCGAGGGCGGCGCGTCGGGGATGTCCGGATAGACGACGATGGGGGCGCCTTGTGTCTCGGCGGCGCTCCCGGCGGTGTCCGGTGCGATCTGGGCCGCGGTTGCGGCGGCGACGCTGTTCGGAGGGACGTTCGTCGGGATAAGCATGCTCGCGATGCGAGTCGGCGCCGAGTCGACCGACGGGCTGCGGCGGCGCCGCCGAACGCCGGGTACGGCGCCGGACAGATCCTCGGACCGGTAGTGGTAGCCCAGTGATCGGGACGAGTTATCCCGCCGCCGCGTTCGTCATCGCCGCGACCGTGCTCGGTGTGGCGACGCTCATGGCGAGCGCGGTGCGCATCGGGATCAGGCGAACTTGATCTCCAGGCCGATGCCGAGAATGGCGATCAGCCAGATGACGCCGGTGAAGATGGTGACGCGGTCGAGGTTCTTCTCCACAACGGTGGACCCGGACAGGCTGGACTGCACGCCGCCACCGAACAGGCTGGACAGACCTCCACCCTTGGCGCGGTGCAGCAGCACCAGCAGCACCAGCAGCACGCTGGTGATGATCAGGAGGATATCCAGGAACATCCGCATGCCGGACAGTGTATGCGGTCGATGCGATCGCACCGAATCAGGCACTCGGCCGGACGGCGTCAGCGCCGGTCCACCGCGACCAGGTGGGTGACCTGCTCGCCCTCGACGGCGCCGAACTTCGCGACGGCCTCCTCCCGCAGCTGATCCTGAGCGGTGAGCCGCACCTGATGCTGGTGCATGTGCTCGGCCCACGACCGTACGACGAACGCCTCGACGAAGCGGTCGACCACCCCGACGTCGCGATAGAGCCGCCATTCCATCGCGCCGGTGCGCTGCCGGGACCGGCCGACGAAGGCCATGGCGGCGAAGAATTCCTCGACGCTCTCCGGCGGCACGTCGTAGCTGCGCAGAATCAGCACCGGACCGTCATCGGGATCGGGCACCACCGCGAGTTCGGGTTCCGGCCAGAACGCCGACGGGGTCAGATCGAGCACCTCGGGGTCGTTCCGGATCGGCAACCACACCGTGCTCACCGCGCAGAACGCCAGCAGCACCGCGGCCCACAACAGCGCGGGCACCGAGCCGATCGCGTCGGCGACCAGACCCCAGACCAGCGAACCGATCGCCTGGCCGCCCATGAACACCAGCAGATACACCGACAGCCCACGCGCCCGCACCCAGCCGGGGAGCAGCAGCTGCATGGTCGCGTTCATCGTGGACATCGCCAGCAGCCAGGCGAGCCCCGCGAAGACCAGCAGCGCCAGCACCACCGGCAGCACGCGCAGCAGCGCGGTGCCCGCCGTGGCCGTCCCGAACAGGATCGCGGCGATGGTGAGGCGCTGTGTCGGGGTCAGCCACGCCCGCAATCGGGACAGCGCCGCGGCGCCGAGCACCGCGCCGACGCCGAGCGCGCCGAGCATCAGCCCATACCCCGACGACGACAGCCCGAGCCGGTCGCGCGCGATCACCGGCAGTAGCGCCCACACCGCGCTCGCGGGCGCGATGAACAGGATCGAGCGCAGCAGCACCCGGCGGATCGCGGGCGCCGCGCGGATGAACCGGGTGCCGGCCTGCAACGCCGCCAACGGGCGCTCGGTGGGCAGGCGCCGGTCGGTAGCCGGACGGCGCCAGACCGTCAGCACCGCGACGATCCCGACGAACGACACCGCGTTCAGCGCGAACACCAGCGTCGGCCCGGACAGCGATACCAGCGCGCCCGCCAGCGCGGGCCCGACCGCCCTGCCGATGTTGATGTTCATGCTGCCCAGCGCGGACGCCGCCGGAATCTGCTCGCGCGACACCAGCTCCGGTTGGATCGCCTGCCAGGCCGGGGCGGTCAACGCCTGGCCGCAACCGAGCAGGAACAACAAGGTGAGCAGGACGGCGGGGGTGGTGTGGCCCGTCGCCGTCGACACGGCGAGCACCATGGCCAGCACCGCCATCGTGGACTGGGCCCCGAGCAACAACCTGCGCCGGTCCACGAGGTCGGCGATCACCCCGGACGGAATGGCCAGCAGCATCACCGGAAGCGTGATGGCGGTCTGCACGAACGACACCAGCGCTGCCGCGTTGGGCTGGTCGACCATGATCCACTGCGCGCCGACGGTCTGCATCCAGGTGCCGAGATTCGACACCAGCTGCGCCACCCACAGCGCGCGGTACACCGGTGCACGCAGCGGCGCCCAGGTGGAAATCGGGGTCGGCGCGGCAGTCGTCACGCGCCGAAGCTTAGTCGCGGCGAGGACCCCGTCCCGATGGCCCGTCCGGCGCCCGGTCCGCCGTACGCGCCGTCGTCGCGGCGAGCAGCAACGCCACGATCAGCAGCGCGGCGCCCGCCAGCCCCGAGGCTCTGAGGCGTTCGCCCAGGACCACCGCCGCCAGCGCCGCGCCCGTGAGCGGTTCGAGCAGCGCCAGCACCGCGGCGATGCCAGGGCCCGCGTCCGCCAGGCCGCGGAAGTACAGGGTGTAGGCGACCGCGGTGGGCGCGAGTCCGAGCACCAGAACCAGCGCGATGCTGCCGGGCGTCGGGGCGAATGTCAGCCCGCTCACCGCGGCGAGCGGAGCGAGCAGCATCGCGCCGCCGGTGAACCCGAGGCCCGTGGTGGTCATCGCGTCGAGCCCGGGCACCGGCGCCGCGTTGAGCACGGTGACCGTTGCGAACGCCGCCGCGGCCACCGCCGCCAGTGCCGCGCCCAGCAGCAACGCGCCCGCACCGGCACGGCCGGTCGGCACACCGACCAGCAAGGCCAGTCCGCCAAGGGCGATGCCGATCGTCACCGCGCGGCGCCGGTCCACCGCATGCCTGCCGGTGACGTGTTCCAGTCCCGCCACGACCACCGGCGACATACCGATCGTGATCAGCGTCGCGAGGCTGACCGACGACGCCGCGACGGCGCCGAAGTAGGCCGCCTGGAAGACCGCGGCGAGGACGGCGACCGCGCCGATCCGCCGCCACGACGACGGATCCCGCGGCCACGGCCGCCGCGCACCCGCGAGCAGGGCCACCAGCAGCAGCCCGCCCACGGCGAGGCGGCAGGTGGCCACCGAGACGGGCGGCAGACCGGTGGCCCGATGGACCAACGTGCCGAGCAGACCGCCGGTACCCCAGAGGAGTCCGGCGCCGACGAGATGGACCAGCCCCGAACGGGCGGCAGAGGACACAGATGAGGACATGAGAGTTCGCGCTCCTGCGACGAAAGGGATTGGGGTCGCGGAAGCGAGGTGCACAACGGTGCCGCAAGGAGCGCGCTCACCGCACGGTGGCGCGCTGGATACCTACACCTCGCTCAGGAGGCGGGCGGCGGGGTGATCGGGAAGCATCGGTGCACGGCACAGATCCTAATGCAGCGCGGACCGAGTCATCCCATGAGTCGCGGATCAGGTCCGCGTGGAGAGTGCCGGAAGGCCGCTGAGACCGGTGCGAACACGGTCGGCCCCCGTCGGTAGCATCGGCGCATGGCGGCACTCTTCGCACGATCAGCACCGCTCGTCCTGGTCGCCCTCTGCGCGATCGCGGCGTGCTCGAGGGGAGAGCCGGACCGCGGCGACGAGCCGACCCCGGTGGGCCGCACCTTTCTCTCGACGGACGTCGAAGGCACTCCGATTCCCGGCGGCGGACCGCTCACGATCAGCTTCACCGAAGATCGAGTGGCGGCCGACGCGGGCTGCAACAAGTTCACCGGCGCGGTCTCCCTGGACGATCAGGTACTGCACGTCTCCGGCCTGGCCACCACCCTGATGGCCTGCGAGGACGAACGGTACGGCGCCGACGAATGGCTCAGCGGCCTGCTGAATTCCCGGCCCGCCTGGCGGCTGGACGGCTCGCGGCTCACCCTGCGCAGTCCCGATCGCACGGTGACCTTGCTCGACAAGAAGGTCGCTCAACCGGACAAACCGGTCAAGGGCACATCCTGGCTGGTCACCGCGCTCATCACCGACAACAGCCGGATCCGATCGCGCGCCATAGACGAGGCGCAGCCGACGCTCACCATCGCCGAGGACGGCAGTGTCTCCGGCAGCACCGGGTGCAATCGTCTCACCGGCAGCGCCGAGGTGTCCGGTACGCGGATCACCTTCCGGATCGCCACCACGAAGATGCTGTGCTCGCCGGAGGTGATGGAGGTGGAGCAGTCCGTGCTGAAGGCCCTGGACGGCAAGACCACCGCCACGGTGGACGCCGGGACGCTGACCCTGCACAACGACAACGGCGCGGGCCTGGTTCTGCACGCGCCGTGAGCGTCCCCGCTACCGCTTCCTGGTGAGCACCACGCGGTCGGCGATCCGCTCGGCTTCACCGGGCGGCGCGAAGAAGATCTCCATGACCACCCGGTCGGCCGACTCCAGACGGATCAGCGTGCGCATCGGGATGGTCTTGCCGACGAACTGCGGGCCGAGCACACCCGGATCGGTGAATTCCCCGGCCATGACGATATCGAGGTCGCCACCGCTTCCCTTCGCGCCCTTGTAGCTCATCGTCATCGGCGTGACGCTGTCGACCGTGGTCCATTCGTAGCGGTTGTCCGCCGGTCCGAACCCGAGAAGTCCGAGCCGGTAATACGCACCGCTGCCGTGGATGTCCTCGGCTTCCTCACGCAGGAAGTTGTAGCCCGTCTCGGCGATCCATTCCCAGCGCGAAACGATCTCCCGCCTGGTCGGATTGTCCGCCGTACCGCCCGCGACGAAGGTGGACTTCTCTCCCTTCCACTCTCCGACGAGCTGATCGAGCCTGCGATGTCCGGCGTCCCGCCCCTCCGCAGGCACCGCGGTGGCAGTACGCGACGCCGCGCCGTGCTGATCGTGATCTTGGGACGAGCCGCCGGAACAGCCGACCAGGGTGGCCAGCGCGACGAACGCGACCGGAAGTGCGCGGGACAGCTTACGAAGAGTCACGAAAATCCTTGCCGAGCTGGGAGTTCGAGCTCCGACATCATCGCACGAGCGGCGCCGGCCGAGGGCCCCCTATCGCTCTCGGCGTAAACGGAAACAGCCCGGTAGCGCTCGAAGCGATACCGGGCTGTCGAGTGCCGTGCCTGCTCAGGGCAACGGGCCGCCCGCGGCGATCGCGGAGAGGGTGGCGAATTCGTCACCCTTGAGCGAAGCGCCGCCGACCAAGGCACCGTCGATATCGGTCTGCGCGACCAGTTCGCCGACGTTCTTGGCGTTCACCGACCCGCCGTAGAGCACGCGGACGCCCGCCGCGACCTCCGGCGAGGCCAGCTTCTCCAGCTCCCCGCGAATCGCGCCGCAGACCTCCTGCGCGTCGGCGGGGGTGGCGACCTTGCCGGTGCCGATGGCCCACACCGGCTCGTAGGCGATGACGATCTTCGAGATCTCCTCCGCCGTCAGGCCTTTCAGCGATCCACGCAACTGCTCGAGGTTGTACTCGACGTGCGTGCCCGCCTCACGGATGTTCAAGCCCTCGCCGATGCACACGATCGGGGTGATCCCGTGCTTCAACGCCTGCTTGGCCTTGGCCAGCACGGTGGCGTCGACCTCGTTGTGGTACTGCCGCCGCTCGGAGTGCCCGACCACGACGAAGGTGCAGCCCAGCTTGGCGAGCATGCTCGCGCTGATCTCACCGGTGTAGGCGCCCGACTCGTGCACCGAGACGTCCTGGCCGCCGTAGGTGAGCAGGAGCTTGTCCCCTTCGACCAGCGTCTGCACGCTGCGGATGTCGGTGAACGGCGGGATCACCGCCACGTCCACCTTGTCGAAGTACTTCTCCGGTAGCGCGAACGCGATCTTCTGCACCAGGGCGATGGCCTCGAGGTGGTTGAGGTTCATCTTCCAGTTGCCCGCGATGAGCGGTTTGCGTGCCATGCTCAGCCCTCCAACACCGCGATGCCGGGCAGTTCCTTGCCCTCCAGGTACTCCAGCGACGCGCCGCCGCCCGTGGAGATGTGCGAGAAGCCGTCCTCCGGCAGGCCGAGCGCCCGCACGGCCGCGGCCGAGTCGCCGCCGCCGACCACAGTGAACGCGCCCTTGCCGGTGGCGGTCACGATCGCCTCGGCCACCCCGCGGGTGCCCGCGGCGAACTTCTCGAACTCGAACACGCCCATCGGCCCGTTCCAGAAGACGGTCCTCGCCTCGGTCAGCAGCGCCGAGAAGCGGGCGACCGACTCCGGACCCACGTCCAGGCCGAGCCAGCCGTCCGGGATCTCGTGCGCGGGTACCACTTTCGACTCCGCGTCGGCGGCGAACTTGTCGGCCACCACGATGTCGCGCGGCAGGTGGATGACGTCGGCGTACTGTTCGAGCAGCCGCTTGCAGGTGTCCACCATCTCCTCCTGCAACAGCGAGGCGCCCACCGAAAGCCCTTGTGCCGCAAGGAAGGTGAAACACATGCCGCCGCCGATCACCAGCGTGTCGACCTTCGGGGCGAGCGCTTCGATGACCGCCAGCTTATCGGAGACCTTCGACCCGCCGAGCACGACCGCGTACGGCCGGTCCGGCTCCTCGGTCAGCTTGGCCAGCACCTCGACCTCGGCCGCGACCAGCGTGCCCGCGTAGTGCGGCAACTGCTCGGCGACGTCGTACACCGACGCCTGCTTGCGGTGCACCACGCCGAAGCCGTCGGAGACGAACGCGCCGTCGTCGCCGACCAGCTCGACCAGCGCGGCGGCCAGCTTGGCCCGGTCGGCGTCGTCCTTGCTCGTCTCGCGCGGGTCGAACCGGATGTTCTCCAGCAGCAGCACGTCACCGTCGGTGAGGCCCTCCGACCGAGCGAGCGCGTCCTGGCCCACCACGTCACCGGCGAGCTGGACGTTGCGGCCCAGTTCCTCGGCGAGCCTGGCCGCCACCGGCGCCAGGGAGAGCTTCGGGTCCGGCGCGCCCTTCGGCCGGCCGAGGTGCGCGGTCACGACGACCTTGGCGCCCGCCTCGGCGAGCGCCTTGATGGTCGGCGCCGACGCGACGATGCGGCCGGGATCGGTGATCTGTCCGTTGTCGTCGAGGGGAACGTTCAGGTCGGAGCGCACCAGCACGCCCCGGCCCTCCACACCCTCGCCGAGCAGATCCGCGAGTGTCTTGACAGCCATGCGCGTCAGAGCGACTTGCCGACGAGGCCGATGAGGTCGGCGAGACGGTTGGAGTAGCCCCACTCGTTGTCGTACCAGGACACGACCTTGACCTGGTCGTCGATCACCTTGGTCAGCGGCGCGTCGTAGATCGACGAGGCCGGGTCGGTGACGATGTCGCTGGAGACGATCGGATCGGTGTTGTACTTGAGGATGCCCTTCAGCGGGCCCTCGGCGGCGGCCTTGTAAGCGGCGTTGATCTCCTCGATCGAAGCCGACTTGCGCAGGGTGGCGGTCAGGTCGGTGACCGAACCCGTGGGGACCGGAACGCGCAGCGCGTAGCCGTCCAGCTTGCCCTGCAGCTCGGGCAGCACCAGGCCGATGGCCTTCGCGGCACCGGTGCCGGTGGGCACGATGTTCAGCGCGGCGGCGCGGGCGCGGCGCAGGTCGCTGTGCGGGCCGTCCTGCAGGTTCTGGTCCTGGGTGTAGGCGTGGATGGTGGTCATCAGGCCACGCTCGATGCCGAACTCGTCGTTGAGCACCTTGGCCAGCGGGCCGAGGCAGTTGGTGGTGCACGAGGCGTTGGAGATGATGTTCTGGCTGCCGTCGTACTTGTCGTCGTTGACGCCCATGACGATGGTGATGTCCTCGCCCTTGGCCGGGGCGGAGATGATCACCTTCTTGGCGCCCGCGGCCAGGTGCCCCTTGGCCTTGGTGGCGTCGGTGAAGATGCCGGTGGACTCGACGACCACGTCGACGCCCAGGTCGCCCCACGGCAGCGCGGCGGGGCCCTCCTTGATGGCCAGCGCCTTGATCCGCTGGTCGCCCACCACGATGGTGTCGTCGCCGTCGAGGGAGACGTCCTGGGGCAGCCGGCCGAGGATCGAGTCGTACTTGAGCAGAGTGGCGAGGGTCGCGTTGTCGGTGAGGTCGTTGACCGCGACGATCTCGATGTCGGTGGTGCCGAGCGCCTTCTGCGCCTCCACCGCCCGGAAGAAGTTACGTCCGATACGACCGAAGCCGTTGATGCCTACCCGGACAGTCACGTTATCGCTCCTCAACTTTCCAGCGGATCATTCCGATGTCCACTCACACTAACGTCCTGCCGTGACCTCGCCGACACGCACCTGGCTTTCGCGAGGACGGGATGCCTGGTCAGACACCCGACCAGGACGAGTTGCGGCCGCCGGAAAACGCCGCGATCCCCGCGACGGGACGTCGCGGGGATCGCGGAAAGCATGCGTCAGGCTTCGTCGAGCAGTTCGGCCGTGACGGCCGACTCGGTGTCCGGCACGCCCAGTTCCTTGGCGCGCCGGTCGGCCATCGACAACAGCCGCCGGATGCGGCCGGCGACGGCGTCTTTCGTCATCGGCGGGTCGGCGAGCTGACCGAGTTCCTCGAGCGACGCCTGGCGGTGCTGCACGCGCAGCCTGCCCGCGGCCGCGAGATGGTCGGGCACGTCGTCGCTGAGGATCTCCAGCGCGCGTTCCACCCGGGCCGCCGCGGCCACCGCGGCCCGCGCGGAGCGGCGCAGGTTGGCGTCGTCGAAGTTGGCCAGGCGATTCGCGGTCGCCCGCACTTCGCGGCGCAGCCTGCGTTCCTCCCACACCATCCGGGTGCCGTGCGCGCCCATCCTGGTCAGCAGCGCGCCGATCGCCTCACCGTCGCGCACCACCACGCGGTCGGTGCCGCGCACTTCGCGTGCCTTGGCCGTGATGCCGAGCCGACGGGCCGCGCCGACCAGCGCCAACGCCGCCTCGGGCCCGGGGCAGCTGACCTCGAGCGCCGACGAACGACCCGGTTCGGTGAGCGAGCCGTGGGCGAGAAACGCGCCGCGCCAGGCGGCTTCGGCGTCGGCGATGCTGCCGCCGACCACCTGCGCGGGCAGTCCGCGCACCGGACGGCCGCGCACATCGAGCAGACCGGTCTGCCGGGCCAGCGCCTCACCCTCCTTGGAGACACGCACGACGTACCGGGAGGTCTTGCGCAGTCCGCCCGCGCCGAGCACGTGCACGTCGGACCCGTAGCCGTAGAGCTCGAAGATCTCCCGGCGCAGCCTGCGCGCGATGGATCCCATGTCCACCTCGGCCTCGACGATCACCCGGCCGCCGACGATGTGCAGGCCGCCCGCGAAACGCAGCAGGGCGGACAGTTCCGCCTTGCGGGAACTCACCTGCGACACCGTGAGCCTGCTCAGCTCGTCTTTCACATCGGCTGTCATCGCCACGGGACGCGCTCCTTTCCACCCAACCCGGAACGCACATCCTGACCCATGTGCCGTCCCTCGACTCGAAGCCCTGCCATTTGCGGCCGAGGTTGCCGGATCAGTTGATCCAGTGCGGCGGCAAGCTTTCCGGGGTGATGCCGGTCCGTTCCCGCTTCGGCGACATCGGAGAAGGTTACTCGTGCCCGCAACTGTTCGGCAGCCCTGGCCACATGTTCCCGCTCGCGGCCCTCCGGTACCGAGCCGGAGTCGACCAGCACCTCATCGACCACGAATTCCGGTGCGTGCTGGGACAATACATGCAAATGCCGTTCCGCGGAGAACCCCGCGGTCTCCCCCGGCTCCGCGGCGAGATTGAGCACCAGGACTTTCCGCGCCCTGGTGTACACCAGGGCCTCCCGTAGCTCAGGGACGAGGACGTGCGGGATCACGCTGGTGAACCACGATCCCGGGCCGAGCACCACGACGTCCGCGTGTTCGATCGCCGAGGTCGCCTCCGGGCTGGCCGGTGGATCGGACGGAATCAGCCGCACTCGCCGCACCTTACCCGGCGTCGTCGCGATGGCAACTTGGCCGCGAATGCAGCGGCTCACCCGTGGATCCGCTTCCAATCCGGAGACGTCCGCCTCGATGTCCAGCGCGATCGGCGACATGGGCAGCACCCGTCCGGTGATGCGCAACATGCGGGCGACCTCGTCCAGCGCGGCGACCGGGTCGCCGAGTACCTCGGTGAGCCCCGCCAGGATCAGGTTGCCCACCGAGTGCCCGGCCAGCGCGCCGGTGCCGCCGAAACGATGCTGGACGGTCTGCGTCCAGACGCCGTCGGCGTCCGCGGCCAGGGCCGCCAGCGCCATCCGCAGATCCCCCGGCGGCAGGACACCCAGTTCGGCGCGCAGCCGGCCCGAGGAGCCGCCGTCGTCGGCGACGGTGACCACCGCGCAGATCTTCCTGGTCAGCCGCCGCACCGCGGTCAGCGTCGCATACAGGCCGTGTCCGCCACCCAGCGCGACGATGCTGGGATTGGATTCCCAGCCGGTCATTCGCGCCCCAGGTCTCGATGCACCACCCGGACCACGTCGGCGGACTCCTCCGGCCCGCCGGTGACCTCGCTCATCAACTCGCCCAGTGCCTCGGCAATCGCGACGCTCCGGTGCTTGCCACCGGTGCAGCCCACTGCGACCGTCATGTATCGCTTCCCCTCTTGGCGGTAACCATTCGTGGTCAGTTCGACCAGGTGGTGGCAGGTACGCAAGTAGTCGTCCGCGCCCGGACGCGACAACACGTACTCGCTGACCACCGTCTCCTGACCGGTGTGTTCCCGCAATTCCGGTATCCAATGTGGATTGGGTAGAAAACGCACATCCAACACCATGTCCGCGTCCAGCGGAACTCCGTACTTGAAGCCGAACGACTGCACGGTGAGCTGCAAAGCGCTGGGCGCGCCGCCGCCGTAGGCCTCCTCCATCTTGCGGTGCAACTGATGGATGGACAGTTCGGTGGTGTCGATCACCAGGTCGGCGGCGGCCTTCACGGCGGACAGCCGCACCCGCTCGGCGGCGATGCCCGCCGACAACGTGCCGTCCTTGCTCTCGCTCTGCAGCGGGTGCCTGCGCCGCGCGAAGCCGAAACGGCGGATCAGCACGTCGTCGGAGGCCTCGAGGAACAGCACCCTGGTGCGCACGCCCAGGGTCCGCAACTGCTCGGTGACCACCGACAGATCACCGGTGAAGAACCGGCTGCGCACGTCCATGACCAGCGCGAGACGGCGGATCGGCGGCTTCGCCGAAGCACCCAGCTCCACCATCCGCCCGAACAGCTCCGGCGGCAGGTTGTCGGTCACATACCAGCCGAGGTCCTCGAGCACGCGGGCGGCGGTGCCGCGGCCCGCGCCCGAGAGCCCGGTCACGATCACGACCTCGACCTGCGGGTTCGTCCCGCCGACGGCACCGGACGAGGCCACTCGTCCCGCGCTCGTCGGCGGGTTGCCCGCACTGCTGTTCGATTCGACGCGTGTCATGTCCTACCGGATCCGTCTCTGGGGTGCCTTCCGATCATCGCGCACCGGTTTCGGTATCGGCCGCAGACACAACGTACGCGAAACCGAATCTTCCGGTGCACTGTCGACTGACTATTCGGACTCGAGCGCCGCAAGGACCGCTTTCGCGGTCGCCACACCGATGCCGGGCACCTCGGTGATCTCCTCGACGGTCGCCTGCTTCAGCTTGGCCACCGACCCGAAGTGGGTGACCAGCGCGGTCCGGCGCGCCGTGCCGAGACCCGGCACCGAGTCCAGCGCGGAGGCGGTCATCCGGCGCGAGCGTTTGCTGCGATGGAAGGTGATGGCGAAGCGGTGGGCCTCGTCACGGACCCGTTGCAGCAGGTACAGCGCCTCGCTGGTGCGCGGGAGGATCACCGGGTCGCTCTCGCCGGGCACCCACACCTCTTCCAGCCGTTTGGCCAGGCCGATCACCGCGACGTCGGTGATGCCCAGCTCGTCGAGCACCTCGGCGGCCGCCGCGACCTGGGGCGCGCCGCCGTCGACCACGAACAAGTTGGGCGGGTAGGAGAACTTGCGCGGGCGTCCGGTGCGGGGATCGATGCCCGGCCGGGAGGTCAGGTCGAGCGCCTCGTCGTCGCTTCCGGTGGCGGCGAGATCGTCCTGTTCCATCATGTCGCGCTCGCGGCGCAGTTTGAGGAACCGGCGGCGGGTCACCTCGGCGATGCTGCCGACGTCGTCGGAGCGGCCCTCGCCCGCCGCTTCCCGGATCGTGTAGTGGCGGTACTCGGACTTGCGGGCCAGACCGTCCTCGAAGACCACCAGCGAGGCGACCACGTCGGTGCCCTGCACATGGCTGACGTCCACGCATTCGATGCGCAGCGGCGCGGTGTCGAGCTCCAGGGCGTCCTGGATCTCTTGCAGCGCTTGCGATCTAGAGGTCAGATCGCCCGCCCGCTTGAGCTTGTGCTGGGCCAGCGCCTCCCGCGCGTTGCGCTGCACGGTCTCGGCGAGCGCCTTCTTGTCTCCGCGCTGGGGCACCCGCACCTTCACCGCCGAGCCGCGCAGGCCGGACAGCCACTGCTGGACCTGCTCCATATCGGCGGGCAACTCGGGCACGAGCACTTCGCGGGGCACCACGGTGGCGGGCAACTCCTCGGCGGACTGCTCGGCCACCGCTACCTGCTCGCCATAGAACTGCGTGAGGAACTGCTCGACCAGCGCGGCGAGCTCACCGCCCGCCTCCGGCACATCGACCGCGTCACCCGACTTGTCGACCACCCAGCCGCGCTGGCCGCGCACCCGGCCGTCGCGCACGTGGAAGACCTGCACCGCGACCTCCAGTTCGTCGGTGGCGAAGGCGATGACATCGGCGTCGGTGCCCGTACCGAGCACCACCGCCTGCTTCTCCAGGGCGCGGCGCAGCGCCTGGACATCGTCGCGCAGCCGGGCGGCGGCCTCGAAGTCCAGGTCTTCCGCCGCCTCGTGCATGCGACGCTCGAGTTCCCGGACCAAACGGTCGGTGCGGCCGGCGAGGAAGTCGCAGAAGTCCTCGACGATCGCGCGGTGCTCCTCGGCGCTCACCCGCCCGACGCATGGCGCCGAGCACTTGTCGATGTAGCCGAGCAGGCAGGGACGCCCGATCTGATGGTGCCGCCGGAAGACGCCGTTGGAGCAGGTACGCGCGGGAAACACGCGCAGCAGCAGATCGAGCGTCTCGCGGATGGCCCAGGCGTGCGCGAACGGGCCGAAGTAACGGACGCCCTTGCGCCGCGCGCCGCGGTAGACGAACAGCCGCGGGTACTCCTCGTTCAGAGTGACCGCGAGCACCGGATAGGACTTGTCGTCGCGGTAGCGGACGTTGAAGCGCGGATCGAATTCCTTGATCCAGTTGTATTCCAGCTGCAGCGCCTCCACCTCGGTGGAGACGACCGTCCATTCGACGCTCGCGGCCGTGGTGACCATCTGCCTGGTGCGCGGATGCAGGCCGGCGACGTCGGCGAAGTACGAGTTCAGTCTGCTGCGCAGGCTCTTGGCCTTGCCGACGTAGATGACCTGCCGATGGGCGTCCCGGAATTTGTAGACGCCGGGTTCGACGGGAATCGTGCCCGGCGCGGGCCGGTACGTCGCTGGATCTGCCACCCATCCAGCGTATAGACCGAGACCGACAGCCCCGCTGACGGCGGCTGCGCGGGGCGATCAGGACGCGGGAACGCCGAACCACGCCTTGGCTTCCGGGCGGCACAGCAGGTGCACGACGGCTGCCGACGTGGCGAGCGAATACCCCGCGGCGACGATGCCGACGACGGGCGGAACGGCCGCGAGGTCCCGGATCGCCCAGCACCCGACGACCGCCTGCAGGAGCGCGAGCCCCATCGTCAGCCTGCGCACGGCAGGCGCTCCCTCGGCGAAGCCGAGTACGAGCAGACCCAGCGCCCAGGCCACGCAGAACTGGGTGGACGCCGTGGCGGCCGCGTCACCGCCGCGGGTCAGATTCATCAGCACGGGATAGGCGAGTCCGAACCCCGCCAATCCCGCGACGGCTGCCCGCACATCCCGAACCGCCTCCGGCATGGCCGTTTCCACGCCGACGGACGGCTCCTCGCCGGAGAACGCCAAGCTCACAGCCGTACCCCCGTTGGTACCGAACCTTCCGGCGCGCCTGCGTTTACGCCGGAACCGCACCGTAACACGGTGACCTGCCGCACAACCGGGACTTCGGCGAAAACACCGGCGCCGCGCGATGGCGCGGTCGGCCGGGGCTATTCCACCAGACCGTGCCGCCGCAGCGCGGCCACCAGCGCGTCCGGGCGCTCGGCGGTGGGCAGGGCCTCCACCAGAGCGAACCGGCTGCCCAGCGCCTCGGCGCCACCGTCGGCCTCGGCGCTGTCGCCGATCATCAGCGCCGCCTCGGCGGGCACGCCCAGTTCGCCCAGCGCGGAATGGAAGATCTCCGGGTCGGGTTTCATGGCGCCGACCTCGAAGGACAGAGTGAACGCGCCGACCAGCCGATCCCAGCCACGCGCGGCGAACGATGGACGGATGTCGAACGGGATGTTGCTCACCACCGCGACCGGAATCCCCTGGGCGGCCAGGTGGTCCAGGACGACCGCGCAGTCGGGGTACGGCGTCCACTCCAGCGGGTCGAGCAGCCGGGCGTACAGTCGCTCGGCGTCCTCGTCGGTGGGCACACCCGACTCGCGCAGCACGCGCATCATCACCTTGCGATGCAGCGCCGGATCCAGGTCGCGGTGGTCCCATGCGTACTGCGTCTCGTCGTCGAAGTCGGCGACGTGGTCGACCGGCGCCGTCATCCGCCGCATGATCTCGGCCTTCTGATCCACGTCGAACGCCCGCCCGTCCGGACCGGTCAGATCCGCGTACCAGGATTCGTCGGCCTCCAGGCGGAACAACGTCCCGGAGAAGTCGAACAGCACCGCCTCGATCGCCACCCGGCCAGCCTACCGACCGCTCGCGTGGCCGCGCCGGTCCGCGGTGGCCGAATTCCGCTGCCTCGACCTCGACACACGCTGCGGCCAGGGCGATTTCGCCCCTGGGAAGGAAACCGGAGCGGCTGTCGGCGCCGGAGGTTAGAGTCCGGGCATGGGGCGCAAGCGAGGTACTTGGGTCGCCGCAGCGGCGGCGTTCGCACTCACCGTCGGAATGGCAACCGCCTGCTCGTCCGGCGAAAGCCAGGCGGGCGGTGTCTGCGAGACGGTTCCGAACGGCACACCGGTAACAGCCACCGCGGCGGGACCGGCGAGCAGCGGCACGAAGGATCTGAGCACCAACCCGGAGATAGCGACCGGCTATCGCACGAACATGACGCCGGTGCGCACGCACACTTTCGCGGTGTCGACGGCCAATCCGGTGTCCACCAAGGCCGCGTGTGAAGTCCTGCGCGACGGCGGCACCGCCGCGGACGCGCTGATCGCGGCACAGACGGTGCTCGGTCTGGTCGAACCGCAGGCTTCCGGGATCGGCGGCGGCGCGTTCCTGCTCTACTACGACGCGAATACCAAATCGGTGGACGCCTACGACGGCCGCGAGGTGGCTCCCGCGGCCGCCACCGAGAACTACTTGCGCTGGATCAGCGATGCCGACCGCACCGAACCCAAACCGAACACCCGGGCCAGCGGGCGCTCGATCGGCGTACCGGGTGTGCTGCGGATGCTCGAACTGGCGCACCGCGACCATGGCAAGACCGCCTGGCGCGAGCTGTTCGACCCTGCCATCGGACTGGCCGATCAGGGCTTCCCGATCAGTCCCCGCCTCGCCAGCCAGATCGCGGAGTCGGCCAAGGACCTCGCCGCGGACGAGGACGCCAAGGCGTACTTCCTGAACTCGGACGGCAGCCCGAAGACGGCCGACACCGTCCTCACCAATCCGGCCATGGCGAAGACGCTCGGCGCCGTCGCCACCGAGGGCGCGCAGGCCTTCTATACGGGCGCTATCGCCCGGGACATCGCGGCGGCGGCGGGCCGGTCCTCCGGCGGGCGCACCCCCGGCCTGATCACCCCCGAGGACTTGGCCGGTTATCAGGCGAAAAAGCGCACCGCGTTGTGCACGAGCTATCACGAGCACGAGATCTGCGGTATGCCCAGTCCCTCCTCGGGTGGCATCGCTGTCGCCTCGACTCTGGGCATCCTGGAGAATTTCGACCTGGCCACCATGCGGCCGGACAACATCGACCGCAACGGCGGCAAGCCGAATGCCCAAGCCGTGCACCTGATCTCCGAGGCCGAACGCCTGGCTTACGCCGATCGCAACAAGTACGTGGCCGACACGGATTTCGTCCCGCTGCCCGGAAATACCGCCCAAACCCTGCTGAACCGCGACTACCTGCGGCAGCGCGCCGCACTGATCGATCCGAATCGCAGCATGGGCACCGCGCAGCCGGGTGACTTCGGTCCGGTGCCGCTGGGCGTCGGCCCGCAGCCGCCCGAGCACGGCACCAGCCACATCTCGGTGGTCGACGAGTACGGCAACGCCGCGGCGATGACCACCACCGTGGAATCGGCATTCGGCTCGTTCCACCTGGTCGACGGCTTCGTCCTGAACAACCAGCTCACCGACTTCAACGCCGATCCGCTCGGCGCGGACGGCGTGCCGATGGCCAATCGGGTACAGCCGGGCAAGCGTCCGCGCAGTTCGATGAGCCCGACGCTGATCTTCGACAAGGCCCCCGACGGCTCGCGCGGCGAACTCACCCATGTCGCGGGCTCGCCCGGCGGGTCGGTGATCATCCAGTTCGTGGTGAAAACGCTGGTCAACATGTTCGACTGGGGGCTGGATCCGCAGCAGGCGGTGTCCGCGGTCGCGTTCGGCGCCGGTAACAGTCCATCCACGGGCATCGGCGGTGAGCACCCGGCGATCAACGCCACGGACAACGGCGACCACGACCCGCTCGTGCTGCGACTGCGCCAGCTCGGCCACCAGGTCTCGGTCGCGCCGCAATCCAGCGGCCTCAGCGCGCTCAAACGCAACGGCGGCGAGGGCTGGATCGGCGGAGCGGACCCGCGCCGCGAAGGCGCCGTTCTAGGCGACACCCACTGATCGACCGCGGCAGCAGGCCTCGGTGAGTGGCCGAGCCATTCCGGGTCCGCTACGGCCGGGGGCGGTGCGTGGACTTCTTCCGGAGCATCGGATACACCACCGGACCCCGGCCGATCGGCAGCTCACCCTGCGGTTCGAACCCGAATCGCTGGTAGTAGGGCACCGTGCCGCTGGTGTTGGAGATCAAGAAGCAGTCCTGTTCGGCCGTCGACAGCCGCCGCTCGAGCAGCGTGGTCGCCAGACCCCGGCCCCGGGCGCGGGGCAGCGTCCCGATGGCGGCCAGGTACAGATGCGGCGTCTCCGGTCGCGCGCGCTCCATCCGTCGCCCGGCCGCCAAGGCTCGCGCCGTGGCCGGCCCCAAGGCTCGTAGCAAGGTCAAGGGCTTCGCTGTCGGCGCGACCACGTTCGCCGGTTCCCACAGTGCCACGCAGGCCAGATCACCCGCGGCATCGTGTGCGAGGTCGACGCAACCGTTTTTCCGGCGCGACGCGATGCGCGAATCCCAGAACCCGGGCAACGCTTTTCGCCGCCGCGACGATCCCGGCCAGAAGTAGGTCATCAATGGATCGTCGGCGAAAGCTGCCGCGAGGACGAACGCACCCGGCTCCATACCCGCGAAGGCTAGACGGCTGTTCGAACTCCCGCCAGCCGGACAGGTGGGCGTGCGCGGCCCACCCGCTCACTTGCTGCCGGAGTACTTCGCGCCGAGTTCCCGCAGCCGACCCATCGCCCGCGCCGCGTGCTCCTTGTCGTTCGAACGGATCGCCAGCATCGGGACATAATCGTCATCGATCAATTCCAGACGAGCCCAGGACTTCCGATCCGGAAACGACACACCGCGGATGTAGTCCCACGGAAAATCGTTGTCCCCCAGTATATTTCGCACGGAGACACCCCGCGCCCCAGCGCGCACCCTCGGCCTGGTCAGCAGCAGCACCGCCGCGGCGCCGAGCAGGCCGATCCCGATCATCGCGATCTGATCGGCCACCCGGAAGTTGACGCCGGTCGACCCGCTGCGCAGCCAGATGCCGCCCACGGTGAACGCGGCCGCGATCAGCACCGCCACGATCCAGGCCGTCCGCACCGCGCGCCGGGGCCGCACTTCGAACTCCCACTCGGCCGTCTCGCCGACCGCCGTGGGCGAGCCCGCGTTCCTCCGGAAGATACGGACGACCGGCATCGCTACGCGGACTGCCGCAGGGCGCGCAGCGTCAACGCGGCGTCCAGCGCCGCGGCGGCCGCCTGCTCGCCCTTGTTCTCGTGTGATTCCGGCAGCCCGGCTCGGTCCAGGGCCTGCCGCTCGTTGTTCGTGGTGAGCACTCCGTTCGCGACCGGCGTGCCCTCGTCCAGCGAAACCCGGGTGAGCCCCGCGGTCACCGCATCGCAGACGTACTCGAAATGCGGTGTGTCACCCCGGATCACCACACCGAGCGCCACCACCGCATCGTGCGACTTGGCCAGCTCCTGGGCCACCACCGGCAGCTCCATCGCGCCGGCGCAACGCACCACCGTGATCTGCTGGACGCCCGCGTCCTTGGCCACCCGCTCGGCATTCGCCAGCAGGGTGTCGCAGATCTGGGTGTGCCAGCGCGAGGCGACGATGCCCAAGGAGAGGTCCTTGGCGTCCGCCAGCGCGAAAGTCGGTACCCCGGTACCGCTCATCGATGTCCGCCTTTCCGGTGTGTTCGCAGGTCAGTGCGCCGTCTCGCCGAGATCGAGCTCGTCGAGGCCGATCAGGTCGTGCCCCATGCGATCCCGCTTGGTACGCAGGTAGCGCAGGTTTTCCGCGTTCGCACGCAACGGCATCGGCACCCGCTCGGTGATCCGCAGGCCGTAGCCGTCCAAGCCGACCCGCTTGGCCGGGTTGTTGGTGAGCAAGCGCATCGAGCGAAGGCCGAGATCCACCAGAATCTGCGCGCCGGTGCCGTAATCGCGGGCATCGGCGGGCAGCCCCAGTTCCAGGTTCGCGTCGACCGTGTCGTGGCCGGAATCCTGCAGCTGATAGGCCTGCAACTTGTGCATCAGACCGATGCCGCGCCCCTCGTGCCCGCGCATGTACAGCACCACACCGCGCCCCTCGGCCGCGACCATCTCCAGCGCGGCGTCCAGCTGCGGGCCGCAGTCGCAGCGCAGCGACCCGAAGACGTCACCGGTCAGGCACTCCGAGTGCACGCGCACCAGGACGTCCTCGCCGTCGCTGATGTCGCCGCGCACCAGCGCGACGTGCTCGACCTCGTCGTAGATGCTCTGATAGCCGACCGCCATGAATTCACCGTGCGCGGTGGGGATCCGCGCCTCGGCGACGCGCACCACGTGCTTCTCGTGCCTGCGCCGCCAGGCGATCATGTCGGCGATCGAAATCAGCGCGAGCTCGTGCTCGTCGGCGAAGACGCGCAGCTCCTCGGTGCGGGCCATGTGGCCCTCGTCCTTCTGGCTGACGATCTCGCAGATCACGCCCGCGGGACGCAAGCCGGCCATGCGCGCCAGATCCACGGCCG
Source organism: Nocardia niwae NBRC 108934 = DSM 45340 (assembly GCF_001613465.1). Lineage (GTDB taxonomy): Bacteria > Actinomycetota > Actinomycetes > Mycobacteriales > Mycobacteriaceae > Nocardia > Nocardia niwae. Next base: position 111,103 of record NZ_BDCK01000015.1, on the reverse strand, counting down.
CCTCGGTGTGACCGGGCCTGCGCAGCACACCACCGTCCTTCGCGCGCAACGGCACCACGTGCCCGGGCCGGGTGAAATCGTCGGCCTTGGCATCGGCGTCGGCCAGCAGCCGCATGGTGGTGGCGCGATCGGCGCCGGAGATCCCGGTCGTGACGCCCTCGCGCGCGTCCACGGAGACGGTGTAGGCGGTGCCGTGCTTGTCCTGGTTCATCGCGTACATCGGCGGCAGGCCGAGCCGGTCGCAGTCGTCACCCGTGAGCGGCACGCAGATGTATCCGGAGGTGTAGCGGATCATGAAGGCGACCAGTTCGGGGGTGGCCTTCTCCGCCGCGAAGATGAGGTCTCCCTCGTTCTCGCGGTCCTCGTCGTCGACGACGACGACCGCCTTACCGGCGGCGATATCGGCGACTGCGCGCTCGATGCTGTCGAACCTGGTCACGTCTGCTGTGCTCCATCTCGAAATAGGTGCCTCACCACAGTACTGTGCTCGATTTGCCGCGACTGCGTCGCGGCGTGTTCGCGGCCCCCTCTTGGCGCGAACGGCGCATGCGCGGTCTCGCTTCGCTCGGAAGACGTGGTCGAGGTGCGCTGGTCACTCGGCGCTGGGATCAGCGGACCCGTATGTATGCCGCTGCCCGACGTCCGGCACCGAAGCGACCGGGCGCCGCGGTGTGTCCGGAGCGGGAGCGATGGCGGCCACGCCCACCTACCGGCTGGTGGAAGCGAGAGCTTCTCGGATGCGGGTACGGGTACGGGTACGGGTACGGGCGGGCATCGGTCGGGCTCGACTGGCTCGGTGACCGGACCGATGTCGATACGACCGGCCTCGGAGCCCGCGGGTGCACCGGCGACCGGGACTTCGCCCAGGCGTAGCGGCTGGGATGAGGACACTATGGCACAGCTGCCCCGCACGCGCCGTCGCCGCGCACCCTCGTCCGGGTCGGCGAGGACGAGCGGGGCGATCACGGTCAGCCGCGCTGCTGGAGGCGTTCGACGTACTTGGCGATCACGTCGACTTCCAGATTGACGGTGGTGCCGACGGTGGCGAAGCCGAGGTTGGTCAGCGAGAGGGTGGTGGGGATGAGCGAGACCTCGAACCAGTCCCGGCTGCCCGATTCGGCGGGCTCACCGGAGACGCCGAGGCCCGAGACGGTGAGCGAGATGCCGTCCACGGTGATCGAGCCCTTCTCCACCACGTAGCGGGCGATGTTCTCCGGAAGCGAGATGCGCACCACGTCCCAGTTCTCCGACGGAGTGCGCGAGAGCACCGTGCCGGTGCCGTCCACATGCCCTTGCACCAGGTGGCCGCCCAGCCTGCTGTTCAGCGCCGCGGCGCGCTCGAGATTCACCTTCGAGCCGACATCCAGCTTGCCGATGCTCGAGCGGTTGAGCGTCTCCGCCATGACGTCGACGGTGAACGAGTCGCCACCGACCACCTCCACGACGGTCAGGCACACTCCGTTCACGGCGATCGAATCACCGTGCCCGGCATCGGAGGTCACCAGCTTGCCCTTGATCGTCAGCCGCGCGGCGTCGGTCAGCTGCTCGCTGGCGACGATCTCGCCGAGCTCCTCGACGATGCCTGTGAACATGTGCCCTGACTCCCTGTCGTCGTTGTCTTCCGGTTGCGCAACAGCGCGGAGACCGGCCGCTATTCCCGTGCCCTCAGCCTAGTGACGCGCAGGCGCGGTAGACAGCGGCGTTCCGGGCGGCTCCGAGGGCGCGACGGGTGCGCGCCCGCCGCGCGGGAAGCGGACCGCCGGGCGCGGCAAGCCACCCGGAACCGGCCGGTCCTCATCGAAAATGGAACGAAAGCTGTCCACACGCGCCGCGATCACCCCGCGAACCCGGGACGGAATATCCGTTCGAAGACGGTCGCGTACCGCGTGAATCTATTTATCCCCCAGTGTTTGCCGATTTCTACTCGATACCCGAACGAAACACGGTTATAACGCAGATTTCGCGCTCCGATGAGAGGGGAAGCGATATCGTTACGCGGCCGACTTCTCGCGTTCAGCTTTCCCGCCAGAGCAAGTCCGATGGGCCACCCCACCAGGTCATGTGGCGGTCGACCGGGAAGCCTGCCGCACGATGTTCATCCCTCGAGAAAGCCGGAGAACACAGTGGAACAAATCGGGTCGGACACAGCTGGGGGCGCGGTGTGACCACATTTCTCGATTCGACGCCGGAAATTCGCTGCTCACGGTATCGGCGCGAATTCCAGTTACCCGCATCGATGGATCCCGGTTCACATCGCATTCTGCTGCAGATCGGCGTCGACTACGGCGCCGTCACCATGCCCGCCGAACTCGGCGAGCGAGTGCTGCGCCACCTCGTCCAGGACGGAATCGCGGGTCCGGTCGTCGACCATCCGCGAGCCAGGCACTGGACCTTCCTCACCGGGCCCGCAGGACCCGACACGATCGCCCCGGCGGTCTCGGCCGAACTTTTCCGCCTGTACGCGGCGGTGGCCTGCGCGGGCAGCCAGGTGGTGCTGCCGTCACCGGACGACGAGCGCACCGGATACCGCGTGTGGGTCCGGTCGCCCGAGGTCGCCGGTCGCCGCCCGCCGATCAGCGCGGTGATCGAGACGATCCGCGCGGTCGCTGTGCGCGGAAGCCGGGCCCGATAAGGCCGTTCAGTGCGACCACGCCGAGGCCGCCTGGCTACGCAGCTTCTGCACGGTGGCCCCGGGGTCGGCGGTGCTGTACACCGCGGAACCGGCAACGAAGCAGTCCACACCGGCTGCCGCGGCCGCCTCGATGGTGTCGGCGTTGATGCCGCCGTCGATCTCGACCAGCAGGCGCAGTTCTCCTGAGTCGACCAGGTTGCGCACGATGCGCGCCTTCTGCAGCACCTCCGGGATGAACGACTGCCCGCCGAAACCCGGTTCCACGCTCATCACCAGCAGCGTGTCGAATTCGCGCAGGATCTCCAAGTACGGCTCGATCGGCGTGCCCGGTTTCACCGAGAGCCCCGCCTTCGCGCCCGCCGCGCGAATGTCGCGGGCCACCGCGATCGGATCGTCGGTCGCCTCCGCGTGGAAGGTCACGTTGTGCGCGCCTGCCTCCGCGTACGGCGGCGCCCAGCGGCCCGGATCCTCGATCATCAGGTGGCAGTCCAGCGGAATCTCGGTCGCCTTCAGCAGGCTCTCCACCACCGGGAGGCCGAGCGTGAGATTCGGCACGAAGTGCGCGTCCATCACATCGACGTGCAGCCAGTCGGCGCCTGCGACGGCCTGGGCTTCGTCCGCGAGGTGCGCGAAGTCGGCGGACAGAATGGAGGGGGCGATCATCGGAGCGGCCGGACGCGGGTAAGTCGGGTTGGACACAACGCCGGAGTCTAACGGTACCCAGGGTTGCCCAGCGCGGGAGTGGGTAGCCTGCATAGGGTGATCAATATTTCGGCGGAACAGGGGCTCTACAGCACCCCGGTGGAGATTCGGGTGGCGGCGTCGGTGACACAACTGCCCATCGTGCGTGGGCTCGCCGAAACACTCGTCCTACTCAGCGATTTCACGCTGGACGAGGTGGCCGACATCCGGCTGGCCGTCGACGAGGTCTGCTCGACGCTGATCGCGGTCGCCGCCCCGGAAACGAGCCTGAACTGCCGGTTCACCGTGGGTGACCACGAGTTGCTCGTCCGGGTCGAGGGCATCGCGGAGAAGCCGGGCCTGCCCGATCAGCGCAGCTTCGGGTGGCATGTGCTGCGCACCCTCACCGACGCGGTGGACGCGACACAGGATTCGTTCGACACGACGACTTCCGGATATCCGACGACGGTCGAGTTCCGTCGGGTCCGGGGGAAGGCGTAGTGGCGGACGAAAACACCGTGTACGACTCCCAACGCGAGGACGACGCCGACACGCTGACCACCGAGGACGCCGCCGATGCCGACGAAGCCCTGGAAGCGGCGGGCACGGTACCCGGATACGACGACGTCGGTTTGCTCTTCGGGCAGCTGGCGGCCAGCGAACGCGGCACAGCACGGCACAGCGCGCTGCGCGCGGAACTGATCAGCCGCTGCATTCCGCTCGCCGACCACATCGCCCGCAAGTTCAGTGGGCGTGGTGAGCCGTTCGACGACCTCACCCAGGTCGCACGGGTCGGCTTGGTGCACGCGGTGGATCGCTTCGACGTGGAGCGCGGCTCGAATTTCCTGTCTTTCGCGGTGCCCACCATCATGGGCGAGGTTCGCCGATACTTCCGCGACAACACCTGGGCGATGCGTGTGCCGCGCCGGGTGAAGGAAACTCACCTACGCATCGGCGCGGCGATCGACAGTCTTTCCCAGTCCCTCGGCCGCTCGCCGACGGCGAAGGAGATCGCCGCGGAGCTGGACGTCGATCCGGACGAGGTGACCCAGGCGGTCATCGCGGGCAACGCCTACCAGCCGAGTTCGATCGACGCCGCCACGCTCGGCCGTGATACCGACGCTTCGCTGCTGGACACGCTCGGCGAGGAGGAATCCCAGTTCGATCGGGTCGAGGAATACGTCGCGATCCGCCCGCTGCTGGCCGGGCTGCCCGAGCGGGAACGGCGCATCCTCACCATGCGGTTCTTCGAATCGATGACCCAGACGCAGATCGCGCAGCAGATGGGCATCTCGCAGATGCACGTCTCGCGCATCCTCGCGAAAACCCTTGCGCGGCTGCGGGAGCAATCCAGCCGGGAATGAGTGGTCTCATCGGGCGTCGTGCGCGCGGAGCCTGCACACTCTCGCCGGAGCGGTGAGCCACCACGCGGCATCGAGCAGTTCCCGCAGGTGGCCGGGCGCTACAAGATCGAGGTCGATCAGGATGTAGGCGTAGCCGTCGTAGTGCGGTGTGGTGTAGAAGGCCGGATCGCCGGAGACGAGCAGCGCCTCCTTCTCGGCCAGGTCGCAGGCCGAGACGAGATCGGCCTCGCTGCGCAGCCGGGCGAACCCCTTGCCCGCGACCTTCAGCGCCGGCTGCGCCACCAGGTGGACTCCGCCACCTCCGGCAGCCCGGACGCCATCCGGACCACGTCCTGCCAGGTCATCGTCATCCTCCCAGGGTGCGGCAGGACGACGCGCCCGGCTTGGACGAATGGAACGCCGCTCAGCGGGGTTTGCGCAGAGCGGCCAGGAACATGGCGTCGGTGCCGTGCCGGTGCGGCCACAGCTGCGCTCCGGGTCCGTCGCCGGTATCGGTGACACCGGGCAGCAACTCACGGGTGTCGAGTTGCTCGGCGCCGAGGCGGCGCACGGCGTCGGCGACGATCGACACCGTCTCCGGTAGGTGCGGCGAGCAGGTCGAGTACACCACGACGCCGCCGGGGCGCAGCAAACCCCATGCGGCGGTGAGCAATTCACGCTGCAACACCACGAGGTCGCGAACGTCTTCCTGAGTGCGCCGCCAGCGCGCCTCGGGCCTGCGGCGCAGCGCCCCGAGGCCCGTACACGGGGCGTCCACGAGGATGCGGTCGTAGCCCGGGGCCAGTCCGCTGGCACGGCCGTCGGCGACATGGACGTCCACCGGCAGATCGCGCACGGCCTTGCGGACCAGTTCGGCGCGGTGCGCGGCGGGCTCGACGGCGTCCACCCGGAAGCCATCGATCCCGGCGATCGCGCCCAGCAGCGCGGCCTTGCCGCCCGGTCCGGCGCACAGGTCGAGCCAGCGACCGGTATCCGGTCCGTCGAGCGGAGCCCCGAGCAGCGCTAGCGCCACCAGCTGGCTGCCTTCGTCCTGCACCGCCGCCATGCCCTCGCGGACCGGCTCCAGCTTGCCCGGATCGCCACCGTCGAGGTAGACCGCGTACGGCGACCAGCGGCCCTCCTCGCCACCGGTGACCAGCGCGAGTTCCTCCGCGGTGATGTCGCCGGGGCGGGCCACCAGGTGCACCAGCGGGCGGGCGTCGTCGGCGGCGAGCACGTCGCGCAGTTCCGTCGCTCGCGCGCCGAGCGCGTCGGCGAAGGCTTGCGCGATCCAGGTGGGATGGGCGTACTCGAACGCCAACCGGCCGACGGGATCGGCGGGCGCGAGTGCATCGACCCACTGCTCGGGGGTCTTCTCCCCCGCTCGCCGGAGCACGGCGTTGACGAAACCGGCTTTGCCCGCGCCGAATTCGGCACGGGTCAGCGCGACGGAGGTGTCGACGGCGGCGTGCGCGCCGATCCGGGTGCGCAACAACTGGTAGACGCCCAGCCGGAGCACGTCCAGCAGGGGTCCGTCGATCTCCTCGATCGACCGGCCCGCGCCTTCGGCGATCACCGCGTCCAGCAGTCCCAGTGAGCGGCACGCGCCGTAAGCGAGTTCGGTGGCCAGTGCGGCGTCTCGACCCGACAAGCCTCGTTCGCGCAGCAAGGCGGGCAGAACGAGATTGGCGTAGGCGTCGCGCTCCCGGACCGCCCGCAGCACATCTCTGGCGACCGACCGCGGCGGATCGGCGGGTTCGCCACGGTGCGCTCGCCCCGCGGCCTTGGCGCCTTGGCGCGGTGCCGTTTGCGCAGCCGGGCGACCGCCGGCGGAACGGTCCGATCGGCTCGCCGCGGAGCGTCGTCCGGTGGCGGTGCGCCGTTCGTCGCGATCGCGATCACCACCACCCGCCTCGGCTCGTCCGCCGCCGGAACGCCGGCCGGTCGCCTGCGACCGGCCGGCGCCGTCCTGCTGCCGTCCGCCGCCCTGCGCGCGCGCCCGGCCTGCCTCCGCGGAGCGGTTCGGCGCGGATTCTCGTTCCTCCCGCCGCCGGTCGCGTGCGTTGCCGTCACCGGGCCGATTGCCGCGCGTCATTCGACCACCGCGCCCGGTTGCAGGCGGGCGCCGCGCGCCCAGTCGAGCGCGGCCATCATGCGTTTGCCTTGCGGCTGCACCTGGTCGAGCCGCACGGCGGTGGTGGCAGTGCCCACGAACACACCGGACTTGCGCACCTCGATCACGCGTTCCGGCAACTCCTCCTCCACCAACTCGACCGGCCCCAGCTTCAGCCGGGTGCCGCCGACCTCGGTCCATGCCCCCGGAGCGGGGGTGACCGCGCGAATGCGCCTGCTGATGGCCAGCGCCGGTTGATCCCAGCGCACGTGCCCGGCCTCCACGCCGACCTTGGGCGCGTACGAGACGCCTTCCGTCGACTGTGGCACCGCCTGCAAACTCCCGTCTTCCACCCCGTCGAGCGTCGCTTCCAGCAGACGGGCGCCGCTGTCGGCCAACCGCTCCAGGAGGCCTCCTGCGGTATCGGTGACGGCGATCTTCTCGGTCACCATGCCGAAGACCGGGCCGGTGTCCAGCCCGGCTTCGATCTGGAAGGTGGAGGCGCCGGTTATCTCGTCGCCCGCATCGATCGCGGCCTGCACCGGCGCCGCACCCCGCCAGGCGGGCAACAGCGAGAAATGCAGGTTGATCCAGCCGAAGCGCGGTATGTCCAGCACCGACTGGGGTAACAGCGCGCCGTAGGCGACGACCGGGCAGCAGTCCGGCGCCAGTTCGGTGAGCTGCGCGACGAATTCCGGCTCCGACGGCCGCGCCGGGGTCAGCACCGGGATGCCGTGCTCGTCGGCCAGCCGGCCGACCGGCGACCTGGTCACCTTCCGGCCGCGCCCGGCCACCGCGTCCGGCCGCGTCACCACGGCGACGACCTCGTGCCGCGCCGATTCCAACAGACGCCGCAACGACGCGACCGCCGGTTCCGGAGTCCCCGCGAAGACGACGCGCATCAGTGGCCGGCCCCGAACGGGTTGGGCCGGCCCGCACCGCTCATCGAGCGTGCCGGGCGCACCGTCAATCCGGCGGCGAACCAATCGGATTCGCGGATCACCCGCATCGCCTCCTTGCGCTGGGCCGGGTCGAGGCGATCGATGAACAGAACCCCGTCGAGATGATCGGTTTCGTGCTGCACGCACCGCGCCAGCAGCCCTTCCGCTTCGAAAGCGACCGGCGCGCCGTCGACGTCCACCCCGGAGGCCCGCACGCGCAAGGCCCGGCGGGTGTCGTAGCGCACGCCGGGAATCGACAGACAGCCTTCCGGGCCGACTTGCTCCTCGTCGCCGACGACCTCCCACTGGGGGTTCACCAGATGACCCGCGGCGTCGCCGGTGTCGTAGACGAACACCCGCAGCCCGACCCCGATCTGCGGCGCGGCCATCCCGACCCCGCCGTCGTCGTGCATGGTCTCGGTCAGGTCGGTCACCAGCTGCCGCAGCTCGCGGTCGAACGCGGTGACCTCCGCGGCGCGGGCACGCAGGATGGGATCGCCGAACAGGCGAACGGGCTGGATGGTCACGACTGACTCCCGGAAGCGGACGAATACGGTCGCCCCATTCTAGTGAGACCACCGGAAATCCCCGATTCACCAGCCGGAAGCTGATAGAAATCCTATGCGGTCCGGGCGGGGTGTCGATCCCTCCGCCCGGCCGCCCGGGAAAGGCCTGGTCAGCGGCCTGCCACCGTCCCGCGTTGAACCCGGCTGAGCCGGTGCGCCGAAACCGGCCACGCACAGCGATCGTCGAGGCGGAGTCGAACCTTCCGTCGCTGCTCACGGCACTGTCGCCCTGCTCGGCAGCTCGGGCCTCGAGCCTTGCCGCTTCACCGACTGCTCGCAGAGAGCGAGCCGGGGTACGCGGCGCAGGCAGCCATCGGAGCCGGCGCGCTTCCCGGCGTCGCCTGGTCACCCACCCCAAGCTGAGCCGTGAGAACGAAGGGCCGGCCGCCCGCACCACGCGCGAATGCGCGCCGAGCGGGCGAAGGCGTGAAAGCAGATCGACAACGACCAGCGCCGCATATACAGGAATGCGGCGGCAAGCAGCGCTGACCGCCGCGCGATCTCCACGGCGGGGGCCGATCCCGCGGTCAGTAGATTGGTGGGATGAGTGCCGATCCGATGCAGGAGCGCGGACCCGTGGCCGTGCGGCGGTCGGTCGCCGGTCGGCTGGGGGCACTGCCGGGAAGCATCGGCTATTTGCTGGTCGGCGGCGCCACCGGCGTGGCGGCCACGTTCGCCACGGCCGGTTTGTTCGTGGTCGCGGTCACCAGCCTCGGCGGGGTGGGCATTCCGGCGATTCCCGAGTACCTGCGGTTGATCCGGCCGCTGTCCGGGTTCGAACGGCGGCGGGCCGGCAAGCGGCTGGGCGCGCCGATCGTGGTGGCGTATAGGCCGATGACCGGCGGCCTGCGGCAACGACTGGCCAGTGCCTTCGGGGATCCGGCGAACGGCCGGGATATCGCGTGGCTGTGCGTGCACGGGGTGCCTGGCATGGTGGTGGCATTGTTCTCGATCGCACTGCCATTGGGTGTGCTGAATCAGCTGGCGATTCCGGTCTATTGGCAGATCGCACCGCCGGGCACCGTCGACAACTTCGGCTTCGTGGTCGATTCCTGGCCGCTGGCCGGGTTCAGCGCCCTCATCGCGATTCCCTTGGCGGTCCTGGTCCTTCGGCTGCCCACGGTGGCCCGCTGGCAGGCGCTGCTGGCGCGGACGCTGCTCGGCCCGGCGCCGGGCACCGAACTCGCGGTGCGGGTGGCGGAGTTGACCGCCACCCGGGCCGCCGCGCTGGATGCGCATGGGGCGGAACTGCGACGCATCGAGCGGGATCTGCACGATGGCGCGCAGGCGCGGATCGCGGCGGTCATCATGCAGCTCGGGCTGGCCGACCAATTGCGCGAACGGGATCCGGCCGCATCGTCCGACCTGGTCCGCAAGGCGCAGGACACCGCCGAGGCCGCGTTGGCCGAACTCCGCGATGTGGTGCGGACGGTGTATCCGCCGGTGCTCGCGGATCGTGGTCTGACGAGCGCGATTTCGGCGTTGGCCGCGCGCTCCCCGATTCCGGTCGAACTCGATCTCGACGGCGCCGTCGCAGTGTGCCACGGCAGGAACGAGGCAGCGGATGCGGGGGCTCGGTGGCCGGCGGCCGTCGAAGCGGCCGCGTATTTCGTCATCTCCGAGGCGATCACCAATGCGACCAAACATTCCGGAGCCGAACATCTTCGGGTATTCCTCGGAGGCGATGCCGGGCTGCTGGCCGTCGAGGTGCGGGATGACGGGGTGGGCGGGGCACGAGAGATCGAGAGTGGCGGGCTGGCCGGGATTCGGCGGCGGGCTGAAGCGCTGGACGGGCGAATGGCGCTGAGCAGTCCGGCGGGTGGGCCTTCTGTGGTTCGGGTGGAGCTGCCGTGCGGGTTGTGATCGCCGAGGATGACGCCCTGTTGCGGGAAGGGCTGGCGTTGCTGTTGCAGACGGCGGGGATCGAGGTGGTCGCCGCGGTGGACAATGCGGAGGACTTTCTCTCGGTGGTGAACGCCGACCGGCCCGATGCCGTGGTCGTGGATGTGCGTCTGCCGCCCACCTTCACCGATGACGGATTGCGAGCGGCGGTTCGGGCCCGCGAGATTCACCCCGGCCTGCCGGTGCTGGTGCTCTCGGCCTGGGTCGAGCGCAGCTATGCCGCCGAACTGCTCGGCGACGGGGCGGGCGGGATCGGATACCTGCTCAAGGAACGGGTCGGGAAGGTGGATCGATTCCTGGATTCGCTGCGGCGGGTCGCCGAGGGCGGGACCGCCATGGATCCGGAAGTGATCTCGCAGCTGCTGGTGTGGCGCAAGACCGACGATCCGCTGTCCGCGCTGACCCCACGCGAACGCGAGGTGCTGGCGCTCATGGCCGAGGGGCTCGACAATGCGACCATTGCCGAGCGCCTCGTGGTGACCGAAGGTGCTGTGCTCAAACACATTCGGAGCATCTTCGCCAAGCTGGGCCTCTTCGCCGACGAGGTGGGGCACCGGCGGGTGCTGGCCGTGCTCGCCTATCTGAATGCCGGATGATCAGTCGTCGCGACAGGTGAGGTCGGCGGCGGGCAGAGCGCCGTCAGCCAGGTAGCTGTTCACAGCGTCGTAGACGCAGGCATTCGGGTAGCGGCCGAGGATCGAGTGAATGGCGACGTCTTGCAACGTGACCATGCGAGAGCCGGTGAGCGCCCGGTGCATGGCGAGTGCGCCACCGAAAGTGGTCCGGGTGTCGCCGGTGGCCTGGACGATCAGGTTCGGCACTGAATTGCCGATCACGGTGGGCGGTTCGGCGGGCGGAGCCCAGAACGCGCACGGCGTGATGTTGTTCGCCAACGCGCCGAAGACCGGCTGGGTGGCGCGGGATGCTTCGATATTGCGCCGGTACCAGTCCGGGTCCCGGGGTGCGCCGATGTCTCCGCAGAGGATTGCCATCTGAGGTGACATGTCGCGGGGCTGGGCGCGCAGGATCATGGCCAGCTTGCCCGCCAGGTCTTCGTCCGGTCGTACCGGTCTGCCTTCGGCGGCCTCGGCCAGGTCCCGGGTGTGTTTCGCGGCAACACCGTAGCCGCGGGGCGAATCGAACGCGATGTACAACACCAGGGGCAGGGAATGCTCGTCGATGTCGTAGTCGCCGATCCGGATCGGGTGGGCGGCGGCGTGTTCGATGAGCCGCTCGACCAGACCGCGAACGGCGGCACCGGTGGTGCCGAGGTGGTATTCGTCGTCGCGTTGGGCGGTCCACGCCGCCCAGGCGTCGAGCGCGGCCTCGTTGGGTGAGCCCATGTCCTGCACCATGCCGACCGCGCCGTAGCGGTACGGGTCCACAGCGCCGTCCAGCACCATGCGGTCGGAACGTTCCGGGAACATCTGCATATACACAGCACCCAGGTAGGTACCGTAGGAGGTGCCCAGATAACTGATCTTGCTTTCGCCGAGTGCGGTACGGATGACATCCATGTCGCGAGCGGTATTGCGGGTGGTGAAGTGCGGCAGTCGCTCCCCCTCGGCGTCGGCGCAGCGCGCCGCCAGATCGGCTTGATCGGCGACGGATTCGGCGAATCCCTCGGCATCTACACCAGCGAACTGCAGGCCGAAACCGTGCGGCCAGTGACAGTTCACCGGCGAGGAGCGCCCGACACCGCGCGGGTCCATGCCGATCAGGTCGTAGCGGGCGCGGACCTCGGGGGCCATGGCCTGGCTCGTGTCGACGAAGTAGTCCAGGCCGGCACCGCCCGGACCGCCCGGGTTGGAGAGGATGACGCCACGCCGCTGGGCCGGGTCGGTCGCGGCGATGCGGGAGATGGCGACGGTGATGGTAGAGCCTTGCGGCGCAGCGTAATCCAGGGGCACCGTCACATCGGCGCATTGTGCGCCCATGCCGTCGAGACCTGGTGCATCGCAGGACTTCCAGGTGAGCGGCTGGTGGTGGTAGCGGTCCAAGGGCTCGGCCGCGCCGGCCCGATCGGCGACGGCGGTCGTCGTGAACGCCACCGCGGCGACGAGCCCGGTGACCGCGAACGCTACCGGAGTGCCCAGTACCCGCGGCAGCTTGTGTCGAGACACGAATAATCTCCTCATCGGGCGCAGACGGCGGCATCGAACAGCTTCGACACCGCGTCCGAGGCGGCCGTATCGACCGGGAGCTGATTGACCGTCACCACGACGGCGGTGCCGTCGGACGCCACGCCGTTGCGGGTTGCGAAGCCCGGGATGCTGCCGCCGTGGCCCCACACCTCCTTGCCACAGGAGACCGGGTGGTGAATCAGGCCGAGGCCGTATCCGGAACCGGGTTCGCCGCGGTCCCAGGGGATGGTCTGTTTCATCTCGGCCAATTGCGCTGCGCGCAGTAACTTCCCGGCGAGCAGGGCGGTGAAGAAACGGTTCAGGTCGTCGGGGGTGGAGACCATCGCGCCTGCGGTGCCCGCCCAGGACGGGTCCAGATCGGTGAAATCGATACGCCGGCTGTCGGTTTGCTGATATCCGCGCGGATGCGGCCCCCGGATGCCGATCTCGTGCGCATCGGGGAAGTAGGTGTCGCGCAAGCCCAGCGGTTCCAGGATGCGGCCGGCGATCTCGGCCTCCGCCGAGTGGCCGGTGATCTTCTCGATCAGCATGCCGAGCAGAATGTAGTTGGTGTTCGTATAGACCGAACGCTCCCCCGGTTCCAATCGGGGCGGCATCGACAGGGCGATTCGCACCAGGTCCGCGGGTTCGTAATGGGCCCAGCGGATTTCGTCGGCATCGGCCCGCAGCTGCGGGGTGCTCGCGGCAGCTGTCAGATCCGGATCGCCGCCGGCAAGGTAGTCCGGCAGGCCGCTGGTGTGCTGGAGCAGTTGGCGGACCGTGATGCGATTGCCGTCATTGCCATTGCCCTGCACGACGCCCGGTAACAAGCGTTCGATCGGCGCCTCGAGATCGACCTTGCCGTCGGCGGCCAGTTGCAGCACGACAGTAGCGACGAAGGTCTTGGTATTGCTGCCGATCCGGACTCGGGCGTCGTCGGCGATGGGCACTCCGGTGGCCAGGTCCGCCGCGCCGGCGGTCAGCACCCGGTGACCATCCGGGCCGTCGATGGTGACCTGCGCGCCCGGGAAACCGTTGCGGACCAGCGTGTCGAGAGCCTGAGTGACGGTCCGATACCTCTCCTTGCGGGTTGGTTCGCCGTCGCCGGTGTCGGTGCCGCATGCTTGGACTACGAGCGCGCCCAGCAGCCCGACACCGGCCAGCGCGATCCTTCGGCGATGTCGCCGCATTGCGCTCATGAAGACATTTCTCCTGTTCAGTTCGTGTTTTCGGCCAGATCGAGCGTAGGAAGCCGGATCCGCGCGGCCCATACCCCGCGCGCCCGAATCACGGTCGCGCGCGCTACCCGGCAGGAGGTAGCGCCAACACCACCATTGGGGACCGCGGTGACGACGCGGGCCCGGAACGACTGGGCCGAAAGTGCCGATGGCCTGACGCTTCCCCGGCGCCGCACGGGTCATCGATCCCCCACGGGGCCGCCTGGGAAAGCCCTGGTCAGCGGCCTGCCGGTGACGCCTGGCCCGCTCCTCACCCGCAGCCCGCCCAATGCGATGCGCCGTTGATGATCGCGGCCCGGGGTGTGACCAGTGCCCGGTCGACGGACGAGACGGGGACCGGCCTACGGCTTCGCGTCCGGCGTGTCGCTGAAGATTTGCCAAAGACTCGGCATTGGATGGAAGCCGACTGTTGACAAACGTCGAACTACTGGAGGTCGAGGTTGTGATCCGGCGATTTACTCGTTTCTCCGGCAACAGACGCAGCGGCACAGCTCGTGCGCTCGGTGTGATCGGCGGTGCAGCCCTCGGGTTGCTCCTGGCAACGATCGCCACCGCGGACCCACTGTATCCGCGCCCCGACCCGGATCCGTTCTACGCCGCCCCGGCGGATCTGGCGGCACACCAACCGGGCGAAGTGCTCGACGTGCGCGCGATGCCGCCGCTGGCCCTCTTCCCCGGCTCCACCGTCACACTGGTCAAGTTCCGATCCACCAACTCGCGTGGAGCGCCGATCGCGGCGACGACCACGGTTCTCACGCCCTTCGGCCGGCGGCCCGATGGGCCACTGCTGTCCTATCAGCACTTCATCAATGCGCTCGGCACCGACTGCGCGATATCGCACAAGCTGTACAGCGACGACCTGAATCTGGTGGCGACCACGCCGATCTTGAACGTGGTGCTGGCGCAGGGCTGGAGTGTCGCGCTGCCGGACCACCTCGGACCGCAGTTCGCTCTCGGGGCCGCGCGTCTGGGCGGCCAGATCGTCTTGGATGGCATCCGAGCAGTGCAGCGGCTACCCGCATTCGCCGTACAACACAGCCCAACGGTCCTGGCCGGTTACTCCGGCGGCGGCTTGGCCACCGCGTGGGCAGCCGCGTTGCAGCCGACGTACGCACCCGACCTGAAGCTCGCGGGCGCGGCAATCGGCGGTGCTCCGATGAATCTGGTGACCATCGCCGAGGCGCTGGGCTTGGACCCGCACCCTTCGTTCGGGTTGGCCATGGCGGCGGCGATCGGTCTGGAGCGGGAGTACCCGGACCGGCTGCCGACCAGCTCGTACCTCAACCCGCGCGGCCTCGAGGTCGGTGCGGCCATGGCCAACGGTTGCAGCAACGAAATCCTCATCGCGGGCATCAACGGCAGCGCGCGGGACTACGTCACCGACACCGCGATCTTCGACAACCGAGAAGCCCGGTCGGTGTTGGAGGAAAACAGCTTGGAACTCTACGTCGGGGTGCCGGAAATACCGATCTTCGAATGGCATTCGCCGGATGACCGGCAGATTCCGGTCGATGCGATCGACAACACCATGCGCCGTTGGTGCGCGGCGGGGGTGCGGGTGCAGACGTTGCGGGTGCCTACGGTCGAACCGGAGTCCGCGCTCGAGCATTTGACTCCAGCGGTCCTGGGAGCGCCCGCGGTGCTGCTGTGGCTCGAAGCCCGGGTTCGCGGCGAGCCCGCCCCGACCAACTGCTGAGGTGTCTCCCGCTCGCTTCGGTCGACGGATTACGAGTACGACAGGATCTGCGCCCGAGTGCGTCACCACCTGGCGATCTCACCAGTGGGTATCCGGCCTCGGTGATATCGAGGCCCTCATTAGCATCGATACGGCGAAAAAATCGAGGAAATCCGAGGGCCTGCGTTGACTACCGAACATCTTGACCGCTGGAACGCTCAGGAAGCCGCCGCTGAGGCGATGATTCCGATCATCGGCACGTTGTATCGCAGGAAAGGCGTGACGATCCTGCTGCACAGCCGGTCACTGGTGAACAAGTCGGTGATCAGCATCCTGCGGACGCACCGCTTCGCGAGGCAGATCGAGGGCGAAGAATTGTCGGTCGACCAGACCCTTCCCTTCCTGCAAGTGCTCAGCGAGCTGGATCTGGGACCCTGCAAGATCGATCTCGGTCAACTGGTCATGACCTACCGCACCGACGACCGGGGACTGTCGATCCGCGAGTTCACCGCAGCGGTGCTGGCGGAGGTGACCGACGGCAACAAGGCTCGGTCACCAGGCCCGAGAGATGTTGTCCTCTACGGCTTCGGCCGCATCGGTCGCCTGGTCACCCGCCTGCTCATCGAGAAGGCCGGATCCGGCAACGGGTTGAACCTGCGAGCCGTGGTGGTACGCAGAGGAGGCGACGACGACCTGGCCAAGCGCGCGTCGTTGCTTCGCCGGGATTCGGTGCACGGTCACTTCAACGGCACGATCAAGGTCGATACCGACAATGACACGATCACCGCGAACGGGAACGTGATCAAGTTCATCTACAGCGATGATCCGACGACGATCGACTACACCGAATACGGGATCGACGACGCCATCCTGATCGACAACACCGGCAGGTGGCGTGATCGTGCCGGGCTGTCGCAGCATCTGCGACCCGGCATCGCGAAAGTCGTGCTCACCGCGCCCGGTAAGGGCGACGTTCCGAACATCGTGCACGGCGTCAACCACCGCAGCCTGGACCTGTCGCAACGGATCTTCTCGTGCGCCTCGTGCACCACCAACGCGATCGTTCCGCCGCTCAAGGCCATGGACGACGAGTACGGCATCATCCGCGGGCACGTGGAGACGGTGCACTCGTTCACCAACGACCAGAACCTTCTCGACAACTATCACAAGGCGGACCGTCGCGGCCGGTCCGCGCCGTTCAATCTGGTGCTCACCGAAACCGGCGCCGCATCCGCGGTCGCGAAGGCACTGCCGGATCTCGAGGCCAAGATCACCGGCAACTCGATCCGGGTGCCCACCCCCGACGTATCCGTTGCGATCTTGAACCTGCAACTCCAGCGGAAAACGACGAAGAGCGATGTGCTCGAGTACCTCCGTCAGGTTTCGCTCGCCGGGCCGTTGAGCCGAAACCTCGATTACACCGCCGCCACGGACGTGGTTTCCAGCGACTTCATCGGATCGCGCGCCGCGTCGATCATCGACGCCAATGCCACCATCGTCGAGGACGACACGGCGATCCTGTATGTCTGGTACGACAACGAATTCGGCTACTCCTGCCAGGTGGTGCGGACGGTTCAGTACATCTCGGGCATCGAGTATCCGACCTACCCGCAGGCAGGCGCACAACTGGGCCCCGCCGCCGGCTCTCGCGTGTTGAGCGCGGTCGACGCGAGGTAGCTCGCGCAGACGAAATAGCGGTCGGCACCGGCGCCGGGCCCGTGCTCTCTTCGCGGGGGCTTCGGCTCCCGGTCCGATCGGCGCATGGTCTCGATGCGGACTTCCACCGGCCACACCCGTATGCGGGTTTGCGGGCGGGCATTCGGTCAATCCTGTTGATCGAAAGCCATGTGGGATAACCGGATCGGTTACCCTGCCAGCGAGTCAGGAGAGCTGCTCATGCCCGTCAGATACCGTCAGCGCAAATCCTTCGGGCCGCTGAAACTGAACTTCACCCAATCGGGTCTGTCCTCGTGGAGTATCAAGATCGGCCCGTGGTCCTGGAACTCCCGCAGTAAGAAGAACAGTGTCGACCTGCCGGGCCCGCTGAGCTGGCGTCAACGCTGAGCGGACCGGCCGGGCTGTATCCGCGTCGGCCCACTGCCATTTCGGGGACTGACGAATTCACGACGGAATCCACGTTTTTCCGACGACACGGTCGTCACCAGACGAGACACACGGTAATCGCCGCGGACGCTGACGGCGCCGTCACTCGCGATCGTGCCGCAAACCGGCGAGGATGATGTGTAGTGCGGCACGGAATTCGTCCTCGGGGTCGCTGTCCAGCGCGGCGTGGGCGATTTCGATCAGTTTCGCGAAGCGCGGGGCCGGCAGGCCGGTGATCCGGTCGGTGACCGTGCGGGCGTCGTCACCGCGTGCGGCCGCGAGCGGGCCTGCGAGTTCGGCTTGGGCCGAGCCGGCGATCACGCCCGACACCGCCCGGAACGCGATCAGCAGGCGGCGCCCGGACATGCCGCCGCGGGCGAGGGCACGCAGTAGAGCTTCGGCGGGCCGCAGCGTGTCCTCGTCGAGGCTGCGGCGGGTGAGGATCAGGGGGATGGCGTTGGGATGCGCGCGGACGGCGCGCCACGTCCCCACGGCGATCGCGGTGACTTGCTCCTCCCACCCGCCGCCCGGATCGGAGTCCCACCGCGCCTGGGCCATGACGGCGCCGGTGACGAGCTGTTCCAGGCCTTCCCGTCCGTCGACGTAGTTGTAGATCGTCATCGCGCCGGTACCGAGCGCGCCTGCCAGGCTGCGCATGGTCAAACCGGCCAATCCGTCATTGTCGACCAGCTCGAGCGCGGCGGTTTGCAGCTGGTCGAGCGTGAATTTGCGAGGCGCGGGCATCCCACTCCTTGATCAAGTACATCGTACGTGTTTAACTGTGGACGGTTTACGTACAACGTACCTGAATGGAGTGATGATGACCGTCCGCACATCCTTCCCGTCCGGCCGCGACACGTGCGCCGCGTGGCTGACCCTGCCTGCGGGTCCGGGCCCCCACCCGGCCGTCGTGCTCGTCCACGGCGGCGGAGCAACGCACGAGATGATGCTCGGCCAGTACGAGAAGTGGTTCTCCGAGGCCGGAATCGCCGTGGTGGCGTTCGACTTTCGCCATCTGGGCGAATCGGGAGGGCGGCCCCGTCAAATGATCAGCCAGCGACGCTATGCCGCGGACGTCGACGCGGCCCTCGCGTTCACTCGCGCCCGGCCCGAGATCGATGGCGGCCGAATCGCGCTGTGGGGAACGTCGTTCGGCGCCAGCCACGTTCTGACCGCCGCGGCTCGCCATGACGATCTCGCCGCCGCGGTCGTGCAGTGCCCCGTCTTCAGCGGGCGAGCGGTCGTCTCCCGGGCCGGAGTACGCCACCTGGCCCGGTTCACCGCACCGATCACCTCCGACCTGATCCGCGCCGCGCTGCGATTGCCTCGCAGGTACGTGCCGATCGTCGGGCGGCCGGGCGAACGGGCCTTCGTCGATCAGCCTGGCGCGCTGGAAGGCTGGCTGTCGGTCACTCCCTCCGAATACCGGTTCGACAACCGCATCACCGCCGCCTCCGGGCTGGGCATGCTGTTCTACAACGCCGCCTCCCGAGCGCCCCGCGTCCGGTGCCCGCTACTGGTGTGCGCCTGCGACCGGGAGAACCTCATCGATCCGGCGATCGCCGAGAAGGTCGCCGCCGCTGTCCCCCAGGGCACACTCGAACACTATGACGCCGACCATTTCACGGTGTATCACCCACCGGCTGTCGAAGACGTCGTCACCGACCAGATCGAATTCCTCCGCACCCACCTGTTCCCGGGCGAGTGACGCCGATGGCGACAACCGAGCGAAGGGAACGAACGCGGTCAGCGTGTGCTCCGGCCAGCGACTCCGCTGGAGGCGATCGTTCGTGCGTACCGCCACTGCTCCTCGTCCCCGCTGCGCGGCAGCGGCCTGCCGGTGACCGTCGCGTTTGTGGCGACCGATCCGGCACTGATCGACGGCTATGCCGAGGCCGGAGCGCAGCGCTTGCTCTTCGGCCTGCCGGCGCCCCGGAATCGGAGACAGTGCGTGCCCTCGATGAAATCGCGAAGGCAGCAGGCGCCCACCTGGGCTGAAGTCTTGCGAACGACCCCGCTCGGGATCGCTCGTGGCACCCGGATGACCCGGCCTCGCCTACGGCCGGATCGAGGCGCGACGACGGTCCCACCGCGCGGGGTCTTGCCTTGACATCGACGAGAAGGTTTACCGTTGCGACGCTGGGGCGCGAGGGCCGCATGCCGATTTTGGAATCCGCGCGAACGCGTCCGGGGATGTTCGAGACGGTGGCTTGCTACAACACCTGATGGAATATCCACCTCTCATTGTCGCGTTCATGATCGGGCGTCAGGTTGGGCATCAACTGTGGTCGATTGTTGAAGTAGATGCCGATTACGGATCTGTCATCACTGGTGGCGATCGGGGATATCTCGGGGAACTCGGGCAGATCCCAGCCGAAACGCTCGGCGCCACACATCAGTTGGCCATTCGAACCGGTGGCCGAGAGATAACCGCCGGTTTTCGTGTTGACGATGTCCAAGTCATCCTCTTCGGCATTGACCAGTACGTTCCACAACTGGGCGGCATCCTCGGGCGCACGTTGCTGCAAGGTCACACTATCCCCGTGGCCGTCGACCCCGAGGGCCTGTCCGGTGTCGTAATTGATGATCTGATATTTGGTAGTCATGGTCTCGTCCTCACTGTGTGAGCGCACCGCTACCCAGCGCGACACCGGCGGTGACGCTGCCCTGATCTCGTAGTCTTCCTCCACGGCGAATCGCCGAGAGCGAGTACAGCAGAATCGGCCGGACGCCGAAGCGAATTCCGTCGACTGGATCCTGATTGCGATCAAACGACTCCGCTCCGCGGTAATTCATCCGAAAGAGGTGAGGGAAGCGCCGGGGGCGTATTCATATGCTGCCACCGTGCGAGCGTCCGAAGAGCCACAACACGTTCTGCTCCGGTGACCGATCCGCACCACGAAGCGGCGCGATCTCCGCTGCAATTCGGCGAGGGGCGCGCCTCGATTCCCCGTGCGCCGAGCGCACCCCTGAAGGGAGACGACCGATGACCGATACCGGCATGCAGACCAAGCGCAAGACCGTGTCTTTGTCCTCGTTGACCGAACAGCGGCAACCCGTCGACCGCAGCTCGCCCGGCTGGTACAAGCTGTACAACGACACGGACGTATACGTGTCGGTCTACCGGCAGGAATGGGACAAGCCCAAATCACTGTTCGTCCTGGCTCCGGGCCAGACCAGCTCGGAATACGAGGCCGGACATGAGATCTACATCTTGTGGATGACCAATGTCGGCACCGAATCGACGCCGATCACCTGGGACAGTTCCGGCGGGTTCAGCATCGAGTACGTGCAGAGCGGGTATACGCAGTCGAACCAAGTGAACAACGTGAGCTCCTTCGGATAGGGGTGCGCGTCGAAGCGGCGTCTGTGTCCCTGCTGAAGATCTCGGCGGCGGGCGTGTGCCACTCGGTAGGTGACGCGGTCGCCGTCTACGGCCCGTGGAGCTGCGGGATGTGCCCGCCGTGTGGGGCCGGCGAGCAGAACTACTGCCTGCGCGCGGCCGAGCCGGGCATATTTCCGCCGCGTCGCGACGGAGGGCGACGGGTCGATCGTCCGTATCGCGGGCGGCACCCTGCCGATCGGCTACGGCGTTCTGTCGTTCGAGGTCAGCGTGATGGCGCCGTACCGACGATTTGGCCGAAAGTATTGATTTTCTGACCTCGAGTGTTTGACGGCGATCTCTGTCCAGGCCATAGCGTCGTCACCATGAGCACACCTTCGATCGTCATCATCGGTACCGGTTTCGGGGGGCTCGGCATGGCGATGGAACTCCAGCGGGCGGGCCTGGACGATGTCACGATCCTGGAGCGAGCCGAGGACGTCGGCGGCGTCTGGAGGGAGAACACCTATCCCGGCGCGGGCTGCGACATCCCCTCGCCGCTGTACTCCTACTCGTACGCACCGCGCACCGATTGGCCGAAGCGGTTCTCCCAGCAGCCGGACATTCTCGCCTACCTGCGTGGCATCGCCCGCGACCACGACCTGCTGCCCAAGATCCGGTTCCGCAGCGAGGTCACCGAAGCGGAGTTCGACGACGCCGCCGGACGCTGGACCGTGCGCACCGCCGACGGCGCCCAGCTGACCTGCGATGTGCTGATCTCCGCGGTCGGGCAGCTCTCGCGGCCAGCGCTGCCGGACATCCCCGGGGTGGAGACCTTCCGCGGTACCGCCTTCCATTCCGCCGAGTGGGATCACCAGGCCGATTTGACCGGCAAGCGGGTGGCGGTCATCGGCACCGGCGCGAGCGCGGTGCAGTTCGTGCCCGCGATCGCGCCTTCGGTGGCGCACCTGACGCTGTTCCAGCGCTCGGCGGCGTGGATCATGCCGAAGCCGGACGTCGAGTACAAGGCCTGGCACCATCGCGCCTTCCGGCTGCTGCCGCCGACCCGCCTCACCGAGCGCTTCGCGTTCTGGCTGTTCTGCGAGTTCCTCGCCCTCGGTATCGTCGACGTGCCGATCATCCGCAAACTGGTGACGCGGATCGGCCTGCGCCATCTTCGGCGCCAGGTGGCGGACCCGGACCTGCGCGCCGAGCTGACCCCGGACTACCCGGCCGGCTGCAAGCGGGCGCTGTTCTCCAACGACTACCTGCCCGCGCTCACCCGGCCCAACGTGACGGTGGAGACCACTGCGATCACCGAGGTCACCCCAGAGGGCGTGCGCACTGCCGACGGCGTGCTGCACGAGGTGGACGCGATCGTCTACGGCACGGGCTTCAAGGGGACCGAATTCCTCTGGCCCATGCAGGTCTCCGGACGGGGCGGGCGCAAGCTGGCCGACGAGTGGGCGCAGGGCGCCAGGGCGTACCAAGGCATCACGGTGCCCGGCTACCCGAACCTGTTCCTGATCTACGGCCCGAACACCAACCTCGGCGTCGGTTCGATCGTCTACATGATCGAATCGCAAGCCCGCTACATCCGCCAGGCGGTCCAGCGGCTCGCCGAGCGGCCGGGCCACGTACTCGAGGTGCGTCCCGACATCGAGGCCCGCTTCGATCACCGGCTGCAACAGCGCCTCGACCGCACGCCGTGGAACTTCTGCTCGAGCTGGTACCGCAACGCGGCCGGGCGGATCACCAACAACTGGCCGGGCACCGTCACCAGCTACCGGTGGCACACGCGCAAGCTCGATCCCGCGGACTTCGACGCGAGGCTCGTCTCGTGACCCGGCCCGCCTCGTCCCCGGCAGCAACTTCGACAAGTGGTGGAGATCAGATGACGTTCGACTACGACGTGGTGGTCGTCGGTTCCGGCTTCGGCGGCAGCGTGACCGCGCTGCGCCTGACCGAGAAGGGTTACCGGGTGGGCGTGCTCGAGGCGGGCAGGCGCTTCGCCGACGACGAATTCGCCGAAACATCCTGGGACGCGCGCAAGTACCTGTGGGCTCCGGCCCTCGGCTGCTTCGGCATCCAGCGGCTGACGCTGCTGAAGGACACCTTCATCATGGCGGGGGCGGGCGTCGGCGGTGGCTCGCTGGTCTACGCGAACACCCTCTACGAGCCGCCGGACCGGTTCTACCAGGACCGCCAGTGGGCCCACATCACCGACTGGAAAGAAGAACTCGCCCCGCACTACGACCAGGCCAAGCGGATGCTCGGCGTGACGACCAACCCGGCGACCACGCCGTCGGACCGCGTGCTGGCCGAGATCGCCGAGGAGATGGGCGTCGGAGCGACCTACCGCAGCACCCCCGTCGGCGTCCTGTTCGGCGGCAAGGGGACACGCCCCGGTCAGGAGGTGGCCGACCCGTTCTTCGGCGGCGTCGGACCGGCCCGCAGCACCTGCACGCACTGCGGCGAGTGCATGACCGGTTGCCGCCACAATGCCAAGAACACCCTGGTCAAGAACTACCTCTACCTCGCCGAGCAGGCCGGTGCGACGGTGCATGCGCTCACCACGGTGACCGATGTGCGCCCCCTGCCCGGCGGTGGTTACGAAATCGCCACCGTCCGCACCGGCCGCTGGGTGCGCAAGGCTCGCCGGAAGTTCACGGCCGAGCAGGTCGTCTTCGCAGCGGCCGCACTGGGCACTCAGAAACTGCTGCACCGGCTCCGTGATCGCGGTTCACTGCCGGACATCTCGCCGCGGCTGGGCGAGCTCTCGCGCACCAATTCCGAGGAACTGCTCTCGGTCCGCAGCCGCCGCAAGGACTCCGACTTCACCAAAGGGGTGGCGATCACCTCCTCGATCCACCCGGACGACGACACCCACATCGAGCCGGTGCGCTACGGCAAGGGCAGCAACGCGATCGGTCTCATCGGCACCGCCATGATCGACCCGGACGGGCGCACGCCGAAGCTGCGCCTGTGGGCACGCACGATGCGCGAGCTCGGCCGCGACGCCCTCCATCTGCAGAACCCGCGCGGCTGGTCGGAACAGATGATCGGGCTGCTGGTGATGCAGTCGGTCGACAACTCCATCACCACCTACACCAAGCGCGGCCTCTTCGGCCGCACGATGACCACCAAACAGGGTGTGGGCGAACCCAACCCGACCTGGCTTCCGGCCGGGCACGAGGTGGCGCACCGGGTCGCCGACAAGATCGACGGCATCCCGGGTGCCGGCTGGAGCGCGCTGTTCGACATCCCGATGACCGGGCATTTCATCGGCGGCTGCGTCATCGGGGAGTCCCCGGACACCGGGGTCGTCGATCCCTACCATCGGATGCACGGATACCGGGGACTGCACGTCATCGACGGCTCGACCATCTCGGCCAACCTCGGGGTGAACCCGTCGCTCACGATCACCGCGCAGGCCGAACGCGCGGTTGCCCTCTGGCCGAACAAGGGCGAGCCGGATCCGCGTCCCGAGCCGGGCGCTCCCTACCGGCGCATCGCACCCGTGCCGCCCCGCGACCCGACGGTCCCGGCCGATGCCCCCGCGGCGCTGCGGTTGCCGATCGTCGAGATCAAAGGGCCGCCCACCCGCTCCGCACCGACCGCCGACACACACGGCTGATCCGACATCGGGGTCAGGTGGTGACCTGGTGTTCGGTCAACGGCGCGAGCCCCGCTCCCGCCGGGTCCGACAGCCGTGCTACGCCCCCTTACCGGCAACAGCAATGCCGCGATGGGTCCGCAGACTCGAGGCCGACGCCGTGACACCAGTCGATGTCGGTGGCACTCCGCCGCCCAGGCGTCGAGCGCGAATGGCCGGCGCACCTGGATGAGGAGGCGACGGGCAGACGCCACTCCGGTTACACCGGGACGCCACCGTAGGTGCGCCGGTATTTCGCCTGGAGGAACGACAGGACGCCGAATGCCATCAGGCCGAGCGACACCGCGATGAGCAGCCAGGGGCCCAAGGCGCTGTCGGCGACCGTTGCGGCGCCATCGATACCTGTCAGCACTTCGGACAAAGCTCATGGTTCTCACCTCTCCATGAACCGTATTGCCCACTTCGGGTGGAATAACCGCGACGAAATCATCCGAGGTCGCCGAACGGCGCAGCCGGACGAGCCACCATGCCGCTCAAAACATTCCGCTCACTTCGCGGCAGTCAGGTACTCCCCGACGGCTCGCCGGGCGCTCTCCGCCGCGGACTCCATGGTGGACGGCAGTTCGGTCCTGGTCCAGTCGCCGGCGAGGAAGAGCTCTCGGATGGGTGTCGTCTGGCTCAGCCGCGGCGACTCGAAGCCGGGATGGGCGGGGAAACTGGCCTGCGGCTGGTGAATCACCCTGTTGTGCAACACTTGCGCGGTGCCGGGCCTCCGGATAGTGCTGGTGCAGCGATGCCTTCGCCCTGCCGATGAAATCCTCGTTGCGCAGATGTACGACATCCCAGGACGCGCTGACCACCGGCGATGGCAGTACCCGTTTCGGCGATCGCCGTCGTGCATGCCGGTGGCGTCGAAGACCCACTCGACCGTGGAGGCCCTCAGGTTCTCGGCCGGATTCGATTCCGAGTTCCAGCGCTGTGCGCCGGGAGAATTCATGGTCTTCGGCTTCCCGTCGCCGGAACAGCCATGTAAACCGTGCTGCCCGGCACTCCGGCGTCCGCCCGGTTCCGCGCCATCGATTCTGCCGAATAGACCAGAACCGTCGTTTACTTTCAGCTATCGTCGGCGCCAGAGCAAACGCTCTGCGGGACCCCGGGGACGCCGGCGCGTGGCCGGATGGCCAGGGAGCCCGCGCAGGCCGGGCGGCCGGGCATCGACCGCCATGTTCCACCGAGGAGCCGCATGTACCCCGGCGCACACGTCGACCGATTCCCTGACAAACCGGCTATCATTCGCGCCGAGACCGGCGAAGGTCTGACCTATCGGGAACTCGAGGAGAACTCGGTCCGACTGGCCCGGCACTTGTACGACGCGGGGCTGCGCAAGGGCGAGCACGTGGCGCTGCTGTCCGGAAACGACCCGAAGATCTACGAGGTCTACTGGGCGGCACTGCGAACCGGGCTTTACATCACCGCCGTCAACCGGCATCTGTCGCCGAGCGAGATCGCCTACATCGTCAACGACTGTGGCGCCAGGGCCCTGATCGTGTCGGCCGGTCTCGCCGACGCCGCCGAGCAGATCGTGGCGCAGACCCCCGCGGTCGACATCCGTCTTGCCTTCGACGGTCCGGTGCAGGGTTACAAGTCCTACGAGGACGCCCGGGCCGCCGCGTCCCCCGAGCCCCTGCCGGACCAGCCGCGCGGAGCGGACATGCTCTATTCCTCGGGCACCACAGGGCGTCCCAAAGGCATCGAACAGCCCCTGCCGGACCGGCAGGTCGGCGACGCGCCGGGCGACGCCTACACCGCGATCTTCGGCCCGCTCTACGGTTTCGACACCGACACGGTCTACCTCTCCCCCGCCCCGCTCTATCACGCCGCGCCGCTGCGCTTCGGCGGCGTGGTCCACGCGCTCGGCGGAACGCTCGTGATCATGGAGAAGTTCGACGCCGAACAGGCGTTGGCCGCCATCGAGCGCTACCGGGTGACCCACAGCCAGTGGGTGCCGACCATGTTCGTACGGATGCTGAAACTGGACGAGACCGCCCGCGCCCGCTACGACGTGTCCAGCCTGCGGGTGGCCGTGCACGCGGCCGCACCGTGTCCGGTCGACGTGAAGCGGGCGATGATCGACTGGTGGGGCCCGATCCTGCACGAGTACTACGCCTCCACGGAGGCCAACGGCGCCACCTTCATCGACAGCGAGCAGTGGTTGCGCAAACCGGGCTCGGTCGGCACCGCCGGCCTGGGAACGATCCGGGTGTGCGGCGACGACGGCGCGGAACTCCCCACCGGGGAGATCGGCACCATCTACTTCGAACGCGACGCGGCTCCCTTCGCCTATCACAACGACCCCGAGAAGACGGCCGAGGCGGTCCACCCGGACCACCCGGCCTGGACGACCACCGGCGACATCGGCTACGTCGACGAGGACGGTTATCTGTTCCTCACCGACCGCAAGGCCTTCATGATCATCTCCGGCGGCGTGAACATCTACCCGCAGGAAGTGGAGGACGCGCTCGCCCTGCATCCCGCGGTGCTCGACGTGGCGGTGATCGGCGTGCCCGACGAGGAGATGGGCGAATCCGTCAAGGCCGTCGTCCAACCGGCGCCGGGCGTCGAACCCGGCCCCGACCTCGCGGCGGAGCTGCGCGACTATCTGCGCGACCGCATCGCCCACTACAAGGTGCCACGGAGTTTCGACTTCGCCGACGACCTGCCTCGAACCCCCACGGGGAAGCTGGTCAAAGGCAAACTCCGCCAGCGGTACACGTGAGTTACCCGGAGCGCTACGCCGCGAAGGTGAGGTCGGCGGCCTGGCCTGCGCGCTCGATCAGGCGTGCGACGGCCTCCGCGACCTGGCCGGGCCGCTCCAGGATCACGGAGTGACCGGCGCCCTCGACGATCACGAAATCCGAGTACTCGACGGCGGCGGCCATCGCGATGGAATGCGACGGTGGCGTCATCAGGTCGGCGGAGCCGCACAGCACCAAGGTGGGGATCCGGGAGAGGAGCGCGAGCGCGTCGGTTCGGTCGTAGACCATGAAGTCGCTCAAGAAGCTCGCCATCGTGACGATCGGCGTCTCGTTGCGCATCGCGTTGGCCAGGGCGAGCACCCGCGTGCTGACCTTGCGATCACCGAACTCCGCGGTACGGATGAGCGGAGCGAACAGACGGCAGGCCAGCAGCTTCGCGTGGTGCATCGCCCCCGGGGCGCGGCGGACGGCCGCCTGGAACGCGGAGACGACCGGATTGCGCAGCAGACGGCCGAACCCGGCGTCGGCGAGCCCGTCGGCAGCGGTCGCGAGGAGAGCCACGCCGACGACCCGGGTGCCGATCTCGTGCGGATTCTGACCGGCATAGGTGAGCGCGGTCATGCCACCCATCGAGTGGCCCGCGAGGACGACCGGTCCGGTGGGGGCCACGGCGTCGAGAACGACCCGCAGATCCCGGCCGAGCTGGTCGAGGTTGTAGGTCCGCCGGGAGGCCGTGGCGGATTCGCCGTGGCCACGGTGGTCGTAGCAGACGATCCGGGCGCCGGTGTATCGGCGCAGCAACTCCGCGCGGACGTAGGTCCAGGATTCGGTGCGCAGGCAGTGTCCGTGCAACAGGACGACGGTGAGGTCCGCGTTTCGCGGGCCGTATTCGCGGACCGCGAGCGCCACGCCGTCTTCGGTCCAGACCGTGGCACGCCGTTCCGCGGTGGCGGCGATGCTGCTGAGAATCGACATGGGATGCTCCGGTTCGCTGGCGATGACACGTCCTACTGTCCGCCGTCCGCGCCGCCGCAGGCAGGCCCCCGAGTGCTGGGCTCAGATCCCCAAGGGGTGGGCCGATCACCACCAAGGTGGGGCGGCCTGCACGGAGCGGCTCGCAGTGATGTCCGCGCCGGCGAGGAAAGGCGCGGCTAGTTCTCCGGATCGACGCCGAGCAGATCCAGGGCGAAGTCGCCGTACTGCGTGGCCACTTCCTCCGGCGTCGCCCGGCCGGACTCTCGGAACCACTGGGGAATGGCGGTGCACATGGTGGCGATGGCTCGGCCCGCCGCCCGGATGTGGGGACTCGCGACGCGGCCCTCGGCGTGAGCCTCGGCGATCGCGTCGTCCAGGATGGCTTGGATGTCGCGGCGAGAGCGGGCGATGCGGGCGCGTTCACTCGGCGAGAGGCTGCGCATCTCGCTGGCGCCGATGAAACCGAGATCGCGGCGATGGGTGTGGAACAGGGCCAGCGCTTCGACGATCAGGCGCACCCGGTGGATGCTGTCGCGGCCTTCGGCGCGGGCGGCGCGCACTCGCCAGTGCAATTCGTCCATGGTCAGGTCCAGGATGCGAACCAGCAGGTCGTGCTTGTCGCGATAGTGGTGGTAGAGCCCGGGAACGCTGGTGCCCGCCCGCCGGGCGAGGGCGCGCACGGTCGTGCCGTGATAGCCGAACTCTACGAACGAGGCGAGGGCGGCGGCCAGCACCGGGTCGACGTCCAACGGGGCGAACTCACGCCAGCCGCCGGGCGCGCCCGGCTCGGCGACCGACCGGCGGCGGCTCGGCGGAGCCGCGGTGGAAGCGCCGCCGAGCAGGTGGGCGACCGGCACGCCGAGCACCTCGGACAAGAGGGTGAGCCGGGCGATCGAGATCCCGGTCTTACCTGTCTCCACGGCGCTGAGCGTTGCGGGACTCACCTCCAGACGGCGAGCCACTTCACGCAGCGACAGGCCGGTGGCACGGCGCGCGCGCCGGATCGCCTCGTGCGGCGCAGCGGTCCCGTTCTCCATAATGTTTAGAATATCTGAACATCAGAAGATGTCCATTTCTCGATCCGATTCATGCTCTGTGGAAGCTTTGACAGCGCTTACCGGCAGTGAGACAGTGTTCAGATGGAGCGATCGTTCGGTCGAATGACGAGCTCCGGAAATCGAGGAGGAATGCGCGATGCCGATCGATCTGACCTATTCCGACGAGGTCCGGGCGCTCACCGAGCGCACTCGTGAATTCGTGCGGGAGACGGTGCTGCCGATCTCGGACGAACACAACGGCGACATCACCGCCGCGGGGGGCGACGGACTGCGTGTCACGCTGAACAAGCTGGCGCGCGAAGCCGGGGTCTTCGCGCCGCACGCGCCCCTCGAATACGGCGGTCACGGATTGTCGATGTCGGATCGCGCGCCGGTGTTCGAGGAAGCGGGTTACTCGCTGTTCGGTCCGACGGCGCTCAATATCGCCGCGCCGGACGAAGGCAACATCCACATGCTCGCCCACATCGCCGACCCGGAGCAGAAGTCGCGCTATCTGGAACCGCTCGCGCGGGGCGAGGTGCGTTCGGCCTTCGCGATGACCGAGCCCGCCCCCGGCGCCGGCTCCGACCCGGCTGCACTGGCCACCCGCGCCGTGCGCGCCGACGGCGGCTGGCGGATCAACGGCCACAAGCACTTCATCACCGGCGCGGATGGCGCCGGCTTCTTCATCGTGATGGCGCGGACCTCCGGCGTGCCCGGGCAGCGGGGCGGCGCGACCATGTTCCTGGCTCCCGCCGACACTCCCGGCCTGCGCGTGGGCAGGCACATCACCACGCTGGACCGGGCCATGATCGGCGGCCACTGCGAGGTCTTCTTCGAGGACATGATCGTTCCCGATGAAGCGGTGCTCGGCGCGGTCGACCGCGGTTTCGAATACGCCCAGGTCCGGCTGGGGCCGGCCCGCATGACGCACGTGATGCGCTGGCTCGGCGCGGCGCGGCGCGGCCACGACATCGCCGTCGAGCGGGTCGCTCAGCGCGAAGGCTTCGGAGCGCGCATCGGCGATCTCGGCATGGCGCAGAAGATGATCGCCGACAACGAGATCGACATCGCCGCCACCCGTGCGCTGCTGGTGCGCGCCTGCTGGGAACTCGACAACGGGGAGCACGCGGGCAACGCCACCTCGATCGCGAAGACCTTCGCCGCCGAGGCGATCTTCCGCATCGTCGACCGGAGCATCCAGTTGTGCGGCGGCCTCGGCGTCTCCGACGACCTGCCACTGGCCCGCCTGTCCCGCGAAGTGCGGCCGTTCCGCATCTACGACGGGCCTTCCGAGGTACACCGGTGGGCTATCGCCAAGCGCGCGGTCAGCGCCGCCCGCCGGGCGGCGGCCGACAGGTCTTGACCCGCAGGCGGGCCCGGCTCGCCACACCACCGAAGAGCAGGACCCTCGCCTCCGGGGTCCATAGACTTCGGGTAGCACCGGCCGATTCCCGAGCGTGTCACTACGGGTCAGGTCTTCGCGCACCTGCGGATCTTCACCGCCAAGACATCCGAGGACGGAGGTCGTCGCCCACACCTCGTTGACCCGACCGTGCTCCCGGATGATCGAGAGGAGAGCTGTATGTCAGCGCACGACCGCCGATACCTCATCCTGCTGCGTCCGGGTGATCTCGCCGACGACGCCGCGCTCACGGCGATCCGGTCGGAATTCTTCGACTGGCTGAGGAGAACCGGCGCCGAAGTGGTTCAGGACGGCGGCGCGAATCGCTTGGTCATTCTGTCGGCGCCCGAGACCGCCGAACGGGTGCGGGACCTCGACTACGTAGTCACCGTCGAGCCGTACTCCTGAGCAGCGCCCCGCCCGAGCCCGCCGCGTTCGCCCGAGGTCCTCGCCCGAGCGCCACCGCCTCGGCAGGAAGGTCTCGGACACACGCCCGCCGCCGCCGGTGTCGACCGGCGGCGGCGGGGTGTCTGCGGTAGGACGAAACGGCGTGCGCTTACCGTCCGTGCTGATGTGCGGACTGGCGGGCTTCGTCGACGTCCGCCTCGGCACGAGCCTTCTCGGCCGCGGCTTCCTTGCCGGCCGCCTCGCGCTGCGATTCCGCCTTGTCCTGCTGCGCGCGACCTTCGTCCTTGAGGTCCTGGTGACCGGTGACGGTGCCGGCCGCTTCCTTCACCTTGCCCTTGACGTCTTCGACGACGCCTTCGGCGCCTTCACGAGCACCGCTTCCGTGTTCCGCCACAACAACCTCCTGGAATATCGGAACAAGCTGACACTTGGCGCATACCCGGGAGACCGGCCTCGAACCAGCCACGGCGATAAAGTTCGGCACCACGGGCGTGTCGCGCCCGGCGGCGTCAGCGCTGCGGGGTGGTTTCGGTCGGCCCCCGCCGGTACCGCGTCATCGTGAGCCGCTGCTCGCGGTCGTCGTACTCCGGGATCGGCAGCGGGAACCAGTGGCTGCCGTCGAGCCAGGCCTGCCCGAGCAGCGCAACCGGCTTCTGCAGGATGTTGACCCCCTTGCCGTACGGCGGGCTCCCGCACGCGCCCACCGGCGCCCCGTCGATGAAGAATTCGACACGCTGGTCGGTAAGACGGACGGCGTGATCGTCCGACAGCAGCGCCGGGTCCAGCGGCGTGATCTGCGGTACGAGTTCACCGCCCCGCTCGACCATCAAGAAGAAGCCGCGGGGCAGGTCCTGCCCCGGGCCATTGAAGATCGGCCGGGTTGCTCCCACCGTGGCCATGACGGTGCTGAGAACCACACTGGTCACTCCGCCCGCCGCCTTGATCGTCTTCCGGCCGTGTGCACTGCTCACCGATCTTCTCCCCTAGCCGAGTACCGCGGCGCGGCTGTAGCGGCCGTCGGCCTCCTCGCTCCGCATCCCACGTCGGGGCGGCTCGGCCGATACGGTGATCCCGGTTCGGAACTGTCCACGCGGTCATGCTCACCGCCATGGCGGTGATGTGGAGTGACACCGGCCGGACGCTGTCCGCCGGGCAGTGGCGTCTACTCTTCGCTGCCCTCGCAGCGAACTACGTAGGCCCTCGCCACTGATGATCGTCCCGCCCGCGGCGCCCGAGTCGATCGCCGAGCCTACGCCTGCACCTCCGTACCACCGAGCCCCGACACTGTCAGCTCGACGGGTTCCCTCGGCTGATCAGGGCGGAACACGCAGCGCGTACACGTGTAGATCGTGGGCATGCACTCGTTGCAGTGCACGCAGGCCGACCGGGTCGACGCATCGGACTGGATGCGCCGCAACAAGTTCGGCTCACGGAGCAACGCACGGGCCATGGCGACGAACTCGAAGCCTTCGGCCATGGCGAGCCGCATGGTGTCCAGATTCGTGATGCCGCCGAGCAGAACCAGCGGCATCGACAATTCCCGCCGGAAGTGCCGGGCTCGCTCCAGCAGATACGCCTCGCGGTACGGGTACTCCTTCAAGAAGGCTTTGCCGACCACCCGGAAGCCCCAGCGCGCGGGCACCGGCAGCACGTCGCCGAACGACCGCCGGGGAGCGTCGCCGTGGAACAGCAGCATCGGATTGAGCAGTGAACTGCCCGCCGTGAGTTCCAAGGCGTCCAGGCTGCCGTCGGCTTCCAGCCACGCGGCGACCTGCACCGACTCGGGCACGGTGAGCCCGCCCCGCACGCCGTCTTCCATATTCAGTTTCGCCGTCACCGCGAGGCGGCCGCCCACGGCGTGCCGCACCGCAGCGGCGATCTCGCGCGCCAGACGCGCACGGTTGGCCAAGCTGCCGCCATACCGGTCCGTGCGGCGGTTCAGCTTGGGACTCAGGAACGAGCTCACCAGATAGTTGTGTCCGAAGTGGATCTCGACCGCGTCGAAGCCGGCCTCCTCCGCCAGCCTCGCCGCATCCGCGTGTGCGGCCACGACCTCGCGCAGGCCGTGCTCGTCGGGGCTTCGCATCATGCGCATCGAGAGGGGGCTGAACATCCGGCTCGGCGCCAGCGCCGGAGCACGGTTGGAGGCCGCGTTCGCCACCGGGCCCGCATGGCCGAGCTGCGCGCTCACCGCGGCGCCCTCGCCATGGACGGCGTCGGTGAGCCTGCGCAGCCCCGGCACCGCATCGGGACGCATCCAGATCTGGTGCCGGTCGGTCCGTCCACCGGGAGCGACAGCGCAATAGGCCACCGTCGTCATCCCGACGCCACCGGCGGCCACCTCGCGATGGAACTCGATCAGTTCGTCGGTCACCACCGCGTCCGGCGTACGACCCTCGAAGGTCGCGGCCTTGATCACCCGATTGCGCAACGTGATCGGCCCGAGCCGGGCCGGTGCGAATACGTCGTTCATCATTTCTCTCCTGTCGGCGCGGTCAATCCGGCCACCACGAATTCCCGGAGGGTGGCCACCGCCTCCTGGGACAACTCCCGGTGCTCCGCGCTGCCGAACCGCATGATGACGAGGTCGAACGCCAGCATCCACCGGCGCCTGCTCTCGCGTTCACTCAGGCCCGGCAAAAGGCTCACCCACGCATCGATGCGGAACCAGGGCTGACGCCACTCCGTCACATGCCTGCCGAGGACGAATTGCGCCAGCAATCGCAGGTGCAGACGGCCCACCGGATCGGCAGCCAACTCGACGAAAGGTTCGATGACCGCGTCGACCACCTCGCCGATCGACCCGTGGGCGCCGGTTACGGCGGCCAGACGGTCCGCCCACACCGGTCCGAGCCGCTCCTCGAGCAACGCGGCGACCAGGGCGTCCTTCGACCCGAAGTGGTAGTGCACCGCCGCCGGATTCGCCCCGGCATGCGCGCAGATCCCCCGCACCGACACCTCGTCGTACCGGCCTTCGAGCAGCAGGCGTTCGGCGGCTGTCAGCAAGCGATCGCGCGTGGTCGCGGCTTCGGAGACCGGTTTCGGCATGCGCACAGTCAAGCACGTTTCCAACGGTGATTCAATCATTGATTGAAACGTTGCCGGGCATTCCGCCGCGAGCCTCCGCCAGAAGACTTCGTCCTGCCCGCGAGGTCGTCGGCGAACGGAACTGATCGGTGACTTTCGTTGTCTCACCGCCGCCCGCGCGAACCACGCAGGGGCCGACTCGATCGGCTACACGCCGATATCGGCCGACCGACCCACGCGCCGCAAACCGGTGCGGGCACCAGGCGGCCGACACCGGTGGCGACGTTGGGATCGACGACCCCGCCCGAGGAAGCCGAGCCGGGCCTCCTCCGTAGGGCGAAGATGAAGAACGAGCAGCCCTCCGGACTCCCCGCCGGTTCAGCGTCGACCGTGGGCAGCGGATTCGGCCGGCGCCGGCGCGCGTGCCCTACGAACCGGCTCCGCTCGCCCCTGGTGAGCTCCAGCGCGGCGTGGGCGGGTACGCGCCTTCAGCTCCCTCTTCCTGGCGCAGCCGAGCGGGCCGGGCGGCGCGGTCCCTGGCTCAGGAGTTGCCGGCGATGATGACTTCGGGAATGCCGGTGCCTAGCGGCACCGGTCGGCACACGGGCGCCGGGCTGCTCGGCTCCAGCACGGTCAGCAGCAACTCCTGCACGAACGGGTCGTACACCATATGGAAGTGCCCGGTGAGATCGGCGGGACACAGGTCCTGCAGGGCTATGTTCCGCGCGCCGGGCCCGCGCAGCGCGATGTTCTCGAACGGCTGGATCATCTCGTCGACGCGGCTGCCGACGGTCACGTACCGCACGCCGGGCACCGTGTCGCCGCCCTCGTTGAGATCGAGCATGATCGGCGACCCTTCGGCCTGCTGCACCGCGGCGAGCGAAGTCACCTGGGCGAACGCCTGCAAAGCGCCGGGAATCGCCTGGGCGACCGGCACCAGTCCGTACATGACTCCGCCGTAGGTGGGCGAGGCGAGGCCGACCCACTGCTCGACCTTGGGCGCACCGCCCAGCTTGTTGACGTAGTACCGAGTCACGTTGGCGCCTTGGGAGAACCCGACCAGATCGACCTTGGCCGAGCGGGTCGCCGCGAGCACTTGATCGACGAACGCACCGATCTGATAAGCGCTGAGCACCAGATCCTCGGTACCGTAACTGTCCGCGCCGGGCTTGCCGCCGTAGTTCATCGCGAACACGCAGAATCCGGCCGCGGTGAGCCGCGGTGCTATCCCCGACCAGTCGGAATAGGCCGTGGAGTCGGTCCCGTGCGCGAGCACCACAGGACGGGGGTGACGGGCGCTGGGCACGCAGCCGAAGTCGTTGGTACCACCGGGGACCGCGTTCGGGTGGCTCTTCTGATACCAGGCGGCGGCCAAGTGATCGGACTGCGGCGGGCCCGCGTTGGTCGGCACGTCGGGCGGGCGAAGGCCGGACGGCTCGGCCGACGCCACGCCCGGCCCCAGCGCGGCCGCACCGGCGACCACGAGGGCCAGCACGGCGCGACGCAAGTGTGAACTACCCCAAGCTCCCGCTCGACTCGGCTGTCGCATCTCACAATGATCCCTCCGATCGACTCGAAATGCGCGCGGTATAGGGGTGTTTCGCCTCCCCTACTTCTCGGGGGTCTCGTCCTCCGCGAGGATGCGGTAGAGGGACTTGCGGGTCTCGGTCAGCAACTCCGCCGCACGCGCCGCCTGCTGCGGCGTGCCGGCCGCCGCGACCTGCGCCACCGCCCCCATCAACTGTCCCACGAGGGCGCGCAGATCCATCGCCTGAGCACCGACGTCCTGCTGCACGTCTGCCCAGGGATCGCCCAGCTCGTCGCGGTGCGCGGCGACATACTCGGTACCGGTCTCGGTGAGCTTCGCCGTCTTGCGCCCGGCGACCTTTTCGATGAGGACCAGGCCCTCGTCTTCCAGCTGCGCCAGCGCGGGGTAGATCGAGCCGGGACTCGGACGCCAGATGTCGTTGCTGCGCTCGCGGATCTGCTGGATGAGTTCGTATCCGTGCATCGGCTGCTCGGCAAGGAGCAACAGCACGGCGGCGCGGACGTCACCCCGCCTGCCCCGGCCGCCGCGTCCGCGTCCGCGACCGAAGTGCGGACCGAAGCCAGGGCCGAATCCGGGACCGAAGCCAGGGCCGAACTCGGGACCGAAGCCGTGACGTCCGCCGCGGCGGAAGCGCCGCCCGTGTTCGAAGCCTTCCGGACCCGGCATCGGCCTGCGGCCACGCCGGCCGAATTCGCGAAATTCTTGGTTTTCCATGTCAGCCTCCCAGGGCTCTCGGGTTCGATTCACACTATCGACGATATATCGGCAATGCATCGAACGCAAGGTTCGATTTCGCACCCTGACCCCCCGCCCGAGTGTCAGCCCACCAGCGAGTCGATCCAACGCGACAGCCGCGCGCCTTCGGTGACCATGAGTTCCGGATCGCGAAAAGTATTGGTGAGCAGCGAGATACCTTGATAAGCCGCGACGTAGGCGATCGCGAGCTCGCTAGCGTCGACGCGTCCCATCGCGGCGAACTGCCGTTCGGCCCAATCCACCAGGACACGCATCACATCGGCGGCCGCGGTATCCAATCCGCCACCCCGCTTGTCCAGCTCCGACGACAGGGTGCCGAACGGACAGCCGTAACGCACGGTCTGCTCGCGATCGGCGACCCACCCCGCGATCAGGGCTTTCAGTCGCTCCGCAGGAGTCTCACTCCGGTCGCTCGCGGCGATCACGGCATCGAGGATGCGCGCGTGCGAGCCGATCGCCGCCTCGATCAGCTGGTCCTTGGTCTTGAAGTAGTAGTAGACGTTGCCGACCGGAACCTCCGCGGCGCGGGCGATGTCCGCGATCGTCGTCTTTTCCACGCCCTGCTGATAGAACACCCGCACGGCGGCTTCGATCAGCCGTTCCCGCTTGCCGAGCTTGGTCTCCGCCACTGAGTCAGTCACACAACTAACTGTAGACAGCGCGGGCCAGACCGGCTAGGTTGTATTTAGTCAGCCAACTAACTTAGGAGATGACCATGATCGTGATCACCGGAGCGACCGGCAACATCGGCGCGCCCCTCGTGCGCCTGCTGGCGGACGCAGGCGAGGAGGTGACAGCCGTCGCGCGGCATACGGATCTCTCGCTGCCCGACACAGTCCGCTCGGTTCGGGCCGATCTCGGCGAGCCGGAAAGCCTCTCCCCCGCCGTCGCGGGGGCCGACACCCTGTTCCTCTTGATCACCGGTGAGCAGTTGGTGGCAGGCCCGGAACCGGAGCAGGTGCTGAAGGTCGCCGCGGCGGGTGGTGTGCGGCGCATCGTCTTCGTGTCCTCGCAAGGCGTCGCCACTCGCCCGGACGCGGCGGGCTATGCCCGGCTCGTCGCCTACGAACAGGCGATCAAGGACTCCGGGCTGGCCTGGACCTTCCTGCGCCCGGGCGGGTTCTTCTCCAACACCTACGCGTGGGCGGATTCGGTGCGCACGCAGCGTCTGGTCGCCGCGCCGTTCGGCGATATCGGTCTTCCCTCGATCGATCCCGCCGATATCGCCGCCGTGGCGGCGGCGGCGTTGCGCGACGACCGGCACGCCGGACAGGTCTACACCCTGACCGGACCCGAACTCGCCACACCGCGGAGCCAGGCCGCGGCACTCGGCGAGGCGCTCGGCGAGCCGCTGCGATTCGTGGAACTGACTCGGGCGCAGGCGCGTTCGGCAATGCTCGAGTTCATGCCCGAACCGGTGGCCGAGCACACGCTGACGATCCTCGGCGAGCCGACCGCCGACGAACAGCAGATCAGCCCCGACGTGCCGCGCGTGCTCGGGCGGCCGGCTACGCATTACGCCGACTGGGCCGTTCGTAACCGGGCGGCCTTCGCCTGACGCTCGGCGGAGCGCTGGGCCGCCGGTTCGGCGATGGGCGACTTCGTCGCCTGCCCGTCGGCGTCCGGCACCTCGGCCGAACTGCCCGAAGACCGGGGTCGAGGAGTCCCCTCGGAACCCTCTCCCCGCGCCCGTCAGCCGATGTCGACCGGGTCGATCTGCACGCGGAGCGGAGCGTCGGAACGATGCGTGCTGCGGACTGCCTGGGCGGCACGCAGGGCATGCGCGAGCGCCGATCCACGACGGCGCTCGACCCGCAGGAGCAAGCGTTCGACTTCGGCGGGCGCATCGCCGGAGGAGAACGGTTTGCGGGCGCCATCCGGCAGCGGCACCGGTCCGAGGCGGTCGACCGTATCGGGCAGGTCCGCCGCCGCGAGCAGGTCGGCGATGGTCTCGGCGGTGCCGTCGATCGCGGCGAGCCGGACCGCGGGCGGGAAGCCCACCTCGGCCCGCGCCGCTACCTCCGCTCGCGCCGCGCCCACCGGATCCCATCGGACCAGCGCCTGCACGGTCGGGACGGACGGCTCGGCCACGACGACGACCTGGCCGTGCGCGCGGACCAGCGCCGCGGCGGTCATCCAGCGGCGCAGCGCGTCCTCGGCGGCGCGCAGGTCCGGGCGGCTGAGCAAGGCCCAGCCGTCGAGCAGCAGCGCGACGCCGTACCCGCCGGGGACCACGGGTTCGGCGCCGACCGTGGCGACCACCACCTGCGGCCCCTGCTCCACCGTATCGAGCACGGCGCCGCCACCGGAACCTCGGATCGGCACGCCGGGGAAGGCGCGGCCGAGTTCCTCCGCCGTGCGCGCTGCCCCGATCACCACGGCGCGCAGCGCGCGCGAGCCGCAGGTGGAGCATCGGAAGGCAGCCTCGGTGATCCCGCACCAGCGGCAAGCGGGGCTCTGCGCGGACGCACCGGGATCGGCCGAGCTCCGGGCTTCGGGCAGCGCGAGCGGCCCGTTGCAGTGTCTGCAGCGCGCCGGAGTACGGCACTTCCCACAGGCCAGCGCCGGAATGTACCCCCGGCGCGGCACTTGCACCAGCACCGGCGCCCCCTCCTTCAGTGCGGCGCGAGCCGCCGCGAAGGCGACGCCGGGGATCCGGACCGCACGCGCGACCGGATCGCGCTCCAGTGCGATGTCGCTGTCGCCTGGGGCGCTGATCCGCGGCGCGGCCTTGCGCAGTACCGCGCGATCGGCGATCAGGTCGTGCGCCCAGCCGGAATCGACCACCGCTTGGATCTCGGCGGTCCGGGCGAAACCCGCCGCGACGAAGGCCGCTCCGGTGTCGTGTGCGCGCAACATCGCCACCTCACGCGCGTGCGGATACGGTGCGCGGGGTTCGGCGTAGGTGTCGTCGCCGTCATCCCACAGCGCGATCAGCCCGAGGTTCACCGCTGGTGCGAATACCGCGCTGCGCGTGCCGACCACCACGCGGGCCGAACCGCGCAGCACCGCGAGCCAACGCCGGTAGCGAGCCGCGGGGCCGAGGCCTGCGGCCAGCCCGACAGCCGAGTCCCCCACCAGTCGAACGCATTCCGCCAGCACGCGGTCGAGATCGCGTTGGTCGGGCACCATGAGAATCGCACTGCGCCCTTGCCGCGCCTCCACGGCGGCGAGTTCCGCCAGCCGCCGTGGCCAGTCCTCACCCGGCAGCGCCTGCCACGCCGCGCGGGCCCCTTTGCCTTGCGCGAGCGCACCGACGAATGCCGAGCCGTGTACGTAACGCTCCCAGGCAGCGAGATCTACGGCCGCGAGCGGCGAGTCCTCGCAGGTTGCCTGCGCACTGTCGCCGCCGGTCGCCGCGCGGTGCCCGTCGCCGTCGCAGCCCGGTTCCGGGGATTGCGAGAACGATTCGCCCTCGAATTCAGCACCGGCCGCCTCAGGCGAGCGCACATCCCGGGCGGTGTCCGCGCTCGCAGGGTCGCGATCGCCCGCATCGGCCGCACCGACGGTTCCGCCATTCTCTCCCATGGATCCGTAGCCTCGGTATGCCGAACCATGCTGCGGTACAGAAGAATTCGCGGGACTCACAGTGTCGGATGGCGTATCGGTGGCGTCTTCCGCGCCGACAGATCGGGCGAAAGACGCCTGACCACCGACCGTTTCGGCTTCATCAGCGTCCGCGCGCGCACCCCGGTCCACCGGGGAAGCAGACGGGGAAACGCCGGAGGACACGGAATCCGACTGTGCCGCAGCCGACTTCTTCTTGCCCCCGGTTTCCGTGCGTGCGTGGCGCGGCGGAATGGCCAACCGCAGGACGTCGGCCCGCGTACCCGCGTACCGGGCTGCCACGTTGCCCGCCAGTTCCAGGATTTCCGGGGTCAGCACGCGTTCGCCGGAAACGACACGTTCGAGCTTGACCAGCTTGCCGCCGTGGTCACTGTGCGCCGACCGGGCCAGGAGATACCCGTCGACCAGTCGACCAGCGAAACGGACACGCACCCGGACCCCCGGCTGGGCGATCTCGTCCAGCTCGGGGGGCACCAGGTAGTCGAAGTCGCGGTCGAGATGCGCCGGCGACAAGAGCGGCAGCACCCGGGCGATCGGCAGCGTCACGCCCGGAAGACCCGCGGCCGGACCGTCCGCCTCGGTGGCGGGGGTGTCCGCCGCGGGTTCGTTCACTCGGACCTGATCGAGGTCAGAGTCCGACAGCCGCGCGCAGCTTGTCCGCGCGGTCGGTGTGCTCCCACGGCAGGTCGACGTCGGTGCGGCCGAAGTGGCCGTACGCGGCGGTCGGCGCGTAGATCGGGCGCAGCAGGTCCAGGTCGCGGATGATCGCGCCGGGGCGCAAGTCGAAGACCTCGGTGATCGCGGTGGAGATGCGGGCCGGGTCCACCTTCTCGGTGCCGAAGGTCTCGACGAACAAGCCGA
The DNA here is from genome assembly GCF_001613465.1 of Nocardia niwae NBRC 108934 = DSM 45340. GTDB lineage: Bacteria > Actinomycetota > Actinomycetes > Mycobacteriales > Mycobacteriaceae > Nocardia > Nocardia niwae. The sequence goes on along the minus strand of NZ_BDCK01000015.1, from coordinate 70,507 downwards.
CCGGAGCCGCCTTGCCGATCGCGTAGGCCACCTGGACCTCGACCCGGTCGGCCAGGTCGGCCGCGACCACGTTCTTCGCGACCCAGCGCATGGCGTAGGCGGCCGAGCGGTCGACCTTCGACGGATCCTTGCCGGAGAAGGCGCCGCCACCGTGACGGGCCATGCCGCCATAGGTGTCGACGATGATCTTGCGGCCGGTCAGGCCGGCGTCGCCCATCGGGCCACCGAGCACGAACTTGCCGGTGGGGTTCACCAGCAGGCGGATGTTCGAGACGTCCAGGCTCGGCACCTCCAGGTCGGCGAGCACAGCGTCGAGCACCTTCTCGCGGATGTCGGGCGCCAGCAGGTTGTCCAAGTCGATGTCGGCGGCGTGCTGGGTGGAGACCACCACCGTGTCCAGGCGGACCGGACGATCGCCGTCGTACTCGATGGTGACCTGGGTCTTGCCGTCCGGGCGCAGGTAGGGCAGCACGCCGGATTTGCGCACCTCGGTCAGGCGGCGCGACAGCCGGTGCGCGAGCGCGATCGGCAGCGGCATGAGCTCCGGGGTGTCCTTGGTGGCGTAACCGAACATCAAGCCCTGATCACCGGCGCCCTGCCGCTCGATCTCGTCATCGGAGCCGCCGACGCGCGCCTCGTGCGAGGTGTCGACACCCTGCGCGATATCCGGCGACTGCGCGCCGATCGCGATATTCACACCGCAGGAATTCCCGTCGAATCCCTTTGCCGACGAGTCATATCCGATTTCCAGGACCTTTTCCCGGACAATTCGGGGAATATCGGCGTACGCCGACGTCGTGACCTCACCCGCGACATGGACCTGGCCGGTCGTCACGAGGGTTTCCACCGCGACCCGGCTGCGCGGATCCTCCGCGAGCAATGCGTCGAGAATGGAATCGCTGATGGCATCACAGATTTTGTCCGGATGACCTTCGGTCACGGACTCGCTGGTGAAAAGCCGGCTCCCGGACGTGCGCACAGTTCTTCCCTCTCCCTCAACGGGTTACTCGTATCGGCTTGCGACAGTAACGCGATGTCGCGACCGCGCAACCCTTACATCTCAGACTATTCCAAATCACCGACAGGGCGGACCTCAACTACACAGCCGCCCCGGACAGCTGAATTCCCGGTGTCCCGGCGATGCCGAAATCATGACGACGCCGCGAACGAACGACGGATCGGATGGCAATGCTGGCAGGCACGCCGCCCGGCTCAGCGCAACAACACGCTCAGCGCGTCGAGCACACGGCTGGCCAGCAAGGCCTTCGAGCCGTGATCGAGCGCCTGTTCGGTGCCGTCCGCGCCGAGCAGCCAGCCGTCGTTGGTGTCCACCTCGAACGCCTTGCCCTCGCCGACCGCGTTTACCACGAGCAGGTCGCAGCCCTTGCGGGCGAGTTTGGCCCGCGCGTGGGTGAGGACGTCGCCGTGCTCGTCACCGGTCTCGGCGGCGAAGCCGACGATCGCGGTGCCGGGCAACTGCCCGTCGCGGCGCGCCTGCACCAGTCCGGCGAGGATGTCGTCGGTCTTGGTCAGCGCAATGACGTCGGGCTCGCCCGCACCCTTCTTGATCTTGGCGGCGGCGACATTGGTCGGCCGGAAATCGGCGACCGCCGCGGCCATGATCACCGCGTCGGAGCCGACGGCGTGCTTGTCGACGGCGGTCTTCAGCTGTTCGGCGGTGGTGATGTGCACCAGGTCGACGGCGGCAGGCGCCGCCATCTCGATCGTGTTGCCCGCGATCAGCGTGACGTGGGCGCCACGCTGAGCGGCGACCCGCGCGAGCGCGTAGCCCTGCTTGCCGGAGCTGCGGTTGCCGAGGAAACGCACCGGATCCAGCGGTTCCCTGGTGCCGCCCGCCGTGATGACGACTCGGCGGCCCTCCAGATCCCGCGGGATCGCGTCGGCGCGCTCCTGGAGCAGCGACGCCAAGCCGAAGATCTCCTCGGGCTCGGGCAGCCGTCCGGGGCCGGTGTCGGCGCCGGTGAGCCGGCCCGCCGCGGGCTCCATGACGATCGCACCGCGGGCGCGCAGCGTCGCGACGTTCGCGACGGTCGCAGGATGCTCCCACATCTCGGTGTGCATCGCGGGCGCGAACAAAATCGGACATCGGGCCGTCAGCAACGTGGCGGTGAGCAGGTCGTCGGCGCGACCGGACGCGGCACGGGCCATGAGGTCGGCGGTCGCCGGGGCGATGACCACCAGGTCCGCCTCCTGGCCCAGCCGAACGTGCGGGACCTCGGGCACGTCGGAGAACACGCCGGTGTGCACCGGGTTCCCGGACAGTGCCTCGAAGGTCGCCTTGCCGACGAACTCCAGCGCCGAGGTGGTGGGGATCACCCGGACGTCGTGTCCGGTCTCGGTGAATCGCCGGACCAGAGAACACGCCTTGTAGGCGGCGATCCCTCCGGCCACGCCGACGACGATCCTTGTGGTCACTACGCCTCCGGCCTAGTCGTGGTCACGGCGAACGCGGTTCGCCTCACTCGCCTTCGGAGTGCTCGAGCAGGTCGGAGTGGATCTCGCGCAGTGCGACCGACAGCGGCTTCTCCTGCAGACCCGGCTCGACCAGCGGGCCGACGTACTCGAGGATGCCGTCGCCGAGCTGGTTGTAGTAGTCATTGATCTGCCGGGCGCGCTTGGCCGCGTAGATGACCAGGGCGTACTTGGACGACGTGCGCTCCAGCAGCTCGTCGATCGGCGGGTTGGTGAGGCCGACCGGCGTGTCGTAGGCGGGCGCGGTCTTGGTGTCCGTACTGCTCACTAGGGGGGCTCCTGGTGTTTGGGAGGTCACGAACTCGAATTTGTGCTAACGAACAACGATACCAACTGCTCACAGGCGCTGGTCACCTCGTCGTTCACGATAACGATGTCGAACTCGTCACAGGCGGCCAGCTCGATCCTGGCCGTTTCCAGGCGGCGCTCGATCACCTCGGGCGACTCGGTGCCGCGCGAGGTCAGCCGCGCCACCAGCTCCTCCCAGCTCGGCGGAGCCAGGAACACCAGGATCGCGTCCGGGATGGCCCGGCGCACCGATCGCGCGCCCTCCAGATCCACTTCGACCAGCACCGGCAGGCCCTCCGCCAGAGCGGCGCGCACCGGCCCGGCGGGGGTGCCCGAACGCTGCAGCCCGCCGTGGATGTCCGCCCATTCGAGCAGCTCATCCGCCTCGATCATCGCGTCGAACTCCGCACGGGAGACGAAGTGGTAGTCGAGGCCGTCGACCTCCCCGGGCCGCGGGGCCCGGGTCGTTGCCGACACGCTGAAGACCAGGTCGGGCAGTCGTTCGCGGACACAGCGGACCACGGTGGACTTGCCCACGGCCGAGGGGCCGACCAGTACTACCAGTCGACCCTTCCGCGTGTGTTCGATCACCCTCGTCGTCAGGCGTCGAAGTCGAACCGGGCGAGCAGCGCCTTACGCTGCCGGTCGCCGAGTCCGCGCAGCCGCCGGGTGGGGGCGATCTCCAGCTCGCTCATGATTTCCGCCGCCTTGACCTTGCCCACCTTCGGCAGGGCCTCCAGCAGCGCCGACACCTTCATCTTGCCGAGGATCTCGTCGGTCTCGGCGTCGGTGAGGACCTGCTTCAGGTTGGTGCCGCCACGCTTCAAGCGCTCCTTGAGCTCCGCCCGAGCGCGGCGAGCGGCAGCCGCCTTCTCCAAAGCAGCGGCGCGCTGCTCGTCAGTCAGCTGGGGAAGGGCCACGGTTCCTCCGTCTCATCGTTCATTGCATCAACTCCTGCCGGTAACCCGGCAGTCTCAGCGACCGTACCCACGACGTCCGCCGATTGCGAACCCACCCCCCAGGTCAGCGCATGATTCGGGGTGAGGACCCCGCCCGCGGGGCCCAGCGCCGGTCCCGCCCGCGCCACCGAGCGCATCACCGTGCCGGATCAGCGAAATACGCCGCCAGCAGGGCGTTTTCGACAAACCGAATGGTTTGCGGAAGGGTTGCGACACGGCGGCGCATCTCTCCAGCAACCCCTCACGCGCCCTACCAGGAACTTTCTGGAAATTCTCCGCGTGTCGCGACTTTTTTGCGCGTGTCGGGCGTCACATCCGAGCCGATTCGGCCGCGCAGACCGGCATCCGGTGCCGGTTTCCGGCCCGGTACATCGCCCCAGGAGCGATACGCCCATCCCCGTGCACCGGTTCGCCCCGAAATCGGCCCAGGAGCCCGCACAGACCCCGGTAAGGGGCACGTGTGTGCGAACACCTGCACACACAGGAGGCGGAGAAGCCGAAAGGCCGGCGCGGGTGCGCCGGCCTTTCGAGGTCATTTCTGCACGAACGCGAACGCGTCCTGGAACGCCTGCACTCTGGCACGCAGTGCCGGGACGGAAGGCCCCTCTTTCAGCACCTCGCGCGAGACGTTCGGCACGACGGACCCGAGCATCGGCTCGGGTACCAGGTCCCGGATGCTTTCCGGACCACCGCCCTGGGCGCCCACCCCGGGCATGAGGATCGGACCGTTGAGCGCGGCGAGCTCCGGGGCCTCGCTGAGCGTGGCGCCGACCACGACGCCGACCGAACCGAAGTCCGCGCCCGCGTTGCGAGCCGCGGCCTCGTCGACCATCGTCTGCGCGACCGTGCGCCCGTCCGCGGCGACCGCCCGCTGCACCTGCGCTCCCTCCGGGTTCGAGGTCGCCGCGAGCACGAAGACGCCGCGGTGCCCGGCCTCGGCGAGCGTCAGCGCCGGTGCCAGCGAGCCGAAGCCCAGATACGGCGAGACCGTCACCGCGTCGGACCCGAGCGGACCGTCGGCCAGCCAGGTCCGGGCGTAGGCGTCCATCGTGGAGCCGATGTCGCCGCGCTTGGCGTCGGCGAGCACCAAGGTTCCCGAGGCGCGCAACACCGCGATGGCGCGCTCCAGGACCGCGATACCGCCGGAGCCGTAAGCCTCGAAGAACGCGACCTGCGGCTTGACCAGGGCGACCAGACCGTCGAAGGCCTCCACACAGATCTCGGTGAAGCGCTCGAGTCCCTCGACGTCGTCGGTGAGATCCCAGGTCCGCAGCAGCTCCGGATGCGGGTCGATCCCCACGCACACGGGCCCGAAGTCCCGCATCGCGTGCCGCAAGCGCTCGCCGAAGGTCTTCATCTCGCCCACTCCGTCCGGTCGTGGCTCACCCACGCAGCACCGAGTGCAGTTCCTGCAGGGACCGCACCCCGATGCCGCCGTTGATGCTGGCCTCGATGCCCTGCACCGCGGCCGCCGCACCCTGCACGGTGGTGATGCACGGGATGTTCACCCCGACCGCCGCGCTGCGGATCTCGTAGCCGTCCACGCGGGGACCGGAGTTGCCGTAGGGCGTGTTGAACACCATGTCGACCTCGCCGTCGCGGATCTGCTCCACGATCGTCGGCTCGTCGTCCGGGCCCACCTCGGAGTGCTTGCGCACCTGCACGCAGGGAATGCCGTTGCGCCGCAGCATCTCCGCGGTGCCTTCGGTGGCGAGGATCCGGAAGCCCAGGTCGTGCAGTCGTTTGACCGGGAAGACCATCGCGCGCTTGTCCCGGTTGGCGATCGAGACGAACACGGTGCCCTCGGTGGGCAGAGAGCCGTAGGCGGCGGTCTGGCTCTTGGCGAAGGCGGTGCCGAAATCGGCGTCGATGCCCATCACCTCGCCGGTGGACTTCATCTCCGGCGACAGCAGCGAATCGATGCCGCTGCCGTCGGCGCGCCGGAAGCGGTGGAACGGCAGCACAGCCTCTTTGACCGCGACCGGCGCGTCCAGCGCGACGTGCCCACCGTCGCCCTCGCCCGGGAGCATGCCCTCCTTGCGGAGTTCGGCGATAGTGGCGCCGAGCATGATCCGAGCGGCGGCCTTCGCCAACGGCACCGCGGTGGCCTTCGACACGAACGGAACCGTCCGGCTCGCGCGCGGATTGGCCTCCAGCACGTAGAGCACATCGTCCTTGAGCGCGTACTGCACGTTGAGCAGTCCGCGGACACCGATGCCCTTGGCCAGGGCCATGGTCGAGCGGCGCACCGCCTCGATATCGCTGCGGCCCAGGGTGATCGGCGGCAGCGCGCACGCGGAGTCGCCGGAGTGGATGCCCGCCTCCTCGATGTGCTCCATCACGCCGCCGAGGTAGACCTCCTCGCCGTCGCACAGCGCGTCGACGTCGATCTCGATCGCATCCTCCAGGAACCGGTCGACCAGCACCGGGTGCTCCGGGCTGAGTTCGGTCGCCCGGGAGATGTAGCCCTCCAAGGAGTTCTCGTCGTACACGATCTCCATGCCGCGTCCGCCGAGCACGTAGGACGGGCGCACCAGCACCGGGTAACCGATGTCGTTGGCGATCTTGCGCGCCTGCGCGAACGTTGTCGCGGTGCCGTACTTCGGCGCGGGCAACCCGGCCGCGACCAGCACATCGCCGAACTCGCCGCGATCCTCGGCCAGGTCGATGGCGGCCGCGCTGGTGCCGACCACCGGCACCCCCGCCGCGGTGAGCCGCTGGGCGAGGCCGAGCGGCGTCTGACCGCCCAGCTGCACGATGACGCCCGCGACGGTACCCGACTCGCATTCGGCGTGATACACCTCGAGCACGTCTTCGAAGGTCAGCGGCTCGAAGTACAGGCGATCGGCGGTGTCGTAGTCGGTGGAGACGGTCTCGGGGTTGCAGTTGACCATCACCGTCTCGTACCCGGCCTGCGACAGCGTCTGCGCCGCGTGCACGCACGAGTAGTCGAACTCGATGCCCTGGCCGATGCGGTTCGGCCCGGATCCGAGGATGATCACCTTCTCGCGTTCGGGCTGCGGCGCCACCTCGGACTCGGCCGCGGGGTCCAGCTCGTAGGCCGAGTAGTGGTACGGGGTCTTCGCCTCGAACTCGGCGGCACAGGTGTCGACGGTCTTGAAGACCGGTCGGACGCCGAGCCGATGGCGCAGCGCGCGCACACCGGTCTCCCCCGCCAGCTCCGGCCGCAGCGCGGCCAGCTGGCGATCGGACAGGCCGTAGTGCTTGGCCCGCCGCAGCAGCGGCTCGTCCAGCACGGGCGCGTCGAGGATCTCCTGGCGCAACTCGACCAGACCGGCAACCTCCGCGACGAACCACGGGTCGATGCCCGATGCCGCGGCGACGTCCTCGATGCTCGCGCCCAGCCGCAGGGCCCGCTCCACCTGGTAGATGCGTCCCTCGGTGGGGGTCCGCAGATCCTCGAGGATCGCCTCGACGTCGGTCCACGCGCCGTCGTCCTGGGTCCAGAAGCCTGCGGCCTTGGTTTCCAGCGACCGCAGCACCTTGCCCAGCGCCTCGGCGAAGTTGCGGCCGAGCGACATCGCCTCGCCGACGGACTTCATGGTGGTGGTGAGCGTGCCGTCGGCGCCGGGGAACTTCTCGAACGCGAACCGCGGCGCCTTCACGACCACGTAGTCGAGGGTCGGCTCGAAGCAGGCCGGGGTTTCCTTGGTGATGTCGTTGACGATCTCGTCGAGCGTGTAGCCGATGGCCAGCTTGGCGGCGATCTTCGCGATCGGGAAGCCGGTGGCCTTCGACGCCAGCGCGGACGAGCGCGAGACGCGCGGGTTCATCTCGATGACGATCAGGCGGCCGTCGCTCGGGTTCACCGCGAACTGGATGTTGCAGCCGCCGGTGTCGACGCCGACCTCGCGCAGGATGGCGATGCCGAGATCGCGCAGCTTCTGGTACTCGCGGTCGGTGAGCGTCATCGCCGGCGCGACGGTCATCGAGTCGCCGGTGTGCACGCCCATCGGGTCGACGTTCTCGATCGAGCAGACCACCACGACGTTGTCGCGGCCATCGCGCATCAGCTCGAGCTCGTATTCCTTCCAGCCGAGGATGGACTCCTCGATGAGGACGTTCGCGGTGGGCGAGGCGGCCAGGCCGCCACCCGCGATGCGATCGAGGTCGGCTTCGTTGTACGCCATGCCGGAACCGAGGCCGCCCATGGTGAACGAGGGCCGCACCACCACCGGATAGCCGAGTTCGGCGACCGTCTCGCGGACCTCGTCCATGGTGAAGCAGACCCGCGAGCGGGCGCTCTCGCCACCCACCTTGGCCACGATGTCCTTGAACTTCTGCCGGTCCTCACCGCGCTGGATCGCGTCGAAGTCGGCGCCGATCAGCTCCACGCCGTACTTCTCCAGCACACCGCGCTCGTGCAGCGCGACCGCGGTGTTCAGCGCGGTCTGTCCACCCAGGGTGGCCAGGATCGCGTCGGGACGCTCCTTCTCGATGACCTTCTCCACGAACTCCGGCGTGATCGGCTCCACGTAGGTGGAGTCGGCGAATTCCGGGTCGGTCATGATCGTCGCCGGGTTCGAGTTGACCAGCGACACCCGCAGGCCCTCGGCCCGCAGCACCCGGCACGCCTGCGTGCCGGAGTAGTCGAATTCGCACGCCTGGCCGATGACGATCGGGCCAGAACCGATCACCAGGATGTGCTCGAGATCCTCGCGGCGAGGCATCAGGCTCCTTCCATGAGACCGGCGAAACGGTCGAACAGATACGCGGCGTCGTGGGGTCCGGCGGCGGCCTCCGGGTGGTACTGCACGGAGAACGCGCGACCGTCGACCAGCCGCACGCCTTCGACCGTGCCGTCGTTGGCGCAGACGTGACTCACCTCGGCCGTGCCGAAGGGGGTGTCGAACCGCTCGCCCCGCTCGCCCTCCAGCGCGAACCCGTGGTTCTGCGCGGTGATCGAGATCCGGCCGGTCTCGTGCTCCACCACCGGGATGTTGATGCCGCGGTGGCCGAACTTCATCTTGTAGGTCCCCCGGCCGAGCGCACGGCCGAGGATCTGGTTGCCGAAGCAGATCCCGAACAGCGGCAGGCCTTCGCCCAGCACGCCGCGGGTGAGCTCGACCGCCGTGTCCGCGGTGGCCGGGTCGCCGGGGCCGTTGGACAGGAAGACCCCGTCCGGCTTCAGTTCGAGGATCTGGTCCAGCGTGGTGCTCGAGGACACCACGTGCACCCGCATGCCGCGCTGCGCGAACATGCGCGGGGTGTTCGTCTTGATCCCGAGGTCGACCGCGACGACCGTGCGCCGGTGGTCGCCGTCCGGCTCGATCGTGTAGAGCGCGTCGGTGGTCACCTCGCCCGCGAGGTCGGCGCCCAGCATCGACGGCTGCCCGTTCACCCTGGCCACCAGCTCGTCGGCGGCCGCGAGCGCGTCACCGGAGAAGATGCCCGCCTTCATCGAGCCGCGGGTGCGCAGGTGACGCACCAGCGCGCGGGTGTCGATGCCCGCGATGCCGACGACCTCCTGCCGCTCCAGCTCGTCGGGCAGCGTCTTGGTGGCGCGCCAGTTGGACGCGCGTCGCGCGGGGTCGCGCACCGCGTATCCGGCGACCCAGATCTTGGTGGACTCGTCGTCCTCGTCGTTCCAGCCCGTGTTGCCGATCTGCGGCGCGGCGGCCACCACGATCTGGCGGTGGTAGGACGGGTCGGTGAGGGTCTCCTGATACCCGGTCATCGCGGTGCAGAACACCGCCTCACCGAGCGTCTGGCCCACGGCGCCGTAGGCCCGGCCGCGGAATACCCGGCCGTCCTCCAGCACGAGTGCTGCTTCTCCTGTCATCCCTCGTCATCTCCCGTCATCGTCCCGCTCTGATCTCCCGCCGGAAGCCGGCGCCAAGCCGGGTAGACCGACTTGTCGTCGCCGCGGAAACCCGTGTCGATCTCGGTTCCGGTCGGCAGCTTCCAGCGAATGACCAGCACACCATCTTCCGTCATCACTTTGCCCGCATGGCCACGTTCGGTGCGTACCGCCGTGATGGAATCCTGTGGAATCCAGATCACCGTCGCGCCGTCGCGTTCGAGCAGAATCCCCCGTTCGAACCGCGTGAGTTCCGCGGTGGCGCGAAAGCCCAGGTCTCCTACCGTGATCCGGTCTTGCCAGCTGGGCGCGATCGTGCTGCCCAGATACAGGCCGGTGGTCGGCTCCAGCAGCTGCGCACCGAGTTCGGCGGGCACGGCGGGCAAAGCGCCGATGCGCTCCGCCTGACGTGCGGCGCGGTTGCGCCAGCCCCGGTACATCAGCCACAGGCAGACCGCGAACAGCACCAGCAGCCCCACCACCCAGAGTGTTCTCTCCACTACGAACCTCCTCGAACGGCTGCGTGTCGGTCGCTCATCTACGCCTCCGCCCGGTTGCCCAGCGCTTTGCCGTCCCTGGCGGTGATCCGGCCGCGCAGCAGCGTCGCCGTCACCCGCGCCGGGAAGGTCATCGCCTCGAACGGCGTGTTGTTCGAGATGCTGGCCAGTTCCTTCCCGCGCACCGTCCAGCTCGCTTTCGGGTCGACCAGCGTCAGGTTGGCCGGCTCGCCGACCTCGAGCGGCCTGCCGTGCTCGTCCAGGCCGACGATCGCGGCGGGGCGTTCGCTCATCACGCGAGCGACGCCGCGCCAGTCGAGCAGCCCCGGCTCGACCATGGTCCGCACGATGATCGACAGCGCCGTCTCCAGTCCCAGCATGCCGGGCCGGGCGGCGGCGAACTCGCAGCACTTGTCCTGCTCGGCGTGCGGTGCGTGGTCGGTGGCGACGCAGTCGATGATCCCTTCCGCCAGCGCCTGCCGCAGCGCGGCGGCGTCGGACGCCTCGCGCAGCGGCGGGTTGACCTTGTTGACCGCGTCGTAGGTCTCCAGCCGGGAGTCGTCCAGCAGCAGGTGATGCGGGGTGACCTCGGCGGTGATGGAGATGCCCTGGGACTTCGCCCACCGCACCAGCTCCACGGTGCCCGCCGTGGACGCGTGGCATATGTGTACCCGGGCGCCCGCGTCACGCGCCAGCAGGGCGTCGCGCGCCACGATGGATTCCTCGGCCGCGCGCGGCCAGCCGGCCAGACCCAGCCGGGCCGCGGTGGGCCCCTCGTGCGCGATCGCATCCTCGGTCAGTCGCGGCTCCTCCGCGTGCTGGGCGATCAGCACGCCGAGCGAGTTCGCGTACTCCAGCGCCCGGCGCATGATCAGCGGGTCGTAGACGCAGTGGCCGTCGTCGGAGAACATGCGCACCGCGCCGACGCCCGCGGCCATGGTCCCCATCTCGGCGAGCTGCTTGCCCGCGAGCCCGACCGTGACCGCGCCGACGGGGTAGACGTCGACCAAGCCGACCTCCCGGCCGCGCCGCCACACATGGTCGGTGACGACCACCGAGTCGGCGACCGGGTTGGTGTTGGCCATCGCGAACACCGCGGTGTAGCCGCCGAGCGCGGCGGCCGCGGAGCCGGACTCGATGGTCTCGGTGTCCTCGCGGCCCGGCTCGCGCAGGTGGGTGTGCAGGTCGACGAAGCCGGGCAGCAGGATCTGCCCGTGCGCCTCGATGATCTCGGCGTCGACCGCGCCCGGATCGGCGCCGATCTCGCGGATCTCCCCATCGGCGACGAGCACGTCGACCGGTTCGCCCTCGCCGTACAGCAGTACGCCCTTGATCAAGACGGTGATGTGCTCACTCATGCTGCGTCCTCTCCGGCACGAGCGTGGCTCTGCGTGGTCACGCTGCGCTGCCGCCTCCAAGCCCGACCGCTCATGCTGTATCCGATTCCGGCACGGGTCCGACCGCTCATGCCACTGCCTCCTGGGTGCCGACGAGCAGGCGGAACAGCACCGCCATCCGCATGTGCACGCCATTGGTGACCTGTTGCAGCACAGCGGCTTTCGGGGAATCCGCGACCGAGGACGCGATCTCCATGCCGCGCAGCATCGGACCGGGGTGCAGCACGACGGCGTGGTCGTCCAGCAGCGCCAGCCTGCGCTCGGACAGCCCGTAGGTGATCGAGTACTCGCGGGCCGACGGGAAGAATCCGCCGTTCATCCGCTCGGCCTGCACGCGCAGCATCAGCACCGCGTCGGCGCCGATCAACTCGGCGTCCAGATGGTGCGACACGCGAGCGGGCCAGGTCTCCACGCCGACCGGCAGCAGCGTGCGCGGGGCGACCAGCACGACTTCCGCGCCGAGCGTGGCGAGCAGGAAGACGTTGGACCGCGCCACCCGGCTGTGCAGGATGTCCCCGACGATGACGATGCGCTTGCCCTCGATGTCGCCGAGCCGCTGCCGGAGAGTCAGCGCGTCCAGCAGGGCCTGGGTCGGGTGCTCGTGCGTGCCGTCGCCCGCGTTGATCACCGCCGGGCCCGAGGTGCGTCCCGCCGAGACCGCCCACTCGTCCATCCAGCGCGCGATCTGGTGCGCGGCGCCCGAAGCCGGATGCCGCACGATCAGTGCGTCGGCGCCCGCAGCGTGCAAGGTCAGCGCGGTGTCGCGCAGCGATTCGCCCTTGGCGACCGAGGAGCTGCTCGCGCTGACGTTGATCACGTCCGCGCTCATCCACTTGCCCGCCACCTCGAACGACACCCGGGTGCGGGTGGAGTTCTCGTAGAAGACCGTCATCACGGTGCGCCCGCGCAGCGTGGGCAGCTTGTGCACCTCGCGGCCGAGCAGGGCCTGTTCGAAACGTTCGGCCTCGTCGAGAAGCTCGTTCGCGGCGGCGCGATCGAGTGCGGCGACCGACAGCAGATGCCTCACGCGCTTGCCTCCCGCCGCGAGTCGGCGTGCGGCAACAGTTCCATCACGCCTCCTCCTGGTGCAGGTAGACGCCGTCGCGGCCGTCGTGTTCGGTCAGCAGCACCGAGATGTCCTCGGACCGGTTGGTCGGTACGTTCTTGCCCACGTAGTCGGCGCGGATCGGCAGTTCCCGGTGCCCGCGGTCGATGAGCACCGCCAGCTGCACCGCGCGCGGGCGGCCCAGATCGCGCAGGCCATCCAGAGCCGAACGGACGGTGCGCCCGGAGAACAGGACGTCGTCGACCAGGACCACCAGCGCGTCCTCGATACCGCCTTCCGGAACCGAGGTGCGTTCCAGTGGCCGGTGCGGGCGGCTGCGCAGATCGTCGCGGTAGAGGGTGATGTCGAGCGAGCCCAGAGCCGGGCGGACGCCGGAGAATTCCTCGATCTTCTCGGTGAGGCGCGCGGCCAGGGTGGTCCCCCGGGTGGGGATGCCGATCAGCACCACCCGTGGCGCCTCCGGCTCGCCCGCGTCCAGCGCGGTCTTCTCGATGATCTGGTGCGCGATGCGCGCGACGGTCCGCCCGACATCCGAAGCCGACAACAGCTCTCGCCCCGCCGCCACCCACTCCGGGGCATGTCGCTGCGATGTCTCGGCAGCGCCGGACTTGGCAGCCCGTTCTTCGGGCACGGCCATGCCGACCTCCTTCCCCGCCTCACCGGACGGTCCGTTAAAGGATGTCTTACGGCAAGCAGCGTAGCAGCGCTCAGAACCCGGTTTTCACCAGCCATATCACGCTGTGAGCGGGGCCACTTGCGCCGGCCTCGCGAAGATCCGGGAATCATGACCGAAAACCGCTAGCACGTATGTTCGATCGGCGGGTAGGCTCGACCGCATGTCCACACCGCTGCAAGGATCGTTGCTCGACGGGTTCGGGGATACCGAGTTCTCGCCGCTTCGGGATGCGCGCCGCACCGTGCTGGACCACGGGGCCTGGGTAGACCTGCTGCCCGGCTGGCTGTCGGGCGCGGACGGGCTGTTCGACCGGCTGGTCCATGGCGTGCCATGGAAAGCCGAGCGCAGGCCGATGTACGACCGCGTGGTCGAGGTGCCCCGGCTGCTGCGGTTCTACGCGGAGCACGAGCCGCTGCCGGATCCGGCGCTGGCCGACGCCCGCACGGCGTTGAACGAGTACTACCGGCTCGAACTGGGCGAACCGTTCCGCACCGCGGGCCTGTGCTACTACCGGGACGGACGCGACAGCGTCGCCTGGCACGGCGACACCATCGGCCGCGGCGCCACCCACGACACCATGGTCGCGATCGTGTCGATCGGAGCGCCGCGGGCGCTACTGCTCCGCCCACGCGGCGGTGGCCCGAGCATCAGATACGTTGTGGGACACGGCGATCTGCTGGTCATGGGCGGATCCTGCCAGCGCACCTGGGAGCACGCCGTGCCGAAGACGCGCAAACCCACCGGTCCGCGGATCAGCATCCAGTACCGGCCGCGCGGCGTTCGCTGACCGCGCGCGGGCCCGATGCGCACGACTTGACCTGAACCGACGTTGAGGTTGGAAGCTCATCGGCATGAACACGACAGCATCCACACCCCCGCTGGTCGAGGACACGACGGTCGACCACTCCGACGACATCGCGGCGATCCGGCAAATCGTCGCCAACGCGGAGACCGGTTTCAACACCAATGACGCCGACCTGCTATCGGCGGATTTCACCGCCAACGCGGCCGTCGTCAACGCGATGGGCACGCTGATCACCGGATTCGACGCGCTACTCGACTCCAGCCGCAGAGGGTTGGCCGGGTTTCTGCACGACCAGTACGCCCGCTACGAGATCGCGGACATCACATTCCTGCGCCCGGACGTCGCGATCGCGCACAAACGCGCGTGGGCGACCACGCCGGACGGTGAACTCATCGAACACGATCACGCCATGATCGCGCTGTACGTCTTCGTGCAGGAGGGCGGGCGCTGGCACGTCGCCGCCCGGCAGAACACCTTGGTACCGAAGGCCGCGTAATCGTCGTCCGTCATGTGTCCCCCGCGCCGGTTAGCCTGGCACCATGAGCAATCCAGGGGCGGGGGTCTTGGCCGTGATGCCGCTGCACACGATCAGCGAGGTCTACGGCGAGGCCGGGCTGCGGGCAAGACTACTGCTGGAGATCGCCGAACTGCCGGATACGCCGCGCTTGGCCGCGGCGCTGGATCTCGCGGCCGACCTGCATCGAGACGATCGGTACGGGCGCGAGCCGTACCTGAGTCATCTACTGCGCGTGTCGATTCGGATCATCAGCCACTACGAGGTCCGGGACCCCGACGTGGTCGCGGCGGGGCTGCTGCACGACTCGGTCGAGGACCACGCCGCCGAGCTGGCCGCCGATCGACCGGGGCCGCCCGTCGACGCCGCGCTCGGCGCGCTCACCGATCGTTTCGGTGCACGCGTGGCGGATCTCGTCGCCGCGGTGACCAATCCCGAGCCGGATCCGGCGCGCGACCGGCAGGCGCAGTATCGCGAGCATGTCGCGATGAATCTGGACCGGGACCCGTGGGCCCGCGTCATCAAGCTCTCCGACTTCACCGACAACGGCGTCGGCATCCTCTACGCCACCGGCCCCGCGATGGCGAAACTGGCCGCCAAATATCGCCCGCTCACCGACGTCTACCGCGACCTGGTCACCCGGCCGGATACGCCGCTGGCCGACCACGTCCGGCAGCACATTCTCGATCAGCTGGACCGGGCCGACGAGCGGTTCGAGGCCATTCTGTCGCGGGACTGACCGCCGCGCCACCGGCTCGTCACGGGCTGCGTAACACCGACTCGACAAGCTCCCGCACCGCCGCCAGCAACCGATCGGTCTCGCCCGCCCGGACCATGGCGGGCACCAGCTCCGCGCTCAGCGCGCCCAGCAACAACCGCCCAACCACTTCCGCATCCAGGTCCGGACGGGCATCGCGCAGCAACGTGGTGACGTGGTTGTCCCAGAACGCGTGGAACTCGGCGGTCCTCGGATGCGGCGGTTCGGTGCGATAGGCGACCATCAGCTCGGAATTCTCGATCACCAGCCGCGCCATGGCGTCGAAGTAGGCGACCAGGCGGGCGTCGGCGGGCGCGCCGGGCCCGAGGGGCGGTGGCCCGCTGATGATCGCGTCCATCAGCGCGACCGCGCTCTGCGCCACCATCTCGTGCAAGAGCCCGGCGCGGTTGCCGAAACGATGGAAGATCGTGCCCTTGCCCACTCCGGCGGCGGCGGCGACGCGGTCCATGGTGATGGCCTCGGCGCCGTGCTCGGCGAGCAGGGCGAAGGTGGCGTCCAGGATCGCCCGCCGATTGCGCGCCGCGTCCGCCCGTTCCCTGGGCCGTTCGTCGCCCATCGCACCCGCTTTCTAGACAAGTTGACCGACGGTCCATATCATCGAGCGAGCAATTGGACCGTCAGTCAACTTATGGAGTTCATGATGCAGGCAATCGTAATGACGGCGACGGGAAGCCCGGACGTGCTGGTGGCCACGGAGGTACCGGCGCCGCGGGCGGCCGCCGACGAGGTGGTCATCCGCGCCGAGGCGATCCCGGTGCTGTTCCCGGAGACCAAACTGCGCTCCGGCGAGTTCCCGATCGACGCGCCGCTACCGCTGGTCTTCGGTTTCCAGGCCGCGGGAGTCGTCACGGAGGTCGGCGCGCAAGTCGATCCGGCGCTGATCGGACAGCGGGTCGTGGTAGCGACCAGAGGTTTCGGCGCCTACGCCGAATTCGTCGCCGCCCCGGCGGATTCCGTGGCGCCCATTCCGGACGGCCTGTCCACCGCGGACGCCGCGGCGGTGCTGATGAACGGATCGGTGGCGATTCCCCTGCTGGAGACCGCCGCGCTGACCGGTGCCGAAACCGTCCTGATCGAGGCCGCCGCCACGGGCGTCGGCAGCGCCCTGACGCAGTTGGCCAAGGAGTTCGGTGCGGTTCGTGTCATCGGCACCGCCGGAGGCGCGCAGAAGGTGGCCCGGGCCCGCGAACTCGGAGCCGACGAGGTGGTCGATCACAACGATCCGGCGTGGATCACCCGGCTGCGCGAAACACTCGGCGGCGCAACGGTGGATGTGGTGTTCGATTCGATCGGCGGCGGGAGCGCAGCGGAGTTGCTGGATCTGATGACACCCCTGCGCGGCCGAATGCTGGGCTACGGCTGGTTGTCCGGCGCGCCCGCCCAGGTGTCGGCGGCCGACCTGATCATGCGCGGCCTGACCTTCACCGGGTGCGCGGGACCCGAATGGCTGCATCGCGTCGCCCAGGCGCGCGACACCGTGCTGACCCGCGCGGCGGCGGGTGGACTCGATCCGCTGGTCGAGGCGGTGCTGCCGCTGGACCAGGCGAGCCACGCCCACCGGCTGCTGGAAGGTCGGGCGCCGCTGGGCAAGATCGTGCTGCGGCCGGGATCCGCCGTGTCCTGAGCGACTCGACGCCCGCGCGGCCGTGGCTAGGGTGGTCGTGTGCGGACCTCTCTCGAATCCCATGTCGGCGCCACCAACGCCCTCACGGCACGGTGGTGCGCGGCGGCGGGTGAGCAAGACTTCGTGGTCTCGGGCCCCGGGGTCTGGCCGCTGCTGGCCTTGCTCGCCTCCGCGGCGGACGGTCCGGCGCGAGAGGAGCTGGCGACGGCGGCCGGAGTGCCCGCGGCGAACGGCCGAGACGAAGCGCTCCGGTTGCTGCGCGACCTCCGGCGCTCGGAGGCGGTGTCGGCGGCACTCGGCATGTGGGTGGGCCCCGATCTCCCGCTGCACGAGTCATGGCCGCGGGCGCTGCCTGAGGGAGTCCTCGCCCGGCTGGCCGGACAGGCCGAACTCGACAGCTGGGCCGCCCGGCACACCGACGGGCTCATCGAGCGGTTCCCCGTCACGGTAGATCCCGGCGCGCTGCTGGTGCTCGCCACCGCGCTGGTCGCGAAGACGCGATGGCGGGCGCCGTTCGAGGTCGGGACGCTGACCCCGGAAGACGGCCCCTGGCAGGGACATCGCGGCCCCGGTCTGTCCCGGGTGAGCGGCGACCCGGCGAACGCCGCGATCCTGGACGCGCCGGACCCGGTCACCCGCGTGGTCGTCGAAGGAGTCGCCGATCTCGACGTCCACCTCCTGACCGGCACGGGGGCTCCCGGCGTCGTCCTCGAAACGGGCTTGGCGGCATTGTCGGGCGCCGTGCCGATCCGCTCCGGCCTACCGGTCGGCAGCGAGGGGCCGGGGCTCAGCGTGCGGAGCGAGCCGGTGCTGACCGGCAGCGCACAGCTGCGAATCCGGCTTCCGCCTTTCGAAGTCCGGTCCACCCACGATCTGCTCGCCGCATCCGGCTTGTTCGGCCTCGCCGCCGCGACCGACTGCACCCACGGCCATTTTCCGGCGATCTCGTCGTTCCCGCTCTGTGTCGGCCAGGGAGCGCAAGAGGTCCTCGCCCGATTCGGTCACGACGGTTTCGAGGCCGCCGCCGTGACGACCTTCGCGTTACGCGCCGTGGCCGCGCCACTTCGGCACAACCACGCACCCGTCGTCTCGGTGGCATTCGACCGGCCTTTCGGCTTTCTCGCCGTGCATCGCCCGTCCGGGCTGGCGGTCGTCGCCGGGTGGATAGCCACTCCGCCCACGACATCTCCCGACGCCGCGGTCTGAGACGCCCGCACGGACCGCTATCGGCGTGCGAAGTAAGGCGCGTGCTCCGGACGGACGCCGCGAGCGAGCAAATAGGGTGGCACGCTGCGTAGTACGGGAATGCGGCGCAGGATGCGAACAGGCAGCGGCGCGCGAGAGGCACGGGCGATGTCGATGCGTCCCTCGAGGGCGGGAGCGATCGCGAAGGCGTGCAGGAGTCGCTGCATGCCCTGTGTCACGACGGTCGGGAGTTTCCGCCGCCGCTGCACCTTCGCCAGATCCCTGGTCCCGAGTGTCCCGGAAAGCAGTCGCGGAGCAAGGATTTCGGCTGCCGCCACGGCGTCCTGCACGGCGAGGTTGATGCCGACGCCACCGGCCGGAGACATGGCGTGGGCGGCGTCCCCGAGGCAGAGCAGGCCGTTGGTGTACCACTGGGTCAGCCGGTCGAGTTTCACTTCCAGCAATTGGACCTCATCCCAGCAGGCCAAGGCATCGACCCGGTCGGAGAGCCAGGGCGCGGCCTCGGCCAGACCGCGCATGATGTCCTCGACCGGGCCCCGGCGGGCGGACTCGTCGGCGCCCTTGGCGATCAACGTCGCGCACTGCCAGTAGTCGCCGCGGTCGAGCAGAACCGCTACGCGCCGGCCGCTGACGATCGGCAGCGCGCCCGCGGGATCGATCTCGGTGCGCGGCAAGCGGAACCACCAGACATCCATCGGTGTCGACCAGGTGCGGGTCGGCAGCCCCGCGGCCGCCCGCAGCAGCGAACGGCGGCCGTCGCAGGCCACGGTCAGGTCGGATTCGATCGAGCCGGTCGAACCGTCGGCGGTCCGGTAGGTCACGCCGCCGACCCTGCCGTCGATCCAGATCAAGTCCGTGGCCTCGGTGTTCATCCACAACCGGAAGGTGGGCTCGGCCTCGGCCGCGCGCGCGAGCAGATTCAGCAGATCCCATTGCGGCACCATGGCGACGTACTTGTGCTTGCCCGGAAGGTTCGTCAGGGTGGCGAGTGTCTGCAAGCCGCCCGCGATCGGCAGTTGCACCTGATCCACCTTGCGCGCGGGGAGTTTCGCGAATTCGGCGCCGAGTCCCAGTTCATCGAGGAGGTCGAGGGTCGTGGGATGCACGGTGTCACCGCGAAAGTCGCGGAGGAAGTCCTTGTGCTTCTCCAGCACCGTGACCTCGACACCGCCCCGTGCGAGCAACAGCCCGAGAATCATTCCGGCCGGTCCCCCGCCGACCACCAGGCATGTCGTGCGTTCCATCGACTGTGCCTCCCTCGGTCACCATCGCCCGCAAGGTGTCGCCTGTTTGCGCAAATCCTAGTGCGGCGGGCATACGGCCGGACCCGGATCGGCCGCGGCCGACCGGATCGAGCGCCGCCTCAGCCGAGGTCCCGGTGCAGGACGAAGAAATATGGTTCGGTCATACCGCGCAGATCCATCACACCGAGCAGGGTGTGCTCGTCGGCGCGCCGGAAGTGGTCGATGATCGGCAGGTGGTCGTAGACCATCGCGGCACTGGTCACGCCGCGGTATTCGATCTCACGCAGACGCGCGGTGTACTTGCCGGTGCGCAACGCGGGACGCAGGACCGGCAGCGCCTTGCGCACCGCGCGAACACCGGGCAGCGGTACCCGCCCGGCCAATGCGACCGGGACGCGGCGCGGATCGACGGGAAAGACCGTGCCGCCAGCGGCGAACAGCAGCGGATGCACGCTGTCGGGGCCGTCGAACTGCTTGCCGTACCAGCCCGAAGCCACCAGCACGCCGTCCATCGGATGACCGGTGTCCAGTTCCTCGCCACGCCAGCGCCCCGTCGTGATCTCCTCGACCCGCGCCGCGGGAAGGCGGTCGAACAGGGTCCACCCCTCCTGGGCGGTACGGACGTCCGTCACGGTCGGTTCGTTCGCGGCCATGTCTCCTACTTCCCTCAGCGAGGCAACGGTGCGATAGATACCCTATCCATCTCTCAGGACGCGGCGTTCGACCAGGTCCCGATGTGCCCCGCGCCGGGCTCAGTAGCTCGCCATGAGGTAAATCCCGGCGATGATCATGACGCAGGCGACGACACGTTTCGAGCTCACCGCGCGCCGGGGGAATCCCATCAGCCCGAAATGGTCGATCGCGAGCGCACCGAACATCTGTCCCGCGATGATCAGGGCGTTGAAGGTGCCTGCGCCCACGTCGGAGGCCACGGAGATCATCGCCAGGATCGCGGCCCCGCCGAGCAGGCCGCCGAACGGCGCCCACCGGGGCATGCTCCGGATGTCGGCCTTCGTCGGCCAGGGCCGGTTGCGGGAAACCAGCAGCGCCACCGTGAGAAAGATCGCGAAGCCGGTGAATGCCACGGCGTAGGAGATCACGCCGCACAACCAGACATTCTTCAATGCCAGCTTCAGCGAGTTCTGACACCCGGCTTCGACGGAGCGCAGTGCGCCGCCGACCAGGATGAACGCGAAGATGAGTGCCATCGTGGCGCGGGGCAGCGCGGGGCGAGTCTTTTCGGCGGTCTGAACCGTCATCGGAAGTCCTAGGGAGGATGCGGAGGGTTGATCGGCCGGCAGCGGTGCGCGTTCTGCTGTCAGGTGACGCTGACCCTGGGCTCACCGGTCGCGGGTTCGTCGGCCATCAGGTAGATCGCGAGCGTGATCAACCCGCATGCCACCAGACGCGGAAAGCTGGCGGTTCGCTCGTCGAATCCCATGAGTCCGAAGTGGTCCATGATCACGGCGACCACCATCTCGCCGACGATCACCAGCGCACTGAACGTCGCCACGCCGACGTAACGGGCGACGGCGATCATCCCCATCACCGCGGCGCCGCCGAGCAGGCCGCCGAACGGCGCCCACCATGGCATGTTCCGCACGTTGTCGAGCGTCGGCCAGGGCGTCTTCGACGAGAGCGCGAGGAAGATCGAAAAGCCGGTCAGCGCAACGGCATACGAGATCACCGCGCACAGCCACATGTTCTTCATGTGGTTCATCAGCGTGTTCTGGCAGCCGGCCTCGGCCGACCGTAGACTGCCTCCGACCAGGATGAACAAAAATACCAGTCCGATGACGATGCTCATGGGCAATACATCCTTGACTCGGCGGCGGACGAAACCGAGACTGCCTCGGACACAACGGTTTCCACCCGACGAATGGGCCGGTCCACCCGACCTCTTTGTGACCCGAATAACGTACCATCGTCTAACGGTACGTTCAATGGGTAAAGGAGTCGGCCTCGCCCACCCAGGCCGGGGAGGGGCGCGGACGAAAGGCTGCCATGATGGCAGTCGTGCCCGAACTGGTCGATACCTCCGCGCGAAAGCCGCCCCCGACCACGTCCGGGCCCCGGCTGAGCGTCCTGGACCGGGTCCGCCTCGCCTTGCTGGCGGCCGGTGTGCTGTGCGTGCTCACCGGGTTGCTGCCCCGCGACGAAGCCGCCGCGAACATGCGGCGCATCGGCCCGCTGCTGCTGTTTCTCGCCGGCGTCATCGTGCTGGCCGAACTCACCAGGCAAGCCAAGGTCTTCGATGCCATCGCCCATCGGCTCGCGATCCTCGGACGCGGCCACTACCCCGCGCTGTTCGGCCTCTGCGTCCTGTTCGCCTCCGCCACGACGATCCTGCTCAACCTCGACACCACGGCCGTACTCATCGCCCCGGTCATGCTGGCCCTCGCGGCGCCTGCCCGCATTCCGCCACTGCCGCTGGCCATGACCACCCTGTGGCTGGCCAACACGGCGAGTCTGCTGCTACCGGTCTCCAACCTCACGAATCTGCTCGCCGCCGACCGGGTGGCACTGACCGCGACCGGATTCGCGGCGAGGATGTGGGCGCCACAACTGGTTTCGATCGCGGCGACGACGGTGTGCCTGTGGGTGTGGTACTGGCGGCGTGGACGCCGGGAAACCGACCGCTATCTGCCGCCGGAGCCGATCCGGCCCGCGAACCCCCAGGAGCGCTGGCTGTTCTGCACGACTGCGGGGGCCTGTCT
The DNA here is from genome assembly GCF_001613465.1 of Nocardia niwae NBRC 108934 = DSM 45340. Classification (GTDB taxonomy): domain Bacteria; phylum Actinomycetota; class Actinomycetes; order Mycobacteriales; family Mycobacteriaceae; genus Nocardia; species Nocardia niwae. The sequence continues at coordinate 48,422 of NZ_BDCK01000015.1, read as the reverse complement.
GTTGTTCATCGTCGCGATTCCCCTCGTCGGCGATCGGATCGGTGTCGCGGCGGCACTGGCGGCACTGATTGCGGTGGCAGCGTTCGCCGTCTTCGACCGCGGCGCCTTGCGATGGTCGCTGATCCCGTGGCAGCTGTTCGTCTTCGTGGTCGGCCTGTTTCTGGTGGTACCCACGCTGAGCCGGCTCGGCCTCGGTGACTTGATGCACGCCTTGATCGGCACCGACGCGGGGGCGGCCGGCGCTTTCCGTGCGGCGGCGGCGGGTGCAGCTCTGTCCAATGTCGCGAACAACCTGCCCGCTTACACCGCCGGCGAGGCGGTGATTCCCGCCCGGAACGGCGATCAGCTCCTTGCGTTGCTGATCGGCACCAATATCGGCCCGATCGTCACGCCGTGGGGCTCCCTCGCCACTCTGCTGTGCTTGGAGTTCTGCCGCAGGCACGCCGTCCGGGTCCCCATGCGGCGTTTCGTCGTGACCGGTGCCGTCCTCGCCGTGATCGCCACCGCGGGAGCCGTCGCCGCGCTGATGGTCACGGGCTAGCCGGCGAGAGCACGGGCGACCCAGCGCATCCCTTGACCTCGAGTGCGGTCGAGGTACGAGGATGCTCTCGGGGGCCGGATCGAGACGCACGTCGAGGTTCGATCTCCTGCGCGGAACCACCGGTTCCCGTCGTGCTCCCGCTGGTCATCCGTACACCCGCCGGCGGGAGCCATGCGCACCTCCGATCACCGGAGCCACGCTGGCGACGCCATCACAAGGCCACTCGCCCGCGCCGACCGTCACCCAGGACAGCCGAGCCGGGCGAGAACACCCTGCGGACGAGAGCTGGAGCCGACGTCAGTTCGGCGCCGCGATTTCCCACTCGTAGATGGTGAGTTCCGAGGAGCCGGTGGTGTGCACGGGATCGGTGAACGCGATTTCCCGGGCGGCGTCCAGACTCTCGGCGTAGATCACGTACGCGCCGCCGGTGCCGTCGGTGAAGCGGCCGCTCTCCTGTAATTGCCCGCGGTCTTGCAGAGACCGCAGGAACTGCCGGTGCGGTTCGATCACGGCGTTGTCGAAACGCGGAGTGCGCATCGCCAGGACGAGGTACTTGTTCACGGCTCGGGCTCCGGGCGCGGGGCCCGAGTCGCGGCCGCCGCGGCACGCACCTGCGGCGCTACCAGGACAACCTGCCCCAGCACGCCGTTGAGGAAGGACGGGGAGTCATCGGTGGACAACTCCTTGGCCAGCTCCACCGCTTCGTCCACGGCGACGACCGGCGGGACGTCGCTCGCGTGGAACAGCTCCCAGACCGCGATGCGCAGGATCGCGCGATCCACGGCCGGGAGACGCGCCAGGGTCCAGTCCTGCAGGTAGGACTCGATGGTGCCGTCCACCCGGTCGAGGTCGTCGGCGACGCCCCCGACCAAGGTGCGGGTGTAGGGGTGCACCGGCGCGACCGACTGATCGCGGGCGGCGAGTTCGGCGCGCTCGTCGAGCAGATCGGCGGCGTCGACGTCCCTGGCCTCCGCCTCGAACAGCAGGTCGACCGCACGGCGGCGGGCTTTGTGCCGCGCGCCGAGCTTCTTGTACGTGGACTTCTTGTCCACGGGCTGTTCAGCCACGGTCACATCTTCCCGGATTTGCCGGCTGGCGATCAGGCGTTGACCCGGCCGAGGTAGCTGCCGTCGCGCGAGTCGATGCGCAGCTTGTCGCCGGTGTTGATGAACAGCGGAACCTGCACCTCGGCGCCGGTCTCCAGAGTGGCGGGCTTGGTGCCGCCGGTGGAGCGGTCGCCCTGCAGGCCGATGTCGGTGTGCTGGACCACCAGCTCGATCGAGACCGGCAGTTCGACGTACAGCGGCGCGCCCTCATGCGTGGCGACCTGCACGGTCATGTTCTCCAGCAGGAAACGGGCGCCGTCGCCGATGGTCTCCTCGGAGATCGAGATCTGGTCGAAGGTCTCGCCGTCCATGAAGACGTAGTCGGTGCCGTCGTGGTAGAGGTAGGTCATGTCGCGGCGGTCGACGTTGGCGGTCTCCACCTTCACGCCGGCGTTGAAGGTCTTGTCGACCACCTTGCCGGACACGACGTTCTTCAGCTTGGTCCGCACGAACGCGGGGCCCTTGCCCGGCTTGACGTGCTGGAACTCGATGATCTGCTGGAGCTGACCGTCGATCTTCAGCACAAGGCCGTTCTTGAAGTCGCTGGTGTCCGCCACTGTCTTCGGATCTCCTCGTTCTACCGCTTGGTCTCGGGCAGGACCGGCGTCAGTCGACGACGGTCAGGTCTTTGCTGGTGTGGGTGAGCAGCTCCGGGCCCCCTTCGCGCACCACGAGCGTGTCCTCGATCCGGACCCCGCCGCGGCCGGGAAAGTACACACCTGGTTCGACGGTCACCGCCACGCCAGTCAGAAGTGTACCGGTTCCGGTTTTCGCGATTCCGGGCGCTTCGTGGATCTGCAACCCGACCCCGTGGCCCAGGCCGTGCACGAACAACTTGCCGTGACCCGCGGCCTCGATCACCGCTCGCGACGCGGCATCCACGTCGGCCACCGGAATCCCCGGCCGCAGCGCTTCGCATCCGGCCCGCTGGGCGTCGGCGACCAGCGCGTACACCTCGCGCTGCCAGTCGGTCGGCGCGCCGAGCACGAAGGTGCGGGTCATGTCGGAGTGGTAGCCGCCGACGACCGCGCCGAAGTCCAGTTTGACGAAATCGCCCGCCGCCAGCACGGCGCCGGTCGGGCGATGATGCGGCACAGCCGAGTTGGCTCCGGTGGCCACGATGGTCTCGAACGACACCGCTTCGGCGCCGTGCTCGAACATGGCCCATTCCAGGTCCCTGGCCACCTGACGCTCGGTGCGCCCGGGGCGAAGTCCGCCGCGCTCCAGCAGCGCGGCCAGACCGGCGTCGCCCGCCGCGCAGGCCGCTCGCAGCTGTTCCACCTCGTAGGCGTCCTTGACCATGCGCAATTGCTCGACCAGGCCGGGCGAGGCGACGAATTCCAGGCCGGTGCGCTGTTCGAGGAAACCGCGATGCTGCTCGACGGTGACGACGTGGCTTTCGAAACCCACCCGGCCGACCTGCCACTCCCCGGCCAGCTGCACGATTCGCCGAGCGGTGGCGCGGGCGATCTCCGCCCGCAGATCGGGCACCTGCTCGGTGACCTGGGTGCGATACCGGCCGTCGGTGCCGATCACGGTCCGTTCCTCGGCGGCGCGCGTGTCCCAGGAGTGCACGAGCAACGCCGCGTTGGAGCCGGTGAACCCGGTCAGATATCTGATATTCACCAGATCGGTGACGAGCAGGGCGTCCACCCCGTTCTCCACCAGCAGGCTGCGCAGAGCGCCACGCCGCGCCGCGTAGTCCGGCACATGACCCGGGTGATCAGCACACATGAGTCAAAACTACCGCTGACACACCGCGAGCCGACAGTCAACACGTGCTCGGCATTCCGCCCGGCGTGGCCGGTGCACCGCGTCTGGCACGAAAGGTGTTGCCACGCAAGGAGTTCGCCACACCGCGCCACTGGTGACCCATAACCTGTTCACATTCGCCCGGGTTGTGCACATTCCGCTCCGGCACGGCTGCTGCGCGCCGGAACCCGGCGACAGTGGAGACATGACTCCCCTCGCGTGTGCCGTGCTCACCGTGTGGTGCGCGGCTCTGACGGTGTTCGACCTGCGTGAACGGCGCCTACCGAACGGACTGACCGGTTCGGGCGCACTGATGGTTCTCGGATATGCCCTGCACACAGGGCAATTCATCGCCGCACTGCTGGGTGCAGCGCTACTGTCGGCGCCGTACCTGCTGGTGCACCTCGCCGCCCCGGCCGCACTGGGTGCGGGAGACGTCAAACTCGCGGTGATGCTGGGCGGGGCGGCCGCCCTCGGCGGCGCACGACCGTGGGTGTGGGCTGCGCTCGGAGCACCGGCGCTCACCGCGTGCGTCGCGCTCGGTGCCCTGGCCGGCCGGGGCGTATCCGGCTCCCGCGCCGACGACCCCTACCCCTCCCCGATCACCGTGCCGCACGGTCCCTCCATGTGTCTGACCACCTCGCTGGCGTTGTCGTCGGCGGCCCTGAGCTCGACCTGAGCCCGCCCTCCCGCGCCGGAGCTGCCCAACGGACGCGAAGCCAGCAAATTCACCGCAATTCATCGGTAGCATCAATCGCGGGCAACGACTTTCCCGAGCGGCCGCGGCAGCAGCGCTCGAGGTGCGGAACATCGGCGAGTCGCCCCTCGCATGCGCAAGGACAGGAGAAGCAGCGTCCAGAAGGAGCCGCCCAGTGCATCCGTCGCGGAGACCGATCGTCGTGGGAACCGACGGTTCCGATCCCTCGATCACGGCGGTCCGCTGGGCGGCGCAGACCGCCGCGCTGCACGACGCTCCCTTACACATCTCGCTCGTCGTCGAGTCATCGCTCGGTTCCGACGACGACGATCCGCCGCGTCCGGCCGCGTTGCTGCGGGTGCGCGAAGCGGACGAGGCGATCGAGCGCGCCGCGAACGCCGCCGTAGCGGCCGCGCACACCGTGCGCGACATCGCCATCGGCACCGAGGTCCGCACCGCGCATATCGCCGGCGCTTTGATCGAGCGGTCCCGCAGCGCGGCGATGCTGGTGGTCGGCACCCGAGGTATCGGCCGCGTGCAGCGCGTCCTCCTCGGCTCGGTCAGTACCGCCGTCGCCCGGGACGCCGACTGCCCCGTGGCGGTGGTGCCCGCCGACACGCCGTTGTGGGACCGGACGAACAGGAGCCCGGTGATCGTCGGGGTGGACGGGTCCACCGTCGAGCAAACCGCCATCGAGGTGGCGGCGACCGAGGCTTCGCTGCGCGGGGTGGACTTGGTGGCCGTGCACACCTGGGGCGAAGTGGAGCCGCTGGCCGCGATCGGAACCGACTGGGCGGCGCTGCGCCGGACCGAGGAAGCGTTGCTCGCCACCAGTCTGGCCGGCTGGCAGGAGCAGTACCCGGAGCTGACCATCCGGCGCGAGGTCGTCCGCGACCGCCCGGAGCGGCGGCTACTCGAACGCTCGCGCGACGGACAGTTGCTGGTGGTGGGTAACCGGGGCCGAGGAGCCTTGGGACGGCTGCTGTTCGGCTCGGTGAGTGACGCGTTGCTGCGGTCGGTGGATCGGCCCATCGTCATCGCCCGCTGAGCGCCTGGGCCTGCGGTAGCCGGCACTCCCCCGACGTGCGCGTCGTCACGGCGGGCCACATTCCGGAGCAGCGGCGTCGACATGGGAAGATGAACGACGTGCTGCGTTGGATAACTGCCGGAGAATCCCATGGTCCCGCTCTCGTCGCCATCCTCGAGGGGATGGTGGCAGGCGTCGAGGTGACGTCCGAGGAGATCTCCACGCAGCTGGCGCGCCGCAGGCTCGGCTACGGCCGCGGCGCGCGGATGAAGTTCGAGGCCGACAAGGTCACCGTCGTCGGCGGTGTGCGCCACGGACGCACGATGGGCGGTCCGGTGGCCATCGAGGTGGCCAACTCCGAGTGGCCGAAGTGGACCACGGTGATGTCTGCCGACCCGGTCGATCCGGCCGAACTCGCCGACCTGGCCCGTAACGCACCGCTGACCCGGCCCCGGCCCGGGCACGCCGACTACTCCGGCATGCTCAAGTACAACTTCGACGACGCCCGCAACGTGCTCGAGCGGGCCAGCGCCCGGGAGACAGCCGCGCGTGTCGCGGCGGGCACCGTCGCGCGCAACTTCCTGCGCCAGGCGTTCGGCGCGGAGGTGGTGTCGCATGTCGTATCCATCGGCGCGGCGCAGAACACCTCCGGCATCGTGCCCACCGCCGCCGACCTCGCGGCGGTGGACGAGAGCCCGGTACGGGCGTTCGACAAGGACGCCGAAGCCGCGATGATCGCCGAGATCGAGGCGGCCAAGAAGGACGGCGACACCCTCGGCGGCGTGGTCGAGGTGGTCGTGGAGGGACTTCCGGTCGGTCTCGGCTCGTTCACCAGCGGCGAGAACCGGCTGGACGCACGGCTCGCGGCCGCCCTCATGGGCATCCAGGCCATCAAGGGCGTCGAAGTCGGCGATGGGTTCGAGACCGCGCGCCGCCGCGGCAGCCAGGCGCACGACGAGATGCGGCCCGGCCCCGACGGCGTACTGCGCTCCACCAACCGCGCGGGCGGCCTGGAAGGCGGCATGACCAACGGCGAGGCCCTGCGCGTGCGCGCCGCGATGAAGCCGATCTCCACGGTGCCGCGCGCGCTGTCCACCGTGGACATGACCACGGGCGACGAGGCCGTCGCCATCCACCAGCGTTCGGACGTGTGCGCCGTGCCCGCCGCCGGCGTGGTCGCCGAATCCATGGTGGCGCTGGTCGTCGCGCAAGCCGCGCTGGAGAAGTTCGGCGGTGACTCGCTCACCGAGACGGCCGAGAACATCACCAGCTACATCAAGCGCATCAGCACTCGCCCCCACGTGTCCGCGGACAGTCGGCCGCAATGATCGTGCAGACCGATCCGCGCGCCCCGCGCGTGGTGCTGGTCGGACCGCCGGGGGCGGGGAAATCGACGATCGGCCGCAAGCTCGCCCGGGAACTCGGCGTCGAGCTGTACGACACCGATGCCGGCATCGAGCGGGAGACCGGTCGCACGATCCCCGAGATTTTCGCCGAAGAAGGTGAGCCGGAATTCCGCCGGATCGAGGAGCGGGTGGTGCGCCGCGCCGTCCTCGCCGAGCGCGGTGTGGTCTCTCTCGGCGGGGGTGCCGTGCTGTCCGCCGATACCAGGGCCCTTCTGCACGGCCGCACCGTGGTCTATCTGGAGATCAGCGTGGCCGAGGGCCTTCGGCGCACCGGTGCGAGCACCCAGCGGCCCCTGCTCAACGGCGCCGACCCCGGTGCGAAGTACCGCGAGCTGATGCGTATCCGCAGGCCGCTGTACCGGGAAGTGGCGACCGTCCGAGTGCGCACCGACGGCCGGAGCCCGGGCCGGGTGGTGCGGATGATCATGACCAAGCTCGGGATGGAGCCGGCCGAGCACGCCGAAGCGGATCCGCGGCCGCGGCCCAGCGGAATCCCGCAGGGCAGCAGCCGATCCCGGGCCCGGCGACGCGCCCGAGCCAGAGCCGCGGCCCGGCGCAAGGCCGCGGATCAAGACGAGACCGGCGACACCGGCGCCGGTGCGGAATCGGCGGTAACGGCCACCGTTCGGTCCCGGCGCAGCCGCCGAAGCATCACGAGCGAACCCGACGCCGCGAACGGAGCGGGCAGCGGTGAGACGGCGACAGGCAGCCGTTCCCGGCGCACCCGTGCACGCCGTGCCCGCTCCCGGGCACGGCAGCAGTCGACAACAGCACCAACAGAATCGGAGCAAGCCACGTGACAGAGCCGAGTCGTCTCGAAGTCCGGACCGCCGACCCGTACCCGGTGATCATCGGCCGCGGGTTGCTCGGCGAACTCGTCGAGTCGGTCAACGGCGCGACCAAAGGCGTGCGTACGGTGGCCATCTTCCATCAGCCGCCGCTGGCCGAGACGGCCGAGGTGGTGCGAAAGGCACTGGCCGACATCGGCGTCGACGCCCACCGGGTCGAGATCCCGGACGCCGAGGCGGGCAAAGACCTGGCCGTCGCCGGATTCTGCTGGGAAGTACTCGGGCGCATCGGGCTGACCCGCAACGACGTCGTGGTGAGCCTCGGCGGCGGCGCGGCCACCGACCTCGCCGGTTTCGTCGCCGCCACCTGGATGCGCGGCGTGCGCATCGTGCACGTGCCCACCACGCTGCTGGCGATGGTCGACGCGGCGGTCGGCGGCAAGACCGGGATCAACACCGAGGCGGGCAAGAACCTGGTCGGCTGCTTCCACGAACCCGCCGCCGTGCTGGTCGACCTGGCCACGCTGGAGACCGTGCCGCGCAACGAGATCGTCGCGGGCATGGCCGAGATCATCAAGGCCGGTTTCATCGCCGATCCGGTGATCCTCGATCTGGTGGAGCGCGACCCGGAGGCCGCCCTCGATCCATCCGGCGAAGTGCTGCCGGAGCTGATCCGCCGGGCGATCCAAGTGAAGGCCGACGTCGTGGCCGCCGATCTGAAGGAGTCCAGTCTCCGCGAGATTCTCAATTACGGTCACACCCTCGGGCACGCCATCGAGCGGCGGGAGCGCTACCGGTGGCGCCACGGTGCGGCGGTCTCCGTCGGTCTGGTGTTCGCCGCCGAACTCGGTCGCCTCGCGGGCCGTCTGGACGATGCCACGGCCGACCGTCACCGTGCGATCCTGTCCGCCGTCGGGTTGCCGACCAGCTATGACGCCGACGCGCTGCCGCAACTGCTGGACGCCATGCAAACGGACAAGAAGACCCGCTCCGGCGTGCTGCGCTTCGTGGTGCTCGACGGTCTGGCCAAGCCCGGACGCCTGGAAGGACCCGACCCGGCGCTATTGGCCGCCGCCTACTCGGCGATCGCCCGGGAGGACAGCCCGAGCGGCGGTGCGGTCCTGCTGTAACCCGCACCGGATACGACAACGGCGCGCCCCATAGCGGGCGCGCCGTTCGTGCGTCGAATCAGATCGCGCTTCCCGCGGCGGAAAAGGTCGACGGCGGGGTGGAACGCCCCTTGCCGTTCGACCGCTCGGCCAGCATCCGGCCGACGCCGACGCCGATCAGCGCGGGCACGAAGATCAGCAGGATGATGAACGCCGCACCCGCCGTGACTTCGAACAGCAGGCCGTTGTCACCGAGATCGAAGCGGGGTACCAGGTCCAGGAGCCAGGCCACCAGACCGCTGCCCACACCTCCCACGACGGCGGCCTTCAACCACATCATGGTCAGATCGGCGCCGCGCTCCGCGTCTCCGCTGGCGATACGGTCCCGGCGCCCGTCCAGCACACCCCAGGACACGATGGCCGCGACCAGCGCGACCAGGCACAGGATGCGCATCACCGCCCCGTGCGTCGGCCAGTACACCATCGCGAACCCGAGCGCGGCACGCAACGCCACCACCAGCGCACCGAGCACGACAGCCCGCAACAACCAAGCATTCATGCGAAACACCATAGCGGTGTTTCCCGGCCGCGCCTACGGCGTCGCGTGCTCGCGGCCCCTCTGCGGCTCGTGCCCGGACTTGCCTCTCCCTCGCGTACACGCGTGATCAGCTGGACATGAGCCGGGCCGCGAACGGCGCGCGTGCTCGGTCTCGCTTCGCTCGAAAGACGGTTCAGCCGGACACCAGGGATGTCGCCACCCGATTCGAATGGTGCCGGTCCTCGGGCGCCCTCGGAGGAGATCGCTGTACGGCCCTATGGCACGCACTGTCGTCGGATCACACAGACGGCGGGAGCACCCGCGCGCCCGACCGGTTGCGCAGGGCTGGCACCGACGTCTCAGTTGGACGGAACCCAGACGTCGTACCTACCGCTACCGTCATCCCGCTGGACGCACTGTGCCCGATCGTTCCAGAGCGGCGCGTCCTTCTTGCAGCTTGCGTACGAGACATTCGACGCCGAAGCCAGGCATTGGAATCCCCAGGTCGGCTGCTTCGACGCGCAACCGTCGGCCTTGGCCGTCGGTTGTCCGCCGAGGATGAAGGCAGACGCGGCGATGGCCATCGCGGCGGTGACCCCGATTCGAACGAACACGAAATTCCCCTCCCTTTGAAAAGCCTTGAACAGCACAATAATACGGCAGTCGCGACACGGGAAGAGCGTCATGGCCGCGAGCAGAACCGGTGTCAGCTTCCGGGTGGATGCTCGTTCAGCGCCGCCGCCATCTCCGCGCGCGGCGCCTGCTGCCCGGTGAACAGCTCGACCTGCCCGTATGCCTGGTTCAGCAGCATCTGCAGACCGCTGACCACCGCGTGCCCAGCGCGCGCCACCGCCTCGGCCAGCGGGGTCGGCCAGGGGTTGTAGATCGCGTCGAGCACCACCGGGGCCTCGGCTACCGCAGGCGCGACGACCGCGGCCGCCGGGGCGGGGATCGTGCTCACCACGGCGTCGGCCGCCGCGCAGATCCCGCGCAGCGCCCCGGCATCGAACCCGGCCAGCGACGCGATCATCCCCAGCCGCTCGGCCAGTTCCAATGCGCCGCGCGCCCGCCCGGCGTCGCGCGCGACCACGGTCACCGACTTCGCGCCCAGCTCCGACAACGCCAGCAGCGCGGGCCGCGCGGTGCCACCCGCACCCAGCACCACGCCCTCGGTCACGTCGGTGACACCGCCGCCGCGCAGCGCGCCGAGCACACCGTCCACGTCGGTGCAGTCGGCCAGCCAGCCCGCGTCGGTGCGGACCAGAGTGTTGGCCGAGCCGACCAGCACGGCCCGGTCGGTGCGCTCGTCCGCGCAGGCCAGCGCGGCTTCCTTGCCGGGCATGGTCACCGAGAGCCCGACCCATTCGGGTCCGAGCCCGTCGACCAGCCCGGGCAACTGCTCCGCGGAGCATTCGATGCGCTCGTAGCTCCAGTCCAACCCGAGCGCGCGATACGCGGCCATGTGCAGTTGCGGCGATCGCGAGTGCGCGATCGGCTTGCCGAGCACCGCCGCCTTGCGACTACCGGCCACCGCTGTCCTTGGAACTGTCGAGGATGCCGCTGCGCTGGGCCCGCGCGATCAGGCGCAGATGCTCCTGGTAATCGTCGGTGAACAGCGTGGTGCCCTGTTTGTCGACGGTGACGAAGTACAGCCACGGGCCCACTTCCGGATTCTCCATGGCACGCAACGCGTTCAACGAGGGCGCGGCGATCGGGGTCTTGGGCAGGCCGCGCATCGCGTAGGTGTTCCAGGCGGTTTCCTGGGCGCGGTCGCCGTCGGTGGTCGCCACCTCGGTGCGATCCAGGGTGTAGTTCACCGTCGAGTCGAACTGCAGCATCTGATCGGCCCGCAGCCGGTTCACGATCACCCGCGCCACCTTCCCCATGTCTTGGGGTTTCGCTTCACGCTCCACCAGCGAGGCGGCGACCAGCGTTTGATACGGCGTCAGTTTCGTGTCGGCGCCGGACTGCAGCAGTCCGGTGGACTCATAGCTCTGCGCGCTCGCGCTCACCAATTGCCGCAGAATCTGCTCCGGCGTCCCGCTCGGATCGAAATCCCAAGTGCCGGCCGCGATCAGGCCCTCCAGCTGCCTCGTGCGGTCGGGGCAGTCCTTGACGCCCTGCATCGCCCACGCGGGGACCCCGAGCGCGGCCAGGTCCAGGCCCGCGCCCGCGGCATCGAGCTGTTCGTAGGTCACGCACTTCTGGTTGGCACCGGTGCCGATGCAGCTGGCCTCCGCGATCTTGCGGTAGATGCCGTCATAGCGCCCGCCGGTGCTCATGTCATGTTGGTCGTGCAGCAGCCGCCCCTCGGAGACGACGAGGTTGCCGACCCGCGAAGATTTGCTCACCAGCGCCGACACCGCCTCGGCGGCGGGACTCTGGCTGGGAATCGCGTAGAAGCCCGGCTGCACCGTGCTCATGTTCGAATTGCGCACAGCCGCTTGGAAGAACGCGCCCGTGCTCGCGACGACACCGCGGTCGACCATCGTCGAGGCGATCTGCTGCGAGGTGTCACCCGGGTGCACCTGGACCACCACGAGAGGCCCTCCCGGCCCCGCGTAGTCCTTCGGCGGAGTCAGGCCGCCGATCAGCTTCATCCCCGCGAAGACCACGGCGCCGGTGAAGAGCAGGATGAAGACGCCGGCGACGAACCATAGGTTACGGCGGCGCTTCTTGCGCTCGGCGGCTTTGCGCGAGGCGACCCGGGATCGCTTGCCCCGCTGCGCTCGGCCGGAACGCTCGGGCTGGGCGCGCTTGGACTGGGCGCGCTTCGAGCGGCGCGGCGCCTCCTCCTGCGTAGCCCTCGGGCGCTGTCCGCCGCGTCGAGGAGCCGGCGGAGGCGGCGCAGGCGGCTCCTCGTCCTCGTCGTCGACGTAGCGGGGGATGACGGTCGTGTCGTCGTCGTAGTCGTCGTACCGGTCGTACTCGTCGCCCTCGTACTCGCCCCAGGCCCGGTCGTCTCTCCGATAACGCCGATCAGCTTCGCGCTGTCGGAACAGTTCCTCGGCCCGCGCCCACCGATCCGTCATGCATCGTCCCCGGACGACGCAGGACGTCCCGCTTCCACCGACCTCAACACCGCACTCCGTTCGTCCAACCATCCTTGCAGGATCGACACGGCCGCCGCCTGATCGATCACCTGCCGCTGGCCACGCGCGCGAACTCCACTGTCCCGCAATGCACGTGCAGCTGACACCGTAGTCAAACGTTCGTCGGAAAGCCGGACCGGCACCGGCGCAACAGCAGCTCGCAATCGCTCAGCGAATGCGCTGGCCAGCGTAGCCGCAGTGCCCTTCTCCCCGCGTAATGTTCGCGGGAATCCGACGATTACCTCGACTGCCTCGTACTCCCGCACAATCTCGGCAATTCTTTCGATATCGGGTGCGGGCGCCGAGCGTCGCGATTGTTTCGCGCGCGGCACGGTCTCCACCGGGGTGGCGAGAACGCCGTCGGGATCGCTCGCGGCGACCCCGATCCGGACACTGCCGACGTCTACTCCGATCCGTCTGCCCCGGCCGGGATCGGTGGCGGGGTGCGGCCGGTCGGCGCCGCGCTGCGCCGACCTCTCGGATTCCGCGGGGTCGCCCATCACCCGGCGAGTTCGGCCACCCGCGCACGGACCGCGGCCAGGCCCGCCGGAATGCCGGACGGGTCCGAACCCGCGCCCTGGGCCATCTCCGGCTTGCCGCCGCCGCGTCCCGAGATGCTCGGACCGAAGCTGCCGACCAGGTCGCCCGCCTTCACGCCGAGCTCCTGGGCGGGTTTGTTCACCGCAACCACGAACGGCACCTTGCCGTCGGCATTGCCGAGCAGCACCACCACGGCGGGCTCACTGCCGAACCGGCCGCGGATGTCGGTGGCAAGGGTACGCAGATCACCGGCCTGGATGCCTTCCGGCGCGGCCACCGCGACCAGCAGCAGGCGGCCGATCCGTTCGGCCTCCTCGACGAATTTCCCCGCGGAGGAGAGCACGGCGGCCATCTTGGTACGTTCCAGCTCTTTCTCCGCCACCTTGAGCCGCTCCACCAGCTGTTCGACGCGCCCCGGCACCTCTTCGGACGGCACTTTCAGGGCGGAGGCGACACCGGCCAGCAGCGCCCGCTCCTTGGCCAGGTACTGGTAGGAGTCCAGGCCGACGAACGCCTCCACGCGCCGCACACCGGAGCCGACGGACGACTCGCCGAGCACCGTGATCGGGCCGATCTGCGAGGAATGCTGCACGTGCGTGCCACCGCACAGCTCCATCGAGAACGGGCCGCCGATCTCGACCACGCGTACCTCGTTGCCGTAGTTTTCGCCGAACAGGGCCAACGCGCCCATCTGCTTGGCCTTCGGCAGATCTGTCACGAAGGTGTTCACCGGGAAGTCGGCGCCGACCGCGTCGTTGGACACGGCCTCGATGTCGGCCTTCTGCTGCTCGGACAACTGTCCCTGCCAGTTGAAGTCGAAGCGCAGGTAACCCGGCTTGTTCAGTGAACCGGCCTGCACGGCGTTCGGGCCGAGCACCTGCCGGAGCGCGGCGTGCACCATATGCGTGCCGGAATGACCCTGCGTCGCGCCGCGTCGCCACGCCGGGTCGGCCTGGGCCAGCACGATGTCGCCTTCGGTGATCTGGCCGTGTTCCACCGTGGTCTTGTGCACCCAGAGCTTCTTGGCGATCTTCTGCACGTCGTTCACACGCAGCTTCAGCCCCGAGGAGGCGGTGATGGAGCCGCGGTCGGCGATCTGACCGCCGGACTCCGCGTAGAGCGGGCTGCGATCGAGGATGACCTCGACGTCCTGACCCACGGTCGCGGTCGGCACCCGCACGCCGTCGGCGATCAGGGCGAGCACGGTGGCCTCGGAGGTGAGTTCGTCGAAGCCGGTGAACTCGGTGGCGCCGCGGTCGACCAGCTCCTTGTAGATCGTCAGGTCGGCATGGGCGTGCTTGCGCGCCTGCGCGTCCTCCTTGGCCCGCTTGCGCTGCTCGGCCATGAGCGAGCGGAAGCCCTCCTCGTCGACCGAGAGCCCGGCCTCGGCGGCCATCTCCAAGGTGAGATCGATGGGGAAGCCGTAAGTGTCGTGCAGGGTGAACGCATCCGTCCCGGCGATCGTGGTGCCGCCCTCGGCCTTGACCGCGGCGGCGGTGTTGTCGAACAGCGTGGAGCCGGTGTTCAGCGTCTTCAGGAACGCCGTCTCCTCCCCGACCGCCACGGTCTCGATGCGGCGGAAGTCGGTCGCCAGTTCGGGGTAGGACGGGGCCATCAGGTCACTGACGACCTTCATGAACTCACTCATCACCGGCTTCTCGGCGCCGAGCAGGCGAGCCGAACGCACAATGCGGCGCAGCAGGCGACGCAGCACGTATCCGCGGCCGTCGTTGCCCGGGTTCACGCCGTCCGCGATCAGCATGGCGGCGGTGCGGGCGTGGTCGGCGATCACGCGGAAGCGGACGTCGTCCTCGTGCTGGACGCCGTAGGAGCGTCCGGTGAGCTCCTCGGCCTTGCCGATGATCGGGCGCAGCAGGTCGGTCTCGTAGACGTTGTCCACGCCCTGCAGCAGCAGCGCGATCCGCTCGACACCCATGCCGGTGTCGATGTTCTTCTTCGGCAGCGAGCCGACCGGCGGATGCCCCAGCTTCGGGCTCAGCTCACCGCGCACGTCCTGCATGAACACGAGATTCCAGATCTCGAGGTAGCGGTCCTCGTCGGCGACCGGCCCGCCGTCGCGGCCGTGCTCGGGGCCGCGGTCGTAGTAGATCTCCGAGCAGGGTCCGCCGGGGCCCGGCACGCCCATGTCCCAGTAGTTGTCCTTGCCGTCGCGGAACTGGATGCGCTCCTCGGGGATGCCCGCGACCCGCTTCCAGATCTCGGCGGCGTCGGGGTCGTCCTGGTACACGGTCACCCAGATGCGTTCGGGATCGAAGCCGTAACCGCCCTCGTCCTGCGGCTTGGAAATCAGCTCCCAGGCGAGGGTGATCGCCCCCTCCTTGAAGTAGTCACCGAAGGAGAAATTCCCCGCCATCTGGAAGAACGTGTTGTGCCGCGTGGTGACGCCGACCTCTTCGATGTCGCCGGTCCGCACGCATTTCTGCACGCTGGTGGCCCGCGGGTAGGGCGGCGCTTCCTGACCCAGGAAGTACGGCTTGAACTGGACCATGCCTGCGTTGACGAACAGCAGGTTCGGGTCGGCCAGGATCAGCGAGGCACTAGGCACCTCGGTATGGCCGGCACGGAGGAAATGGTCCAGGAAACGCCGTCGAATCTCGTGGGTCTGCACGAATACCCAGCCTACCGGTGCCGCGCACGCGAATATTCATCGACCAGTGGCCCCGGTGCGTCCCGGCGACCCGGCCCGGGGCGGGTCAGCCTCGGACGATGCGGCGCAGCTTGTCGACCCGGGGACCGATCTCCCGTTCGTGTCCGTGATCGGTGGGCTGGTAGTAGTCCACGCCGACCAGCTCGTCGGGTGGGTACTGCTGCGGGAGGACGCCGTCCTTGTCGTCGTGCGGGTATTTGTAGCCCTGCGCGTGGCCGAGTGCCGCCGCCCCGGGGTAGTGGCCGTCGCGCAGGTGCGGCGGAACCGGGCCCGCCTTGCCCGCGGCGACATCGGCCATGGCCGCTCCGATCGCGGCGACGACCGCGCCGGACTTCGGTGCGGTCGCCAGATGGATCGTGGCCTGGGCGAGCGCGAGGCGGCCTTCGGGCAGACCGACCAGTTGCACCACCTGCGCGGCGGCGGTCGCCGTCTGCAACGCCATCGGGTCGGCCATCCCGATGTCCTCGCTCGCGTGGATCATCAGCCTGCGGGCGATGAAGCGGGGATCCTCGCCCGCGCTGAGCATGCGCGCGAGGTAGTGCAGCGCGGCGTCGACGTCCGAGCCGCGGATGGACTTGATGAACGCGCTGATCACGTCGTAGTGCTGGTCGCCCGCGCGGTCGTAGCGCACCGCGGCCTTGTCGACGCTGGCCTCGACCAGGTCCACGTCGACGGTGCCGTCGGGCGCGGATTCGGCGGACGCTTCCAGCGCCGTCAGCGCGCGGCGAGCGTCACCGCCCGCGATCCGGACGATGTGCTCGAGCGCGGCATCGGTGACGGTGTACTCGCCGCCGAGCCCACGCGGGTCGGAGATCGCGCGCTCGAGCACCTGACGAATGTCGGCCTCGGTCAACGACCGCAGTTGCAGCACCAGCGACCGCGACAACAGCGGCGACACCACCGAGAACGACGGGTTCTCCGTGGTCGCGCCCACGAGCAGGACGATGCGGTTCTCCACCGCGGCCAGCAGGGCGTCCTGCTGGGTCTTGGAGAAGCGGTGCACCTCGTCGATGAACAGCACGGTCTGCTCGCCCGCCGACAGCCTGCGCCGCGCCATGTCGATGACCGCGCGCACCTCTTTGACGCCGGCGGACAGCGCCGACAGCGCCTCGAACCGGCGGCCGGTGGCCTGGGAGATGAGCGAGGCGAGGGTCGTCTTGCCGGTACCGGGCGGCCCGTACAGCAGCACCGATGCGGCGCCCGAACCCTCGATCAGCCTGCGCAGCGGGGAGCCGGGACCGAGCAGGTGCTGCTGACCGACCACTTCCTCCAGGCCGGCCGGACGCATGCGCACAGCCAGCGGCGCACCCGCGTCCCGGCGCACCACGGCGTCGATCGAATGCTCCGGGGGCACGGCGGCACCGGGCACGTCGAACAAACCATCGCTCACAACAGGAACGTTACCGAGCCGCACCGACAGCACGACATGCCGTTCCCCGGCGCGCTTTCCGCCGCCACGGCCCGCTCCCGACCTGCCCGGAGGCAACCCGAGTTGCGTGTCGCCGATCCTTCGGATGGGATCGGTACCCGTGACTGAAAACGAGCTCGTTTCAGATCCCTCGACCGCTGCGCGCCTGGCCCGGCGCACCCTCCTGAAGGGCACCGCGGCCGCCGCCACCGCCACCACGGTGCTCGCCGCAGGACGCGCGGCCGCCGCGACACCGGTTTTCCGGCACGGCGTCGCCTCGGGCGACCCGCTGCCCGACGGCGTGATCCTCTGGACCCGCGTCACCGTCTCCGACGAGGCGGCGCCGGGCTCGGGCCTGGGCGACCCCGCGACCGTGCGGTGGGAGATCGCCGCGGACGAACGGTTCGCCTCGATCGCCGCCTCCGGCGCGGTGACGGCCGCGGCGGACTCCGATCACACCGTCAAGGTCGACGTCTCCGGCCTCGCGCCGGGCGTGGCGTACTTCTATCGCTTCACCGCCCTCGGCCAGACGTCCCCCGTCGGCCGCACCAAGACCGCCCCGGACACGCAGGACGCGCCCGACCGCCTCCGATTCGGCGTGGTCTCCTGTTCGAACTGGGAGGCGGGCTACTTCGGCGCCTACCGCCATCTGGCCGCCCGCACCGACCTGGATGCGATCGTGCACCTGGGCGACTACATCTACGAGTACGGCCGCGGCAAGTACGGCGGCCGCAACGGCACCGTGCGTCCACACGACCCGGCCAACGAAATCGTCAGCCTGGCGGACTACCGCATCCGGCACGCCCAGTACAAGACCGACCCGGATCTGCTCGGCCTGCACGCCATGCTGCCGTTCATCTGCACCTGGGACGACCACGAATCCGCGGACAACTCCTGGTCCGGCGGCGCGCACAACCACGATCCCGCCACGGAGGGCGACTGGGCGGACCGGCGCGCCGCTTCCGCACGGGCCTACCTGGAATGGATGCCGGTCCGCGCGTCCGGCTCCGGCGGCGACGTGCGGATCTACCGCAGGTTGCGCTTCGGCACCCTGGCCGAACTGGCCATGCTGGATCTGCGCAGCTACCGCGACCAAGAGGCCAAGCCGGGGGCGGGCTGGCGCGCGGCGGACGATCCGGCGCGCACCATCACCGGGAAGGCGCAAATGGAGTGGCTGACCGCGGGCTTGGCCTCGGCGCCCGTGCGGTGGAAACTGGTCGGCAATTCGGTGATGATCGCCCCGCTGGTCTTCCCGGCGCTGGAACCGGCCACCACCGCGGCGATCACCAGCACTGTGGGCGTCCCGCAGTCCGGCCTGTCGCTGAACAGCGACCAGTGGGACGGCTACACCGCCGACCGCACCCGCCTGTTCCGCGCCATCGTCGACCAGCAGGTCTCCGACGTGCTGTTCCTGACCGGCGACATCCACTCGTCGTGGGCTGCGGATCTGCCGCTGGACGCGGCGAACTACCCGGGCGGCGCGACGGCCGGCGCCGAGTTCGTCGTGCCGTCGGTGACCTCGACCAGCATCGGCGACATGCTGCGGGCGAACTCCGCGCCGATCGCCGAATCGATCAAGACGGTCAACCGGCATCTGCGCTATGTGGACCTGGACGCGCACGGCTACGGCGTCTTGGAGATCACCGCCGACCAGGCACAGATGGACTGGTATTACCTGCTGGACGTATCCGACCCGAATTCCGGTGCGCGGCACGGCGCCTCGTACGCCGTCCGCTCCGGGGGCCGGATCGAGCCGCGGCAGGTCCCGCTCGGCTGACCGTCGCGGCGATCACTCCCCGCCCGCGCACCCGCCGCCGCACCCTCCGCCGAGGTTGCTGGAGTTGTCCGGCCGGCTGTGTGGCCCGTCGCGCCACCGCCGGGCTCGAGCCTGCTTGCTGAGCTCTGCTCCGGCCGCGCGGGCACGCGCCGTCGCGTCGCCGCCGCCGCGGGCCCTGTTACGTCGCAGGATCGCCACGGCGAGCGGGGCGGCGGCGAGAACGATCATCAGCAATACGAGCAGTAGGTAACCCACCCGGCACTCCTCTTCCCCGCGCCCGCCCTGGAGCCGAGCGCTCCGAACCTGTCATTGTGCCTGCCCTGCAAGCTGATTCGCACCCGAATGTTCGAGGCGGCCATCGGGGGAAGCGCAACACCACGGTTGTCCGGTGCATGACCGGTCCCAGTGGCGCCGGACCGGCGACTGGCACAGGCCGGACCGTGAGTCGGCTCGGTCGCAGTGTCAGGGCAACGGCGTGGACACCACGCCCAGCGGGCGGGAGTACGACGACGGTACCGTCCGGCCTTGGCAGGTCCACGGCCGCAACGCGACCATGCAGCGGACGCGCTGACTCGTCTCGAAGCTCGGTGGAGTGTGGAGGCGAGCTACTCCGACCAGCGCTCTTCCAGCCGCGCCGACACGTCCTCGGCGAAATCACCCACGATATCGTCCCCCGTGCACCGCGCGTCCTCGGCGAGGGCGGCCCAGCGGTTGATCAGCGCCGCCGAGCGCGGCACCGACAGCCCGTGTTCCCTGGCGGCCGCGATCCGCGAGTGGTCGGCGGGCAGGAACCAGTAAGTGGACAGCCAGACCCAGATCAGCCGGGCTTCCAGGATGCGCTCGGCCAGCTGGTCGTCGTCGGCCAACGCCGGCCACACGCCCACGACCTCGGCGCGCCAAGCCTCCACCATCTGCGCGGCGCGCTCGCGCGAGAGCTCGAGGTCGCACAGGCAGCCCGGGAAGGACACCAGCGCGTAGGCGATGTCGAGGGTCGCGTCGCGGAACCCGCCCCACTCGTAGTCGAGGAAGCGAGCGCCCTCCTCGTTCAAGATCACATTGTCCGGGCACAGGTCCGACGGGCTGAACGCCCGGAAGCGGCCCGCGGAATACAGCCGATTCCCGCGCACGATCCGCTCGGCGATCTCACCGGGCACTTCGATGCCCAGTTCGCGCTGGAGCAGTCCGGGCACCTCGGCGATCGCCGACTCGGCCTGCTGGGCGATGCCGTCCACCCGGTGCACCACGTCGACCCGGCGCAGCAACGCGACGAAGTCCGCCTCGCGCCCGACGGTGGCGGCATGCATCCGGCCCAGCGTCTGGGCGAACGCCATCAGGGCGTTGCGGGTGGCCGGCTCGGCGCCGGACTGGAGCACGGCGGTGAGCAGCGAGTTCTCCCCGAGGTCGCTCAGAATCAGCAGCCGGTCGGGAAGGCTGTGCGCGATCAGGTACGCGCCGGGGCGCTGTTCCCGGCTCAGCGCGGTGGTGAACTGATAGGACACCGTCTCGCGAAGGAATGCGGAATCTATGCTGGCCACCCCTGGGGCCAGACCACCGGTCCGGCGATCCTGGGCGGCGCCACGGACCTGCTTGACGATCAGGGTTCGGGGTAACGAGAAGGCGTTCTCCGCCACACGCACACGTAGAACCGTCGTCCTACCACTACCGCTGAGTTCGATCGGATCGCTCAGCTTTACCGGAGCACCCATTCGCTTTGTGAGCAACTGTTGCGCTGCGGACACGACTTCGGCGGCGCGTTCGGCCAATAGTGCGGTCATCGCCTCTCAAAGTACTCGCATGGGGTCACTTCTAGCGAGCGGTTACACAACCTTTCCGCGTCGCTCGGCGTGTCTCCGGCACGGCCGGAGAGCCACCGCCGGTCGCTTGACACCGGTGCGGCCGTCAGGTTTTCTCATCGTCAACTGCCGTGCGCCACACCGCAAACCAGTTGAGTGGAAAGGTCCACGCATGACCGAAACCCCGCCTCCCGCACCCAAACAATCAGCAGGCGGCGCATCCTCCCCGCACGACGACGAACGCTACGCGGGGCGGCCGGGGCAGCACGAGAGCCCGAATCCACAAGTTCCGGCCGCCGGGACCGGTCACGTCCGTCACGAGATGGCCGATTCATCAGGATACCCGCAGTCCGAGGGCCCCGGCGCGGCGCACTACGGCAGCGGACCGCTGGAGCCGCCCCCGCCCGTGGGCGCGGCGCACCCGAGCTACGGCCCGCCGGGCACCGGACCGGGTTGGGCGCCGTCCGGCCCCGCGCCCGTCCAGGAGCCGATCTACGGCTACCAGCAGGTGCCCGCGGGCCCGGCCACACTGGACGTAGGTCAGGCGCTCAGCTACGGCTGGGCGAAGTTCCGATCCAATCCCGGTCCGTGGGCCGGGGTGACCGCGGTGGGTCTGGTCATATACCTGGCTTTCCTGCTCGTCGTCCAGCTCGTCGACCCGACGACGATGCTGCCGCTCCTGCTCATCTTCCTGGGGGTCATGGCCGGGATATGGCTGCTGCAAGCGGCGATGGTGCGCGGGGCGCTGTTCGAAACCGATGGCACCCCACCGCATTTCGGTGCCTACTTCCGGTTCGTGAATGCGGGCAACGTGCTGCTCACCGCACTGCTCGCGTTCACGCTGACCTTCCTCGGCTCGGCGATCTGCCTGCTTCCCGGACTGATCGCCGGCTGGCTGTGCATGTTCTCATTGCATTTCGTCGTCGACCAGGACCAGGGGCCGTTCGAAGCCCTGAAATCCAGCTTCACGCTGGTGGCCGCCAACGCCTGGCAGGTGCTGCTGCTCGCACTGGCAGTGCTGGTGGTCACCTTCCTCGGGCTACTGCTGTGCGGGGTCGGCCTGCTGATCGCGGGCCCGGTCGCCGTCATCGCGGTCACCTACGCCTACCGGGTGCTCACCGGCGGTACGGTCGCCGCGGCGTGAGGTGTGCCTCATTTCGCGATCGGTGAGCGCCGGCCGATCCAGCGCCTGAGTCGTCCTACCGGACCGGCCTCGCTGCCCGCGCGGGGCCGCAGCGCGAGCACGACGATCCCGGCCACCACTATGCCCCCCATGTTCACGGCCAGCTGCCCCGCGGACAGGAACGCCACGCGCCACTCCCCCAGAGTCGCCGCGACCACGGCGAATCCGGCCGCGGGCACCGTCGTCACCGAGATGAACACCCCGACCAGCGCGGCCGATTTCGCGGTTATGAGGGACAGCATGCCCGCAGCGCCGGCCAGGAGTGCGACGACCAGGGAGAACGGGCCGACCTGATAGATGAAGTCGACTTCGTGGATACCACCCACGCCGTCGATGGTGAACCAGCCGACCTGCTCCCAGACCAGCGTCGCCAGCAGGGTGACCACCATCGCCACCGGAAAACCGACTGCGAGCGCGACCGCCGAGCGGCGGGCGAGCCGGAAGTCCCTGCGCGCCAGCGCGACCGCGAACGCGGCCAGCGGGCCGAACTCGGGGCCGACGACCATCGCACCGACGATTGTCACCGGCGAATCGGTCGCGACGCCCACAGCGGCGAGCAGGCAGGCAATGGTCAAGAACGCGAGGAACGTCGCGTTGAGGCTCGACTCCTCGTGTGTCTGCGCGAGCAGTTCCTCCCACACGACCGCGTCGCTGGGGTCACCGGGCGCCTCGTGCACCGCGCGCTCGCCGGCGTCCGACAGCACCGTCTCGACCGGTGTGAGCGTCATGCCGCCGGACCGGCAGATGCCCAGCGCGGTCAGGTCGTCGAGCACGTCGTTGGCGGCCTCGCGAGCCACGTCCGCCTGCACGAGATCGCCCTCGGGCTCCAGCGCGGCGCCGCGCGCCAGGGTCACGTGGGTGACTCCGGGATCGGCGGCGAGCACCGCGAGCACCGCGTCGGTGCTCTCCGGCGGGCTGATCATGCGCAAGTGCAGCAACGGAATTCCTCGTGGGCGGCTGGCGGAGACACGGCTGACCGGAAAGGTACCGTCCGCACGGCGGCCGCTACGACGCGGTCTCGGGGTGCGCACCCTTCTTCTGCTCGGGCTTGGCGTCCAGCCCCGCCTCTTTGCGCTGCTGCGCGGTGATCGGCGCGGGCGCGTCGGTCAGCGGGTCGACGCCGCCGCCGGTCTTCGGGAACGCGATGACCTCGCGGATCGAGTCCTCCCCCGCCAGCAGAGCGGTGACCCGGTCCCAGCCGAAGGCGATGCCGCCGTGCGGCGGCGCGCCGAAGGCGAAGGCGTCCAGCAGGAAGCCGAACTTCTCCTGCGCCTCCTCGTGGGTGATGCCCATCACCTCGAAGACGCGTTCCTGCACGTCACGGCGGTGGATACGAATCGACCCACCGCCGATCTCGTTGCCGTTGCAGACGATGTCGTAGGCGTAGGCCAGCGCCGAACCCGGGTCGGTGTCGAAGGTGTCCAGCGACTCCGGCTTCGGTGAGGTGAACGCGTGATGCACCGCGGTCCAAGCGGAATGACCCACGGCCACATCGCCGCTCGCCGTCGCCTCGACGGTCGGCTCGAACAGCGGCGCGTCCACGATCCACACGAACGACCAGGCGTCCTCATCGATGAGGCCGACCTTGCGAGCGATTTCGACGCGTGCCGCGCCCAGCAGCGCACGCTGTGCCTTCGCCGCGCCCGCGGCGAAGAACACGCAGTCGCCCGGGACCGCGCCGACGTGCTTGGCGAGGCCCTCGCGCTCGGCGTCGCTGAGGTTCTTGGCGACCGGGCCGCCCAACGTGCCGTCCTCGTTCACCAGGATGTACGCCAGCCCCTTGGCGCCGCGCTGCTTGGCCCATTCCTGCCAGGCGTCGAGCTGACGCCGCGGCTGGCTCGCGCCGCCCGGCATGACCACCGCGCCGACGTAGGGCGCCTGGAACACCCGGAACGGGGTCTCCTTGAAATACTCGGTGCACTCGGTGATCTCCACACCGAAACGCAGGTCCGGCTTGTCGCTACCGAACCGGCGCATGGCCTCTGCATAGGTCATGTGCGGAATCGGCGTCTGGATCTCGTAGCCCACCAGCTTCCACAGCGCGACCAGGATCTCCTCCGCCAGCAGGATCACGTCCTCCTGGCGCACGAAGCTCATCTCGATGTCGAGCTGGGTGAACTCCGGCTGTCGGTCGGCCCGGAAGTCCTCGTCCCGATAGCACCGCGCGATCTGGAAGTAGCGTTCGATGCCGCCGACCATCAGCAGCTGCTTGAACAGCTGCGGGCTCTGCGGCAAGGCGTAGAAACTGCCGGGCTGCAGTCGCGCGGGCACCAGGAAGTCGCGGGCGCCCTCGGGGGTGGACCGGGTCAGCGTCGGAGTCTCGACCTCGATGAACTCGTGGCGGGCGAGCACCTCGCGGGCGGCCGTGTTGACCTTGGACCGCAGCCGGATGGCGTGCGCCGGGCCCTCGCGGCGCAGGTCCAGGTAGCGGTGCTTCAGGCGCGCTTCCTCACCGGGCTGCTCGTCGAGCTGGAACGGCAGCGGGGCGCTCTCGTTGAGCACCTCGAGTTCGGTGACGTTCACTTCGATGGCGCCGGTCGGCAGTTCCGGGTTCTCGTTACCGCTGGGCCGCGGCTCCACCGTGCCGGTGACGCGTACGCAGTACTCCGCGCGCAGCCGGTGCGCCTGCTCGGCGGGGTCGCCCTCGCGGAACACCGCTTGGGCGACGCCGGACGCGTCGCGCAGATCGATGAAGATCACCCCACCGTGGTCACGCCGCCGGGCCACCCAGCCGGTGAGGGTGACGGTCTGACCGGCATGCTCGCTTCGCAGCGAACCAGCCAAGTGGGTGCGCAGCACGGGGTTCCTTTCGACGATTCCAGCACCGGCGGACCACTCGGTGCGTTCGCCATCGTAGTGAGGCGCATCCACCGCCGGAAACCGATATCCGTCTTCCAGGCCGAGCCGCGCACAGCAGGGTCCGGACACGTCGCCGAGCGAACCCGCGCACTGTTGCCTGGGAAATGAGGCCCAGGGGGTGTCCGCAACCTCGTACAGGCCCCACCGACATAGCGACAAGACACCAGTGCTATACCGGCGAGCGGCCATAATTCCGATCAGCTCTGCGGCTTCGACGACGACACCCGCGCCGGACCCGGCCGATCCGCGAGAAACGATCATGGTGTCCGGCGCGAGCGTCGGCGTCTCAACGTCACATCGATCTACGCATACTCATCAACTCGGATATGCCGGTGGAATACCAGATCTTTCCGACCGAACGGCGAACAAGAAATACCGTCAAGATCGCCACCAAAGCGAACGCGGAAATGTTGTCGGATTCAGCGGGGGCGAAACCAGCAGAGCTGGCAATAGGTTTCGGGATACTGCAGCACGGCCTGCCATAGCATTCGCCCGTGTCGTGGCGGCACCATGTCTCCCCCTTCCTCTCGCCGTCGATCGACGTAGGAGTACAGGTCCAACCGGAAACCTGAACTCGACAAGGCTCAGCATAGACACTGTCGTTGAAAGTCATTTGTACTCGATCCCCCGAGAATAGAAGTTCTCCACAATTCGCAGAATTCGAAAGCAATCTTCTATAAAACCCCCTTGATACTCGCGAAACATTATCAGATCTCGCGGAGCAGGCACAAGAGTTCACGTCGACCCGGACCGCACCGGTGCGGTCCGGCCGCTTCCGAAGCCGCTGTCGGGCAACGACATCCGCGCTGCGCTTCCCGTCCGCCGTCGGCGACAAGCGGATCCGCACGCCGGAGATGGCCCACGGATCATCCGGGCAGCGGTGGAAGCGGTTCCCGGGACGGGACGTACGCCGGGCGGAAATGCAGATCCGACCGACCATGCCAAGCTAGGAAAAGACAGACCGTCAGCTCGGCTGGTCAGGACCCGACCCCGCCCCGTGTTGCACTTGATGCTTACCGGGGTATGCGTCTCAGGAGTACCGTTCCAGCCGCGCGACCGAGGACATAGAGAGCGACGACGATGACCTTCAACGAGGGCATGCAGATCGACCCGGACCGAGTTTCGTGGGGCGGGGGCAGGGGCGGCAAGATCGCGCTGGGCGGTGGCGCGGGTGGCCTCATCCTGCTGGTATTGGCGCTGCTGCTGGGCGGCGACCCGGGGTCGCTACTCGGCGACCTCACCGGCGCCCAGACCAGTCAGGTGCAGCCGCAGCCCGGGAGTCTGCCGGAGCATTGCAAGGAGAGCGGAGCTGCCAACAAGTACGTCGACTGCCGCGTCGCGCTCACGGTACAGAGCCTGGACGCGGTGTGGAACAGCGAACTGCCGAAGCAGACCGGCAAGCGGTATGCGCAGCCGGCCGTGCGGCCGTTCTCGGGCGCGGTCTCGACCGGCTGCGGCAATGCGACCAGCGCGGTCGGCCCGTTCTACTGCCCGGCCGATACGACCGCGTACTTCGACATCAGCTTCTTCCAGGACCTGGTGAATCGTTTCGGCGCCAGCGGCGGTCCGCTCGCGCAGGAGTACGTGGTGGCGCACGAATTCGGCCATCACATCCAGAACCAGCTCGGCGACCTCGGCCGGGCACAACGCGATCCCCGCGGACCGGAGTCCGGGGCGGTGCGCACCGAATTGCAGGCCGACTGCTACGCGGGCATCTGGGCGCACTTCGCCGACAAAACGCCCGCACCCGGCCGCGATCAGCCGTTCCTGCGACCGCTGTCGGACAAGGATGTCGACGACGCGCTGTCGGCAGCCGCAGCGGTCGGCGACGACCGCATCCAGCGCGCCGCGCAAGGCCGAGTGAATCCCGAGGCGTGGACGCACGGTTCTTCCGAGCAGCGGCAGAAGTGGTTCCTCACCGGCTACAAGGCCGGTCAGGTCCAGGCTTGCGACACCTATTCTGCGCCGGACCTGAACAATCCATCCGGTCTGCGGTAGCGCCGGATCGATCGATACAGCGCGCCGAGTCCCGTCCGGGCCCGGCGCGCTGTCATGATCTACGGCAGTTCGCCTGCGCCGCAGGCGGACACGGACAGCACCGGAAGATGGGATCGATGCGAGTAACGAAAGCCGTTCTGCTGGTTGTGATGCTGATCGTCGCGGCGGGCTCGGGCGCCGCCACGGCCGACCCGGTCGTGGACCACCCCAGTGCGCTACCGCCGATCGCCGCGCCGCTGGCGCTGTTCACGCTGACCACCATTCCGGACGGCTGGCAGACCCGGACGGATCTACGCCCGCAGCTGGAGATCTTCGCCGACGGTCGCGCGGTCAGCAGTCCCGATGCCGTGGCCGCCGATCGGCGCCCCGAGACTCCCCCGAAGCGGATCGACGGCCATATCCCCTCCGACGTGCTGAGCGCTGCGCTGACGGAGACCAAAGCGCTCGCCACAGTGGACCTCGGCGTGCCGAACGCCACGGACCAGAGCAGCCGGATCATCGACTTCATGCCACAGTCGGCCGCGGACGACGTCCATCTGGTGGTGTACTCGCCGGAAACGACCGACGGGCTCGGCGCCGAGCAGCAGGCCGCCCGCAAACGCTTCGCCGACCTCTACCGGAAATTGCTCGACTCGTTCGTGCAGGACTGACACACACCGGCTGGTCACCCGGCCCGAACCGCCGTTCGTTCGGACCGGGTGCGGTGGGTTCTCTTCCCGCGTCGGGTCAGAACAGGTCCTGCTCGTAGTCCGAACTGATGATCTCGTCCGAGTGCGTCGCGCCGATCACATCCGGCGTGGACTCGCCCAGCGGACCGGTGAGGTCGTCGTTACCCGTCGGGCTCGAGTACGGCTGCACCGTGCGCGAGTGCTCCTCGTCGTTGCTGCGCTGCCCCGCCGCGGCCGGGCCACCCATGAAGCTGCTCGATCCGGCGGGGGTGGTACCCGCGGGTGTTCCGGTGCCGAGCGAAGCGCCCGGGACGCCCGCGACCGGTCGGATCGGCATCGTGGCGCCGGGCAGGCCGGTGGCTTTGGGCACCGAGGGCGTGCTCGGGCTGCCCGGCCGGCCGGGGCTGCTGCCGAGCAGGCTGCTCGGCGTACCGTGGCTGCTACTCGGGCTGTGCGTGGTGTTGTGCACCGACGACGGCGTGGTCGTTGGGCTCGATGTCCCGGGTGTGGCGGAGTCCAGGCCGGCCGCCTTCGTCGCGGTGTCCGACGCGGTCGACTGTGCCTGCTCCAGGATCGGTTGCCCGACGTTCTCCGCCAGCGCCTGCGCGACCTCCTGCGGGGCCGGACCGCCGCCCGGCGCCACCAACTGCTGCACCATGCCGCTGAGTTCGGCGGTCTTGCCGGCCAGATCACCGCGGGTGGCGTTGGCCACGCTGACTGCGTGGCCGAGGTGTTCGGTGGCCGAGGCGATCAGCGTCGCCTGGGCGGGCGGGGTCAGGATCACCGGCGCCAGCGCGGTCGCCTGGGTGGCGAACGACGACGCGATGCCCAGCAGCTGCGCGTTGCCCTGCTGCACCACCGCGGCGGCGCGCTGGGTGAGCTCGGAGATGTCGATGCCCCGCTGGCTGGTCTGCTGCCCCTCCACGTTCGCCTGCTGGCTCGCGGCCTGGGCGTTGCGGGCGGCCTGGCTCTGCCACAACTGCTCGACCGTGCTCATGCTGCCCTTGCCGACCTGCATGGCCATCTCGATGACCTTGGAGGACTGGCTGAGGATGGCGGTGGGGTCGAACGCGCCGATGACACCGGTGCCGAAACTGCTCAGCAGGTCCAGGATCGGTTTCATCAGGACGTCGACCCCGGGCAGCGCGGGCACCGCGACACCTTGCAGCAGCGCCGACACCGGGTCGGCGGGCAGAGCGGGCAGCGCTCCGGCCGCCGCCGCGGCTTGGTTCACCGTGCTGGCGATCGCGCTCGGCGCGTCGGAGAGTGCTCCGTTCAGCACACCGTGCGCTTGATCGAGCGCCGACTCGACCGCGGGCGCCGCGACCTGGTTCACCGCGGTACTCGTGTCACCGAGCAGCGCGGACACCTCGTGCGGAATGCCGGGTACGTCCTCGGCGTCCGGGGTGCCGTTCAGCCCGGGCAGCCCCCCGGGCATGGCGCCGGCCGACTGCTGTTCGTCGGAGATTTTGCGCGACAGCACGAACGCGGGCGGCTCGATGGGCGGCAAATCCTCGGGCAGCTGCGGCAACGACACGTCCGGCACCCCGTTGACCGGCGCGTTCTGCAGTGCGTCGAGCACGGACTGCTGGCCGACGGCGACGTTCTGCTCGGCCGCGTGCGCGACGGCGTGGTTCTCCGGGGCGATGACCCCACTGTCGAGCGGTCTCATACCGCGCCCCCGATCTGGCCCGCGATCGATCCGAGCGCGCCCGCGTTGGACCAGTCGACCGCGTCGTAGGCCGCGGCGGCGCTGAACGCCGAGTCCGAGAGCTTGGCGTACTTGGCCGACAGATCGTTGATGTCCTTGGCCTGTAAAACCTGCGCTGCGGCGAACATCGCCAGGTAGTCGGCCCCGATCAGGCCGAACACCGGAACGAGCGCGGCAACGTTCTGCACCGCGTCGAAATTGCCCGCCCCCGCGAGATCACCGGCGATACCGGCGTTCGTGGCGGCGAACGCCCGTACCGCTTCGGTCTCCACCGAGAGATCGATCATCGAGTTGCCCCCCACATCGTCGTACGAATCCGCGTCCTGCAGTTGTGCTCCGCTGCTCCCTGCCGAATCGGCAAGGGCCGCTACGGTTGCGCTCAATATAGCCGACCTCACCGGCAAGTTTCGAGCCCCGACGCACCGTGCGGCCGGGACGACGGAGGCAGAATTGGAACGTGTTGCAAATTAGAACAAGTTCTATATTCTCTGTTCCATGAAGGTCGCAGTAACCGGCGCAGCCGGATACCTTGGCACGAATCTGCTCCGCCTCCTCACCGAGCGCGGCCACCAGGTCACGGCCATCGATCGGGCGGTCCCCGCAGCGGCGGCAACGCCCGGCCTCACCTGGGTGCGCGGGGACGTACTCGACCCGGCGTCGATGCGCGCCGCACTGGACGGCGCCGAGGTGGTCTACCACCTGGTCGCGGTCATCACCCTGGCCGAGAAGAACGATCTGGCCTGGCGGGTGAACACCGAGGGCGTGCGCGTGGTCGCCGAAGCGGCGCTGGCCGTCGGCGCGCGGCGGATGGTGCACGCCAGCTCCATCCACGCGTTCGACCAGTACAGCTGCGGCGGCCGGATCGATGAGAACGCGCCACGCTCGACCGACCCCGCGCTGCCGGTCTACGACCGGTCCAAGTGGGCGGGCGAGGTCGCGCTGCGCAAGGTGATCGACCAGGGCCTGGACGCCGTGCTGTGCAACCCCACCGGCGTCTTCGGCCCGCTGGACTACAGCAAGCCGCTGTCACGCATCAACCGGACGCTCAAGGACGCGGCGCTCGGGCGCGTACCCGCCATGATCGGCGGGGGATTCGATCTCGTGGATGTGCGCGACGTGGCCGAGGGCCTGGTGCTGGCCGGCGAACGCGGCCGGACCGGCGAGAACTACCTGCTCGGCGGGTCGATGATCTCGATGCTCGAGCTGTGCCGCGTCGCGGCGACCCACGGCGGCAAGCGGGGCCCGAAGTTCGCCATATCCCCCAAACTCGTGTCCGGCGCCATCCCGATGCTCGCTCCGCTCGGCAAACTGTTCAACTCCGACATCGTCTCCAAGGCGGCGCTGGGCGCGTTGATCTCCGCCCCCGTCGTCGACCACGGCAAGGCCGCGGACGAGCTCGGCTACCAGCCGCGCCCGCTCGACGACACGGTGCGCGACCTGGTCGCATTCTTCGCCGACCCGGCCCGGTTCGCCCCGCCGGACACCCGGCAGATCGCTTGACAGTCGATAGAACACATGTTCGACTGAGTGGGTGCGGTGGCAAAGCCAGACCCTGGACGCCGAGGACGGCGCCTTGCCCGGGCTCTCCCGGGCCGGTCTGGTGCGCACCGTGCAGACACCGGAGTTCGAGGGCATCACGTTCCACGAGGTGCTGTGCAAAAGTGCGCTGAACCGGGTGCCCGAGGGTGCGAACGTTCCGTTCCACTGGACGGTCAATCCGATGCGGGGTTGTTCGCACGCGTGCCGCTACTGTTTCGCGCGCAGCACACACGAGTACCTGGACTTGGACGCGGGCCGGGACTTCGACTCGCAGATCGTGGTGAAGACGAACGTCGCGGCGGTGCTGCGCAAAGAACTCGGCAGGCGGTCCTGGCGCCGCGAACCGGTGGCGCTGGGCACCAACACCGATCCCTATCAGCGCGCCGAGGGGCGATATCGGTTGATGCCCGGCATCATTCGCGCACTGGCCGAATCCGGCACCCCCTTCTCCATCCTCACCAAGGGCACCCTGCTGCGCCGCGATTTGCCGCTGCTCACGGCGGCCGCCCGCGAGGTGCGGGTGAGTCTCGCGGTCTCCATCGCGATCCTCGATCAGGATCTGCACCGGAGCCTGGAGCCCGGCACGCCGTCACCGCGGGCCCGGCTGGAGCTGGTGCGCGCGCTCGCCGACGCGGGTTTCGCGGTCAACGTCCTGGTCGCGCCGGTGATCCCCTGTCTCACCGACGGCCGGGCCCACTTGGACGCGCTCTTCGGCGCGATCGCCGAGGCAGGGGCGGACTCGGCCGTCGCGTTCCCGATGCATCTACGCGGCAGCACCAGGGGCTGGTTCCTGTCCTGGCTGGCCGAGCACCATCCGGCGTTGCTGCGGCGGTACCGCCAGCTGTACCGCCGCGGGGCCTACGTCACGCCGGAGTACTCCGCCTGGCTGCGCGGGCGGGTCGCTCCGCTGCTGGCGGAGCACGGTTTGACGGGGCATGGACAAGCCGAACCGGAGACACGACTCGAAACCGCGCACACGACCGGTGCGCAGCTGGCATTGTTCGCCTGACGCCATCCTCGCCGGATCTCGCCGGTCCGCGCGCTTCGGAGGCGCACACCGCGTTCGACGGAGTAGTTTGGCGATGGCACCTCTCAGCGACGAGGAAGTGAAGCAGGCATATGGTTTCACACCAAAACGATGTCGGCACAGCGAAATTGGAAAAGGTTGTCATTCGGTTCGCCGGGGACTCCGGCGACGGAATGCAGCTGACCGGCGATCGCTTCACCCATGAGGCCGCCGCCTTCGGCAACGACCTGGCGACCCAGCCCAGCTTTCCCGCCGAGATCCGAGCGCCCCAGGGCACGCTGCCCGGCGTCTCGTCCTTCCAGATCCAGATCGCCGACTACGACATCCTCACCGCGGGCGACCAGCCCGACGTGCTGGTCGCGATGAACCCGGCCGCGCTCAAGGCGAACCTGGAGGATCTCCCGCGCGGGGCCACGGTCATCGTCAACACCGACGAGTTCACCAAGCGCGCCCTCGCCAAGGTCGGCTATTCCGCCGATCCGCTGGCCGACGACACGCTGTCGGACTTCGTGGTGCACCGCGTCCCGATGACCTCGCTCACCCTCGGCGCCACCGAATCGACCGGTGTCGGCAAGAAGGACGCGCAGCGCGCGAAGAACATGTTCGCCCTCGGTCTGCTGTCCTGGATGTACGGGCGTCCGATCGGCGGCACCGAACAGTTCATGCGAGAGAAGTTCGCGACCAAGCCGGACATCGCGGAGGCCAATATCCTGGCATTCCGGGCGGGCTGGAACTACGGCGAAACCACCGAGAGCTTCGCCACCACCTACGAGATCGCGCCCGCCAAGCTGCCGCCGGGCACCTATCGCCAGATCACCGGCAACACCGCGCTCGCCTACGGCCTGATCACCGCGGGCCGGCTCGCGGGCTTACCGGTCTTCCTCGGCACCTACCCCATCACGCCGGCCTCGGACATCCTGCACGAGCTGAGCAAGCACAAGAACTTCGGCGTCACGACCTTCCAGGCCGAGGACGAGATCGCCGGGATCGGGGCGGCGCTGGGCGCCTCGCTCGGCGGCGCGCTGGGCGTCACCAGCACGTCCGGCCCCGGACTCGCGCTCAAGAGCGAGACCATCGGCCTGGCGGTGATGACGGAGCTGCCGCTGGTCGTGATCGACGTGCAGCGCGGCGGACCGTCGACCGGGCTGCCGACCAAGACCGAGCAGGCCGACCTGTTGCAGGCGCTCTACGGTCGCAACGGCGAATCACCGGTGGCGGTGCTCGCCCCGCGCTCTCCCGCCGACTGCTTCGCCACCGCGGTGGAGGCCGCCCGGATCGCACTCACCTACCGCACTCCGGTGCTGCTGCTGTCCGACGGTGCGATCGCGAACGGCTCGGAGCCATGGGCCATTCCGCGTGTCGACGAGATGGAGCCGATCGACCCGGCCTTCGAACCGGAAGGCGACGACGCCGATGCGTTCCAGCCGTACGCGCGCGACCCCGACACCCTCGCCCGCCCGCTCGCCGTCCCGGGCACGAAGGGGCGCGCGCACCGCATCGGCGGTCTGGAAAAGGCCGACGGCAGCGGCAACATCTCCTACGACCCGGCCAACCACGAACTCATGGTCCGTCTTCGCCAAGCCAAGATCGACGGCATCGATGTCCCCGATCTCGTGGCCGACGATCCGGACGGCACCGCCGAGCTGCTGCTGATCGGCTGGGGCAGTTCCTACGGCCCGATCGGCGAGGCATGCCGGCGCGCGCGGCGGCGCGGCGTCCCGGTCGCCCAGGCGCATCTACGACATCTGAACCCGTTGCCCGCCAACCTCGGCGAGGTGCTGCGCCGCTATCGCGTCGTGGTCGCGCCGGAGATGAACGGCGGCCAGCTGGCCACGCTGTTGCGGGCGAAGTACCTGGTCGACGTGCGGCCGTGGACGAAGATCGCCGGCACCGCGTTCTCCGCGCAGGAACTGGTCGGGGTCATCGACGCGGCGCTGGACGGGTCGATCGAGGAGATGGAACAGAACAAGGTCTTCGCCGCACGGGCGGCGGCCGCTTACCGAACGCTGCCGGACGAAGTCCGTCCACAGCCGAGCGCAGGCGAGGCAGCCGCGTACCGCATGACTGGGGGTAACGCATGACCATCGTGGAGACCTCGCTGATCGGCACCGATCTGGGACTGAGCGGAGTGTCCGGGGTGCCGTCCGCGGACGGACCGCAGAAGGTGAAGGACTACACCTCCGATCAGGAGGTGCGCTGGTGCCCCGGCTGCGGCGACTACGTGATCCTGGCGACGGTGCGCGGCTTCCTCGCCGAACTCGGGTTGCGCCGGGAGAACCTGATGTTCGTGTCGGGGATCGGCTGCTCCAGCCGCTTCCCGTACTACCTGGAGGCCTACGGCATCCACTCCATCCACGGTCGTGCGCCCGCGATCGCGACCGGGTTGGCGGTCAGCAGGCCGGACCTGTCGGTCTGGGTGGTGACCGGAGACGGCGACGCCCTGTCCATCGGCGGCAATCACCTCATCCACGCGTTGCGCCGCAATGTGAACATGACGATCCTGCTGTTCAACAATCGGATCTACGGTTTGACCAAGGGCCAGTACTCGCCGACCTCCGAGCAGGGCAAGGTCACCAAGTCGACCCCGATGGGTTCGGTGGACCACCCGTTCAACACCCTGTCGGTGGCGCTCGGCGCGGAAGCGACCTTCGCCGCCCGCGCGCTCGACTCCGATCGCGCGGGACTCACCGAGGTGCTGCGCGCCGCCGCCGAGCATCGCGGCACGTCGTTCGTGGAGATCCTGCAGGACTGCCCCATCTTCAACGACGGCTCGTTCGACGTGCTGCGCCGGGAGAACGCCGCCGACCATCTCATCCCGCTGCGTCATGCCGAACCGATCCGTTTCGGCGCCGAGGGCGAAATGGCCGTCGTACGGCGGGGTTTCGGGCTGACGGTCGCCCGCGCCGACAGCGTCGCGCTGTCCGACATCGTGGTGCACGACGCCTACGCCGACGACCCGGAGTACGCCTACGCGCTGTCGCGGCTGTCCGACCAGGGACTCGAGCATGTCGTCACCGGCATCTTCCGCAGTGTCTCTCGACCGACCTACGACGATGCGGTGCGCTACCAGACCGAGACGGCGCGCGAGCAGAAGCCGGTCGGTCCGGACTCGCTCCAGTCCCTGCTCACCGGGCCGGAGACCTGGACGGTCGGATGAACGGCCGAGCAGGTGCAGGCCGCGCGGGACGGCGGCCGTCCGCGTAGCGGTCAGGCGCGCTTGGCGAAACCGAGGTCGATGACGGCGTCGCGCTCCTGCTCCAACTCGGCGACCGAGGCGTCGATCCGGGGACGGGCGAGTTCGTCGATCGCCAGATCCGGCACGATCGTGTACTCGCCGTCCGCACAGGTGACCGGGAACGAGCTGATCAGCCCCGCGGGCACGCCGTAGGAGCCGTCCGAGGGCACCGCCATGGACACCCAGTCGCCGTCCCGGGTGCCGAGCACCCAATCGTGGATGTGATCGATCGCGGCGCTGGCCGCGCTCGCCGCCGAGGACGCGCCGCGCGCCTGGATGATGGCGGTGCCGCGTTGCTGCACGGTCGGCACGAACGTCTCGGTGAGCCACGCCGGATCGCCGATCAGATCGAGGGCGGGGCGTCCCGTGACGGTGGCGTGCGCGAGATCGGGGTACTGCGTCGCCGAGTGATTGCCCCAGATCGCCACCCGCGCGATGCCGGCGGCGGGCGCACCGGTCTTCTTGGCCAGTTGCGCGATGGCGCGGTTGTGGTCCAGCCGGGTCATGGCGGTGAAACGCTCGGCGGGTACGTCCGGCGCGTTGCTCATGGCGATGAAGGCGTTGGTGTTGGCCGGGTTGCCGATGACGAGCACCTTCACGTCGTCCGCGGCGCTGGCGTTGATCGCGGCGCCCTGCTCGGTGAATATCGCGCCGTTGGCGGCGAGCAGGTCCGAGCGTTCCATCCCGGCGGTGCGCGGCCGTGCGCCGACGAGCAGGGCGATGTCGGCGCCTGCGAAGCCGATCCACGGGTCGTCGCTGATGTCGATGGACTCCAGCAGTGGGAACGCGCCGTCCTCCAGTTCCATCGCGACGCCCTCCAGCGACGCCACCGCGGCGGGGATTTCCAGCAGCCGCAGTCGCACCGGCGTGTCCGGGCCGAGCATCGCACCGGAGGCGATCCGGAACAGCATGCCGTAGGCGATCTGGCCCGCGGCTCCGGTCACGGTGACGGTCACGGTCCCAGCGGGGGTGCTCACGGCGAACTCCTTGCGATCGGCGAATTCCTGCTGCCCACCCTAGCCACTCTCACCGTCTCCGAAGCCCCACGGTGAGCCACATGACAGTGACCAGTAACCGGGTCAGTGGGAGCGCCGGGTCAGGCGAGAGTGGCGACCTCGGTGTCGGTCAGCACGATCGGCGACACCACGTCCTTCGCCCGCGCGAGCCGCACGGCGCGATACAGCGGCCGTTCCTCGAGCCCGGCATCACGCGCCTCGGCCCGCAACTGATGCACCAGCACCTCGGAAACCGCTACAGCCGCGGCCAATCGACTGGCCGCGAGCGCATCCGCGAGCCTGCGCAACCCGAGCAGGTGCAATTCGCGACCGCTGCCCGCATCGGTGTACATGGCCAGCGGAATCATCTGGGAGACCTCCCCCGCGGTGACCCGAAGGGCGATCCGGCTCAACCGGGCCGGGAACACGAGGATCTCGACCCCCGTCGCCGCCGACAGCTGCACTTGTCGTTCCCCGAACAGCCTCCGGGCATGGATCATGTTGCCCGTCATCCACATTCGCCGTCGTCGCAGCGCGACGGCGTACAGGACCGTCGGCGCGCCGACGACGACGCCGATGGCCGCCGCGATCGGCCAGCTCACCACGGTCGCGGCCAGCAGCGCGGCGCCGAGGCCGATGCCCGACGCGGCCAGCGCGAGGCGGCGCAGCATCGGCGCGTACAGTTCCGGCGCGACCAGATCGAGCCCGACCGGCGCGAGCGACTGCTGGTCATCAGAATTCGTGGACACTACTCCGCCCTCTCGCGACTCCGGCTGCGGTGCTGTGCGCGCCGGTCACGTAACCGCCCCCGCCGCTCGGACGGCGACGGGTTCGACGCACAGTACCGCGCGCCCGGCGGTTGCGTCGGGAAACCCGACGCCGCCGGGCGCCCCGCCACCTCGCTACCCGGCCAGCGACTCCCGGATCACGCCGACCACCTCGGGCAGGGGAATCTGCCGCTGGTCGCCGGTCGCCATGTCCTTGAGTCCGATGGTGTTCTCCGCCATGTCGCGGTCGCCGAGAACGAGGGTGAACTTCGCCCCGGAGCGGTCAGCCGCCTTCATCGCGCCCTTCACACCGCGCCCGCCGTAGGCCAGATCGACCCGGATGCCTGCCGCGCGCAACTGCGCGGCCACCACCACCAGCCGTTGCTTGGCGGCATCGCCCAGCGGCACGCCGAAGACTTCGCAGCGCGCCTCGTCACCCGCCGACTTGCCCTCGGCCGCCAACGCCAACATGGTGCGGTCGACCCCGAGGCCGAACCCGATACCCGACAGCGGCTGGCCTCCGAGTTCGGCCATGAGACCGTCGTAGCGGCCGCCGCCGCCGATGCCGGACTGCGCGCCGAGACCGTCGTGCACGAACTCGAACGTGGTCTTGGTGTAGTAGTCCAGGCCGCGCACCATGCGCGGGTTCACCACATACGGCACGCCCAGCGCGTCCAGGTGACCGAGCACCTGCTCGAAGTGCGCCTTGGCCGACTCCGAGAGGTGATCGATCATCAGGGGCGCGTTCGCGGTCATCTCGCGCACCTGAGGCCGCTTGTCGTCCAGCACACGCAGCGGGTTGAGCTCGGCGCGCCGCTTCGTCTCCTCGTCCAGCGGCAGCCCGAACAGGAAATCCTGCAGCAGCTCGCGGTACTGCGGACGGCACGTCTCGTCACCCAGGGAAGTGACTTCGAGCCGGAAACCATCCAGGCCCAGCCCGCGGAATCCGGCATCGGCGATCGCGATGACCTCGGCGTCCAACGCCGGATCGTCGACGCCGATCGCCTCGATGCCCACCTGCTGCAACTGCCGGTACCGTCCGGCCTGCGGCCGTTCGTACCGGAAGAAGGGACCGGCGTAGGACAACTTCACCGGAAGCTGGCCGCGGTCGAGGCCGTGCTCGATGACCGCGCGCATCACCCCCGCGGTGCCCTCCGGACGCAGCGTGACGCTGCGATCGCCGCGGTCGGGGAAGGTGTACATCTCCTTGGTGACGACGTCGGTGGACTCGCCGACACCACGGGCGAACAGGCCCGTGTCCTCGAAGACCGGCAGCTCGATATGCCCGTACCCGGCCAGTCGGGCGGCGCGGAGCAGGCCGTCGCGCACCGCGACGAACTCGGCCGAGCCGGGCGGCACATAGTCCGGTACCCCCTTCGGGGCGGAGAAGCTGCTGGTCTTGGTCACGATGCTCCAGTTTCCACCACTACGGCCCCGCAAGTCCAACCGGTTCGCCGAACCGCCTCTCAGGAAGGTTGCGGAGCAGTCTCAGGTAGAAATGGCACACTCTTATCCCGATGTAACCGGATACGGGAGGAACGTGGTAGTGCCGAGCAACGAACAGCGACGAGCAGCGGCGAAACGCAAGCTGGAACGTCAGCTCGCCAACCGGGCCGAGCGAGCGCGCAAGCGCAAGCAACTCACCATCGCCGGATCGGTACTCGGTGTCGTCGTGGTGGTCGCCGCGGTGACCGGGGTGTACTTCTTGACTCGCGGCGACGACAACAGCAGCTCCGACGCCGCCGACGCTTCGCTGTCCAGCACGCCCGCCGCGGCCGCGCCGCCCTCCGCCAAGGCCAAGCCCGCGACGGTCGACTGCACCTACCGTGACAGCGCCAAGCCCGCGGACAAGCCTGCGAGCAAGCCGAAGGCCGACGGCATTCCCACCACCGGCGTCGACGCCGAGGTCAGCGTCAGCATGGAGACCAGCCAGGGCCCCATCGGGCTCACCCTGAACAACGCCGAGTCGCCGTGCACGGTGAACAGCTTCGTCAGCCTGGCGGCACAGAACTACTTCGACGGCACCAGCTGCCACCGCATGACCGCGGGTGAGGGCCTGAAGGTCCTGCAGTGCGGTGACCCCACCGGCACCGGAATGGGTGGGCCGGGTTACGAATTCGACAACGAATATCCGACCGATCAGTATGCTCCGAACGACCCCGCGGCGTCGTCCGAGCCGGTCGCATACAAGCGCGGCGTGCTGGCCATGGCCAACGCGGGCCCCGGCACCAACGGCAGCCAATTCTTCATCGTCTACTCGGATTCGCAGCTCCCGCCGCAGTACACGATCTTCGGCACGGTGGACGACAACAGCCTCGCCACGCTCGACAAGATCGCCGCACTGGGTCAGGACGACTCCAACGGCCCAGGTGACGGCAAGCCCAAGCAGCCGGTCACGATCCAATCGGTGCGTATCGACCGCTGACGCGCGCGCTCGGGCCCGCTGCCGACCTGTCGGCAGCGGGCCCGAGCCATGTCTACCCCCGTACGGCCGAAGTGAGGCTAGCCGACCCTTTCTTCGGTTAGGATGCCCTCGGCCCGAAGATCATCCGGCGCGCCCGGAGACACGCCGGAAATGTGCGATATATGCTGATAAAGCAGCACGCTCGTTCGATTGTGCCAGCCTTTGTCAGGTAACCTCGAAACAAGGAGTTCTTGCAGCGTAGCGCGGCCTCGACCGGGCGATCCCCCGGACAGGAAGTGCCCCGCCACAAGTTCTCCGGGTGTCCACGTTTGCAGGCGGGACCCGCTGCACGGGACTACAGTTCGCGTGGCGGCGTCCGTAACGAAGCACCACCATCATCCATAGTGATCACTGCAGCATCGGGGAGCAGCCATGTCCGAGGAACTGGACGACATCGGCCGGGAAACTGCGGCCATGATGAGGACAATGTTGCAGCTTGCGACGCTCGTCGCCTTGCGGACCCGCGAGCGTGGTCAGAAGGAAGCCGAAGCGCGCGTCAAGCTCACCGAGGCCCGGATCAAAGAGGCCAAGGAATTGCAGTTGCGGGAGGCGCGCGACGCGAAGGCCAAGGATCCGCGCAACACCGAGCTGGCCCGGCTGATCGAGAAGCCGATCCCGGAAAAGGGTGTGTCGCTGGAGAAAGACCGCTTCTCCGCGCAGGCCGAGGCATCCCGCATGGCGGCCAACGCCGCCGCCAAGCCCGCTCTGCAATACGACTCCCAGGAACGGCGCATGGCGATCGCGGCCCATCTCGCGAAAATGGGTGTGGCGCCGGAGCTCGCCGCGGTGCGGATGCTGATCGAAGTGGGGCAGGCGCAACCGCCGGGCGAGGCCGTACGCTCCCGCCCCGACCAGGCGCCGTCGGTCACCAGGGCCAGGGAGCAGGAATCCCGCGGCCTGGAACGCACGAGGTAGCCGAACGAACGAACGCCCGCCGGATTCCGGCGGGCGTTCGTCGTCGCGGTGCCATCGCGAGAACCGCTGCGGCGCACTCTGTTACGTGCGGAAGTCGCCCACCGTGGGATCGCCGAACATACCGTGCTGCGGCGATTTCAACGGCAGCGGGCTGAGCATGTCCTTGTGGCCGTTGCGCACACTGCAATATTTGAACGGCCCCTTGGGGTCGAACAGCTTTGCCATGTGCGGGTCCGCGTGATCGAGGAACCAGACGCTCAGTCCGGTTCGCCCGTCCAGCCGGTAGTGCTCCCAAGCCCGCCACAGCGCGTCCAGCCGGGCGACGGCCTCGGCGTGCTGCCACCACTCCGGGCACCACACGGTGTCGCTGAGGTCGGTGACCTGCCGCCGGTAGACCAAGCTGAGGTAGTTCTCGACGAACTCCACCACGCTCGCGTAGATCATCGGTTGTTGCTGCTGCTCGGTCACAGCGGACGAACCTCCTCGACTTGTCCGTACTCCGGCGGCGGCGTCGACTTGCTGAGCGAGGGCGCGCCGATCAGGTCGGTGATCTCCGTCTTGCGCTGCGGGTCGTGACGCGAGATGGACTTCTTCACATCGGCAGCGTACTCACCCTCCCACCACGGCACGGTTCGGATGAGCACCGGCGGCGCACCGGACGGGAACAGGATGGCCCGCCCCCGGGGCAGCGTCGCCAAACCGTTGACCGAGAACGTCTTGGACGAGCCGAGGGAGCGCGAATAGCTCTTGCCGCCCTTGGATTCCGAGACCGACTGCGAGATCGCGTCGTACTCACCGAGCACGTCCGAACGCTCTTGCAGGAACTTGGTGTCGTCCACGCCGCTGCCCAGCACTTTGATGTTCGCGGCCGACCACAACGCGTTCATACCGCTCTCACCCCAGCAGCGGGCGCCCTGGGCCCAGGACTGCAGCACCGTCATCACGACGATGCCCCGCGAGCCGAAGTGGCTGTACTGCTTGGGCAGATCCTTCCAGCGCACCACGTTGGCGGCTTCGTCGAGCACCGCGAGCATCGGGATCGCCAGACGCCCACCGGCCGACTGCGACGCCTTGCGCATCGCCACGTCCACCACCGCCTCGGTGAGCGCGCTCACCAGCGGCGCGGCCGATCCGCGGCCTTCCAGCGACAGGCTGTAGAGCGTTCCGTTGTTCTCCAGGAATTCCAGCTCGTCGAACTCCCTGCGGTCGCCGCCGCGGGTGATCCACGGATGCACATTCGACAGTTTCAAGCACCGGATCATCTTCTTCGCGGTGCCGAAGATGCCGCTGCGCGTGCGCGGATCGGTGTTGTACTGCGAAGACAGGCCCGAGGCCGTGTAGTGGTGACGGGCGGCGCGCAGCAACTCGATGGGCTCGGTGTCCTGCGGGTTGGTCACCCACTCCCACACCTGCACGATCGGCCTGCTGCCGTTGCGGTCGCCGACGGCGGCGGCGAGGAACAACCCGGCCAGCAGGTCCTCGGCTTCGGGATCGAAGAACGCGTCGGACTTGCTGTCGCGGCCGTCGTCGCCGTCGGCGAAATGTCCCGCCAGCCGCGCCGCGCGCATCTCGCAACCTTCACGTTTGGCGTCCACCCAGGACAGCGGATCCCAGAACCAGGTCGGCTCTTCACCCGCGACGCCCTGCGGATCGAAGACGAAGGTGGGACTTCCCTTGGACTCCCGCACGTCCCGGGTCGCGTCAACCACATCGCGCTTGTTCGAGGTGGCCAGCACCGGGCCGATCGCGGTGAGGATCGCCGGGATCACCCGCGAGGTCGATTTACCCTGGCGCGGGCCCCAGATGTCCAGGTGCAGATCCTCGTACGACCCGTAGAGCATCACCCCGTCGGCCACACCGACGCCGATCGGTACGCCGGGCGCGTCGTCGTAGCCGAGTCTGACGCCCAACTGCTCGGCCTTCTCCCGGACACCTGCCTCGGTGAGCATCGAGATCGCGCCGCCGTTGCCCATCACGTCGGCTTTGTCGTCGACCGGCAACCTCCCCTTGCTCCGGCGCTTCTGCAACTCCTTGCGGATCACCAGATACGCGACCACGCTCAGGACGACCAGCAAGACGATCGCCGTGGCCGCGCCGGGCCAGCGCAGCTTGCCCCGCGCCAGATCCGCCGCGATGGCGATCGGATTGAACGGGACGTTCTGCGGGCTGCCCTCGAGCATGTTGCCCAGATGCAGCGCGAGCCAGAGGGTTCCGAAGATCGCGAAGCCGGCGTAGGTCAGTAACAGGCTGACGTCGGGTCCGGGTATGGCCGGATCCGTCACCTTTTTCTTCTTCGCCATGTGTGCCTCCTGGGTCGGCCGTCCGGTACGGAAAGCGGGTGGTCAGCGGAATGCGTCGAGCCGCCAGCCGTCGGGTGTGCGCACGACGGTGGCGATCACCGTCGCGGGCGGCAGCGGCTCCTTGCGTCCGTTCGGATAGACGACGGTCTGCTCGATCCCGATCTTGAACTGCTGGACGTTCGGGTCGCTGAGGGGCGGAGCTTTCTCCCCGGACGCGAACGTGAACGCTTCCACGCGCGCCCCCTCCCTTGCCCAATCCGCCCACTGCAGCGTCGACTTCGGTGTCTCCTCCGCGGTCGGCGCCGCATCCAGCATACGAATCAAGCTGGGGCCGAGAAACTTTCGCGCTCGGCTCAGGGAAGCACCCTGCGTCTCGGAGGCCGGTTGCCAGCTGTAGATCTCGCGCAGCGCCGCGACCGCGACGCCGTCGGGCGTCACCGGGTCGGGAGCGGGCACGCCCTCCAGCAAACGGGGTGTGGACGTAGCCGGGTGCGCCGCATCGGATCCTGCGTCCGCGCGGTCCGCACGGCCGCAGGCCGCACCGAGCACCGCGACGCTCACCACCAGCATCACCACCAGTTTCGCCCGTGCATTCGCTCTATCCATCCAGGCTAACCGCACACGGGGGCGTCGCGGCAGTCCCGCCGCCGCGTGTTCGGGCCCCTCACCACTCACAGCACCCTCCTCGCACGTCCATCCCCCGGAACCGCGACTTCCGAAACGCCACCGGCGGATCGGGCATCCGCTCCGGGCACGGACTGGATCATCCGCCCGTTGCCCGCGTAGACGCCGACCTGCGCGGGTCCACGCGGACCGAACGAGCTGAACACCAGATCACCCGGTTGCGCCTTGCGCATCGGTACTTCCGCGCCCGCCTCCCACTGCTGTTCGGCCGTGCGCGGCAACGTCACCTCGCCGGAGGACGCGGCGAACACCGCCGCCGCGGTCAGGCCCGGTCCGTCCAGCCCGCCGCCGCTCGGGCCCTGCGGGCCGCCACCGCCCCAGACGTAGGGTGTGCCGAGCCATTCGTGCGCGGCTTCGACGATCTGATCGCCCGCGGTCCCCTGCCCCGGGGTGAACCGGCCGACCGAACCCGGCGCCCGGTACTGCGCTTCCATCGTCAGGATGTTGCGCACGTACGGCTGGGTCTCGGCGTAGTGCGCG
Source organism: Nocardia niwae NBRC 108934 = DSM 45340 (assembly GCF_001613465.1). Lineage (GTDB taxonomy): Bacteria > Actinomycetota > Actinomycetes > Mycobacteriales > Mycobacteriaceae > Nocardia > Nocardia niwae. Next base: position 5,355 of record NZ_BDCK01000015.1, on the reverse strand, counting down.
GCAACCTGGTTCGGCATGCCGCCGGAGGCCAGCACCGCGCCCTCACCCGCGTTGTAGGCCGCGAGTGTCAGCGCGACGATGTCGCCCTGCACCCTGCCTTCGGTCTGCCACCGCTGAATCTTGTGCGCGATCGCGCACATATAGCGTCCTTGACCGATGATCGCGTCGCCGTCGTCCCACACGCTGGCGACGCCGTTGCCGTCGGCGTCGATCACGTAGGGACGACCGTCGTCGGGATTGATGCTCACCGCCGTGGTGGGCAGGAACTGTGCCAGGCCCTGCGCCCCGGCCGGGGAGGTCGCACCGCGCCGGAATCCGGATTCCTGCCTGCCCTGCGCGGCCAGCAGCGAGGGCGTGATCTGCGGGCAGATGGAACCCGCGCGGCGATACCAGATCTCCAGTTCCTGCGGCACCTTGCCCGCGGCCAGCGCGCCACCGGCGGTGCCGAAACCGAGGCTGCAGCGCGGATCGCCCGAGTAGGCGCGCGCACCGCCGACGTCCGGGGTCGGGGCGCCGTCCAGCCACGGCAGCGGGTCGATCTGGCGCCCACCGGTGAACCGGCCGCCCGGGACGATCTCGAAATGCAGATGGGGGCCGCTGGATTCCCCGGCCGAACCGACCGCGCCGATGTGCTGGCCCGCGGTCACCGTGTCGCCCGCGCGGACGAGCACGCCGGAGTCCCACATGTGGCCGTAGACCGCCGAGTACGAACGACCGTTGGTGTCCACGGAATCGACGACGATCCAGTTGCCGAAGCCGGACGCCGGACCGGCGGCGACCACGCGGCCGTCGGATACCGAGAAGATGGGTGTGCCGTCGGGTGCGGCCAGGTCGACGCCCCTGTGCGCGCCGCCTCGCGCGCCGAAGGTGTCCGACACGGTGAAGGTTCCGGTGGCCATCGGCAAGGTACGGCGCAGCGGGCCGGCTCCCGCGGCGAGCGAAGGGGTGGCGGTGGCGGCCGGGTTGGACTGGGTCGCGCTGGGACCGGCGGTCGCGGCAGCGCGCCGATCACCCGGCGGGTAGCCGCCCAGCGGCGGGAGCACGGACTGCGAACCGAGTACGGACCCGCCCTCGCAGGCGTCGTCCACGGCGGGCATGACGATGACCAGCACGATGGTCATCAGGCCGAGCACCGCGCCCAGCGCCGTCCACAACACCGATTTGCCGCTCATCGCCGCACTCCGGCATCGTGCCGCGCGCAGCCGTGCTTCACGTCCGGCGCCGGGCTTCGTTGAGGGTGTCGGCCAATGTGCGGTTCATCTCGGCGGCGGCCGCCAATTGCTGCTGCAGCAGTGCGACTTTGCGCCGCAACGCGGTCGCGTCCATCCGCTCCAGCCCGGGGCCTTCGGCCGCGCGCACCCAATTCCGCACCGAGTTCGTGTGCACACCGATCTGCTCGGCGACCACGCGGCAGGCCTCCGATTCACTGCGCAGCTTGCCGGTCAGCGCGATGACCTGTTCGACCGCCGCTTGGCGCACCTCCGGAGAGACGCGGCGGTAGGACCGGTGCGGCATCATGCGGCGCTCCCCGGTGAATCCGTTCCGCGCGACGTCGATTCGGTGAACTCGCTGAACCGCTGGTTGGTGTCGTGGATCCCGCTTTCCTTCTCCGACAGGGTGAATTCCATGTGGAACGGGATGCCGGGGCGGCGATCCTCACCGATCTTCAGCAGGAACTTGCCGGTGCCCGGCGGTGACGGCCGCTGCTGTCCCGGCTTGAGCGCCTCACCGGTCAGCGCTTGCGGTGCGGACCATCCGGTCACCATCTCCTCCTCGGCCGATGTGAACGGAACCGTGCTGTCCAGCCGTTTGATCTCCTCGGCCGGGAGCGCGCCGAAGATCTTGGCGCGCGCCCGCTCGAGGAAACCGAGCGCCTTCGCGATGGCGGCTTCCGATCCGAGCGCCTGCAGGTCCTTGATGGTGTGGCTGATCATGATCAGCGCGGTCGCGATGCCGCGCTGCAACCGGGTGAGTTCGTCGACGCGGTCGACCATGAAATCACCGAGGCCGAGCACCTGCCACAGCTCGTCCATCACCACCTGGAAATAACGCTGCGGGCCCAGCTTCGCGTCGGCGAGCACGTGCGCGGCCTCGACCGAGGCGAACCGTCGGCCCAGCAGGCCAGCATGACCGCTGCCTTGAGCTTCTTGTCGCCGGTCGGGATGTGCGAGACGTCCATGCACACCGCGACCGCGCTGGTGTCGATCGGCACCGTGGTCTGACCGTTGAAGACCGCGCCGAACGGGCCCTGGGTGAGCGCGCGTAGGGAGCGGCGCAGCCCCTTGATCGCCTCCTGGTATTCCGTGATGTCGTCCGCCCCGGCGTCCAGCATCAATTCCTCGCCACCGCCGACGATCACTTCGAGCAGGTTCTCCATGATCGGCGGTTTGTCCGGCGTGTATCCGCTGCCCGGCCGGTACAGGATGCGCAGCGCGGTGGAGATCAGCGTCTCCTCGTAGTCGCGCACCCGGTCGCCGCGCACCAGTTCGACCAGGCCCGCGATCAGAGTCACCTGCCGGGCTCGCAAGTCCTGCAGCACCTGCAGTTGCAAGGCCGGGAACTCCTCCAGCCGCGGGACCACTGCGCCGAGCACGCCCGCCGCGAGCGGGTTGAGCTTGCCGTGCCCGTACCCCAGGTCGATCACCTGGCCGCCGACCAGCTCGACCATCTTCCGGTAGTCGGGCTTGACGTCGGCCAGGATCAACGGCGTGATCCCCTGCGCGATACCGCCCAGCACGATCCGGCGGACCAGTGAGGACTTGCCGAAACCGTTGAGGCCGAGCACGAACAGGCTGGGCGCGGTGATGAAACTGCCGCGCATGAACCAGTTCATCGGGTCGAAGCAGACCGGCGCACCGGTGTGCAGGTGCGAACCGAGGGGCGTGCCGATCAGCGGCGCGCCCGCGCCGACCGACCAAGGCCACAGGCCGGCGACCTGGGCGGTGGTGGCACGGTACTCGACCGGGCGGCCGACCACGTTCATCCGGCCGCCACCGGGCCCCGCGTAGCCACGGTCGGTGAGTTGCGCTGTACTGCGGTCGAATCCGTCCTCGATCGTCTGCTCCGCACGCGCCGCGTAGTTGCGGCGGCGGATGTCGTCGGTGCGGACCCGGAACTGCGCGAACGCCGCCCGCAGGCCACTGCCCTCGCGGGCGATCATCTCCAGCTTGGCGCGGGTGGCGTCGTCGAGCAGGGACGGCCCGGACTGCTTGCGCCGATCCGCTTTCGCCTTCGCGCGGCGGGCCGCCTTGTCCGTGTACGGGGCACCCATCGCGCGGTCGGCGGTGTAATCGACCTTCGCGGGCCGGGCCACGCGACCGTTCTTGGCGCCGTTGCGATCCGGCCGCGCGGCGATGCGCTCGGTGACCGCGTCCCGGGACATGCGCGGGTTCCGCTCGCCGCGGGGGCGTTCGGCGTGCCCACGGTCGGCGCGCACGCTGTCGGACCGGCCCCCGCCCGGTCGCCCACGCCGCTCGGCCGCGCGCCGGTCGGGCGTGTCGACGCCGTGCCGGTCGTCGCTGTTCACCCGCGCCGAATCCCGTGCGGGGCGGCGGCGCTCCGGCCGCTGCCCCCACTCGTCCCGGCCGGACTGCTCGAGCCGCCTGCGGCGCGCGTCCTCGTCCCGTTCCCGTACGGGTGGCTCGTAGTCCCGTGCCATGAATCGCTCACCCCGCCAGTGCCTTCGGAATAGTCGCGTGTTCCGGCAGGATCACCCCGCAACCGAGGGAGGCCGCGAAGGCCGCCGCCTGGTAGCGGTAGCACCGCCGAATCTTCAGGCGCGCCTGCGTCGACAGGTCGCGCGTGATGGCTTCGATACGCGGCAGGTCACCGCGCAGGGGCTCGGTGATGGTCACCAGCGCCCCGAAGCGGGTCACACCGTGACCCCTGGCCTGCTCCTCGCGGGCCTGCTGAGTCGCGCCCACTCGCAGCGTCGCCGCCGCGGACACGACCCCGCGTTCGCTCTGTTGAGCCACCAACGCGTTCTTGAAATCGTCGTCGACGATTTCGGCGGCGTCGGCGGCTGAGTGCGGACGGTACACGATCGCGATACGTTTGCGCGGTACTTCGGGATTCGGCGCGAGCAGCCGCTGCAGCACCCGCTCGTCGACCGCGCCCTCCGGAGCGGCATCCATCTCCCAGGTCACCGACCGGCCGCCGTCGTGCACCAGGTGATCCCACTTCTCGTCGTGGGATACCGGGCCCGCGTCCGCCCAGTCCAGGCCGTGCCCCTCGGGTTCGCCAGCGGCCACTTCCAGGTCGGCCTGCGAGGCGGGATCGTAACTGCGGCGGATGAACGCGATCACCTCGTCGGCCGACATCGGCTGGGCGCGCACCCCGGCTTCGGCCAGCGCGGCGCAGATGCCCGGCAGGCGACGGCCGATCTCGACGGCCTCTTCCGCCGGGTTCTTGCGACGTTCGGCGGTGGTGGCCTTGAACGTGATCGCCACCCGCGGCAGCAACTGCACCCGCTCCTGCGGCAGCTCGGTGGCCAGCTCGTACATCACCTGCTGGGCCAGCTCCGGCGCCTCCGGCCTGGTGATCGTGGAAACTTCGGTGAGCAAGCGGTTTCCGGTCTCCGGCACGGTGTCGATCACCGGCACCACGGCCACGATGTCACTGGTCTGGCCGACCGAGGCGAGGAAGGTCCCCCACGCCGAGACCCACCGATCGATCACCGGCTGGTCCACCGCCTCGTGGCCTTGCGGCCAGGCGCGCAGCACCACGGTGTACTGGGCGAACTGGGGCAGGTGGATCATGCCGAAGCTGTAGCCACCCGCATCGATGCCCTCGTACAGCTTGGAGGGCGCGAGCAACCCGGGCAGGCGGGTCACGCCGCCGGGAATCCGGGAGAAGCGGCCACCGCGGTACACGTGCTCGCCACGACTGCGCGAGCGCATCCAGTTGAACATCATCAATCCCGTCTCGTAGCCCGAACGACCTCCGGTCCGCCATACCAGCGGGACCATCACGACGACACCGACGCCGCCGACGATCGCACCCCACTGGAAGCCGCCCACCATCGCGGTGATCAACGCCGTGATCACGACCGCGAAGCCGAGCACGGTTTCCTCCCAGCGCAGGCCGAAAAGACCTGCGCTGCGCGGCTTCTGCCATAACCCGTACGAGCGTCGCTCGTAGGTGTCGGTGAGTGTCATCGCGGAATGGTGCTCCTCCCGAGGTCGGGTGAACGGTTCGTCCAGCGGTCGCCCGCGACGTCACCCATGGCTTGGTCGGCCCGGTTCAGCCCGCCGCTCGCGGCGCGCGCCGCGCCGATCCGGCCGGCGGTCCTGGCCGCTCCGGACGCTACCCCGGCCGCGCCCGCGGGTCCGGAGGCGCGCGGAGCCGCGCCGCCCT
>NZ_BDCK01000014.1 GCF_001613465.1 Nocardia niwae NBRC 108934 = DSM 45340 | reverse complement strand
ATCGGCACGCCCTCCACCGAGACCGGAGCCACGAAATCCGGGGTCGCGGCGACCGCACGTGACGACGGATCCGCTCCGGCGAATACCAACCCCGGACCGGCCTCGGCGACCCCGGCGCATCGCACCTCCGGTGCCACGCCATGGGCGGTAGCCGAGAACGCCGAGCACGGTCCTTCGTCGGGCACACCGTGGAGTCCAAGCGCTCCCGATCGACCCGGCCAGGTTCCCGCCGACCCTCGAACCCCGTGGCGCAGCGCCCGCGAACACGACCCGTTCGCCCCCACTCGCTTCGGCGCCGCCGGCTGGAACCGCCGGACTCGCCGGATGAACCCGATCCTGGCTGTTCAACGCAACAACGACATCCCGGATGATCCCGTGCACGGCGTCCGCAACAGACAGCGCGGAGCATCCGCCGAACCACCCTCGATCGACGAGCGACGAACCGGCCACGACACCTTCGAACATCGGCCGCCTCTGTCTGCTGGTGGTGCGTCTATCGGCGCGGAAACCGACCTGCCACCGGTACCGGATCTGCTCGCCTCCTCCCACCGGGAGTTGCGAAATTGGGCGACCATGCTGTACGTCGAGGACGCGGAGGCGCTCATCGCCGATATGCATGCCAGGAGCGCCGCGCACCTGAAGGCTCTCGAGCGGGGTGAGCAGCCGCCGGTAGCGGAGATGATCGGCACGGCGCGGGCACTGAACGTGCTGGTATGGGAGCAGAGTCGTCGCGTCTGGGAAGACATCCCCCTTCGAGGTCTTCGGGACTACGCGACGCTGTTCGACGTCGGGCGAGACATGGCCGCCCGACTCCCGGAAGCCAGACAGCTGCATGCCGCGGCGAGCACCGTGTTCGACGTCGCGGGTTCCTTGCCCAGGCATGCTCCCGGTGACCTTCCGACGCGATGGAAGAACAGTGGCGACGAACTCAACTTTCTGCACACCCTTCCACAACACATCGGACGCATGGCCCACTACATGGAACGTGCGGTGGCACAAATACCATGGTCCGCGGAAGAAGCCTATCGAACTCGCGATCGCACACCGCGCGTCGAACACATCGGACGCACCGCCAGCGCCTTGGCGCAGATATCCGGCCTTTCTCATCATCTCGAAGAGATACGGAGGAGCGACGGGACGGATTGGTCGGAGTACATCGATGGGTATTTGGTTGCCGGGCTGGAAACCGAATTCGACCCGAATCTGATCCGAGCCCTCCGGTCATTGCCTTCGGATGCCATGGCGTTCGAGCAGGCGCAAACCGGCTCGGATGGGGCTTTCGCCGCCGCGGCAGCGGCCTATTTGCCCGCGTTGACCATGGTGGCCGAGCACTATCTGACCCGCAGCCGCAACGGTTCGTATGCGTTCGATCTGTTGTGCCGAGTGGAGGAAGCGTTCAGAGCGACATCAGCGCGACTGGGCGATTCAGAATCTGCGCTCGGCGCTGCCCGCACAATCGGCCTCCTCTACGACGATATTGCCGAAATCCGCGACGAGAGAGAAGACTACGAGGTCATAATCGCGTGCAATCATGCTCTCGCCCACTTCCAGAACCCGGCATTCGCCGAATCGATCGATCAACTCCTGCGAGAACTCCACTCCATCGCCGCGGGAAGTGGCGGGCCCCGTTCCGAGACGCCGCCGACACCCGGCGACGGATTATCGAATCCGCCTGACGGCAAAACGGAGTCACCGCCACGGCCTCGCCAGAGAACCCCGTGGAGCAGTGATCACGTCCCGCCCCCATCGGACGTCGGCAAAGCATCGATCGAGCAGGCAACCTCGGGCGACCCCGAGTCCGCGGTCACCGCCACAACTCTCGGAGCGACTCCTTGGGGTCGACTGAGGCAGAAGGCGTCCGAAGTGGGCGTCGCGCACGACCAACCTGCCTCCGAGCTCGACGACCGCGCACCCGACGACCATCGAATCCTCGAGCCGGAGGACGTGAACGCGCCGGAGCAGGAGCACCAGTGGAACGGGGTGTCGCCCCCCGCTTCACCGAGCTCACGCGCAAGGCCGAGCGACGCGGCGTTGGAAGCGTGGCATCGCTACCTCGATGCGGCGGAGGCTGCCGATGGGCGGGCGCAAGAACTGCTCGCCGAAGCCGAGCAGCACACCCCTGACGCCGCAGAGCGCGCCTACACCAGACGTTTCGCCGAGAATGAGCGTCGTATGGGCGCCCTCGCCGCCGAATTGGGAGTACCGCTGGATCGGCTCCGCGCGTTGATGGTCGAGGAGCTGCGGCAGGTATTCGACGGTGAGATCGTGACTCGGACCAAGGCTGGATCGTTGCGAGCCATCCTCGAAACCGGCAGGTTCAAAACGGAATTCGACTTCGTCGGGAAACGCGGGATCGGACAGGCTCTGTTGGCAGACCGCGCGCTGCTCGAGCAGGCTTTGTTCGGATACCCACCCGACCTTCCAGTGGAGTCGCGACCGATCTACGGGTTCATTCGCACCGCACCGTCCTATCGAGTGACGGCAGGCGATGCCCTCGCCCAGTACGGCGACATCGACATCGTCTTCAAAACCACTGTCGAGGAACGAACAACGGCCAATGTCGGCGACACCAAATCGGTCGCGGCGATCCCCAGCAAGGTCACCGACCCCCGCCCCGAGTCGTTCGCCGCCACTCCACCTGGTCACAGAACCCTCGGCTATCTCGGGCTGGAGGGCATCGACCGCGACTACGCCGGAGACAGATTCACATCCAACAGCTATATCGAGGCACAGGTGCATGGTGCCACGGTCGCCGACATCGATTACGTCGTGTTCCACGCGTCCGCACCGGACCAGCGATTGCAAGAGCTGTTGGACCAGGCGGGCATCCCTTGGTCGCACTTCTTCCGCCACCCGAGCGTCCCGTCGAGAACGTCTCGGGCATCCGAGCTGTCTCGAGCGGCAGAGCCGGATGCGAGAGCATCCGAACCGGAGACCCCGGACCGTTCGCCCCGACCGGCGCGGCCCGCAGCCCCGATCGGGACCATGGGCGTCCCCGATCCCGAAGAACCCATCGACGGTATCGGCAGAGCGTGGGACCACGGCCGCACCCCGGGGCCGAGACACAAACGGGTAGAGCGGCTCGGCGAACTGAACGCGACCGGCGGGGGATGGCCCCGGGGAGGCGGACGATCCGAACCGCTGGACGCGCTCAGGACCGGTGCGCGTGGTTCCAAGAGCGGCGACAGGGCCGAGGGCGACGGTCGAGCCCAAGCGCCCCGGGATCTGAGCGCGCTGTCAACGGAAGCGCACGCGGCACTCGACACAGCGGACGCCGAGCTGCGCGACCTCGGTTCGGCCGACCAGATCGCCGAACAGCTGATGCGGGACGGGCTCCCCGGACAGACCGCGGTGGTACTGGAGCGCATCGATGGCGTGGACCGCGCCAGAACGCTGGTCTACGACGGCCGCAGAGTCGTCGAAGTGCGCGATCCGAATACCGACGACGGCATGATTCACGAATTCGTACCCGGGTCGAGTGCCGCGGAGCAGACGCGTGCACTGGTGTATTCACCGGTGGAGGCGGCGGATCGGCTCGAGGCGGAACAGGCTTTGGGCAGACTGCTCGGCCGACACGACTCCGACAGGTTCCCCGAGCACTTTCCCGACGGCATTCCCGACCGGCCCACCCGCGCGGCTACGGCACTGGACTTCGATCGGCCCCGCACCATCGACGGACCGTTGCGGGAAAACGAATGGTCGACCTTGGCGAAGCTGTATCCCAACGAGGTATCGGGCTCGCGGGGAGCGCCGGAATCGGCCCGCGCCAAGGCACGTGAGGTGTGGAGCGACCGCTACTTCCCCCGGGAACCCGTTCCAGCTTCCGAGACACCCGCCCAATATTTGGCTCGCCACGCCGATGTGGCGATCGCCACGTACTCGAACACCTACCGCGCCGGCGCGAACGACGGCATCCACGGATGGGTGGATCAGGAGGGTGTCCTCCTATTCCAGATCGGCGCGGCAGAGGGCACGCCCTCGGGCCAGCAGATGTTCCGAGACTTGATGGCAGAAATCGGGTCTTACGTGCGTGCGATCCGTGCTCCATGGTCGGTGGGCGACAGCTTCTCCGACAACATCGACACGTTCAACGCGTACCGACAGGATCTGGGGCTTTCCCCCGAGGATGCGGCACGCCGGACGTTCACCGGCAAGATGGCCGATGGCATGGGATTCACCGAGGTGACCGTCAATCATCTGATCGGCCCCGTCGGGGAGCACCTCATCGTCGATGTGACGTTTTCCAAGCCCACCCACTCGCCCATGTCGACAGACCAGCCGGGTGGCGTATCGGCGCAGCAGCAGACCGATGCGATCTCGGAACCGGAGGCCACTACGGCCGATGCGGCTGCAAGCGCAACCGTCCGGGAAGCCGGAATTCGCAGGAAATATGACGCCGTGCCGATGCCATCGCACATGTACATGTACACGCCGGAAGTCGCCGCATCGCTCGACTACACGAATGTCTATACCGCCACCGGGGGTGGGATCCACGACGAAGACGCACCCTACACCACCGGGCCGGAAGGTGATGTTTTCTTCCTGACGGCCAATGGCGCCCGATCGATGCCGGCTCCCCCTGGCACGCATGCCCTGCTATACAGTTCATTCTCCGAACCCGACATCCATGTATATTCATTCGGGCACTGGTTCATCGACGGCGGCCGGAATGTGTACATCATCTTCGGCAGTAAGATGCTGCCGAAGGCATCGGCCGATTTGAAGTACGTTGCACAGGGCCTATTCGAAATGGCCGATCGCGGTGTACCGGTGGACTTCGACGACACCATCCTCGGAGACCTGTGGCGAAAGCAGATTCCGGTCGGCGTGCCGACCGCCGGTCAACTGATCGATCAGCGCGGCGAAAGCCCCCACCCGGCAGTTCCCGATGCGCGCACTATGTTCCCGGGGGCCACCGCTCAGTTCTGGATGTACGTCACGGCCGTTGTCGCGGAGGACGATTCGCTATCGATCGTATTCTCCATCAACCCGGTTCTCGGTAAGCCGGGCCGGATCACCCTCGTACTCACGCGCGAAAATGGAGTAATCACAGCCAGATACGCTGATATCGCCCTCGGCGAGGACGCCGATCGGGTAACCGCCGCGATCGACGAGTTCCACACCAGGGTTGCGGATCCGTGGCTGACCAGGTCGGGTGTCATTTTCACCGGCAGCGATGCGCCCGTGGACAGCGCGACCGATGATCCGGGCGCTCACCTGCAAGAACTGCGCATTCGCTTGGAATCGGCAAGGGCCGACCTCGCCGAGGTATTGGGCGTGCTTACGGATCTGGTGCGAGCCGGGTGGGTGCGACAGGCAGTGACCATCGCTCAACGGTGGATTCGAGGGCTGGGCGAAGCAGGGTGGGCAGCGGTGGCTTCAGCCCAGGATATGGATCTTCTCGTAGACTGGGTCGCACTGCGGCTTCCCGTGCTTCGCGACATCGAAGCCGCGAATGCGGCGCAGGCCGATCCGGTGACTCAGCAGCAGCTCACGGATTCGGGCGAGGAGCTGGATCGCCAATTGGCGAACCTATTAGGACTATCGGAACCCGGCCCGACAGTCCACACCTCCACCGACAACCCACTGATGGAGCTACGGGCGCTCGCCGATGCGACCAACAACCCGGACCTCCAGCGACTCGTCGACGCGACCGAGAACTTCCTGTTCGCCGACCGCGCCGTCGCTCGGCTCGAGAACGAGATGCGTGCCGGCAGCGAGCGCCGCCGCGGGCAAGCGGAAGCGACCCGAGCACCGGACGATGCCGCGCCCGAGCCAGCGCTGTCCGCCACCGGTGTAGCCGACTCCGACTCGTCGCCGCAGTCTCCTCTTTACGGTTGGGACGATAATGGTCACTACATCGAATTCGAGATCGACGACGTTTGGATTATCCCGGTGTCTTCGTCCGACGGAAAGATCTCTGGCGCAGGCTTCCCAGGGGACGAGCAAAATGCCGATGAAATCCGAGCGTGGGGCCTGACGGACAACAGGCCGGGAAACCGAGAATTCATACCCGTCTGGCCGGTTTCGGATGTGGCAACAAGGATGCCGGATATAGCTCCGACATCGCAGTGGGCCGACGACCCGCAGCCCGAGGAAGCGCCGTACTTCGATGCGGAAAAAAACCGTGAACCCATCGTCGTGTTCGCACACGCGGAAGAAAACGGCTACCTGATCAAGGTCGAAGATCGGCAGAACGGGCAGCGTCGAGGAGTTCTTGTCGACGGGATCGTGTTCGGCCGGATTGTTTGGTCCAGTGCTTACTTCCGAACCGCTTCTGCCCAACACCCGGGAAGTCAGTTGCTGCTGGTCGGGTGCAGCGCGGCAGCCGGAGATGCACACCGGTTGCTATCGAACTATCTGCACGAACAAGGTTTCACAGGAGATGTCTGGGGCGGTCGAGACATTATGCTCACGAGTGATGAGGGGCATGTATGTATTCGGATCGAAGTGGCCCCGGACGGCACCATGGTTCCGCCCTTCGACGTTACTCGCGCTCCCGGATCTCCTCAGGAGGGAGCCTCGGCGGAGTCGCCGCCTGGGCAGGCGGCACAGCAGGAGGTTCGTCCCCCCAGCCAGGTGACTGAACCGTCAACCACCCCGGGCGGACTCCCATCCAATCCGCTACCCCCTGGGGTAGAACTCTTCCACCATGTCGACCCGAACCCTATCGACGCCCACTTCCCGCACCGCCCACACGGCATCGGAGTCAACAAGCAACGAAACCTCAACCAACACCTTCTCGAATTCCACCACCATGGCAACGGCGATGACCGATTCTGGGACAAACCACATCCGGAGAACGCCCAACAACAACTGGACGAAGGCAACCCGCGCTACGACCACACCAGCCCCAACCCCGGAGACGGCGAGGCATTGCTGGCGGTCAAAGCAGCGGCCAAGGCAGCTCTGGACGCGGCTCACAATGGGGACGAGCGCGAGCTCAAACGGCTGCGACGGACCATCCGACAACTAGGCAACCCCGCCTACGAGCAATACCTCGAGCTCCGTTTTCTGCAGGGTCTGACGGTTGCCGACGCCACGGCCGCGATCAGCGCCAACCGTACGGCTGATGCTGACAAGTCGCTACGGCGCCGCGCCGTACACGCGCTCGCCGCGGTGCTCCCGGTCAGCCCGGCAGAGTTGCTGGATAGCCTCGACGCGGCAGCGCCGAACGCAACCCTGGTGGAGCTCGTCGACCGGCTCAGGTGGCAAACCGCGCTGACCGAAAGGCTACGGGCGGCGATCCTGTCGGGTCGGTTGGCCGAAGGCCGTTTGCTGCCCGTCGATGACGCGTTGGCGGAGCACTTGGGCCTCTTATCGAGAGACGTTGTCGACAGCGCGTATCGCCAGCTGGCCGGCGAGGGTTATGTGGTGGTCCACCGCGGGGTCGGAACGAAGGTAGCGAGCCGCGACCAATGGCCTGATACTCCGCCATCGCCGGTCGCTTCGCCGATTACTCCGGAAGAGATGTTGGAGGTCTTCACGGAGGAGGCGTCGATAAGAGAGTTGTTGCAGGCAGCCGGCGGGAACTTGAAAGTAATGGTGTTGTCCGCGTTGCGCCGAGCGGTGCTGTCGGATCGTTTCGCCGATCGTATGCTGCCTCGGGCCGAGCAACTCGGCGCCGCTTTGCATATGTCGAGAGGCCCCGTGGAGAAGGCTTATCGGCAGTTGAGCGTGGAGGGCTATGTAGTCATCACTCCCGGATCGGGAACGACGGTGAAGAGCCGGAACCGATGGCCGACCCCGCCTCCGGCGACGCCTCCCCGCGGGCATGGCCTGTCCGACCTCGACGTCGAAGTGCTCGAGCTGGCCGCGGCAGGCCTATCCGTCGGAGAGATCGCCGAGGCCGCCGGTGTCTCTCGGAGCAAGGTGAACTACAGCTTCGAACGCATTCGCGTGAAGCTCCGCATCAGCGGTGATCGAGCGGAGATCGTGGCGGTAGCCAAGCAAAGACGGATCATCGGCGACCACGACCGTCGCGAGAGCATCCCGCATGCCGGTGACGTGTCACCGGCAGTATCGCCGCAACCGCCGGGCGTACAGGCCATCTTCGTCGACAAGACCGGCGAGGCGTTGCCGGCCGCAGTGCCGCCGGCGGAAGCCGCGAAGGACCGCGCCGTGGCCGAGACCACAGTCGAGGACGGGGGGCGGCACTTCAACCCGCACGCCGACCCCGCCGCAGCGGCCGGACTCGCTCCCGAACGCTTCCAGCGCCCCACAAGCCGGCGCCAGCCCGGGATCATTTCCCCCAACGCCCATCTCGCATTCCACCGCAATCCCGAAACCGGCCGGGAATGGGACGAACACGAACCCCGGCCGGAGACCCGGCGGACTGCGCCCCACGCTGAGGCACCCCCCGCGGCCGACGTGGACAACGTGGCGGCCGGAACCCGGCCTACGCTCGACAAGAGCGCTCTGCCCAAGGTCAAGGCGGCCTTCGAAGCCGCGCTCGTCGCGGCGGACGAGGGTGACGACACGAAACTCGAACAGTTGCGGGCTGCTCTCGGCCGGGTCCGCAACGAAGACCAACGGATGGTTCTCGGGCTCAGGTATCTCCAGCATCTGACCTTCGCTCAGATCGGCGACGAAACGGGCGGATTCCGTAGCGAGAACGCGATCAAACACTTGCACCACCGGGGCGTTCAAGCGCTGGCCAAGATCCTCGACGAAGAGGCTGATCCGGAAACCAAGCGGCTGACTCCCGCCGAAGTGGTCGAGGTCTTCTCCGTGACTTGGACCACTGAGCAACCGGCGCCGAGCGGCGCCCGCGGATGGCGGAACACAGTGGTAGCCAAGTTACGCCAAGCGATCCTCTCGGGGAGGTTGGCCGAAGGGCGGACGCTGCCGCCTGCGAGCGATCTCGCCGCACAACTGGGCGCGTCGTCTGCATCTGCCGTGGCGGCCGCGTACCAACAATTGGCCGCGGAAGGGTATCTGGTAAGCCGCCGGAAGGCAGGCACCCGGATCACCAGTCGAGATAAGTGGCCCGTCCATACCGCCGCCGTGCCTGAGGCCGATTCCATGGATGCGGGCGTTACGGACACGGGTTCGCTCCGCTACGTAGTGCCGGACGACGTGGTCACGGCCGAAGTCGCCGGGAGCGAGCACAGTTCCGCACTGAATCTCCGGCGCTGCATAGATCAAGCGTTGAAGGCGCTGGATCGTATCGGAGTGGCGATTACCCCCGGACCCGATGGCGAACCGCAGCTGTCCGACGACTTGGTCGTGGCCACCGTGCAGACAAAACACTTCACCGGCGTCGCCCTCGGCGAGGCGCGCACGCTTCGGGCCATCGGTCTGGACGCGAAGCGGCATGCCGCTCTTCGGAGCGACCTGATGCTCAGGATGACACAGCGGGAAGAACGCTCTCGCATGCGCGATCTGATGCACACGCTCCCCGCCGTGCACTGGGATCAGGTGCATATCTCCGCCAAGGAAAACGTCCTCGGCCTGCACGCGAAGCTGACCGGACACCAATTGCGGCACAACCAGGTGGAAGTCACGTTCCACCCCGATGCCGGCGACGGCACGGCCGGGACATTCGAGGCACAATTGCCGGCCGACGGACCCGCGGTAGTCGGCACGATTTATCAGGGCCGCTTCCGCATTCAGGACGGCACGATTGTCACCGGGGTCACGCTGCGAAATGGCGGCGATGCATCCGAGCAGGCACACGGTCCGGATGATTCCGGCCAACCGGCGTCACCGGACATGGTTGTCCGACTGCCGGAAGCCGAGCCCCATGCGGACGGCGACGGCGCTGCCCGTGGCCATCGAACCGATCCCGCAACGACCGAACCGATGCCAACAGACAGTAAGCAGGTGACCAGCACCGGGGATCGTGAGGCCGGCTCCGACACGGTGACAACGCTGGACCTTGTTTCGGTGACGAGCACACAGCTGATCGAACTGCTGGCCAGTGGCCGGATCACCAGCGTGCAATTGACTCGGTTGTGCCTGCACCGCATCGAAAAGCTTTCGGTGTTGCGCGCGGTGATCGGCATCAATCCGCGGGCGCTCGAGGAGGCTGCCCGGGCGGATGAACTGCGGCGGGCCGGCGCCGCGCACGGCCCACTGTTGGGGGTCCCGGTTCTGATCAAAGGCAGCATCGATATCGCAGGCATGCCGACCACCGCGGGCTCGGTGGCTCTGGCGAACTCGTACCCCGCCACGGACGCCGCGCTGGTGACGCGGTTGCGTAAGGCGGGCGCGGTGATTCTCGGCCACTCCAATCTCACCGAGTTCGGGAGTTCCCTGAGCAGCACGTTGCCTTACGGGTACAGCTCCTACGGCGGCCAGACCCTCAATCCGATCGACGTCTCTCTGGTCCCGGGGGGCTCCAGCTCAGGATCTGCCGTCGGTGTCGCGGCCGGGCTTGTGCCGCTCGCCGTCGGCTCCCAAGCATCGGGGTCGATTACGACTCCGGCCAACTGGAACTCGATCGTCGGGCTCAAACCCACTGTCGGTGCTGTACCACGCGTGGGCGCCGTGCCCATGTCCACCACCCGGGACTCTCCAGGAGCGCACAGTCCGGACGTCACCGGCGCCGCGATATTGTTGACGGCGCTCGTCGGGGTCGATCCTCGAGACCCTGCCACCGCGCACAACCCCCTGGCGGGCCACGACTTCACCGCGGATCTGAATCCGGAGGCACTCCGCGGCGCCCGCATCGGCGTCCTGACGCTAGGGGTTGAGCCAGAGGGGACTCCGAAGCGGCGGTTGTGGGATGCGGCGCTGAGCACGCTGAAGGCTCGAGGCGCCACCTTGATCACCCTCGATCTGGACAACTCGCACAGCTTTCAAGACGACAACCCGCCCTGTTCGAGCGTGTTCTCCTACGAGATGAAGCGAGACCTGAACACATATCTTTCACAGCTGCCCGCTGACGCACCTATGAAAGATTTGGCCGACATCATCGCCTACAACAACGCCAACGCCGAGATCGCCTTGAAGTACGGCCAAGACCTCCTCATCGCCGCGCAGGCGAAGGACCTCGGCGCGGACAGCGCCGACACGGCGAAGTACCAGGCAGACCTTCAATTGGATCTCGCAGAAAGCAAAACCCGGATCGACGCGGTGATGGCCGAGCACGAACTCACCGCATTGTTATCCGTCTACGAGTACGGAACGATTATGGGCGATAAGGCCGGTTATCCGTGCATCATCGTCCCAGCGGGCCGCACGCCGGCCACCTCCGACCATCCAGCCGGAGAGCATGTCAATGTGACCTTCCGGGCCGCGGCGTGGAGCGAACCCACGCTGATCGGATACGCCTACGCGTTCGAGCAAGCCCATGCGGTGCAACGGCCGCGGCCCCAGTTCGCGGATCAGCTGTACCGCCAGGCGACAGCAGAGAATGCGGAAACGGCAGTGTCCACTGAAACTGTCACCGATTCCGGCGACCGGCAACGATCCGCAACGGTCGACGGCGAAACGGACGCAGCGCGGGAACCCGCACCGTCCGATGGAACCGCCTCCCCGACCCGCAGGTCTGCCGTTCCCCCGCGCGTCGGCCTGATCGGCGGCGTTCCCGACCTCGTCGATCCCTTCGACGACCACGGCGATCCTTGGGACCGCGGCGGCCCGGTTCCCCGGCACCAACGAATCAACAGGCTGGTCGAGCCCCACGCGGACGGAGGCGGATTCGCTCCCGGTAGGGAGCGGGGCGAACCGGCAACGAGCGAACCCGCCGCGCCGCCCGAGACCTCGGAAGGTCCCGGATGGCGACCACTGCGGATGGGGGTCGAGGTGGAACTGGGGCGTCGGCTCTACCGGCCGAAACGGTCTTCCCCCACCCGCGGCGGAGACCCGGAGGTCCTCTTCCGAGCCGTCGGCGAATTGATGCAGGATGCCACACCCACGGCTGTGTCCGAAGCCCGCGGTGTGATCGCGCATGGGGCCGCCGGAGCTCGCCCGGAGGATCGGCACCTCGTCGAGGACGACTTCACCCCGCAGCCGAACGCACCCGCTCGAGAGCGGGCGGCGGATCCATCCGGGTTCGGCATGGACATTCCCGAACGAAAGGCCAGGGATATCGGGATCGTGCCGCCCCCGCGCGGGCAGCGATTCGACCCCGGGATGGTTCACGCTACCGACCCGAACGTGGGACCGGACGGACATGCGTTCGGACGGCCCGGTAGACGAGCCGAACCGCCCGCGCACTCGGAAGACCCCGTCGTCGCCGAGCCTCGATCCGGGCCCGACGCCGCGGGCAACACCGGACAGAGCGATGGACGCGAAAGTTACCACCCCGGCACCATTCGCATGGGTCCCGCCGGCTTGATAGTGCCCGCCGACCCGGCCGACAGCCTGATCGTGCCCGCGGCGTACGTGATTCCCGCTGATCCGTCGCTCGAAGAACTCATGGAACGGTTGCGTCCGTGGAAGGAGATCTTCTCGTACTTCTGGGAGTTCCCGATGCCGCGGGAGGGTGAGCTATCCGGCCGGCAGTGGATCGAAAGCAATGAGCGAAGAGCTTGGATGAGGAGGCGGGCGATACTGCGGACCCCGCTCTATGCGGGGGTCGACGCAGCCGTACGGTTGACGCTCGGAGCCGAAAGGCTGCTGGCAGCGCCCAATGCGAGCCCGGGACCAGCGACGCTTCGGCAACGACGGGTCATCCCGGGCCGTGGGGAAACCGATGCCGAGAAAAAGCGGACCCTGCGGGCTGACGCGCAGGTTCGCGAGTCGAATCGCGCCGATACCGTCGAGATGACGGCGTTCGAGAGGTTCTGGCGGGGAGTGTCCGGGGACGAGATACCCCAGACCAAGCAGATTCGCCGGGGAGAAATGGCATACGTCGGGGGACGCCTGTTACGCGCCGAAGGTCACAATCTCATGGTGGCGGGGCGTTATGCCGAAGACTACGAGCTGATGGTCACGGGACGCGACCCCGTCCTCACTCCGGAAGAGTACGCACTGTGGTTGATGTTCAGTCACGACGCACTGTGGACCGTGCACTATCCCGGCTGCCGGGAACTGGAACCGCAGTCCCCCGAATTCCTGCTCACGCGCTACCTGACGGTTGCCATCTTCGACAAGATCGCCTCTAAGCCGCTCGAGGTGCAGTACCTGAATGAAGTCGTCCGTCCGTATTTGCGCCGTCAGGGTGCGGCAGCCGGCCGGGTATTGCTTCACGAACTGTCCCATCACCTGCTGGATTCGAGCCGCTCCACCCTGAAGCAGTTCGGCATGCGGGTCGGAAAAGGCCTCGGCGGAAAGGCAGGAGACGAGGGCGAGCAGCATCTGGACAACTGTGCCGCCTGCCGGAACTCCGCTGCCACTCCCCCGGCAGCAAACAGCCTGGACAACCGTGAACTGGTCGACAAGCCGCTCCACGCGACGGAATCCGCGCAGACCGTGACGACCGGTATCGACGACTCGGGCGAGGCCGACCCCGCTGGTCAACCGATGCCGACATACGTCCAGATCCGAGACCTCGCCGACCGGTTGCTACGGCAGACTGCGGCGCTCTCCGGCGAATCGACGTCCACCGAAACCGGCCCCGCGGAACCGCTCCTCGTGATTGCCGAACCCGACGAGTCGGTGTACGTCGTCACCGAACTCGACGAGCCGAGTCCGACCACCGCGCCGGAAAACCCCGGCCCGGCCCGACGTGGCGATCGAGAACCGCACGACGCTTCGGGGCCGCAGCAGTCACCATCGACAAGCACTTCCGCCACGGACGAGCAGCCGCATACGGAAGAACCGAGCGCGGAGGTAGCCCAGCGGATCAGCAGCCTCACGACGCGACTGACGGAATTGATTCTGATGACCGTACAACGCTCTCGCGAGGGCAAACCGGTCAGCGCGGATCGGGTGAATCGGGCCCACGACCAGATCGCGGCTGAACTGGCGCGTTTGAGAAGTACCGGAACGGTGATCGACGACGTGCCGGTGGTCGCCGGCCCGGATCGCCGGCTGGCTCTGGACTCGGTGTTCGAACCGGAAATCGCATACCAGCACACCTTCGATTACGCCATGAGCATCCTGCTCGGATATCCTGCCGCCCGCGTGAAGCTGGCGCCGGACGAAACGCGCGATCAGCTTGCCGAGATACGGCGGGCCATCGACCACGTGGCCGAACTCGCCGCTGCTACGGGCCGCGGTGCGGAAGTCGAGGAAATCGAGATCCTCGTCACCATTTTCGAATGGATGGAGCAAGCCGCCGCAGGCGGGCGACCGCTTTCCCTCGAGGAGGCACAGGCCGGTCCCCAGGACCGCGCCGTTCCGTCGAGGACCACGGCGAGGCAAATTCCCGACGTCACCGATAACGCGGATACTGCTCCGGAGAACACTCCGGCTGCCTCCTCGCAGCCGGATCGGCAGGACGATCCGGTCGAGATTCGACGCGACCGGAGCGATCGGTTCGGCCACGAGGCCGCACTGCCGGACGACGCCGTCCGCGCGGTCGCCGAGCCCGAGGAAACCGCCGACCTGGGCCTCACGTCGAAACTCTATGCCGCAACGATGCCGGACGGCAGAACCGTACACTTCCGCTTCCTGGGCAACCCTTACGGCTACCCGATCCTGCTCTCACCCGGCACGCCGGTCGGAGTCGACGGACCGCTGCCGGATCCCTGGGCGCTCTACAACCGAGGATTCGCGGTCGTCGTTGTGGAAAGACCCGGCTATGGCGACTCGGACCCGCTGCCTGGACGCACCGTAGCCGATTGCGCCCGCGACATCATTCACATCGCGACCGAACTATTCGCGTTCAACCGCTATTCCGTACTCGGGCGATCCGGCGGTGGATCGGTGGCCATCGCGGTCGGCGCGCTGGACCCCGAGCATGTCGACCGGGTCGTCTCCCTCGTGGGTACCGCCCCGCGCCTCGACGATATGGGTGGGTGGATGGCGGGCATGGCCGAGGAGAACCAGCGGATCTACGCCAGGCCCGACATCGAAGCCATGGCCGCCACGCTGACCGATATGGCCGACCACATCGCCCAGGACGGAGAGTGGCTGCTGCGCTACAACCAGGACGCCTTCACGCTGGTCGACCACATGTGGGTGGGCACGCACCGCAAAGAGCTGGCCCGGGGTTATCAACGCGCTGTGCGCAACTATCGGCGAGCATGGGCCGACGACGCCATCCAACTGACCGGGAGCTGGGGAATCCGGTTCGACCGGTACCGCGTCCCGGTCGACCTCGTGCACGGCGCTGCCGACCAATTCTCACCTGTCGACCACAGCCGCGATAACGCCAGACTCATCCCGACATCCAAGCTGTATCTCTTCCGTGGCGTCTCCCACATGATGGGCATGGACGCGCTGCCCGTCATCGCGAGCCACTTCCGCGCCGAACGGGATGCGTTCTACAGCGCCCGGCGCGACGACCGGCACATACAGGCGATCCAGCGCGCCGAATCCGACCCACTGCCATTCCCGCGGTGGATCCACTGGACGCGCGGCCGATGGGACTCGGTACCGGATTATGCGGACGACGGCCCGGTGCTGGATCTTCCGCCGCGTCGAGCACGTGGTCTGGATGGGCTGGGCTTCGATCCGCCGGAAACAGTCGCGGATCCAGTCCGCCGCCTGCCGCGCGGTGTGCCGCCCGGTGTGGTGGCGCATGCCGCCGCACCGAACGGTGGAGACAACAGCGCCTTCAAGGGCACCGCCCATACCCCGTCGCCTCAGGTCGACAACAGTGACGACAGTCGTCGCGATGCTGCCGCACAACGTCCGCAGGGCCTGAGTGATAGCAGCGCTGGGTCCGGTAACCTACCCGCGCGCCCGCTCGATCCGCGAGAGGTGCAGTACGGCCTGAGGACTACCCGGCGGGCGCAAGCGTTTCGTCCTGACACCGGTGCGCTCTTCGACCCGGCGGTGGCGCTGGATCTTCCGCCGCGGCGCGCCCGTGGTCTGGATGGGTTCGCTCTCGATCCGCCATCGGCGGTGGCGGATCCGTTCGGCGGTGTGCGGCGTGGTCTTCCCGACGGTGTGCTGGCGCATGCCGGGCATCCGCATGACCCGGATGGCGGGGCGTTCGGCGCTGGGCGGAGCGAAGCCGAGCGAATTGCCAACGCCGCGCTGTCGACCTTCCGTGCCGAGGCCACATTCGAAAATCTCCAGAATTGGGCCGCACGCCTCTCCGACGGCAATCTCGATCACCTGCTGGTCGGCTTCACCAGCAGGGTCACCGGTCAGATAGCGGCGATACATCACGGCGAACCGCCGTCGGTGACCGACAACGTGATCAACCCGGCACGGCTGTTGAGCGCGCTCGTGGCCGAAGCGACTCGCCGCTTCGGCGACAGCGTTCCCCCTACAGCGCCGACCACCTATGGGGAGTTGTTCGCACTCGGGCCATGGCTACAGGCGAAGCGACGCACCATCGGCGCGCTGGAAGACGCCATGACCGCCGTGCTCGACGCCGCGTACGCGGTGGCCCGCACCGTCGCCGAGCACCGTTGGTCGGTGGACGCTTCGCATCACACGATTCCGTCACATCTCGCGGAAGCGGGACTTCGGATCGAAGAAGCCGGACGGCACGACATCTGGCTCGAAGAGGATTCATTCCAGCCGTCTGCCGCCCCCACGGAGGAACACGCGCGGCTGGCGGAGTCCTTCGTGCGGAGTGTGGAGCACGGCCGAACGATGGCTCGAATGGTCACGGAGTGGGCCGGTCTTATGAATGGAGTGCTGCGGCTGCAATCCGGCAAAACTTTTTCCCCGAGGTACGCCACGATCTTCCAGTCGCTGCCCGTCCACGCCGTTGCGCTGGAGCGGGCGCGAACCGGCTCCGACCGTCTGTTCGCCGCGACGGCCGCGACTGCCCTGCCGCATCTGCTCGATGCGGCGTTCTACCTGTTCCCCACCAGCAACTCCGCCCTTGGACTCGACTATCTTCGTCAGGTCGACGACCTGCTGACCGAGGCCATCGCTCGCTTCGGAAACCGGGCCGTCATCTATTCGCTCCAGGAAGCAGCCGACGGCATTCGTCGACTGTACGAAGACATCACAGTCGCGTGCTCCCGCAGATCGCCCGAAGTCCGGTCACGGCGCATACATGAGACCCTGTCGGAATATTTCGACATCGGATCGGAGCCCGCCCTCGCCCACTGGTTCCACTGGGGAGTACGGGCGCTGTGGGGGCTCGGTAGTCAGAGCCCGGGAATCGAGTACGCCCCTAGAGAGCACCCGCTGGATCGCGACCTGCCGTGGGACTGGGATACCACCGATGACGAGCGCGCCCTCGCGGCAACCGCGGTGGACCTGCTGCAAATACTCCACGGTCGGGGAGCCGGGATTCGGTCATTGCTGGAGCACGGCGATACCGCGGACCTGTTCCAGACGGCTTTCGACACCGTCTCGAAGAATATGCGATGGTGGATCAAGCTCAGAACATGGACCAGCGGGAATACACCGATCGGCAGTCTCTTGGCGGGCGCCACAGACTTCTCGGTATCCCAGATCCAGTTGGCGGTGCTGAGACAGTATCCGCACATCATCGGGGCCGCCGCCGGAATCCCATATCGGGCGCGGGATCTGGCGAATCGGCTATCGCTCGCCCGTGACCTCGAATCCCCCCGCGTCGCACCCGAGCGCCGGCGTGAACTCGCCGCGCTGCGCGAGCAGCTGGCAGAGGTCAGAAACATGGTTTGGCGGCTTCCTGTCGACGCCTCCCCTCCGCCACCGGTGCTACTGGTCTCCTACGATCCCGTGACGCAAGGCGGCACGGGCCGAGCTGTCGTCTCGATCGGGGAAGCCGACCACGCATCCTTCGTGGCGTTCAACGTCACCGCAGCCGATACACCTGTCACCGATCTGTCGCACTGGGCGGATCACGCCTGCCTGCAGTACGAGGTAGCCCAGCAGCACGCGCCACGGAACAACCGCATATCGATCATGTTCACTGTCGGCTTACCGCGCGGGTTCGAGGCGCCTTCGCACAGCGCCGGGCCGGACCCTACGGCCAGGGGCAACGTCGTCGAAGCGCGAGACGTAGCCGGGGATATCTTGGCGAGGGAACTCATGATCTACGACGCAACCCGCGAAATGGCCCTCGACAGCCGCGACGAGAGCTGGTCTCGGATGGTGCGGCTGTCCACCGTAGTCGGGCACGGCGACGGCATCGGTGTGCTGCGCTCCTCCGCCGAGACGCTGGCGCTCAGCAGCGCTGTGGACCAGATCGTTCTCGTGCCCGGCTCGGCTGACGACCGCCTCCTTACCGCCAGCCAGCTCCATACCGGCACCGAGCGCGTCTACACACTCAATCCCCATCGCGACCGAAACGGCGATCCCAACACCATAGGACTGATCGTGGTCGGACACGGCGCCGAGATCGAATCCGCACCCGAGGCCGCCGGCCGTTCAACCGCCCCACTGATCGAGACGCCCACCACCGTCCGTGATCTCACGCAGCTGCTCTCCGCCCACGATTACCGCCCCCTCGAGGGCAGCCGGGGATACGTCATGACTCACGACGAGGGCCTGACGGTGTACCGAGCAGCGCAACCACTGCTCCATGACGCCCTGACGGGAACCTACAACACCACCGTCGTCCTCGAAGACCTCGGTTTGGTCCTGCGCATCGGTCAACCCGATACCGGCAGCTACGATCCCCGTTTCGGGCCTGAGCACAGGACTCTGCCGGTCATCTCCCGATACGTTCGAAACGCACCGCAACTACTGAAAGTCATCACCGGCCACATGCCGGACGGGCGCGTCATCGATGGATCAGCGCCGATTCTCATCGAAAGGCTCGCGCGGGGACAGAATCTCGCCGAGACTTTCCGGCGAGCCGACCGGAGAGCGATCCGGTCCCATCAGGGTCTGATACTGCGCACCTTCGCGAACATCCACGAGCAGCTGCGCACCATACCGGAGAACCATCCGTTGCTGGATCAACTGACACCACCTGGCGTCGCGAAGGGAGACACCGGCGGGTGGTATTTGAATCACATCAATTGGTACCTCGAGAATTTCTACCGGCGGCACCTCGACCGCTTCGGTCACCTGTTCGACGAGTTCGGCCTGCTCCGCGGAAACCCGTTCGAGCCGCTGATCGATGACGCTCGATCGATGCGAGAGTCCCGCCACCACATCCTGCACGCCGACCCGAACGAGGGAAACTTCCTCATCAGCAACGAGCTACGCGTGACACTGCTCGACTGGGAGCTCGCCGTCAACGGCCCGAGCGCCTACGACTGGGCCCGGCTGGGCCATCTCATTCCCGGCATCGAGGTGCCTCGTGAACTCGGTGGCCCCGACATGGTCAAATTCGCCCGGGTCGAGAAGTTCAAACGGGTCATGAACGACACCGTCAAACTGGCGCCGCTGGCTGCCGCCGGACAACTCACCCCGCAACTGATCGAATTCATCGAGACCGAATTCAGCGAGGCCGTGATCCAAGTGCGTCAGCTATCCGGTCACACCGATTTGCTGCCGCCACGCGCGGAACTCGAAATCCTCCGATCCTGGCGACCGTGAGAGAAGGAAAGCGCGGCATGTCGCGCCTCGGCTATCTTCGACGTTCGCGTCGCCACCGCAGCCGGCACTGCCAGGTCCGCGGGTGCGGCGCGAGCAGTGACCAGAAATCGACACGGAGGACGACTTGGTAGACGCACCCGGTGGGCTGACCATAGAACACCCACTGGCTCGTGCGCTGGCGGCGAACGCGCCGACCGGGTGGCAGCGGCTGGACGCGGTGTTCGCGGTCACGGTGGTGGGTGAGATCGCCCAACTCGTGTATTCCGTCGGCCGGCAGGCGCTGCCGGTCGACCCGCCGGAGCCGGTGCTTGCCATCGTCCGGGAGCACCGTGCAATCGCGGCAGGCTCCGGAGTGGACCCGTGGTGGCGAATGATGATCGCGATGACGAGTTCCGGCGGGATCGAGGTCGCCTACGACTACGGCGACGAACCCTTCCCGGATGGTCAACTGTTCGTGCCGGAAGCGTATCGCGCCGATCTCGAGGCGTATCCGCGCGAAAAGGTGCCGGTGTGGTTGGCCGCCTACATCGGGCACGGCGACCGGCAGCGGCGAACTCCACAGCAGGCCGCCGCCCAGGCCCGCGCCGACCGGGCCGGCCAGGTGTGGGCAGTCCTCGCGGAGAACGAGTTTCCCCCGTTCCCGCAGATGTGGGCCCGATGGACGACGATCTCAGCGGCCTTCGTGGCGGCGAAGTCGGAATGGGGCCCTCGGATGCTGCCCTGGGTCGGAGTGTTCGAAGGCACTTCGCGCGGTGGCTCCACGTTGCACGCGCTTCCGGCCGGACGCGCCGTGTTGTCCGGTGGCGTATGGAACGCGCCGACCTTGGACGCTGCGTACAACGCCGGCGCACCGATGCCCGAGTTGTACGGCGGCGCGCCGGACTGGGTGGCCGACCCCGTCTTGAATCCGCGGGCCGCTTCCGGCCTGCTGTCGTTCTGTTACTGGTGGGAAGCCGGGCGGTGGTACCGCGGGCAGTCGCCGCCGGCCCAGGAGTGCGCGCCCGCGGTGCCGGGCGTCTGGACGCGCGAGACGGCGACGAAGATCGTGGCAGGGATACTCGGGGACCGTCCGGACGCGGACGCGATCGAGGCGATAGGAGCGTTGTTGTCCGCCGCCGAGGCGGGCAGGGTGACACGAGCCACGCTGGCCGCCGTCTTCGCCGACGACGGCCGCTTCGATATCGACGGCGCGCTCTATCAGTTCTCGGTCGCCGGGCTGCTGTCCACGGCGCCCGAGCCGATGGCCGCCGAAGCGGCGATCAGCCGGGTACGGGACTACGTCATCGGACGGCAACTCGACACCAGCGGGTATCCGCTGTCGCAGCTGACCGCCGAGCGCTTCCGCTTCGGCTGGATGGTGCACGTGCCCGCCCCCGGGAACCCGCAGTCGGACCGAGCGATCTTCTATATCGCCGACGACGGCGAGTTCGTGCACTCGTCCTCGGGCGTCGATCAGGCGCGATTCATCGCCGCGTTCGAACAGCGCTTCCTCGACCGCCACGGCCCGGTGGACTGAGCGCGCGGCGCGGAGGTCCTTTCCTGATCGTTCGCGACCGAGCTGTATCCGATTTCCGACCAGTGTTGCCAGCGGTTGCTGCCCGCGCGGTGCGAGACTCGGGTGACGACGGCCGTTCGCCGCCCGGCACCCGAGGAGGAAGGTCGATCATGTCGCTGGAAGCCAACAAGGCACTGGTCCGCCGGTTCTATCAGGAGATCGACGCGGGGAACGTCGATGCCATGGACGACCTCGTCGCGGAGGATTATCTCGATCACTCGCCGCCTCCGTTCCCCGGCCTCGGCCCGGGCCGCGAGGGGCTCAAACAAGCCTTCAGGATGTTTTGGGCCGCCACTCCAGGGCGACACGTGATCGAGGATCAGGTCGCCGAAGGTGATCGGGTCGTCACCCGGCTCACCGCGCACGGCCGCCACACCGGGGATCTGCCGGGGATACCGGCCACCGGGAACGAATTGACGATGACCGGCACAGCGATCCACCGGATCGCGGACGGCAAGATCGCCGAGAAGTGGTCCGACAAGGACGTGCTCGGGTTCCTCCAGCAGTTGGGCGTATTGCCCGCCGTGGGAGGACATTGACCGCCAGCCCGTACATCGGCCGAAGCGATTCGAGACACGGAAAAGGGGAAAGCCATGTATCAGTGGAACCTGATACATGGCTTTCGTCTTGTGGGCGAAGGGGGACTTGAACCGCCGTATCGCCCCAGCTAGCAGCGTATGACCTTGGGATTCGTCGGGATTGGTCGGGATTCACCGGGATTGGTCGGGGCAAGAATAGCCCGGTTTGTGGACCGCGTCCACGCATCCCGAGTGCTATGCAGTGACGCCGAGCCGACTGGCGAGCGCCCTCGATTCGCGCTCGACGATCTTGCCGCCGTGCGTCACGAGCTCGGCCGCGAGACTGCGCGACAGCGGATGGCAGCGCATCGATTCCTCGGACACCGACGCCGCTGTCTTCAGCGCACCGAGCGTGCCGATCCAGTCCTTCTGCTGCCCGTACGCTCGCGACAGCTCAAGCCATAGACGGGCTCGACGGTCGACGCTCGGCACCGCGTCAGGGTCGACGATGCTCGCAGCCTCCAGCGCACCGCCGGACTTGCGCATGTCGACCATGACCGACACGGCAGAAAACTCGGTGTTCGCGACGCCGAACAACGTCCATGGGTGGGTGCTGCCCGTGGGGAGCGCCCGCGCCATACCCATCGCCTGATCGATCCCCCGCAGTGCATCGCCCTCGCGGCCGAGGCGTGCCGCGCTGATCGCGCCGTGCAGGTGGCAGGCACCCCATAGCGATTGCGCCTCCTGGTCGCCGTCGAGGCGCGGTTCGAGCAACGCGACCGCGTCCTGCGCCAGGCGGTATGCGTCGTCCTCGCGCGAGGTCGAGCGCCAGACGTTGCCGAGTACCCAGCTCGCAGCGGCGAGCGTGACCGGGTCGTCGGCGATCTCGGCCGCGGACATGCATCGGTCGGCAGCGAGCCACAGCAGCGGCGCGTCAGCAACCCAAGCGAGCACCTGCTCGGACAGCGCATAGGCACCCGACAGTGCCGCGGCGGCGGTCCGGCGTTCTTGCCCGTCGAGCGTGCGCACCGCGCGACGGCCGTCGCGAATCAGCTCGGGCAGCATTGCGCCGGCATCGGCTCGGGGCGTGGCCGAGGTGTGCCACAACCGCCATGCGCGCTCGACGCGGGCGCGCAGCTCAGTCGGGTCGATGGGCGACGGCACAGGGGCGAGGTCGACTGACTCGATTGCCTCGCGAATTTCGGGTACGACGGGATGCCCGGCGCGGCGGGCGATGCCGACGAGTAGCTCGTGCTCGCCGGTGATCTCGGTCAGGTCGCGCACGCCGAGAGCTTGCCCGATGCGTAGCAGCATCTCAAGACCGGGCGGGTGCTGCAGGCGACCCTTCTCTACGTCGCGCAACCAGTCCTCGGACTTGCCGACGAGACCGGCGACGACTGCACGCGGCTTGCCCGTGCGAGTGCGAATGTTCTGAATGCGCTCGCCTATCGCGCGTGCGGCGAGTTCGTCAGGGTTCGGCATATGCCTTGTCCTTCTTCGCGGTTGGCCTCATTCGCGAATACCCCCGACCCGTCGACCGGGGGCAATTTCCTCCGCGAAGAGGTTCTCCCAGCATAACGGCGTTGCGCGCGTGGCGATATGGCAAACGAGCAGGTGGGGAGATTCCCCCCACTTCGGAAGGTGGGGCGCGGCCACCGGTCCTCCTGCCACCGGGCGCGCACGCTTTCATCCACGCCGCGCCGTCGGGTCGACCTCCATCCCCGGCGGCGGGGCGGATCACTGACACCTGTTCGGCACACCTCAGGACGTGCGAAATGAAATCAGATGATCTGATCCGGATGCGTGACGCGCTCGCGAATCTGTCGGATGCGACCGACTACGACGCCGCCGACGTACCGACCCAGTGGGCGCGCAACAACGACGGCACATGGACCCCAGTGTTTTCGGACGGGCGAACGGGTGGCGAGTTCACTTGGGCTCAGATGCTCGCTGCCCGTGGCGAAGACATCGGCGAGGTTCTCGAATCCCTGATCGCCGCTGGACTCATCACCAACGTTCAGGCGGTCGGGATTGATGTACTCGACCAGGGCAGGGGATGACTGTGGGATTCGACTGGTGGCGCGACGGCGAGTCTGACGGCACGTCGGTGCAAGAGATCGTA
>NZ_BDCK01000013.1 GCF_001613465.1 Nocardia niwae NBRC 108934 = DSM 45340 | reverse complement strand
CGTGCAGGCCGAGTGGAGAGCCGAGCGCCAACGGAGCGACACCAAGGACGCCCGGCCCGCTGACGCTGCATTGTGGCCCAGCGGCTGGCCGCACGAGGCGCCGGACCGTCCTTTGAGCGTCAACGAGGCGCACATGACGATGCAACGGCATCGCGGGTGCCGTGCAGACGAGTGCCCCCGTAAGGCGGCAGCACGGCAAACCCTGATCAGCGCGGGCCGGATGAGGCCTGATACCTCGCGGGAGTACTGACCATCCGCCGCAGGGGGCGGTTCTGACCTCTCCCGTGGTGTGCGGGAGCAGTAGGTAAGGGAGGATATCCATGGGATACAACGCGATTCGGGCAGCCGTCACGGTTGTCGCTGTCAGCGCCGCATTGCTCGGCGGGCAGACGCTCACCACCGCGCCGGTCGCGCAGGCAGTCGACCGTTCCTGCACGTTCGCCTTCAACAAGGAGCCCTACCTACTGCACAACGCCGTCGTCGTCGGCGGAACAGTGAAATGCGACCCCGCCCCGCTCGAGTTCCACCTCACGTTGCAGCTGTGGCATCGGTCCGGCACCAGCAACCCGAAGCCGAAAGGGGACCCGGCCATTATCACCGATATCCCGAATCCCACACGTCACGTTGCCACGATGGCGTTGGACTGCGTGCCCGGCATGTGGCAGGGCAAGATCGTCATGCGGGCTACCTGGGACACCGGGACGAGCGAGAGCCGCAAGGAGACCATACCGGCCATCATCCAATGCTAGGTTGACCCCGTGAAGCTGCTCTACCTCAGCAGCGGCCCTGTCACATGGTCGACTCGCTGGCTCTGGCTGCGCCAAACCCTGTACCTCTGGGTCCGAGGTGTCTCCCGCGCGCCCGGCTACACCGGAGAGAACCAGTGGCACGCTCGCCGTGAATACGGCGGATGGGTCATCCGTCCGGCCAGTGGATGGCGTCAGCTCCGCTGGATAACCCCACCGCTGCACTACACGCGCACCATCTCCGCAGACGACATGGATGCCGTCGGCACTTGGATGCTGGCGAAACTGGAGATGTAGACCGGTAAACCGGATACCGCGGCCCCACCCGATCCCCTTCCGGGTGGGGCCGCTCTGCGTCCGAGCTCCGGCATTCTGTAGCACAGATCGATACGCCAACGACACACTCGACGACAACTGCGTCACTGCGCGCCGATGAGGGGAATTCATGAAATCCGTTGCAAGTGTTCTGGCCTTGGCCGCTGCCTCCGTAGCGGTCGCGGCCTGCAGCTCGACGAGCGCTGAGGACGACCACGCTGCGCACTCTTCTTCGGCATCGGCCGCACCGGCAGCAACTACGGCGCCCGCGACAGCCCAGGCCTGCTACCCATCGCGGGCGATCTCCGATCCCGAGCTCGCCGAGTTCGCGGCCGGGCTGCAACTCCCAGCGGGCGTGCAGGTCGTCACCGGGCGCGTCAGCACGCAGAGCAGCCAGCCGGGCAAGGTGGGCGTCGCCCTCGACCTGTGCGTGCCCAGCTCGACGGACGCCGACGCGCTGCGCCCGATCGCGACGAGCATCGCCGCCGCGCTGAAACCGACGCCCCTCGGACAGCGCACGTTCGCGCTGTACGTCGCCGACATGAGCGCCGACTACAAGGACGAGGCCAAGCTCAAGGACGGCGATTACGCCGTCCACTTGTGGAACGGCAAGCCGTCGCCCGCAGCCGAGAACGCGCGGTGGGAGATCGTCGGCCGCTGAACCGAGACATGCGAAACGCGCCCCCTGCTCGGATGAGTAGGGGGCGCGGTCGTTCCGGCACGTTGCCGGTCAGGCGAGATCGCGGTCAGTCCAGGTGAACTGAACCGATTCGCCGCCCGAGATCTCTCCGGCGGCCGCTAGCTGCGAGATCACATCCGCCTCAAGCCGCTCGCGCAGTCCGGTCCCGGCTACGTCCGACCCGACGACCTGTGTTTGCGCGACCCAGTCGCGGCCGTTGCCGTACTCGTCTCGAATGATCGAACCGTCGATGAACACCAGCGCGAACGCGACCGCCCACGGTTGGACGATGCCGAGTCCACCGTCGGAAGCCTGTCCCCGTACACATAGCGGGCCCATTATTGCTGTAGCAGCCACGATGTTCCTCCCTAGATATCGCGCGCTGTGAACTGGTCGATCGCGTACCCGCGCGCCACGTTCCCGGCGAAGTCGGCTTGTGCCGGAGTGACGATCCCGAACGTCCGGGTGGTCGGACCAATGGGAATCACCGCGCCTGTGTCGGTCCACGTCGCCGATGGGGTTGCGCTACCGCTCACGTACAGCGAGTACACGTTGCCGGATGCGCGCAGACGGACGGCGGTCGGCGTGCCGATCGGCGCCGACGCCCGCTGCGTTGCGACGCCCCCGATTCGCGTGACGATGAACGCCTGTCCCGATGTGGTCAGACCCTCGACGCGATCGCCGCTCGTTGTGCTGCGCAGGAAACAGCCGCTGCTGATCGTGGCGTGCGAGGCCCCAGCAGTCGCCGCAATCGGGATCCATTCGATTTCTTGACCGTCGGTGCTAAACGGGGTGTTGTGGCCTGCCGCGTAGATGACGGTGGTGCTCGCCGCTGGTGTTCCGGCCTGCGCGCGGTTGCTGGAAACCACCGGCGCGCTGCCGAACACGGTGTAGTCCGTGCCGAGGCTCGCGCGGTTGAAATCGTCGGTCAGGTTCAGCGCAGTCGGTGCACCGGCGACGACGAACATCATGTCGTAACTGCCTTGAACGCGACCTGCAGACCGTTCCCCGCCGGGCTGTCTGGGGTCACGATGTAGGGAACGATTCGGCTGCCCGCAGCCACAGCCCACGGACCACCCGCAGTCACGACCGTGTCGGCCGCGTGGTTGGCTGCTGTGATCGTGATGCCCGAGGGCATCCCGGTTGACGTACCGGCGTCCGCGCGCCCGCTGGCGTTCTTGCGGATCTCGACCACGAGATTGCCAGTGCCGGCCGATTCGCCTCGAATAGTGATCTGCTGAATCGAGATGTTGCGGTCGATCAGGACGCCCTCGGGTATGACGTTGCCTCCCCCGCTCGCCCGCGCCCCCATGTGCGACTTGATCGTGAAGTCGTACGCTTGCCCGGCAGCGGTGGGTGTGCGAGCGTCGGTCAGCCTCGGGTCGTTCCCGGCCACCGCGGTCGAACTGGTGGATCCGATGGTCGGTGGAAATGTCGACGGCTTGCCGGTGATGCCCGACCAATCGGTGGTGCCCGGCGGGCCCGGCACGCCCTGCGGGCCTTGCGCCCCTGTAGCGCCCGTCGCCCCGGTGGCGCCCGTCGCTCCGGTCATACCCTGCGGCCCCCGGATCACCACACCTTGGCCGTCGGGAAGCCAGCCGGTGCCCGTGCGGTAGACGTACAGCAGTCCGTCGGCGGCGACAACATACTGCGCGCCGTCGCCCTCGGCGGGCGTGGTGGGAAGGTCGCCGTAGGTGGCGACCCGGCGGTCGATCTGCAGGCCTTCGCCTTGGGGGCCGCGCACGATCGCGGTGCCCGAGCTCGACGGGATCGGCGATTCGAGAGTGAGATCGACGAGCCCTTCCGACCCGGTATCGGGATCCTCGGGGTCGGGACCGGGGATGTACTCGGTGACAGCGAACGAGTACGGCGCGATCGGCACTCGGTCGCCGTCGTAGCTCAGATCGAAATCGACGCGCCACGTCCAGTCCGCCGGATTGGTTTCGGCACCCGGGGCGACGAGGCGGATGCCGCGCTTCCCGCGCCAGGTCAGATACCCGAACTCGTCGAGTGAGGCGACGTAGTGCTGCGGCAGCTGTACGTACGTCGCCGGGTTCGGCAGGGCACCGGCGACGAGCACCTTGGGCACCTCAGCGGTGAACGTGAGCGTGCCTGTGAGCGGCTGGAATTCGGGAAGGTCGCCGATGTCGGGACCGTCAGCGGTGTTCACCAGGAAGCGGCCAACGACCTTGCCGTGCTTGAGCGGTGCGAGATCAGCCATGTCACACCTCGTCTTTCAGCAGTTCGGGCAATTCCGGCTGCGGCGGTGGTTCGACGCCGCGCTGGTGCGCGATGTCGCGCTGATCACTCCATCGCCACAACTTGCGGATGTACTTCATTGCCGCGCGACCGATCGCGTGCGCCGCTTCGAGCTCGTCCTCGAGTTTCTCGATTCGGCCCTGCAACTCGCTGACGCGCTTCCCCTGCCAGGCCGTTGCGCCGCCGATGATCGCGGCGACGATCGCGCCGATAGCTGCGATCTGGTCAGGGTTCACGGGGCGTCGCCTGCCCGCGGCTCGGCCGCCAACCAGGGTGCCCATGTGGCGATGGCCGCGTTGACCGCGGGCATCGCCATGAATCGGGTGATCGTGGCCGAGACCGCGAGGGCCGCGCCGATGCCCGCTGCGGTCGTCGGCAGGCCGGTCGAGGCGATGAACATCGGCATGGCAGCGGCCAGGCCGACGACGAGCTGAAAGGCGGTGCGCACCACGGTCCGCCACGGATAGCGGACTTGGCTGGCATCCTCGGCGCTGTGGCGGCCCATCACTTGCCGCCCGCGAGGGCGCGCTTGATCTCGGCCACGTCGTTGCGGACTTCGGCCAGGGCCTCGACGACGGTGTTGTCCCGCTTCGGATCGACCGTGGACTTGCCGAGGATGCCCCAGCCCTTGAATCCGCCTTTTCCGTCGTCGGGGCCGAGCATCTGTTCGTGGGTCTCGCTGGTGTTCTTGTCCATCCACCAGAACAGGTCTCGGAACTTCAGCGCGGTTCCTCGGAAGTTCTTGATCAGTGCGTCGAGCATTGTGTCCTCCTCATCAGGGCCGGGGGTGTGGTCGATGAGGGCCTGAACGTCGCGCCGGAATGCGATCATGTCGATTCCGGTCGGGTCGATCTTGCCCTCGCTGCTGTACTCGCGGTGTCCGACGCAGTCGTCGGCGTCGCGGCCGATGCGGCGCAGGATGGCAGCGCAGCCGCGTTTGTAGGCGTCGAGTTGGGCTGGAGTCCAGTCGGTTCCGTCGCCGCGCGACACAGCCTCGATGCCGATCGTGTGGAAGTTCGCGTCGTTGGTAGGCCATCCCGGCCAGCTGCCGCGCCCGGCGTGCCAGCACACGCCTGCCGCGATCACGCGATAAGTGCCGTCCCGCTCGAGGACGAGCTGGGCGAGCGGGCCGGGCAGGTCGGGGCGGCCGTTCTGCACGATGCGCCAGTCGTTCGAGCCTCCCCCGGCGGTGTGGTGGCAGATCACACCGCGGATGTCGCGGAAATCCCCGTGCCCGCGGTCGCGCCAGCCGTCGTGCTCGACGACGGCCAGGCCCTCGGCTCGCAGTACATCAGCGAGCCATACAGGGTCACCGGTCCATGCCATTCTGGGCCTCCTTGATCTTCTCGCGGATGCGCTCGACGATCCCGGCAAGCGCCTCGCTCTTGGTCGCGGCCTGGTAGCCGAGGCCTCGGGGGTGTTCTGCTTTCCAGCTGCCATCCGGGAGCTGGGAGACCTTCACTTCGTCGACGTCCCAGAACGTCTCGGGATCGGGTGCGGGCCACTCACCGGTGTCGGGGTCGGGCCGGATGTGCAGGCCGAGGTCGTGGGGACCTGGCAGACCGCCGGGTGTCGGTACCCAACGGATCCGCTCGTGTGCGGGGTCGCGCCGCCAGCCGCGCTCGACGAGGTATGCGGCGACGCGGGCCGAGCTCGGCAGGGTGAACACGGTGGCGTCCGCGAGTTTTCGGCCCGCGCTGTTGCGCCACTCGGGCAGGTGCAAGATCGCCAGATCCGAGAGCAGGTCGACGACGGCGGGGTCGAGCGGCTCGACCTTGCCTGGGTCGGGCAGCTTGCCGTCGAACGCCATCTTGGCGAACTCGCGGTACTTCGCGGTGATCCGTTCCCGTTCGGCCGCGCTCTGCTGCTGCGCCTGTATGCGCTCCTGTTCCTTGCGGCCCGCTTCGGTGACAACGGTGCGCAGCACCTCGGGCTCGGGCGTATCGGTCACGGCTGCTCCATCAGTGGTTGTGCGGCGACGACGAGCTGCGCGCCGGTGGTGACGATCGAGTAGTTGCGCTCGCCGATCTTTCGGGCGATCACGTAGATCACGGCGGTCTCGGACGGGCCGACGACGCCGAGGTCACTGGCGGGTGTGACGGCGTGCTCCCATCGCGGGTACAGCTGCACCTCATAGCGGTTGGCGACACCAGTGCCGTAGCCGAACCCGATGATTTCGCCCTCGGGTGAGCCGAGGCGGATCTCGATCTCGACGTGCGCCTCGTTGAGCGCGCTCACATGAACCTGCACGGTGATGTTCCCGGAGAGGACCAGCGGCCGCCAGGCGATCGGCTGCGCCGGAATCGTCATCGTCGCGACGGTTTTCGTCGTCGCCGAGATGTTCGACCCGCCGATGAATTGCGACGAGGCGATCGCCCACGGCCCACCGAGTCGCGGCGCCGGGATCGGCTGCCATTCCCCCGGCGTGGCAGCCCACGCCAGCACCGACCCTTGGCGTGCTGCGGCGAGGTCGCCGACATCCGCGGCGTCGGAGATCTTGCCCGCCTCGCCGGGGTCCCCGGTCGGCCCGACCGCGCCGCGCGGCATCGTGATCTCGAGCGCCTGCGTCGGCGCGGTTCCGGTGAAAGCCGCGGCCGCCGACGATCCGACCGCACCGGCCACTGCCGAACCAGTCGGCGTGGCCGGTGCGCCTTGCGGTCCGGGGGTCTGGAATGCCGCGGCGAACGCGATCATGTCCATACCGGTCCAGAAGTAGATCGCGTTCTCAGCGACCACGCGCCACGCCTTGCGAGCATCGGCAGTGCCGAGGTTCATCGCGGTGAGCGCGGCGGCGTCGGCGACGTCGCCTTGCCAGATCCAGGGCCAGGCGGGCGCGCCTTGCGGGCCCGGTCCGCCCGGCGGGCCCTCGCGCAGCTCGACGAGCACTTCGCGGTCGACTACCTCGAGCGGGTGGACGGTGTAGGGCAGGCCGACCGGATCGTCCACAGAGCGCATGGTGATCGAGACGCTCTCGTCGTAAACCTCGGTCATGGTGCTCCTGTCACGGGCACGGCCCACGCGGCGACGTGCGCGCCGGTGCGCGTGTAGTTGAAGTTCGCAGTGCCGAGGTTTCGCCGGATCACGATGTGCAAGGTGGTCGCGACACCAGCGGCGATGACGCCGACCGATGAGGCCGGCGTCATCGCCGAGGTCTGGAACTGCGGTTGCATCCGGGCGAAGGCATCGACCGCGTACGGCATGCCGACGCCGAGCGCGACGATTTGACCGCTCGCCGAGCCGATGCACGCCTCGATGTCGACGCGCGATGTGGCGTCACCGGCGGCCGTGCGGACGACTGCGCCGCCGGTGACGAACGGCCGCCAGGCGGTGTCCTGGGCCGGGATGGCGAGTTGGGCGATCGTGAACGGCGAGGTCGACAGGCCGGACGCCGAGGCCACGAAACCGGCCGCGCCGTTCCATGCCTCGCCCTCGGTGATCGTCCACGGCCCGCGCCAACCGGGATACGGCGTCGGTACCCATTTCGACGTTGCCGCCGACCACAGCGGCACCATGCCCTCTGTCCGGGTCACCGCACCGTTGAAGTCGGAGGCGCCGGTGATCGGGCCGGGCGGCCCGTCTGGGCCCTTCACGCCCTGCACACCGCGCGGCACCGTGAGATTCACCGCCTGCGAAGGCGGATCACCGGTGATGCTGACAACGAGGTCGGAGCCTGCAGCTCCTGTGGTGACGGTGCCGATCGACAGCGAGTTCGGTACGCCCTGCGGGCCGGTGCCGCCGAACGCGTCGGGGAAGATCTCGAATACCCTGCCGTCCCAGTACATCAGCGCGTTGGTCGACAACACCCGCCACGCCTTGCCCGCGTGGACGGGACCGAGGTTCGCCGACAGCGCGGTCAGGGCGGCGACGTCGGCGACGTCGCCCTCCCAGCGGAACGGGATCGCGGCCGCACCGACGGCGCCGTCGGGACCGATGGAGCCGATCGGCAGTTCGAGGGCGCCATCGGCTGGGGTGACGTGCAGCGATTGGACGATGCCCTCGTTGCCGATGCCCTCGTCGATGCCGCGAATGAGAGCGCCCGCGAAGTACTCGCCGACAGTGGTCACAGGTGGCCTCCTAGACGGGTTGGGCCCACACGGTCAGCGATCCGCGGGCGCGCGCGTAGCCGATGTTGGAGTCGCTGCCGACGCGCTCGACGGTGAGCAGCAGCGTGCCCGGTACGCCCGGGGGGACAGTGGCGTATGTCGAGCTCGGCGACAGTGGCTTCGTGCCCTCGTCGCCGTAGGTCGGGTTGAACGGGATCATGAGGTACTGGCTGGTGGATGCGCGCAGGCCTGCGCCGCTGGCGACCATGACGCCGGTCGCTGAGCCCAAGCGGACTCGCACCTCGGCGGTGACCGTGGTCGAGGACGCGCAGTAGGTCGACAGATTCCCGCACACCATCGGCCGCCAGCGAAACGGCAGCGCGGGCACGGTTGCGGTGAGTGCGATGAGTTGGTCGATGTTGGCCAGCTGGTCGGCGACGAGGTCGGTGTCCCACCATGACCACGGCCCGAAACCGTTGGGCGGCGCGGTCGCCGACCAGCGGCGGCCGCCGAGGTTGAGCGCGAACATGCTGCGCTGGGTCGGGCCGATCGTGTTGTCGTAGTCCAGTGCGGTGGCGATCGAGCCGGACGCGCCAGCCGGACCGGCTGGACCGGGGACACCGGCGGGGGCGGTCGCGGCGATGGTGAGTGCTGCGCCGTCGGCGGAGATGCGCAGCGCCGGTGTGGTCAGTGCCGGGTCGTGGGTGGTGGTGACCGCGGCGATGGTGGCGGCCGGGGCGACGGGGCCCTGTACGCCGACGGCGCCGGGCGAGTGATGCCATGCCGAGCCGTCCCAGAGGTCGATGCCGTTGTCGTCGGTGCGGTGCCACCATTTGCCGCGGTCGTCGGGGCCGAGGCCGGTCGGGCGTGCGGCCGCGTTGGCGATCGTGCCCGCCTTCACGAATGTGGAGCGGGGGCGGCCGCGGGGCCCTTGTGGTCCGGGCGGTCCGGGTGGCAGCGGCAGCGCGGCCGCCTCGGGGTCCGGTGTCACGGTGGCGGTGAGGATCGGCAGGCCGTCGAGGTCGACGTCGCGGGTAGCGGTCAGGCGTGCGGGAAAAGCGATGTCGGACAACGCACCTCCTAGAAGATGATGAGATCGAGGTCGGCGCCGACGTCCGTGCTGAGCGCCTTGACGATCGTCGCCAGGCTGCCGAGGCGGGCCCATCCCTTGACGACGGTGTCTTCCTCATCGGCGCCGTCGCCGATCTTGAGCGTCCAGCGGCCGCCGCCGGTGCGGTCGTCGGTGAAGGTCATCTCCGTCACGTAGTCGGTGAACACCTGCTGTCCGACCTCGAACCCGATCTGGTGCCCGATGTCGAAGTCCTTGCCCGGCAGATACGGTGCGCCGTCGGCGACGGTGACCGAGTTCGCGGTGTAGCCGCGGGTGGTGTGCAGCGCCTGTCGGCCTGCCATGAGGCCGTCGAGTGTGAAGGCCTTCTGCGAGTTCGTCGCGACGAATTCCTTGGGCGCGAACGGCCCGGCGCGCTGCGTGCGGCCGACGTCCTCGTACTGCATCCACGCGAGGAACACGTCGTCGAGCTGGCCTTGATAGAGGCTGTCGAGACCGGGGATCCCGATCAGCAGGCCCAGCCAGCTGAGCATGTTCTTCATGACGATTTCGATGCCGGCATTCACCCACCCCGGGCTCTTGCCGCCGACGATGACATGCGTCGCGGTGGGCTTGTGCAGCGATACCTGGGCCTCGCCGAGGCCGCTGTATTCGCCTTCGCGGTACCACACCCACGGCAGGCCGCGCGCGGTGCCGAGCGGTCCGTAGTTGGCGTACACCGCTTCGTATTCCGACTGTGCGTCAAAATTCGGGTACCGCACCGGCGAGGTGTCGTCGATGAAGTCCTCGAACCAGGACACGAGGCCGTCGAGCAGGGTGCCGGTCGGGCCGACCGAGGCGCTGTGATCGCGGGTGCGCAGCACGACGGTGTTGCGGTCCAGCCAGAACCATTCGGGCGCGGGCTGTTCGTCGCCCTTGTCGGGCAGGTAGAACGAGGCCTCGACGATCACGCCGGAGTCGTCGAGCATCGGCTCGAAGAACACGTCGGCCATGTCGAATCGGGCCGAGCCTGCGGCCCACTTGCTCGTGTTGGTCAGGATGTCGACCGGCACGATCGCGATCGGCCACAGGCCATCGCCGCCGCCGACCACCCAATCGGGCGCGTCGGCCCACTTCGTCGGCATGGCCGTCGACTGCTGCCGCAGGGTGTTGCACGACATGTAGATGCCGAACAGGACCTCGACCGGGCCGACGAGGATCATGTGGCGGGGATACTGTGCCAGGATCGGCGCGAACGGTGAGGCCCACAGCGCGGTGGTGGCAACGTGATTCCAGCAGTGGATCGCCTCGATATCGACGGTTTCGACGCCGTTGGCGTCACGCAGTAGCGAGGCCTTGGTGATGTACCCATCCCAGCGGTAGGCCTTGGTTTCGACCGTGATCGGGATGGTCGCATCTTCGCCGTCGGGATTGTTGAAAATATGGTCGAAGTGGACCATGTCGCGCGGGCAGGCCATCTTCAATCCGCCCGCGCGGTTCTTCAGCTTGGAGAACTGGAGATCGAGATATCGCCCTTCCTCGCCGACCTCGTCGAGCCACTTGTCGTAGTAGGTGACCACGGCGGTTTGGTCGGTGCGCCACTCGTCATCCGCCCGCTCGAGCGCGTCCATGCGCCGCACTTCGGCGGCCGGGTCCCACGTCATCAGTACGTCCTCGACAACCGCGGTGTCACGGTGACCGTGATGCTCGATTCCGTTGTGCCGCCATCGGTCACAGCGACCGGGATCGGCACACTCGTCCACGGCGGAATCTGGGCGAACCAGCGCCGTCCGGCCAGCTGCGCCCACACGTTGCGCCCCGATGGCGCGGCGTCGGAGGTGACGCGGGCCGTGCGGTAGCGCGGGTGCGGGTTGATCCGCAGCGTTTCACCCGCCGCGATCACCGGGGTCTGCACGAGGCGGGACACGTCGCCCTCGACTGGATCGCCGATATGCCAGCGGCCGGGGCCGTTCATCGTGTACCGCGGCCAGGCCGGTTGGTCGGCGGCGTTACGGGCGTAGACGACTCCCTCGTTCAGCCCGTCGACATTCGTCCACGTGCTCGGCTCGTCGAACGAGCGCATCGCCGGGTCGGCGGCGAGCGCCGACATCTGGAGAATCTCGTGGTAGTTCTGCTGCGGGTCGATGCCGGTGAGCGGCACCACCGCCCCATCCCGCTGCACACGCTGGAATCGCCAGCCCTGATGCCGGGTGAACCATGCCCACGTACCCGGCCGGTCCGTCGACCAGTCGCGCAGCCAGGCGTCGTGCACAGCGTGGAAGTGGCGCGCTGACCGGAAGATCAGCGGGATCGTGTCGCCGCCGACGCTGACGGTGAAGTCGATTTCCTTCTTAGACCGCACCGACCGCAGGACGGTCGCGCCGTCCTGGCGCGCGCCCTCGGACAGCAGCAGCGACACCGGTATGTCGAAGTGGCCGCCGAGGCCGTCGCCGAGCACCACGCCCTCGATGCCCGCGCCGACCCCGGCGAGGTGCCAGGGTCGACCCTCGGGCGAGATGTAGAGCAGTTTCGTCGCCTCGATGGCGAGCAGGGGGTGCAGCCTCATCGCGAGATCCCACCCCCCATCTGCAGCGACAGCGTCCGGCGCCGCAGCACGCGATCGACAGCCGCGGCTGCGCCCATCGGGTCAGTGCCGCTGATGTTGAAGGTCGGCGCGGGCGGGACTGCGCCACCGGCTGCGCCCATGCCGAGCATGGCCAGGCCGGAGTTGAGCATCTCTTTCCAGTTGTTCTCGAAATAGGTGGTGGCGTCCTTCTGCGTGGCCTGCCACTTCTCAGCGCCCTTGGTCTGCAGGTACTCCCACGGGTTGTCCTGCTGCCACCACGGCGCGTCACCGGTGAACAGGTCGCCGGACATCGGCGTCCCCTGCAACGGGTGCTGCTTCGGTGTCGAGGCGCTCGACGCATCTGCGCCGGGCGTGCCTGTGCCCGTAGCGCCAGCGTCCGCACCGGTCCCGGTCGTGCCGGCCCCGGTGCCGGTGGCTGCGCTGGAACCGGTGCCGCCGAAGTTGGTCGGCATGTTGTCGACCCACACCAGCACCGCAGGCCCGTTCGGCCGGGTGCCGCCGCTCGCGCCACTGGCCGAGCTGCCGCTCGATCCCGGACCACCCCCGGTGGATCCGCCAAGAGACGAGCCCGCACCGCCGCCGACGCCGCCGAGCGCGCCGGGGTTACCCTCGGCGAGCGGGTTGCCGGGGATCGGGAAGTGCCACTGCAACGGGAATGCCGACGGATCCGTCGCGTCGGATCCGACCTCGACGCCGTCGGTGCCGCTCGACTCGACCTTGAGGTCGCCGATCCTGCTCGCCATGTGGCTATTCGGACCGCCACCGCCGCGCTTCACGCCGATCGTGAGGTCCCCGGGACCGCCCGGCCCGGTGAGGAATCCGAACTGCGTGAAATCGCTCTCGGTGTTGAAGTAGCGGGCGTTGGGATTGCGGCCGGTGGCCTTCGCCCAGAGGCCGCCCGCGATGCCGGAGCAGTCCCAACTCGGATTGCCCGTGCCGCCGTACTGATACGGCTTGCCATCCTCACCGCGGACCCAGTTCTGCGCCTCGACCAGACCACCGTTTGCGAACCCTGGCAGAGCGGCGAGGAACCGGCGCGCGTCCAGCGCCGCGGCGACGAGCGGGTGATCCTCTTCCAACCCGAGGTTGGACAGGTTGCCGGTGTAGTCACCCCGCAGCAGGCCGCCCAGGCCGAGGCCTGCGTCGACGAGTGGGGAGTCTTCCTCGACACCAAACGCGCGCAGATTGCCGCGGTAGTCGCCGCGCAGCAGCCCGCCGACACCGAGCCCGAGATCGACCAGCGGATTGTCTTCCTCGACCCCAAGCGCGGCGAGGCGGCCGTCGTAATCGCCGAGCAGCAGCGACCGCAGCCCGAGCGCGGCCGAGACCGCCTGGTTGTCCTCCTCGATGCCGAGGCTCGACAGGTTGCCGGTGAAGTCCCCGTCATGCAGCAGCGAGCGCAGGCCGAGCACCGCGGCGACGAGCGGGTTGTCTTCCTCCAACCCGATGCCGCGCAGGCTGCCGTCGTAGCGACCGTGCGCCAGGCGCGCGCCGCCGCGCACCATGTTGTTCAGCCACTCTGCCGGAGGCACCCATCCCGCGTTCAGCGCGGCAACGAGCTCGGCGCCGCCCTTGCGCATGGCATCTTCGGCGACGACACCCTCACCCCTGGACACCCGCGCCGTCGGGATCCCGTTCTCGTCGATGCCGAGGATGGAATCGCTCGTGGGCGTGCCCGGCCCCCACAACAGCCCCGCCGTCGTGCGTCCGGCGATACCGCCACCGGCGAGCAGCGGAAGGTCGGGGGTTGCGATGGTGAAATTGATGTGTTTGTCGATTACCGGAATCGTGAAATCGAAAGTCAGCTGGAAGTTATTCCACATGCTGATCAGTGAATTCAGTGCGGTTTTGAATCCGGTAGTCAGCCCGGTCCACAGACCGGACAATTTCTCTGTCACTTGCCCCGGCAGATCACCGAGCCACGTCGTCAGGTCGGTTAGTTTGCCGACGATGAAGTCCTTTGCCTCACCGGCTTTTGCGCCGATCGAGGTGAAGGCCTCCCACGCGGACTGCGCGGCACCGACCCACCAATTGATGAATGGTTCGAGGGCGTTGTGCCACAACCACAGCCCAGCATTGGCGACCGCGTCGAGCGCGCCCTTGACGATATCCCGGAAGGTCTCGCTCTTCTGATAGGCCAGCACCACACCGGCGACGAGCGCGCCGATCGCCACGACCACGATGCCGATGGGGTTCGCGGTCAGGGCCGCATTCAACAGCCACTGCACCGCCGACCACGCCATCGTTGCGCCACGGACGACGCCGGTCGCGATCGTGTACACGCCGAGCGCGAGACTGTTGCCTGCCAGCGCGGCGGTACCGGCGCCAGTCGAGGCGGCCATGACGCCCTGCGCTACCGCGTATCCGGTGGCCGCGACCTTCGCCGTGACGAGCGCAGCACCGAGGGTGCCGAGCGCGATCCCGAGACCGACGGCGACTTCTCGGTTGCGGTCGATCCAGTCGGCCGCGCCGGTCAGCGCGCCGAGTAGACCGTCCTGGATCTCGCGCTTGAGAACCTCCAGCTTGGACGCGGTGTTGCCCGCGACCGTCTCGCCCATCTGGTCGGCCGAGCCCGCGAACCCGGTCATGGACTCGCCCGCACCGCTCAGCGCGCCGAGGAACGCGGGGATCTGGTCGACCGACAGATCTTCCAGCGGAGTGCCGAATAGGGCAATCGAGGTGTTCGCACGCTCGGCCGGATCCTCTATTTCGAGCAGCCCGGCGGCGACTTTCTGCAATGCCTGCTGTGCGACCGGACCGCCCTCGGCGATGGCGCGCGACATTTCGGCGGCGTCAAGGCCGATCGCCTTGTATGCGTCTTGTGACGCCTGTGACATATCCGAGCCGCGGATCGTGAATTCCTTGAGCGCGTCACCGGTTTTGTCGAGTACGAATTTTCCTTGCTGCGCCGCGTCGACGAGCAGCCCGAATGCCTGCTGCCCGTCGAATCCCAACGCGCGGAAATTCGTGCCGTATTCGTTGAGGATCTCGGGCAGCTCGTCGCGCATCGCCGCCGGGACGCGCTGGAAGGCGGTCGTCATCAAATCGAACGCGGCCGTCGAGTCGACAGCGAGTCCGTTCTTGACCAGCTGCGAGGCGGTCTGGATCGACTCGGGCACCTCGGTGCCGAACACGCTGGCGAAGTTCAGCGCCCGCGTGGTGACCTGCTCGATCGAGGCCTCGCCCTCAGACCCGAGGGTGGTGAAACCCGATTGCACCGCGCCGATCGCCGCGGTGACGTCCTCGAAGGATTCGCCGAGCCCCTGCTTGTACAGGTCACCAGCGACCTTGCCGTACTCGGCGGCGAGCTCGGGCGTCGCGCCGAGCTGCGCGGCGAGGATGTCGACGTTCTGCTCGCGCGACACCGCTTCCA
Source organism: Nocardia niwae NBRC 108934 = DSM 45340 (assembly GCF_001613465.1). Taxonomy (GTDB): domain Bacteria; phylum Actinomycetota; class Actinomycetes; order Mycobacteriales; family Mycobacteriaceae; genus Nocardia; species Nocardia niwae. The sequence goes on along the minus strand of NZ_BDCK01000013.1, from coordinate 468 downwards.
TCGCCGTATCCATGGCGGTGCCGATACCGGCGGCCGCGACCGCCGCTGCCGCCATCTGCTTCGCCGCGGGCCCGAGCCGATCGCCAAGGGAATTCATTGCACGGGAGAACCGGCTTGTGGATTCCTCGGCGTCGTCGGTGGCGTTTTCGAGCGCCCGGTGCGCGGCGGCGAGCTGCTCGACGCCACGCTGCGTCGCGCGGGAGGCGCGCTCCTCGTTGCGCTGCGCGGTAGCGAGCGCCTCCTCGGCGCGCGCGAGCTGCGCGGCGCTGGCCCTGCCGGACTCGCGCAGCTCCCTCAGCTTCTCCTCGGCGATGCGAACTTTGCCCGCGGCGTCCGCTTCCTTTTCGCGGGCCGTCCGCAGCGCCTCGGCGGCCCGCTCGACCCCGGCCTGCGCGGAAGCCAGGCCCGAGACGATCGCGTTGCCCGTGGCCTGCCCAGCCGATCGACCGGCTGCGACGAGCGGCTGCG
>NZ_BDCK01000012.1 GCF_001613465.1 Nocardia niwae NBRC 108934 = DSM 45340 | reverse complement strand
GTGACTAGTTTCCCGCTCGCCCGAATCCGGTCAGGCGGGCGATCTCGTTGAAGATCTCGTAGTAGTCGTAGGCGGCGAAGTCGGGCACGTTCGCGGCGAGGCGCGCGAGCTGCACCGAGCCGAGCAATGCGACGGTGCCGCCGATGATGTTGTTCTGCGACAGCGGTGCCCACACCGTGACGGGGTGCCACTTCTGCGGGTCCGCGGGCACGGTGAGCTCGACACCGCGCCAGGTGAAAGAGACCGTCTCGACGCCCTCGGCCTCGCGCTGCGCGGCCGACTTGCGGGCCTCTGGGAAGTCCTGCGGCACGGGCGCGCCCGCGGGGCGGGCGGGGCGGCGACGGCGGTTCTGCTGCGACATGTGCGGGTTCCTCTCTATGTGTGCGGGTTCGGGTGGACGGAAGATGTTCGGCGGCGCGGGAACCCGCACGGAAACCGCGCCGCCGAACGGGGCGACCGCTATGCAGCGAGGTCGCCGGCCTGGCGGTCGAAGATGTCGCCCGCGCCATCCGCGAAGATCGCGATCTGGACCTCCCACTTGGTCGGGTCCGACTCGGTGCGGCCGTTCGAGGGGACCCACAGGCGAGCCCGCTTGGTGGTGAACAACCGCTCGCGATCCTCCAGGTCGGAGTCGGTTTCGAAGCACAGCCAGCGGTAGACCGGCTTCGGCATCGGAACCTTGGTGGCGGTGCTGCCGGGGGTGATCAGCTTGCGCGTCTCCGCGTTGTCCTCGAGCAGCGTCATCTTCCGAGCGACCTCGAAGTTCTTGCTGCCGAATTTGATCAGGCCAAGGCCCCAGCCGTAATGCTTGGACTCGGCAAGCGACCGGTCCTCGGGGAGACCGGCGTCGCCGTCGAGAATGCCGGTCTCGACCCACCCGACCGCGAGCGCGGTGTCGATGTCGGTCGGCAGCGCGGGCCGGGTGACGGCGTCGGACACGTAGACGCGCGCGTCCTTCCAGATCTTGACGTTGTCGGGATCGCGTGCCATTGGGCACCTCCTTATCGGCCAGCCCGTTCAGGCTGGGAGGGTTCGTGATTGGGCGCGCAGTGTGAAGCTCACGAGCTGCGCATTGGTGTTCGGGTCGCGTGCCTCGAGCAGGCCGGATGGCTCGGTGAGGGTGGCGACGCCGGGGACTCGCTGGGACATGAGCACCGAGAGGGCGGCCGAGGCGATATCGCGTGCACGGTCACGGCCATTCGCCCACACCGTG
>NZ_BDCK01000011.1 GCF_001613465.1 Nocardia niwae NBRC 108934 = DSM 45340 | reverse complement strand
CGAGTGGCACATGGCTGCGGCGAAATGCGAGAAGACCTCTCCGTGGTGTGCCACTCGTGGCATAGGGCGGTCAGGGACGGCGTTCGATGCAGGATTCGGGGGCGCGGTGGGTGGCCCAGCTTAGGCCGTGGGGGTTCGGTGGTCTTTGTAGTCCGCTACCGGCCATCCGGTGAAGGCGCTCCGGAACGACGCGAGTGCGAAGGGGTCGGAACAGTCGACCGTGGTGTGTCGAATGATCATCTCGCCAGCCGATCACTCGGGGGCGTCGGCGGGGTGGGGATCGGCGAGGAGGTGGAGGAAGTGTTCGACTTCCGAGCGGATGGCGACGCGGGCGGGGGTGAGGTAGTTGCGTGGGTCGGCGAGGTGGGGGTTTTGGGTGAGGTGTTCGCGGATGGCGGTTGTCATCCGGATGTTGAGGCGGGTGGCGATATTGATTTTCGTCATGCCGTGGTCGACGGCGGCGCGCAGGCCGTGGTCGGGGACGCCGGAGGAGCCGTGCAGGACCAGGGGGACGGGGACTTTCGCGGCCAGATGGGAGATCAGGTCGTTGTCGAGTTCGGCGGTGCGGGTGTGCATGGCATGCGAGGAGCCGACGGCGACCGCGAGTGCGTCGACGCCGGTGGCGCTCACGAATTCGACCGCCTCGTCCGGATCGGTGCGCGCGCCGGGGGCGTGGACGCCGTCCTTGCCACCCACTTCCCCGAGCTCGGCTTCGATGTGCACACCGCGTTCGTGGCACCACGCGGTGATCGCCGCGGTGGCGGCGACGTTGTCGGCGTAGTCGAGAGCGGAGCCGTCGTACATGACCGAGCGGATGCCGAGACCGACTGCGCTGTGGATCAATCCGGCATCGGTGGCATGGTCGAGATGCACCGTGACCGCGGCGTCGCTGTCGGCGGCGATGCGCAGGCAGGCGAGGGCGAGCGGGGCTATCCCGCCGTGATAGCGCGCGGTGTTCTCCGAGAGCTGCAGAACCGCGGGCCGCTTCGCAGATTCCGCGGCGGCCACGATCGCCTCGGCGTGCTCGAGAGTGATCACGTTGAACGCGCCCAGTCCGCCCGGGCGGGCCACGGCGATCAGGTCAGGTATCGAGGTCAGCGGCATAGACATGCTTTCGGTAGAGCGAGGGACGGGGGCGGGAACCCGGCCGGTCCCACGTCGCGCTGCGGAACGGCGACGTAGGCAGGAAGCCGTGCGCCGGTACAGCGTGGGCCGTGTGCAGGTCGGAGTGCTGGGTTGCCAGTGGTCGCCACTGGACCGAGCGGCGTGCGTGCGAACCACGGGTCGTTTCCACGTCGCGCTGTGGAACGGCGAGGTGGGTCAGGAAGCCGTGCGCCGGTACAGCGTGGGCCGTGTGCAGCTCGGAGTGCTGGGTTGCCAGTGGTCGCCACTGGACCGAGCGGCCGCGGCCATCGGATCGTCCCGCGTGGAACGGTGTAGTGCGCGGCGGTCATGGGGAAGTCTTCTGTGGTGTGGGTAGGTCCAGTTCGCGGACTCGGACGGTCGGGGCGAGACGGGTGCGCAGGCCGCGGTCGATCTCACCGGCCACCGGGATGACGACGGCGGCCGCGGAGGTGGCCACTACGTCGGCGAGCAGGGCCGCCCAGTCCGGCTGCGCGTCGGAGGAGAGGGCGGCGATCGCGGCCGCCACCGCGGCATCGCCCGCGCCGGTGGGATTTCCGGCGAGCGGTTCGGCCAGCGCCGCCGACCACGCGCCATCGGCGGTCACCGCGGCGATCCCGTCGGGGCCGCGGGTCACTATCACGGCCCGCACCCCGTTGTCGATCAGCGGCTGCACGGCGGTGCGGATCTCGTCGTCGGTCTCGGGCTCCGCACCGGTGAGGCGGCGCAACTCCGCGCTGTTCGGGGTGAGCACGATGCCCGGCACCTGCGCCGCCAAGCGCAGCGCCTCGCCGTCGACGTCGCAGATGGTCGGCACGTCTGCCGCGATGGCGGTGCGGGCGATCTCGGCGGGCAGCGACGGCTCGATGCCGCCCGGCAGCGACCCGGAGATGACCAACCCGGCGATCTCGGGCAACAGGCCCGCCACCCGCACGGCCAATTGCTCCGCGGCGTGCGGATTGGAGACCCGGGCCCCCGGCTCCCACAGCGCGGTGGCGGTGCCGTCCTCGGACTCGCTGATCACCACCGTGCGGCGCACCCAGGGCAGCGCGTGCACGAAGTCGACCGGCATCTCCAGTTCGGCGGCGGCCGCGAAAGCGTGGTCGGAGAACCCGGTGGCCCTGGCGTATTTGCCGAGCTGATTCAGCACCCGGGTCACGTTGATGCCCTTGCCGCCGATGCGTTGCTCCACCGACCGGACCCGGTGGGCCTGCCCGCGTTCGAAGCGTTCGACGCGATAGGTCATGTCGTACGCGGGATTCATTGTCACGGTGAGGATCACCTCAACCACTGTCCACGTCTGAGCACCCCGCGCAAGTGGAGATTGTCACTGACTGTCAATATGTCGGCGAATCGGCCGGGCCGCAGGTCACCGACGTCGGCGAGCCCGAGGGCGGCGGCCGGGACCGAAGTGGCGGCCAGCACGGCGTCCCGCAGCGGGACACCGGATTCCCGTACCGCCCGCGCGACGCACTCCAGCAAGGTGCTGACCCCGCCCGCGATCGATCCGCCTGCGATGCGGGCCACCCCGTCGCGCACGGTCACCGGCTGCGGGCCGAGCCGGTATTCGCCGTCGCCGAGGCCCGCGGCCTGCATGGCATCGGTGACCAGCGCTACTCGCCCCGGCGCGGTCGCGAACACGAGCGCGGCGAAGCCCGGATCCACGTGCACGCCGTCGCCGATCAGTTCCACGATGACGTCCCCCGCCGCCGCGGCCGCCAGTGCCGCGGCGACGGGGCCCGGACGCCGGTGATGCAGCGGCGGCATGCCGTTGGCCAGGTGCGTAACGACGCTTCCTGATCCGTTGGGCAGCAGGGCATTCCGGAAGTACGAATAGTCGGTGTCGCTGTGGCCGAGCGCGACCACCACACCGCTGTCGATCAGGCGCCGCGCGACGGCCGCGTAGCCGGGGCGCTCCGGGGCGAGCGTCATCGCGCGCAGGTGCGCGCCTGCCGCGGTCAGCAGTCGGTCGGTCAACCCGAGATCGGGATCCCGCAGGAAACGCGGGTCCTGCGCTCCGCAGCGCCCCTCGGCCAGGAACGGCCCTTCGACGTGGATTCCGCCGAGCAGGCCTTCCTCGGCGAGTTCGCGCAAGGTGGCGGTCTGCGCCACCATCTCCGCGGCAGGCCCGGTGACCACGCTCGCCACCACGGTGGTCGAGCCGTGCGCATGGTGCGATTGTGCGGCGGCCCTGGCATCCGCACCGTGCACGGTATCGAACCGATAGCCGAAGCCGCCGTGATTGTGAATGTCCACAAGCCCCGGCAGCACGGTTCCAGAAAATGGCGGCTCAGGTAAATCGGGATGTGCCGCCCGCCACTGCCAGAACGATCGCACGGCCGCGATCCGGTCTCCGGTGACCAGCACCACGCCGTCGTCCAGCGCGACGCTCGCCGAGACGATGCGCCCTCGGATGATCAGCTCGGTGTGTGCGTTCATGTCAGAGCCCCTCTGCCGGGCGGGCCCGCGCGGCGTGCGGTTCCGCGATGCCGGGTGACGTCCGTGCGCGCCCGACCGGGACCGAATGCGACGGTCTCACGGCGTGTCCGAGTCGGAAGATCGCGCCACAGCTGAAGGTCGTCACCGTCTCGTCGAGCGTGGTACGCGACGACCGGATGTGCTCCGGGGACTTCTCGGGCGGTGGGATGCCGCGCCCTTTCGGCGGGCCACCGAGACGTCCGCCGGACTGTGGTCGGCTGTGCTGTTCATCGGGCGTCGTGTCGACAGCCGTACGGCTTCGCAGCTGCTCTGCTGGTCGGCGCGGCGCGGTCGAACCGCCGACTCCAGGTGGCGCTGGATCGTCCGCGCGACCCGTCATGTCAACGCACCGCGACGGGCGAACAGTGCGGCGCCCGCCAGTCCGGCACGAGCGCCGAACTCGCCCAGCACCACTCGGGGCGCGGGGACCAGGCGGAGCCGGTCGGACAGGGCCCGGTGCAGGGGTTCGGTGAGCGCCGCGCCCGCGCCGGCGAGCCCGCCGCCGAGCACGACCAGTTCGGGGCAGGCCGCGTGCACGATGCCGACCAGGCCGTCGGCGAGCGCGTCGACCGCGTCCGCCACCACGGCGGCCGCGTCGGGATCGGTGGACATGAGCGCGAATACCTCCTCCGCGCCGCTCGTCTCGCGTCCGGTGCGCCGGGTGAAGGCCCGCGCGATGGCCGCGCCCGAGGCGACCGTCTCGACGCAGCCGGTATTGCCGCAGGGGCAGGGCAATCCGCCCGCGCGCCGCACCGGCACGTGCCCGTACTCGCCGACCTGCCCGTAGCTACTGCGCACCAACCGTCCGCCGACCGCCAGCGTTCCCGAGATGCCTGTGCCGAGAATGACGACGCACACGTTCTCGTGGCCCTGCCCGGCGCCGTACCGCCATTCCGCCCAACCGGCCACGGCCACATCGTGTTCGATCAACGTCGGCACACCCCAGCGCTGCGTGAAGCGGTCGCCCACGTGCACGTCCCGCCAGCCGACATTGCTGCTGAACACCGCGACGGATCGAGCGGTGTCGACGATGCCGGGCAGCACCACGGCCGCCCGGCGCACCCGGTGGCGGCCGGATTCCGGCAGGTCGGCCAGCAACCGCTCGCCCAGGTCGCCCATGGCCTCGAACGCGGCCGCACCGTGTGGCGTGGCGACGGCGCCCACGGCCAGCACTGCTCCTGCGGCGTCGGTGACCTCTCCCTTGATGGTGGTACCGCCGACATCCACGCCGAGCACGAGGGCATCAGCGGGCAGTGCGGCCGTGTCCGTCGCGCCGGTGAGTTGCCCGGGCGACCCCGGTACCTGGATGCCGGGACGCGCGCGATCCGTGCCCGCGGTGCGCGATATGGATGCCACCGACGGCGTACGCGACTGCTCGGTTCCCATCCTCGGCACAGTAGTTCGTGGCTGCTCCGGCTCCGGTATACGTGCAGCCTGCGGTGCCGTCGCGTCGCGACGCTGTGATTCGGCCGTGTCCGCTGGGGGTGCGGGTGCGGATCGGTCAGTGGCCGACGGTGGTCTGCGGCCGATCCCCTCCGATGGCGCGGCGGTCGGCGTCCGGAGTCGCGTGTCTGTTCGGCACGGGTTCGTCATCGGCGGAATCCGCGCGATCGGGCACCATCTCGGTCCGGAGTCGGCGCCGGCATGCCCGTTACCAGCCCTCGGCCGGTTCTCATCGCGCGCCCTCGCTCACGACTTCAGTACCACCGAGCGATTCAGGCCGCGCGGGTGGTCCGGGTCCAGTCCGAGGTCGGCGGAGCGCAGCAGGCAGAGCCGGTGCACCCGGATCAAGTCGGCCATCGGGTCGATGTCGCGGTGTTCCAGGTGCGCGCCGGTGGCCGTGACGTCGGCGGCGAAGTCCGGCTCCAGCGGTCCGAAAGCCCAGACCGCGCGACCGGGCGCGGAGATGGCGATCGGGCCGTGGCGGTACTCGGTCGCCGGGTACGCCTCCGTCCACGACTGGCAGGATTCGCGCAGCTTGAGCGCCGCCTCGTCGGCGATGGCCGCCGCGAACCCCATGCCGACGAAGCTGATCTGCTCCGCGCCGCGGACGGCGGCCAGCGATTCGGCGGGATCCTCGGCGAGGACCGCCCGCGCCTGGCCGATCACCGGAGCGAGGTCTTCGCCGAGGTGGCTGCGCAGAATCGCGAGGGTGGTCGTGGCGAACCGGGTCTGCACCACCGATCGCTCGTCGACCTGGTCGATGAGGATCGCGTCGCCGAGTTCGAGGACGGGCGTGCCGGGGCTGGAGCAGATCACCGCGCGCGGGATGTGCGCCGGGATGTCGCGCATGGCGCGCACCACCTCGGTGGTCGTGCCGGAACGGCAGATCACCAGGTAGCGGTCGTAGTCGCGAGCGCGAACGGCGCTGGCGGGCCAGGCGTCGGTGACCCCGAGGCCCGCGCCCTCCCGTAGTGCCGCGATCGCGCGCGCCATGAAATACGAAGTGCCGCAGCCGATCACCGCCACGCGCTCGCCTGGCCTCGGCAGTGCGGCGTGGTGATCGGCTGCGACGGTCGCGGCGCGCGTCCAGTCGTCCGGTTGGGTCGCTACTTCGGTGGCCAGATGCGGCTCAGGCGTAGGCACCCGAACAGCTTCGCCCGAGTGATCGTTTATGTCAAATTTATACCCAAATCAGTCACATATGATCACGATTCGGTCTACATTGAGGTGCACGGACGGTGCGTCCTCCCATCATCGGCGGCTCCGCTGGCGCCGGATGGGTAAATCTGAAAGGTTCTGCTCGTGAAAAGACCGTTTCACCGCGTGCTTGCCGGAGTCGCGATGGTCACCGGCGTCGCCCTGGCCCTCTCGTCCTGCGGGTTCGGTTCGAAAACCGCTGCGGACTCCGCCACCACGATCAACTTCCTCGCCCCCGCCTACAGCGACGGAGCCACGGGTACCAAGGCGCTGTGGGACGGCATCATCGCCGAATTCCAGAAGCAGAACCCGGGCATCACCGTCAATTTGCAGATGGAGTCGTGGAATTCGATCAACGACGTGGTGCGCACCAAGCTCCAGTCGCCGTCGACCACCCCGGACCTGCTCAACATCGACGCCTACGCCAGCTTCGCGGGCGACGGCCTGCTCTACCCGGCCACCGACATCGTCTCCGCGCCCGTGCTGGCCGACATTCAGCCGGCTTTCGCGCAGAACGCGGCGTTGAACGGCACGCAATACGCGCTGCCGCTGTTCGCCTCCACCCGCACCCTGTTCTACAACGCCGAATTGTTCGAGAAGGCGGGCATCGCACGGCCGCCGAAGAACTGGGGGGAGCTGACCGACGCGGCGAAGAAGATCCAGGCGCTCGGCGGCGGCATCTCCGGCTACGGGTTGCCGCTGGGCAGCGAGGAAGCGCAGGGCGAAACCTCCATCTGGACCTTCGGCGCGGGCGGTTCCTGGGCCGACGGTGACCGGATCACCGTGGACACCCCCGCGAACCTGGAGGGTGTGCGGGCCATGCGTGAGCTCATCGATGCCGGCGCCACCCAGCCGAATCCGGGCGCGACCGATCGCAAGGACGTGATCAACGCGTTCATCCAGGGCAAGATCGGCATGATCGAGGCGCTGCCGCCCACCATCGGCCAGATCCTGGCGAAGAACCCGGGCCTGCGGTACGCGACCGCGCCCTCGCCGACCAAGACCGGATCGCCGGTCACCCTCGGGGTGGCCGATCACCTGATGGCGTTCAAGAAGGACGGCGCGAAGGCCGAGTCGATCAAGAAGTTCCTCGACTACTTCTACTCGGCCGCGGTGTACGCGGACTTCGTCAAGCACGAGGGCTTCATCCCGATCACCCAGAGCGCCGCCGCCGCGCTCGCGGAGGACCCGGTGACCAAGGCGTTCGCCGCCACGCTCCCGGTGGCGCGGTTCTACCCGAGCAACAACCCGAAATGGGCCGCGGCGCAGGGCGCCATCCGTCAGCAGATGGGCACCATCGGACAGGGCGCGGACCCGGCTCAGGTCCTGCGCCGGATCCAGGAAGCCGCGAACTGACGTGCGGCGCAGAGGATTGACGGCGGCGCTGCCGTGGATCGGGCCGTCGCTGGTCCTGATCGCGGCCGTCGTCGCCTTCCCGGCCTGCTACATGGTGTGGACCAGCACCAGGGACCTCAGCGCCTACGGCCAGGACCGGGGCAACGCCGGACTCGCCAACTACCGGGCCCTGTTCGGGATCTCGGAACTCGGCTCGGTGCTGGTGCACACGGTGGTCTGGGTGGTCGGCGTCGTGCTGGTCACCTTGCTGCTGTCCGCGGCGCTGGCCCAGTTCCTGAGCAAGGACTTCCCCGGGCGCACCGCGGTGCGGATGGCGATCCTGGTGCCGTGGGCGGCGTCGGTGGTGATGACGACGACGATCTTCTACTACATGCTCGACCCCGATGTCGGCATCGCGAACCGATTCCTGGTCGACATCGGTGTGCTCGACCGTGGTTACGGTTTCACCAAGCAGCCCACGCAGGCGTTCCTCGTGGCGATGGGCGTCGCGGTGTTCGTCTCGGTGCCGTTCACCACCTACACGATCCTGGCCGGACTGCAATCCATTCCGGCGGAGATCGACGAGGCGGGACGGGTCGACGGTGCGAGCGCCTGGCAGCGTTACCGCTATCTCACCCTCCCGCAGCTGCGACCGGCGATCGCGGTGGCCACCGTCATCAACATCATCAACGTGTTCAACTCGCTGCCGATCCTGCAAGTGATCACCGGCAGCATCGCCGGGTTCTCCGCGGACACCACCACCACGCTCACGTTCAAGCTGATCCGGCAGAACCAACAGGTCGACACGGCCGCCGCGATGAGTGTGCTGAACTTCGCGCTGATCATCGTCGTCATCGCGATCTACGCGCGGCTGGTGCGCCCGACCCGGGAGGCGGACCGGTGACGGCGCAGGTGGAGGTGCGCGAGCACGAAACCGCGCCGCCGGTTGCCGAGGCGGCGCCCGCGCGACGCCGCTGGGAGCTCACCGCGGTCGGCGTGGTGCTCGCCGCGGTGTTCCTGCTGCCGTTCGTCGTGATGGTGCTCGGTTCGCTGAAGAGCAAGGCCGAGATCCTGCGCATCCCGCCGACGTATCTGCCGCGGTCCTGGCATCCGGGCAACTACGCGACGATGTGGGCCACCCCGGAGACGCCCTTGCCGTTCAATCTGGCGAGCACGATCATCATCGCGGTCTGCGCCACCGCGCTGGTGCTGGCCGTGGCGATCCCAGCCGGGTATTACACGGCGCGGCACCGCTTTCCGGGGCGCGGGGTGTTTCTCGGCGTGGTGCTGGTGACCCAGATGTTGCAGCCGACGGTGCTGGTCACCGGGTTGATCCGGGAGTTCTTCGCGCTCGGCATCAACGACACCTGGCTGGCGATGATCCTGGTGAACGCCGCGTTCAACCTGTCGTTCGCGGTGTGGATCCTGCACAGTTTCTTCGCCGCCATCCCGGTGGAGATCGAGGAAGCCGCCATGCTCGACGGACTCGGCCGCGCGCAGACGCTGCTGCGGGTGAGCCTGCCGCTGGTCTGGCCGGGCATCGTGACGGCGACGATCTTCGTGGTGGTGGCCTGCTGGAACGAATTCGCCGCCAGCCTGGTCGTGCTGACCACGCCGGAGAATCAGCCGCTGTCGGTGGCGCTGACGAAGTTCGTCGGCCAATACGACACCGCGTGGCAGTACGTGTTCGCGATTTCCACCGTCGGCATCATCCCGGTGGTGCTTCTCTTCGCGGTCATCGAGAAGCGCTTGGTGGCGGGACTGACCGCGGGCAGCGTGAAATAGCGTGCCCGCGCCGGACCGCGCGGACGACGGAATCGCCACGCCCGCACCGTCGCACGCGCGGGCGGTCGGTAGCCGCGCGGTAGCATCGAACGGTGACACGGCGGGATCACCGACCCAAGGATGGTCGCAGCTACGGCGGGCTGTCCAAGGAGCAGCGGGTTGCCCAGCGGCAGACCCGCCTGATCGACGCCGCCCTCGAACTATTCGGCACCCAGGGCTACGCGGCTACCTCGATCGAACGCCTCTGCGCCCTGGCGAACGTCTCCACGCGCAGTTTCTACGAGGACATGGGCAGCCGCGAGGCCCTGCTCATCGCCTTGGCCAATCGCATCACCTCTCGCGCGCTGGAGTACGCGCTCGCGGCACTGGCGGCGACCGAGAACGAGCCCTTGCCTGTGCGCATCGTGGCGAGTTTCCGCGCGTACTTGGGAGTCACGTGTGCCGATGCCCGGCGCGCGCGAGTTTGCTACGTCGAGGTGGTCGGCGTGAGCTCCGCGGTGGAGGAGTGGCGCAGGCAGCAGCGCCGTCTGCTGTCGGCGTTGCTGATCAGCGAGGCCGAGCGAGCCGTCGGCCGCGGCGAGACCGGCCCGCGCCGGTTCGATCTCTTCGCGCTGGCGGTGATCGGCGCGGTGACGTCCCTCGCCCAGGAACTTGTGCAGAGCACAGCGCCGGACGCGACGGTGAGCCTGGACGAAATCTGCGCGGAGATCGCCTATTTCGTGCATTCCGGCCTGTCCCACCCACGGGTCGACCTGTCGGCAGGCGACCCGGCCGAATGTCTCCCCGGCGGCTCGGCGCTTCGGCAGAGGCCCGCAGTCGAGGCCGATGTGTCCTGAACCGGACCGGCCCGGCTTTTGCCGTAGGGGATCGCTACGGCCGGCGAGCGCGTGTGGTCATATTGTTCGCGTGTTCGCCGAAACAGCGGGTTTCCCGCGCGACCGGGGCGGTGTGAGATGACCGGACCGACGGATCGTCCGCAACGGTGGAACCGGTTGCTGGAATTGCTCGCCGAATCCGGGCGGCTCTCGGTGGAGGAGGCCGCCGACCGGCTCGGCGTGTCGGCCGCGACCGTGCGCCGAGATTTCACCGCACTCGCCGAACAGCAGCTGGCCACCAGGACGCACGGCGGTGTGGTGGCGACCTCGGTCGCCTACGACCTGCCCGCCCGTTACCGGCAGAGCGCGGGCGAGGCCAAACAGCGCATCGCCGAACACGCCGCCGCTCTGGTCGATCCACAGGCCGTGGTGGGGATGAACGGCGGCACGACCACCACGGCGGTGGCCCGGGCGCTGGCCGGGCGCACGGATCTCGGGTCGGCGGGGGACGAGCAGCTGACCATCGTCACCAACGCGCTGAACATCGCGGGGGAGATGGTGCTGCGGCCGCACGTGCGCACGATCGTCCTCGGCGGGGTGGCGCGGCGGGAGTCCTACGAGCTGCACGGGCCGCTGGCCGAGCGGGCGCTGGCCGAATTGCGGCTAGACGAGCTCGTGCTCGGCGTGAACGCGATCTCCGTCGCGGGCGGCGCGCAGTGCAGGCATATCGACGAGGCCGGGGTGACCACCGAGATGGTGCGGCGTTCCGGCCGGGTGCTGGTGGCGGCTACCGGCGACAAGCTCGAGCGCACCGCGCTGGCCCGCATCTGCGGTATCGAGCAGGTGCAGGTACTGGTCACCGATTCCGGCGCGGATCCAGCGGCGGTGGAGGCGATCCGAGCGGCGGGCGTGCGGGTCGACGTGGTGTAGCCGCTCACGCGGTCTGGGCGATCCAGGTGTCCCAGTAATCTTCGTACCACGTACGGAAATTCTGGCCGTACGACATCTTGCTGTGGCTACCGGCCTCGAAGCGATAATGAGCGGCTATTCGTTGTACCGCTTCGTCACGGGAGAATTCGCCCTCGCGGTATCTCTCGTAGATTCTGCGATACTTCCCGGAGACGCTGTGGTTGACGTCCGGTCCGCCGTTCTCGAGTATCTGGCGGCGTACGGTGAGCTGGGACATGACGGCGTGGCCCTCGTTCAGCAACGACCGGTCCACATGATCGGCGACCCATTGCTCCCGGGTTCGGCCCATCGGCGGCGAGGGGGCGTCGTTGTGCGGATTAGCCGGGTGGGCATGGTCGATCTCGTGGGCGAGCGCATCGACGGATGCTCGGGCGTCGCCTTCCATTTTGCGATCGAGAACGACAGCCTTCTCGTCGTAGTCGGCGTAGGTTCCGTCGCCCCTTTTCCCGTAGCGGATGGTCCAGCCGGACTGCTGTACCTCCTGAACCTTACGAATGAGGTCCTCGGACAAGCCGGCGATTTCGTCGACCTCTCTGCCGAGCCCGGAGGTCACGGATGTCGAGTATCCGAGCCGCTCCAGACTTCTCAGATATTCCGGGGTGTCCGGGGTCTCCCGGCGGATGGCGTCGCGTCCGGACAGGTCGGCATCCACCGTCCTGCCGACGGCACGGTCGACTTCTCCGCTGACAGTGTGGAATTTGTCCGATATGGCATTCGCGGACCTCGATAGATCGCGGCGTAGACCGGCTGTGATGTTCGCGAAGAGTTGGCGGAGGGCTTTCATTCGGGGCTATCGCCGCCAGTGCGCGGAGGTTGTTGCCGGTTCACGTGTACGGAGATATCGCGCAGGAGTTGCGAGCGGGCATCGAATCTGATGCGCAGCGTTCTCGTCCCCTGCTGCGAGGTGAACGAAACCGTGCCCTCGGGTGGCGTCCTCGGGTCGATCCGTGCGCTCTGGATCGGCAATTCGAAGGTCCCGGACATATCTGCCCGGGTAATGCGAATGCCCCTCGCGACGTGCATGATCACCACGGCGGGTGCGCCGTTCGCGGGCGGGCGCGGGCCATGGAACAGGATGGCGGAGAACGGCCCGCTGGCGGGGTATGCCACGAATTCGCGTGCGTGCGGGTTCGTGCAGGGTACGGCACTGAACTCAACCGCGCATGCCGAGAAGACATCTTCTGGGCTGAACCGTTCCGGTACTGCTAGTACATGGTCGGCAAGCTGTCGAATCCGGTGGATGTATGGCAATGTCATGCTGGCTGTTCCTCGGCGGCCCGAAGTGTCGAGGCTCACAGATTATGGTGCTCACCTTGCCGGAAAGTCGTTCCTCCCAGGGTTGGTGCGGTGTGGTCGGCGGATGTCCGGCATCTCATCCGCTCTACGGCGCGGGTGTCGTCGCAAGTTTGGCAAACACCTGGCACAAACTTCATTCCCATAATTGGGAATGGATGGTTAGGTAGATCTGTGCGATTGCGAACGGGTTACCGACACGTGAATAAGACGTCCTCCGGTCACCGGTCGGCGGTGACGAGCCGATCGAGCGGCGCATCGGCGGTTCGGCGCACGGCTCGCGCCCAGACGAGAAATCCCCAGGCGACGAAGCCCGCGTAGATCAGATACAGGGCGGCCGAAGGGTAATAGCCCGCCCGCACCAGTAGCGGAACGCCGACCAGGTCGACGGCTATCCACAGCAGCCAGAACTCGGCCAGCCCCCGCGCCATACCGTAGGTGGCCAGGACCGAGCCGGTGAAGATCCACGCCTCGGCCCACGGACCGTAGGAACCCAGCCACTCGAACAGCTGGGCGAACACCGCAGTGCCCGCGAACATGGCGGCCACGAGCACAACGCGTTCGCGCGTACTCGCCCAGCGCGGGTCGACCCCGCGATGCTCCAAGCCGGTCTCCCGCGCCGCGTGGCGGTACCAGCTCCACCAGCCGTAGACGCTGACCGCGACGAACATCAGCTGGCGTCCGGCCTGCCCCGCCATGTTCAGCTGCTGCGGGGTATGGAACACGCCGCCGACGAACACGGTGAACAGCAGGGCGTTCCCGGCGATGCCGACCGGCCAGGCCCAGACACGCCGTCGCATGCCGCCGATCGCGGAAGCCAAGCCGAACCCGTTGCCGATCACCTCGCGCCAGAGAATCTCCGAGCCCGCGATGTGCAGCTTGGCGTCGAGCAGCGTGATGATCGGGTTCACCTGTCGTGTAACCCGCGACCGGGCGTATCTCATCCGATCCGATCGCCGAGATTCGAAATCCATCGTGCCGCCGCGGCGCGGACCGTAACGATTGCGCAATCCGGCGGCGCGATTCGCAATGTCCGTGCAATGGAGGGCTCTTATCGTGGCCGTCATGAGCACGGAGAGCGGCACCGCCGGGGGGACCGGAATTCATCTCAGCGGATTGACGAAGACCTTCCGGGTCGGTCGGAAGACCGTGCAGGCGTTGGCGAGCGTCGATCTGCACACCGAGCAGGGCGCGTTCCTGTCGCTGCTCGGCCCGTCCGGCTGCGGCAAGTCGACGGTCCTGCGCATTCTCGCCGGTCTGGAGACGCCGACCGCGGGCAAGGCGCTGATCGACGGCGCGACGCCCGCCGAGCTGCGCGGCAGGCACGCGCTCGGCATCGCGTTCCAGGATTCGGCGCTGCTGCCCTGGCGGTCGGTGGCTTCGAATATCGCGTTGCCACTGCAGGTCGCGGGCGTCAAGCCGGAGCCGGGGCAGATCGACGAGCTGATCGGGCTGGTGGGGCTGGAGGGTTTCGAGAAGGCCAAACCCGCCCAGCTGTCGGGTGGCATGCGCCAGCGCGTCTCGATCGCGCGGGCGCTGGTGGTGCGGCCTGCCGTGCTGCTGCTGGACGAACCCTTCGGCGCGCTCGACGACATGACCAGGCAGCGGCTCAATCTGGAGTTGCTGCGGATCTGGACCGAGAAGCCCGCGACGACGCTGATGGTCACCCACGGCATCGCGGAAGCGGTGTTCCTGTCCGACGTGGTGGCCGTGATGAGTCCACGGCCGGGACGGGTGCTGGAATTGGTCGAGATCGAGCTCCCGCGCCCGCGGCTGCCGGAGATGATGCGGACGCCGGAATTCCACAAGCTGCACGACTATCTGTCGGAACTGCTGTTCGGGAGCGCGGGACAAGGAGGCGTCGCATGAACGAGCACCGGCCCGAACGCCGCTCGCGCCGTAGCGAACCGGACCGGCTGTGGTCGATCACGCACCTCCGGCCGGTGCGGCGGCGCCCCTTCGCACGCTGCGCGCGGCGGACGGGAGGCACGGCATGAAGCGCTTCGGCGGCGTGCTCGGCGTGCTCGGGCTGGTCGCGGTGTGGTGGGCGCTCGCCGCATTCGAGGTCGCGGGCGGCACCGTACCCAGCCCCTGGCAAGTGCTGCACGCCATCTACACCGACGGGTGGGAGCTGTACGGCCCCAACTTCCGGATCACCGCGCTCGGCGCACTGCAAGGCTTCGTCTGGGGCAACGGCCTGGCCATCGCGCTCGCCGTGCTGATCGTGCTGGTGCCGCCGATCGAGTCGCTGGCCACGCAGCTGGCCATCCTGAGCTACTGCACGCCGCTGCTCGCGCTGGGCCCGATCATCCTGGTGGTCTTCGGCGGACGCACCCCCACCGTGTTCTTGGCGGCGATGTACTGCTTCTTCACGACGATGGTCGGTACCGTCGCCGGGTTGCGTTCGGCCGACCGGACGAGCCTGGACCTGGTGCGCGCGTATGGCGGTGGGCGCTGGCAGCAGCTGTATCGGGTGCAGGCGATCTCGGCGCTGCCGAGCACGTTCGCGGCGTTGAAGATCGCCGCGCCGTCGGCCGTGCTCGGCGCGATCATCGGCGAGTACCTCGGCGGCGTGGACAGCGGGATCGGGGTGGCGCTCACCGCCGCGCAGACCTCCTACAACGTGCCACGCACCTGGGGCATGGCGCTGGCCGCCGCCGCGCTGGCCGGGCTCGGTTACGCCCTGGTGGCGCTGGCGGCCCGGTTGGCCGCGCCGTGGACCGCGCAGGGAGCGCGATGAACGCCAGGCACGCCGAAGGACGCCCGATGAACCTGCTGCGACGTATCGGGATCTTCTTGTTCCCGCTGGCCACTTCGCTGCTGTTGATGTTGGTGATCTGGTACCTCTTCCTGCGGGCGTTCCCGCAGGTCGGCCCGCGGGTCGGCAAGACGCCCAGCGATATCTGGACCTACCTGGTGACGGCGCCCAACGCCGCCGCGGCGCGGCAGGCGATCCTGGACGATCTGCAGATCACGCTGCGCGACGCGGCGATCGGGTTCGGCGCGGGCATGCTCGCCGCGCTGGTGGTCGCGGCGCTGTTCGTGTCGTTCGCCGCCGTCGAGCAGACCTTCCTGCCGGTGGCGATGCTGCTGCGCTCGGTGCCGCTGGTGGCGCTCACACCGATCATCGTGCTGGTGTTCGGCCGTGGTCCGGCGGGCGTCGCCGTGCTCGCCGCGATCGTGGTGTTCTTCCCGGCCCTGGTCATGATCATGGCGGGCTTGCGCAACGCGCCCCGGCAGGCGCTGGAGCTGGTGAACGCGTACGGCGGATCGCGGTGGACCGGATTGCGCATGGTGGCCGTGCCCGCCGCGCTGCCCTCGGTGTTCGCCGCCGCGCGGATCTCGGTGCCGGGTGCGCTGATCGGCGCGTTGCTGGGGGAGTGGCTGGGCAGCGGAACCGGGTTGGGCGCCAGTCTGATCCGGGCGATCCCGACGTTCCAGTACAGCAAGTTGTGGGCATCGATCGTCATCGTCACGCTGGTCTCGGTGGTGCTCTACGCAATCGTCGGCGTGGTCGAGAATCTGGTGCTGGCCAGGTTCGGGGCCGAAGCCGGACGACTCTGATCCAGTGGCTCGCCGCCCGGCGCTACTCGCGCGAATTCTCGCTCGGAACGCCAAAGTAAAGAATTCGAAACGCGCTCCACCTAGATTCGGCCCATGACACCCGCGCACCGCTCCACGTTCGGGCACCTGAACCGACGCTCGTTTCTTCGTTACTCCGCGTTCGCCGGCGCCGCGCTCGGCGGTGCGGGGGCGCTGGCCGCCTGCGGCGGAAACTCCGGCGACTCGTCCGGCGGCACCACCGCGGACGGATCGAAATACGGGGGCGTCGCGGTGCAGCTGTCCTGGCTGAAGAACATCGAATTCGCGGGCGAATACTTCGCCGACTCCAAAGGCTATTTCAAGGAAGCCGGTTTCGGCTCGGTCGACCTGATCGCGGGCGGCGCGGCCAGCACGTCGGTGGAGGCCGGATTGGACACCGGGAAGGTGTGGCTGGGATTGTCCGCGCCACAGACCACCGCGCCGGCGATCCTGGAGGGCCTGCCCGCCAAGATCGTCGCCACCACCTATCAGAAGAATCCGTTCGCGATCGTGTCGGCGGCGGCGAGGCCGATCAACACGCCCGCGGACCTGAAGGGCCGCAAGATCGGCGTGCAGGACACCAACCAGCTGATCTTCACCGCGCTGCTCACCGCCAACGGATTGAAGCCAGGCGACGTCACCATCGTGCCCGCGCAATTCGATCCGACCCCGCTGGCCAACGGCGAGGTCGACGGATGGGTCAGCTACGTGACCAACGAACCGATCACGCTGGCGGCGAAGGGCTTTCCCACCGCGCATTTCCTGTTCGCCGACTACAACCTGCCGCTGGTCGCCGAGACGCTCACGGTCGCGCAGTCCACCATCGACAAGGAACGCGACAAGCTCAAAGCGTTCCTGGCCGCCGAGATCAAGGGATGGAAGGACGCCGTGGCGGATCCGGCCGAATCGGCCCGGCTCGCGGTGGAGGTGTATGGCAGGGATCAGAAGCTGGATCTGGCCGAGCAGACGAAAGAGGCGGTCGCGCAGAACGATCTGGTGGTCTCGGCCGACACCGCCGCCAACGGTTTGCTCTCCATGACCGACGCGCTGATCGAGCAGAATGTCGCCGCGCTACGCAGCGCGAAGATCGATATCAAGGCCGCGCAGCTGTTCGACCTGTCCGTGCTGCGCGAGGTCTATGCCGAGAACCCCGGCCTGAAATGATCAGATGCCGAGTCCCACAGCGGTTCTCGGCGTGATCGGGATCTCGCCGCTGTAGGGGTCGACCGCTCGCACCGGTTGCGCGGCGCGGGCGGCCAGCAGTTCGGCGGCGATCGCGACGGCCATCTCGGGCGCGGTGCGCGCGCCGATGTCCAATCCGGCGGGCGAGTGCAGCCGCGCGAGCGTCTCCGGGCCGAAACCGCCTGCCTGAAGATCCTCGATGCGCCGGATGTGCACCTGGCGCGATCCCATGGCGCCGAGATAGCCGATCTCGGGTAGTCGGAGCGCCACGGTGAGGAGCGGGATCTCGAACGTGGGATCGTGCGATAGCACGACAATGGCCGTGCTGCTGTCGATCTCCCCGGCCGCGGAGAGGGTGTTGAGGTAGCGATGCGGCCAGTCCACTACCACCTCGGCGCCGGGAAATGCCTCCGGCGTGGCGAAATTGGGGCGGGAATCGCAGATGGTCACCCGGTAACCGAGCAACTCGGCCTGCACCGTGAGTGCGGCGGCGAAGGAATTGGCGCCGAAGATGATCAGTCGCGGCGGCGGGGCGAACGAGGAGACGAAGACGTCCGAATCCGGTAGCGCCACCAGTTCGGTGGCGTGCTTCTTGTCGGTGATCAGGTGCTGGCCGATCAGGTCGGCATCGGAGTTCCACACCACCGTGAAGACGGTGACCCTGCGGTGCGCCGCGATCTCGGCGGCGACATCCGGGAACTCCGGGAAGTGTCTTCGGGAGAACGGTTCGGTGAAGACGTCCATCATCCCCTCGCCGTGCGCGCCCGCCTCCAGGCCGCTGGCCACGCCGAAGCGGTGCATCGCGCGCCGGCCGGTGCGCGCGGCCTGGAGCACCGCCTCGTAGGCGATCTCCTCCAGCCCGCCCGCGGCGACCGATCCGTAGACGCCCCCCTCCGGGTCGACCAGCATCGCGGAGCCCACCGGTAAGGGGGCGGCGCCCACGGTGCGCACGATGGTGCCAAGTCCGCCGGTCCGGCCCGAGTGCCACACCCGCAACAGGTCGTCGACGATGTCCCGCATCAGCTAGCTCCGATCACCGTGCGGTCGTGGCCGGGAAGTCACGATCGACGCCCGTCGCCAAATCGTCGCACGTGACGCACACCATATCGTCTCTACCGGCCAAATATGTCCGGGCGCCGGAATCTCCCGCCGCCGCCCCGCACACCGCGTTCCAGTGCTTGTGGGCGATGACAACCGGGTGGCCCGGTGTGTTGTGAAACACAGCGCGGGCCAGTCCGCTGGGGGCCGCCAGCGCGGCGTTCAGTACCCGGGCGACCACGTCGGCGCCGACATCAGGGGTGTCCACCGGCATGATCGCGGCATAGTGCGCGGGCGTGCTCGACGCGGCGATCAGGCCCGCCCGCAGCGCGGCGCTCAGACCGGTGGCCCAGTCCGCCGCCCACACATGCCGCACGCCCGGCGGCAGATCCACGATCCGCGGCGTGGGCCCGGTCGCGCCGAGCACCACGATGACCGGGTCGCAGCCCCCGTCGCGCAACGCGGTGACCGTCGCCCGCAACCAGGCGCCGCCCTCGGCGAGCACTTTGGGTTTTCCGTAGCGGGTCCCGGCACCCGCGGCGAGCACGACGCCGGCGCAGGGCGCGACGGCGGAGCGATCACGGTCGGCCATGCGTAGAACGGTAATACCGGCCGGTCTGCGTCGCACGATGGAAAATCGGTGCTCAGACGTGTTCCGCGAGCGACACGCCGACAACGATCCAGGCCTTTCCGGTGGCGGCGCGCCGGGTCGTATTCGATGCTGGTCCGATGAGTGAACGGCGACCCGGGATCGCGGCGTTCGACGCGCTGTCCGACGACGCGGCCTATCGGGCGGTGCTCGGCTGCTGCTCGTCACCGGGCTTCGCGCGGTCGCTGGTCGCCCGCCGTCCGTACCGGAGCGTCGCGGCGCTGCTGGACGCGGCGGAGGAGGTGTCGGCGCGGCTGCCGGAATCCGAACTCGACCTCGCGCTGGCGGGTCATCCCAGGATCGGCGAACGGCCGCATTCCGCCGCTTCGGCACGGGAGCAGGCCGGGGTGGCGGCGGCGGACGAGGCGGTACGCGCGGCACTCGGCGAGGGCAACCGCGCTTACGAGGAACGGTTCGGGCACATCTACCTGGTGTGCGCGAGCGGAAAGTCGGGCGAGGAGCTGCTCGCGCTGCTCACCGCCCGGTTGCGCAATGATCCCGAGACCGAAAGGCGAGTAGTGCGAACAGAATTGGGCAAGATCAACCGCATCCGGCTGCACGCGCTGCTGGCGGAACTGTCATGAGCACGCTGAGCACCCACGTGCTCGACGCGGTGCGCGGGGCGCCGGCCACCGGTGTCACGGTGACGTTGTACCAGCGGGAACGACAGCTCGATTCGGGCGAAACGGGCGCGGACGGGCGGATCAGAGCGTTGGGTGAAGCGCTCGAACCGGGAACGTATCGGCTTGTGTTCGACACCGGCGCCTACTTCGCGCGGCAAGGGGTCGAAACCTTCTATCCAGAGGTGAGTATCGCGTTCGTGGTGGACGACGACCGGCGCTATCACGTCCCGTTGCTGCTGTCGCCCTTCGCCTTTTCCACCTATCGAGGGAATTGAGCCGAGCATGGAACTGACCGGACCGATCGTGCTGACCGACCACCGATACGGCAAAGCGGAGAACCGGATCGTCCGGATCTACCGGCAGAGCGCACGGCACGAGATCCGCGACGTCAGCGTGTCCACCGTGCTGCGCGGTGATTTCGCCGACGCGTACGTGTCCGGCGACCAGGCGAAGGTCTTGCCCACCGACTCGCAGAAGCAGACGGCCTACGCCTTCGCCGCGCAGCCGGGACTGCGGACCATCGAGGACTACGCGCTCGCGCTGGCCGATCACTTCGTCGCCGACATCGAACCGGTGCGCAGCGCGCGCATCGAGGTCGACGAATACGCCTGGCAGCGGGTCTCCGTCGGCGGCGTGGAGCACGACCACACCTGGGTGCGCAGCGGGCCGGACGTGCGCACCGCGGCCGTCACCGTGACCGGCAGCGGTGACGAGCGGCGGGCCTGGGTCGTCGGCGGGGTGAAGGACCTGACCATCCTCAAGTCGACCGGCTCGGAGTTCGCGGACTTCCTGACCGACGACTTCACCGTCCTGGCACCGACCCGCGATCGGATGCTGGCCACCGCGCTGGTGGCCGAGTGGCGGTTCGCGAGCAGCGCGGGCGTGGACTGGGACGAGGTCTACACCGGCGTGCGGGCCCGGCTGGTGCAGACCTTCGCGACGCTGCACTCGAAAGCCCTGCAACAGACGCTGTTCGAGATGGGCAAAGCCGCGCTGGCGGCCTACCCGGTGCTGGCCGAGATCCGGCTCGCGGCGCCGAACAAGCACCACTTCGACTACGACCTGGCCCGCTTCGGCATCGAGAACCGCGGCGAGGTGTACCACGCCGACGACCGGCCCTACGGCCTGATCCAGGCCACCGTGGCGCGGGCCGACGCGCCGGAAGCGGGACCCGCGTGGACCAGGTGACCGTCATCGTGGACTGCGCCGTCGCGACCGTGGACCCGCACGCCACCGAGTACGCCCGCGGCCACGTCGTCGTCCGCGGCAACCGGATCGACGCGGTGGGCGCGGGCGACCCGCCGGAGTTCGGCGGTGCGCGACGCATCGATGGACGCGGCTGCCTGCTGACTCCCGGGTTGGTGAACACCCACCAGCATCTCTATCAATGGATCACCCGGGGCCTGGCCGCCGACCACACCCTGTTCGAGTGGCTCACCGAGCTCTACCCCGTGTGGGCGGGCATCGACGAGGACGGGGTGCGCGTGGCGGCAACGGGCGCGCTCGCCGCTCTCGCCCGCACCGGCTGCACCACCACCACCGATCACCACTACGTGTTCCCCCGCGATGCCGGTGACCCGCTCGCCGCCGAGATCACCGCGGCGGAGCGGGTCGGCCTGCGGTTCCACCCCTGCCGCGGGTCGATGGATCTGGGCGCGAGTGCGGGCGGGCTGCCGCCCGATCACCTGGTGGAGCGCTTGGACGACATCCTCGCCGCGAGCGCGGAGGCCGTCGCGCGCTGGCACGACCCGTCGTTCGACGCCATGCTGCGGATCGCGCTCGCGCCGTGCTCGCCCTTCTCGGTCACTCCCGACCTGCTGCGCGAGTCGGCGGCGCTGGCCCGGGCCACCGGGGTCCGGCTGCACACCCATCTCGCCGAGACCGTCGACGAACAGGACTACTGCGCGTCGGCGTTCGGCTGCACACCCGCGCAGTACATGCAGCGGCTCGGCTGGTTCGGTCCCGACGTCTGGTACGCGCACGCCGTCCACCTGGACGACGACGCGATCGACGCCATGGCGAAAACCGGCACCGGCGTCGCGCATTGCCCCACGTCGAACGCGCGGCTCGGCGCGGGCGTCGCCCGCACCGCCGACCTGGTGCGCGCGGGCGTCCCGGTGGGTCTCGGTGTCGACGGTGCGGCCAGCAACGAGGCCGGTTCGATGATCGAGGAGCCACGCCACGCGCTGCTGTGGGCGCGCAACCGAGGCGGCCCGCACGCGATGACCGTGCGCACCGCGCTGGAGCTGGCCACCATGGGCGGCGCACGCGTGCTGGGCCGCGCCGCCGAGATCGGTTCGATCGAGGTGGGCAAACTGGCCGACCTGGCGCTGTGGCGCCTGGACACGGCCGCGCACGCCGGGATCGCGGATCCGGTGACCGCCCTGGTGCTCGGCTCGGCCCCGCCGCTGGCCGCGCTGCTCGTGAACGGACGCGAGGTGGTGCGC
This sequence comes from Nocardia niwae NBRC 108934 = DSM 45340, assembly GCF_001613465.1. Classification (GTDB taxonomy): domain Bacteria; phylum Actinomycetota; class Actinomycetes; order Mycobacteriales; family Mycobacteriaceae; genus Nocardia; species Nocardia niwae. Next base: position 151,714 of record NZ_BDCK01000011.1, on the reverse strand, counting down.
GACGGCGAGGTCCGGACGGTCGACACGGACGTGGTCGCCACCGAGGTGGCCCGAGCGCAGGCGGCGTTGCTCGCGAAGGCGGGTTGAGCGGCTCGCCGAGAGTCCGATGGAAGATCGCCCCGCGGATCTGGGCGAGGTGTCGTGCCTGGTCAGGCGGGACGAGCAATACTGAAGCAGTGTCGGCTCGCACGCCCGTCGAGGCGTGCGCAGCTGTGTTGGCGTGGACTGCGTGCCCGCTCGGCCGGGGCGGTTTCCCGGCTCAGGGCGGTCGTCGTGCGGTGCGGTAACCGCCGCGCAACCGGACGCGCGTCGCACGCAATACGGCGGCAACCGACTGGCTCTACGGTGACGGAGAGGCAGGAACGAGGTGAGACGTGGACCTGGACACGATCCGCGAGGTGGTGATCGCCCGCGAGCGGGCGGACCTGGCGGCGCTCGGCGCTTCGGCCGCGGTGCTCGCCGGAGGGACCTTTCTGTTCTCCGAGCCGCAGGATCAGCTGGTGCGTCTGGTCGACATCACCGGCCTGGGATGGCCTTCCTTCGAGATCCGCGACGACGGACTGGAGATCGCGGCGACCTGCACCCTGGCCGAGTTCGCCGGCGCCGGGCCGGGACGTGAACTGGGGACGCCGGTGCTGCACGATCCGTGGCCGGGGACCGCGCTGTTCGCGCGGTCGTGCCGGGCGCTGCTGGCCTCGCACAAGATCTGGCGTTCCGCCACCGTGGGGGGCAACGTCTGTCTCGCCTTGCCCGCGGGCGCGGTGCTCGGCGCGCTGGTCGCGCTGGACGGGACGGCGCAGGTGTGGGCGGCGGACGGTGCCGATCGAAAAATCCCGCTGCGGGAGTTCGTCCTGGGCCCGGGACGCACGGTGCTGCGGCCTGGTGACGTGCTGCGCTCGATTCAGTTGCCGCGGTCGAGTCTGCTCGCGCGCACGAGTTTCCGGAAGATCGCGCTCGCTCCGCTCGGCCGGTCCGGCTCCGTGGTGATGGGGCGGAGGGAGCGGGACGGCCGCATCGCGGTCACCATCACGGCCGCTACGACCAGGCCGGTCGTCCTGGACTTCGCCGCGCCACCCGCCGATGACGCGATCTGCGATGCCGTCGACGGCCTCCCTGCCGCGCTCTGGTTCGACGATCCGCACGGATCGCCCGAATGGCGTGCGCACGTCACGGGGTTGCTCGCCCGCGAGGTCGCCGCGGAACTACGGGAATCCTGATGCGGTTCGAGGTGGACGGCAGGACCGTCGACATCGCGGCGCGGCCGGGCCAGTGTCTGCGGACGGCCTTGCGGGAGAGCGGCGCACTGGCGGTGAAGAAGGGGTGTGACGCGGGCGATTGCGGGGCGTGCTCGGTTCTGGTCGACGGAATGGCGGTGCACTCCTGCGTCTTTCCCGCTTATCGGGCCGCCGGGCGTTCCGTCACCACCGCCGCCGGGCTCGGAACGCCCGAACATCCGCATCCGGTGCAGCGCCGGTTCGTCGACAACGCCGCCTTCCAGTGCGGCTTCTGCACCGCGGGCATGGTGGTCACGGCCGCGGGGCTGGGATGTGGCGCCGACGAGCAGACTGCTGTGCCGGGTGATGAGCTGGCCGAAATGATGAAAGGTAATCTCTGCCGCTGCACGGGTTATCGCGCCATCCGGGCCGCGCTGGGTGAACCGCCCGATCCGGGCGATCCCGCCGTATCCGTTTCCGATCGCGCCGTGGCGAGTGCCGGGGGTGCGGTAGGTGAAGCGATGGCCGGGCCGCGCTTTGTATCGGGTGGTGAGCCGCGTCCTCCGGACGATTCCGCCGCGTTCGCTTCCGATCGGTTCACAACGGCCGCCGGAGGAGCAGGGATCGGCGCGTCGGCCGGGTCGCGCTTCGTTTCGGGCAGTGAGCCGCGTCCTCCGGATGCTGCTGCCTTTGCATCCGATCGATTCGCGACGGCCGGAGGGGCGGGGGCCGGGGTCGGTGCCCTGGCCGGGCCGCGCATCGTTTCCGGCAGCGAGCCGTTCACCCTGGACCTGCCGCTGGTCGGCTCCCGCGCGGAGGACTCGGCGCGAGTGGGCGATACCGCGCCACCCACCGCCCCACTGCACATCGCCGTGCTGACGAGTCCGCATCCGCATGCGCGCATCCGCTCCATCGGCACCGCCGCCGCCGAGGCGCTGCCCGGCGTGCGCGCGGTGCTCACCCACGCTGATGCGCCGGACGTGCCGTTCTCCACCGCGAGGCACGAACTGCGCACCGACGATCCGGACGACACCTACGTGCTCGACCGGACCGTCCGCTTCGTGGGGCAGCGAGTGGCCGCGGTGGTGGCCGACAGCGTCGGGATCGCCCGCGAGGCCTGCCGTCTGCTGGAAGTCGACTACGAGGTGTTGGCCGCCGTCTTCGAGCCGGGAGACGCGCTGCGCACCGAGGCGCCGAAACTGCACGGGGACAAACCGCCCTCGGCCCGGATCGCCGATTCGGACCGGAACCTGGTCGCCGAACTGCACGGCGAAGTGGGTGACGTCGCCGCCGGGCTGGCCGCCGCGGCTCAGGTCGTGCGCGGCGTCTGGTATTCGCCGCGCGGGCAGCACGTGCACATGGAGACGCACGGCGGGGTCGGTTGGCTGGACGACGCCGGACGGCTCGTCATCCGGTGCAGCACTCAGGTGCCGTTCCTGGTGCGCGATGAACTGTGCCGTCTGTTCGGGCTGTCGGCGGCGCAGGTGCGGGTGTTCGCGGCCAGGGTCGGCGGCGGGTTCGGCGCGAAGCAGGAGATGCTGGCCGAGGACCTGATCGCGCTGGCCGTGCTGCGCACCGGCAAACCGGTGCAGTACGAGTTCACCCGCTCCGACGAGTTCACCTCCGCCACCTGCCGTCACCCGATGCGCGTCGAGGTCTCGGCGGGGGCCGACGCGCACGGCGTGCTCACCGCCTTGGCCGTCGACGTGCTCGCCGACACCGGCGCCTACGGCAACCACAGCGGCGGGGTGATGTATCACGGCGTCGGCGAGTCGGTGGAGCTGTACCGCTGCGCCAGCAAACGGGTCGACGCGCGGGCGGTGTACACCAACAACGTTCCCTCCGGCGCGTTCCGCGGCTACGGCCTCGGGCAGGTGATCTTCGCGGTGGAGTCGGCGCTGGACGAGCTGGCGCACGCGCTCGGCATGGATCCGTTCGAACTGCGCCGCCGCAATGTCGTGGTGCCGGGCGACCGGTTCGTCGGCGCGGCGGTGAACGAGAGCGACCTCATGTTCGGCAGCTACGGCCTGGACCAGTGCCTGAACCTCGCCGAACGGGCGCTGCTGCGCGGCAACGACGTGCACGCGCCCGGCCCGGAGTGGCGGGTGGGCACCGGCATGGCCGCCGCCATGATCGCGACCGTCCCGCCGCGCGGCCACCGGTCGACGGCGACGGCCGCGCTGCTGCCCGACGGTCGCTACGAGATCCGCTCCGGTACAGCCGAATTCGGCAACGGCACGACGACGGTGCACGCGCAGCTCGCGGCCACAGCGCTGGACACCGAGGTCACCCGCATCGTGGTCCGGCACGCCGACACCGACCTGGTGGACCACGACACCGGCGCGTTCGGCTCCACCGGCATCGTGGTCGCGGGCAAGGCCGTGTACGCGGCGGCGTGCGCGTTGCGCGGGCTGCTGCTGGCCAGGGCGGCCGAACTGGCGGGCGTTCCGGAGCGGGACTGTGTGCTGACCTCCGGCGGCGTGCACTGCGGCGACCGTTTGCTTCCCGCGGCCGAACTGCTGACCGGCGGCGATCTCGTCGCCCACGCCGAGCACGGGGGCAGCCCCAGGTCGGTGAGCTTCAACGTGCAGGCCTTCCGCGTCGCCGTGCATCCGGGTACGGGGCAGGTGCGCATCCTCCAGTCGATCCAGGCCGCCGACGCGGGCACGGTGCTCAACCCGGTGCAATGCCACGGGCAGATCGAGGGCGGTGTCGCGCAGGCCGTCGGCACCTCGCTGTACGAGGACATGCGTAGCGCACATGGCGTGGTCGGCGCGCGGACCCTGCGGCACTACCACGTGCCGCAGTTCGCCGACGTGCCGCGCACGGAGGTCTACTTCGCCGAGACCACCGACGCGCTCGGCCCGTTGGGCGCCAAGTCGATGAGCGAATCGCCGTACAACCCCGTCGCGCCCGCGCTGGCCAACGCGATCCGCGACGCGGTCGGCGTGCGGCTGTACCGGTTGCCGATGACCGCGGACCGGGTCTGGGCCGCGCTGCGGGAGAAGGGGTCACGATGACGAAGGTGCCGGAGAACGTCCGCGCGCGGATCGAGTCGATGCTCGACACGGTCGACACCGAATTGCGCCGCAGGTATCCCGGATCGAACGGCCGCTTACAACCCATCCACACCGTGTACGTCCCGGCCGACCGGGTCACCGAGCGGACACCCGGGGCGTGGGGCGCGAGCGCGGTCGACCTGCTCGACCGCCACCAGGATCTGCTGGCCGCACTCGACACGACCGGTTCGCTGCCCGGCGTGCGCAAGCGACTGGAGGCCGACCCGGTCCAGGACTTGCGCATCGACTTCGAGGACGGCTACGGCTTACGCGCCGACGCCGAGGAGGACCGTGCCGCGACGGCGGCGGGCGCGGTGCTCGCGGCCTGGGCGGGGAACTCCGGAGGCCCGGCGAGCAGCGGCATCCGGATGAAGGGTCTGGGCGGCGGCGAGCGTCGCCGGGCGCTGCGCACGCTGGATCTGGTGTTGGAGGGCGCGGGCGGGGTGCCAGCGGGATTCGTCTTCACCGTGCCGAAAATACGCGCCGCGCAGCAGGTTCCGGCTCTGGTGCAGCTGTGCGTCGGGCTGGAACGCGCGTACGGCATCGCCGAGGGCAGCCTGCGTTTCGAGCTGCAGATCGAGAGCCCGCAGGCGATCCTGGCCTCGGACGGCACCACCCCGGTGGCCGCCATGCTCGCGCTGTCCGAAGGTCGCTGCAGCGCGTTGCATTTCGGCACCTACGACTACACCGCCGCCTGTGGCGTCGCCGCGCCGGATCAGGCGCTCGATCACCCGGCCGCCGACTACGCCAAAGCGGTGATGCAGGTGGCGGCCGCGCAGACCGGCGCGTGGGTGTGCGACGGATCCACCCAGATCGTGCCCGACGGCGACCCGGCGGCCGCGCTGCGCAACCATCACCGGCTGGTGACCCGGGCCCTGCGGCGGGGGTACTACCAGGGCTGGGACATGCATCCGGGCCACCTGGTCACCCGCTGGCTGGCCACCTACGACTTCTTCCGCCGGGCGATCGATGTCGCGGTGCCGCGCCTGCGCGACTACCTGGCCCGGCGCGGCGGCGATGTCGTCGACGAACCGGCCACGGCGGAAGCGCTGGCCGTCACGGTGCTGCGCGGCATCGAGTGCGGCGCCCGCCCGGACGCCGGCGCTCCGGAACTCACCGAGGCGGTCCTGCGCTCCCTGGCGGCACGTGCGCCGATGCCGAAGGAGACGCCGTGACCGGCCATCCGAACGGGGCGATCCCGGAAGACGCCGCAGACGCGCCGCGCGACCGGGGCGAGGACGCGGAGTTCACGTTGCTGCCGGATCTGGCGGTCCGGCCGCTCGGCGGCGCAGTGATCTGGGCGAACGACGAATTCTTCGCGGAGAAGGAGAATCTGATCAACCCCGCCCCCGCGCAGTTCCGTCCGTCCACCTTCGGGCACAAGGGCCAGATCTACGACGGCTGGGAGACCCGCAGACACCGCGGGCAGCCCGGTGACGACGCCGCGATCGTGCGGCTCGGCGTACCGGGCGTGATTCGCGGGATCATCGTGGACACGGCGTGGTTCAAGGGGAACTACCCGCCCGCCGTCTCGGTGTCCGCGCTGGAGATCGAGGACTACCCGCCCGCCGAAGCCCTTGCCGCGCGCGATGATTGGGTGATGCTGGTCGATCGCTCCCCGGTCGCGGGCGACAGCCGCAATCTGTTCGCGATCGAGAACGAGAAGCGCTGGACCCACGTGAGACTCACCATGCACCCGGACGGCGGCGTGGCCAGGCTGCGGGTGCACGGCGAGGGCAGGCCCGATCCGCGCCTGCTCGGACTCGGCCCGCTGGATCTGGCCGCCCTGGAGAACGGCGCGTTGGTGCTGGACTGCTCCAATCGCTTCTACAGCTCGCCCAACCAGTTGCTGTATCCCGGCCGGGCCCGGTCGATGGGCGAGGGCTGGGAGACCGCCCGGCGCCGGGACGACGGCAACGACTGGGTCCGCATCCGCCTGGCCGGACCGGGATCGATCCGGCTCGCCGAGCTGGACACCTCTTACTTCCTCGGCAACAGTCCCGGGGCGGCCCGGCTCACCGGCCGCACCACCGACGGCACCGAACTGGAGCTGTTGCCGCGTACCGCCCTGCTACCCGATACCAGGCACCGGTTCCCGATCGCGCCCATGGCCGCGTCGGTGGAAGAGGTGCGTTTGGACATCTACCCGGATGGCGGGCTTGCGCGGCTGCGCCTGTACGGAGAACTCGGCGCATGAGCACGCGGACATCGGCAGCGCGTACCGAGCCATGTTTTCGGGAGGCACGGTCATGAGGGACTTCGTCGGTTACGGCCCCCGTCCGCCGGACCCGAAGTGGCCGGGGGCGGCGCGGATCGCGGTCCAGTTCGTGCTCAACTACGAAGAGGGTGGTGAGAACAACGTCCTCGACGGTGACGACTTCTCCGAGACGTTCCTGTCGGAAATGACTCCCGCCGAGGCATTTCCGAACCGCCATATGAGCATGGAGTCGCTCTACGAATACGGCTCGCGCGCCGGGCTGTGGCGGGTGCTGCGCGTCTTCGAACGACGCGAGTTGCCGCTGACGATCTTCGCCGTCGCCCGCGCCCTGCAACGCAATCCGGAGGCGGTGGCGGCCTTCCGCGAACTGGGCCACGAGATCGCCTGCCACGGTCTGCGCTGGAAGTCCTATCAGCTCACCGACCGCGACACCGAGCGAGCGCACATGGCCGAGGCGGTGCGCATCCTGACCGAGCTGACCGGCTCCGCACCGTTGGGCTGGTACACCGGCCGCGATTCGCCGAACACCAGGGAACTGGTGGTCGAGCACGGCGGCTTCGTCTACGACGCCGATTCCTACGCCGACGACCTGCCCTATTGGGTGCGCGTGCACGACCACGACCACTTGGTCGTGCCCTACACCCTGGACACCAACGACATGCGATTCGCCTCACCCGCCGGTTTCCCCACCGGCGAACAATTCTTCGCACACGTCCGCGACGCCTTCGACGTGCTCTACCGCGAAGGCGCGGAAGGGGCCCCGAAAATGCTGTCCATCGGCCTGCACTGCCGCCTCATCGGCCGCCCGGCCCGCACCGCCGCCCTGGAACGCTTACTCGACCACATCCAGTCCTACGACCAGCTCTGGATCACCCGCCGCATCGACATTGCCCGCCACTGGCGCGTGGTCCACCCGCCACTCTGATCCGCCCACGAGTGGCACATGGCTGTGGCGAAACGCGAGAAGACGCTCGCTGATGTGCCACTCGTCGCACTGGTCGGCGGCATCGGCAAGGGGGCTCGGAGGGGATGTCAGAGGTCGGCGCGGCGTTCGCGTGGCCGTAGGTGGCGGGTGAGTGTCGTGAGCGCGTCGAGCACCTCGCGCACGGCGGCGGGGTCGGCGTCGGGCAGCGCCGCCGCCACCGCTTCGTCCACAGGCGTGGCACGCACCTCGGCGACTCGTGGTGAAGCCTGGTCGGCCGCGCGGATCAGGGTGCGCCTGCGATCGCGGGGGTCGACCGTCGAGGTGACCGCGCCGGTCTCCTTGAGCCGGGCGACGGCGGTGGATACCGCGCTTTGCGGTAGTCCGGTTCGGATGGCGATTTCGCCCACGGTGCTGTCCGGATGGTCGAGGATGTCGCTCGCCACGACGAGCACGGGGCGGTGCCCGCCGCCGAGTCCGGCCGTCGGCAACGCCTCTTCGCCGATCTTCATCAATGCCCGTCCCAGCAGGAACAGTTCGACTCCGTTCACGATGGAAACTTTACATCAATCTAGATACATCATATTTGATGTATCTAGATTGATGGATTACCGTGGTCGGCATGAGCACGATTTCCACCGGCACTCTCGAAGTTCCCGGAGCCGACTTGTACTACGAAGTTCGTGGCAGCGGGCCGACGCTGCTGATCGCGCAGAGCGGAGAGGGGGACGCGCGGCGCAGCGAAGATCTGGTCGGTCAGCTGGAACGGCGCTTCACCGTCGTCACCTATGACCGGCGTGGCCTGTCCCGCAGTGTCCTTCGCGATCCCGGTGAGCCCGCCTCGGTCGCGACGCACGCCGATGACGTCCACCGCCTGCTCTCGACGTTGGCCGACGAACCCGTGGCAATGCTCGGCTGCAGCATGGGCGCGGCCATCGGAGTGCATCTGGCGGTCGAGCACCCGGACCGGATGCACACTCTCATCGCGCACGAGCCCGTCACGCCTTGGCTGCTCGCCGCCGCCGACCGCGCCACCCAGCTCGGCGAACTCGAACACTGCGAGCAGGTGTTCGCCGAGCTCGGCTGGCAGGCGGCGCTCGCTCCGATGGTGCGGACACTGGGGATCGATCCGCAGAACCAGGACCGCGAGCCCGGCGTGACCGCGCCGTCACTCGGTCCCGAGCGCGCCGCGAACTTCGAATATTTCCTCGGGCACGACTTCTCCGCCATTCGCGCCGACCACCTGGACGTAGCCGCCTTGCGCCATTCGCCGGTGCGCATCATCCCAGCCTGCGGGAGCACCACCCCGCAACACGTCTTCGACTACAAGGCTGCTCACGAACTGGCGGCATTACGCGGTGCGCCGGTCGTGAAATTCCCCGGCGGGCACAACGGAAATCTGACCCATCCGGCCGGATGGGCCGCGCGCGTCGGCGAAATCCTGTCGGATCACTCAGTATCGGTGTGATGCGCCTGCCCGGCTCGCCACTTCGTACCAACTCCATCGCGAATCCCTCGGCCGTGCCGCTGCCCGGCTCGGTGGGATCGAGCGCTGCGGTGGTGCCGACGTCCGGGACCGCGATGCTCATCCAGGCGTTCGGCACCGGGCGACCGGATTGCTCGCCGAATCTTCGCCAGTCCTCGGTGCACTCGGTGCTGATTTCGCTGCGGCCGGTGACCTGGCCTGAGGAGTGGACGTGCAACCCTCCGGGGCAATCGTTCACGCTCGATGCCGCTCACCGCGCGACGCGGTTGCATCGCGACCACGACTGCCCCCGGAAGCGCGCCGCCTTCGCGGCACTGGTCTGCGGCCGGGCGCATCATGCCGGACTCCGCGCGACGACATCGGCGGTGGGGATGGTCCGCGGAATCCGACTGACGGATTGTGGGGAGGGGCATGGTGGGCGGGCAGGCGAGGGAACCGCCCCGCCGGGCTCGAAGCTTTCCCGAGGCCGGGCGGGATCGAGCCCGTGATCGAGCGGTGGTGTAGACCACAGTGGCGCTGTGAAGGTCCTCACAGTTGGGAATGGCGACGTCGGGGTAAAGGGGACCGCTCGTCGATCGCTAACAGTACGAGCGTTACGCTAAAAGCCCACGTCAGGGCTACCGGCTGGTAGATTGCACTGCTGCAATTTGAGAGCAAATTTTGCAGAGTTAGCAAAGAGGTTGGAAAACCTAGCTTAGATTCACATTAACAACAGGTAGACGGCCATTTCTTCGTGTGCCATCGTGTGGAAGTACACCCCAAGGGCCTAGCAAGCCTGCAAATTGCCGCTCCAGCAGTACGAGCTGCTTCGTAGCTCGACCGGCGGCAGCACCGAACGAAGAAGTGGAGTCACAGATGTCGACCACCGGCACCCCGAGGACCGCCGCGGAAATCCAGAAGGATTGGGACACCAACCCCCGCTGGAAGGGCGTCACCCGTAACTACACCGCGGAGCAGGTGTCGAAGCTCCAGGGCACCGTCGTCGAGGAAGCCACCCTCGCCCGCCGCGGCTCGGAGATCCTGTGGGATCTCGTCAACAACGAGGACTACATCAACTCCCTCGGCGCCCTCACCGGCAACCAGGCGGTCCAGCAGGTCCGCGCCGGCCTGAAGGCCATCTACCTGTCCGGTTGGCAGGTCGCCGGTGACGCGAACCTCTCCGGCCACACCTACCCCGACCAGTCGCTGTACCCGGCCAACTCGGTTCCGGCCGTGGTCCGCCGCATCAACAACGCGCTGCTGCGCGCCGACGAGATCGCCAAGGTCGAGGGCGACACCGCCGTCTCCAACTGGCTGGCCCCGATCGTCGCCGACGCCGAGGCCGGCTTCGGTGGCGCGCTGAACGCCTACGAGCTGCAGAAGGCCATGATCGCCGCCGGCGCCGCCGGTGTGCACTGGGAGGACCAGCTGGCCTCCGAGAAGAAGTGCGGCCACCTAGGCGGCAAGGTGCTGATCCCGACCCAGCAGCACATCCGCACCCTGACCTCCGCGCGTCTGGCCGCCGACGTCGCCGACGTGCCGTCGGTGATCATCGCCCGCACCGACGCCGAGGCCGCCACCCTGATCACCTCGGACGTGGACGAGCGCGACCGTGAGTTCCTGGACGGCACCCGCACCCCCGAGGGCTTCTTCGGCGTGAAGAACGGCATCGAGCCCTGCATCGCGCGCGCCAAGGCCTACGCCCCCTACGCCGACCTGATCTGGATGGAGACCGGCGTGCCGGACCTCGAGGTCGCGCGCAAGTTCGCCGAGGCCGTCCGCGGCGAGTTCCCGGACCAGCTGCTGGCCTACAACTGCTCGCCGTCCTTCAACTGGAAGGCCCACCTGGACGACGCGACCATCGCGAAGTTCCAGCGTGAGCTCGGCGCGATGGGCTTCAAGTTCCAGTTCATCACCCTGGCCGGCTTCCACTCGCTCAACTACGGCATGTTCGACCTGGCCTACGGCTACGCCCGCGAGGGCATGACCGCCTTCGTCGACCTGCAGGAGCGCGAGTTCAAGGCCGCCGCCGAGCGTGGCTTCACCGCCATCAAGCACCAGCGTGAGGTCGGCGCGGGCTACTTCGACACCATCGCCACCACGGTCGACCCGAACACCTCGACGGCCGCGCTGAAGGGCTCCACCGAAGAGGGACAGTTTCATTAAGCCGCGCCTCCGCGCGGCGTGTTCGCGGCCCCTGTGAGTCTCGTGTCCGAGCGCCCGCTGCTCGCCGCCTGCGGCGCATGCGCAACGGACACCCGGACACGAGACGGGCCACGAACGGCGCTCGATGGCCTCGCGCGTGGGTGGCTGCGTACGCAGCCGAACTCACGAACGGATGCCTACCACTGGTGCTCGCTAGGGAAGTGAGGTTCCCGACGTGAAATCCGACAATCCTCTACTCCGGTAGGGGTGTACTGCCCTCCCCGCCGAACAGCCCCGGCGGGGAGGGCATCCCTATACCTTGGACCATCGAAGGGCACGCTCACACCGGAGCGACACCTTCGCAGACCAGCCACCCCAGCCAGACAACCCAGCAGGAGCGGGACGTGAGCAGCGAAAAGATCCAACGCGTCGGCATCATCGGCGCCGGCCAGATGGGCGCCGGAATCGCGGAGGTGTGTGCCAGGGCGCACGTCGACGTACTGGTGTACGAGCAGACCCGGGAGCTGGCCGCGGCCGGCCGCGCGCGGATCCTGCGGTCCCTCGATCGTGGCGTCAGCAGCGGCAAGATCACCGAGCGCGAACGCGAACAGGCCGCCTGGCGCCTGCGGTTCACCTCCGACCTCGGCGACTTCGCCGACCGCCAGCTGGTGGTCGAGGCGGTGCTCGAGGACGAGAAGGTCAAGACGAGCATCTTCGCCGAACTCGACAAGGTCGTCACCGACCCCTCGGCCGTGCTGGCGTCCAACACCTCCTCCATCCCGATCATGAAGATCGCGGTCGCCACGGCGAACCCCGAGCGCGTGGTCGGCATGCACTTCTTCAATCCCGTTCCGGTGCTGCCGCTCGTCGAGCTGGTCACCACGCTCAAGACCAGCGAGTCGGTCTCCGCGCGGGCCGAGGCCTTCGCCGGCGACGTGCTCGGCAAGCAGGTCGTGCGCTCGGCCGACCGTTCCGGCTTCGTGGTCAACGCGCTGCTGGTGCCATACCTGCTGTCGGCGATCCGGATGGTCGAGTCCGGCTTCGCCACCAAGGAGGACGTCGACAAGGCGATGGTGCTCGGTTGCGCCCACCCGATGGGCCCGCTGGCGCTGACCGATCTGGTCGGCCTCGACACCGTCAAGTCCATCGCCGACTCCATGTACGGCGAATTCAAGGAGCCGCTGTACTCGGCCCCGCCGCTGCTCATGCGCATGGTGGAGGCGGGACTGCTCGGCAAGAAGACCGGCGCGGGTTTCTACCAGTACCGTGCTTGATTTGCAGCGCCTGCGGCGCTGCGTGTTCGCGGCCCCTGGGGGTCTCGCGTCCGAGCGTCCGCCGCTCGCGCCCGCGGCGCATGCGCGACGGACACTCGGACGTGAGACGGCCCGCGAACGGTGCTCGTAAGACTCGCACCCGACGGGGCCGGATAAGCGAGCATCGAACGATCGACCGATACAACGGCTCGCGGTAGTAGGAACGGCACCGCCGGATCTCGATGCGGAGCCGACCAGAAGTCGGTGTCGCCGAGCCGGTGACGTCGATCGGCATAAGCTGCACAACAGCCGGGCCATGGTGACGGCTCGGCTGGGTATCCGGAGCGCAGCGCCGGATCGATCCGGTCGATCCGGGCAAGGGCCGCGCAGGTGATCGAAAGAAGGTATCCCGCTTATGGTGAACGTGACCGACGGCTACGGGTCGAGCATCCTGGGCTATCCCAGGATCGGGCCGCACCGCGAGCTCAAGCGGGCGCTGGAGGCCTACTGGCACGGTTCGCTCGATCGCGAGGAACTGCTCGCGGTGGGCCGCGAGATCCAGGAGACCCAGTTCAACGAGCTGGCCGCCACCGGCCTGACCCAGGTGCCGGGCAATACCTTCTCGTTCTACGACCACGTGCTGGACAACGCGCTGCTGTTCGGCGCGGCGCCGAGGCGCTTCGAGCCCTACCGCGAGGGCCTGCATCCGCTGGACTTCTACTTCCTGATGGCGCGCGGCCGTCCGGACCTGCCGCCGCTCGAACTGGTCCGGTTCTTCGGCACGAACTACCACTACCGCCAGCCGGAAGTGGACGCCGAGACCGAGTTCTCGCTGCATCCCGAGGCGCTGCTGGACGAATTCGATCGCGCGAAGGCGGTCGGCATCGAACTGCGGCCGGTCGTGATCGGACCGGTGTCGCTGCTGCTGCTGTCCAAGGCAGGCCACATCCCCGGCGAGTCGGGCGGATTCGACACGCTGAGCCTGCTGGACAAGCTGCTACCGGTCTACGAGGAGCTGTTCGAGATCCTCGCCAAGCGCGGCGCTACCTGCGTGCAGCTGGACGAGCCCGCGTTCACCAGTGAGCGCGCGCCCGCCGAACTGGCCGCGTTCGAGGCGGCCTACCACCGGCTGGGCAAGGCCCCGCTGCGCCCGCGCATCCTGGTCACCGGCCAGTACGGCGATTTCGGTGCGGCGCTGACCATTCTCGCGGGCACCAACGTCGAGGCGATCGGCCTCGACCTGGCCAGCCACCGGATACGGCCCGAGGATCTGGCCGCGGTGCCTGGCATCCGGCGCAAGCGCCTGTACGCGGGCGTGATCAGCGGCCGCAACGTGTGGCGCGCGGACCGCTACGTGACGCTGGAATACCTCAACGAGCTGGCCCAGGTGTGCCCGGACCTGGTCGTCTCCACGGGGACCACGCTGCTGCACGTGCCCTACGACCTGCTGATCGAATACGACATCGAGGGCCACGTCGCCGACCGGCTGGCGTTCGCGAAGCAGAAGGTGGGCGAGGTGGTCTCGCTCGCCAGGGCGCTCACCGAGGGCCCGTCGGACAAGTGGCGCAAGCGGCCCACCGAGGTGCACTTCAAGCAGAAGCACGCGGTGCGGCAGCGGGTCTACGCGGTCACCCCGGACATGCGCTCGCGGGAGCCCTACGAGGTGCGCCGGGAAGCCCAGCAGCGCAAGCTGAACTTGCCGCCGGTGCCCGCGACCACGCTCGGTTCGTTCCCGCAGACCGCTCGCATCCGCCAGGCGCGCTACGAGCTGGGGGAGGGCCGGCTGTCCTACGAGGAGTACCGCAAGCGGATCGAAGCCGAGATCGAGGCGACGATCCGGCTGCAGGAGGACATCGGCCTGGACGTGCTGGTGCACGGCGAGCACGAGCGCAACGACATGATCCAGTACTTCGCCGAGCTGCTCGACGGCTTCGCGACCACCCACTTCGGCTGGGTGCAGGTGTACGGGTCGCGGTGTGTGCGACCGCCGATCATCTACGGGGACGTCTCGCGGCCCGCGCCGATGTCGGTGGAGTGGATCACCTACGCGCAGTCGCTCACCGAGAAGCCGGTCAAAGGCATGGTCACCGGCCCGGTCACCATGATCGCCCGTTCCTTCGTCCGCCAGGACCAGCCGCTGCACGAGACCGCCGACCAGGTGGCGCTGGCCATCCGCGACGAGGTGGTGGACCTGGAGAAGGCGGGCATCGCGATCATCCAGGTCGACGAGCCCGCGATCCGGGAAATGCTGCCGCTGCGGCCCGAGGGCCGCGCCGAGTACCTGCGCTGGGCGATCGGCGCCTTCCGGTTGGCCACCTCCGGGGTGCGGGCGGAGACCCAGATCCACACGCACATCGGCTATTCCGGTCGCGCCGAGGTGGTCGAGGCGATCGAGCAGCTCGACGCCGACGTCACCGCCATCGTGGCGACCCGCTCGATCGAGTGGGTGCTGCGGGCGCTGAAGGAGGACTGCGCCTCCGGGCACGGCCTGAGTCACGGCGTCGGCCCCGGCGTGTACGAGAGCCGGTCGGCGCGTATCCCCGACATCGACGAGCTGGACGAATTGCTGACCGCGGCGGCCGAAGCCGTGACGCCGCAGCGGTTGTGGGCCAATCCCGACGGCGGTCTGAAGACCCGGCACTACTGGCAGCTGGAACCGTCGCTGCGGAACTTGGTCGCCGCGGCGCGCCGCATCCGCAGGCGGGTGGAGTCCGCGGAGTGAATTGAAGCCGAACGCGCAGGGCCGTCTTCGTTCGATCGAACGGAGGCGGCCCTCGGCGTTCGCGGGCCGACATTTCGGTACAGTTCGTACTGTATTGTTTTGCAATGGACACCGACAACGACTGGCCGGCCGCACTGCGCGTCGCGCAGGTCCGGATCGCTCGCCCGACCGACCGGCTCGACGAGGTGGTGCGGTTCTATGTCGAAGGGCTCGGCCTGCGCGAGCTCTCCCGATTCCGGAACCACGCGGGTTACGACGGGGTGATGCTCGGTTTGCCCGGGGCCGCATACCATTTGGAATTCACCACGCACGTGGACGGCAGCCCCGGTGATGCGCCGAGCCGGGAGAATCTGCTGGTGCTCTATTTCGCGGGCGAGTCGCACATGTACGACGTGGCGCGGCGGCTCGGTGAGTTCGGCGTCGAACCGGTGCCCGCCGAGAATCCGTTCTGGGCGGCCCACGGCGGCTTGACCTTTCCGGATCCGGACGACTGGCGCGTCGTGCTGATGCCGCGGCCGGTCTTCTGATGGCGGGACGAACCCGCGACGATCGCATCGACGCCGCGGTGCTCGCCGCCGCGCGGGAACTGCTCGACGAGGTGGGATACGCGGACCTGTCCATCGGCCAGGTCGCTGCCCGGGCCGGCCTGCACCGTCCCGCGATATACCGCAGATGGCCGTCGAAGCGGCACCTCGTGGTCGACGTCGTCGCCGGGCTGCTCGGCCTGCGACCGACCCCGGACACCGGCGACCTGCGCGCCGATCTCACCCGCGCCATGCGGGATCTGGTCGCGGCACTGCGCGATACGTCGCTGCACCGGGTGCTGCCCGCGCTGGTCGCCGACCTGGCCTGGGACGAGCAGTTGCGGGCCCACTTCCTGACCGCCGTCTTCGAACCGCGGCGGCGCACCACGGCGACGGCGTTGCGTTCGGCGATCGCCCGCGGCGAAGTGGACCCGGGCATCGATCCGGATTTCGTCCTGGACGCGGTGGCCGCGCCGATCTACTACCGGGCATTGTTCGGACACCTGCCACTGACCGACGAACTCGCCGATCAGTCGGTCGCGGCGGTGCTCAGGGCGATCACCCGCTGACGGCGGCCAGCGCGCTGAGCGTCGCGAGCACCTCGGTGGCGGCATCGGCCACCGCGCCGGCCTCGGCCATGGCCAGCGCGGCCGATGTCGCGGCACGCACGCGTGGCAGCAGCGCCAAGCAGGCCGCGGCGGCGGCGCGGTCGGCCGCGGTGAGCTCGGCGTCGTCCTCGGCGGCGGATTGCCATGCGGCGGTGGCGATCACCTCGTGCAGCCAGTTGAGCAGCTCCAAGCGCAGCGGTTGCGGCTCACGCACCCAGGCGCGGGCATAGGTCACGTCGGTGCGCTCGTGCAGCAGGGCGCCGAGCACGACCTCGGCGGCGGGCGCGGTGACGGAGTAGATCGATCCCTGGTGCAGGACGGCGGAGAAGAGGAAGACGATGCCGCGCACCTGGTCTTCGACCGTCGCGCCGATCAGGTCGGCGAGCATGGCCGGAGCGTCATCCGAGGGACCCTGGGCGTGCGCGAGCCCCGCCCAGTCCGTCTCGCGCAGCACGGTCGCGGCGCGTTCGTGATAGATCGGCGCGAGCGCGGCCGCGGCCCGGACGCGAGCTTCGGCATCCGTCGAATCGAGTGCGCGCTGGAAGGCCGCCAGCGCCACGTCCGGCTCGCCGAGCTGCTCGCTGAACACACCGATGTCGAAGCTCGCTCGCGCGGCGACAGCGGGATCGTCCGATTCGGCCAGCGACCGGCTGACCTCTCTGGCCCCCACCAGATCGCCTGCCTCGCCGAGATGCTGAACCAGGTCTCCCGCGACGATGCGCGCCTGATCGGCGGGCCAGCCGTCGATGACCGTGCGGTAGGCGGCTTTCACGCCGTCCAGGTCGTCCTCGGTGCGCAGGAGGTAGGCCAGGTTCGACAGCGCGAGCCGGGCGATGTCGCCGGGACCCGCGTCGATCGCGTGCTGGTAAGCCGTGCGCGCTGCGGCCGAGTCCCCGCGCTTGGCGCGGGAATAACCCAGATTGATCCAGGCTCGCGGGGCGGCGTCGAGATGACCGGACGCGGCGGCGCGCTCGTACATCGCTTCGGCCGCCGCGGTGTCGCCGCGTTCGGCAAGCAGCAGGCCGAGGTTGTAGGCCGCGCGCGGCGCCGCGTCTTCGTGGCCGGAGTCGACTGCGACGTGGTAGGCGCCTTCCGCGGCGGGCTTGTCGCCCGTCGCGCTGAGCAGTCCGCCCAGCTCGGCGGCGGCCAGCGGCGCCCAGTTCGGATGGCCGGAGGCAATGGCGATCTGGAACGCCTCCCGCGCCGCCGCCACATCGTTGCGCCTGCGGTGCATCTTGCCGAGATCGAAGGCCAGGTCCGGCGGCCGCTTCAGCATTGTTCCCATCCAGCCTTCGGCACCGAGTCGGTGCGAATCGTTTCCGAGAAGTTCTACATCGGCGCGCGATCCCTGGCTACCCGTAGGACTTCCGCACCGAGAAGATCCGAGCGGCGGCCGGATCCGCCTTCACTCCGCGGGCGGCTTGTGACGACCTGCCAGCCGAAGAGTCAACTGCCGGGCGAGCTTCCGGCGCCGCTTGGTCGGGCCGGTGCGCTCGATATCCGCCTCCACGTCGGCCTCGACGTCGTAGCGGCGGATGTAGGCGCCCGCGAAGGCCTGCACCGTCGCGGTGACCGGGATGGCGAGCAGCGCGCCGGTCGCGCCGAGCAGCGCCGCGCCCGCCAGCACCGCACCGAAAGCGACGGCCGCGTGCATGTCCAAGGTGGTCGCGGTGATGCGCGGTTGCAGCACGTAGTTCTCGAACTGCTGGTAGAGCACGATGAAGCCGAGAATCCACAGTGCGGTGCTCGGGCCGTGCACCAGACCGACGATCACCGGCAGCGCACCGGCGAGATAGGTGCCGACCGTGGGAATGAACTGGGAGACCACCCCGACCCACAGCGCCAGGGCGAACGCGGACGGCACGTCCAGTATCCGCAGCATCACGTAGTGCGCCAGGGTCGAGATCAGCGCGAGCAGGCCCCGCGAGAAGATGTAGCCGCCGGTCTTCTCCACCGCGATATCCCAGGCGCGCAACACATGCCGCTGGCGGCGCGGCGGCAGGAGCGAGCAGACGGCGGTGCGGATCCGGGGGCCGTCGGCGGCGAAGTAGTAGGTGAACAGCAGGATGCCCAGACCCTGGAAGAGCGCGCCGAGCGCGGCCGTGCCGATGCCCCAGACGTTGCCCGCCAATCCGGTGAGATAGCCCTCGAGGGTCGAACTCCAGTCGGTCGCGTACTTCTGGATGTCCGTACTGGACAGATCCTGGTGAAAGGTGTGGTTGATCCACTCCACGCCCCGGTCGGCGTAGTCGGGGGCGTGCTTCACCAAGGTGGTGACCTGCTCGACCAGCAGCGCGCCCAGCGTCCAGAGGAAGGCGACGACGAGGGCCGTCAGGCCGAGGAACACCAATCCGGTCGCGGGTCCGCGCCGCATGCCGCGCCGCGCCAGCCAGTTCACCGCGGGCTCGATCGCGAAGGCGAGGAACAGCGAGACCAGCAGAACCGTCAGCAGGCCCTGCAACCGCTCGAGCACCCAGAACGCCGCCAGCAATCCGGTGATCGTCGCCGCGGCCAGCAGGAACGCACGCGGCAACCACGGCGGCATGTCACGGGCGCCGTCGGCGGGTGGCGTCTGGTCCTCGTCCTGCACAGGCACACCGCCAAGGTACCCACGCCGCGGCCGGTTCGCGGCCGGACATCGCGGGCCGCGCCGGTGCGGCGAGCAGGCTCACATGGTCGAGACGTCGATGACGAACCGGTAGCGCACGTCGCTGGCCACCACTCGGTCGTAGGCGCCGTCGATCTCGTCGGCGGCGATCAGCTCGATCTCGGCGCCGATGCCGTGCTCGGCGCAGAAGTTCAGCATCTCCTGGGTCTGCGCGATGCCACCGATCATCGAGCCCGCCAGCGAACGGCGGTATTTGGCGAGGTTGAACGGCTTGACGCTGATCGGGTTCTCGGGAAGACCCAGGATCACCAGCGTGCCGTCCAGGTTCAGCAGACGCAGATAGTCGTCCATCGGCAGGTTCGCCGACACCGTGTTGAGAATGAGGTCGAACCGGCCGCGCAGCTCGCGGAAGGTCTGCTTGTCGCTGGTCGCGTAGTAGGCGCTCGCCCCGAAGAGCTTGCCGTCGTCCTGCTTGCTCAGCGAGTGGCTCAGCACGGTGACCTCGGCGCCCATGGCGGCCGCGAGCTTCACCCCGACATGGCCGAGGCCGCCCATACCGATGATCGCGACCTTCTTGCCCGGTCCGGCCCCCCAGTGCCGCAGCGGCGAGTACAGCGTGACGCCCGCGCACAGCAGCGGCGCCGCGACATCCAGGCCGATCCCCTCGGGGATGGCGACGACGAAGTTCTCGGTCACCACGATCCGCGTCGAGTAACCGCCGAGCGTATGGCCACCGGGCTGCACCGCGGGGTCGACCACGCTGTCGTAGGTCATGGTCGCGCCCGCGGTGCAGTACTGTTCCTCGTCGGCCAGGCACGGCGCGCAGACGCCGCAGGAATCGACCATGCATCCGACGCCGACGCGGTCGCCGACCCGATGCCGGGTGACCGCGGAGCCGACGGCGGCGACCACGCCCGCGATCTCGTGCCCGGGCACGCAGGGGTAGCGGCTGCCACCCCACTCGTCGCGCGCGGTGTGGATGTCGGAGTGGCAGATGCCCGCGAACTTGATGTCGATCAGCACATCGTGCGGACCCAGCTCCCTGCGTTGGATCGTCACCTTCTCGAACGAGCCATCGGGTGCGGGCAGGGCGTAGGCGGCGGCTGTGTGCATGAAGACATGCCTACCGCCGCATGGGTGCGGTTGCCAACTGTGACACGAGAAAGGCACGCTCACGGGCCCTTTTTCAGCGCGGTCCGGCGTTCGATGATCTTCGGCGGCGTTCTCCGGCGACAATGGAATCGGTGAGCGGTTCGGCCGAGGCGGGAGAGCCATGGACGAAGAACGGCAGCAATGGACCGGGGCGCGGCGCACGCCGGGCGGTGGCCGGGTGTTCGTGTCGGTCGTCGCCCTCATGCTCGCGGTCGCGGCTTTTCTCGGCTATCGCGGCGATCTGCCGGACCGTGGGCGCGACCCCGCCGGGACCGCTGCCTCGGTCGCGTTCGCTCCGCCCGCGCCGCTCGACCCAGGAATCGTCACCGCGGCGGTGCGGCCCGCGCTGGTCAACATCAACGCCTCGGCCGAGCGGTCCGGGCCCGGCGCGGCGGGGTCTGGCATCGTCCTGACCGCCGACGGGGAGGTCCTGACCAGCCATCACGTGGTCAAGGGCGCGGACACCGTGACGGTCACCGACGTCGGCAACGGCAAGGTCTACGACGCGGTGGTGCTCGGTTACGACGCCGAAGCCGATATCGCGCTGCTCGACCTGGCCGCCGCCACCGGGCTGCCGACCGCGAATATCGGCAGTTCGGCCGGATTGCGGCTGCGTGAGGAGGTCGTGGCGATCGGCAACGCGGGCGGGACCGGCGGAACGCCGACCGCGGTGCACGGCCCCCTCACCGACTTGGACAGCGCGATTGTCGCGATCAACGCCGCCGATCTGTCACGCAAGGCGCTCAGCGGGATGCTGGAGGTCGCGGCGCCGGTCACCCCGGGGCAGTCCGGCGGAGCCCTGGCCGATCGGAACGCCTCTGTGGTCGGCGTCATCGCCGCGGCCTCGGGCGACGGGGCGCGCCCGGCCGACCATCCGGCGAACGGCTACGCGGTGCCGATCGACGCCGCGATGCGGGTGGTGCAGCAGATCCGCTCGGGCACTCCTACCGAGACCGTGCACATCGGCCCCACGGCCACACTCGGTGTGCTCATCTCGAACGCGCTGCCTTCCGGGACGGGCGCCCGCGTGGATGTGGCGATCTACGGCATGCCCGCCTACGCCGCCGGTCTGGCCGCCGGGGACGTGATCACCTCCATCGACGACCGCACCGTCAGCAGCGCCCAGGCTCTGCGCGCCGCCCTGAATACGCGCAAACCCAACGACACCGTCCGGTTGGGCATCACCGGCGCGGGCGGCGCGCGCACAGTGCCCGTGGCGCTGGTCGCGGGCCCGCCGAACTGATCCGGATCAGACCAGCGACAGCCAGTAGTCCTGGAAGCGCAGGAAGACCAGCAGCAGCACGACGGCGTAGAACAGCGCGACGATCGTCCACCGCCACTCGGCGAGCACGCCGAGCGGACCTCCGGAGCGCCCCCACAGCTGGTCGGTGCTCACCGCGAGCAGCGGCGTGATGATCGCCCAGACCACCATGCAGTACGGGCACAGCGCGTTGATCCGGTACAGGCTCTGGAAGATCAGCCAGCCGATGAAGACGACGCCGAGCAGGGTGCCCAGCCACAGTCCCCCCCAGACCCAGCGCGGGAAACCGACCCCCGCCACCGACAGCACGCCGAGCGTCACGACGACCGAGAACCCGACGACGCCGATCAGCGGATTCGGGAATCCGAAGACCGCGGCCTGATCGGTCACCATCACCGACCCGCAGGACAGAATCGGGTTGATGCTGCACGACGGCGTGTAGCCGGGATCGGTGAACAGCTTGAACCGTTCCACGGTCAGCGCCACCGCGGCCAGCCAACCGGCCAACCCGCCGATCAGCAGGACCCAGGCGGCCCGGGGTCCCGCGGTGATCATCGGCCCGCGGCGGCGTTGATCGCGGGTGCGAGGCCACCGGTGCCGAAGATCTCCTGGCTGGACTCGACCTTCTTGCCGTCGACGAACACCGAGGGAGTCGACTGGATGCCGCTTTCCAGCACTTCCTTGGTGCGGGCTTGGACGTACTTGTCGTACTTGTGGTCGGTGATGCACTGGGCGACCGCGTCGTCGGTGTAGCCGGCGCTCTTGGCGATCTGCACCAACTGGTCGTCGGACAGACCCGCGCCGCCCTCCGGCGGCTGCTGCGCGAACATCGTCTTCAGCCACGTCTGGTACTTCGACGGGTCGGCCTCGGCGACGCAGTAGGCGGCGTTGGCCGCGCGCGAGGAGTACCGCGTGGTGGAGGCCTTGTCCAGGAAGGCGATGATGTTGTACTCGACGACCGCGGTGCCGTTGGTGACCGCGTCCTCGAGCACCTGTCCGTTGGCCGCCTCGAACGCTTTGCAGGCGGGGCACTGCAGGTCGGCGACGACGCGCACGGTGACCTTCGCGTCCGGCTTGCCGATCCGGACGGCGCCGTTGTCGGTGAGCGAGCCGGGCACGGTGCCCGCGTTCGCGGTGCCGGTGGCCGCGATGGACGGGGTGGGACCGGGATCGTCCTTGCGGGCCTTCTTCACCGCGATGCCGATGCCGATCGCCGCGATCAGCGCGACGAGCACGGCGGCGACGGCCACCTGGATCAAGATCTTGCGGTTGCGGTCGGCGCGTTCCGCCGCCAGCAGCGGGTTCGACTTCCCACCCTGGTTTTTGCTCACCGTGCGCTCACCACGCCTTTCGCTCGCCGGACGGTTCCTGCCGCCACGATCGTAGATCCGCCGACCACCTTGCCGGGTGATCGGCCCACTGCGGCCATCATGGTCGGCCTACCTGAGAGATTCCGTAACATTCGTCCCGCTACCGGTGATACCGGCGGAGTCCGACCCGGCGGCGGGTTCGGCGCGGGTGATTCCGGTGAGGATCAGATCGACGGCGTCGCGGGCCAGTCCGGGCGGCAGCTCGCCGCCCAGTTGCGTGACGTGCAGATGGACCAGGCCGCCGAGGGTCAGCACGGTCAACCGGGGGTCCACCGTCGCGGCCACGTCGCCGCGGGCGATGGCCCGCCGGACGATCTCTTCCGAGGCCGATAGCCGCCGCACCCAGAATTCGCGCCGGAAACCCTCCACTTCGGGATCGGCCTCGGTGATCACGCTGCCGCGGATCAAGGCCCGGCCCGTCGGCGTCTGCGCGAAACGGATGAGATCGGCCATGAACCGCTCCAGATCGCCGCGCAACGTCCCGGTGTCCGGCAGTGGGATCTCTTCGGCCACGCGGGTCAGCAGAGCCTCCAGAAGCAGCCGAGGCAGCGTTTTCCACCGTCGATAGATCGAGGTCTCGTGGACGCCCGCGTCCGCGGCGACGTCGGCGATCCGCACGGCGCCGATGCCGCACGACTCGATGCGGGCCAGCGTCGCGTCGAGGACGGCTTTGCGCAGACGCGCGCCGCGGATCTGTCCGGGCGAGTCAGTCATGCGGTGATTATCGCAAGTCTCCTTGCGTTGCACCGGGGGCGGTCTTAGCGTAGAGAGCTATCGCAAGTCGACTTGCGATAGGAAGTGAGAATGGCATGCACCATGTCATGGCGGCCTCCGGGCGCTGGCGAGGCGAGGTCCGCGCCGGAGTCGCGGTGTTCCGCGGAATCCCGTACGCCCGGGCCGAACGGTTCGGCGCGCCGCGACCGGTCGAGCCACCGGAGGAGGTGTTCGACGCGGCGCGCCGGTATGCCGTCGCACCGCAGTTGCCGGGACGACTCGAAGGTGTGATGGGCCGTGCGGAGAGTCTGCCGCAGTCGGAGGACTGCCTGGCGGTCACCGTCACGGCCCCCGCAGGCGCCGAACCCGGGAGCTGTCCGGTGCTGGTCTGGCTGCACGGGGGCGCCTATCTCGCGGGTAGCGGCCAATGGAACCTGTACGACGCGGACCGGCTCGTGCGGGAGACCGGCATGGTGGTCGTAACGGTCAGCTATCGGCTCGGTGTGCTGGGGTACCTCCGCGCACCGGGCATCTCGGCCGGGAATCGCGGTGTGGACGACCAGATCGCGGCGCTGCGCTGGGTGCGCGAGCACATCGCCGAGTTCGGCGGTGATCCGGAGCGGGTCACCCTGGCCGGACAGTCCGCGGGCGCGCAGTCGGTCGTCGCGCTGCTCGGCATCGCGGCAGCCAGAACCCTGTTCGCCCAGGCGATCGTGCAGAGCGCGCCCTTCGGTATCGGGTTCAGGAGTCACCGGCGGGCCGAGCGAGTGGGGGCGATGTTCCTCGCCGAACTCGGCGCCGACCCGCGCTCCGCACCGGTGGCCGACCTGCTCGCCGCGCAGGCACGGACGGCGCGCCGGATAGCGGGCCCCGCCGCGCTCAACCCCGCACCACCCTTCTCGCCGGTGGCCGATGCGGGCGAACTGCCCGGCGAGCGCGCTTGGCGGCAAACGGTGCGGAACACGGCCGCCGAACTGCCGGTGCTGCTCGGCTGCGCGGCCGAGGAGGCCCGGGCGTTCTACGGCGGCCCGCATCCGGTCTTCGGCAGACTACGGCGCCTGCCGGTGACCGGCGCCCGGCTCGACGTGGCGATCCAGCGGCTGATCAGCCGAAAGGCATTCGAGGACGGATTGTTCCGTTTCGCGGACGAATTGGCCGACGCGGGCGCGCGCGTGTACTGCTACCGGGCGGGACGACTCCATCCGGCGAATCCGTACGGCGCCTGCCACTGCATCGAACTACCGCTGCTATTCGCCGACGGCGACACCTGGCAAGCCGCTCCCATGCTCGCGCCGCTCACCGCGGGCGAGATCGACGCGCTCGGCCGCCGAACCCGCAGCCGCTGGGGCGAATTCGTGCACACCGGACGGATCGCCGACACCGGCTGGCCGCCGCACCGGCCGGGCTCGGGCAACGCAGGGCAACTGCCCTGAGCATCCGCTGGCCGCAGCCGGTAGGAATAGTGGGATGACTGTTCTCGGCGCTGTATTCCGCCCGCAAAATCCGCCCGAACTACTGCGCGAGGCCGCCCGAGTGGCCGAGGCCACGGGCTTGGAGGAGCTGTGGCTGTGGGAGGACTGCTTCCTGGAGAGCGGGATCGCCAGCGCGGCGGCCGCACTCGCCTGGACCGAACGGGTGCGCGTCGGGGTCGGGCTGTTACCGGTCCCGCTGCGCAACGTCGCGCTCACCGCGATGGAGGCGGCGACCCTGCACCGGCTGTTCCCGGACCGGTTCCTTCTCGGAGTGGGACACGGCGTGCAGAGCTGGATGGCGCAGGTCGGCGCCCGCGTCGAGTCGCCGGTGACCTTGCTGAGCGAGCATGTGACCGCGCTGCGCGCGCTCCTGGCCGGTGAGCGGGTCACCGTCTCGGGCCGCTACGTGCGGCTCGACGCCGTCGCACTGGACTGGCCGCCCGCGACGCCGCCGAAGGTCTACGCGGGTGCGCGCGGCCCGCGCTCGATCCGGCTGTCGGGCGAGCACGCCGACGGCACGCTGCTGGATTCGATCACCGACGCCGACGGCGTCCGCGCCGCGCGGACGCTGATCGACGAGGGGCGTGCCGCGTCCGGGCGCACCGACGTCCACCGCGTAGTGGCGAACCTGCTGGCGGTCACCGGCCCGGATGCCGAGGCGCGCCTGGCAGCCGAACGCACCCCGGCGCACGCGCCGAAGGCGGGCGTGGCGGGTGACGCGCACGCGATCGCCGAGGCCGTGACCATGCTGGCCGAAGCGGGCGCCGACACCGTCGTCCTCCAGACCACCGCCGACGACCCGGACGCCGCCGCTTTCCTCCGGTTCGTCGCCGAGGAAGTCCGGCCCTTGGTTGCCTGAGGACGACGCCCTAGGCCCGGGCCAGGCGCTTCTTCTGCGCCTCGACGTCGAACGTCGGCCCGGGCCAGTCGAGGTCCAGCCGCTCGAGAGCCGCGATCAGCAGTTCGGTCACCGCGAGCCGGGAGAACCACTTGCGGTCGGCGGGCACGACGTACCAGGGCGCGTACTCGGTGGACGTGCGGTCCAGCATCGCCTGGTACGCCTCCTGATAGGCCGGCCAGTACGCGCGCTCATCGATGTCGGCCGGGTTGAACTTCCAGTATTTGTCCGTCCGTTCCAGCCGCTCGGCGAGCCGCTTCTTCTGTTCGTCGAGCGAGACGAACATGGCCACCTTCACCAGCGTGGTGCCCTCGTCCACCAATTCCCGCTCGAACGCGTTGATCTCGTCGTAGCGCGGCTCCCACACCGTGGGCGGCACCAGGTTGTGCACGCGCACGACGAGCACGTCCTCGTAGTGCGAGCGATCGAACACCCCGAGCTGCCCCGCGCGCGGCAGCGCCTTGCGGATGCGCCACAGATAGTGATGGCGTCTCTCCTCCTGTGTCGGCACGCCGAAGGCGGCGTGGTCGACGCCCTGCGGGTCGACGGAGCCGATGACGTGCCGGACGATGCCACCCTTGCCCGCGGTGTCCATGCCCTGCAGGATCAGCAGCACGTTGCGCCGGTCGCCGCCGGAGCGGCCGTTGGCGTACAGCTTCTCCTGCAGATCCGACAGCACCTGGCTGCGTTCGGCGAGCAGCGCGAGTCCTGCTCTCTTGCCGCCGGAGAACCCCGGTGTCCCGGAGGTGTCCAGTTCCGCCACGCGCAGGCCATCGGCTTTCATGGCTTCGGTAGGGCACATCGTCCACTGTTCGGGCATGGTCTCAACCTACCCACGCGGCGGTTGCGCCTGGTCACACTTGCGCCAGCCGCAGGAATTGGGTGGCGAACTCCTCGTCCGACACGGGGGTGAGGACGAGATCGTGCGCGGTGGTCAGCAGGTAGCGGCCGTCGCCGGTGAAGTCCAGCCAGGTGCGGTGGCGGGTGGGCGGGGACATCGGGTTCTCGGGTTCCACCGTGACGGTGATGAAGCCGCGCCCGTCCACCGGCTTGCGCAGAGTCTGGCGGAATTTCGCCGCCCCGCGATGACCATTGGTGACGAACGGCTCGGTGCGGTCCGGACTCAGCACGGCGTCCTGCGGCTCGCGCATCGGGGCGAGCCTGCCCGGCCGCGCCGACCCGATGATCTGCACCAGGCGTTCGCCCACAGCGCGGGCATGGCACATCTGCACGGTCACCCGGTCGGGCGTGGCGACCAGGATGCCCGCGTGGTTGTGCACCACCGCGGCGAAGGCGAGGATCTGCTCGGCCTCCGGGCCGCTTCCGTTGCGGGCGAGCGCCGCGCGTTCGCCGGAGACGGTGATGGTGGTTGCGTCGTTGCGCGCGCAGAGCATCAGCGCGGCGGCCAGATCGGGGTCGGCCTGGCGGGCGAAGCGCTGCGGCAGACGGAGGGCGTGGTATTCCGACTCGGTCCGCGCCGTGGCCGAGGGGACCATGTTGACCGGGTAGGGCCTGCGGTCCAGGCTCGTTTCGTTCGTCCAGACATGCGTGAATTCGTCCGGGCTGAGCACCCATTTCACCGTGCGCCGCCTCCGCGGACGGAATCCGGATCGCCGGGTGCGCCGTCGGCCGCGGCGCCTTCGTGCGGCTGGGGGAATCGGGGAACGTGATCGCCGGTGGCGGGCATCGTCGGGGTGTAGACGTACGTCATCGTGTCCCGGACATCCGCCTCGATGTCTGCCGCCGCACTATCGTGTTCCATCCTACGTTTTCCACCGTAAACCGCTTCGGCGGCCGGGTCCGCCAGCGGCCGATATCGCTGCGGCGGCGCGATCGCGCCCCGGACCGTTTGCGCGGCATCGCTATTCAACTCCATCAGCCGGGCGACCGCCCGGCACACGTCGTGCACGTCCCCGCCCGCGCGGACGAACTGCCTGGTCGCCCCCACCGCGGCATCCGCGGCGCGGCCGGACCAGCGCGCAAACTCTCGGTTGGCGGCATCGGAGAACACTTGGAACGCTTCGGCCACCGCGGCGGCGTTCGCCTGCCATGCCGTGGCGACCCGGCCCAGCGCCGCCGGGTCGAGCGTTTCGTGCACCAGATCCCAGATCTGCTGATGGGTGTAGGCGCCGAACAGCTCCCGGTCCGGCGCGTAGGCGGGATCTGCTGTCCCGCTGGAGAATCCGGCCAGCTCCCGCCGGATGCCGTCGGCGGCGGCGCGTGCCGCGGAGTCTCCCATCCGTCGTCCCCTCAGTCGGTTCCGGCGCGCGGCCGCGTGCTCAACGGGGCTCCAGGTAGTCGGCGATCAGCCGCAGCGCTGCCTGGTTCGCCGCCTCGGCGTCGGCGAGCCGGTTGGCCGCGGCGAGATAGGCGGCCTTGAACAGCAGCGCCGTTTCCTGGAACGCGGCCAGGGTGTCCAGGTACTGGCGTCCCTTCGCGGCGAATCCGCGGGTGAGGCCGTGGCCGGTGGGCAGGTCGGGAAACCCGGTCACGTCGGTGATCAGGTGTTCGCCCGCCATCGCGCGGCGTAGATCGTCGACCAGTCGATCGCATGCGGCGGCGAGGTTCTCCGCGACGGCGGTGTCCAGCTCGAACCGCTCGCCCCCGCCCACGCCGATGGCCGCCGCGTACAGCTCTCGCGCCGTCCTCTGTCCGGTATCGGGTACCGCCACGTGGAAGCCCCCTTCCGCTCGGTCCTGTTCGTACCGCGCTGTATCGGACTCGCACTTTACCGGGCGGTACAGCGCGGCGGACCGCGTCGGGTCCGGGCTTGTGCTCGTCCCTCGGCGGCCGCCTCCGTCGTTGTTACACTGACCAGCGGTCCGAGGGGCGGTGTCCGCAGGGGAAGGCGACCGGTGACCGGAATCGAGGGCGTGGTCCCGAAATACCTGCGGATCGCGGGGCATCTGCGGGAGCTGATCGAGCGTGGTGAGCTGGCCGTTGGCGCCGAGGTGCCGTCCGAGCGAGAACTCGCCGCGCAGTGGAGGGTGGCGCGGCCCACCGCCGCCAAGGCGCTGAACATCCTTCGGCAGCAGGGAATCGTCAGGTCCCGCCGGGGGTCGGGCACCTATGTCGCCGAACAGCCCGCCCTGCTGCGGGAGAGCGCGCCCCGATACCAGTCGTCTTCGCCCGTTGGCCGGTCGGTGACCGTACTGCGAGCGGAGGTGGTGGAAGGCCCGCGGGAGGTCACCGACGCGCTCGGCCTTCCCGCCTCGAGCGCGGTGATCGTCCGAAAGCTGCTCAGTGAGGACGATTCCGGAGCGGCGCGACTGGTCACCTGCTGGTATCCCGGCGAATTCGTTTCGGCCGCTGCGCTGTTACTCGGGTCCGAGCCGCTGCACGGGGAAGCCTCGCGGTACCTGGAAGCCGCGCTCGGGCGCGTAGCCGCGGTCGTGCGCGAGAGCGTCGGCGCCCGGCTGGCCGGGGAGGACGAATGCCGCCATCTCGCGCTCGCCCACCCGGCGGCGGTGCTGGTCGTGCACCGCATCGGCCGCGACGTCGACGGTGTCGCGCTGGAGTACCGCGAAAGCGTTCACCCGCCCGGCGTTTCCATCTTGCACCGAGAGTATTTCGCCAGCTCAGCGACCGATTTCCGCCGTTGACACCCATTTGCCGCAACTGGCATAGTCCAGTTGTCGCAAGTGTCGAAGGGTGGGAGGGGCGATGTCCGATCGATTGACCGTCGGCGGCTGGGTGATCGTGGGGGAGCAGTGCTCCGTCCGGCTGGCCCCGGTCCCTCGCGGTGACTACCTCGCATTCGTCTTCGAAAGCAGCGGAACCGAATTCGAATTGGCCCTCGCTCCCGCCATCCTGCACCGCATGGTCGATCTCGGCTCGCGTCCACGGCCGTCCTGACGTGCTCGGCGGCCGCGCAGGCAACCCCGTCCCCGCCCTGATCGTCGCCGACGAGGGTGACGAAATGACGGGGTCGAGCACCGCCGGTTACGGCCGGGAAGGCCGAGGCTAGGCGGGTTTCGTCGCGCTGACGTACTGGAGCAGGCGATGGACCCGCTGGTCGATCTCCACCAACCCCTGCTCGGCGAAGAGGGTGGGAAAAGTCCGGGTGCCGAACACCCGCAGGCCGCTCAAACCGCCGACCACACGGCTCACTTCGCCGATCGGGTTGGCGGCTCGGTGACTGGTGGTGATCGCGATGCGGC
This sequence comes from Nocardia niwae NBRC 108934 = DSM 45340, assembly GCF_001613465.1. Lineage (GTDB taxonomy): Bacteria > Actinomycetota > Actinomycetes > Mycobacteriales > Mycobacteriaceae > Nocardia > Nocardia niwae. Next base: position 121,949 of record NZ_BDCK01000011.1, on the reverse strand, counting down.
CACCGGGAGCGAGGACGCGGATCATCTCGCGGGCGGCGACGAGCGGATCGGGAATGAGGTACAGCGCGCCGAAACAACAAACGGCGTCGAAGGTTCCGTCCGCGAACGGGAGAACGCGCGCGTCACCACGCAGATATCCGACGCGCGGTCCGGCGTTGTCCGCGACGGCGCGCGCCAGCATCGGCTCGGAGTAGTCCAAGCCGATCGCGTAACCGTCGCCGGACAGCGCTTCGCTCAGATATCTGGTGAAATTACCCGGCCCGCAAGCGATGTCGAGCACCTTCTGCGCGCCGCCGAGCCGCAGGGTCGAGACCGCGTCGCGCCGGTCGGACGCGGTCGTCCGCCCGCTGGCGAGATAGAACAGCGTCGGCCGCCAGGCTCGCTCGTACACCGCCGCGAGCGCGGGGGCGTTCATCGTCTTTCGTGCGAGGTTCACCGGAGTCAGGCGCGGTCGACGGTGATGGTCATGCCCGCCGCGCGCAACCGATCGGTCAGCGCGTCGCCCATCGCGGCTGCCGGGGTGAGGATGCCAGCGAGCTCGGGTTGCTTGTCGGTGTCGAACGCCAGGCACAGGCCGCTCTCACCGAGCAGCACCGCGGTGGCCTGGTAACCCGGGTCGCCGCTGCCGGAGAAGGTGGCCACGTACTTCGCGCCGGAGGTGGTGTGCGCGAACGTCTTCATGGAGAACCAGCCGCTCTTGCGGGCCTCTTCACTCGGCCCGGTACCCGGCTTGGGCAGCACACGGTCCAGCAGCTTGCGGCCCGCGGCCGCCCGCGACAGCAGCGCGCCGGCGGTCATGCCCGCCACGATGCCGCCCGCCATGCCCGCCGCCACCAGCGGCGCCACCCGCGACTTGCCCGCGCTCATCACTTCGCGGTAGCGGAAGTTCTTGCCGTAGACCCAGCCGAGCAGCCCGTTGGTGCGGCGCACGATCTTGGTGTTGTGCGCGGCCATCACGAACGTGCTCACCCACCCGTCCAGACTCGGGTCGATGGCACTCGCCCGCGACAGCGCCTGATCGGACTGGCGGCCCACGTCGGGATCCATCGTCTTGTCCGGGCTCAGCGAGTACGGGTGCGCCATCACCTTGCCCTTGGCCGGGTCGGCGGCGATCGCCTCCATCATGGCGCGGCCGGAATCGATGGTGCCGCCGCTGACGCCGCCCTTGAGCGATGCCACCAGCGTGGTGTCGACGAGTTCGCCGGTGTTGTCCTCGACCGTGCGGCGGTAGAGCCGGTACACGCTCAGATCGGACGGAATCGAGTCGTAGCCGCAGGAATTCACGATCTTCGCACCCGTGGCGACGGCTTGTTCGTGATAGGCGTCGATGGCGTCGCGGATGAACAGCGGCTCACCGGTGAGGTCGGCGTAGTGGGTGCCTGCCTTGGCGCACGCCGCCACCAGCGGCATCCCGTAGCGCAGGTACGGGCCGACGGTGGTGACCACGACCTTGGTGCGCGCCGCCAGCGCGTCCAGCGCGGCCTGGTCGGTCGAGTCGGCCACCACCAGGCCCCAGCCCGCGGCGGTCGGGCCGAGATCGTCACGCACCGACGTCAGCTTGTCCAGCGACCGTCCCGCCAGCGCGATCCGGGCGGATTCCGGAGCGGCCGCGAGGAGGTACTGCGCGGTCAGCTTGCCGACGAAACCGGTCGCGCCGAAGAGGACTAGGTCGTATTCCCGCGTGTCTGCCATGGTCTTCCGTTCTGGGAGTCGTGTCGCCGCTCGGCGGCTACTTCGTGGTCTTCTTGCGCGGCCGTTGCGGCGCGGCGTGGGGACGGTCGGCGAGCCAATTGTGATGAGCGCGGCCGAGCTCGGTGACCGGCGGTTCGTCGTAGAGCCATTCCCGGGCGATGCGATGCCAGTTCGCGGTGCAACCGAGCTGACCGAGCATGCCGAAGGTCAGGAAGTCGGCGCGGCGCGAGAAAAGGTGTTCCGGCGGCAGATTCTGCTGCTTCATGCCGGTGAACTCGCTGGCCCTCGGGTCGACCGCGAGCAGGAAGGCGCCGCTGGCCAGTTCGGGGGTGATGGTCAGTTCCTCATCGATCAGACACCATTCCGAGGCGGCCAGCACGTATTCGAGGCACTCCTCGGCGCCGATCTCCTGCGGTGAATCGATGACGCCACGCTGGATCATCAGCTCGCGCAGGTCTTCGGCGCGATCCTCCGCCGCGGCGCGCAGACAGATCAGTTCGAATTGCACGTGCTCGGCGTCCATCCGGTTGAACAACCCGAAATCCAGGAAGCCGACCCGGCCGTCCGTGGCCAGCAGCACGTTGCCGGGGTGCGGGTCGCCGCAGAACTCGTTGAAGGTGAACAACGACCCCATGTAGAACCGGTAGATGATCTCGCCGATCCGGTCGCGCTCCGCCTGCGGCAGCTGCCGGATCGCGTCGAAGCCCTTGCCCTCCACATACTCGGTGACCAGCACCCGCGTGGTGGAGAACTCCGGCAGCGAGCGCGGCACGATGACGAACGGGTGCTCGGCGTACAGCTCGGCGATCTGCAGCTGGGTGGCCGCCTCGGCCCGGTAGTCGAGTTCGGCTTCCATATTCAGTCGCAGCTCGTCCAGCACCGCGGGCGTCACCCACGGCATCGCGGACTGCAGCACGCGGCGGAACATCGCGAGATTCTTCAGATCCGCGCGTACCGCGGCGTCGATGCCCGGGTACTGCACCTTCACCGCGACCTGGCGGCCGTCGTGCAGCCGCGCCCGGTATACCTGGCCGATCGAGGCGGCGGCGACCGGCTCGGCGTCGAACTCCGCGAAAACCGTGTCGATCGGCTTGCCGAAATCGTCCTCGATCACCTGCCGCATGGCGGCGAAGGAGACCGTCGGGGCCGCGTTGCGCAGCACGGCCAGGCGTTTCTGGAACCGTTCCCGGTGGTCCTCCGGCACCAGATCCAGGTCGAGCACCGACATCATCTGGCCGAGCTTCATGGCCACGCCCTTCATGGTGCCCAGCACCGTGACCACTTGTTCGGTGGTGCGGATCATGGACTCCTCGGCCATCTTCGCCCGGACGGCCTCGGATCTGCCCCGCATGGTCAATCGGGTGCGCTGGGTGCGAAGTACCGAGCCGGCTGCCACCGCGCCCAGTTTCGTGCCACGAGCAAGCCGAGAGGTCGGTACTTGCTTCGCCATCGAGGTACCTCCGTTGGTGCCGCGGTCGTAGCGACGGACACGCAGGCGGCGACGCGTGGCACCGGGGTGTCCCGCGTGGACCGCCGTCGAGTACGGCGCAGGCGGTGACGCAGCGCACTCGGCGCACCGCTCGGGTTCAGACTAGCCAAGGTTTCGACAAAGTCGAGAGTGCCAGTGAACTTTTGCAAGCGGTCCAGCTAGCGGCAGGCCCCATGGGCCGATTCAGTCTTGCCCGGGCGCCTCGGGAGCGGGCAGCACGTGCTGCTGCGCGTTGAACGTCGCGGGCGAACCGCCGGAGCGGGCCATGCCCTCGATCGCGCTCCAGGCGAGCATGGTGAGGTAGTCGATCACGGCCTCGCGCGACAGCGACTTGTTGGTGGTCCACCAGTGCGTCGCCAGCTGGATGCCGCCGACCAGCACGTACGACGCCAGCGCCGCGCCCTCGGTCGCCACGCCCCGATCCTTGGCGCGCTCGGTGATGACCGCGCACACCACCTCGGCGAAGAGCTTCTCGAACTCCGCGAGCGAGGACTGGTCGGCCGAGCCGTTGCCCATGATGAACCGGTAGACCTCGGGATCCTCGTCGACCGTCCCGACGTACTCGGCCAGCGCGGAGCGGACCAGCTGGTACTCGTCGGCATCCAGGCTGATCGCGCCGTACACCCGCGGCATCAGCGTGGTCTCGATGAACCGCTGCATGGTCGCGTGGACCAAGTCGTTCTTGTCGGAGAAGTAACGGTAGAGCACGGTCTTGGAGACGCCGATCTCAGCGGCGATCTCGTCCATGCCCGCGTTGGAGCCGCGAGCGCGTACGGCGGCCAGCGTGCCGTCGACGAGTTCCTCGCGGCGGTCGATCTTGTGTTGCCGCCACCGGCGCTTGCGGCCGTCCATCCGGCCGCCGCGTACCGCCGACGGTCGCTCGCCGACATCGACAAGGTCTTCGGTGGACAGCGTGGGCTCCCTCGTTCGTATGTGCTCCGGTGGCTACCAGCTTAGGTCCCCGATACCCGTGATATGCGCTTTTGGGCGCGGATGCGGTAGGAACCACAGTGTCGGGCGCGCCTGGCGTGTCCTCGCCCGCTCGCCCGCTCGCCCATTTCGCCACGCACAGCAGAATGGGAGGCATGGAGAAAGCTCCCGGCAACACCGCGGTGGCGGACGGCCCCGCCGCGCCTGCCGCCGCGCCCGTCGGCTTGGCCGCCGTGCTCGACGAGGCGGCCAAGCGTCGTGACCTCTGGCGCATGAAGGCGTTCGCCACCGGCCTGCTCGCGCTGGCCACCGCGATCTATCTGTTCTGCCGCTGGACCGAGTCGCGCGGGGCGGGTGGCGACTGGGTCGGCTACCTGCGCGCCGCGTCGGAGGCCGGCATGGTCGGCGCGCTGGCGGACTGGTTCGCGGTGACCGCCCTGTTCCGTCATCCGCTCGGCCTGCCCATTCCGCACACGGCGATCATCCGGCGGAAGAAAGACCAGCTCGGCGCCAGCCTCGGCACCTTCGTCGGCACGAACTTCCTGGCGCCGGAGGTGGTGTCGGCGAAACTGAGTTCGGCCCAGATCTCCCTGCGGGTCGGACGCTGGATGGCCGATCCCGGGCACGCCGCACGGGTGGCCCAGGAGAGTTCGACGCTCCTGCGGGCCGTCGTCGGCGTACTGCGCGACGAGGACGTGGAACAGGTCATCGACAACACCATCGTCAAGCGGATCGCCGAGCCGCTGTGGGGTCCGCCGATCGGGCGCGTGCTGGCCGAACTGCTCGCCGACAACCGGCAGCTGGCGCTGCTGGACCTGCTCGCCGAGCGCGCGCACCAGTGGGCGCTCGGCTCTCAGGAGACGATCGATCGGATCGTGCTGCGGGACGCCCCGCAATGGGCGCCGAAATTCGTCAACATCCTGCTTTCGGAACGGATCTATCGCGAACTGGTCGAGTTCACCTGGAAAATCCGCTCCGATCCGGAGCACGAAGTGCGCCTGGCCGCGAACCGTTTCCTGGAGGAATTCGCCGAGGACCTGCAATTCGACGATGCCATGATCAAGAAAGCCGAGCGCATCAAGGCGCAGATCATGGGCCGCGAGGAGATCACCGGACTGGCCTCGGCCACCTGGCGGGCGGCGAAGCGGCTGATCCTGGAGTCCGCCGACGATCCGCGCAGCACGCTGCGGCGCAAGGTCGCCGAGAACGTGCAGCAGCTCGGTGAGCGATTGCGCGACGACGCGGATATGCGCGCCAACGTCGACGGCTGGATCGACCGCGGCGCGCGGTACTTGGTGGAAAACTATGCCGGTGAGATCAGCACCCTGGTCACCGACACGGTTGCCCGGTGGGATGCCGAAGAAGCGAGCAAGAAGATCGAATTGCAGGTCGGCCGGGATCTGCAATTCATCCGGATCAACGGAACCGTCGTCGGTTCGCTTGCCGGACTGGCGATCTACACGATTTCCCATCTGATGTTCGGCGGGTGATCCGCGGCACGCGGAACGTTTGCCGAAACACTGCTAGCAGACTGCTTGCAATAGCTAGCACCCTGACCTAGAATCGAACCCGTACAACCGCCAGAAGGTGAGTGATGGCAGACCAGCCCGAGGTTTCCGCCGAGTACACCGAGAGATCGGACGAGCACTCGTCCGGCATCGGGGAACGAGGGGGTCGCGTCGTCAATGCGGCGCACGACATCGGAGGCTTCATCAGGGCGCAGCGGGAAGCCGCGCAAGTCTCGCTGCGTCAGCTCGCCCAGCTGGCGGGGGTGAGCAATCCGTACCTCAGTCAGATCGAGCGCGGACTGCGTAATCCGTCCGCCGAAGTGCTCACGCAGATCGCGAAAGCGCTGCGGGTCTCCTCGGAGGTCTTGTACGTACGGGCTGGCTATCTCGAGCAGCGGCCGCACAGTCCGGTCCGGGACGCCTTGCTCGCCGACACGTCGATCAGTGAGCGGCAGAAGCAGGTGCTGCTGGACATCTATGAATCGTTTCGCCGGGAAAACGGGGGAAACGAGGCAGGGGGGGACGTATGGGACAGCGACGTTCCGCGCACGACAACCGACACTCCGCCACGCCAGGAGAACGAAACACCATGACCGAGAAGAACGCCACCGTCACCAAGCCCTTGCTCGCCACCGTCGGCGCGGGTGACGCCCTCTACTCCGCCGTGAACGACGTGGTCGCGCAGGTGCGCGAGCGCGCGGTCGCCACCGAGGTGCAGGCCCGGGTGGAGGAGGCGCGCGAGCGCTTCGCCAACGTCCCCGCCGACGTGCAGGCGCAGTTCGACACGCTGCGTGAGCGGTTGTCCGGCCTGCCGTCGGAGCTGCCGGACGACCTCGCCGAGCTGCGCGAGAAGTTCACCGCCGAAGAGCTGCGCGCCCTGGCCGAGAAGTACTACCGGCAGGCGCTGGACCTCTACGCCGACCTCGCCGCTCGCGGTGAGGAGACCATCGAGCGGCTGCGCGCAAACCAGACCGTCGACGAGCGGATCGGCAAGGTCGAGACCCTCTACGGCGACGCGGTGAGCCGCGCCGAGGACGTGGTCGGACGCGTCAACGGACTGCTCGGCCGCCCGGCCAAGCTCGAGGCCGAGGTGGAAACCGAGGCGGACATCGTCCCGGCGCCGGTCGTCGAGGCCGAGGTCGTCGAGGTGACCACCGAGGCCACGCCGGCGCCCGTCGCGAACGGTGCGGCCAAGAAGGCTCCGGCCAAGAAGGCGGCCACCACCCCCGCCGCCGCCAAGAAGGCTCCCGCGAAGAAGGCCGCCCCCAAGAAGGCCTGAACGGCTCGCGGCTGAGGCGATTCGACGCCCTCGCACACCCCTGGTGTGCGAGGGCGTTGCTTCTATGATGGGTGGGGTGAATATGGTGCACGGATTGACCGGGATGATCCTGCTGGTGCTGTGGCTGGCGGCGCTCGGTGCGACGATTTTCGCGCTGATCCACGCCGTGCGTCAGCGTCCGGACGCGTTCACCGCGGTGGACAAACTGACCAAGCCGATCTGGCTGGCGATTCTCGGGGCGGCTGTGCTCGTGCTTCTTCTCTCGCCCGCGGGGCTGGGCCTACTGTCCTTCGCGGCGATCATCGCCACGGGTGTCTACTTGGCCGATGTGCGGCCCAAGGTGGACGAGGTGCAGCGGGGTCCGCGCTGGTGAGAAAGAAGTCTGCCGACGGGTAAGAGTGCTTGCACTAGCAAGCGGCGCGAATCGGGGTTACTGTATCTAGCAGTAACACAAAGGAGTGTCCGATGCGTGCCATGCTGCCGACCGCGTTGACGAGCTTCCCGGGATTGCTCCGGAGCTTGCGCGCCGCGCACAGTGCCGACCTGCGTTCTCGTACCTACCAGACCGCCGCGTTCAATCCACCGACCGCGCCCCGCGAGGTGATCCCGGTCCGCGCGGGGGACGGCGCCCGGCTGCGGGTACACGCCTACGGTCCGTCGGACAAGCCGGCCGTCGTGCTCGTCCACGGCTGGACCTGCTGCCTCGAATACTGGAATCCGCAGATCAACGCGTTCGCCGGCGACTATCGCGTGATCGCCTACGACCAGCGCGGCCATGGCGAGAGCGAGTACGGCTCGAGCGATGTGACCATGGAGCTGCTGGCCGACGACCTGGCCGCGGTGCTCGACGCCGCGCTCGCGCCCGGGCAGCGGGCCGTGCTGGTCGGCCACAGTCTCGGCGGCATGACGCTGCAGGCGTGGGCTGGACGTTACCCGGAGCGGGTCGCGCGCCGAGCGCACGCGGTGCTGCTCACCAATACGGCGGCCGATCGGCTGATCCTGGAGACCACGGTCGTGCCGCTGCTCAACCGCCCGCTGCGGTTGCTGCAACTGAAGGTACCGCTGCCGTTCCTGTTCGGCAGGCTGGGTCTGGGCGCCCCGCTCGTCTTTCCGCCCATCGCGCCGGTGCGCTGGCTGTTCGCGCGCCAGATCCTCAGCACCGCGGCGAAAGGCGACCTGCTGGAGTTCAGCATGGCCATCGTGCGGTCGTGCCCGGCCTGGGTGCGTTCCAAGTTCGGATTCCTGCTCGCCACGATGGACGTCGGGGAGGCGGCCAGGAATCTGGTGGTGCCCACGACGGTGATCTCCGGGCAGTTCGACGACATGACGCCGCCGGTCCACTCCGAGCGCATCGTCGAGATACTCCGGCAGACCGGCAGCCTCGTGCGCTACCAGGTGCTGCCCACCGGCCATCTCGGCAACGTCGAAGCCCATGAGCGGTTCAACGAGGAACTCGCCCGCGTTCTCGCCGCGGCGGGCAAGTCCGCCCGCGCGCACCTCGCGGGCTGACCCGCCGAGAGCGCGCCGGTCAGGAGAAGACGACCGTCCGGCGGCCGTGCACCAGGACGCGTCCCTCGAGGTGCCAGCGCAGTCCGCGCGCGAGCACCACCCGCTCGATGTCGCGGCCCTGGCGGACCATGTCGCGCACTTCGTCCGCGTGGTCGATGCGGATGACGTCCTGCTCGATGATCGGGCCCGCGTCCAGTTCCGCGGTCACGTAGTGGCAGGTCGCGCCGATCAGTTTCACACCGCGGGCGAATGCCTGGTGGTAGGGGCGGGCGCCGACGAACGAGGGCAAGAAGCTGTGGTGGATGTTGATGGCCTTGCCCGCCCAGTGCTCACACAGCTCGGCGGGCAGCACCTGCATGAACCGCGCCAGCACCACCGCGTGCGGGTCGTGCGCGTCCACCAGGGCGCGGACCTCCTCGAAGGCGGGACCGCGCTCGGCCGGATCCTTCGGGAACGGCACATGATGGAACTTCACCCCGTGCGCCTCGGTCATCCCCGCGAGATCCGGGTGGTTGCCGATCACCGCCTCGATGGTGGCGGGCAGCTCACCGCTGGCGGCGCGTCCGAGCAGGTCGTGCAGGCAGTGACCGTCCTTGCTGACCAGCAGTACCGCGCGGCGGCGCGACCTGGAGTCCAGCAGCTGCCATTCGGTCTCCGGTCCCAGGCCCGCCGCTACCCCCGCGAACCGATCACGCAACTCCGCGAGCCCGAACGGCACCGTCGCGGCCTTGATCGCCTGGCGAGTGAAGAACCAGCCCGTCTCCACGTCGGAGTGGTACCCCGCCTCCACGATCGAGCCGCCGAACTCGGCGATGAACGACGTGATCCCGGCGATGATGCCCGGACGATCCTTACAGCCGAGCGTCAGCACGTAGCGGCGGTCGTCCAGGGCGGGTGGAGCGGAACTCATGCGTTCATCCTCGCAGGTGCGCCGCACAGGGATGGCCGCGCCTTCGGAAGCGCTGCGTGTCCGTGCCGCGCAGCATGGGCGCAGCACGGAGGCGGAAGTCCGGGCAATCCTCATCGAAGCCGTCACTCCTGTGGCGCAGGTCGAGCTCGGATCGATGTCGGCGGAGATCGGTCGGGAGGTTGAACTCACCGACGAGGAGCTCGACGAGTTGAACGCCCGTGACCGGCAGCCCGTCGCCCCCGTGGAGTTCGAGTGATCATCCTCGATACGAATGTCATTCTCGAGCCGCTGCGGAAGGCGCCGGACTCTCGTGTAGTCGCTCGGATCGATGCTCAACCGCTGCGCACTCTGTACCTGTCGGCCATCACAGTGGCCGAGCTGCGGTTCGGGACTGCCGCGATGCCCGCGGGCAGGCGGCGGGACAATCTGCGCGACAGGTTCGAAGCCCGGGTATTACCTCTCTTCGCGGAACGGGTACTCGCATTCGACCTGACTGCTTCCGCGCAGTACGCCGAACTCGTGGCCACGGCCCGCGCCACCGGAGCCGCGATCGGCACGGCCGACGGATATATCGCCGCGATAGCCGGCGCCGCTCGGATGGCCGTCGCCACTCGCGATACCGCGCCTTTCCGAGCTGCCGGAGTATCCGTGATCAACCCGTGGGCTTAACGTCCGCAACGCCGCGCGCACCGGATCGGGGCGGAACCCACCGAGGTCGAGGTGCGGAATACCGTGCAGCGCGTGGGTCTGCGCATCGAGGCGCCTGAGCCGAGCGATGCCGCTCAAAGGTTGTAAAACGGCTCCGCGTAATGGAATTCGCCGACGATCTGGGAGTCGTAGGCCGACAGGGAGCGGACCTGGAAGTGGCTGATCCAAGCCGGGTCGTCCGGGGTGATGCCGAGACGAGCGGCGGGGACGAAACCGAAGCGGGGGTAGAACTCCAGGCTGCCGAGCAGGCCGATCAGTGGTTCGTCGAGGGCGTCGGCGGCGCCCAGAGCCGCGTGCATGAGGGCCGAGCCGACGCCGGAGCCCTGGTGGTCGGCGAGAACGCCGATCGGGCCGAGTGCCAGCACCGGGAACGGGCCGACGGCGGCTCTGGTCAGGCACAGGTGACCGACCACGCTGTCGTGCTCGATCGCCACCAGCGAGAGCGTGGGAATCCAGCCCTCGTCACTACGCAACTGCGCGACCAGGTCCACCTCGGGAGGATCCGCGCTACCCCGGCCGCCGGACGCACCACCGGACGCGTCGGCAGAGGCATAGCGCGGTGCGAATGCGCTGCGATGCACCGCCGCGATCGCAACGGCGTCGTCGGCGCGTTCGCGACGGATCAGCACAGTCGTCTCCTCCCGAACGAAGTAGGACCCATCCGCACACGTTAGTCAGTCGACCGTGGCGTCACGCTCTCCGATGCGCCATCAGTTACGAGTGTGCGGGAAGTGCCGCCAGGCGCGCAACGGAATTCGCGCCGCGTGTGCCAGACTCTGACCCCATGGCAAGTTCCACGTCGCTGACCAGGGCCGAAGTGGCCGCCATGATCGATCACACGCTGCTCGCACCGGAGGCGACGCGCGAAGAGGTCGACACGCTCATCGAAGACGCGCGGGCGTTGGGTGTGCTCGCGATCTGTGTGTCGCCGTCCATGTTGCCGGTGCGCGCCCCCGGGCTCGTGGTCGCGACAGTCGCCGGATTCCCTTCGGGCAAGCATCATTCGCTGGTGAAGGGCGCCGAGGCGCGGCTCGCGGTGGATCAGGGCGCGGCCGAGGTCGACATGGTCATCGACGTCGGCGCGGCCCGCGCGGGGGATTACACCGCGGTGCTCGCCGACATCGTCACGGTGCGCGAGGCGGTGGGCGATCGGGCGCTGCTGAAAGTGATCATCGAGTCCGCCGCGCTGCCGGACGAAGCGATCGTGCAGGTGTGCCGGGTCGCCGAACGCGCGGGCGCCGATTTCGTGAAGACTTCCACGGGATTTCATCCCGCGGGCGGCGCGAGCGCCCACGCGGTGGGATTGATGGCCGAGACGGTCGGCAACCGTCTCGGCGTCAAGGCCAGCGGCGGCATCAGAACCGCGGAGGCGGCGGCGGAGATGATCGCGGCGGGCGCGACCCGGCTCGGGCTGTCCAAGTCGCGCGACGTGCTCGACGGTTTCCCGGCCTGACCGGCGCCGGGAAGGCTTCGCGGCCTTCCGGTTCGCCCCCGCGCCTCCCGAAGATGTTGCGCCGCCGCGCGTCAGCAGCGCATGTCGGAGCTGTTACCGGCGGGCTCGAGTTGCGCACGCCCACCGGAGAGATGAACGTCGACGCCCGAATCGGTGACCTTCACCTCGGTCGCGGTCATGCCGAGCGGGTAGCTCTGCAGACTCTGAGTGAACAGGTCGACGATGCTCTGCACGAAATCGGCGGGCAGACCGATGCCGAGCAGTTCCGCCGACATCGTCTCCACCTGTACTGCGCCGTTCACGATCTGCGGCTTCAGCTGGAGTTCGGCGATGCCGCCGAGCACCGCCAGGGTGAGCATGCCGGAACTCGCCGAGGAGGTCACACCGCTGACCATGCCGCCGAGTGTCTCCTTGATCCCTTCGTTGCTCCAGGTCACGTCGGCCGAGGAGCTACCGATCACGCTGCCGTTGTGGTCGGCGACGTCGACGTCCCGGAAGACGGCGTGCACCACCATGCCGACGGCGGGCCCGAACTTGGAATCGGCACTGTTCACGCGCACCGACGGCACCTTGCCGTCGATCCAGGTGAGCAGCATCGGCTTGGGCCCGAAGCTCACATCGATCTTCGATCCCATTTCCTTCTCGAACTGCGAGCTGATGCAGTTCGAGACCGTGTGCCTGGCGTAGGCCTCGCCGCCGACCAGGACCGTGGCGAGCAGAACCGCTACCACGGTCAGGGCGATCAGCAGGCCTCGCCGGTTGATCGTCGAGGTGGAGGTTGCGTTCGTACTCATGGTCAAAATTCTTCCCGACCTTTCTGAGCCGTCTCTGTGGAGGCAGTGAGGGGTTCGAATGTGACATGAAGCACAAAATCCGAGCGTAGCCTGATGTCCATGGCTGGCGATGGGGCAAGCCGCGCGATCGGATCCGCGGAACAAGGATGGCGTGTCCTGCGCCGCTGGGCGGGTCGGCACGCCGGTTTCTTCACGACTCGGCAGGTGCTGCGCACGGGGTGCGGGGCACGGGTGCGGGTGGCCCTCGGCGACGGTTCGGTGACCAGGGCGGGAATCGGCATGCTGCGGTTGGCCGGGTGGCCGGAAGGTCCACTCGACGAATACGCGATGTGGACGGCCTGGTTCGACGGCGCCGCGGCCGTTTCCCACCAGAGTGCGGCGGAGCTGCACGGGCTCGGCAGCCTGCGCCCGCGCTTCCTGCACCTGTCGGTCCGGACGGGCCGTCCGCCGGTCACGCCGCGGCTGGCGGTGGTGCGCCGCTCGCTGGCCGGCGCCGACGTGGAATCCACGGGACCGTTCCTGGTGACGACGCCGGTGCGCACGGTGCTCGACCTTGCCGAGGCCGATATCGGCCAGGCCGCTCTCAACGAGGTGGTCGCCGACGCGGTGGCCATCCACCGGTGCGCGGGCGAGGAGATCACCGACGCGGGGGCGCGCTTGTCGCCGCGCGCCGCGCGCCGGGTGTACCAGGCGCTTGCCGTAGCGTGACGAAACCGGCCCTCAGCCTCGATCGAGCGGCGCGACCGCCTGCCAGGGCACCGAGAGCACGTTGTCGCGCAGTCGGCGGCGGTAGCAGCGAATCGGGAAGCCCTCGGCGCGCAGCGCCTGCGCGGCCGCGCGCCAGCGGACGCGAGGACCGAACGGCGCCATCGGCGCGGCGTGCGCCCACGCGCGATCGGCGGCGGCGAGCAGCGCGTGGATCGGTTCGCCGGGGACATTGCGGTGGATCAACGCCTTCGGCAAGCGTTCGGCGAGGTCGGAGGGCCGTTCCACGGTGAACGGGTCCCAGGCCAGCGTGAGCGAGCGCGGCCCGTCCCGGTCGAGCAGGACCCATGCGCAGCGTCTGCCCAACTCGTCACAGGTGCCGTCGACCAGCAAGCCGTCCGGCGCCAGCCCGGCCAGGACGGTCGACCACGCCTCGGGCACCGCCGATTCCGGATACTGCCGCAGCACGTTGAAGGCGCGCACCAGCACAGGTCGCATCCCGGCCAATTCGAAGCCGCCGCGCGCGAAGGTGACGCCGTCGCGGCCGGGCACCACGCGCCGCGGATCGATCTCGAGCCCGACCACCCGCACGTCGGGGCGGATCGTGCGCAGCCGCGCGGCCAGCTCGAACGTGGTCCAGGGGCTCGCGCCGTAGCCGAGGTCGACCACCAGTGGATCAGGCGCGCCGCGCAACCGGTCGGCGACGGATTCGTCGTTGATCAGCCAGCGATCGCTGCGGCGGAGACGGTTGACGGCGGTGGTGCCGCGGGTGATGGTGCCGACCGGTTTGGTCAGCGAGTGGAGTGCTGTTCTTCCAGCCACCGCACCGTGAACTCTGCTTCGCCGCGGAACAGGTCGACCAGGTTGACCAGCATCAGCTGTTCCAGGCGCGGCCCGACCATGGGAATGAACACCTTCGCCTCCGAGGCGAAGCGCATGGTGCAGCCGGTCTCGGTGGGGAACAGGCGGATGGCGCCGCCCAGGCTGCCGGGCCCCGCCGGGATGGACGCCGAGTACTTGCCGGTGGTCTCCTCGGCGTCGTACGGGCTGTAGGACTCCTTGCGGGTGATCACCATGTCCTTGCGCATCACCGTCTGGGCGATCTCCGGCAGCATGTCGCGGGGCAGGACGTGATGCAGTTCGACGTCGATGCCGCCGTCGCTCGCCTCCAGCCGGACCACCTGGTTGCCGGGAGTGAGCTTCCGCATCTCTTCCATCCGCGCTTCCCAGTAGTCGCGGTTCGACAGCGCCGCGTACAGCTCTTTCGTGGTGTGCAGCGGATAGCGGGCGGAGTAGTCCAATCGGCGTGCCATGGGCTCACACGTTACTGGGTGCGACGGCGCCGACCTCGGCGGGCGGGTGGAGTACCCACCAGCCACGAACGCGGGGACCGTGGGGTGTGACGTCGAACAATGCCCGCACGCGCCGGGTGGGTCAGTGCTCCGCGAGCCAGGTGGCGGTGAACTCGGCCTCGTTCTTCAACAGCTCGGTGAGGTGCTCCGCGATCGCCTTCTCGATCTTGCCGCCGAACAGCGGAATCTTGACCTCGATGGTGCCCTCGACCGTGGCGACGGCGCCGGAGCCCTCGGCGGCCAGGGTGATGGTGCCGCGCACCTCGGCGGGCGCGCCCTCGACGCGGGCTTCGAAGGTGGCCTCGTCTCCGGTCCATTGTTCGGCGCGCGGAATGATCAGGTCGCCGGGGCGCACCGCGGTGATCGCGGGCGGCAGCTGCTCGGCGGGGATGGCCTGCACCATCTCGACGCGCGCCTGGTCACCGCTGACGGTGACCGAATCCAGCCGGGCGTTGGGGCCACCGACCGCCGCGATGCGATCCTTCCAGTACTGGTCGTTCGCGAAAGCCGCGCGCACCGCGGCGGGCGGATGAGAGTAGCGGGCCGTGTACGCCAGCGGTGTAGCCATGGGTGCACACGCTACCGTGCGGCGCTGGAGCCGCACGAGTCGTGCCGCCGGAGCTGCCTGCGGTGGAAATACGCTGGCGAATAGCTGTCAGTGGGCGCCGCAACCGGGCGTTCGAGCTTCGGGAGTGACGCCCCCGATCTGCCCGAGGCGGAATACGCGAGCGTGCGGTCATCAGGGCGCACGCTACCGTTTAGCATCGTGCGAACTTCACGAGTGGTGCCGTCGGAACTCCTCGCCGGTACCGGTGCGCGGCTGCGCGCGGACGTGCCGCTTTCGGAGCTGACCACACTGCGGGTGGGCGGGCCCGCTCTGGTCGCCGACTGCGCGACGACCGAGGCGCTGGTCGCGACGGTGCGCGCGCTGGACGCGGCGGGCGTCCCGATACTGCTGCTCGCCGGTGGCTCGAATCTGCTGATCGCCGATGACGGCTTCGACGGCGTGGTGGTGCGGGTCGCCACCACCGGTGTCGAGATCGGCGACGGCGGCGTGGTCGCCGAGGCCGGCGCGAACTGGGACGACGTGGTGCGCGCGACAGTCGCCGCGGGCCTCGGCGGGCTGGAGTGCCTGTCCGGCATTCCCGGCTCGGCCGGTGCGACGCCCGTGCAGAACGTGGGGGCCTACGGCGCGGAGGTGGCGAACCTGCTGCGCCGGGCACGCCTGCTGGACCGCGCCACCGGGGAGGTTCGCTGGGTGGAACCGGGCGAACTCGGCTTCGGTTACCGCACCAGCGTGCTCAAGCACCGTGACGACGCCGTCGTGCTCGCGGTCGACTTCGCTTTGCGCACCGACGGTTCCAGCGTGCCGCTGCGGTACGGCGAACTGGCATCGACGCTGGGCGCCGCGGTCGGCGAGTCCCGGCCCGCGGCGCAGGTCAGGGAAGCGGTCCTGCGGTTGCGGGCGGGCAAAGGCATGGTGCTG
Organism: Nocardia niwae NBRC 108934 = DSM 45340; assembly: GCF_001613465.1. GTDB lineage: Bacteria > Actinomycetota > Actinomycetes > Mycobacteriales > Mycobacteriaceae > Nocardia > Nocardia niwae. The sequence goes on along the minus strand of NZ_BDCK01000011.1, from coordinate 106,134 downwards.
GATCCCGCCGATCACGACACCTGGAGTGCGGGATCGTTTTTCACCAACCCGGTGGTCGCGCCGGAACGGGAGGCGCAGGTACGCGCCGCGATCGCCGCTCACGTGGGCGACGTCGCGGTGCCGACCTACCCGGCGCCGGACGGGGTCAAGTTCTCCGCGGGCTGGCTGATCGAGCGGGCGGGATTCGCCAAGGGCTTTCCCGGCGACGGGGCGCCCGCCCGACTGTCGACGAAACACACACTGGCGCTGACCAATCGCGGCGCCGCGAGCGCGGCCGATCTGGTGGCGCTGGCCCGGACGGTCCGCGACGGCGTCGCCGAGCGTTTCGGGATCCGTTTGGAACCGGAACCGGTCACCGTCGGTCTCACGCTCTGACGCGCTGAGGCCGACACCACACGCTGCGACTTCGGGATGGACCGCGCGCCGCGCGTAGATTCGACGAAGTGAACCACCGCCCGATGATCCGCAGATCGGTTGCCGTGGTGTCGGCTGTCCTGCTGGTGGTCGTCGCCTCGGCGTCCGGATGCACGATAGGCCGCGACTCCGGCAAGCCGGGTGCCGCCGCAGGCCCGATCGCCACAGCGACATTGAACCCCGCCGACGATGCCGCGAACGTCAACCCGACCGCCCCGGTTTCGGTGACGATCAGCGACGGCACGATCGATCAGGTCGCGCTGACCAACGCCGCGGGCAAGCAGGTCCGCGGCGAACTCGCGCCGGACCGGCGCGGGTTCACCATCACCGAGCCGCTCGGCTACGACGCCACCTACACCTGGTCCGGCACCGCCGTCGGCACCGACGGCAAGGCGATCCCGATCGATGGCTCGTTCCGCACCCTCGCACCCAAGAGCACGGTTCCCGCGACCCTGAACATCGGCGACAACCAGGAGGTCGGCATCGCGGCGCCGCTCATCCTGCAGTTCAAGTCCTCCGTCACGAACAAGGCGGCGGTGGAGAAGGCGCTCACCATCACCACCGACCCGCCCACCGAGGGCGCGTGGGCCTGGTTTCCGGACGACGGGGGCTCCCGGCTGCATTGGCGTCCGAAGAACTACTGGACGCCGGGGACGAGCGTGCACGTCTCGGCGCGGCTCTACGGACTCGATCTGGGCGGTGGCAATTACGGTGATTCCGACCTGACCACGGATTTCCGCATCGGCCGCAGCCAGATCGTCAAGGCGAGCGCCCCGAGCCACCGCATGCAGGTGGTGCGGGACGGGCGGGTGGTGTTCGACTTCGCGGTCAGTTACGGCGAGGGCAACGAACCGCGCAACGTGACCCGTTCCGGCGTGCACGTGGTCACCGAGAAGTACGAGGACTTCATGATGTCGAATCCGCCGTACTACACCAATGTCCGGGAACGCTGGGCGGTACGCATCTCCAACAACGGCGAATTCATTCACGCCAACCCGGAATCGCTGTCGGCGCAAGGGTCGGCGAACGTCACCAACGGGTGCATCAATCTGTCGCCCGGGGACGCCCAGTCCTATTTCCCCACGGCCTTGTACGGCGATCCGGTCGAGGTGACCGGGACCTCGATCCCGCTCTCGGCCGCCGACGGCGACCTCTACGACTGGACCATCGACTGGAGTACCTGGAAAACCATGTCGGCGCTGCAGGGTGCGCCGTCGGCTGTAGTCTCCGCCACGCCCCTGCCGCCGCAGCCCGCCGGAGCGCGCTGACCGGCGCTAGCGCGCCTTCACGCGCTGCGGTTCGAACTCACTGTCGTCCGCGTGTTCCGCTTCGACCTCGCGGTTGGCGGCGCGTTCGGCCCGGATCGCGTCGTGCCGCTCGGCGAGCAGGTCGCGGATCTCGGTCAGCAGTTCGACCTGGCTGGGCTCGGCGGCCTTCGGGGTGCCGAAGCGGTTCTTGATGGTCTTCATCGGCAGGATCAGCACGAAGTACAGCACCGCGGCGACCATGACGAAATCGATGGTGGCTGTGATGATCGGGCCGATGGCGATGAAGGTGGCGGGCTTGGACGGGATCAGCTGCACGCCGAGACCGAGCTGATTGGTGCTGCCGAAGACCGCGAGCAGCGGATTGACCACGCCTTTCGTCACCGACGTCACCACGGAGGTGAACGCGGTGCCCATCACGACGGCGACCGCGAGGTCGATGACGTTCCCGCGCATCAGGAACTCTTTGAAGCCCTTGAGCATGAGCCGAATCACTCCCATCCGATGTCCTTGGCTTGCGGCTGCACGGATGGTAGCGGCTCCGGGCGAAGAGCGACGTCCTGGCAATCCGCGGCCGGACCGACGGCGCCGGCCGAGTTATGCGCTCAGCTATGAGGTGCGGCGGGCGAATCGGCCCGCGTCCGCTTGGTCGCGCGGCTTGATGATGATCTGGTCCAGGTTGACGTGCGCGGGCCGGGACGCGACGAACCCGATGACTTCCGCGATGTCCTGGGCGACCAAGGGGTCGATGCCCTCGTACACCTTGGCCGCCCGGTCGGCGTCGCCGCCGAAACGCACCAGCGAGAACTCGGTTTCCACCGCGCCGGGGGCGATCTCGGTCAGCCGCACCGGCTGACCGAGCAGCTCGCCGCGCAGCGTACGGTGCAGCACGGCCTGGGCGTGCTTGGCGGAGGTGTAGCCGGAACCGTTGTCGTAGGCGGTGAACGCGGCCACCGACGTGACGGTGACGATCAACCCGTCACCGGAGGCGATCAACTTCGGCAGCAGGGCCTTGGTGACGCGCAGCGTGCCGAGCACGTTCGTCTCCCACATCCAGCGCCAGTCGTCCAGATCGGCCTCGGCGACCGGAGCGAGCCCCTTGGCGCCGCCCGCGTTGTTGACCAGCACGTCGACGCGCTCGACGGCTTCGCCGAACGCGCGCACCGATTCGTCCGAGGTGACGTCGAGTTCGACTGCGGTGCCGCCGATCTCGTCGGCGAGGCGGCGGAGCCGATCGAGCCTGCGCGCGCCGACGTAGACGTGATAGCCCTGCTTCGCCAGCTCCCGGGCGGTGGCCTCCCCGATCCCCGAGCTGGCTCCGGTGACGACGGCGGTGCGAGTGCTCATGCCCAGTGATCCTAGGTGCGCGAGGTTTGCCGGATGCGGCCGGTCGTCGCGTGCGCGGTTAGCCTCGGGGCATGGCTATTCGGGACGTGGTGAGCGCGGACGGAACGAACATCGTCTACCGGGTGAGCGGTCCGGCGCACGGCAGGCCGCTGGTGTTGCTGCACGGTTGGTCGGCGAATCTGCGCTGCTGGGGCGCGGCCGCCGACGACCTCGCCGCCCGTTTCCGGGTGATCGCCGTCGACCTGCGCGGTCACGGCTACTCCGACGCGCCCACGGCGGGCTACGACGACCCGAAGAACTGGGCGGCAGACCTCGCGGCGGTGCTGGCGGCCGAAAGAATCGCGTCCGGCGCGGTGCTACTCGGCTGGTCCTATGGCGGGATCGTGCTGTCGGACTACTTGACCACTTACGGCACCGACGCCGTCGCGGGTGTCGTCTACACCGGCTCGATGGCGAACATAGGTCCCGGCGTGCCGGGCGCGGCGACCGGCGACATGATGCGCGAGGCCATCCCCGGTGTCTTCGAGGAGAGCGCGGGCCGGGCGGTGCGGGCCTTCGGTGTGTTCGGCAACGCCAACACCGGACCGGGCGCGGACAAGGGGCCGGATGCCCAGCGCCTGTTCGGGGCCAGTCTCGCCACCTCGCCCGCGGTGCGCAAAGCGCTGTTCTACCGGACCGTCGACAACACCGAGATGCTGCGCGCATTGGACGTTCCGGTGCTCGTCCTGCACGGGACGGCCGACCGGGTCGTCCCGATCGAGAACGGCCGCTACATCGTCGAGGCCGTCCCGGACGCGCGCGCGTCGTTCTGGGAAGGCGCGCAGCACGGGCTGTTCATCGAGGACCGTCCCCGGTTCGTCGACGAGGTCGGCGCGTTCGCCGAGAGCCTGTGATCGGATTCATGTCGGCCCTGTGATAGCTCTCACTTGCCGTGGATAGCGTGTCTGGGCCGGGGAACGCAACGTGCACTATGGATAGTGTGAGCCAGCGCCAGGGCCTACGGCCGAACCGTATCGCCGTGTTATCGGTGCACACCTCACCACTCGCTCAGCCGGGCACCGGCGACGCGGGCGGCATGAACGTCTATGTTCTGCAGACGGCCGTCGAGCTGGCCCGCCGCGGCACCGAGGTGGAGATCTTCACCCGGGCCACGGCGTCCAACGTCCCGCCCGTCCAGGAGGCCGCGCCCGGCGTGCTGGTGCGCAACGTGGTGGCGGGCCCGTTCGAGGGGCTGGACAAGCACGATCTGCCCACCCAGCTGTGCCCCTTCACCGCGGAGGTGCTGCGTCAGGAAGCCAGGCACCTGCCCGGTCACTACGACCTGGTGCACTCGCATTACTGGCTGTCCGGCCAGGTCGGCTGGCTGACCAGGGACCGCTGGCGGGTGCCGCTGGTGCACACCGCGCACACGCTGGCGGCGGTGAAGAACGCGGCGCTGGCCGAGGGCGACTGTCCCGAACCGGCGACACGCGAGATCGGCGAGAAACAGGTGATCGCCGAAGCCGATCGACTGGTCGCCAACACCGCCGAGGAGGCCCGTCAGCTGGTCGAGTTGTACGGGGCCGATCCCGAGCGCATCGATGTCGTCCCGCCCGGCGCCGACCTCACCCGCTACCGCCCCGGTGACAAGGCCGCCGCCCGTGCCGCGCTCGGGCTGGCCGCCGACGAGCGGATCGTCGCGTTCGTCGGCCGGATCCAGCCGCTGAAGGCGCCCGATGTGCTGGTGCGCGCCGCGGCCGAGGTGCTGCGGACCGACCCGGATCGCGAACTGCGCGTGCTGATCGTGGGTGGCCCGTCCGGCAGCGGGCTGGAGCGGCCCGACGCGCTGATCGATCTGGCCGCCGAGCTGGGGATCGCCGAGCGGGTCAGCTTCCTCCCCCCGCAGCCGCCGCAGCGGCTGGTGCAGATCTATCGCGCGGCCGACCTTGTGGCGGTGCCGAGTTACAACGAGTCCTTCGGCTTGGTCGCCATCGAAGCGCAGGCCAGCGGCACCCCGGTGCTGGCCGCCGATGTGGGTGGCCTGGGCACGGCGGTGCGCCACGAGGTGTCCGGCCTGCTCGTCCCCGGACACCGCACAGTGGATTGGGCGAACGCGCTGCGTCACCTGCTGGACGACCCCGACCGGCTGCGTCGGATGAGTGAGCAGGCCGTCACGCACGCGGCCAACTTCTCCTGGGCGCACACCGCCGACGGGCTGCTCGCCAGCTACGCCGCTGCTCTGGCCGGTTTCCGGGACGAGCGGGCGGGCCTCGGCGGCCGCGGCCTGGCGCACAGCATGGTGCGCGACGATGCCTACGACCGAGTCTCCGCGGGCCCGGCCGGAGAACGGACGGCCGCCCTGCTCGGCGAGACCAGCCAGTCCAGATCGCGGGCGCTGTGGCGGCGCCGGATGGGAGTACGCCGGTGAACGAGGCACAGGTGACCGCGCAGCTCATCGACGAGACGCTGCGCGACAGGGAGATCGAGTACACCCGGCCGGGGGAGGAGACGTTCGTCGTCGTCCTGCCCGGCGAGCGCAAGCTGAAGACCACGGTGATGCTCACGGTGGGCAAGCACGGCGTCCGGTTCGAGGCGTTCGTCTGCCGCAAGCCGGACGAGAACTTCGAGGGCGTCTACAAATTCCTGCTGCGCCGCAACCGCAGGCTCTACGCCGTCGCCTACACCCTCGACCGGGTCGGCGACATCTACCTGGTGGGGCGGATGTCCGCGCACGCCGTCACCGCCGACGAGCTGGATCGGGTGTTCGGGCAGATTCTCGAGGCCGTCGACGCCGACTTCAACGTGCTGCTGGAACTCGGCTTCGCGGAATCCATTCGGCGGGAATGGAAGTGGCGCGTCTCGCGCGGCGAGTCGCTGCAGAACCTGCGCGCCTTCGAGCACCTGGTCGATTCCGCGGACAAGCCCTAGCCGGTCGCCGGACCCGGCGCGCCGGGTGACAATCGCAGGCGGCTCGGATCGGCGGAGGGATACGGCGTTGGCGATTCTCGCTCTGGACATCGGCGCGACCAAGTTCGCGGCCGGAGTGGTCGGCCCCCGTGCCGAGGTGCGCGATGTCCGCCGGGTGGACGTGCCGGACGCCGCCGTGTGGGATGCCTGTCGTGAACTGCTGCTGGCGGTGGCGAATGGGGAACCCGTCGACGCGGTGGGGATCGGGGCGGCGGGACCGGTGGACGTGCGGACCGGCGTCACGGGTCCGTTGAACATTCCCGAGTGGAAAGCGGGATTCCCGCTGGTCGCGGCCGTGCAGGAGTTGTTTCCCGCCGCGACGATTCGTTTCGCTATCGACGGCGCCTGCCTCGCGCTGGCCGAACATCGCCTCGGCGCGCTGCGCGGGGTGCCCGACGCGCTGGCCATGACCGTGTCATCGGGGATCGGCGGCGGCATCGTCGCGGACGGCAAAGTGCTGCTCGGGCGCACCGGAAATGCCGGGCACGTCGGCCACATCGTCGTTCCCGGGTGGGACACGCCTTGCGGCTGCGGTGGCCGCGGCTGCGTCGAGGCGGTCGCGAGCGGCATGTCGTCGGTGCGCTGGGCGCGCGAGCAGGGCTGGTCCGGCGCGACGGGCGCGCACCTGGCCGCGGACGCGCACGCGGGCGACGAGATCGCCGTCGCCGCGCTGCACCGAGCGGGCACCGCGCTCGGCGCGGCGATCGCCTCCGCCGCGGCCCTGCTGGACGTCGACCGGGTGGTGATCGGCGGCGGATTCGCGCAATCCGGTGCGCCGCTGTGGGATCCACTGCGGGCCGCGCTGAACGCGCACGCCGGGTTGACGTTCCTGCGCGGGCTGCGAGTGGAACTCTCCGGAATCACGCACGGCGCCACCCTGGCGGGCGCTGGCGTGCTCGCCGCGGGCGGACCGGTCTGACTTCGCGCTTTCCCGCCCGCGCCGGGGCGGCGTGGCGGGAACCGATGCGACCCGGCTGAGCACGCATGGGAGGATGACGGCATGACGTACACCCTCGTGCTGCTGCGCCACGGCGAAAGCGAATGGAACGCCCTGAACCTGTTCACCGGCTGGGTGGACGTGCATCTGACCGACAAGGGCATCGCCGAGGGCAAGCGTGCCGGGGAGCTGCTGGCCGAGCACGGCATCCTGCCGGACGTCGTCTACACCTCGCTGCTGCGCCGCGCGATCTCCACCGCGAACATCGCGCTGGACGCCGCCGACCGGCACTGGATCCCGGTGATCCGGGACTGGCGGCTCAACGAGCGGCACTACGGCGAGCTGCAAGGCAAGAACAAGGCGCAGGTCCGGGAGAAGTACGGCGACGAGCAGTTCATGCTGTGGCGCCGCAGCTACGACACCCCGCCGCCGCCGATCGACCCGGCCAACGAGTACAGCCAGGAGGGTGATCCGCGCTACGCCGGCATCGACGTCCCGAAGACCGAGTGCCTGCTGGACGTGGTCAACCGGATGGTGCCGTACTGGGAGTCGACCATTTCGAAGGACCTGCTGTCCGGCAAGACCGTGCTGGTCGCCGCGCATGGCAACTCGCTGCGCGCGCTGGTCAAGCACCTCGACCGGATCTCGGACGAGGACATCGCGGGCCTGAACATCCCCACCGGCATCCCGCTGCGCTACGAGCTGGACGAGAACCTTCGCCCGGTGCGCCCGCACGAGTACCTGGATCCCGAGGCGGCCGCCGCCGGAGCCGCTGCCGTCGCCGGGCAGGGCGGCAGATAGCCCGCACAGCGCGAGCCTGCCACGCGCCGTCACCCGCCAGGGTGGCGGCGCGTTGTCGTTTCCGAGGCAGGCCGGCGGTGTTGCCGGGCGACACGCCGATGGGACGGGATCGACCTGCGGCGCGGCCACGGCAGATTAAGTTACCCACTGTTTTTACCGGCAAGTAGATAGGTACACTCTGGTCGTTCGACCAGCCGAGAGGTGGACCACGTCCGATGAAGTACGCGTTGCGGGCCACGGTGGCGGCAGTTGCCGTCACGATGCTCGTTCCCTTCCTCGCCGGCGGCGCCGATGCCGTCGCGCCGCCCACCGGTCCGGACGGCGGTCCCGCGGGAGCAGCCTGGGCGGCCACCCAGGACGGCCCCCAGCAGTACCCCAACATCCATATCCAGTGGGACGTCCCGATCACGATGAGTGACGGGACGGTCTTGAAGGGCAACGTCTACCGGCCCGCGGACGTCTTGGGCCGTCCCGTGGACGCGCCCACGCCGACGATCGTCAACCTCACGCCGTACACCAAGCTGGTCTCGAACCTGGCCGATCACGCCCAGTCGATACCCGGCCTGTCCGACGCGCTGATCGAGTTCTTCCGGCAGATCGACATGAGCGGCACCCCGCTGTCCGGCGTCACCGATCTGACGAAGGCGTTCGGCGGCGGCGAACTGCGCAACTTCACCGTCGACCGGCAGTTGATCAAGAGCGGCTACTCGCAGGTGGTCGTCGACGTGCGCGGCACCGGTTTCTCCCAGGGCGTCTGGGACATGCTGCGCGGTCGCGAACAGCAGGACACGGTCGAGGTGATCGACTGGGCGTCGCGCCAGCCGTGGTCCAACGGGCGCGTCGGCATGAACGGCATCTCCTACTCCGGGATCAACCAGGTGCAGGCCGCCGAGCAGCGGCCGCCCGCCTTGCAGGCGATCTTCCCGGTCGTGCCGGGCAGCGACCTGGTCAACGACGTGCTGGCGCCGGGCGGCGGCTTCGGCTTCAACTTCATCCCGCTGTGGCTGACCGCGATCAACGGCTTGAAGCTTCTGCCCGACCTGGCCTCGGTGCTCAACGGGCAGTTGGACACCACGTGGCTGGCCGACCGCGCCCGCGACCCGTTGACCTTCATGGACGTGCTGCTGAACGTCTACACCACCGCGCGCATAGAGGATCTCGACCCGCGCGCCAAGGAACTGCTCACCGACGGCTCCGCGCCGCGGCGGGACTGGCTCGGTGATCCGAGCGGAATCCGGACGCCGACCTTCGTCACCGGCGGCTGGCACGACCTGTTCACCTACTCGGAATCCAAGATCTACAACGAGATTCCGCTGCCGCCGGGCCAGAAGCAGTTGCTGATGGGCAACACCTACCACCTGAATTCGGGCAACGAGTACGGCAAGCCGGGCCTGCCGCCGCGGCTGGACGTGCTGCAGCGCGCGTGGTTCGACAGGTGGCTCAAGGACATGGACAACGGCATCGACCAATACGGTCCGATCACCTTGCGCCAGCAGGGCGGCGGCTGGATCACCACCGACTCGTTCGCCGCGCCGAGCCCCTCGGCGGGTCCAGCCCAGGCGGTGCACCGCAGGATGTACCTGACGGCGGCGCCCAGTGGCACCGCGAACAGCGTCTACGACGGTTCGCTCAGCCCCGAGGACAGCGGCGAGCCCGCCCGCTTGACGGTCGCGCCCGGCCTGACCAGCCTGTGCTCCAACGATGCGGCCCAGGGCAGCGCCGGTGTGCTGTCGGTCATCGACGGTTGCGCCAAGGATTCCAGGGTCGAGGAACTCAACGGACTGACCTTCACCAGCGCCCCGGTCGCCGAGCCGACCTCGATCTCCGGGCGGATCGCGGTCCGGCTCAACACCGTCCAGGACGCGGCGGACGGCTACTGGGTGGTCACCGTGAACGACGTCGCGCCGGACGGGCAGTCCAGCGTGCTGTCCTCGGGACAGCTCATGGCCTCGCTGCGGGCGATCGATGACGCGAACAGCAGCAAGTCGGCCAACGGCGACTACACCGATCCGCGGCCGTTCACCTCGCTGGAGCAGCGGCAGCCGACGGTACCGGGCGAAGCGACCACGCTGGACATCGCGCTGCCCGCCACCGAGGCGCTCCTGCAGCCGGGCCACCGCCTGCGCGTCGACGTGTACGCGGGCAACTTCCCCAAGGGCCTTCCGATCCTGCCGATGCTGATCGACACCGGCCTGCGGCCCCAGCATCTGGAGCTGGATCCCGACCGTCCGAGCTTCGTCAACATCCCGGTCCGGGGGAATCCGGGCTGGTAGACCGGGGCGTGCGCCCTCGCGCATCAAGGTTGATACCGCGGGGTATGGGTGAGGGAGCACGCTCCGACCGGTTCTGTGCACAGGCCGGGAAAAATTTTCCGCGCGTGTGTCGATCGTGTGGACTTCCCGTTCGACCTATGGGTGAGAGGGTCCAGTCAGGGACCCGGACAGCCAGGGAGACGACGATGAAGTTCATGCTGATCATGCGCGCCACCGACGAGGGCTACGCCACGATGGTGAACACCGACTTCGAGCAGATGCTCGACACCATGGGCAAATTCAACGACGAGCTGATCCGGGCGGGTGTGCTACTCGCGGCGGAGGGGCTGGAGGACGCCGCCGAGGGCGTGGTCGTCGACTACTCCGCCGAGACCCCCATCGTCACCGACGGCCCGTACGGCGAGACCAAGGAGCTGTTCGGTGGGTTCTACCTGCTCAACGTGGCGTCGAAGGAGGAGGCGATCGAGTGGGCAAAGCGGATGCCGATCACCGGTCCCGGCTTCAAGACCGAGATCCGCCGGGTTCCGACGATCGACGAGTTCCCGCAGGACAACGTGTGGGTCCAGAAAGAGCGGGCGTGGCGCGAGGCCACCGGTCAGCTCTGAGCGGATCGAGGCACGATGGGCGACCACACCGGCCGTGCGGCCGTCGCGGCGGTCTGGCGGATCGAGTCGGCCCGGATCGTCGGCGCGCTCGCCCGTTACACCGGCGATTTCGCGCTGGCCGAGGATCTGGCACAGGAGGCCCTGGCCGAAGCGCTCGTGACGTGGCCGCGCGAAGGTGTACCGCGCAACCCCGCCGGGTGGTTGCTCACCGTCGGCCGCCGTCGCGCGATCGACGCGTTCCGCAGGCGTTCCGCCCTCGACGAAAGGTACGCCGCCTTCGCCCGTGACCTGGGTGAGGGCGGCGCCGTCTCGGGCGGCGCACCGGCCGATCCCGTCCGGGACGCCCAAGACGTGCTGTGGGATCCGGACCGGATCGATGACGACCTGCTCGCGCTGATGTTCGTCGCCTGCCACCCCGTGCTGTCGCGGGAGGCGCGGGTGGCGCTCACCTTGCGGGTGGTCGGTGGTCTGACCAGCGACGAGATCGCCAGGGCGTTCCTCGTTCCGGCCGCCACCGTGCAGGCTCGGATCACGCGCGCGAAGAAGACCCTCGCGGCGGCGCGGGTGCCGTTCGCCGTGCCCCCGGCCGACGAACGGAGCGAGCGCCTCGGCTCGGTGCTCAGTGTCGTCTACCTGATCTTCACCGAGGGGTCGTCGGCCAGCTCCGGTGCGGAACTGATCCGGCTCGACCTCGCGAGCGGGGCACTGCGCCTGGCCCGGGTGCTCGCCCGGCTGATGCCGGAGGAGCCCGAAGTGCACGGCCTGCTGGCGCTGCTCGAACTGACCGCGGCGCGTTTCCCCGCCCGCACCGGCCCGGACGGCGAGCCGGTGCTCTTGGAAGACCAGGACCGCCGCCGCTGGGACCGGGCCGCGATCGGCCGGGGCCGAGCCGCGCTGGCCCGCGCCGAGCAGGCCGGCCGGGGACTCGGCGCCTACGGCTTGCAAGCCGCGATCGCCGAATGCCATGCCGTCGCCCCGTCGGTCGAGGAGACGAACTGGGAGCGCATCGTGCTCGTCTACGAGGCGCTCGGCCGGCTCGCGCCGTCGCCGGTGGTCGACCTCAACCGGGCGGTGGCGGTGGCCATGGCGCAGGGGCCTGCCGCGGCACTGCCCCTCGTGGACGAGCTGGCGGCCACCGAGGCGCTTTCGCGGTCGCACCTGCTGCCGAGCGTTCGCGGGGAACTGCTCGTCCGGCTGGGACGCACGCAGGAGGCGCGCACCGAACTCGAGCGCGCCCTCGGGTTGTGCGGCAACCGGCGCGAGCGGGTGGTACTGGAGCGCAAGCTGGCCGGTCTCGACGCGGTCGACCCGGATTGATCGCCGGTGTCAGTCGGCGACGGCGAACGCGGCCGCCAAGGGCGGGAACATCGCGCGGGCGTCGTGTCCGGCGAACCAGAGACCGACGGCGAACACCGATGTCGCCTCCAGGTACCGGGCCCGGTGCAGCCCACCCGCCGGAAACGGTTGCGCCCCGAGATCTTCGGCGAGCGCCGCGACCGCCCGCACCGCGGCCTCGTCGTCGCCGCAGAGCGGCATCGCCAGGCGGCGCTCGTCGAAGACGCGCGCCGTCGCCTGCCACACCTCGGCGGCACACAGGTTGAACGCCTTCACCACATGCGCTCCCCGCGCTTGCGCCGCGATCCGCTCGGCGACCGCGTCCTCCGTGAGGACGAACGCGGTGACCCCTTCGGGCGCCGCGGCGTCCGGGGCGAAGGCGTTGGTGCAGTCGATCACCGTGCGACCTGCCAGCAGCTCGCCCACGGCGCTCAGCACCTCCGGCAACGCCGCGACCGGTAACGCGAGCAGCACCACATCCCCGAAAACCGCTGCGTCGGCGACTGTTCCGGCTCGCGCGCCGATCGCGGCCGCCAGTTCCGCCGCGGCGCCGGGGGATCGGGCGCCGACGAGCACCTCGTGACCCGCCGCGCTCCAGCCGCCGCCGAGCGCCCGCGCCATCGCGCCCGCGCCGATGATTCCGATTCGCATCCGAACTCCTGACTCGAAAGGTGTACGGAGACGAGGCTAGGAATCCCGATAGGCACCCCAGGGTGCGCAACGGCGCTGGCAAGCTGGAGCCGTGAGCGCCGCACCGAGTGATCCGGTCACCGCCGAACGGGTGGAATTCGCGCCCTACGGCGACTTCGAATCCGACTGCCCGGCCCGGATGGGCGTGGACATCTTCGGCAACTCCTGGTTGCCGGTGATCGTCTACCTGCTGCGCGAGGGCCCCATGCGGCCCGGTGAGCTGCGTACGGCCATCGGCGGGATCAGCCAGAAGATGCTGACGCAGACGCTGCGCCGGATGGAACGGATGACGCTGGTGCGCAGGCGTCGCTACGCGCAGGCCCCGCCGCGCGTCGAGTACGAGCTGACCGCCGCGGGCGCGGACCTGCTCGCCCCGATCTACGCCCTCGGCGACTGGGTGGACAAACACGGCCGCGCGGTCAACGAGGCGCTCGCCCGAGCCGACGACACAGCAGACTGACCGGTCGGTGAATACGCCGCGGGTACGCAAGGCCGAACAGTGCGTAAACATGCGGCTAACGGGGCCGGAAGGGGCTATGACCTGCGCGAAACTTCGTGTACCCGGCGTTGGCCGGTGGGTCGGCGACCGTACGATTCAAGTGTGAGTGTTCCCCAGGCCGTGCTGCTGGCCATCTTGGCGGCTGTCGTCGGCCTGGCAGTCGGCGGGCTATTGATCCCGTATGTGAATGCCAGGCAGGCCGCGCGCAGGCAGGCCGAGTCCGGTCTCACCATGTCCCAGGTCCTCGACCTCATCGTGCTCGCCTCCGAGAGCGGGATCGCCGTCGTCGACGAGTACCGCGACGTGGTGCTGGTCAATCCGCGCGCGGAGGAACTCGGACTGGTCCGCAATCGCCTGCTCGACGAGCGCGCGTGGGCCGCGGTGGAGAAGGTACTTGCCACCGGCGAGTCCGCCGAGTTCGACCTGACCGCGAAGAATCCGGTCCCCGGCCGCGGCCGCATCGCGGTGCGCGGCGTCGCCCGGCAGCTGTCGCGCGAGGAGACCACCTTCACCGTGCTGTTCGCCGATGACGATTCCGAGCAGGCCCGCATGGAGGCCACCCGCCGCGACTTCGTCGCAAACGTCAGTCACGAGCTCAAGACCCCGGTCGGCGCGATGAGCCTGCTCGCCGAAGCTCTCCTGGAATCCGCCGAAGATCCGGAGGCCGTGCGACACTTCGGTCAGCGTGTGCTCGGCGAATCGCGCCGCCTCGGCAAGATGGTGACCGAACTCATCGCGCTCTCCCGCCTGCAGGGTGCGGAGAAGCTGCCCGAGCTCGAGGTGGTGGACGTGGACACCGTGGTGACGCAGGCGGTCGATCGTTCCCGCACCGCCGCCGAAGCCGCCGGGATCACCGTCAGCACCGATCGTCCGAGCGGGCTCGAGGTGCTCGGCGACGAGACTTTGCTGGTCACCGCACTGTCCAACCTGGTGGAGAACGCGATCGCCTACTCACCGGCCGGCTCCCATGTGTCGGTGAGCCGCTCGTTGCGCGGCGATCACGTGGCGATGGCGGTCACCGACCGCGGCATCGGCATCGCCAAGGAGGATCAGGAGCGGGTGTTCGAGCGATTCTTCCGGTCCGACAAGGCGCGTTCGCGCCAGACGGGCGGCACCGGACTCGGCCTGGCTATCGTCAAACACGTGGCCGCCAACCACAACGGGGAAATCACCTTGTGGAGCAAGTTGGGCACCGGATCGACGTTCACCTTGCGCATACCCGCCCACCACGAAGCAGGCGCCGACGACGACAACGACGGCGCCGTGGTGAGCACGATAGAAACAAGCCCGCGTCCTACCGGACCGGGCCGACCGAATGGTGTGGAGGCACGCAGATGACGAGTGTTCTGATCGTCGAGGATGAGGAGTCGCTGGCCGATCCGCTCGCGTTCCTGCTGCGCAAGGAGGGTTTCGAGGTCACCGTGGTGGGTGACGGGCCGTCCGCGCTCGCCGAGTTCGACCGGTCCGGTGCGGACATCGTCCTACTCGACCTCATGCTGCCCGGCATGAGCGGTACCGACGTGTGCAAACAGTTGCGCACCCGCAGCGGCGTCCCGGTGATCATGGTCACCGCGCGCGACAGCGAGATCGACAAGGTGGTCGGCCTGGAACTGGGCGCCGACGACTACGTCACCAAGCCGTATTCCGCGCGCGAGCTCATCGCGCGCATCCGCGCCGTGCTGCGCCGCGGCGCGGGCGACGAACTGGAGGGCTCCACCGAGAGCGGCGTGCTGGAAGCGGGCCCGGTCCGGATGGACGTCGACCGGCACACCGTGATGGTGAACGGCAAGCCGGTCACCTTGCCGCTCAAGGAATTCGACCTGCTCGAATATCTGCTGCGCAATTCCGGGCGGGTGCTCACCCGCGGCCAGCTGATCGACCGCGTGTGGGGCGCCGACTACGTCGGCGACACCAAGACCCTGGACGTGCACGTCAAGCGGCTGCGTTCGAAGATCGAGGCGGACCCGGCCAAACCGGAACACCTGGTCACCGTGCGCGGCCTCGGCTACAAACTCGAAGCGTAGGGCCGAACGAATCCCCACCGCCAGGTGTGCGGCCCATGTGCTCACGAAACGGACAACCGATTTCGTGAGCACATGGGTAACTCCCCGGTACGCCAGAGCCTGGGCGGCGCCCGACGCAGGACCTGAACGCGGATCTCGCGTCGTCGACCAGTACGGCCTGAGTTCCCGGAGAGGCGGGCGGCTCAGGGGAAGTAGATCCAAGTGGTGCCGAGCGGGGTCTCGGTCTTCTGCAAGGTGATCCAGCCCAGATCGTCTTCCTGCATGCAGTCGTAGAGGTCCGCGGTGTTGGTGCCGCGGCAGGCGATGGTGTGCGAGGTGCCGTACGGGCTCGCGATCAGGAGCTTGCCCGCGGCCTTGGCGTTGACCGCGGCCGGGTCGGTGGCCGCCACGAACTCCGTGGTGAAGTCGTAGAACTTGTGCGGGTCGCCGTTCGGCTCGGCGTGGGCTACTCCGGTCAGCGAGAGGGCGGCGCCCAGGGCGATGGTCGCCACGGTGAAAACTTTCTTGGACATAACCGCACATCAAACCCGATCCGGGTAAAGCTCGCATGGCGACGGGGTGAACCGCCCGTCGGACCGGGCCGCCGACGGCCATCCGGCCGAGCGCTCGCTCGGCAAACGATCAGGCGTGCGGATCAGCGGAATCGCGCAGCCGCTCGGCGTGCACCGTCGCCGGGTGGACGGCGATCAGGCCGAGGCCCTCGCGGCGCTTGCAGTGCCGGGCCAGCTCGGCGTACGCGGGCGCGCCGATCAGTTCGGTCAGCTCGGGAGCGTAGGACTGCCACACCGGCTTGCTGCCGACATGGGCGTCGGGGGAGCCGGAGCAGTACCAGTCCAGATCGGCGCCGCCCGGCCCCCATCCGCGGCGGTCGTACTCGGTGATCACGGTGCGCAGGATCTGCACGCCGTCCGGCCGGTCCACCCAGTCCTGGGTCCGGCGGATCGGCAGCTGCCAGCACACGTCCGGCTTGACCTCCAGCGGCTCGATGCCGCGCCGCAGCGCCATGGTGTGCAGCGCGCAGCCGACGCCTCCCGCGAAGCCGGGACGGTTGAGGAAGATGCACGCGCCCTGGAACCGCCGCGTGCGCAGCGCGGGCTCGTCGTCCAGTTCGTCGAGTTCCAGATAGCCGCTCTTGGTGATCTTGCCCTGCGCGTTGGTCGCCTCCTCGCGCAGTTGCCAGTCCTGCGGTGTGAGCATCTTCACGGCGCGGCTCAGTCGCTTCCGGTCGTCCTCGTCGGAGAGGAACGCCCCGTGCGAGCAGCAGCCGTCGTCCGGCCGGTCGGACAGGATCCCCTGACAGGCCGGGGTGCCGAATACGCACGTCCACCTCGACAGCAGCCAGGTCAGGTCGGCGACGATCAAATGCTCGTCGTTTGCCGGATCGACGAACTCGATCCACTCACGGGGAAAGTCGGGGTCGACTTCGGGGGCCGGGTCGATCTTCCCCGCTGGTCGGGGCCGGGTCGGGCTGCTCGGGGATGCGCCTACCGTCACGAAATAGGACGCTAACAGTTCAGTCGCCTGGGTTGTAGTGCCGCATCACCCAGTACCGTGTTCATGTGCGGCTTGGGGTACTCGACGTCGGAAGCAATACCGTTCACCTGCTCGTGGTGGACGCGCACCGTGGCGGTCACCCCCTCCCGATGAGTTCGACGAAAGCCACCTTGCGGCTGGCGGAGAACATCGACGCCGCGGGGTGCATCACCGAGGCGGGCGCCCAGCGGCTGATCGACACCGTGTCCGAATTCGCCAGCATCGCCGAGACCTCCAAATGCGTCGAGCTGATGCCGTTCGCCACCTCCGCACTGCGGGAGGCGGCCAACTCCGAGGAGGTGCTCGGCCGCGTGCGCGCGGCGAGCGGCGTCGATCTGCGGGTGCTGACCGGCGTCGACGAGGCGCGGCTGACCTTCCTCGCGGTGCGCCGCTGGTACGGCTGGAGCGCCGGGCGCATCCTCAACTTGGACATCGGCGGCGGCTCGCTGGAAATGACCAACGGCGGCGACGAGGAACCGGACGTCGCACTGTCTTTACAGCTGGGCGCGGGCCGGCTGACCAGGGAGTGGCTGCGCGAGGATCCGCCCGGCAAGCGCCGGGTGGCGGTGCTGCGCGACTGGCTCGACGCCGAGCTCGTGGTCCCGGCGAAGAAGCTGCTCGAGCCGGGTAAGCCCGACCTCGCCGTCGGCACTTCGAAGACGTTCCGGTCCCTGGCGCGGTTGACCGGAGCGGCACCCTCGGCGGCGGGCCCGCGGGTGCGCCGTACACTCACGAGCTCGGGCCTGCGCCAACTGATTGCGTTCATCTCGCGGATGACCGCGGCGGACCGTGCAGAATTGGAAGGCGTAAGTTCCGATCGGTCACAGCAATTGGTGGCCGGTGCGTTGGTCGCGGAGGCGAGTATGCGGGCACTTTCGCTGGATTCCTTGGAGATTTGTCCATGGGCGCTGCGTGAAGGGCTCATCCTGCGCAAACTGGATACCGATATGAATGGTGGACCCGAAGCAACGTACTCAGCGGGCTCGGCGACCGGTGACGGTCGTCCGGCGTCCGGCAGCGGCGCCCCGGCGCCGGGCTCGATCGGGACGGTGTCGTCATGAGTGAGGACTCCAAACAGTTGTCGGTCGCGGAACTGCTGGCGCGCAACGGCCAGCAGAGCGGCTCCTCGTCCGGCGGTGGCAGGCGCCGCCGCAGCGGGCGCGGCATCTCCGTCGCCGAACTCACCGGCGACCTGCCGGTCATCCGGGAAGGCGGTGGTCACTCCGCGCATGCGGCGCCCGATGCCGGTGCGGACGAGCAGGCGTACGCGCCGCCCTCGTTCGATCCGCCCGCGCCGGAGCCGGTGTCCTACTCGCCCGAGCCGCAGCCCGACACGTCCTCGTATTCACCCATGTCGGGCCCGATCTCGATGTACGACCCGCTGGCCGGTTACGCGCAGCCCGATCCGCCGCGGGCCGATCCGCCGCCCGGGCGGTCCAGCCGGGTCATGCCCGGCCGGGAGATGCCTTCCGCTCGGCACGGCACGTCGTTCGACCCGCTGTCGCCGGATACTCCGGTGTCCGACCTGTTCTCGGCCGCGCCCGTCCCATATGTCCCCGACCCGCTGCCCGAGCCGCCGCCGCGCTCGGGGCGCAGGCGCAGGCGGGAGGAACCCGACGAGCAGGCCACCGAGGTCCGGTCCTGGCACGATGTCTCGCCCGAGCCGTTCGGCGGCGGCGCGCCGCCCGATCGCGGTCTCGGCGAACCGGGTCGCAACAGCCATGCCGAACCGGACGAGTCCGCGTTCGGCCGCTCCGCCCTTCCCGAGCGCAATGGCGCCAGGGGCGGTCGCGCGGCGCGGCGCAGGGCGGCCGAGGCGGCCGAGGATCTCGGCCCGTCCACCGCGGCCTGGTCACCGTCCACCGGCGGGTTCGCGCCGGAGTCCGCACCGCTGCCCGTTCCGCCGCCGCCCGATCCGAGACCGAAGCAGAGCAGACCCGCTCCTCCCGAGCCGCAGCCGGAGGGGCATCGCAGATCTGCCCGCCGCGAGGGTGTCGGCGAGAACGGTCTCCCGGCCTGGTCCGCCCGGCGGCACAAGCCGCAGCCCGATCCCGCGCCGGAATCCGGCGGTCTCCCGACCGCCGCGTGGTCGCTGGCCAGTCAGGACCAGCAGTTGCTCTCTGGCCAGACGGTCGCGGGCGACCTGCTGCGCGACGGCGTCGAGCGGGCCGAGCGCGGGGGAGCGCAACGGCGCGGGCGTGGGCGCGGCGGACGCGCCGCCGTCGACGTCGCGGAGATGGACGGCGTCACCGACGTCTACGAGCCGATCGAACTGGACGAGGAGGACGACGAGGACGACCTCCCCGCCGCACCTCGCGCCGCTACCCGGGCCGCGTCGCGCCGGTCCCGGACGGCCAGGAAGACCGAGGACGACGACAACCGGCGGCAGTGGATGATCCTCGGCGGTCAGAGCACCGGCGCCGCCGTCGCGGGCATGCTGTTGTTCAAGGGCTTCGAGCGCATGTGGGAGATGCTCCCCTGGGTGGCGCTGGCACTGGCGATGATCGTGATTCTCGGCCTGGTGGCCCTCGTGCGGATTCTGCGCAGGACCGACGACATCCTCAGCACTGTGATCGCCGTCGTCGTTGGCATCTTCGTCACGCTGGGGCCACTGGCGTTTCTTCTCAGCACGAACTGAGCAGGGAGCAGTCGTGGCGAATATCGGACAAGCGAACGAGACCGGGGTGGGGTCGCGCACGGGCGCCGCACCGCCGGATGACGCCGAGGGCGCGGCCCGGCCGCGGCCGATCCAGGTGGGACTCTCGACCGCCTCGGTGTATCCGCAGAACACGGAGGCCGCGTTCCGGTACGCCGCCGAGCTGGGTTACGACGGCGTCGAGCTGATGGTGTGGGCCGAGCCCGCCAGCCAGAGCATCGCCACCGTGCAGGCCTATTCGCGCAAGTACGGCGTTCCGGTGCTCGCGTTGCACGCTCCCTGCCTGCTGATCTCGCAGCGGGTGTGGGGCTCGGACCCGGTGGCCAAACTGGAGCGCAGCGTGCACACCGCCGAAGCGCTGGGCGCGAGCACGGTGGTCGTGCACCCGCCGTTTCGCTGGCAGCGCCGCTACGCGGCCGGATTCGCCGCGCAGGTGGCCGAGCTGGAGGACAACAGCCCGGTGATCGTGGCCGTGGAGAACATGTTCCCGATGCGGGCCGACACGCTGTTCGGCCGGCGCGAAGGCGCGGTGAAACGGCTGGAGCGGCGTGGCGGCCCCGGCCCCGCGGTCACCGCCTTCAGCCCCTCCTACGACCCCACCGACACCGGTTTCCGCCACTACACCTTGGACCTCTCGCATACCGCCACCGCCGGGGCCGACCCCTTGGCGCTGGCTGCGCGCATGGGCTCGGGTCTGGCGCATCTGCACCTGGCCGACGGCCGGGGCGCCGCGCACGACGAGCATCTCGTTCCCGGCGAGGGCACCCAGCCGTGTGTCGAAGTGTGCGCGGACCTGGTCCGCACCGGCTTCAGCGGCCAGGTCGTCGCCGAGATCAACACACAGAACGCGCGCACCACCAAGGAGCGGGCCGAGATGCTGCACCGCACGCTGGCCTTCGCCCGCAAACACTTGGTCGTCGACGCGCCCGCCCCCGCCGGTGCGAGCCGGAGGTCGCCCGAACCCCCGATGTGACGCTCGTCGCTTCTGCGGCGTGCGGCGATGCGATGCGGTCCCGGGTGCGTTGTACGCTGTACGAACCCTTCGGCGGCGCTGCGGCCGCAGCCGCGAAACGAGGCCGTGGGGGTGGAGGGTCGACGGACAGGAGTGAGCATGACGATGGAGCTGACGGCCGATTTCGGCCCGGCGGCCACGACCGACGCGCCGTTCAGCCGGGTGTGCGCGCTGCGCGAGGCATCGCCCGCCACCGCGGAGACCGGCCGCTATCTGGGCGTCATCGACGACATCTGGACCATCGGCCCGAAGGTGCACGGCGGCACGATGGTCGCGGGCAGCGCGGCGGCGGCCACGAATTGGCTGCGCGCCTCCGATCCCGCGCTGGTCGGCATGGCTCCGATCGCCGCGAGTTCCGATTTTCTCGGCGCGCCGAACCCTGGCGAGGTCGAGTACGAGGTGCGCGTCCGCAAGATCGGTCGCCAGATCTGCCTGGCCGACACCGACCTGATCCAGGACGGCCGCGTCCTGGTGCGCACGGCGCTGACCTTCAGCCGCCTCGACGACGCGGAACCGAGCTACGCTCCGCGGCACTCCGACATGCCCGTGCAGCCGCCCGCCGACGCCATCGGCTACGAGCCCGGTTCCCAGATGGGCGACATCGTGCACGTCGGCCGGGGTGCGGAGATCTTCCTCGATCGCGCGTGGGCCCGTTTCCTCGACGGCGCGAAGGGCGAACCCCGCCTGCGGATGTGGATCCGCCCGCGCCCGGGCGACGAACAGGACCCGGACGTGGCGATGTACTTCGCCATGATGAGCGCCGACATGAGCCCGCCGGTGCCGATGAACCTCGGTCACTTCGGCTGGGCTCCCACCGTGCAGATGACCACCTACCTGCGCCGCAGGCCCGCGCCGGGCTGGCTGCGGATCATCGCCACCACGCACGAGGTGGGCGGGCGCATGTTCGACGAGGACCAGCTGGTGCTCGACTCGACCGGCGCCGTCGTCGCGCAGAGTCGTCAGCTGGCGCTCGTTCCCCAGCGCTGAGCTCCGGCGCGCGCCGTCTAGCCTTGAGGCCCATGACGAGAATTGCGGTGATCGGTGGCGGGCGCATCGGGGAGGCGTTGGTCGCCGGGTTGCTGGAGTCCGGGCGGCTGACCAAGGATCTGGTCGTCGTGGAGACCCATCGGGAACGGGCCCATCAGCTCGCCGACCGTTTCGGCATCCGGGTCACCGACGATCTGGCCGATGCCGCCATCGGCGCGGATCTGCTGGTGATCGCGGTGAAGCCGAACGACATGGACGCGGTGCTCGCGCCGTTGGGCAAGGCGGAGATCGGCAGTGACCGCGATCAAGTGCTGGTCTCGCTGGCGGCCGGTGTGCCGACCGGCCGGCTGGAGGCCAAGATGCCCGCCGGGTTCCCGGTGGTGCGGGTGATGCCGAATACGCCGATGCTGGTGGGGCAGGGGATGAGCGTCATTGCGCCGGGGCGCTACGCGCGCGAGCAGCATCTGGAACTGGTGACGGAGGTGCTCGGCGCGGTCGGCAAGGTGGTCACCGTGGCGGAGAGCCAGATGGATGCCGTCACCGCGGTGTCCGGATCGGGGCCCGCCTATTTCTTCCTGGTCGTGGAGGCCATGGTGGAGGCGGGCGTCGGGCTCGGGCTCACCAGGGATGTGGCCACCCAGCTCGTCGTGCAGACCATGGTCGGCTCGGCCGCCCTGCTCGACAGTTCTCCGCAGACGGCCGCGGAATTGCGCGCCGCGGTGACCTCGCCGGCGGGCACCACCGCGGCCGCGATCCGCGAGCTCGAGCGCGGAGGACTACGCTCGGCGTTCTACGAAGCCCTCGTGGCGGCCAAGGAAAGGTCGCTGGAACAGGGCGCGTCAGCGGAGTGACCGGTCTGTTTCAAATCGGAAAACCCGATTTCTCACTCCCGTCGCAGTAACACCACTGGTCCCGCTAAGCTTCAAGGAGCACGTGCGTGTCTGTTCCGCCGGTGGGGAAGCCGGCGGCGCGGACGTGCCGGAGGTCAATGGTGCAATGATGTCTGCGAACAAGATGTCTGCGAATTCCGGAGCGTCCGGCGGCTCCGGTCCCGCGGGCGGTCGGGGGAATTCCCGTACCCAGCGTGAGGCCGCGACACAGGGGCAACCCGTGCTCGGCGGCGGCACCCAGTTTCTCACCGTCGCCGAAGTGGCGAATCTGATGCGGGTGTCCAAGATGACGGTCTACCGGCTGGTGCACTCGGGCGAGTTGCCCGCCGTGCGCGTCGGCCGATCGTTCCGGGTGCACGCCAAGGCTGTACACGACTATCTGGAAACGTCCTATTTCGACGCCGGATGAGGCGGTTTCGAGACCAGCGGGGCGTGCCGGTACGATAGATCCTCGGTTCGTGTTCGCCCGCCGGTGGCATCGCTGTTCGTTGCCTCGTGGTATCCGGCGGCGCGAACACGGGGCGTGAGCTTGCCCAGCGACCCGGCCCGTCGGCCGGGCCGGGGCGGACGGACGTCCGGCAATCGCGCACGGGCAGCGTGCGCGCCGAGTAGAGAGAACGCGAGGACAACCCTATGGGTTCTGTGATCAAGAAGCGCCGCAAGCGCATGTCGAAGAAGAAGCACCGCAAGCTGCTTCGCCGCACGCGTGTCCAGCGGCGCAAACTCGGCAAGTAGGCATCGCTGCGTGTTAGCTGCGAGGGGCCCGTCACCAATAGGTGACGGGCCCTTTTGTTTGAAATTTGAAATTTTGGAATCGCCATTTGTATCACGTGACTGAAGTCATCGTTAGATCCTGGTTAATACTCTCGGTGAGCGGGTAGGCAGCCGCTACGCTGGGCACTGGGAATAATCACAAGGGCGGGCTGGCAAGGGAAAGGGTGCCGGTGGGTTCTGAGGGTCGGGAAGGACACGCGCCGAAAGTAGTGCTGGTCACCGGAGCCAGCCGCTTCTTCGGCGGCACGGTCGTCGCACGCCTCGCCCAGGATCCCGGGATCGAGCGCATTCTCGCCGTCGACACGATGACCCCCGGCCGAGAGCTGCAGCGGCGCATGGGCCGCGCCGAATTCGTGCGAGCAGACATCCGAAATCCGTTGATCCGTAAGGTGATCGATGGTGGCGAGGTGGACACCGTGGTGCACACCGCGCTGCTGCCCCGCCCGCCCGCGGGCGGCGGCCGCGCGGTGATGAAGGATCACAACGTCCTCGGCGCGATGCAGCTGTTCGCGGTGTGTCAGAAGGTGGCTTCGGTGCGCCGGGTGGTGCTGCGCTCCTCGTCGGCGGTGTACGGGTGCAGCGCGAAGGATCCCGCGAAATTCAGCGAGGAAATGAGCGCGCGTACGCCTCCGCGCGGCGGGTTTGCCCGCGACCTGATCGATATAGAAGGTTACGTTCGCGGGCTCGCCCGGCGGCGTCCCGATATCGCCACGTCAATTCTGCGATTCGCGCCGATCGTGGGCCCGCGGCTGGCCGCCCGCGGTGTGCAATATCTGCGTTCGCCGGTGACCCCGACCGTATTCGGCCGGGACGCCAGGATGCAGCTGCTGCACGAGGAGGACGCGGTGGCCGCGCTGACCCATGCGGCCCGGCGCACGGTCGGTGGCACGTATAACATCGCGGGTGACGGCGCGCTGTCGCTGTCCCAGGCGGTCCGGCGGGCGGGCCGGATCGAGTTGCCCGTTCCCTTCACGATGTTCCGCACCGCGGGTCGCTTCCTCATGGGGCCGGTGATGCGGGAGTTCTCCGCCGAACAGCTCGACTATTTCCACTTCGGCTGTGGCCTGGACACCACGCGCATGCGCACCGAACTCCAGTTCGAGCCGCGCTGGACGACGGTGCAGGCGTTCGACGACTTCATCGGGGGCGCAGCGTTGCGGCCCGTAGTCGATCCAGCGTGGATCGACGCCGCAGAACACAAACTGCTCGGCCTGCTCGGGGCCGGTACGGGAGCACACCAATGAATGACGTAGCGAAAGTCATCCAACTCCACGATCTGCAGATCGAGACGCGCCAGCGTCCGGCGCCACGCCGCCTGGCTGCTCCGAGTCCGGTGACCTCGCTGGTCGAGCGGCGCGCGGCGGTGACGCCCGCCGCGCCGCAGTCGCTGTCCGGGATGCTGCGTGGCGCGCTCGGCAAGCAGATCTCCAAGACCGCCGACTTCGCGCGCCGCAGGCTCACCGGCGACTACCACCTCGACGAATTCGGTTTCGACGAGCATCTGCTCGAGTCGGTCATCCTGCCGGCCCTGCGGCCGCTGTCGGACCTGTGGTTCCGGGTGGAGGTCAGCGGGCTGGACAACCTGCCGGCGGCGGGCGGTGCGCTGATCGTGGCCAACCACGCGGGCACCGTGCCGCTCGACGGCTTGATGTTGCAACTGGCTGTGCACGATCGGCACCCCCAGCAGCGGGCGTTGCGCTTGCTCGCCGCCGATCTGATCTTCGAGACGCCGGTGCTCGGGGTGCTGGCTCGCCGGGCGGGGCACACCCTGGCCTGCCGGGAGGATGCCGAACGCCTGCTGCGCTCCGGCGAGCTGACCGGCGTGTTCCCGGAAGGGTTCAAGGGCGTCGGGAAGCAGTACACCGATCGCTACAAGTTGCAGCGCTTCGGCCGCGGCGGCTTCGTGGCTGCGGCGGTGCGCACCGGCGTGCCGATCATTCCGTGCTCCATCGTCGGCTCCGAGGAGATCTACCCCAAGCTGGCCGATCTGAAGCCGCTGGCCCGGCTGCTCGGCCTGCCGTACTTCCCGGTGACGCCGCTGTTCCCGCATCTCGGCCTGCTCGGCGCGGTGCCGCTGCCGTCCAAGTGGTACATCGAATTCGGCACCCCCATCCCGACCACGCCCTACGAGCCGGAAGCCGCCGACGACCCGATGACCATGTTCGAGGTCACCGACCAGGTTCGCGAGACCATCCAGCAGACGCTCTACAAACTGCTCACCAAGCGCCGCAACGTCTTCACGGGGTAATCGCTAGTCGCCGTCGCGGCGGCGAGTCACCGCCGCGGCGACGGCTCCGCCCGCCGCGCCCAGGGCGAGGGCGGTGGGCACACCGATCTTGGCGGCCTTGCGGCCGGTCCGGAAGTCACGGATCTCCCAGCCTCGGTTCTTGGCGACCTCGCGGAGATCCGAGTCGGGGTTGATCGCCACGGCCGTGCCGACCAGCGAGAGCATGGGCACGTCGTTGTGGCTGTCGGAGTATGCGGTGCAGCGCTTGAGGTTCAGGCCCTCACGGATCGCCAGGGTGCGCACGGCGTGCGCCTTGCCGAGGCCGTGCAGGATGTCACCGACCAGGCGGCCGGTGAATTTCCCGTCGACGCTCTCGGCCACGGTGCCCAGCGCTCCGGTGAGCCCGAGCCGCTTCGCGATCACCTGCGCCAACTCCACCGGCGTCGCGGTCACCAGCCACACCTGCTGGCCCGCGTCCAGGTGCATCTGCGCGAGCGCGCGGGTGCCCGGCCAGATCTTGTCGGCGATGATCTCGTCGTAGATCTCCTCGCCCAGCGCGGCCAGTTCGGCGGTCGAGCGCCCGGCGATGAACGCCAGCGCCTTCTCCTTGCCACTGGCCATATCGGTGCTGCTCTCTTTACCGGTGACCCGGAATTTCACCTGCTTCCAGGCGACGTCCACCAGATCGGAGGTCTTGAAGTACTTGCGCGCCGCCAGACCGCGAGCGAAATGCACGATCGAGGCGCCCTGCACCATGGTGTTGTCGACGTCGAAGAACGCCGCCGCGGTCAGATCGCGCGGGGCCTCGGGGCCCGCCTCCAACTCGCCCGCGGCGAGTTCGGCGTCGTGCAGCGTCAGCGCCGCGTCCGCGCTCGCCTCACCGGCCAGATTGGCCCGCAATTCCTCTTCACTCGGGCCGAAAGGGCTGCGCGAGATGCGGGCGAGCTGATCCTGCAGCCCCTGGCCCATCTGGCTCAGATTCCACCGCGCCGGAAACTCACCGAATCGTCCCGCGATGAATCCGGCCCTCGCCACCTTCGATCGTTCCGGCACCAGTACCTCCGCCCGTCGCGCGAACCATGTCAACAGTAACCGGATCAACCGACAGTCACGGCAGAAGGCGGCGCGCGACACAATCGCGTGGCGCGTACCGGACCGCCCGCCGTGCGGGGCGCGGATTAAATTCCGGTCATGACCAATCCCACACATTCGGTGACATTGCTGACTCGCGCGGGCTGCGGGCTGTGCGCGACGGCACTGGAACAGCTGCGCGAGATCTGCGCCGAATTCGGAATCGAACCGGGGACCGTCGACGTCGACGAAGCCGCCGCTACCGACCCTGGCCTGCGCGCGGAGTACGGCGACCGGCTTCCCGTCGTCCTGCTCGACGGCCGCGAACACAGCTATTTCGATGTCGACGAGACCCGATTGCGGGCCGACCTGAAGCGCTGAGCGCGCCGTTTTCCGTCCGATTCGGCCGCTGTGCTGGTCGCGGCGGAAAATGAGGCCAATTTCACCGACTTTGTGCAGGGCTTCACAAGCAGTTACGGTGGTGGCACGCGACCCGCATGCCGAGGCTGCGGAGCCGCCCCGAAATCCGAAACTTCGACACCCTGGCACCGGACCGTCCCCGGGGCAGCGGGTCGAGCGACGAACCGGAGCCCCCAGGCCCGGGACGAGGAGCCGACGACGTGACAGAGCAGCATGAGGCGCCAGGCGGCGTCTCCGGCAGGGCTCTGCAGAAGGACATCCCGCAGGCCACCGTCGCGCGGCTGGCTACCTATCTTCGGGTCCTCGCGATGTTGGCCGACGACGGTGTTGCCATCGTATCTAGTGAGGAACTGGCTGTCGCGGCGGGTGTCAATTCGGCCAAATTGCGCAAGGATCTCTCCTTCCTCGGCCCCAACGGCGTTCGCGGCGTCGGCTACGACGTGGCCAAGCTCCGCTCCCGGATCGAGGACGTGCTCGGCCTGTCGCAGGGCCACCGCGTCGTGCTGGTCGGCGCGGGGAACCTGGGCCGGGCCCTGGTCGGTTACGGCGGGTTCCAGCGGCGCGGTTTCACCGTGGTCGGCATTCTCGACAGCGATCCCGATGTGGTCGGCCTGCCGGTCGCGGGCCTGGTGGTGCGCGACGTGGCCGAGCTGGGCGCGGCGGTCGCCGAGCTGGAGCCGACCATCGCGGTCATCACCGTTCCCGACGACGCGGCCCAGGACGTGTGCGACCGGCTCGTCGCGTCGGGCCTGCAGTCGATCCTGAGCTTCGCGCCCTGTGAGCTGGTCGCGCCTGCGACGGTCGAGGTCCGTCGCGTCGACCTGGCCGTCGAGATGCAGATGCTGTCGTTCGAACGGGTGCGCAACGCGGAGCAGGCTCAGCTGCCGGAGGTCGCGCACGCCGGATCGGGCCGCATCGCGCACCGCCTGCCCACCCCGCACGCGGCGCCCGCGCACCCGGCACTCCAGCACTCGACAACCCCGCATACGACAACCTCGCATACGGCAACGGAGCCAAGCAGCAAGGGATCGGTGGTCACACCATGAGTGAGCGCAGCGAGCGAATCATGCAGCACAGCACGGCGGAGCGTTCCGTCCGTGCCGGGGCGGTGGCGGCATGAGCGTTCTCCTCGTCGGAATCTCGCACCGCAGCGCGCCGGTCCCCGTGCTGGAGAAGGTGGCCGTCACCGATGCCGACCGGCCGAAGCTGATCGACCGGTTGATCGCCTCGAGCCACGTGTCCGAGGCCATGATCGTGTCCACCTGCAACCGGGTGGAGGTCTACGCGGTGGTCGACGCCTTCCACGGCGGTCTCGCCGAGATCGGCGATCTGCTGACCAAGCACTCCGGCCTACCGATGCCCGATCTGACCAAGCATGCCTACGTCCGCTACTCCGAGGCCGCCGCCGAGCACCTGTTCGCGGTGGCCAGCGGCCTGGACTCGATGGTGGTCGGCGAGCAGCAGGTGCTCAGCCAGATCCGCGGCGCGTACGCCTCCGCCGACGCGCAGAGCGCGGTCGGACGGACCCTGCACGAACTGGCGCAGCACGCGCTGCGGGTGGGCAAGCGCGTGCACGCCGAAACCGGCATCGACCGCGCGGGCGCGTCGGTGGTGTCGGTCGCGCTGGATCGCGCGCAGCAGGTGCTCGGCCCGCTGGCCGGGCGTACCGCCGCCGTGGTCGGCGCAGGCGCGATGGGCGGCCTCGCGGTGGCGCATCTCTCCCGCGCCGGGATCGGCCGGATCATCGTGGTGAACCGCACCATCGAGCGGGCGCGCAGACTCGCCGAGACCGCGCGCACGCACGGCGTCGAGGCCGAGGCCATGGAACTGTCGCGGCTCACCGAGGCGATGGCGGCCACCGACGTGGTGGTCACCTGTACCGGTGCGGTCGGCGCGGTCGTGACGCTCGCCGACACCCACCGCGCGCTCACCGACCGCGAGCGCGGCGAGGAATTCGCCACCGTCGAGCGGCCGTTGGTGTTCTGCGATCTCGGCTTGCCGCGCGATGTCGAGCACGCCGTGGCCGGCCTGCCCGGTGTCACGCTCATCGATATCGAGACGTTGCAGCGCGATCCGGCCGCGGGCGCCGCCGCCGACGACACCGCGGCCGCCCGGACGATCGTCGCCGACGAACTGGCCAAATACCTGGCCGGACAGCGGATGGCCGAGGTCACCCCGACGGTGGCCGCGCTACGCCAGCGCGCCGCGGAGGTGGTCGAGGCCGAACTGCTCCGGCTGGATTCCCGGCTGCCCGGCCTCGCCGACCCGGAACGTGACGAGGTCGCGCGCACGGTGCGCCGGGTGGTCGACAAGCTGCTGCACGCGCCGACGGTGCGAGTCAAGCAGCTCGCGTCCACGCCGGGCGGCGACAGCTACGCCGAGGCGCTGCGCGAATTGTTCGAACTCAAGCCCGGTGCGGCCCAGGCGGTCGCCGCGCCGATGGAGATCACCGCGCTCGCCGGCGATCGCGCCGAGCTCAGCGACGGAGAGATCGCGCTGGCCGACGATTTCACCGCAGGCCATCGCGGCGAGGAACAGGGGCAGACGGCATGACCATGGTCCACCAAGAAGGCAACACGATCGCGGACGACACCCGCGCTCCGTGGCGGATCGGCACCCGCGGCAGCCTGCTCGCGCTCACCCAGGCGGGCACGGTGCGCGACGCGCTGATCGCGGCCGGGCAGCCTGCCGAGCTGGTCGTCATCAAGACCGCCGGTGACCTGTCGTCGGACCCGGTGCAGAAGATCGGCGTCGGCGTGTTCACCTCCGCGCTGCGCGACGAGCTGGCGGCGGGCGCGATCGACATCGCCGTGCACTCCTACAAGGATCTGCCCACCGCGCAGGACCCGCGCTTCACCATCGCAGCCATCCCGCCCAGGGAGGACCCGCGCGACGCGCTGGTCGCGCGCGACGGGCTGGTGCTCGGCGAGCTGCCCGCGGGCGCCAAGGTGGGCACCTCCGCGCCGCGGCGCGCCGCTCAGTTGCGGGCGCTCGGACTCGGGCTGGAGGTCGTTCCGCTGCGTGGCAACCTGGACACCCGGCTGCGCAAGGTCAGCGAGGGCGAGCTGGACGCCGTCGTGGTGGCCAGAGCCGGACTGGCCCGTATCGACCGGCTGGACGCGGTCACCGAGGCGCTGGAGCCGGTGCAGATGCTGTCGGCTCCCGCCCAGGGCGCGCTCGCGGTGGAATGTCGCAGCGACCACGCCGCGCTGGTGGAGATCCTGTCCGGCCTGGACGACGCGGCCACCCGTGCCTCGGTCGTCGCCGAGCGGGCCCTGCTGGCCGAACTGGAGGCGGGCTGCACCGCGCCGATCGGTGCGCTCGCCGAGGTCGTCGAATCGCTCGACGACGAGGGGCGGATCGTGGACGAGCTGTCGCTGCGCGCGTGCGCCGCGGCCGTCGACGGATCCGACGTGCTGCGGGCGTCGGTGGTCGGCGCCCCGGCCGACGCGGCGGAACTCGGCCGCGCGCTCGCCCGCGAGTTGCTCGACATGGGCGCGCGCGAGTTGCTCGCCACCGAACCGGACGACGGTTCCCCCACCCGGGCGGTGAGTTCGCCCGCCACAGACTTGCCCAACCCCAGCCCAATGGAGAACAGCCGATGAGCCAGCGAAGCACAGGCACCGTGCCCTCGGGTTTGCCGGAGCCGAGCGCAAGCGAGGTGCAGGCATGAGCCGAGCCGCAAAGAAGCACCCCGGTCGCATCCTTTTCGTCGGATCGGGTCCCGGTGACCCGGCGCTGCTCACGGTACGTGCGCGTGAGGTGATCGGGCGGGCGACGCTGGCGTTCACCGACCCGGACGTCGACAAGGGCGTGCTCGCCCTGATCGGCACCTCCGTCGAACCGGGCCCCGACGGGGAACGTCCCGTCGACGTGCGTCCCGCGCTCGGTGAGCCCGCCGAGGTGGCCAAGACGCTGATCGCCGAAGCGCGTGCCGGGCACGACGTGGTGCGCGTGGTCGCGGGCGACCCGCTGACCACCGACTCGGTGATCGCCGAGGTCAACGCCGTCACCCGGTCGCACATGGTCTTCGAGGTCCTGCCCGGCCTGCCCAACGGCTCCGCCGTGCCCAGCTACGCGGGCATCGCGCTGGGTTCCGGGCACACCGAGGCGGACGTGCGCGGTGAGGTCGACTGGGCCGCTTTGGCGGCCGCGCCGGGCCCGCTGGTGCTGCACGCGACCTCCGGGCATCTCGCCGAGACCGCGAGCGCCCTGGTCGAGCACGGCATGGCGCCGCAGACGCCGGTCGCGGTGACGGTGCGGGGCACCACCCGGCAGCAGCGCACCATCGAGGCCACCCTGGCCACGCTGAACAGCGCGGCCTCCGAACTGGTCGGCCCGCTGGTGGTGACCATCGGCAAGGTGGTCGCGCAGCGCTCGAAGATGTCCTGGTGGGAGTCGCGCGCGCTGTACGGCTGGACCGTCCTGGTGCCGCGCACCAAAGACCAGGCCGCGGAGATGAGCGAACGACTCGTCACGCACGGCGCCATTCCGATGGAGGTGCCGACCATCGCGGTCGAGCCCCCGCGCAGCCCCGCCCAGATGGAGCGCGCGGTCAAGGGCTTGGTCGACGGGCGCTACCAGTGGGTGGTGTTCACCTCCACCAACGCGGTGCGCGCGGTGTGGGAGAAGTTCGCCGAGTTCGGCCTGGACGCGCGGGCGTTCTCCGGCGTGAAGATCGCCTGTGTGGGCGAGGCCACCGCGGAGAAGGTGCGCTCGTTCGGCATCAACCCCGAACTGGTGCCAAGCGGTGAGCAGTCCTCCGAGGGCCTGCTGGCCGACTTCCCGCCCTACGACGACGTGTTCGACCCGGTCAACCGGGTGCTGCTGCCGCGCGCCGACATCGCCACCGAGACGCTGGCCGAGGGCCTGCGCGACCGCGGCTGGGAGATCGACGACGTGACGGCCTACCGCACCGTGCGCGCTTCGCCGCCGCCCGCGGAGACCCGCGAGATGATCAAGACCGGCGGCTTCGACGCGGTCCTGTTCACCTCGTCCTCCACGGTTCGCAACCTGGTGGGCATCGCGGGCAAGCCGCACGCGCGCACCATTGTGGCCTGCATCGGCCCCAAGACCGCCGAAACCGCCATCGAATTCGGCCTGCGCGTGGACGTGCAGCCCGACGTGGCCCAGGTCGGTCCGCTGGTCGAAGCCCTCGCCGAGCACGCGGCCCGGCTGCGCGCCGAAGGCCTGCTGCCGCCTCCGCGCAAGAAGAGCCGCCGCAGCAGGTAGCTCGTTCGGCCGCGATCGCGCCGCGGCGTGTTCGCGGCCCCGGTTTGGCTCCGGTTCGCGCGACCGCCGCTTCGGGTACGCGGCGGCCGCGCAGACGCGATCCGGGCCGCGAACGGCGGATGTTCGGTTTCGCTTGCGCTGGAAACCGGTGGTCGGGGTGCGCTGGGCGCGTCGCGGGCGACCGTTGCGTCCAGGGGCGCCTCTCAGGGTCGCGCGGCCGGATTTCCCTTGGCCACCGCCCCCATGCTGTCCGGGGGCTCTGATCCGGGTATATCGGCCCAGTGATGGCGCCGCCCTTCCGTTCGTTCGCGGTCGCGAATGCGCGCTGGGGCACGCGCGGAGGCGGCTTCGCGACCGCGAGCCGAACGGGGGCCGGCTCTCAGTACCGTCTGCGCATCAAGGTGCGGACCATGGAGCAGGTGGCGTCGGAGGGGGGCCGGATGCCGATCACCTCGGCGGTGTGCCTGATCCGCTTGTTCGTGGCGTAACTCGGTGCGTAGACGCCGGAGTCGAGCAGCGCGATCGCCAGCCGCATCGCCTTCAGCCGCCGGTTGTGCAGGACATACCAGGCCCGTGGGCGGCCCGCGGGCAGCGGACGCTTCTGCAGCGGGGCGTAGGGGCGATCGATGAGAACGGTTTGCGGTGTGCGCATTGGCATCCCTCCCGTGGCGATCGGGGGCGGGCGAGCCCCCTCGAACGTACCTTCGATTCTACCTCGGGGGACCGACAAACTTCGCTGGCCACAAGGGTTTTCGGGCCTCACCAGGGGCAGCGGCGTCACAGATCGTGCAACAGCCGCAGCGCCTGCGGATGACCCCGTTCGGCCGCACGTTCGAGCCACTGCCGGGCTTCCCGTTGTGCCGGTGTGCGGCCGGTGGCGATGGCGGCGGCGGTCCGCAGCACCTCGGGATCGGCGAAATCCCCTGCCACGTAGGGCGTGTTCGACGCGCGCAGCAGCAGTGCCAGGTGGAACATCGAGTCGGGGTCCCCCGCTTCGGCGCCTTTACGCAGCCACTGCTCGCCCTCGACGTGCCGGCCGCGGTCCAGATGCAAGGCGCCCAGCACCGCCATCGCGTCCGTTCGTCCGCGACGCGCGGCCTCGGTGAGCAGTTCGATCGCGCGGTCGAATTCGCCGCGGCGAGCCAGATGCAAGCCCAAACTGCGCATGGCCGTCGGGTTTCCGGCACGGACCGCGCGCTCGTACCACTGCTCGGCCTCCTCGTCGCAACCGCGCCGATTCGCGAGAACGCCCATATTGCACAGCGCTTCGGGCAACCCACGCTCGGCGGCGGGCCGCAGCCAGTGCTCGGCCTCGTCGAAATTCCCGCGCTCCACGTGGAGCAGCCCCAGCTGTATCCCGGCCGCCTCGTTGCCGCGCGCCGCGGCGGTCTCCAGCCAGCGCATCCCCTCCCCGATCCGGCCGTCCGCGCCGAGCAGCGCGCCGAGCATCCCCATGGCGGGCGGGCTGCCGCCGGCGGCGGCACGGCGCAACCAGTGTTCGGCGCCCGCCGCGTCGCCGGCGTCCCAGAGCGCCTCGGCGCGCCGCTGCATGGCGAGCAGTTCGACCTCGCTCGGTGGGTCGGTCATCTCAGCACCCGGCCTGGCGATATCCCGCGGACAACACGCTGTCCATCATCGCGCCTGTTCGAGCGGGGCGCGGTACCCGTTCGCGCGCGCGTACGCGGTCAGCTGCTCGTCGTAGTTGCGCAGGCTGTCCAGCAGCCAGGTGTGCCCGGTGTCCTTGACGACCACGATCGGCCCGCGGCCGCCCGGCGGGAGCGTGGGCACCGAGCCGTCGAGGTACCAGCTCGTGGTCGACCACGGGAAGATGAACGCCCAGCCGATGTCGGCCACCCGTTGCGGCGGTCCGAGCTGCAGGGGGTCGGCGGGGGTGGCGTGCCGCGCGCTGTGCTGGGCGAGCAGATGCCTGGCGCTGTTGCGGGCCACCCGCACGTCCAGCGGGCCCGAGGTGGTGCAGGGGAACCGCAGACTGATCTCCGCCCCGGGGCGCAGCATCCGGCCCGCCTGTTGCATCACCTGGCACGGCCTGCTCTGCAGGCGCAGGAAGACGCTGCGGGCGGTCTCGGAGAATCGAAGCCCTACGGTGGCGTCCTCGGTGCCGCCGACCAGGTGCGTCCCCCGGCTGCGCGCCCACTCGGCCTCGTCGGGACGGATGCCGAGCGCGGCGAAGGCGACGTGCGCGCCGGGCATCACGCCGGGCGCGGCCGACTGCCGTGCGACGAACTCCACACTGAAATTGCACCCGGTGGCGTCGGTGGCCCGCCAGATCCGCAGCACCGACGGGGGCGGGGGCAGGTTGTCGGTCAGCACGGGCCACCAGTCCGACAGCAGGACCGCCACCCACGACTCGAAGTCGGCGGCTCTGGCCAGCGAGATATCGATGTGCGGATCGGTCATGCTGTCCCCCAGCGGGTCTCGCCCCTAGTCGGAGTATGCGCCTTCGGAGTCGGAACCAGGTGAGATTTCACACACCGTTATCAGTCGGATGACATGGCCGATCACCACGTAACGGACCGGGGCCCGCGAGCAGGCCACAGGCGCTCGCGACATCGGATCGCACCGGGCGTATCGTGCGATTCATGACCGGAATGGACCGCCCACGGCGGTTGCGCCGTACCCCGGCTATGCGTCGACTCGTGGCCGAAACAACACTCGAACCACGCCAATTGGCACTACCGATGTTCGTCGCCGACGGCTTGGCGGAGCCGCGCCAGATCGGCTCCATGCCGGGCGTGGTGCAGCACTCGCTGGACTCGCTCCGCAAGACAGCCGTCGAGGCGGTCACCGCGGGTGTCGGCGGCATCATGCTGTTCGGCGTGCCGCGTCCGGAGGACAAGGACGCCGTCGGCAGCGCGGCCAGCGACCCGCGCGGCATTCTCAACCGGGGCCTGCGCGCGCTCGCCGACGAGGTGGGCGACTCGACCGTCGTCATGGCCGACACCTGCCTGGACGAGTTCACCGACCACGGCCACTGCGGTGTGCTGGACGCCGACGGAGCGGTCGACAACGACGCGACGCTGGACCGCTACGTCGAGATGGCGCTGGCACAGGCCGAGGCGGGCGCCGACCTGCTCGGTACCAGCGGCATGATGGACGGCCAGGTCGGCGCGATCCGGCAAGGTCTGGACGAGGCCGGGCGCATCGACACCGGCATTCTGGCCTACTCGGCGAAATACGCCTCGGCGTTCTACGGCCCGTTCCGGGAGGCCGTGGGTTCCTCGCTGCAAGGCGACCGGCGCACCTATCAGCAGGACCCGGCCAATCGCCGCGAGGCGATCCGCGAACTGGAACTCGACCTGGCCGAGGGCGCGGACATCGTGATGGTCAAACCGGCGATGTCGTATCTGGACATCCTGCGCGAGGTCGCCGATCGCTCGACGGTCCCGGTCGCCGCCTACCAGATCTCCGGTGAGTACGCGATGATCACCGCCGCCGCCGAGCGCGGCTGGATCGATCGCCGGGGCGCGATCCTCGAGTCGCTGGTGAGTATCCGCCGGGCCGGCGCGGACATCGTGCTCACGTATTGGGCGACCGAGGCCGCGAACTGGCTGTCGTGACGAATATGGCGGAACCGTTCGCCGCGGGTCCGGCCCGGCCCCCGATGCCGGAGGACGTCGGTACCGCGCGGCAGCTGTGGTGGGGCGTCATCGTCTTCGGCGTCGTGCAGCTGGTCTCTTCGATCCTCGCCGCGCTGGATCAGCGGCACACCTTCGCCGAGGAGGTCTTCGAGCAGGCCAGAGTGCAGGATCCGCAGGTCACGATGGCCAGCGCCGAACTGATGGTGTCGGTGGTCTACATCGTCGTGGTGCTGCTCGGGCTGGGCGTGGCGGCGCTGGCATCGGTGATCGTGCACCAGTTCGGGCGCGGCAAGCCATGGGCGCGCACCCTGCTGACGGTGATCGGCGCATGGGTGGTGGTGATCGGCGTCGGGGCGCTGCTGGCGATCGACGCGGTGACCGGGGCGGCCTCGCTCGTGGCGGGTGGCGCTTCCATCGTTCAGGCGGTGCTCGCGGCCGGAGCCGTCTATCTGTCCCACCGGCCCGAATCCACCGCCTACTTCCAGCCGGGCGGCCGCTGAGCGCGCCGATGGAACACGTTGCCAATTTGTCCCAGACATTCCGGCATGTATGGTGAGGGTTGTCACAGTGGACGTGGGAACCGGTAGTCACTTGCCATCCGTTGTCGTGGATTACGTGCGGGAACTCGGCAAATGGCCCCGGAGGATCGGAGGCAACGATGCGAGTGGTGATCCAGCAGCCGCACAGCATTCGGCGAGATCTGGCCGTCTTGAGCCTGCTGATTCTGTTCGCTGTGTTGACCGTCGCCGTGCTGTTGCTGCCCGGCTCGAGTCACTGATTCCGCTTTCCGCCGTGTCGGAGCACGCTGCCGTGGGGGGCCCGGCGTGACCGCAGCGGCCGCCTTGTTCTCCGAACCGGGTGCCCGGTGGCGTGCGGTGGCCTACGGGCCGATCCTGTGCCTGGCCGTTCTCGTTCTCGAACTCGTCACCGGTGGCGACGTGCACTGGTTCGCCCTGGTGTTCTGTGCCGCGCTGATCGCGGGTTTCGTTGCGCTGCAGGTGGTGGCGGGCAAGCGCCACGTCAGCGTGGAGTTGACCACGGAGACGCTGCGTTCGGGCGCGGAGTCGCTGCCGGTGAGTTCGATCGCGGAGGTCCTTCCCGAACGCGACGAGGACTCCTGGGACGACGAGGAGTGGGAGTCGGCCAGGGCGCTGGGTGAGCTGACCGGCGTGCCCCGCCGCCGCACCGGCATCGGGTTGCGGCTGGCCGACGGCGGCTTGGTGCAGGCCTGGGCCAGAGACCACAAGGCGCTGCGCACGGCGTTGACCGAGGCCGTCCAGCGCAGTTCGGACGGAGTGGACCGTTGAGGCGCTGGATCGTCGCGGTGCTCGTGGAAGTGGATCTGTTCGTGCTCGCGCTGATCGGGGCGGCGCTGAGCGCGCACGCGGGCGTGCGCACCACCGACTTCGCGCCGTCCGGCGACGCCCCGGGTTTCACCGCCACCCGCTACGCCGGACCCTGGTGGCTGTTGGCCGCGGTACTGGTCGCCATGGCCGGCGTGCTGGCCATCGACGCCGCGGCCCGGCTCGGGCGCGGTCTGCGCGGCGGCGAGGCCGGGAGCTGATCGGCGCGAGTCCGCTTGTGGCCGTTTGACCGCGCGGTGCGCGGGAATGCCCAGCACATGAAACCAACTGTCCAGCGAACACTTTTCGGTGCGGTGGCGGCCGGTGTGATCGGCGCGGCCGCGGCCGTACCGGTCACCGCGTCCGCCGAAGCCGTTCCGGGAACACCTGTTCCGGTGACACCGGTTTTCGCGGCGACTCCGCCCGCGCCGTTGCTGCACGCACTGCCCACGCCGTTGGCGTGCCTGGTGACCACCGGGTTCGCCAAGTTCTGCCTGGGCCTCACGTAGCCACGGATTGCCTGCGAACCGCTGCGTACGGCGCGCGAACGCGTTACCGTGCAACCGCGCGCCGCCAGGTGCCCGACGTCGCCGACCGCGCGCTTTGGCTGGAATGGCCCTGGGGCCGTTAGTATTTCGGCCGTAGTTCGAAATGCGTGTCGATGAAGGAAAGTATTCGATGAACCGGTTCGCCGTGAAGATCTTTGCCGCGTTTGCCGTGGCCGCCGCCCTCGGGATCGGAGCCGCGCCCGCGGGCGCGACCCCGGGATTGCCGTTGGAGGACGCGAGCCCGGTCGACGCGCCGATCCTCGTGCCGGATTCGGGTTCCGCGGGCCCCTACAACGGCTTCATGTGCTTCCTGCACACGATGTCGGCCCAGGTTCCCTGCATGTACGCCTGACCGGCCGCGCGCCCGGTCAGTTCCAGTGCTGGTAGATGTCCAGCACACGGCCGTTGCGGGTACCGGGCGCGTTCAGGTAGACGGTGACCGTCCCATCCGGATGGCCTGCGGCCTCGAGCACCACTTGGCGCAGCGTGGCGTGCACCGCGCCGCGGTCGTCGCGGTAGATCTCGGAGTCGCTCTTCAGCCCGGCGCCGATCCGGTTGGGCGGGACGAACATGGTGACCACGGCGGGAATCGGCCCGCCGGCCAGCGCGGTGGTCATCGTGTGGTCCAGCGGGATGGCCAGCCGCGCCTCATCGAGTTGATCGAGCGGCTGCGCGGCGGCGGACCCGGCGCCGAGTGCCACAGCGGCTCCCGCGACGACGGCGAGCACACCCACGCTGACGATGGCAATCCGCATGCAGACCCTCCCGGATGGTGGACGAATGTGAGCTGAGACTACGCACCGGCAACCGCTCAGCGATCGAAATCCGCGCTAACCCCACCTCGGCGTGTTGCCGGGCGGCTGCGGCCTGCATCACTGCACTACACCCTGTCGTCAAACGGATTTTTCGGTGCTGAGAGACTGGAACGCGTGAGTTCTTCTCCGCGCGTGACCAGTGCAACTGTGCCGGTTTCCGCTCAGCTCTTCGACCGGGCGAGTTCGGTGATTCCGGGTGGCGTCAACTCCCCGGTGCGGGCATTTCGATCAGTCGGCGGCACACCGCGATTCATCGCCTCGGCCGACGGCTACACGCTCGTCGACGCCGACGGAAACGAGTACGTGGACCTGATCTGCTCCTGGGGGCCGATGATCCTCGGCCACGCCCACCCCGCGGTCGTCGATGCGGTGCGCCGCGCGGCGAGCGGTGGCCTGTCCTTCGGCGCGCCGACCGAGGCCGAGATCGAACTCGCCGAGGAGATCGTGCGGCGGGTCGAGCCGGTGCAGCGGGTGCGGCTGGTGAACTCCGGCACCGAGGCCACCATGAGCGCGGTCCGGCTGGCCCGCGGCTACACCGGGCGGACCAAGATCATCAAGTTCGCCGGCTGCTATCACGGCCACGTGGACGCGCTGCTCGCGGACGCGGGTTCCGGCGTCGCCACGCTCGGACTGCCCACCTCGCCGGGCGTGACGGGCGCGCAGGCGGCCGACACCATCGTGCTGCCCTACAACGACCTCGACGCCGTCGCCGCCGCGTTCGCCGCGAACCCCGGCGAGATCGCCTGCGTGATCACCGAGGCGGCCGCGGGCAACATGGGTGCGGTCGCGCCGCTGCCGGGGTTCAACGCGGGCCTGCGCGCGCTGACCGCCGAGCACGGTGCGCTGCTCATCATGGACGAGGTGATGACCGGTTTCCGGGTCAGCAGCGCGGGCTGGTTCGGCCGGGAGGGCGTCGCGGGGGACCTCTACACCTACGGCAAGGTGATGAGCGGCGGCCTGCCCGCGGCCGCGTTCGGCGGACGCGCCGAGATCATGAACCATCTCGCGCCGCTCGGGCCGGTCTACCAGGCCGGGACGCTGTCCGGTAACCCGGTCGCCGTGGCCGCGGGCCTCGCCACGTTGCGCGCGGCCGACGATGCGGTCTATGCCGCGCTGGACCGCAACTCCCAACGGCTCGGCGAGCTGTTCTCCTCGGCGCTGACCGCCGCGGGGGTCGGGCACCAAGTCCAGTTCGCGGGCAATATGGTGAGCGTGTTCTTCGCCGAACGCCCGGTCACCGACTACGCCGCCGCCAAGGCGAGCGAGACGTGGCGCTACCCAGCCTTCTTCCACGCCCTGCTCGACGGTGGCGTGTACGCGCCGCCGAGCGCGTTCGAAGCGTGGTTCGTTTCCGCGGCGCTCGACGAAGACGCGTTCGACCGTATCGCTGCCGCCCTGCCCGCCGCCGCGCACGCGGCGGCGGCCGCCACCCCCGAAGGATCCCGCGCGTGACCTCCGACCTCGATCAGCCCGATGCCGACCGGCGCGAGCCGGCCCAGCCGTCCGCCGAGCCGGACGTGACCGCGACGAACGGCGCGGCCGCTGTCGCGTCGGTCATCGACCCGGTCGCGGAGGCGACCGTGATCGACGCGGGCGAGCAGTTCGCCGCCGCGAGCGTCGCCGGGGCCGCGACCATCGAGGCCGTGGCCTCCAAGCTGGTCGACGCGGGCGCTCACTTCGCCGCCGCCGCGGGCGCGAGCGCGCGGGCCCGCAAGGACGGCGAGGCCGCCCCCGCCGCGAACGAGACCTCCGCGCCCGACCCGGTCGAGCCCGCCGACAGCCGGATCGGCGGCGAACGGGCGCATGACGGCGGCACGGCTCCCGTCGAGACGATCGTGCACGTGCTGCGGCACGGCGAGGTGCACAATCCCAACGGCATCCTCTACGGCCGCCTGCCCGGCTTCAGCCTCTCGGTGGCGGGGCGCGCGCAGGCCGCCGCGGTCGCGCGGACCCTGGCCGATCACGACATCGCGCTGGTCATCGCGTCGCCGCTGCAGCGCGCCCAGGAGACCGCCGAGCCGATCGCCGCGCAGCACGACGTCATCGTGCGCACCGACGAGAACCTCATCGAAGCGGGCAACACTTTCGAGGGCCTGCGCGTCTCCGTCGGCGACGGCGCGCTGCGCAAGCCGCGGCACTGGTGGAAGCTGCGCGATCCCTTCACCCCGTCCTGGGGCGAGCCCTACCTGCAGATCGCGCACCGCATGCTGGCGGCGGTGAACAAAGCCCGGGTCGAAGCGGCCGGGCGGGAGGCGGTGCTGGTCTCCCACCAGCTACCGGTGTGGACGCTGCGGCGGTTCCTGCAGGGACAGCGGCTCTGGCACGACCCGCGCCACCGGCAGTGCTCGCTCGCGTCGCTGACCTCGCTGGTCTACCACGGCGACACGCTCGTCGACATCGTCTACTCCGAGCCCGCGGGCGGCTCGGACCCCTCGGTACACGGCGCATGATCCACCGCACCGCGTTCCCCTTCCCGCCCTCGGCACGCGCCGGGCGGGTGCTGCCGGTTCTGCTCGCGTGCGTGGCGCTGATCGCCGCGCTCGCGGGTTGTTCGACCGGTTCGGACGCGGTGGCCACGGGCGGCACCTTCGAATTCGTCTCGCCCGGCGGCAAGACCGACATCCGCTACGACCCGCCCGCCGCGCGCGGGACCATCGGCGAACTGGCCGGTCCGGACCTGATGACGGCGGGCAAGACCACGTCGGTCGAGGACTACGCGGGCAAGGTCGTGGTGCTGAACCTGTGGGGGCAGTGGTGCGGTCCGTGCCGCGCCGAGGCGCCCGCCCTGGAGCAGGTCTACGAGGCGACCAAGGACAAAGGCGTCGCCTTCCTCGGCATCAACGTCCGCGATCCGCAACAGGACAAGGCCCAAGATTTCGTGGTCGACAACAAGGTCGGCTACCCGTCCATCTACGACCCGTCGATGCGCACGCTCTTGGCGCTCGGCGGGAATTTCCCCACCAGTGTCATCCCCACCACTCTCGTCCTCGACCGGCAACACCGGGTCGCCGCGGTCTTCCTGCGGTCCCTGCTCGCCGAGGATCTGCAGCCAGTAATCGAAAGTATCGCCGCGGAGGAAGAACAGTGAATCGCGACCGCCGTACCCGCCACCTGCGTGCCTGTCGGCCACGGCAAGGCGCCCGACGAATCGGCGGCGGATGGGCCGTCGACGACCGGTGGGCGGGTATCGCCACCGTGCCGCGCAGCGTCGCGGCGGAGTCCCTGCTGGACTTCGCCGTGTTCGAGGAACCCGAGACCACCGAGCGGACGGTGGCGCCGGGCCGTGGCGCCGGGCGATCGCCGGAGGACACGCGGGAGGACTCGGTGTGACCCTCGCGCGCACCGCGCCGTGTACCGGGGAGGACCTGTGATGGTGCTCGCCGGCGTCGGTGATTCCTTCCAGCAGACGGCGGCTTCCGGGCCGCTGCTGCTGGCCCTCGGCGCGTGCCTGCTCGCTGGTCTGGTGTCGTTCGCCTCGCCGTGCGTGGTGCCCCTCGTGCCCGGGTACCTGTCCTACCTGGCCGGACTGGTCGGCGCCGAAGCGCCGCCCGCCACCGTCGCGGAGGCCGCTGGGACCCGTCCCGGACGCGCGAGCGTAGCCGCGCCGCGGTTGCGCTCCGGACGGATGCGGGTCGCGGGCGCGGCGGGCTTGTTCGTCGCCGGTTTCACGGTGGTCTTCGTGCTCGCGACCGCGACCGTGTTCGGCGTCATCCAGACCCTCAACGTGAATCGGGAACTGCTGCAACGCATCGGCGGCGTGGTGACGATCCTGATGGGCCTGGTCTTCATCGGCCTGGTGCCCGCGTTGCAGCGCGACACCAGGATGGAGCCGCGCAGGCTCACCAGCCTCATTGGCGCACCGCTGCTGGGCGGGGTGTTCGCGCTGGGCTGGACACCGTGTCTGGGCCCGACGCTGTCCGGTGTCATGGCGGTGGCCGCGGGCACCGACGGGACGACGGCCGTGCGCGGGGTCGCGCTGATCGTCGCCTACTGCCTCGGGCTGGGTCTGCCGTTCGTCGTGCTGGCGTTCGGGTCGGCGAGCGCGTTGCGGGGTGTGGGCTGGCTGCGCCGTAATTCCCGCACCATCCAGATCGTCGGGGGCATGCTGCTCGTCGCGGTCGGCGCCGCGCTGGTCACCGGGGCGTGGGACCAGTTCGTCGCCTGGGTGCGCGACGCGTTCGTCTCCGAGGTGACCCTGCCGATATGACCGTGACCGATCACCCCGCGATCGAAAGCCCCGAACGGCCGCCGCGTCAATCCGTCGCCGGACGCGCGTGGGCGTTCCTGCGCAACACCTGGCGCGGGCTCACGAGCATGCGCACCGCTCTGGTGCTGCTGTTCCTGCTCGCGCTGGCCGCGATTCCCGGTGCGCTGCTGCCGCAGCGCAATCTCAACGAGCAGAAGGTCGAGCAGTACATCGCCGACCGGCCCACGCTCGGCCCCTGGATGGACCGCTTCGAGCTGTTCGACGTGTTCTCCAGTTTCTGGTTCACGGCCGTCTACGTGCTGCTGTTCATCTCACTGGTCGGTTGCATCCTGCCGCGCACGTTCGATCACTACCGCGCGTTGCGTACTCCGCCGGTGCGCGCGCCGCGCAACCTGACCAGGCTGCCGCATCACTATGCGAGCCGGGTCGAGCGGTCGCCGCAGGAGCTGATCGAGCACGCGCGCGCACAACTGCGCGGCTGGCGCAGCGAGGTCCGCCCCGGTCCCCGCGAAGGCGAACTGGCCCTGTCGGCGGAGAAGGGCTACACCCGCGAGCTCGGCAACCTGGTCTTCCATCTCGCGCTGGTCGGCCTGCTGATCGCCATCGCCGTGGGCAAGCTGTTCGGCTACGAGGGCAGCGTCATCGTCCTGGCGAACAACGGACCCGGCTTCTGCACCACCTCGCCCGCGGTGTTCGACTCGTTCAA
Source organism: Nocardia niwae NBRC 108934 = DSM 45340 (assembly GCF_001613465.1). Taxonomy (GTDB): domain Bacteria; phylum Actinomycetota; class Actinomycetes; order Mycobacteriales; family Mycobacteriaceae; genus Nocardia; species Nocardia niwae. The sequence goes on along the minus strand of NZ_BDCK01000011.1, from coordinate 62,978 downwards.
GGCGGGCAACGTCAACGACGGCACCGGCATGACCCCGCTCTGCGTGCGGGTGAAGGATTTCCGGGCCGACTACCTGACCAACGGGCAGGCCGAGATGTTCACCGCGAACCTCGCCTACCAGGCGGGCGACGATCTGCGGACGAACTCGTGGCGCGATACCCAGGTGCAGGTCAACCATCCGCTCCGGGTTGCCGGTGATCGGCTCTACCTGCAAGGACACGGCTACGCGCCGACCTTCACCGTCACCTTCCCGAACGGCCAGGCCCGCACCGAGTCCATCCAGTGGCGTCCTGACGACGCCTCGACATTCCTGTCCAGCGGCGTGCTGCGGATCGACCCGCCCGGCGGCATGTACGCCACCGACGAGGAACGCCGCAAGAACCAGATCGCGATCGAGGGGTTGTTCGCGCCCACGGCGATGTTCCACGGGTCGTTGCTGAGCTCGGCTTTCCCCGCGATGAATGATCCCGCCGTCGCGGTCGACATCTATCGCGGTGACACCGGCTTGGACACCGGGAAGCCGCAGTCGTTGTTCGCCCTCGACCCCGAGCAGGTCAAGCAGGGCCGGCTGACGAAGGAGGCCAGGGTCAATCTCCGTCCCGGCGAGTCGGCCACGCTGCCGAACGGCACCAAGGTCACCTTCGACGGCGCGCAGGAGTTCGTGAACCTCCAGGTGTCACACGACCCCGCCCAGCAGTGGGTGCTGGTGAGTGCGCTGCTGATGATGGCGGGCCTGCTGGTATCGCTGCTGATCAAGCGCCGCCGGATCTGGGTGCGGGTGTACCCGGCCGAGGACGCGGCCGGTACCGTTGACCAACGACGCACTGTAGTAGAGATGGGCGGGCTCGCCAGGACCGACCAGGCGGGCTGGGGCGGCGAGTTCGATCGGCTGCGCGCCCGCCTGCTCGACGAGCACGCCGAGACCACGGGAGAGTGACCATGCCGATCGACGAGACCATCGCCAGGTACAGCGATTTCGCGTTCAAGACGGCGATCGTGGTGTACGCGCTGGTGCTGGTACTGCTGATCTGGCAGTACGCGACGGCCCGCAGTCGTCAGGTCAGCGAGCGCGAACTGGTGACCGTGGGCGGCGGATCGACACCGCAGGGGCCCGGCCGGGTCGTCGAGCCCGCGCAGCGGCCGCTGTCGGAGCGGCTGGGCAATATGGCGTTCTCGGTGCTGATGGTCGCCATCGCGCTGCACGTCGGCGCGATCGTGTTGCGCGGCTTCGCGACCCACCGCTTCCCGCTGGGCAACATGTACGAGTTCGTCACCATGGCCACGGCCGCCGCCGTGCTGGTCGGGATTCTGCTGTTGCGTGAGCAGCGCTACCGTGCGATGTGGGCGTTCCTGCTGGTCCCGGTGTTGATCCTGCTGTTCCTCGCGGGCACGGTGCTCTACGCCGACGCCGCGCCCGTGGTGCCCGCGTTGAAGTCGTTCTGGCTGCCCGTGCACGTGACCATCGTCAGCGTCGGCAGTGGCGTGTTCCTGTTCGCCGGTGTGGCGAGCATGCTGTTCCTCTACCGCCTGCGCCAGCCGGACGGCCAGGAGTCCGCCAACGTCCTCGGCGCCATCGCCCGCCGCCTGCCCGACGCGCGCACCCTCGACCGGCTCGCCTACAAGGCCACCATCATCGGCTTCCCCCTGTTCGGTGCGGGCGTCATCCTCGGCGCGATCTGGGCCGAAGCCGCCTGGGGCCGCTTCTGGGGCTGGGACCCGAAGGAGACCTGCTCCTTCATCGCCTGGGTCCTCTACGCCGCCTACCTGCACGCCCGCGCCACCTCCGGCTGGCGCGACACCAAGGCCGCCTGGATCAACATCGCCGCCTTCGTCGCGATGCTGTTCAACCTGTTCATCATCAACATGGTGATCAGCGGGTTGCACTCGTACGCGGGGTTGAATTAAGGCGTCCTGACCGCCTGCATCGGCCGTTACCATTGCGGCATGTCGGTGCCACGTATCGAGCGGCCGGACCTTCCCGAGTCGATGACGTGGGAGGAGTTGCAGCGACTTCCCGAGGAGATCGCGGAACAGATCGAGTTGTGGGACGGTCGTGTGGTCTGGGTACGGCGGGGGCCCGGCGAACACCAGGTCTTCACGCGTCGCCTGACGAACTCGCTCGAGCGGTGCGCGCGAAAGTCGATGTCCGACGAGCCGGAACACTGCTGGCGGGTCAACTTCGAAACCAACGTGTTCTTGGGCCGCACCGGGAAGTCCAACTTCCTGACACCGGACTTCCTTGTCCACCGCTGCCTCGAATCCCCTTATCAGGACGTGCGGGGGAATGATGTCGTGCTGGTCGGCGAAGTCTTGTCCCCGTCCAACACACAGACCGACATCGAAGCCGAAAAAGGACGCTACGCCAGCGCCGGGATCCCGTGGTACTGGGAAGTGACGTTGGCCCGTGAGGTCAGCGCGATCGCCACCGTCCGCGCTTATGGTCTGGACATCGGCCATGCGCAGCTGCCGGAGGGGGTCCACCCACTGCGCGCGGCCAACTACATCCTCGCCGCCGAGTGGACCGACGAGAACCCGGATGGGATCGAGTTCGACTTCCCCTTCCCGCTCAGCATCCCGTGGACCGAACTCGAATACTGACGCATGCGTTCGCCGTGATCACACTCCATCCATGCGGGTCGCTCCTTATCGGGCAGGATAGCTGTACCGATGGATGCCTCTCGAGTACCTCCTCTCGAGCGCCTCGGTGCAAGTGCGGTTGCCCGGTGAAGAAGTACGCCAGGTCCCGCTGGCGATCTTCGAGCAGCTGTCGGTGGCCTTCGAGTTTCAGCAGGCATGGACGGACCTGCATCCGATCGGCTTCTGCATGGGCACAAGGGGATTCACCAGGTCGGGCATCAGATCCCCGGGTGCCGACGTCGTTGTGATGCAGACGGAATCAGCAGTCGTGCCGCACGGACGATGAGCCCCGGAGTGCCGCATCTTGCACGCGCGTCAGCTCGAGAGGTGGGCCTCGATGCCGTTGAGCAGGAAGGCGAGACCGATCTGGAAGGTTTGGTCGGCGTCCGGGTGGGCCCCGTCGCGGATGACCGTAGCCAGCGCGGGGAATCGGCCGGTGGCGAAGGTGCGAGTCAGGTAAGGGCCGAAGGATGCCTGCCACTGCTTCTCGTCCATTCCGGTGGCTCGCTCGGCGCGCCGCTCGGCGATCTCCCGGCGTACCGCACCGATCACGTACGCATCGACCGCGGCGACCACCGGCATGACGATGTCCACGTCGACACCGCCCAGTGCGGACACCACGGCTTCACCCCTGGCCAGCGCGTGCGGCCCGAGCTGGGGCCGTCCGCCGAGCAGGTCGGCGAACCATTCGTGCTGGTGAGCGGCTTCTCGGGTGGTTTCGGCAAGGGAGCGCAGCACCTCCCGCCAACCGTCTCCGGCAGGCCGGATCTCGGCGTAGACCGCATCGACCATCAGGTCGAGCAACTCGTCCTTGGTGGCGATGTAGCCGTACAGCCGCATCGGCCCGACGTCAAGCGCGGCCGCGACCTTGCGCAGCGACACCGCTTCCAGACCGTCCGCGTCGGCCAGCCGGATCGCCGCTCGTACGATCCGCTCCCGGCTCAGCGGGGCCGGCACCGGTCGAGGCGGTGGCTCCGGCCGCTCCCATACCAACATGGCGCTGACAATACATCGCACGTTTCAATACACTGTATCTAGGTAATACAGTGTATTGAAGGACGATCATGACTATCACCATCATTGGAGCGGGACTCGGCGGCCTGGCTCTCGCACGGGTGCTGCACAGGAATGGCATCGACTCCGTCGTGTACGAACGCGACGCGTCACGCGACGCGCGCGGTCAGGGCGGCATGCTCGACATCCACTCCGGTCAGCGGGCGCTGCGCGAGGCCGGCCTGATCGACCAGTTCTACGCGATCGCTCGCGGCGAAGGCCAGGACATGCGTCTTCTCGAGCCGGACGGCACCCTCCTGCTCCAGGAGGACACGCCCGACGACGCCCCACTCGATCGCCCCGAGGTCGACCGCGCCGATCTCCGCAATCTGCTGCTGGATTCCCTCCCCGAACGCACGGTGCGCTGGGGGCACGCGTTCGAACGCGCCGACAACGGCCTGCTGCACTTCACCAATGGCGGCAGCGCGACCTACGACCTGCTGGTCGGCGCGGACGGCGCGCAATCGCGGGTCCGCGCGCTGCTCACCGACGCCCGCCCGGCGCATATCGGCCAGAACGTAGTAGAACTCGGCATCCCCGACATCGACCGCACCCACCCCGATCTCGCGGCGATGGTCGGGCGCGGCAACTACTGGGTACTCGGCAACGGAATATCCCTGGCGGCGCAGCGCAACGGCGACGGCCGCGTTCGCATCGGCCTCAGCTTCTACAACACCGCCGAAGACTGGATCGAAACCAGCGGGATCCCGTTCGACGACCCGGCCGCCGCCCGGGAGCGGCTGATCGACCTGCTCCCCGGCTGGCACTCACGGTTCACCGCGCTGATCGCCGCCTGCGACGACACGGTCGCGCCGCGGTCGATCACCACTCTCCCGACCGGCCTGACCTGGCCGTCGACGCCAGGCGTCACTCTGCTCGGCGATGCCGCCCACCTGATGCCGCCGGTGGGAGAGGGCGCCAACATGGCGCTGCTCGACGGCGCCCTGCTCGGTCTCGCGCTGGCCGAGCACCCGGACGACTTTCCCTCCGCCGTCGCGGAATACGAACGTGAGATGTTCGAACGCACCAGTGCCGCCGCTCGGATGTCCGCGGGCATACAGGAAATCCTGATGTCGCCGGACGCCGGCCGGAGAATGCTCGCGTTCTTCCAGCCGAGCTGAAACGCGACCGGCGACGGTCGGCCCGCCGGTCGTCCAGCCGACGCGATCACTTTGCGGTTTTCAGATGCGTGACTCCGCTCGAGGGCATGCGCTGAGGCCCTTGTGTGCGCAAACCGCCTGGCGTCGCATCCATCCGGGCGCACAGTTGTGGGTTCCGTGGGTCAGGACACCAGGTAGAGGCGTTCGTTGGGGAGGCGGGGGAGGCCGGTCGGGTCGCCGGGGAGGACGGTTACCGCGCCGGGGCGGTGGCGAGCGTTCCAGTCTTGGACGAAGATCAACGCGGCGGTCAGGCAGGCTGCGAAAAGAGCGGTGACGCGGACCATCCATCCTGTATCAGGCGGGGAAGCACGCGGCTCAACTGGCCGTACTCGTTGTCGTGGTAGAGCTTCACCGCGGCAACAAGCGACTCGTTCATGCTTCGGTCGGAGGGGATTTCGGCTGCCTGCTCGTTCGCTACAGGTTCGAGCGCCTGTCGAGTCCGGAGCCAAAGACCGCCGCTTTCACCTTCGGGCCGGTGCGGGTTGGGACCGAGCAGCGCAGAAAGCGGACAGCTCATCGCCACGGCCAGTCGCCGAAGCGTCTGTATTCGGGTGTCGTCGCGCTCGCCTTGTTCGATCTTGCGAATCAGGGACAGTGACACCCCTGAATCTCGTGCGAGGTCACGTTGCGTCAGACCGCTCCGCTTGCGAACAGATCGCAAGCGGTCCCCCAGATCTGTGCCCATGGCCCGAGGCTACGGGACTGCCTCATTCTCCGTCAGGTTCGGCTCTACGGGAGCAGAAATCCGGCGACAGCTGTCGCTGACACAGCGGCAAGCAGTGTGGTGCCGAGGGGTCGGCACTGCGCGCCGCACTCTGCCGAGTAGGGGGCGAGTGTTATCCCGGAATAGTAGGGTTTTTATTGCTACCCGATGTCCGAGAATTTGGAGGGAAACCTTTTCAGACTTTCGAACCAAATTGTGCGAGACCGCCTTCGGTCTTCGATTACGCGCAAGCCCGCAACGTGCGAGTTGGCAACACGCCTAAACATCCACCGGCAGAACCAATAATGCTTCGAGTCTCGGGTATTACGGGACACAAGACTTCGCATGTCTGTTAATGCGCAGGCGTCACGGGATGACGGACTGCGCTACGGGCGAGGGGGCGTGCCTACAGCCGCGCGACGCAGACTACGAAATGCCGCTGCTGGTAGACGATTCCGCTGTCGGCCGAGCCGCAGGCGTTCACGTCGACGGTGTTCTGCTTGATGTCGATCACGCGGACCGCGCCCGGCGTGTGGGCGGCGCAGTCGAGGCGCTTGGGGCTGCCGGGGGTCAATTCCATGCAGCCGCCGACGACCCAGTCGATGTCCAGGCACAGCGCGGCCGCCGTCGCGCCGTGCAGGGTTTCGTTGTAGGTGTGGTCGGCGTCGGTGGGGCAGGTGGCGTTGGCCGGTGCCTTCTCGACGACCTTGTAGACCGAGTTCGGGCTGCCACAAGCGGTTTTGTCGATCGCGCCCGCGCCGCCGAGCTGCACGCAGTCGCCGATGTTCACCTGCAGGCTGGTGGCGCTCTTGTTCGACGCGCCGCGCAGCGCCGACGTGGTCGGCAGTGCCTCCGTGGTGGTCGGCACCGGTTCCTCGGTGGTGGGCGGGGGCGTCGATGTGGTTCGCGCGGTGGCGGTCTGAGCGGCTGCGGCCGGCTCCTCGGCGGGGCCGGACATCGATAGCGCGGCGACGACCACGAGAGTGGCCGCCAGTCCGGTCCCGACCATGAAGGCGGCCAGGGTGATACCGGCGCGGACACGTTGGCGCGACACGTACGTCCTCCAGAGCTCTGAACCTTCGAACCCACCTAGCGACCCGAAGTTGTGAATCTTGCGGATTGAAGACCCCGCCATGCTTACACTACGCGGCGCGTCCGCGTCGAGTTTTGCTTCCCAGGGGAGCGATCCGTCCTGGCAATTCACCTGCGTCTTCGCATCCGGGGCAGCAGTGATCACGATCGGATAACGAACTCGGTGATCATGTGTGCCGACCGCCAGGTCTGGAAACAAGTCACGGGCGCGGTACAGTCACACGCCATCCGGCCTCCGGAGCCGGGTGTCTCGGTGAGAAGGAATTCCAGAATGAAGTTCGGCACTATTGCCGCCATTACGCTCGGTGCGGTTGCCGCAGTGGGCATCACAGCGGGGGCCGCGAACGCGAAACCCATAGAACCGGAGCGTGAGATCACGACGACCGGTGTCGAGCAGGGAGTCGACTACCACACCACGGTCTCCCGTGAGACCGGAGCCATCACCACCGCCGTCGAGCACGGCACCTTCGCGGTGGTCGACGACGGCACCAAGATCAAGCTGACCTCCGATACCGGGGCCGTGGTCGCCGAAGTGCCGCTGAGCTTCCAGGTTTCCGGCAGCAAGCTGTCGGTCGCGCACGAAATCAGCGACAGTGGACGGCGTCTCGCGCTCACCCCGGTGGCGGGCGCCAAGGAGATCGGCGAGATGCAGCCGATCAGCTCGATGAACCGGCTCATCGCCGAGCTCAACCAGAACGTCGTCGGCGTGGTCGCGGGCGCGCTGGTCGGCGGCCTGCTCGGGGCCCTGATCGGTCTCGGTTTCTTCAGCATCATCACCGGCCCGATCGGCCTGGTCGTCGGCGCGATCGCGGGCGGAGCCATCCAGGGCGGGCAGCCGTTCACCGACGCGCTGATGGCGGTCGTCAACGGCGAACCCTGATCGGTATCGCACGGGCCGGATGCGGCAGGCGCACCGCAGCGCGCCTGCCGCGTCCGGACCGGTCAGCCGATCGCCGTGGCGCCCGACGGAGAGCTCGGGACGCCGCCATGGCTGATGCGCGGAGCGAAGAGAACGCGCGAACGCCGGATATCGCCGGACGCGTGCTATCGCGCGGGTGGAGCGAAACGGTCAGCGCTCGGTGGAACCGGACTCGCCGTCGCGGTGCTGGCGAGATAGTCGCCAGAGGAACTCCGGGTCGTCGTCGGGTCCGATGACGCGCTTGCGCTGTGGTGAACGCGTCTGCGGTGCAGTGGGTCCAGTCCGCTCGGGGCCGAACGCCTTCCAGCACAACACCGCTATTGCCACCACCGCGATGAGTGCCAACAAGTACGTCACGTCGCTCACCTCCTGATTACGAGGGTAGCCGCGGACGTGACTCCCGCACACCGCAGACGCAGAAAATGGTCTGCGGGCGAGCGCGGACCCGAGCACGACGGGCCCGCGTGCCCTGCGATCAGCGTGCGGTCGCCTCGGTGGTCAGCGACTTGAGCAGCTGGAGTACTTCCGATTCGCGAAACCGGCGATGTCCGCCCGGTGTGCGCAGCGACCCGAGGCGCCCGGCGTGGGCCCAGCGCGTCACGGTCTTGGGGTCGACGTGGAACAGGGCAGCAACCTGGCCCGGAGTCAGCAGGGTGTCCTGGCCGCCGACGGTGATCGCAGTCATAGCAAACCTCTCCGTTCTCGACAGTTCCCTCATCAGATGGCGCCATCGTCGCACTGAAACCCCTAGGTACTCGAACCACCTACAGTTGGTAAAGGGGAGGTAATAGACAAAACGGATGTGCGCCCCACCCCCGGCTTTGGGCGTGCACCGGGGACGGGCAACAGCTTCGCATAGGCTGAGGGATGTGCGTGACGCAACTCCACCAAAAGGTGCTTCCGGACAGCAAACGGCTGGCGCAGGTCGTCGGCTGGCCCGCAATCTGGCCCTCTACACCGTCGCCAGGTTGGGTCTCGTGGTAGTGCTCACCGCGGTGATCGTGCTGGCCGCGCGGCTGGTGTCGGTGGACATCCCCTTGGTGGTCGCGGCCCTGTTCGCATTGATCATCGCGATGCCGCTGTCGCTGGCCCTGTTCAAGCGGCTGCGGGCCAAGGTGAACGAGGACATCGCCCTGGTCGACGAGCGCAGGCGGCGGGACAAGGCCGAGCTACGGGCGCGGTTACGCGGCGACGAGCCGCCCACTCCGCCGGAGGCGGGGACGTCTTCGTGAAGTCCTGTGATCACACCGCACCGCGGGACTGGGTCGACAACGCGGTGCGGCTGATCGACGCCGACGCCCAGCGCAGCGCGGACACCCATCTGCTGCGCTATCCGCTGCCGGTCGAGTGGAACGTCCAGCTCTATCTCAAGGACGAGTCCACGCACATCACCGGCAGCCTCAAGCACCGCCTGGCCCGCTCGCTGTTCCTGTACGCGATCTGCAACGGCTGGGTCACCGAGGGGACGACCGTGGTGGAGGCGTCCTCCGGTTCGACCGCGGTCAGCGAGGCCTACTTCGCCAAGCTGCTCGGCCTGGACTTCGTCGCGGTGATGCCAGCGAGCACGTCTCCGCAGAAGGTCGCGCTGATCGAGGCGCAGGGCGGACGCTGTCATTTCGTGCGGCGCCCGCCGGACATGTACACCGAGGCGGCGCGGCTGGCGGCCGAGTGCGGCGGTCACTACATGGACCAGTTCACCCACGCCGAGCGCGCCACCGACTGGCGCGGCAACAACAACATCGCCGAGTCGATCTTCCAGCAGCTGGCGTTGGAGACCAACCCGGTGCCGGAATGGATCGTGGTGGGGGCGGGCACGGGCGGCACCAGCGCCACGATCGGCCGCTACATCCGCTACCGCAGGCACGCGACGAAGCTCGCCGTGGTCGATCCGGAGAACTCCGCTTTCTATGGCGGTTACGAGACCGGGGACGCGGCTTATCAGACCGGAATGCCCTCCCGGATCGAGGGCATCGGCCGTCCGCGCGTGGAGCCCTCGTTCGTCGGCCAGGTGGTGGACCGCATGTTCGAGGTGCCCGACGCGGCGTCCATCGCGGCGGCCAGGTTCGCCAGCGCGCGGCTCGGCCGCCGGGTCGGCGGATCAACCGGGACCAACCTGTGGGGCGTCTTCGCCCTGATCGCCGAGATGCTCGCCGAAGGCCGCGGCGGCAGTGTCGTCACCCTGCTGTGTGACGGCGGGGATCGTTATGCCGGAACGTATTTCGATGACGAGTGGGTCGCCCGCCAGGGGTTGGATCTCGCCGCGCCGACAGCGGTCCTGGAGAAATTCGTGGCAACCGGGATCTGGGACGCCTGATCGGTTCGCGCCTCGCGGAGGTGCTGTTCGCTGGAAGCGGAACGGGGTCCTGTCGCGCCCGCTGTCGTCAATTTTTGTTGACACCATGCCCTGGCGTCAATCAAAATTGACGACATGACGGAAGCGACCACACTCGCGGCCGCCGCGGGCAGCCCCGATCCCAAGGTCGGGCTGCGCGCGGTGCTCGCCCTACGCAGGCTGCTCGAACGCCTCGAAGCGATCCAGGTGGCCAACGCCCGTGCCCAGGGCTGGTCCTGGCAGGCGATCGCGGAAGCGCTCGAGGTCAGCAAGCAGGCAGTCCACCAGAAGTACAACCGGAAAGGCAGGGGCCACTGATGTTCGAACGGTTCAGCAGGTCGGCGCGCACTGCGATCGTCATCGCCCAGGAGGACGCACGCGAACTCCGCGCCTCGAACATCGAGGTCGAGCACGTGCTGCTCGGATTGCTCGCGCAGGCCGAGCCGGCGTTGACGGCCCTGCTCGCGGAGGCGGGACTCACTCGCGACGGCGTGCGCCGCGCGCTGGCCGAACAGGGCAACGGCGTGCCGCTCGGCCCCGAGGACGCCGAGGCCTTGCGATCCATCGGCATCGATCTGGATGCCGTCCGGGAATCGCTGGAAGCGCATTTCGGCGAGGACGCCCTCGACCGCGCCGCACCGGACCCGCGACGGGGGCTCATCCCCTGGGGGCGCGGTGGGTACTACGGGCACATTCCCTTCACCAAGGAAGCCAAGAAGGTCATCGAACTCTCGCTGCGGGAGGCGGTGGGACGCAAGGACAAGACCATCGAATCCGGGCACATGCTGCTCGGCATCCTGCGTGCCCCCAACCAGACGACGGTGCGCCTGTTCGGTGGACCCGACGCGATCCACGAGTTGCGCCCCAAAGTGCACGCCCTGCTCGACCGTGCGGCTTGAGCCGGTGGACATGCGCTGCCGGAGTTCGGGTTTTCCAGCGGCGCGTGTCCGCCCTCGGCGCCTAGCATTGGGCCATGCAGCTCGTGATTCGGTTGATCATCAACGCGGTGGCCATCTGGCTGGCCGCCTTCTGGGTCGACAAGATAGACATCCTCGCTCCCGAAGGCGGAAACGGCGCCAAGATCGGTGTCGTCATCGCCGTGGCCGCGGTGTTCACGGCGGTGAACGCGGTGGTCAAGCCGATCGTGAAGTTGCTGTCACTACCACTGGTGATCCTGACGCTCGGCCTGTTCCTGCTGGTGGTCAACGCGTTCATGCTGTGGCTGACCGCCGAGATCACCGACGCGTTCACCGATTACGGCCTGCGCGTCGAGGGTTTCTGGGCCGCGGTGTTCGGCGGCATCATCGTCTCGATCGTCAACTGGGTGCTCGGCATCCTGGTTCCGGACGAGGACTGATCCCCTACGCGGACTCGGTCCGCGTGGGAACCTTCAGCGGGCCGGCGCGCCGGCCCGCGACCGGGGAAAGGCTCGGTGCGCTAGCCCAGCCCGACCGCCAGCGCGGTGACCGCCGACCACACCAGGAGGGCCAGGCCGGAGTCCCGCAGCGCCGGAATCAGTTCCAGGCCGCCCTTGCCGCCGCGCACCGGCGCGTTGGCGCGCACGGCGAGCGGGATCGCCAGCAGCCCGGCCAGGGCCCACGGGGTACGGGCGACGAGCACCAGCGTCGCGAGGAACGGCACCGTGAGCAGCGCGAGATGCAGGGTGCGGGTGCGCGGGTCACCGAGTTTCACCGCGAGGGTGACCTTGCCGGAGCCGGTGTCGGTGGGGATGTCGCGCAAGTTGTTCGCGACCAGCACGGCGCTGGAGAACGCGCCCACCGCGATCGCGAGCACCGCGCCCACCCAGTCGATCCGGCCCGCCTGCACGAACTGGGTACCGAGCACGGCGACCAAGCCGAAGAAGACGAATACCGCCACTTCGCCGAACCCGCTGTAGCCGTACGGGTTGCTGCCTCCGGTGTAATACCAGGCGCCGGCCAGGCAGGCCGCGCCGACGAGCAGCAGCCACCACGCGCTGGTGAACACCAGCACCAGACCGAAGACGGCGCCGATGACGAGGCTGACGATGGCGGCGGTCTTCACCGCGGTGGGGGAGGCCAGCTTCTGCCCGACCAGGCGCAGCGGGCCGACCCGGACGTCATCCGTGCCGCGGATGCCGTCGGAGTAATCGTTGGCGTAGTTCACGCCGACGATCAGCGCCAGCGAAACGAGCAGCGCGAGAATCGCTTTCCACCACACCGCACCGTCGACGGACGCGGCGGCGCCGGTCCCGGCGAGCACCGGGGCGATCGCGTTCGGCAGGGTGCGGGGTCGCGCGCCCTCGATCCATTGCGCTGCTGTAGCCATGTCCGCAGCATAATCGGCGCAGTCGGACGCAGTCCGGCTGCAGACCGCGCACGGCCGGAGCGAAGGCGGAGGTACCTCCTGGTGCGCGTGCGGCGATCAAGCCGTTTCGGTGGTCGCCGCCTGCTGCAACCGCGCCAGCCCCTTTTCGAAGTCCCGGCCGACGAACTTGTCCATCGGGATGAACTTCCCGATGACGCCCATCAGGCCGGTCTGCTGCCCGGTCATCCGCCAGGTCACCTCGGTGCCGGTCTCGACGGGGGCCAGGAGGAAGGTCACCATATTGGTCGCCTTCATCGGCTTCAGGAATTCCAGGCGCACCCCGATCTCGCGGTCGGCGCTGCCGATGATCTCCATGCTGCCCGCGCCCGCCTTGCGGTTGCCGCTCCAGGCGTAGCGCGCGCCCACACCGGAGCCGGCGCCGGAATAGCTGCGCTGGAGTTGCGGGTCGAGATCCTCCCAAGGCGACCACTCGACCCATTTGTGGAAATCGTTGATCAGCCCGTGCACACGCGCGGGGTCGGCCGTGATCACGGCCGATCGGACCACCTCGAACTCAGCCATGGGGTCAGACTATGCGACCGATTGCTCACAGTCGCGGCAAAGAAATCGTGTCGGCTCCGTCCGGCCTGCTCGCCTACGATGACCGCGGGATGTTTCCGGCGCACAGCGGCCCGCACGGCCACAGTCGAGCAGTGACGACGCCCGCAGGCGAATCGGTCGTGGTGGCCCTGCTGGGCGAGGTCGCGCTGCGCCGCGACGGCGCGCTGACGCCCCTGCCCGGCGCCCGATCCCGGCTTCTGCTCACCGCGCTGGCCCTGCGGCCCGGTCGCAGCCGCGGCGCCCAAGCGCTGATCGAGGACGTCTGGGGCGAACAGCCGCCGCGGGCGCCGATGAACGCGCTGCACACCCAGGTCTCCCGGCTGCGGTCGGCGCTGCCGGAAGGAGTGCTGGAGATCGGCCCGGCGGGATACCGGTTGACCCTCGGCGCCGACGAGGTCGACCTGTCGTCGGTGGGCGAACGTGTGACGCGGGCACGCAGGCTGCACGCTGCGGGGGATCTTCCCGGCTGCCTGGCGGAGATCGCGCAGGCGCGGGCGCTGTGGCGCGGGGATCCCGGCGCCGACCTGCCGCCGGGTGACCTGGCCGACGAGCTGCGGGTCGCGGCCGGGCGGCGTCTCGCGGAACTCGACGAGCTCGAACTCACCGCACGCGAAGGCGGCGGCGACATCGACGGCGCCTTGGCTCTGGCGCGTGCACGCGCCGCCGCCGACCCGCTGGACGAGCCCGCGCAACTGACCCTGATGCGTCTGCTCGTCGCGGCGGGACGGGCCAACGAGGCGCTGGAATCGTTCGCCGCCTTCCGCTCCCGGCTGGTCGATCAGCTCGGCACCGATCCCGGGCCTGCGCTGTCCGCGGCGCACACGGCGATCCTGCGCGGCGAGCCGATCGGGCCCACCGTGCCGCGACCCGGCGCGGGCGGTGCCGTGACGCCGGTGGTGGACGCGAATTCGAGCGGTGGGCCGTCGGCCCGTTCGGTGCTCTCGGCCGAGGCCGCCGCTCCCGCGGAACCACCGCCCGTCGCCATGGGCCTGCGCGCCGCGCCCAACGCGCTGCTCGGCCGGACGGACGATCTGGCCGCGCTGACCGGCCTGCTGCACACCTGCCGGGTGGTGACGGTGCTCGGACCGGGCGGCGCGGGGAAGACCAGGGTCGCCAACGAGCTCGGCGCTCGGGTGGCGCGCACCCGCCCGGTGGCACTGGTCGAACTGGCCTCGGTGCGCGCCGAAGGCGGCGACGCCGGAGTGGAGGTCGAGGCGGCGATCGCCGCGGTGCTCGGGCTCAGCGAGGTCACCTTCGACACGGCGACGCTGCGCTCCGGGCAGACGGTCGATCTGCGCAGGCGGTTGCGTGACGCGGTATCGGCGCGCCCGATGCTGCTGATCCTGGACAACTGCGAGCACCTGATCGACGCTGTCGCCGTGGTGGTCGCCGACCTGATCGGCCTCGCGCCCCGGCTGACCGTGCTCACCACGAGCCGCTCGCCCCTGACCATCACCGCCGAGACCGTGTATCCGCTGCCGCCGCTGACCATCGATCCTGCGGGCTCACCCGCCACCGAGCTGTTCGCCGCGCGCGCCAGAGCCGTGCGCCCCGCGGTCCGGCTAGACCCGGAGATCGTCGCCCAGCTCTGCCACACACTCGACGGGCTGCCGCTGGCCATCGAGCTGGCCGCGGCCCGGGTCCGGGCGATGAGCGTCGAAGAGATCAACGAGCGATTGGCCGACCGGTTCGCGCTGCTGCGCCACGGCGACCGCAGCTCGCCCGAACGGCATCGCACCCTGCACGCGGTGATCGACTGGAGCTGGAACCTGCTCGACCGCGAACAGCAGGCGACGCTGCGCCGATTGTGCCGGTTCCCCGCTGGTTTCACACTGTCCGCCGCCGAGGCGGTCGCGGGCGGAGCAGGCGTGACCGATGTCGCGGCGGCCGTCGACGGCCTGGTCAACCAATCGCTGCTCACCGTGCTGGACGACGAGGTGCTCGGCACCCGCTACCGGATGCTGGAGACGGTGCGGGAATTCGGCGAAGAGCAGCTGACCGCCGCCGCGGGGGAGCCGTCGGCAGTCGACACCCGAATGCTGCGATGGGCCAAGGACTACGCCGATGACGTGGCGAGCCGGTACATGACCGGCGATCAGTTCCACCTCGCGTTATCCGTGGCGGCGGAGCTGGACAACTTGCTGGCCGCGCTGCGCTGCGCCATCGAGCGACGCGACGCCGCGACGGCCTACACGGTGTTCCCCGTCGTCGGCACGCTGTGGGTGATCCGCGGATCGCATATGGAAGTGATCGCGTGGGCCCAGCGGGTCATCGAATTGGATGCGGTCGATCTCGGGCGGGAAGGGCCGCGTGCGGACCTCGTGCTCGTCACCTATCAGATGATGTTCCTGCATCTCGCCTACACCAACGGCAGCGCCCGAGCCCTCGCGGAACTGCGCCTGCGCGTGCGCCGATTGCTTCGCCCCGGCGTAGAACTCACCGACAACAGCCGCTTCATCGGCCGGGTCGTGCTCACCCGAGCCGACGGACGCGGAATCGGCAGGCTGCTCGCGGAGGCGGTCCGCGCGGCCGATCCGGAGACCAGGGCCTCGGCGCTGCTGTTGCGGGCCAACATGCGAGAGAACCTCGGCGACGTGCGCGGCTCCACCATCGACGCGATCAAGGCGCTGAATGTCCTCGGGCGCGAGAACGTCTGGAGCGTGGCCATGGTGAGCAGACACCTCGGACAGGTCTGTGGGCAGATCGCGCAATACGCCGAATCGGTGACCTATTACCGCCGCGCGCTCGACGTGTTGCAACGGCTCGGAGCCTACGAGGACACCGTGGAACTCCGCAGCCTGCTGGTGGCTTCGCTGGTCGGCATCGGTGAGCTGGAGCAGGCCCGGCGGGAACTCGACCTCGCGTTCGGCACACCGGACCTGGACAGTTCGTCGCTCGGACGGAATCGGTTGCTGTCCACGGTGATGCAGAGTTCGGCCGAAGTGGCGTACGCGGAGGGTGACATCGCGGGCGGATCCGCTCGCTACGAACGCGCGCTGGAGCTGTTCGGCTGGCCGGACAACGCACTCGGCCCCGGCCCCGGAGCCCTGATGCTCGCCGCGGCGGCGCTCGGCGCGCAGGTACTGCACGGCGGTGCGGGCAGGGCGGCTGTCCTGGCGGCACAGCTGGCCGAACTCACCGTTCCGACGATGAGCCAGTACCGAGATCTGCCGCAGATCGGCGCCGTCGCCTGCGCGATCGGCTCGTACCTCGTCGCCGCCGACCGTGAGCCGAGCATGGGTCTCGACTTGCTGGTGCTGGCCCCGAACGTCTTCTGCCGTCAAGATTTCCCCTCGATGCGCTGGCGACGGCACCTGGACGCGGCGATCGCGAAACTCGGCGCCGATCAGGTCGCGGAAGCTCGCCGCCGTCTCGGCCATCTGCGCCGGAATGATTCCGCCGACCGCATCATGCGAATGCTCCAGAGCTCGAGCGCGGCCCACTGACGAGTCCAACGGCCTACGCCCTCCGCGACGGCACCGACGTGCGGGCGGCATCGAGCCGAGATGCGCAAGCAGGCCGGGCGACTGTCGTCACCCGGCCTGCGCTGGTGTGGTGGCGGCTCACGCCCGGCGCATGTACGCCTTGACCGTGAGCGGAGCGAAGATCGCGATGACGACCAGCGCGCCGATCAGCGACCAGGCGAGGTCGCCGCCGAAGCCGGCGCCGTTCATCAACCCGCGGCAGGCGTTCACCATGTAGTACACGGGGTTCACGTGATTGAGGCCCTGCATCCAGCCCGGCATCGTGCTCACCAGCGCGAAGGCGCCGGACATGAAGGTCAGCGGGAACATGATCATCATCGAGATGCCCTGCACGCCCGCCGCGCTCTTGCCGGTGACCCCGACCAGCGCCCAGATCCAGCTGATCGCGAACGAGCAGACCACGATGACCAGGCCCGCCGCGACGACCCCGACCACGCCGCCCTCCGGGCGATAGCCGATGGCGACGCCGACGACGATGGTGAGCACGGTGGCGATGACATAGCGCACCATGTCCGCCAGCAGCGCGCCCGCCAGCGCCGAGATGCGGGCGATGGGCAGGGATTTGAACCGGTCGAAAACGCCCTTGTCCATGTCCTCGCGCAACTGGGTGCCGGTGACGACCGAGGTGAGCACCACGGTCTGCACCAGGATCCCGGGAATCAGGACCGGCAGATAATCCCGCACACTGCCGCCGATGGCCCCACCGAAGATGTAGGCGAACAAGGCGGTGAAAAGGATCGGCTGCACGGTCACGTCGAACAGTTGCTCGGGCTTGTGCTTGATCTTCAACAGGCCGCGGTAGGCCATGGTGAACGAATTCGCCGCCGCCTGGCCGAGCGGAACGCGGTTGCTCACTGCGGGAATTGTCGCCGGCGCTGCTCGGCGCGTGTCGGTCGCGGTGATGGTGGTCATGCTGTGCTCCTCCTCGGCATGCGCGGGCCCTTCGTGGTCACGCAGGCTGCCGCCTGCGCGGACGCTCACGCCGCGCTCCGCTCGGACTCGTCGGTGGTGTCTTCGGCGGGGTGGCCGGTGATGGTGAGGAACACCTCGTCCAGGCTCGGCTTCGTCACGGTGATCTCGTCGACGCCGATCTCCCACTCGCGCAGGCGGATCAGCAGATCGGCGGTGACACCGGCGTCGGCCAGCGGCGCGGTGAGCCGCCCGGCCTCCGGGGTGATCTGCGCTTCGACGCCGAGGAAATCGCCGATGATGCGGCGCGCCTCGTCGAGCTGTGTGCGATCGACCAGGGTCAGGTGCAGCGAGGAGCCGCCCACGGAGGCTTTCAGTTCGTCGGCCGTGCCGTCGGCGATCACCTTGCCGCGGTCGATCACCGCGATCCGGTCGGCCAGCTGATCGGCCTCGTCCAGATACTGGGTGGTGAGCAGCACCGTCGCGCCTTCACGGACGAGGCGGCGGATGGTCTCCCACATCTGGGCGCGGGTGCGCGGGTCGAGCCCGGTCGTCGGTTCGTCGAGGAACAGCAGCGGCGGTGTCGCGATCAGGCTGGCCGCCAGATCGAGACGACGCCGCATGCCGCCGGAGAAGTTCCGCAGCGGCTTGTCCGCCGCCTCGGTGAGATCGAACTCCGCCAGCAGCTCGTCCGCCTTGCGCCGGGCATCGATCCGGCTCAGGCCGAGCAGGCGGGAGAAGATGATCAAGTTCTCGGTGGCGGACAGGTCCTCGTCGACCGAGGCGTATTGCCCGGTGACGCCGATGAGCGAACGGACGGCCGTCGGCTCGGCGACCACGTCGTGGCCGAAGATGCGGCCGCTGCCGCCGTCCGGGCGCAGCAGGGTCGCGAGCATCCGGATGGTCGTGGTCTTGCCTGCGCCGTTCGGACCGAGCACGCCGTACACCGAGCCCTGCGGCACCGCCAGGCTCACTCCGTCGACGGCCCGCTGTTCCCCGAACACCTTGACCAAGCCGTCCGCCTCGACGGCGAGCGCTGAAGTTGGTGCGAAAGAAGTCATGTGGACAACTGTGGACACCCGCACTTGCACGGCTCTTGCACGGCGCTGGCGGGTCCGCTCTGGCGCGACAGCGATCATCGCGGCCACCGCCACCCCGCCGGCCGCGGGAACCCGTCGGCGACGACCCGCGGTGCAATGCCCGGGCCGGATCGAGGCGGTGCGCCGGTCGCGGACCAGCGGTCGCCTACCCTCATGAGTTGTGAGCACAGCCGCTGACACGACTGCCGTGACGAACCTGATAGCGAAGTACGCGGAACTGGTCGACCTGGGGGATTTCGCCGGTGTCGGCGCGCTGTTCGCGGACGCGGTGTTCATCGGCAGCGGTACTGCGATCCAGGGGTGCGAAGGCGTCGAGGAAATGCTGAGCAGCACGGTGATCCGCTATGCGGACGGCACGCCGCGCACCCACCATGTCACGACGAACATCGCCATCGAGTTCGACGACGAAGCGAATTCCGCTGCGGCGCGTTCCTACGTCACCGTGCACCAGGCGCTCCCGGACTTTCCGCTGCAAGCCGTGGCGGCGGGCCGCTACCACGACCGTTTCGAACGCGTCGACGGGCAGTGGCGATTCGCGGAGCGCCGGGTTCGTATCCACCTGGTGGGCGACCTGAGCCGCCACCTGCGCCTCTAGCCTCCACGTGCCCTGCAAGCGGTGGCGAAGCGGGCGTCGCGCCGGACGCGTGTGCCGCCCGGTCCCGCTAGCGGGTCGACTCCGCCAACAGGTACTCGCGGAGTTTGGCGCGGTCGGGCTTGCCGGGGCCGCGGAGGGGGAACTCGTCGAGGACGGCGAGTTCGCGGGGGGCGGCGATGGAGTCGAGTTCGTCGGCGACGTATTCGCGCAGTTCGGCCAGGTCGGGTGTGGCGCCGGGGGCCGGGATCACCGCGACGGCGACGCGCTGGCCGAGTCGTTCGTCGGGTAGGCCGAGGACGACCACCTCGCTGATCGCCGGGTGATTGATCAGCACGGCCTCGACCACCTGCGGGATCACCAGCAGGCCGCCGGTCGTGATGGCCTCGTCGAGCCGTCCGGTGATGCTCAGCACGCCGTTGTCGTAGGTCCCCGCGTCCTCGGTGCGGAACCAGCCCGGTTCGGCGAAGGCGGGATGGTCGGGCTGGTTGCGGTAACCCGAGGCGATCATCGCGCCGCCCAGCACGACCCGGCCCTCTTCGATGCGGACCTGCGTGCCCTCCAGCGGCACGCCGTCGTACACGCAGCCGCCGCAGGTCTCACTCATGCCATACGTGCGCACCACGGTGATGCCCGCGGCTCGCGCCCGCTCGTAGACCGGCAGCGGAGTGGCCGCGCCGCCCACCAGCACTCCGTCGAGTTCGGCCAGCGCGGCGGTGGCGACCGGCGACTCCAGCGCCTTGATCAACTGGGTCGGCACCAGCGCCGTGTAGCGGCGTTCCCCACGCATACCCGAGATGGCGCCCCCCAGGGCCTCCGGCAGGAATCCGCCGGACACGTCCAGCACGGTGGGCTCCGTTCCCGCCAGGATGCTGCGCAGCAGCACCTGGATACCGGCGATGTGATGGGTCGGCAGGGCCAGCAACCAGTTGCCAGGGCCGCCGAGCCGCTCATGGGTCGCGGTGCCGCTGGCGCGCAGGGCCGCCGAGCTGAGCATCGCGCCCTTCGGCACGCCCGTGGTGCCGGAGGTGGTCACCACCAGAGCGATGTCCTCGTCGATCGGCTCGCCCGGCGACAGGGCGTCGCTCAGGCGCCGCGCCTCGCGTCGATCGCTGGTGGGAATGGGCAGCCACGCGGCCCCGCTACCTTCCAGCGCCTCCCGCAGGTGCGGCATGACGTCACCGAGACCGGACCCGGTGGGCATCGGCAAGGTACGCAGTGTCTTGCTCATGCCATGCCCCGCCGCTCGCCAGGCTCGGTCGTGCCCAGTGCCGCAGTGCCCATGGCTCGCTCGCTGCACTCCCTCACGGTAGGGATCGTGTCATGCCCGCGTCGCCGCGTGCGGAACGGGTCGGTATGCCGGAGTGGCGCACCCGCGGCGCGGTCACCCGGTCGGATCGGGGCTCAAGTACGACAGACATCGAGACTGCGATTCATTCGGTCGGACGGGACACGGACACAGCCGGCCCGGACGTCGGCGGTCGGGTGGCCATCCGAGCGTTATCGTCCTCGCCGGTTGTCGGGTTGGCAACTCGGTGCGGTCCGCGCAACTACCGAACGGAACCGTTACTCCGACGCCGGCCAGCGGGAATCCCGTCGGATCGGATGGGCCGGTGGAACCTCGACGAACACGATCGGCACACCGTCGGGATCGCGCACCCACATCTCGTGCAGGCCCCACGGCTCCTCGACCGGAGCGCGATCGATCGCGATGCCCTTCGACGCCAGCTCCGCGGCGGTGGCAGACACGTCGCGCACCTGGAGCCAGATCGCGCCCTCGAACGACGACGACCTACCCGACCCACCGTGCGCGGCCACCTCGATCAGCGACTGTCCCGCGAAGAGGACCGTGCCACCCGGATACTCCCGCGCGATGGCCAGTTCCAGCCCGTCCCGGTAGAATGCGAGCGTCGCCTCGTAGTCGGCGGGCCGCAGGATGATCCGGCTGCTGAGGATGTCCATGTCAGAAATACCAGGGGTAGGGAGTCCAGTCCGGCTTGCGTTTCTGCAGGAAAGCGTCGCGGCCCTCGACGGCTTCGTCGGTCATGTAGGCCATTCTGGTCGCCTCGCCCGCGAAAAGTTGCTGGCCCACCAGTCCGTCGTCCAGCAAATTGAACGCGTACTTCAGCATGCGCTGCGCCTGCGGGGATTTGCCGTTGATGTCGGCGGTCCACTCCAGCGCGACGTCCTCCAGCTCGGCGTGATCGACGACCTTGTTCACCGCGCCCATCTGGTGCATCTCCTCGGCCGTGTACGGACGGCCGAGGAAGAAGATCTCCCGCGCGAACTTCTGCCCGACCATCTTGGCCAGATAGGCGCTGCCGTAACCGCCGTCGAAGCTGCCCACGTCGGCGTCGGTCTGCTTGAAACGGGCGTGCTCGCGGCTGGCCAAGGTGAGATCGCAGACCACGTGCAAGCTGTGCCCGCCCCCCGCGGCCCATCCGTTCACCAGCGCGATCACCACCTTCGGCATGAAACGGATCAACCGCTGCACCTCCAGGATGTGCAGGCGGCCCGCGCGGGCCTGATCGACCGTGTCCGCCGTCTCTCCACTGGCGTACTGGTACCCGCTGCGGCCGCGGATGCGCTGATCGCCGCCGGAGCAGAAAGCCCAGCCGCCGTCTTTGGGGCTGGGGCCGTTTCCGGTGAGCAGCACCGCGCCGACATCCGCGGTCATCCGGGCGTGGTCGAGTGCCCGATAGAGTTCGTCGACCGTGTGCGGGCGGAACGCATTGCGCACCTCCGGCCGGTCGAACGCCACACGCACGGTGCCCTGCTCGATGTGCCGGTGATAGGTGATGTCGGTCAGATTCTCGAATCCCGGAACGGGACGCCACAGCTTCGGATTGAACGTCACCGGGCAATGCTAGGTCTCGCACGGCTCGAAAGTCGTGGTCGGGCCCGTGCGCGGCGAGGATCGGAGCGGGCGAGCGCCTCGGCCCTCGGAAGCAGGCGGGGCGGTGCGCCAGTGATGTATCCCGGATCTTCGCGCGGCGTCCGCGGCCCTCGATTTGACGGTGTAAAACAACGCGTTACCGTGCAGGTATGAGCGAGCGAGTGAAACCGGTTATAGACCGGAGCGCGGTGGACGGATCCCGGTACGAGAAGCACGGCGGGTTCCCGAAGGTCACGCCGGCGAAGATCGGACCGAACTTCGGCGAGTTCGTCGAAGCCATGCGGACGTTGCAGGACCTCGCGGTGTCCGTGGACGCGCCGGACGACGTCTTCGGGGCCGCGCGGGCCAAAGCCCGCGAGCTGATCGACCTGCTGGAGCCCTACCGCGCCCCCGAATTGCAGGGGCCCGCGGGACGGGCCGTCGAATTGCCGGGAAGGGGAAGCCTTCTGCTGCTGCCGTGGCAGGCGGTGGCGGCGGGGCCCGACGGCATCGAGATGACGGGCGTGTTCCGCCGCTTCCATCTCGGCGGCAACGGCGCCGCGCACGGCGGCGTGCTGCCGCTGCTGTTCGACGACCTGCTCGGCATGATCGTGCATTACGCCGGACGGCCGATCAGCCGCACCGCGTACCTGCATGTGAACTACCGCAAGATCACTCCGCTGGAAACTCGGCTGACGGTTCGCGGACGGGTCGACCGGATCGAAGGACGAAAAACTTTCATCACCGCCGAATTGCTCGATGAGCAGGGCGATCTGCTCGCGGACTGCGAAGGTCTGATGGTCGAGTTGCTACCGTGGCAGCCGTAGCCGGGTGAATGCTGGCGCGGGTGCGTATAGTTGCCCTCGCTCGTTCATCGATACCGATCCGGAGGAACCTGAAAGTGGTTGCAGCACTGTCTGAATCCCTGCTCGACGACGCGAAGCGCCCGGCTTTCCTTGCCGATGCCGTCGAGGTTCTCGACGCCGAGGTGTCGGACAAGGGTGGTGCGTCCGGCCTGGCTGTGAAGGGTGGCTACGCGGCGGTCAAGAAGATCAGCCCGTCCATCGTCCCCGATGCGCTGGAGTCGTTGGCGCCCAAGCTGGTCGCGCAGCTGGAGCCGTTCTGGCAGGAGTACGCCGCGTCGGGCAACGGCAAGTTCGCCGACCTGCTCGTCGCCAAGTCCGACGAGGTCGCCGAGGCGTTGCTCGCCGTCACCGACGCTCGGGCCGAGGCCTCCAGCCGCCCTGCCCTGCAGAAGGTCTACTCCTCGATGCGTTCCTCGGCCAAGAAGAACGTCGTCGAGGCGCTGCCGCGGGTCGGCGACCTGATCCAGAAGCACGCTGGGTGATTTGCTCGTCCAGCGCCCGCGGCGCTGGGTGTTCGCGGCCCCCTCATGGCTCGCGCCCGAGTGTCCCCCATTCGGACGCGAGCCGGGCCGCGAACGGAACATGCTAGATCTCGCTTCGCTCGAAACCGGTCGTTGCGCCGGTGCCGTCGAGGGGGGAGGCAGGGTCGGATCCGAGCCCTGCCTCCGAGTGTCGCGGACCTGCGGCCAGGGCGAGTGATCCGGGCCGCGAACGGGGCAGTGTGCGACGACACAGTGTGATTGCGAGCCTCCCGGCGGGGACTTCTAGTTGACTGTCTGCCAGTCTGGAGGCGTGAACCCGTCTACAGCACAAGCGCAGGTCGTCGTCGACGAGCTCGTGCGCGGGGGCGTGCGGGATGTCGTCCTGTGCCCCGGCTCCCGGAACGCTCCGCTGGCCTTCGCCCTTCAGGCCGCCGACGCGGCCGGGCGGCTGCGCCTGCACATGCGGATCGATGAGCGCACGGCGGGCTTCCTCGCCGTCGGGCTCGCGATCGCGAGCCGGCTCCCGGTCCCGGTCGTGATGACCTCGGGGACCGCGGTGGCCAACCTCGGGCCCGCCGTGCTGGAGGCGAACTACGCCCGGGTCCCGCTGGTGGTGCTCAGCGCCAACCGGCCCTACGAGCTGCTCGGATCCGGCGCGAACCAGACCGTGGAACAGTTCGGCCTGTTCGGCAGCCAGGTCCGCGCCACGATCTCACTCGGTCTCGCGGAGGAAGAGGCGGGCGACGCCGATCACCCGCCCTACGACCAGCAGAACAGCCAATGGCGCTCCGCGGTCTGCCGGGTGCTGGCGGCGGCGCGCGGCACCCGCTCCGGCAACGCGGGCCCGGTGCACTTCGACGTACCGCTGCGCGAGCCGCTGGTCCCGGACTTGGGGCCGGGAGAGACGGCGCCCGCGGGCCGCGCCGGCGAGTGCGCTTGGACCGAGACCCAGTACGCGACTCTGGACGTGCCGCTCGATCTCGATCTCACGCCGGACACGGTCGTGATCTCCGGACATGGCGCCGGGCTGCGGCCCGAGCTGGCGGAACTGCCGACCGTCGCCGAGCCCACCGCCCCCATGCACGGGCCCGCACTGCATCCGCTCGCACTGCCTCTGCTGCGGCCGAAACAGGCGATCATCACCGGCCGCCCCACCCTGCACCGGCAGGTCTCCAAGGTGCTCGCCGACCCGGACGTCCGGGTGTACGCGCTGACCACCGGCCCGCGGTGGCCGGACGTGTCCGGCAACGTGGTCGGCACCGGGACGCGTGCCGTCACCGCCGGTGCTCCCAGCCCGCAATGGCTGGAGCACTGCCGCGAATTGAACACGAAAGCCGACCAGGTGGTGCGCGCCGAACTCGCACGGCACCCGAAACCCACCGGGCTGCACGTCGCCGCGGTCGTGATGGACGCGCTGCGGGACGGCGACCAACTCCTGCTCGGCGCCTCCAACCCGGTGCGCGACGCCGCGCTGGTGTCGCATCCGCGTCCGGGGATCAAGGTGCTGTCCAACCGCGGCGTGGCCGGTATCGACGGCACGGTGTCCACGGCGGTCGGCGCGGCGCTGCACCATGACGGGCGCACCATCGCGCTGATCGGTGACCTGACCTTCCTGCACGACGCGTCCGGCCTGCTGATCGGGCCCGGTGAACCGCGGCCTGCCGATCTGACCATCGTCGTGGCCAACGACGACGGCGGCGGCATCTTCGAGCTGCTCGAGCAGGGCGACCCGCAGTACGCGGGGGTGTTCGAGCGGGTCTTCGGGACGCCGCACGGTATGGATCTCGCCGCGTTGTGCGCCGCCTATCGCATCCCGCACCGGCAGGTGGATCCGCAGCAGCTGGCCGTCGAGCTGACCGGGCACGCCCATGGCACGCGGGTGCTCGAGGTGGCCACCGAGCGGTCCAGCCTGCGGGAACTGCACGCGACGGTGCGGGCGAAGATCCAGCCCTGACCGGGCGGCCGCGCCGGGCCGTCAGTAGCCGGATTCCTCCTCGGGCTCGTCGTCGAGCGGAACCGCGATGGACTGCTCGATCACGTCCGCCGGGTTCGCCTCCAAGACGTCGCGCTCCAGAACCGCCCGTCCGACGGTGTCGTCCTGCTCGGGCAGGTCGTCGGCGAGCACCGGCTCCTCCGGATACGCCGGAACCGACTGCTCGGCGAGATCGGCCTCCGGGACCGCGTCGGCAAGGGGATCTGACATCGTGCGCTCCTCTCCGCGTGGGCCTCTCGCTCGGCATACCCGTCGCGGGACGCCGCAATCGAGGCGGACGATCAACTTCGACTGGATCGAGGATGCCCGTGGTCCGGTCCTACGGCAAGCATTCGGCGCGTCGAGTTCGCCGTTCTTCGCCGGCCTGCGGCGCGGTCGCGTTCGCGGGATGTTCGACCAGCGCGAGGGTGCGTCCGGCCATGAACCGCGCGGTTCGCACCGCCACCCCCGACCGTGTCACCTCGCTGACTTCCACCACGCCCCGCGCGATCCGTACCTCGACCCGCCGCCCCGCCCGGGTAGCCGCGATCTCGTAATTGCGAGAGCCGTCGCCGACGTCGACGACGATCTCCACTCGATCACCCTTCATCTTTCAATTGTCCGCTTTTCCAGGGCTTTTCGCCGCTACGAGTTGGTTGCGGAAGACCTCGCCGCTGAATTTCGCCGCCTCGCTCCGTCTGCATTCCCGGAGACGTTCCACACCCCGAGGAGGCCAGATGAATCCCGAGTTCGACTTCGAGCCCGCGGCCGCCGCTTTGGCGACCGTCGTCGGCGGCATTACCGACGATCAGCTCGCGGCGGCGACGCCGTGCGCGGACACCACGGTCCGCGATCTGCTCGCGCACGTGGTCGATCTGACCGAGGCATTCCGGCAGTCGGCCACCAAGGAGGCCGTCGGCGGTTCGGTCGCGCCCGCTCCTCCTGCCGAGCGCGCGTTGCCCGAGGATTGGCGGCAGCGCATTCCGGCGCAGCTGGACGCCTTGGTGGCGGCGTGGCGGGAACCCGCGGCCTGGGACGGCGCGACGGAGGCGGGCGGAGTGAGCGAGCCCGCGCCGGTGATGGCGAGGATCGCCCTGGACGAGGTGGTCGTGCACGGCTGGGATCTCGCGAAGGCCACCGGTCAGCCCTTCACCTGTGCCGCCGGGCATCTGGCCATCTTGCTGGACATGCTGCGGGAAACTCCGGCCGAAGGCGTGCCGGGCCTGTTCGGCCCGGTGGTGCCGGTCGCGGCGGAAGCGTCTGCTCTGGAGCGGGTCCTCGCCTTCACCGGCCGCCGCGCCGAGTGGACCGCGGGCGCTGTGCTCGGCTAATCGACCGGTGGGGCGGGGCGCGAGCCGGTCGGCACGAAAGTGCCCGCAGTCACGGCGTCGGCGGCGGCGCGGGCCGCCGTATCCGCCGCGTCGTCGTCGATCGGATCGCCGCTGGCGAGCAGTCGGTAGTAGAGCGGGGCCGACACCGCCGACAGCACCGCGCGTGCGTCGGTGTGCGCCGGCGCTTCGCCGCGCGCTACGGCGGCCGCCACACACGCCGACCACTCGGTGAGGCGCACGTCGTAGAAGCGGCGCAAGGCGGTCGCGGCGGACTCGTCGCAGGTGGCGGCGGCGATCACGGCGCGGAAGAGTCTGCCTTGGCGGGGATCGGACAGCGTTCCGGCGACCAGGCGGGCGTTGGCGGTGAGGTCGCCGAGCAGTGAGCCGGTGTCGGCGTGCGGCAGCGACTGCTCGGCCATGTCGACCAGCAGGTCGGCGATCAGGCCGGTGGGCGTGCGCCAGCGGCGGTAGACCGTGGTCTTGCCGACCTCGGCGCGTGTCGCGACCTCGGCCAGGTCGAGGCGGGCGAAGCCGCGTTCGGCCAGCAGGTCGCCCGCGGCTCGCAGGACGGCGGCACGGACCCGCGCGGTGCGTCCACCGGGTCGAACCGATCCGGGGGTGCTCTCTTCCGACTCCATAACGGAACTCCAGTTTCATTTGAGGGCGATCAGGTGTACTGTTCGATACGTTAACGGAACTATAGACCCTTTAGGAGGGAGTCTCGGTGAACGTTCGGACGCAGGACGCGCAGATGGAGTACCGGCGGCTCGGCGCATCGGGTTTGCACGTCCCTGCCTTGAGCTTCGGTGCGGGCACTTTCGGCGGTCGCGGCGAACTGTTCGGCGCGTGGGGTGACACCGACGCCGACCAGGCGCGGCGGCTGGTCGACATCAGCTTGGACGCGGGCGTGAGCATGTTCGACACCGCCGACGTCTACTCCGACGGCGCCTCCGAGGAGGTGCTGGGCGCCGCGGTCAAGGGCAGGCGTGACCGGGTGCTGCTGTCCACCAAAGCGACGCTGCCCACCGGCCCCGGACCGGCGGCCGCCGGTTCCGGCCGGGCCAGGCTGATCGGCGCGGTGGAGGCGTCGCTGCGCAGACTGGGCACGGACTACATCGATCTGTTCCAGCTGCACGCTTTCGACGCGGGCACGCCGGTGGAGGAAGTCGTCGCCGCACTCGACGATCTGGTGCGGGCGGGCAAGATCCGCTACGTCGGCGCGTCGAACTTCGCGGGCTGGCAACTGATGAAATCCCTTGCCGCGGCCGATCGCAACGGCCTGACCAGGTATGTCGCGCACCAGGTCTACTACTCGCTGGTCGGGCGGGACTACGAATGGGAGCTCATGCCGCTGGGGCGCGACCAAGGCGTCGGCGCGGTGGTCTGGAGCCCGCTCGGCTGGGGCAGGCTCACCGGCAAGATCCGGCGCGGACAATCACTTCCGGAAGGAAGCCGCCTGCATCGGACCGCCGAGGCCGGGCCGCCGGTGGACGACGACAAGCTCTACGACGTGGTCGACGTCCTCGACGAACTGGCCGCCGAAACCGGCAAGACGGTCCCGCAGATCGCCCTCAACTGGCTGCTGCGACGCCCCACGGTCGCCACCGTCATCGTCGGCGCCCGCAACGAGGAACAATTGCGCCAGAACCTCGGCGCGATCGGCTGGGAACTCGATGCCGACCAGGTCGCCCGCCTGGACAAGGCAAGCGCCACCACCCCGCCCTATCCCTACTACCCGTACTACCGCCTCCCGGACTTCACCCGCTTGAACCCGCCCGCCGTGTGAGCGAAGAATGCGGCGGCAGACCGTCAGTCCGCTCGGACCTGGACCGTCAGTACACGTCGCGGACGTAGCGTTTTTCGGCGACGAGCTGCTTCTTGAAGGCCAGGGCGCCGTCCTCGTCGAGCTTGCCGTGGATGCGGGCGATGCGCAGGAGCGCCTCGTCGACGTCCGCGGCCATGCGGCTGGCGTCGCCGCAGACGTAGAAGTGGGCGCCGTCGCGCAGCCAGGACCACAGCTCGGCGCCGTGCTCGATCATTCGGTGCTGCACGTAGATCCGCTCCCGCTGGTCCCGGGAGAAGGCCAGGTCGAGCCGGGTCAGGAAGCCGGAACGGAACATGTCCTCCAGCTCGGCGCGGTAGTAGAAGTTCTGCGCGGCATGCTGATCGCCGAAGAACAGCCAGTTGCGTCCGGTGCAGCCGAGGGCCCTGCGCTCCTGCAGGAACCCGCGGAAGGGCGCGATGCCGGTGCCCGGGCCCACCATGATCATCGGCGCGGTCGGGTCGGCCGGGGGCCGGAAATGTGGTGCGCGCTGCAGGAAGATCGGCACCACCGCCTCCGCGCCCGCCCGATCGGCGAGGAACGTCGAGCACACCCCGCCGCGCCGGGCCGCCGAACCGGTGGCGGCCGGGTCGCCGTAGCGCACGATGCCGACGGTCAGCTCCACCTCATCCGGGCTGACCAGCGGGCTCGACGAGATCGAATACTGGCGCGGTTGCAGCTTCTTCAGCGCGCCGAGCCACTCCACCAGATCCGCCCGCACCGGGAAGTCGCGCAGCACGTCCACGGCCTGCCGGTCCCACAGGTAGTTCGCCAGCTCGTTGCGGTTGTCCCGGCGCAGCAGTTTGGCGAGCTTGCCGCTGTGGTTGCGCTCGGCGAGGAAACCGAGCAGGTCGTGACCGACCTTGGTGATGTCGTAGTGCGTGCGCAGGGCCTCTGCCAAGGTGAGTTCGCGCTCGTCGACCTCGACCGCGCGGCGACCGTCCAGCCCGGTGGCGGCCAGCCATTCGGTGACCAGCGCGTCGCTGTTCACCGGCCAGACGCCCAAGGAGTCGCCCACCTCGTACCCGGCGTCCAGACCGCGCAGATCGAACCCGAAGCGGCGCACCTCTTTCGGTGATCCATCGGCCGAGAGCAACTCGTTGCGCAGCAGCGGAGCGCGCAGCGGCGCAGCGCGGGTGAACGGCGCGGGAACTTTACGGTCGCGCGCCGGTACGGCAGTCGGCAATTCCAGCGTCGCGACACCGCCGCCACGGGGCGCGGAGCGACCCGGACCGGTTCCGAGGGGCACCGGCGAGCTGGTGGGGGAGCCGGGCTCCGTGTCGCCGAAGGCGGCGAGTACGTCATCGAGCCAGCGCTGCGCCGCGTCTTCGTAGTCGGGTTCGCTGTCCACGCGCGGCAGCAACCGGGTCGCGCCGAGTTCGGCGAATTTCTCGTCGAGTTTGCGGCCGTATCCGCAGAAGTCGTCGTAGGAGGAGTCGCCGAGGGCGAACACCGCGTAGCGCACACCCGTCAGCCGCACGACGGCGTCGGCGAGGCGATCCCAGAAGTCGGCTCCGTTGTCCGGCGGCCCTCCGTCGCCGAACGTGCTGCTGACCACCAGCACGTCGCCCTGGACGGCGTTTAGGTCGCAGGAGTCCAGGTCCAGCAGGCGCGGCGCGAAGCCGTGTCCGGCCAGGTGCGCCGAGACGGTGGCCGCGAACTCCTCGGCGGTGCCGGTCTGCGAGGCCCACAGCACCGTGATCGCGCGGGCGGCCGCTCCCTCGTCCATCGTCGGAGCAGGGCCCGCCGCGCCACGCGAATACATCCCGGCCAGCAGCCCGTCTACCCACAGCCTGCTGTGCGCGGACATCGGCGCCGAGTCCGGGAGCACCGGCTGACCGGCCACCGGAAGCGCCTGCAGCGCGGCCAGAAAGCCACTCAGGTAGATCCGCTCGGTCTCGCTGAGCGTGGGCGCGGTGCCGCTGTCGAGGCCGAGCACGGCCGCCAGCGGATGCGCCGATTCCGCCACGGGCACCGCGGCGGGGACCTCCGGGCGCCGCACCGCCGCCACCCGGCGCAGCGCCACCGCGCACGCCTTGAACTCCGGTTGCAGGGAAACCGGATCGACCGCGTCGTTGGTGACCGCGTTGATGGTCAGGTATTCGCCCTGCTCGTCGTTCCAGTGGAACGGCACGAAGCAATCGCCCGGCCGCACTCGATCACTGACCTGCACCGGCAGCACGGCGCGACCGCGACGCGAGGCGATCTCGAGCTGATCGCCCGCGCGCAGGCCGAGGCGTTCGGCGTCGGCCGGGTGCACCTCGACGAACGGAGCGCCGTTCAGCTTGGTCAGCTTGTCGATCTTGCCGGTCTTGGTCATCGTGTGCCATTGGTGCTGCAGGCGGCCGGTGTTCAGCAGGAACGGGTAGTCGTCGTCCGGCATCTCCTCCGGCAGCAGGTGCGGGCGCGGCCAGAACACCGCGCGGCGACTCGGCGTCGCGAAGGCCAGCCGGGGCCGGTGTCCGTGCGCGTCGACGAACAGTGTCTGGCTGACCCCGTCGTTGATGTAGCGGATCGGATTGCGCCTGCGTTCGGGCTGCGCGCACGGCCACTGCATCGGCCCTTCGCGCAGCGCCTCGTAGCTCACGCCGCGCAGGTCGTAGCCGGTGGCGGGATTCGCGAACCGGGTGATCTCGTCGAACACCTCGGCGCTGGAGGCGAAGTCGAAGCCGGGGAAGCCCATGGCGGTGGCGATGTCAGCGATGATCCGCCAGTCGGGTCGCGCGTCGCCGGTGGGTGGCACCGATTGCTGCAGCAGGGTGAGATTGCGTTCGGAATTCACCATCACCGCGTCCGCCTCCGCCCACAGCGTGGCGGGTAGCAGCAGGTCGGCATACGCGTTGGTCGCGGTCTCGGTGTAGGCGTCCTGGGCGATCACCAGTTCGGCCGCTTCCAATCCCGCGATCACGGTCTTGCGGTTGGACACGGTGGCGACGGGATTGGTGCAGATGATCCAGGCCGCTTTGATCGTCCCCTCGGCCAGTTCACGGAACATCTCCACCGTGCCGGGCCCGGCTTCGGTGCGCAGGGTGCCGGGCTCCAATTCCCACGCGGTCTCGACGAAGGCGCGGTCCTCGGCGGAGAGCAGGCTGCGCTGACCGGGCAGGCCGGGGCCCATGTATCCCATCTCGCGCCCGCCCATCGCGTTCGGCTGTCCGGTGAGCGAGAACGGCCCGCTGCCGGGACGGCAGATCGCGCCCGTGGCCAGGTGCAGGTTGCACAAGGCGTTGGTGTTCCAGGTGCCGTGGGTGGATTGGTTGAGTCCCATCGTCCACAGCGACATCCACTCGCCGGCTTCGCCGATCCACCGGGCGGCGGTGCGGATGTCGGCTTCGGCCAGCCCGGTGATCTCCGCCACTCGCTGCGGCGGGTAGTCCGCGAGGAACTCCGGCATCGCGTCCCAGCCCTCGGTGTACTCGGCGATGAACTCCTCGTCGATGTCGCCGTTCGCGACCAGCAGGTGCAGCAGCCCGTTCAGCAGCGCGAGGTCCGTGCCGGGAGCGATCTGCAGGAACAGGTCCGCTCGCGCGGCGGTCTCCGTGCGCCGCGGGTCCACCACGATGAGCTTCGCCCCGGCTTTCAGCCGGTCGGCCATCCGCAGGAACAGGATGGGATGGCAGTCGGCCATGTTCGCGCCGATCACGAAGAACAGGTCGGCGTGTTCGAAGTCGTCGTAGGAGCCGGGCGGCCCGTCCGCGCCGAGCGACTGCTTGTATCCGGTCCCGGCGCTGGCCATGCACAGCCGCGAGTTCGCCTCGACGTGCACCGTGCGCAGATAACCCTTGGCCAGTTTGGTGGCGAGGTATTGCGCCTCCAGTGACATCTGCCCGGAGACGTAGAGCGCGATCGCGTCCGGACCGTGCTCGTCCAGGATGGCGCGCAACCGAGTGGCGGCCTCGTGCACGGCCTCGTCCACCGGGAAGGGCACCGGGACCTGGCCGCGCTCCGAACGCCGGTAGGCGGTCTCCATCCGTCCGGTGGTGCGCATCAACTCGGCGTGCGTCGCGCCCTTGGTGCACAGCCTGCCCGCGTTGGCCGGGTGCAGTTTGTCGCCGCTGACCTTGGCGATCACCGGCTT
Organism: Nocardia niwae NBRC 108934 = DSM 45340; assembly: GCF_001613465.1. Classification (GTDB taxonomy): domain Bacteria; phylum Actinomycetota; class Actinomycetes; order Mycobacteriales; family Mycobacteriaceae; genus Nocardia; species Nocardia niwae. The sequence continues at coordinate 30,663 of NZ_BDCK01000011.1, read as the reverse complement.
CCCCGCTCCGCCCGGTGCGGTCGTCACCGTGATCCCGCAGCCCACGCCGCAGTACGAGCACGCCGTTCGGGCGATGCCGTCGCTGTGGCCGGTCACTGGGTCGGACATGTCTTCGATCATGCGGACCGCCGATTGCGCGGGATTTACCCCGCGTTATCGCCAGGTGACATTCCACCTCACCGTGCTCGAATCCGGCGGTGAGGTGTGACCGAGGTCTCCGGGTCAGTCGAGTTTGTATGCCCGATGCAGCGCGACTATGCCGCCGGTGAGGTTGCGCCACTTCACCGACGACCACCCGTTCGCCGCGATCCGCATCGCCAGCCTGCGCTGATTGGGCCAGTCCGAGATGGATTCGGCCAGGTAGACGTAGGCTTCGGGATTACTGCTCACCACACGCGCCACCTTGGGCAGCGCCTTCATCAGGTACTCCAGATACACCGTGCGCAACACCGGGAGCACCGGCGCGGAGAACTCGCACACGACCAGCCTGCCGCCGGGCTTGGTGACCCGCAGCATCTCGCGCAGGGCTAGGTCGGTGTCGGCCACGTTGCGCAGCCCGAAGGAGATCGTCACCGCGTCGAAGGAGTCGTCGGCGAACGGCAGCGCCATGGCGTCGGCCGCCACCATCGGCACGTCGCGGAAACGGCCCGCGCTGAGCATGCCCTTGGAGAAGTCGGCCGCCAGGCACCAGGCGCCGGATTTCTGCAACTCCAGCGTCGACACACCGGTGCCGGCGGCCAGATCCAGCAGCCGCTCGCCCGGCCGCGGCGCCAGCGCCTTGCGGGTCGCCCAGCGCCAGTAGCGATCCTGCCCCGCGGAGATCACCGTGTTGGTCAGGTCGTATCGCCGGGCGACGCCGTCGAACATCGCCGCTACTTCGCGCGGCTGCTTGTCCAGCGAGGCCCGGTTCGATTGCGTTTTCGCCACGCCACGACCCTAACTCGCGGTCTGTTACGAACCGAGCGCGGCGCGTGGATACTTCCGTCACGTCCGAGCGCGGGTTCAGGCCGTATGCGGCAACCGAATCCGCGTGCCGGTCACTTCGGTGTAGTGGCCCATCAGCTGGGTGCAGATGGCGGGCCAGGTTCGCGACAGCACCGACTTCCTGGCCGCTCCGGCGAAGCGGTGGCGCAGCTCCGGATCGCGCAGCGCCCCGACGGCGCTGGGCAGCAATTCGCCGAAGCGATCCACCGGCAGCAGATAGCCGTTGCGACAGTGAGCGATCAGGTCGCGCGGACCGCCCGCGTCGGGGCCGATCACAGGCACACCCGACGCCAGCGCCTCCTGCACGCCCTGGCAGAACGTCTCGTGCTCGCCCGCGTGCACCATCACGTCCAGACTGGCGTACGCCCGCGCCAGCTCGTCGCCGCCGAGTTCGCCGGTGAACACCGCGGTCGGCATCGAGCGGGCCAGCCGCTGACGCTCCGGCCCGTCGCCGACGATCACCAGCTGGACATCGGGCTCGGCGCCGAGCACCGCCAGCCGCTCGACGTGCTTCTCCGGCGCGAGCCGCCCGACGAAGCCGACCAGCAGCCGGTCGCGGCCGGCGAGCCAGGTCTCGCGCAGCTCGGCGGAGCGGGCGCTGGGCCTGAAACGCGCGATGTCGACCCCGCGTCCCCACCGGTGCACGCGCGGAATGCCGTGCCGGGCCAGGTCCTCGGCCGCCGCCCGGGACGGGGCCAGCGTCCGGGTGGCTCCCTCGTGGATGCGGCGGGTCCAGCCCCACGCGGCACGACCGGCCAGCCCGAGCCCGTAACTTTTGGCGAAGCCCGCGACGTCGGTCTGATACACCGCGACGGTCGGCAGATCCAGCCGTAGGGCCGCGCCCAGTCCGCCCGCGCCGAGCAGGAACGGCGAGGCCAGGTGCACCACGTCGGGGCCGAAGTCCTCGATGGCCGAGACGATGCGCGGCTGCGGCAGCCCGACCGGCAGCGAACTGACCTTCGGCACCATGACCGCGGGCACCCGGTGAACGGGGAAACGCCCGTGCTCGCGCGGTGCGGCGGCCTGACCCCGCGGGGTGTCGGGGGCGATGACCAGGGCGTCGTGCCCGTGCCGGTCCAAGTGCTCCAGCACCCGCAGCACGGAGTTGACGACGCCGTTCATATTCGGCAGGAACGACTCCGCGACGATCGCTACACGCACGTTCTCAGCCTGACCGGTACACCGCGCCGCGCCGCCACACCGAAGTGAAGCGCACGAAAAGATCCGGCGAACTATCGGGGCGCTGCGGGTCTTCGCCCGGCCACGGAGTTCAGGACTGCGGCGCGGGCCGGGGAACCGGCTCGGGACGCCGGCTCGCGCGGAAGAGCAACCACAGCGCGGGCAGCGCGAGCAGCCACACCACCACGATGACCGACAACGCGGGCGGAATGGCGACGCGCACGTCACGGCCTTCCACGCGCACCAGGTCGGGGTCGCTGCGGCTGTATTCCACCCGGATCCGCTCACCCGCGGTGAGGTTGGTGGGATACAGCACGCCGACCTTCGGATTGTGCGTCTCGCCGTCCGGTGTGACGTACATGACCGCCGAGCGCAGCCGTCCCGCCGAGAGCACCTCGGCGGTGGTGCTGCCCTTGTCCGAGCTGATCAGATAGTCGTTGCGCCACGCGGCCAGCACCAGCAGCCCGACGAGCACGCTCACCGCCGTCGCGGCGATCAGCACCCCGATCCTGGCCCGTCGCAGGCGGATCGGCCGCCCTTGGAACTGGCTGGTTTCCGACACCGCCACAGGCTACCGACCGGCTCGGCTACGGTGGCGGCCATGTCCCGAAAATTCAGCTTCACCGTGCCTTATACCGTCCCGGTCGAAGATCTCCACCGGGCACTCACCACCGACGACGTCTGGCGGGCTCGCTTCGCCGACGCACCGACCGCGACGCTGGACCTGTCGCATCCGGACGGCGCGGGCACCATTCGCATCCATATGACCGAAAAGGCCGCCGAGGACAAGGTACCCGCGCTGGTCCGCAAGGTGCTCAAGAGCGAACTCACCTTCTCCCGCACCGACAACTGGCAGCCGCTGGTCGGCGAGGTCGCCAAAGGCACCTTCGAGGCCACCACCGGCGGCATCAACACCGCGATGTCCGGGTCCTACGAGATCCGTTCCACCGCGGAGGGATCCGAGCTCGAGGTGGCGGGCACCGTGCAGGTGAAGGTGCCCGTGGTCGGCGGCGCGATCGAGCCGCTCGCCGAACAGTTACACCATCGGGTACTCAACAGCGAGCGCAAATTCATCGAGGAGTGGTTGTCGGCGAAGCCGACCGCCTGAGCGCACGTTGCCCCGGCCCGGCCGGGGCAACGCCGTCGTGCCTACGCGAAATCCTGCGGCGAGTACTCCTTCGGCTCGACCAGGACCAGCCAGTTGCCCGAGTTGTCCCGGATGATCGCCTCGGTGCCGTAGGGCCGTTCGGCGGGCGGCTGGACGAACTCCACGCCCTTGGCGGTGAGTTCCTCGAAGGTCTTCTGACAGTTCTCCGTACGCAGGCCGAGCGAGCCGTGCGTGCCGTTGGCCAGCGCGCGCCGCACGGCGTCGGCGTAGTTCTCGTCCAGCGGCGGGCCCGGGAGCATCAGCGTGATCTCCAGCTCCGGATGCGCGGGATGCGCGACGGTGACCCAGCGGAAACCGTTGTCGCCCATGGTGACGTCGCCGGTCTCGACGAAGCCGAGCTTGTCGACGTACCACTCCTTCGCGGCGGTTTGGTCGGTGACATACACCGTGACCAGGGAAACATTCGTAATCGTCGTCATGCGGGCCAGGCTATGGCGGCCGCCCTGCCACCGGCTTCTCCGAAATTGCGCGGTTCGCTCAGCCGCGCGGCTTGCGGTCGGAGAGCCCGTGCATGAAGACGAAACAGCCGGGAATGCGCGGAGCGCCGTCGGCGAACTTCGCTTGGTACTCCGACGGCGTGACGCCGACCAACTGCCGGAATTTGCTGCTGAACGAGCCCAGGCTGCTGTAGCCCACCAGCATGCACACCTCGGTGACGGTGAGATTGGTCGCGCGCAGCAGGTCCTGGGCGCGTTCGATGCGCCGCTCGGCCAGGTACGCGGCCGGGGTCAGGCCGTAGACCGCGGCGAACGCCCGGAGGAAGTGGTATTTCGACACCCCGGCGGCCGCCGCCAGCCCGTCCAGATTCAGCGGGTCGGCGTAGTGCCGATCCGCCAGGTCCTTGGCTCGGCGCAGATGCGGCAGCAGAGCCAGCGCGGGCGATCCGCGAGCTCGTTGTCCGCCCATCGCGTCTCCCGGATCTAGGCGAACGGCGGACGCTCGTCGAAGCGCAGCGACGCCCGGCCCGCCATCCGCCACGCCCGGGCGGTCAGGTCGACGTCCTCGTCGGTGACCAGATTGCCCATCACTCGGACCGCCGTGCGCTGCAGGTACTTCGAGCGCATCACCGGCGGGCCGCCCAGCGGCACCATGCGCGGATGCGTGGCCAGGCCCGCGATCCGCCGGGCGACCGAGAACGTGCGGCCGTAGCGGGCGCGCAGCACCTGCGGCCAGATCGTGCTGAGGTCGGGTTCGTCCAGCAGGTCGGCCAGCATGTGACCGCCCTCCAAGCCGTAATCGATGCCCTCGCCGTTGAGCGGGTTCACGCACCCGGCGGCGTCACCGATGAGCACCCAGTTGCGTCCCGCGACGTTCGAGACCGCCCCGCCCATCGGCAGCAGGGCCGAGGCCACCGCGCGCAGCGAGCCCTCGAATTGCCATTCCTCCGTGCGCAGGGCGGTGTAGTGCGCCAGCAGCGGCTTCAACGCGATATGCGAGGGCCTGCGTTCCGTCGCCAGCGACCCGACACCGATGTTCACCTCCCCGTTGCCCAGCGGGAACACCCAGCCGTAGCCGGGAACCAGCTCGCCGGCGGCATCGCGCAACTCCAGGTGCGAGGTGATCCACTGATCGTCGCTGCGGCCGGACCGGATATAGGCGCGCGCCGCGGTGCCGTACGCGTACTGCCGATGCCAGACGCGGCCGAGCAGCCGCCCGATCGGCGAACGCACCCCGTCGGCGACCACCAGCGTCCGGCACGCGATCGTGCGCGTGCCGTCGGCCGTCCGCACCGTCACGCCCGTGACCCGATCGTCCTCCCGGGTGACGTCGACCACTTTCGTGCCGTCCACCATGCGCGCACCGGACTTCACCGCCGTCTCGCGCAGTTTGTCGTCGAGTTCGGTGCGCGGAACCGCGCTTCCGTACGTCGGGAAGGAACCGCCCGGCCAGCTCAGCAGCGCCTCGCGGCCGAAGCCGGTCATCCGCAGACCGTGGTTGACGGTGTGCGCGCGCACCCACTCGCCGAGACCGAGCTGCTCCAGTTCCGCGGTCGCGCGCGGGGTCAGCCCGTCACCGCAGGTCTTGTCCCTGGGAAAGACCGCGGAATCGATGAGCACCACGTCCCGTCCCGCCCGTGCCGCCCAGGCCGCCGACGCCGATCCGGCCGGGCCAGCGCCGACGACCAGCACCTCGGCCCGGCTGGGCAACGCGTGCTCGTCGCTCGCGGGACTCGCTTCCGGTGAACCCATGCGCTCCATACTCGCAGGGCCCGCTCAGCGATGTCGACGGCGGTCGCGCTCGCGTCGTGGACGGTCACCGGCGACGCGCCGCGAATGTGGCCGATCCACCACAGAGTGACGGTGTTCATGGGCCATCCGACCGGGACACGCTAGGTTCTCTACCGTGGGGTCGGACGCATCGCTGGGAGAAGAAATGAGCACATCGGCCATGAGCGAGCGCAGCGAGCGAATCATGGACACGGCGCACGGCGGAGCCGGGGACGAAGCGAGCACGGTCGTGGCCGGAGTCGACCTCGGTGACAGCGCGCTGGCCGACGCCGTGCGCGACGGGCTGGCCGCAGTGGAGAAACTACTCGTAGACGAGCTCTCCGACGGTGCGGAATTCCTCCAGGAAGCCGCGCTGCACCTGGCCAAGGCCGGCGGTAAGCGCTTCCGCCCGCTCTTCACCATTCTCACCGGACAGCTCGGCCCGCGCCCCACCGATCCCGCTCTGGTCACCGCGGGCACCGTCGTCGAACTCGTGCACCTGGCCACGCTGTACCACGACGACGTGATGGACGAGGCTCCCATGCGCCGCGGCGCCCCGAGCGTCAACTCGCGCTGGGGCAACAACATCGCCATCCTCGCGGGCGACTATCTGTTCGCGCACGCGTCCCGGCTCACCTCCACGCTCGGCCCCGACGCGGTGCGCATCATCGCCGAGACCTTCGCCGAACTCGTCACCGGTCAGATGCGCGAGACCATGGGCGCTCGCGAATCCCAGGACCCGGTCGAGCACTACCTGCGCGTGGTGTGGGAGAAGACCGGCTCGCTGATCGCCGCGTCCGGCCGCTTCGGTGGCACCTTCTCCGGGGCCGACGCCGAGCACGTCGAGCGACTGGCCCGCCTCGGTGACGCGGTCGGCACCGCCTTCCAGATCTCCGACGACATCATCGACATCTCTTCCGCGTCCGAGCAGTCCGGCAAGACTCCCGGCACCGACCTGCGCGAGGGCGTGCACACCTTGCCGGTGCTGTACGCGCTGCGCGAGGAGGGCGCGGACGGCGATCGCCTGCGCAAGCTGCTGGCCCGTCCGCTGGAAACCGACGACGAGGTGGACGAGGCGCTCGCCCTGCTCGCCGACTCGCGCGGCATGACGCTGGCCAAGGAGAAACTGCAGGGCTACGCCGACCTCGCCTACGCCGAACTGTCCGCCCTGCCCGGCGGCCCGGCCAACGACGCGCTCGAGCGGCTGGTCCGCTACACCATCGAACGCGTGGGGTGAGCGCGGCGCGGATGCACCGGAACTTTGCCTGGAGCTTCTATCGTTTATCTGGTGTAAGGCAACTCGGTGAACGGGGGAGCGGCAAGGGAGACGTATGCACGGGCACGGGTTTGCGAACGGGCTGAAGACCTTCGGGCTGATGGTGGGCCTGTCGGCCCTGATCGTGGTCATCGGCGCGCTGTTCCGCAACCCGACGATCCTCGTCGTCGCGATCCTGCTCGCGGTGGGCATGAACGCCTACGCGTATTTCAACAGCGACAAGATCGCGCTGAAGGCCATGCACGCGCAGCCGGTCAGCGAACTGGAGGCCCCGGTCATGTACCGGATCGTGCGTGAGCTGGCCACCATCGCGCGGCAGCCGATGCCCCGGCTGTACATCAGCCCGACCAACGCCCCCAACGCCTTCGCCACCGGACGCAGTCCCCGCCACGCCGCGGTCTGCTGCACCAGCGGCATTCTGCAGCTTCTCGACGAGCGGGAATTGCGGGCCGTGCTCGGGCACGAACTCTCGCACGTCTACAACCGCGACATCCTCATCTCCTCGATCGCGGGTGCGCTCGCGGCCGTCATCTCCGGCGTGGCGAACCTGGCCATGTACCTGTCCATGTTCGGCGGCAACCGCAACGGCGAGGGCCCGAACGTGCTGGCCGTGCTGCTGGTGTCGCTGCTCGGCCCGATCGCCGCGACGCTGATCAAACTGGCCGTCTCGCGCTCGCGCGAATTCCAGGCCGATCAGTCCGGCGCCGAGCTGACCGGTGACCCGCTGGCCCTCGCGTCCGCCCTGCGGAAGATCGAACGCGGCGTGCAGACTGCCCCGCTCCCGCCCGAGCCGCGGCTGGCGTCGCAGTCGCACCTGATGATCGCCAACCCGTTCCGTGCGGGTGAACGGGTCGCGCGCTGGTTCTCCACGCATCCGTCGATGAACGAACGCGTCGCCCGGCTCGAGGAGATGGCGGGCGGCCCGCGCCGGTACTGAGTCCGGGGGAGTTCAGTCGTCCAAGGCCAGTTGGTCTTCGTAAGCGCGAAACGTCTCCACGAACAACCGCCGCTGCTGCGCGGTGAGCGGCTCGAGCACCGTGCGCCAGGCGCGAGCGCTGCGTCCCAGCCATTTGTGCACGGCTTGCTCATGCGCCGGAGCGATGGCGACGATGGTGCGTCTCCGGTCGTCGGGGTCGGCGCCGCGTTCGAGCACACCCTGCTTGCTGAGTTCGCCGACCATCAGGCTCACCGTCGTCGGCGCCACCTCCAGGCGTGCGGCCAGATCCGTCACCGTGGTCGGTCCGTCGAACACCAGATTGGCCAGCAGCGACAAGTGCCGAGGCGCCAGCGAGAACGACTCCAGCTCTTTCGGAACGCCCAGCTTCTTGGCCCGCCCCACCACGCGCGGCATCAGCAGCAGCAGCGTGCGGATGCCTTCGTCCACGCCGAGTCCCGGCCGCTCCTCGGTTGACATGCCGACCGCCCTCCGAACGTGGACACGCTGAACGCGACCGACCCCACCGCGCTGCGGCCCGGCGGTCAGCGGTAGTTGACGAACTGCAGCGCGATGCCGAAATCCTCGCCCTTGAGCAGGGCGATGACGGCCTGCAGATCGTCGCGCTTCTTGCTGCTCACTCGCAGCTCCTCGCCCTGGATCTGCGCCTTCACGCCCTTCGGGCCCTCGTCCCGGATCTTCTTGGAGATCTTCTTCGCGTGCTCGGAGTCGATGCCCTGCACCAGCGAACCGGTGATCTTGTACACCTTGCCGGAGGAGACCGGCTCGCCCGCGTCGAACGCCTTCAGCGAGATGTCCCGGCGGATCAGCTTCTCCTTGAACACCTCCAGCGCGGCCTTCACACGCTCCTCCGCCTCCGCGGTGAGCACGATCTTGTCCTCGCCGGACCATTCGATCGACGCGCCGGTGCCGCGGAAGTCGTAGCGGGTGTTGAGCTCCTTCTCCGCCTGATGCAGGGCGTTGTCGACCTCCTGCCGGTCGACCTTGCTCACAACATCGAAAGACGAATCAGCCACGCTGCGCTCCTGTTCTGACGGTCCGACGGGTGAGTTGAACCCGAGGCTTCCAGCCACCGTCGGTTCTACCCGGAGACCCGAGGGTAGTCGCGTCGCACGGCCGATAGCCAGCCGGTTTGCATTCAGGGTGCGGGTTCGATGTATTCTGCTCAGCGCGCGAAACAATGCGCGAACGGCAGGTTGCCCGAGCGGCCAATGGGAGCAGACTGTAAATCTGTCGGTGAAAGCCTACGTAGGTTCGAATCCTACACCTGCCACCGTCGTTCGCTGAGTGAGCCCTGTACGCAGAAAGCGCGTACAGGGCTCACTTTGTCTGTCTTGTGCGGGTGCAACCCCCACACCCCGCCCGGCGGGGCTTCGCCCCCGGACCCCCTTTGTGATCGTTGCGTTGATCACGTTTGTCTCGTTGGGTTGTGAGCGGCGATCGACTGACATTCTTCGTCGGGCCGGGTTGTGTGCGTCTGCGGCCGCATGCCCGTCATGACTCTTCCGCCTTCCCTCCCTTCCTGTTCTCTTCGTTGTTCTCTTCGTGCCGACCTTCTTCGCGTCGATCGCCTCTTTGTGCCGGTCGCTTCTTCGCGTCGATCGCGGCGCCCACCAACTGATCGTTCGCTGTTGCGGGCGATCGGTCGCTTCGCCTCAGCGTTTCCATCTGTCGTCGGGCGGGGGCATCGGTTTCGATCGGGCGCGGGTTCGGCCGAGACGCATCGCGCTTTCGGTCGAGATCCGTCGGACGTTTGTGTCCTCTGTGGCGCGATTGCCGGCGTGGCCCATGTTTGCGTTGAAACGATCTCCGGGTTGCGGGCGGACGGCACTGCCGTGTAGTCGTGAAAGGGGGCCGGTGGTTGCCGTCGATGCGTGGAAAACAACCCTTTGACCACGCGGTTTGGTGCTGAGACCGGTGAGTGTGTAACCTCGTTCAAGACTTCACCGCGCTGAGGTCGAGCGTTCGAGGCTCGGTGCGGAAGTAGTCATGCCCCCTTAGCTCAGTCGGCAGAGCGTTTCCATGGTAAGGAAAAGGTCAACGGTTCGATTCCGTTAGGGGGCTCGCCGGATTGCCGGTGGTGACCGACTCGGCATCGCTCCCGTAGTGCGGGCTCGGCACCATGGCAATGCGACGCCGTGGCGGTGTAGCTCAGTCGGTAGAGCAAACGACTCATAATCGTTGTGTCGCCGGTTCAAGTCCGGCCATCGCTACCACAACCGATACAAGCCCATCAGGTACCGGAAAGAAGGCATATCGTGGCCGCGAAGTCCACCGATGTCCGGCCAAAGATCACCTTGGCCTGCGAGCAGTGCAAGCACCGCAACTACATCACCAAGAAGAACCGGCGCAACGACCCGGATCGTCTGGAGTTGAAGAAGTTCTGCCCGAACTGCGGCACGCACCGGGCGCACCGCGAATCCCGCTAGCCCTCCACGCGTGAACTACCGCGTGGTCTAGCGCCGGGAGTGGCCTCCCGGTATCTCGGGCCGTGGCACCGCGAGGGCCGGACAACTGTCCGGCCCTGACGCATTTTCACGGTGTGGGTGCGGTGGTGAGCGCTCCGCAGACTCCGGGTGACGGGGTCAGATAGGTACAGTCCTCCCGTGACAATCAACACCGGTACAGACGAAGCGGTCCAGACGGGCGAGGCGCTCGACCCCGCGGCGAACGCCGCGGCGATGGTCGGTCACCACTACCGCGTCGACGACTACTACGAGGTCGGCCGCGAGAAGGTGCGTGAATACGCCCGCGCCGTGCAGGACTACCATCCGGTGCACTGGGACGAGGACGCGGCGCAGGAGTACGGGTACGACAACCTGCTCGCGCCGGTCACCTTCATCTCCCTGGTCGGGATTCTCGCGCAGCGCAAACTGTTCGAAGAGGTCGTCACCGGCTACGACCTCAGCCAGATCATGCAGACCGACCAGATCCTGGAATTCCATCGCCCGATCAGGGTCGGCGACCAGCTCACCTGCGATGTCCACCTGCACTCGTTCCGGCAGGCCTTCGGCGGCGACATCATCGTGACCAAGAACATCGTCACCGCACAAAACGACGAACTGGTGCTCACCACCTACACCACACTCGTCGGCCGCAGCGGCGGCGACATCGACCCGAACCTCAACGCCGCCGTCCGCAACGTGCTCATGCACGGCATCGGCGAGGACGCGCCGGGACACCACCCGCGCACCTCGCTCGCGGTGACCCAGGCGCCCGCGCCGGTCGTGCCGCCCGCGGAAGGCGTGCGCACCAAGCACGCCGTCCGGTTCGAGGACGTCTCGGCCGGTGACGAGTTGCCCGCCCGCATCGTCCGGCTCACCCGCGGCGATCTGGTGAACTACGCGGGCGTCTCCGGCGACGCCAACCCGATCCACTGGAGCGACGAGGTCGTCAAGCTGGTCGGCCTGGACAACGTAGTCGCGCACGGCATGCTGACCATGGGTCTGGGCGGCGGGTTCGTCACCTCGTGGCTCGGCGACCCAGGCGCGGTCAAGGAGTACAACGTCCGCTTCACCAGCCCCGTCTATGTGGGCTCCGACGAGGCGGCCGAAATCGAGTACACCGGTAAGGTGAAGTCGGTCGATCCGGAGACCAGGACCGCGGTCGTGGCCATCGTGGCGAAGGCGGCGGGGAAGAAGATCTTCGGCCGCGCCACCGCGACGGTGCAGCTGGCCTGACCAGGGACGGCGACCCGGATTGGCTAATGCCGCGCACGGTAACGTACACTCAGGTTTCTGGGGTCGCCAGCCGCTGCGCGCTGCTCTGAGGGGCTGGTTCCAGGCGGTCCGTGCGGATCGCCCACGGGGCCGGCAACTGCCGGAGCGGCGCGCGTGTTGTGTGACACCAGGGCACAACTGAATATCGACACAGTGGTTGGACAGCCAACACCGTCCAACCGAAGGGGCGTAGCTCAACTGGCAGAGCAGCGGTCTCCAAAACCGCAGGTTGCAGGTTCAAGTCCTGTCGCCCCTGCCCTGGATGCCAGCGACGAGAGAGGATCGACGTGAGCGAGCGTGGCGAGCGAGCCATTGGCACAGCGCGCATCGCGCACGACGGCACCAAACGGAGCGAGGAGAAGGCGTGAGCGACGAGCGGGACACTCGCCGCGGCGCACATGCCGCCGACGAAGGCGATGACACCGCCGCAGCGACACGACCGAGCGGAAAGCGGTCCGCCCGGCGGACTCGCGCTGGGTCCTCACAGGTCGACACGGGCGCTATCGCCACGCTCGACCGTCCGTCGCGGAAGGCAACCAAGGCGACCGATCGGGCCGAACGCAAGAAGTCGGGTAATCCGTTCAAGCGTTTGATCAAGTTCCTGCGTGAGGTCATCGCGGAACTGCGCAAGGTGATCTGGCCCAACCGGAAGCAGATGGTCACCTATACGAGCGTTGTTCTGGTGTTCGTGATTTTCATGGTCGCGTTCATCAGCGGGTTGGATCTGGCGTTCATCAAGGGTGTCAACTGGCTGTTCGGCTAGCTGAACGACGCCGACAGCCGGTAGCCGATCCCGGGGCGGACACGGGTGGCAGTTATGTCGCCGCGCGCCCGGCCCGGCACGCAGAGGATGTACGTGACGACACAGGAAGCGAGTGCCCCAGTGAGCACCCCGGAGAACGACACACACGACAAGTTCCCGGCCGACGACGCGGTGGCCGAGCCCACCGACTCCGTCGAGGAGTTCGCGACCGACGAGCCCGCGGTCGAGGAATCGGAGCCCGCTGAGTCCGCCCCTGCCGCCCCGATCGATGCCGAGCCCGCCGATCCGGTCGCCGAGATGAAGGCAGCGCTGCGGCGCGCCCCCGGCGAGTGGTACGTCATCCACTCCTACGCCGGCTACGAGAACAAGGTGAAGGCCAACCTCGAGACCCGCGTGCAGAACCTGGATCTGGAGGACTACATCTTCCAGGTCGAGGTGCCCACCGAAGAGGTCACCGAGATCAAGAACGGGCAGCGCAAGCACGTCAACCGCAAGGTGCTGCCCGGTTACATCCTGGTCCGCATGGAGCTCAACGACGAATCGTGGGGCGCGGTGCGCAACACCCCGGGCGTCACCGGGTTCGTCGGCGCTACGTCGCGCCCGTCGCCGCTGTCCATCGACGACGTGGTGAAGTTCCTCGTCCCGGCCGCGCAGCAGCAGAAGAAGCCCGCCACGGCGGCCGCGGCGGCGACCACCGAGACCGCTGGCGGCGAGGTCGCGCCGAAGCCGGTCATCGAGGTCGACTTCGAGGTCGGCGAGTCGGTGACCGTCATGGACGGCCCGTTCGCGACGCTGCCCGCCAGCATCTCCGAGGTCAACGCCGAACAGCAGAAGCTCAAGGTGCTCGTGTCGATCTTCGGCCGCGAGACCCCGGTCGAGCTGGCGTTCACCCAGGTCGCGAAGATCTAGATTCGTTCCGTCGACGACGGGATGAATCGGCCCGCGCGGCGGGTCGGTTCACCAGACTTGCAAAGAGCAAGGGACACCACACACCTAGGAAAGAAAGATGCCCCCCAAGAAGAAGAAGCTCGCCGGGATCATCAAGCTTCAGATCCAGGCCGGCCAGGCGAACCCGGCCCCTCCGGTCGGCCCCGCGCTCGGTCAGCACGGCGTCAACATCATGGAGTTCTGCAAGGCGTACAACGCCGCGACCGAGTCGCAGCGTGGCAACGTCATCCCGGTCGAGATCTCGGTGTACGAGGACCGGTCGTTCGACTTCAAGCTGAAGACCCCGCCCGCCGCCAAGCTGCTGCTCAAGGCCGCAGGCGTGCAGAAGGGCTCGGCCGAGCCGCACCGCAACAAGGTCGCGAAGGTGACCATGGACCAGGTGCGCGAGATCGCCAAGACCAAGCAGGAAGATCTGAACGCCAACGACCTCGATCAGGCGGCCAAGATCATCGCGGGTACCGCGCGTTCGATGGGCATCACCGTCGAAGGCTGAGCGGAATCGCTCCCTGGTGGGAGGGCCGGCCAGGCCCGATAACCACGTCTGAACCACTGATAAGGACAGAGAATCATGGCAAAACGAAGCAAGGCGTACCTCGCCGCGGCCGAGAAGGTCGATCGCACCAAGCTCTACTCCCCGCTGGCCGCCGCGCGCCTGGCGAAGGAGACGGCCACCACCAAGACCGACGCGACCGTCGAGGTCGCCGTGCGTCTCGGTGTGGATCCTCGCAAGGCCGACCAGATGGTCCGCGGCACGGTCAACCTGCCGCACGGCACCGGTAAGACCGCCCGCGTCATCGTGTTCGCGGCGGGCGAGAAGGCCGCCGAGGCCGAGGCCGCCGGTGCGGACGCCGTCGGCGCCGAGGACCTGATCGAGCGGATCCAGGGCGGCTGGCTGGACTTCGACGCCGCGATCGCCACCCCGGACCAGATGGCCAAGGTCGGCCGGATCGCGCGTGTTCTCGGCCCGCGCGGCCTGATGCCGAACCCGAAGACGGGCACGGTCACCACCGACGTGACCAAGGCCGTCAACGACATCAAGGGCGGCAAGATCAACTTCCGGGTCGACAAGCAGGCCAACCTGCACTTCGTCATCGGCAAGGCGTCTTTCGACGACAGCAAGCTGGTGGAGAACTACGGCGCCGCGCTGGACGAGATCCTGCGCGCAAAGCCGTCGACCGCCAAGGGCCGCTACGTCAAGAAGGTGACGGTCTCGACGAACACCGGACCGGGCATCCCGGTGGACCCGAACCGCACCCGCAACCTCCTCGACGAGGACGCGTAAGCAGCGGCTGAGCCGACCGCGACGGCGGGAACGCGTAATGCGTTCCCGCCGTCGCGCGTTTGCGGACTAATCCACTCGGTGGCGTGGTTGGCGTTCGATGTGACCCTCGTTTTGCTGATCTCCGGCAGTACTCGCGCCGCTTCCACCAATTCCGCCGCACTGCGGACTGTCTCGGCCATAGCCCCCGAGGGGGTGGAAACCGCCTGCTACGACGGCCTCGCGGACCTGCCCGCCTTCGATCCCGACGACGACGGCACCGCTCATCCATCGGTTGTCGCACTCCGCGAACAACTTTCGCGCGCCGCCGCCGTGCTGTTCTGCACTCCGGAATACGCGGGCACCTTGCCGGGCAGCCTGAAGAACCTGTTGGACTGGACCGTCGGCGCGGGCGACCTCTACGGCAAACCGGTCGCCTGGATCACCGTCGCGGTCCCCGGGCGCGGTGACGGCGCGACCGCGACGCTGCGCACCGTGCTCGGCTACGTCGGAGCCGACATCGATTCCGATGCCTGCCTGCGGCTGCCGGTGCTGCGCGAGGACGTCGGCGCGGACGGATTGGTCGCCGACGCCGAGTTCCGCTCCGGCGCCGCGACCGTCCTGCGTGAACTCGTCCGGCATGCCGAGCGCGCGACGCCGTGAGAAAGGTCACCGCCGCGGCCTTCCGCTACTGCTCGGCCGAGCGGGCGTAGCGGAAATATCAGTCGCTACACAACGATTCGACGGCCGGACGGTTTCGGTCCGGCCATTCACCGGCCCCCCGTTTTGGCAGATGGGAACCCGTCCGGGTACATTGGACGTCAGTTATCGACGAGTTCGATCGCTACCCAATCCGTTCTACCGAAGACCGTTGGTCGCCGATCCCGCATGGGTTCGGTCGAAGGTCCGGCGACATTGCCGGCGGCCCACGCAGGGAGAGCCGAGGCTGGGAATTGATCCGGGTGGATCCCGGATCGGTTTTCTGTTGCGCCCCGGAACGCTCTGCGTTCGGGGCGTTTGTTTTGTCGCCGGCCCCTGATCGGTAGTTCGCGTATACGAACCGACCAATCAGAGAGGAGGCGAAGTATGGCAAAACCCGAGAAGGTCACCGCGGTCGAGGAGATCGCGGAGCAGTTCAAGAGCTCGACGGCCACCGTCGTCACGGAATACCGTGGCCTGTCGGTCGGCAAGCTCACCGAGCTGCGGCGCGCGCTCGGCGCCGACGCCACGTACTCCGTCGCCAAGAACACCCTGGTCAAGCGTGCTGCCGCTGAGGCGGGCGTGGAAGGTCTCGACGACCTGTTCGTCGGGCCGACCGCGATCACCTTCATCACGGGTGAGCCGGTCAACGCGGCCAAGGCCCTGAAGACCTTCGCGAAGGACAACAAGGCGCTCATCATCAAGGGCGGCTACATGGACGGCGCTCCGCTGTCCGTGTCCGAGGTCGAGCGGATCGCCGACCTGGAGACCCGCGAGGTGCTGCTGGCCAAGCTGGCGGGCGCGCTCAAGGGCAACCTCACCAAGGCCGCCGGTCTGTTCAACGCTCCCGCCTCGCAGGTGGCCCGCCTGGCCGCCGCGCTGCAGGAGAAGAAGCAGGCCGAAGAAGGCGGAACTGCCGCCGAGTAATGCCGCGCGGCACGACTCGCCCGATAGACATCAACTACCGAAAGGAAAACAACAATGGCCAACGTTGACGAACTGCTCGAGACCTTCGGCAACATGACCCTGCTCGAGCTGTCGGACTTCGTGAAGAAGTTCGAGGAGAAGTTCGAGGTCACCGCGGCCGCTCCGGTCGCCGTTGCCGCCGTCGGCGGTGCCGCGGCTCCGGCCGAGGCCGCCGAGGAGCAGGACGAGTTCGACGTCATCCTCGAGGGCGCGGGCGACAAGAAGATCCAGGTCATCAAGGTGGTCCGCGAGATCGTCTCCGGCCTGGGCCTGAAGGAGGCCAAGGACCTCGTCGAGAGCGCTCCGAAGCCGATCCTGGAGAAGGTCGCCAAGGATGCCGCCGAGGCCGCCAAGGCGAAGCTGGAAGAGGCCGGCGCCAAGGTCTCGGTCAAGTAATTCACGACCGAACACGCCGAACGGGCGGTCCCCTTTGTGGGGCCGCCCGTTCGTGTTTCCCGGCTATCTCGCCGCTATTGCTGATACCGAAAAGATTGCGGAGTTACTCCGCAGTCAGGTAGGGGTGTGCCCCGTCTCGCTCATGGGTTACAGTGACCGAACCCACACGTGACGGACCGTGGTGACCGAGCGCGCGGTTCGCCGGTGGGCAGCTCGCTGAGAATTGTGGAGGTTGGCGTGGGCGTCGAGGTCAGGACCGAGGGTGTAACCAAGTCTTTCGGTTCCCAGCGAATTTGGCAGGACGTGTCGTTGACGTTGCCTTCGGGCGAGGTCAGTGCGCTGTTGGGCCCGTCGGGTACCGGTAAGTCGGTGTTCCTGAAGTCGCTGATCGGACTGCTGCGCCCTGAACGCGGCTCCATCTTCATCGACGGCACCGATATCACCACCTGCTCCAACAAGGAGCTCTACGAGATCCGCAAGCTTTTCGGCGTGCTGTTCCAGGACGGCGCGCTGTTCGGCTCGATGAATCTGTTCGACAACGTGGCCTTCCCGTTGCGCGAGCACACCAAGAAGAGCGAATCCGAGATCAAGCAGATCGTCATGGAGAAGCTGGAGCTCACCGGTCTGCTCGGGGCCGAGGGCAAGCTGCCCGGCGAGATCTCCGGCGGTATGCGCAAGCGCGCCGGTCTGGCCCGCGCCCTGGTGCTGGATCCGCAGATCATCCTCGTCGACGAGCCCGACTCCGGCCTGGACCCGGTGCGCACCTCGTACCTGTCGCAGCTGCTGATCGACATCAACGCGCAGATCGACGCCACAATCCTGATCGTCACGCACAACATCAACCTGGCGCGCACCGTGCCGGACAACATCGGCATGCTGTTCCGCCGCCAGCTGGTCATGTTCGGCCCGCGCGAGGTGCTGCTCACCTCGGACGAGCCGGTGGTCAAGCAGTTCCTCAACGGCCGCATGATCGGCCCGATCGGTATGTCCGAGGAGAAGGACGAGGCGCAGATGGCGCGCGAGCAGGCTCTCGTGGACGCCGGGCACCACCACGGCGGCGCGGAGGAGGTCGAGGGCATCATCCCGCAGATGCGCGCGACCCCGGGTATGCCGGTGCGCCAGGGCGTGCTCCGCCGCAAGGAACGCGTCCGCGAAATCATGCACACGCTGCCCCATGCGGCCCAGGTCGCGATCCGCGAATCACTTGCGGAGAACGACGACACACAGGTGATGGCGTACAACAGCGGCGACCTGGCTAATTATCAGGGCGGCTCGTACGACACCACCGTGCGACACAACGCAACTAACGGGTAACATCTGCGATCGTGAATTCGACCCTGGCGCGATTGCGAACTCCCCTGGAGTCGGGGTTTGCCCAGGCCGGCAATATATTTGCGCTGCTCATCGACGTTATGCGGAAGACATTTCGTCGTCCGTTCGAGTGGCGGGAGTTCATCGAGCAGTCGTGGTTCATCGCGAGCGTCTCGATCCTGCCCAGCGCGCTGGTCGCGATTCCGTTCGGCGCGGTCGTGGCCTTGCAGACCGGCTCGTTGATCAAACAGCTGGGCGCGGAGTCCTTCACGGGCGCGACCAGTGTGCTGGCAACCGTCCAGCAGGCCGCCCCCGTCGTGACCGCCCTGATCATCGCGGGCGCGGCCGGTTCGGCGGTGGCCGCCGATCTCGGCTCGCGCACCATCCGCGAGGAGATCGACGCGATGGAAGTGCTCGGCATCGATCCGGTGCGAAAGCTGGTGGTGCCGCGCGTGCTCGGCATGATGCTGGTCGCGCTGCTGCTCAACGGCCTGGTCTCGGTGGTCGGCATCGCCGGTGGGTACTTCTTCAACGTGTTGCTGCAAGGCGGCACCCCCGGCGCCTACCTGGCGTCGTTCTCCGCCCTCGCTCAGCTGCCGGACCTGTGGATCGGTGAGATCAAGGCGGCGGTTTTCGGTCTGCTCGCCGGCGTCATCGCCGCGTACAAGGGGCTGCATCCCAAGGGGGGCCCGAAAGGAGTCGGTGACGCGGTGAACCAATCCGTGGTGATCACGTTCATGGTGCTGTTCTTCGTGAACCTCATCCTGACGCTGGTGTACCTACAGGTCGTCCCGGCCAAGGGCGCCTGACAGATGGCCACGTCGTACCGGACCCCGGTCGCCAAGTCCATGCGCCGGGTGGGTGAATTCGCTCGTATGCCGCTCAACGTCATCGATCGCGCGGGCGAGCAGATGTCGTTCTACACGCGGGCCATCGCCTGGATCCCGCGGACCGCGGTGCACTACCGCAAGGAAGTCATGCGGTTGCTCGCCGAGGTCACCTTCGGCAGCGGCGCGCTGGCGGTGATCGGCGGCACCATCGGCGTCATCGTCTTCATGTCCGGCTCCGTCGGCGTCGTCGTCGGGCTGCAGGGCTTCAAGGCGCTCGACGCGCTCGGCAGCTCGGTGCTCACCGGCTTCCTCACCGCCTACATCAACACTCGCGAGATCGCTCCGCTGGTCGCCGCCCTCGCCCTGTCGGCCACGGTCGGTTGCGGTTTCACCGCGCAACTGGGCGCCATGCGGATCTCCGAGGAGATCGACGCGCTCGAGGTGATGGCGGTGCCCGGCGTGCCGTTCCTGGTGACCAGCCGAGTGATCGCCGGGTTCCTCGCGGTGATCCCGCTCTACATCGTCGGACTGCTCGGCACGTTCCTGGCATCGCGGTCGATCAGCATCTGGTTCAACGGCCAATCCAGCGGGTCCTACGACCACTACTTCAGTCTGTTCCTGCCACCGGAGGACGTGCTCTATTCGTTCCTCAAGGTGCTGGTCTTCGCGTTCGTGATCATCATGGTGCACTGCTACTACGGGTTCCATGCCACCGGCGGCCCCGCCGGCGTCGGCGTCGCGGTCGGCCGCGCGGTCCGCGCCGCGATCGTCCTGGTGAACGTGCTCGACTTCTTCCTCAGCCTCGCGATCTGGGGCACCACCACCACGGTGCGGGTGGCCGGATGAGCCGCACGCAGGCCTGGCGCTCGACCGCGAAGCTGCGAACCCGAGCGCTCGGCATCGCTTTCTTCGTCGTGGTCGCGCTGTTCCTCTGGACCACCGTCGCGATCTACAACAAGCAGTTCGTGAAGACGGTGCACGTCGACCTGATCACCGACAGCGTGGGCAACGCGCTGACCCGCAACGCCGACGTGAAGGTGCGTGGCATCACCGTCGGCGAGGTGCGCTCGAGCAGTTCCGAGGGCGGCGAGGTGACGCTGAACCTGGCCATCAATCCGGACAAGGCGCAGCAGATCCCCGCCAACGCGACCGCGCGGCTGCTGCCCAAGACGCTGTTCGGCGAGCGCTACGTGGATCTGGTGATCCCGCAAGACCCGAGCCCGCAGCATCTCACCGATGGCGTGACGCTGCACCAGGACGTCAGCGGCAACGCCATCGAGTTGAGCAAACTGCTCGACGACCTGCTGCCGTTGCTACAGGCCATCCCGCCGCAGGATCTCGCGGCCACGCTGGGCGCGCTGTCGCAGGCGCTGGCCGGTCAGGGCTTCGCGCTCGGCGAGACGGTGGACAAGCTGGACGACGCCTTCCGCCAGGTCAACGTGGTTCTTCCGGACCTGCAGGCCGATCTGCGCAGTTTCGCCGAGGTGGCGGCCACCTACTCCGACGCGGCGCCGCAGCTGATCCAGGCGCTGGACAACCTGCGCACGACCAACGCGACGATCGTGCAGCGGCGCACCGACATCGACGCCCTCTACGCGACCTTGACGCCGACCGCGGCCACCACCACCGATTTCCTGATCGCCAACCGCGACAACATCGTCGACGTGGCCGCCGACTCCCGCCCCGCGCTGGAGCAGCTGGCCTACTACTCGCCGAACTACGCCTGCGCGCTGGCCAACTTCGCGCAGCTGAAGCCGCGCATCGACCGGATCTTCGGCAAGGGCACCGACCTGCCCGGCTCGCGGGTGACCATCGAACTGACCAATACCCGCGGCAAATACCTGCCCAATCAGGACGAACCGCGCTGGCTGGATACCAGGGGGCCGTGGTGCATCCCCGAGATGCCGCTGGGCGTCGACCCCGGCCAGTACACCGGCGGCCCGAACAACGACGGCTCCTACGCCGTGCCCAGCCGCAATCCCGGTGATCAGCAGATCGGTCACCTGGAGCCGCCGCAGTTCGGCGTCCACCCGGCGAGCAAGATGCCGACGATCGCCGGTTCCCCCATGGAGCAGCAGTCGCTCGGCGCGATCTACGGCGCGGCCAACGGCGTCGCCCCGGACCAGGTGCCGGGCTGGGTGACCCGGGCCGGTGCGCCCGCGTTCCGTGGAAGCGAGGTGAGCGTGCGATGAAGCAGCATCTGCGCGGCCTGGGCGGGCCGTTGACCAAGCTGATCATCTTCGTCGTGGTGACCCTGTTCGTCACCACCGTGCTCGCGCTGTCCATCGCGAACTACAGCGGCGGCGGTACCGGGTTCAAGGCCAGATTCACCGACGTCACCGCGCTCAACCCCGGCGACGAGGTCCGCATCGCGGGCGTTCGGGTCGGCAAGGTCACCGACGTCTCGATCGTGGACAAGCGCCTGGCCGAGGTGGAGTTCGACCTCACCGACCGGGATTGGCTTCCCGCCTCGACCACCGCCACGATCAAGTACCGCAACCTGGTCGGACAGCGCTACATCGCGCTGGAGCAGGGGACCGGCGAGCAGGGCCGCAAACTGAACAAGGGCGGCACCATCCCGCTGGAGCGCACCAGGCCCGCGCTGAATCTGACCACGCTGTTCAACGGATTCCGGCCGCTGTTCCGGACGTTGACCGCCGAGGACGTGAACAAGCTGTCCTTCGAGATCATCCAGGTCTTCCAGGGCGAGCAGGGCACCATCCACGATCTGGTCGCCACCACCGCGAACCTGACCAACAAGATCGCGGACAAGGACGCCGTGATCGGTGAGCTGACCCGCAACCTGACCGCCGTGCTGGATACCGTCAATCAGCGCGACGACCAGTTCGATCAGTTGATCGTGAACACGGAGGCGCTGATCAGCGGCCTCAACGCCGAACGCGACACGATCGGGCGCTCGGTGACCTCGCTGGCGAACCTGACTTCCGCGACCTCGGATCTGCTCGTCCCGGTGCGTCCGACCCTGCAAGGGTCGATCGCGGGTCTGAGCCAGTTGACCGGCACGCTCGACGAGCGTTCGGATGAGGTGAACGAGGCGCTGTACAACCTGCCGTTGAAGATGGAGAAGCTCGGGCGCGCCGCCAGTTACGGCTCCTGGTTCCAGTTCTATCTGTGCGGCATCGACATCGTGGTCGGACCGGGCGCCGTCGAGGCGCCGCAGCTCAACCTGCCCGCCGGACTGCCGACGATCAACCAGCCGTTGTACACCAACGCCGCGCCGCGCTGCCATGGGAAGGCTCGCTGATGGACGACCGCATTCTGCTCGGCAAGCGCAGCCCGGCGTTCCTGGGCGCGCTCGGCATCGCCGTCGTGCTGTTGGTGACGATGTCGGCCTTCTTCCTGGATCGGTTGCCGATCATCGGGGCCGGGACCAAATACACCGCGGAATTCAGCGAGGCGGCTGGTCTGAAGAAGGGCAACGAAGTCAGGGTGGCGGGCGTCAAGGTCGGCTCGGTGTCCGACGTCCGGCTCGCCGGTGACCGCGTGCTCGTGGACTTCCGCACCAAGGACACCTGGATCGGCAACGAGACCACCGCGTCCATCCAGATCAAGACACTGCTCGGGCAGAAGTACCTCGCGCTCGATCCGAGGGGCTCGAAGCCGGCCACGCCGAGTTCGCGGATTCCGCTCTCGCGCACGGTCTCCCCGTACGACGTGGTGGACGCGTTCACCGATGCCGCGCGCACGATCGATCAGATCGACACCACGCAGCTGGCCAAGAGCATGCAAGTGCTGTCGGAGGCGTTCGAGACGACGCCGCCGGAGATCCGCGGTTCCATCGACGGTGTGGCACGGCTGTCGGAGACGCTGGCCAAGCGCGACCAGGAACTGAAGAAGCTGTTCGCCGCCACCAGGCAGACCACCCAGATACTCGCCGACCGCAACGCGCAATTCGAGCGGCTGCTCGGCAACGGCGGTCAGCTGCTGGCCGAGCTGAACATCCGGCAGCAGTCCATCAAGCAGCTGCTGTCGGGCGCCAGGACGGTATCGGCGGAGCTGAGCGCGCTCGTGCACGACAACGAGGAGCAGATCGGGCCCGCCCTGACGAACCTGCGCGCCTCGATCGATCTGCTCAACGCCAACCAGCAGAACATCTCCAAGACGCTCGAGCTCGCGGCGCCGTTCTACAGCCTCTACGCCAGCGTGCTGGGCACGGGGCGCTGGTTCGACGCGGTGATCGTCAACGTTTTGCCGCCCGCACTGCCCGAAATCCCCGGCTACCGTCAGCCGATCCGCACCCTGGGAGGTAACTGACGTGGCGGACAACTGGCGTAGCGATCCGGTCGGTGCGGTGCGCGGCTCCAGCCGCGGCGCCAAGGTGGGCATCGCGCTGGTCGTCGTCCTCGCCGTGCTGGTGGCGGTGGTGCTGTGGTGGCTGTTCAACCGGCTGACCACCACCAAGATCACCGCGTACTTCGATCGCTCGGTCGGCATCTACGAGGGCTCGGACGTCCGGATTCTCGGCGTGCCGGTCGGCTCGGTGGACTCGGTGGAGCCGCAGGGCGATCAGGTGAAGATCGTGATGAGCGTGGACCGCAAGTACGACGTGCCCGCGGGCGCGCGGGCCGCCCAGATCACGCCCTCGATCGTGTCGGACCGCTACATCCAGCTCACTCCCGCCTACACCGGCGGCCCGAAGATGGCGCGGGACGCGACCATTCCGCGGGAACGCACGGCGACGCCCGTCGAAGTCGACCAGCTGTACAAGAGCATCACCGAGCTCTCGGAGGCGCTGGGACCCAACGGCGCCAACGCCGAAGGCGCGGTGAACGAGCTGGTGCGCACCGGCGCGGCGAACCTGGCGGGCAACGGCGAGGCACTGGCCAACAGCCTCACCCAGTTGTCCAGGGCGGCCCGCTACCTGTCGGACGCGCGCGGGGACATCTTCGACACGGTCAAGAACCTGCAGTCCTTCATCACCATGCTGGCGCAGAACGATCAGCAGGTGCGGCAGTTCAACACCCAGCTGGCGGATCTGTCGACGTTCCTCGCCGACGAGCGCGAAGACCTCGGCGCGGCACTGCATCTGCTGTCGATCGCGCTGGGTGACGTCGCCCGCTTCATCGACGACAACCGGGACCTGATCGCGAGCAACGCCGAAGGGCTCATCCAGCTCACCAAGACGTTGTCCGATCAGCGCAACGACGTGGCCGCCCTGCTGCCGGTGTTGCCGGTGGCGTTGAGCAACCTGATCAACGTGCACAACGCCGAATCGGGCACCCTCGACATGCGCGCAAACTTCCCCGAACTGCAGGACCCGTTCGGCGTGGTGTGCAAGATGCTCGACCTTTCCAAGCTGAAGCCGGGCGATCCCAAGTTCGAGGCGCTGGGCAGGCAGATGCGGCCGATCCTCGACCACTGCAAGGAGATCACCGACCAGATCACCGCCGGGGTGCAGACCCCGACGCTGAACCTGCCGTTCGGCATCCTCAGCGGCGAGAACCAGCAGCGTGACCCGGTGCCGGGCACGGTGCCCGGCACCCCGTCGGACCGGCTTCCGCCGTCGCAGGGAGGGGAGCGATGAGCCTTCGAATCCGTTCCGTCGCACGCGGTCTCGGCGGGGCCGTGGCGCTGGCGCTGTCCGCCGCGCTGGTCACCTCGTGCGCCGCTGACGGCATCTACAGCGTCCCCCTGCCCGGCGGCGCGGATGTGGGCGAGCACCCGATGCACATCGACATCCAGTTCGACGACGTCCTCGACCTGGTGCCGCAGTCGGCGGTCAAGGTCGAGGGCGTGCCCGTCGGCCGGGTCGAGAAGATCAGCATCGGCAAGGACCAGTGGACCGCCACGGTGCGCACCGTGGTCAATTCGTCGGTGAACCTGCCCGCCAATGCGCGCGCGGAGGTCAGGCAGTCCAACCTGCTCGGCGAGAAGTTCATCGAGCTGTCCAAGCCCGCCGCCGATCCGGAGCCCAGGAGGCTGGCCGACGGCTCGGTCATCCCGGTCGATCGCACCCGGCACGCGACCGAGGTCGAGCAGGTGCTCGGCGCGCTGTCGCTGCTGCTCAACGGCGGCGGCGTGGCGCAGTTGCAGCCGATCGTCACCGAGCTGAACAAGACCCTCGGCGGTCGTGAAGACCGGGTGCGCTCGCTGATCGAGCAGGCCAACACGCTGATCGGCGGCCTGAACCAGCAGGTGGACGACATCACCCGCGCGCTGGACGGCCTCGACGTGCTCAGCAGCCGGGTGAGCAAGCAGACCGATCAGATCGGCAAGATCCTCGACCAGCTGCCGCAGGGCATCAAGATCCTGGAAGAGCAGCGCCCGCAACTGGTCGCCCTGCTCGCGCAGCTGGACCGGCTCGGTGAGGCGGGATTCGACGTCCTGAACACATCGAAGGACGACTTGATCCGCGATCTCACCTCACTGCGGCCCACCTTGCAGGAGCTGGGCCGGTCGGCGCCGGATCTGATCACGGCGGTCCCGCTGATCCCGACCTATCCGTTCCCCGACTCGGCGCTGGAGAGCACCTTCGGCGGCAGCGTGAACACGTGGCTGTCGGTGGACCAGCAGATCGGCGTCACGCTGAGCAATCTCGGTGTGGGCAAACCGGATCCGGTCTACATTCCGCCGGTCGGTCCGCCCGTACCGGTGAACCCGACCAATCCGTACTACAACGGCAACGGCCCGCGTCCGGGCTGGCCGACGGTGTCGATCCTGCCGCTGCCGCCGTTGATGGCGCAGCCGCCCGCGCCCGGCGTGCCCGGTCCGGTCGGGGCGATCCTCGAGCAACTCGGCGTAGGGAGTGGTCCGCGATGACCCGTCTGGTGCGGTGGCAGCTCATCGCCTTCGTGGTGATCGCGGTCCTCGGCGTCGTCTATGTCGGCGGCAAGTACATCCGGCTCGACCACATGTTCGGGCTCAACGAGTACACGGTGAAGCTGCGCGCGGCGCAGACCGGCGGCATCTACAAGGGCGCCGAGGTGACCTATCGCGGCGTCCCGGTCGGCCGGGTCGGCGAGCTGGAACTCACCGGCGAGGGCGTGGTGATGAATCTCGTCATCGACACGAGCGCACCGCAGATCCCGGCGTCGGCGAAGGCGGTGGTGGCCAACCGGTCGGCGATCGGCGAGCAGTACGTCGACCTGCAGCCCGACTCGGACGCGGGCCCGTTTCTGCGGGACAACTCGGTGATCACCTCGGCGACCCTGCCGGTGCCGGTCGAGGAACTGGTGTCCAGCGTGGACACCTTCGCGGGCTCGGTGGACCTGGCCGCGCTGAACACGACGGTCCGCGAGCTGGGCAAGGCGTTCGACGGCAAAGGCGACGACCTGCAGGTGCTGATCGACTCGCTGAACAAGTTCACCGAGACCTTCCACGCGACGCTGCCGCAGACGACCCAGCTGATCCGCGACGGCCGCATCGCCCTCGGCACGCAGGCCGAGCAGTCCGCCCAGATCCGTGAATTCAGCGACGGCTTGGACAAGCTCACCGCGCAGCTGCGCTCCAGTGACCCAGACGTGCGCAGGCTCATCGGCACCGGGACCGACGCGGGCGAGCAGCTCGGCGCGCTGATCAATGAGAGCGGCGGCGCACTCACCCAGGACCTCGCCAACCTGCGGCTGCTGCTGCAGGCGATCTCGCCGAAGTTCTACGCGATCAAGCCGTTGCTCCAGATGCTCCCGCAGCTGTCGATCGGCGGGTCCTCGACCGCGCCCGGCGACGGGACCAGCCACTTCGGCCTGGTGCTCGAGACCAACAATCCGCCCGCCTGTACGGTGGGCTACGAGGGCACGTACCGGATTCTGGAACAGATGAAGGCGCAGAACCCGGACTTCGACGACACGCGCGACGAGTTCCCGTTCAACAAGGACGCCAAATGTCTCGTGCCGTTCGGTAATCCGACCGCCGTCCGGGGCGGCGAGCGCGCCGAGTTCGCCGATCCGGCCATCGTCCAGCCCTGGGATTCCAACCCCAAGACCGATCCGGAAAAGCTGAACCTGACTCCGGTGGCCGTGCAGTTGTCGACCCTGCTGGGGGTCACGCCGAAGCGGTGACCAGGAGCAATGACGTTAGGGTGTCTCGCGTGAGTGACTGGAGCGAGCGAACCACGGCCACCCGGCCCTGGAGCGCGACCGAGCCGACCGACGGCGAGACGCTGTCGTGACCGCCGACCTGACCAAGCAATCCGGCCAGGCGTCGCCGGACACCGAGGCGACCGCCGAGGGCACGCCGGCCTCGTCCGCGCAGCCGGTCGTGGGCGATCCGAAGACGACGGACGAACCGGCGGGCGGCGCGACCGAGCGCCCGGGCGGCGCGTCCGCGCTGAGCCGCGTGGCCTTGGTCTGCTCCGCGGTGTTGCTGGCGATCGCGGTGATCAACGCCGCGTGGTTCGGCGCGGGCTGGGTGCGGTCCGCGCTCACCGACGGCCCGCGCGGTGACGCCAGGGACACCGCGCTCGACGCCGCGCGGCAAGCCGCGCTGAACATGACCTCGATGAACCTCGACGACGTGCCCGGCTCGCTGGCGCTGGCCCGGACCTCGATGACCGGCGCGCTGCTGGATTCGGCCACGAAGAACAAGGACCAGGCCGAGCAGATGGCTCAGCAGAGCGGGGTCGGGATGACCTCGAAGGTGCTCGGCGCCGCGCTCACCTCGCTCAGCAGCGAGGAGGACAAGGCCTCCGCGCTGGTCGTGCTGCAGGTCACCGAGAAGGGCAAGGACAAGCCGTCCGCCGACTACCGCTACACCTGGACCGTCGACCTGGCCAAGGACGGCGACGTCTGGAAGGCCGAGCAGATCTCCTCGCTGAGCCAGCCGGTGTTGCTGAGCGGCGGCCCTGCGGCGCCGACGCCCGCGCCCGCGGCCGACCAGTCGCCGGCCGCGCCGAAGCCGGGATCGTAGGAGGAACCTCATGACGTCTCGCCGACCGGTCAACCGGGTCACCTCCAAGCGCAGGCCCGCCGCGGAGTCGTCGGCCCGCGCCGCCGCCTCGCGGTCCGAACGGCCCGTAACGGCCCGCAAATCGCGTGTCGCGGGCGTTTCACGGTCTGCCGTGAAGCCGGACACCCTCCGCGCCGAGCAACGTCCCGCGGACGCGGCCGGTTCGGCATCCTGGCGCAAGATCGTGTCGCGCGGCCGAGACCGCTCCCAGCGGCGTACGACGGGACGACCGCGCTGGGGCGTCACCGCGGCCTTGCTGATCGCCGCGCTCCTGCTCGGCGGATTCGCCTGGTTCGCCGCGCAAAAGCCCGGCGTGGACATGTCGAACAAGGCGTATGTGGACAACGGAGCCACCCAAGAAGTGCGGGCGGCTGCCGACAACGCGCTGCGGACCGTCTACGCCTACGACGTCAAGAACATCGACGGCTACCGGGACACTGCGAAGCAGGTGCTCACCGGCAAGATGCTCGCCGATCTGGACAAGTACGCCGACACCACTATTTCGGCGGTAAAACAGGCCCAGACCAGCGCCGACGCGAAAGCCGATCCGATTGCTGTGACATTGCTCACGGACGATCGCGCCGAGCTGATCGTCAACCTGGTGGTGAGCGCCACCAAGGACGGCGTGGCGCAGCAGAGCGTGGCGGGCCCTGTGGTCCTGCACATGCAGAAGGTGGACGGTCGCTGGCTGGCCAGCGACATCGTCGATCAATAACAGCTACGCATCGGCCGGGATGACGCAGCGCGCCAGGCGATCTCGCCGACGCTCCGGCCGGGCCTGCCACTTGACGAGTTTCGCCCGAACCGTCACGCTATTCACAACAGCGGCAGCTGTCACAGTGGCTTCCAGCGCACCGCGGCTCAGGACGCAGCCAGCGACTTCGGCCCGGCGCGCCAGCCATGCGGACGATCACACGGGTGGTACTTTGACACCCCCGTGTACTTGGGTGTAGGTTTGGACGTTGCGCTGGCTGCCTCCTGTCCATACCTCGATTTGCACACGTAAGTTCACCCTTCCGGTGTTACTTCCGTTGTTGCCTGTTCGAGTTTCGTTCGGGTAGTAACCAGCGGAATTCGTAGCAGACAAGCGACGGTCGCGGACCACCACGCGACGCGCGTGAGGTGCTGGAAGGACGCATCTTGGCAGTCTCCACCCAGACCAAGGCAGTTGCCGGAATCCCCGGAGCCCCGTTGCGGGTGTCTTTCGCGAAGATCCGTGAACCCTTGGAGGTGCCCGGACTTCTCGATCTACAAACGGAATCGTTCGCCTGGTTGATCGGTTCGCCGGAATGGCGCGAGCGCGCGGCCGCTCGCGGCGACGTCGGCCTAGTCGGTGGCCTCGAGGAGGTACTCGAGGAGCTGTCTCCGATCGAGGACTTCTCCGGCTCCATGTCGCTGTCCTTCTCCGACCCGCGCTTCGAAGAGGTCAAGGCCTCGATCGATGAGTGCAAAGACAAGGACATGACGTATGCGGCTCCGCTGTTCGTGACGGCGGAGTTCATCAACAACAACACCGGTGAGATCAAGAGCCAGACGGTCTTCATGGGTGATTTCCCGATGATGACCGACAAGGGCACGTTCATCATCAACGGCACCGAGCGTGTCGTGGTGTCGCAGCTGGTGCGTTCGCCGGGTGTGTACTTCGACCACAGCGTGGACAAGGGCACGGAGAAGGATCTGCACAGTGTGCGGGTCATCCCGAGCCGTGGCGCGTGGCTGGAGTTCGATGTGGACAAGCGCGACACCGTGGGTGTGCGCATCGACCGCAAGCGCCGCCAGCCGGTCACCGTGCTGCTCAAGGCGCTGGGGTGGACGACCGAGGAGATCGTCGAGCGCTTCGGCTTCTCCGAGATCATGATGTCGACCCTGGAGAAGGACAACACCGCGGGCCAGGACGAGGCGCTGCTCGATATCTACCGCAAGTTGCGTCCGGGCGAGCCGCCGACCAAGGAGTCGGCGCAGACCCTGCTGGAGAACCTGTTCTTCAAGGAGAAGCGCTACGACCTCGCGCGCGTCGGTCGCTACAAGATCAACAAGAAGCTCGGCATCCACGTGGGCGAGCAGGTCGTCGGTTCGGTGCTGACGAAGGAAGACATCGTCAACACCATCGAGTACCTGGTGCGTCTGCACTCGGGCGACAAGGTGATGACCGCCCCCGGCGGCGCCGAGGTTCCGGTGGAAGTGGACGACATCGACCACTTCGGCAACCGCCGCCTGCGCACCGTCGGTGAGCTGATCCAGAACCAGATCCGGGTCGGCCTGTCCCGCATGGAGCGGGTGGTCCGCGAGCGGATGACCACGCAGGACGTCGAGGCGATCACGCCGCAGACCCTGATCAACATCCGCCCGGTCGTCGCCGCGATCAAGGAGTTCTTCGGAACCTCCCAGCTGTCGCAGTTCATGGACCAGAACAACCCCCTGTCGGGCCTGACCCACAAGCGCCGCCTCTCGGCGCTCGGCCCGGGTGGTCTGTCCCGTGAGCGCGCCGGCCTGGAAGTCCGTGACGTCCACCCGTCGCACTACGGCCGCATGTGCCCGATCGAGACCCCGGAAGGCCCGAACATCGGCCTGATCGGCTCGCTGTCGGTGTACGCGCGGGTCAACCCGTTCGGCTTCATCGAGACGCCGTACCGGAAGGTCGTCGACGGCCGGGTGACCGACGAGGTTCGTTACCTGACCGCCGACGAGGAGGACCGCCACGTTCGCGCGCAGGCCAACTCGCCGGTCGACGCCGAAGGCCGTTTCCTCGAGGACCGCGTGCTGTGCCGCCGCGGCAACGAGGAGAACGAGCTCGTCGCGGCCACCGAGGTCGACTACATGGATGTCTCGCCGCGCCAGATGGTGTCGGTCGCGACGGCGATGATCCCGTTCCTCGAGCACGACGACGCCAACCGTGCCCTCATGGGTGCGAACATGCAGCGTCAGGCGGTTCCGCTGATCCGTTCCGAGGCCCCGATCGTGGGCACCGGCATGGAGCTGCGCGCGGCCGTGGACGCGGGCGACGTCGTGGTGAACGAGAAGGCCGGTGTGGTCGAGGAGGTTTCCGCCGACTACGTCACCGTGATGGCCGATGACGGCACGCGCAAGTCCTATCGGATGC
>NZ_BDCK01000010.1 GCF_001613465.1 Nocardia niwae NBRC 108934 = DSM 45340 | reverse complement strand
ATTCGCAGTAGCGGCCTGGTGGTGACAGGCCAGCGTGGTGCGCCGCCGTCGTCGAACACCACCAGCGCGGGCGGCGAGCTCGACAGCGACCAGTTCGCAGGCAGGACGAGGCCGAACGTCGGCGACGGTGCGGCGACGAGCGCCGGAACCGTCGCGGCAAGGTGGTTCTTGACCGCCTTCGCCGGATCGGCCGGGCGGCGGACCGGCTTCACGGCTTCTGCTTCACCTCGAGCCCGACCGCCTCGGCGGCGCGGGTGAGCGTGCCGTACATCGCCTGATCGGCGGCCGGTACCTTGACCGCGGCCGCGCCGCGGTCAGTGGTGTAGTGGTCGACCTCGGCGTCGCTGCCCGCAGCCGCGGCCACCTCGGCGGCGACACCGTTGACCAGCGCCGCGAACGCTGGCGACTTGAGCAACTTGCCGATCGCCGCATTGTTGAGGCGCACACGCGGGTTCGCCATGATCAGCCCTCCCCTCTGCTGCACAGAGCCACGGTGCCGGTGCGCCGTGAGTGCGGTGATCGCCACTGCTCGACGGCGAGCTGATATCGCTGCCCGTCGACGGTGAGCTCGTCCTCACCGGTGAGGTCGACGGCGGGCAGGAAATAGACCGACTTGTCGACGCGCTGCCCGTTGCGGCCTCGGTCGATCATGTCGGGATTCGCGCCCGGCGCAACGGCCTTCGCGGTGAGCGCGGTGTCCGTACTCGGGATTGGGTTGCCGTCGTCGTCGTATCCGCCGCCGCGGTGCCGGATCACCTCGGTCACGGGAACACCGATCCGGCAGGCGGGTACCGGTAGCCGGGCGGGTCGCCGAACGATCCGCCCGGCATCGGCTCGGACGAAATGCCGAGCATCCGCTCGTGGCTCGCAAGGAACTGCAGCGTGCCCGCGCCGGTGACGAGGGTGCCCGACAGTGGGAACGGGCCCATTCCTTCCGAGAACGCTGAGTACCCGACCCACTCGCCCGGCGCCATCGCGACCCGGACGACCTCGATAACGACACGCTTCGCGATCGGATCGCCGTCGGCGATGTCCGGTCGCCGGGACGGGTCGCGAATCCAAGCCTCGGCCGCCGAGATCAGCAGATTGGCATCCGCGCGCTCGTCGTCCGAAAACGTCCGCCAACCGCGGGCGACCTCGTCGGCGGTCGCGAGCGGCATCGGTCACTCCTCCGGCAGGCGCGCGGCCAGCTCGGCGCGGGACAGGCCTGCGGCCTCCTCGGCGGACATGCCGCGAGACACCGCGTACGCGATCCACTCATCCTTGGGTGACGTCTGGCGGGGACGCGTCGGAGCGGCACCACCGGTGCCGTCGCCCGGCGCGCCTGCGC
Organism: Nocardia niwae NBRC 108934 = DSM 45340; assembly: GCF_001613465.1. Classification (GTDB taxonomy): domain Bacteria; phylum Actinomycetota; class Actinomycetes; order Mycobacteriales; family Mycobacteriaceae; genus Nocardia; species Nocardia niwae. Next base: position 3,468 of record NZ_BDCK01000010.1, on the reverse strand, counting down.
CCTGGTCTCCGGGACAAGGCGCGCCCTCACCCTGCTCGCCGAGATCCTCGCTCGATCCAGCGACCACAGCATCGGCAGGCTCGACCCATTCGTCGTCGGCCTGCTCGATCATCCCCATGTCGAGCAGACGTTCGACGTCGTCGGCGGCGAACTCGCCGCGGCGCAGCAGCGCACCGCGGTAGCGATACTGCGACTTTCCGGCGGCGTCGTGCAGGACGACGAGCGCCGCGGTCACACGTACGGCGCTCATCAGATACCCGTGATCTTCCATGCGGCCTTGGGCTCGACGACGATCGGCACCGTGACCCGGCGAGACCGGAGCAGGTACTTGTCGTTCTTCTCCTCGCGGATCGTCTTGACCTCGACGCCCGGGATCGAACCGCCAGCGGACACGTAACCGGGGCCTGCGAGCTTCTCGTCGGCCATACCGCCGAGCTGGCTCGTGTCGACGATGAGCGCCTGCCCGGCTGTCGGCAGGTTCGGAGTGGGCAGGAACCGCAGACCGGCGATCACCGGGAAGTTTCCGGTGTAGATCGGCGCGAGACCGTCCTCGCGCTTGAGCAGGTTCGCGACCTTGTCGTCGGACATGACGATGGCCCACGTCAGATCGTCGACCACGATCGTGTCCGGCTCGAATCCCTCATTGAGCGCGCGGATGTTCGCGACGGCCTTGAGCACGTCGCGGACGATGGCGGCCGAGCCGCCCGACCACGATGCCGCCGCCGCGGTGCTCTGGGTGACCTGCGATGCGATGGCGGCCAAGGCAACCGAGTCGATGGTCTTGACCATCTGGTTCACCTGCTTGATCAGTGCGCGGTTGACCGGGTCCATCTTGCGGCGCGCGATCGACTCGTCGGTGATCTCGGAGTCGCGGCCCCACTTGACGGTCTTGGCGACCTGCGCGGTGCCCTCGCTGAGCGAGGTGAGTGGGTACTCGGCACCCGGGGCGACGGCCTCGGGCGCGCGGTCTGAGTACATGCTCTCGCCCTGCTCGTACTCGACGGCGCCGCCGGGGGCGTCGTACCGGGCCGTCAGCAGGACGTCGGCGATGAACCGCTGCTCGGCCAGGGTGCGCAGGCGGCGCGCGACGAGGGTCGGGTCCTTGAGGAACCGCGAGATGGTGACGTTGTCGCCCGAGATGGTGGGTGCCGCGGGCGGGTAGGTGTACGGCATCGGTGATGTCCTCTCTTAGCGGGCGAGCTTGACGCGGACCTTGCCGCCGGACGCCGCCGCGAGGGCGACGCCGACGACCTGCGAGTAATCGGTGCCCGCGCCGATGTCGGCGACCGCACCGGCGGCGGCGGGCACAACGCGAGCACCGGCGGCGATCGCGCCGGAAGCGGCGAGCTCGTGCACGCCACCGGTCAGCACGGTGACGAGGTCACCGCTACCGCCGTCCTGCGCAGCGACGCCGAGCCACGCACTGGTTGCCGCCGAGGACGGCGCCACGGTGTCGTTGCCGGACACAATGAGCAACTGCCCGCCGGTGACGGCGGCCGAAGTGACCCGAGAGAATGCCTCGCCGGGCTTGAAGATCGCAGCGTATTCGGGCATGTCAGGCGTCCTTTCCGAACAGCGCCGAGTACACGTCGTCGCTGTTGTCGTCGTGGATGGTCCCCGCGTGACCCAGTTCGACCCCGACCGGGAACACCGGCTCGAGGGCGTTGAGGATCGAGAGCTCGCGCGGGTCCTTGTTCAGCCGGTCGAGCCAGGTGTTCCGCGACGCCGGGGCGATGCGGCCAGTGCGCACCGCGGTGTCGACCGCTGCGATGCGTTCGGCGCGCTCCTGTTCGGTGCGGGCCTGGTCGCCCCGGCGGGCAGCCTCCTGCAGCGCGGTCAGGGTGGCGCGGTCGATGGCGACCACACCGGCGGGCAGACGGTTCGCGGCCGGTGCCGGTTCCTCGGCGGGCGGCGGGGCCGGGGCGGTGTCGCCGTCCTGCCCCCACACGGTGAGCGCCTCCTGCGCGGTCGCGATGGCCTCCTCGAACGAGTCCGCGATGGGCTGCGCGATGGCCGCCACGTCCGGCGAAACCCCTTCGGTGGTGGCGGCCGTCGCGGTCGCGAGCAGCTCGGGCCCCGCGGTGACGAGCGCCTTGAGAAATGCGATGTCCTTGTCGTTGAACGGGAGCTCGACGGGCGCGATCGCCGCGGACGGTCGACCGGCGAGCTTGTCGAACGCGGCCGTGATGGTGGCCTCGTCCGCGTCCTCGGCGACGCCGAGGCGCTTCGCGATGCTGGCAAGTGCAGACATGCGCGTTCCCTTCTGGTTGGCCTCGGCCTCGGTGGCTGAGGGGGTACGTGGCGCCGGGGCCGCTTGGCGTCCGGCGTAGTTGAATGCCGACAGGTCGAACCGGGCGACGGGTGCGAGTGCGGTCGCCTCGACGAGCTCGACGCGGTCAGCGAGCCCGGCGGCGACGGCCTCGGACGCCGAGAACCACGTCTCGGCCTGCATGACGGCGCGCCACTCCTCGACGGTCCCGCCGGCCTTTTCGGCGTAGATCGACGCGATGTTGTTCGAGATGCGGTCGAGGTTCTCGGCATGCTTGCGCAGCTCGTCGGCGTTGCCGCTGGCGTAGACCCATGCGTCGTGGATCATGAGCTCGGCGTTGCGGCAGACGACCACCTCGTCACCGGCCATCGCGACGAAGCTCGCGGCCGACGCCGCGAGACCATCGACGACGGTCGTGATGTGGGCCGGGTGGCCGCGCAGCGTGTTCAGTAGGGCGATGGCCTCGTACACGTCGCCGCCGGGCGAGTTGATCCGCACGGTGATCGAGGTCGCCGCACACTTCGCGAGATCCTTCGCGAACGTCGCCGCGCTCACGCCCCACCAAGGATCGATCTCGTCGTAGATCAGCACCTCGGCCGAGGTGCCGTCGTCGAGATTCTGAATGCGGTACCACGGCGCGGGGCGCTCGCCGCGATTCCGGCTCGGTCCGTTCACCACAGCGTGAGTGCTCCATCCGGTTCGATTCGGGCTCGGGGGGACGGCGGTACCTCGGTCGCGATGCGCCGCATGGTGGCGCGCGTGCGCGTCGCCTCGCGAAACTCGTCGCGCGACATCCGCGCCATGCGAGCGGCGACCGCGGCGGCGGTGTCCTCGCGGTCCTGGTGTTCGACGAGCTCGTCGCCCTCGACGGCCTGCCGAATCGGTAGGCCGTAGTCCTGCCGGGCGGCCTGCTCGATCGCCTCGTCGGGCGTGATGATTCCGGCGCGCACGAGGATCTCGAGGGCCGCCGCGGTGGCGTCCTTCCTGCTGCCGATCTCGTCAAACACGAGCTGCGGTGCGACCTCGTCAGGCCCCCAATTGGCATCGACGAGGTCCTCGATGATGTGGGCCTGCGCGGTATCGCGGATCATCTCGGCGACCGTCTGCAGGCTCATCACAAAGAAATCGGCAAACGTCGTACCGAGTGCCCAACTGCCCGTGGAATTCCCGAGGTTCAGGAAGTGCGCGAGGACACTCCT
>NZ_BDCK01000009.1 GCF_001613465.1 Nocardia niwae NBRC 108934 = DSM 45340 | reverse complement strand
GGTAGTCGATGGCGGGCTGTGCGTCCGGCAGGTTGCCCTCGACGCCCAGCAGTCGCAGTTTCGCGCCGTTCGGGATCGCGGCGCCGCTGGCGTTGCCCGCCTTGTACGACTGCGCCAGTTTCGTGCCGCGGTCGAGTTGGGGCTGCTCATCGTTGGGTCCGCCCTCATAGATCGGCACACCCATCCCGTTGCGCTCGATGGTCTGCGCCTGCACTCGCAGCAGCCGGTCTTTGATCAGCCAGTGCTTATACGCGGGCCGGAGCAGCGATTGCCCCGTCCAGTCGCCGCCCTCGCGGTCGACGACGTACGCGACGAGCCGCTCGACCGGAATGCGCACGGCGCCGCCTGCGCCCCAGCCGAATTGCTCGATCGAGACGAGTCCGCCGTCCGGTGCGACCTCGATATCGGAGATAGTCTCAGCGAGGCGCTGCCCGAGCTTGCGCAGGTGGTACAGGCCGTCATCGTCGCCCACATCCCATACCGGCTCGAAGAACTGGTGCCCGTATCGCAGGCACAGCAGCGCCGCGGCGAGATGCTCTCCCCATGAGAACCGGCCGCGCCGCCGTCGTCTACGGTTCGGTGGCTGCCCCACCACCGGCAGGCCGAGGTCGTTCGCGATGTGCGCGACCACCTCGGGCCGGGCTCCGGCGGGGTCGATGCGCCAGTTCGTACGCTTCACGGGCAACGTCACGGCCCGCATCACAGACGTGATCTGTGCGTCCTGCCGCTCCATCCGGCGATACACGCGCGTGCACAGCGGCCAACGCAGCTCGGGCGTTTCCTCGGCTGCTTGCCAGAATCCGACACCTTCGGTGCTGTATCCCTCTGTGGCGTAACCGATCTCATTGAGCATTGACACTGTCGCCACCTCCTAGAAACCCATCACCATGAGCTCGTCCTCGGGCATCGAGTCCTCTGCCGCCTGCACTGGCATTTGCACTGGCGCGAGCTGCGCGCCGAACGTGAGCAGGCCCCAGCGCGCGGCCGCGAGAACCTGCATGCGGGTCGCGCCGGCCGAGGTGTAGTCGAGGACGACTCGGCCACCCGGGAGCGTCTTGGTCTGTGTCGTTTCCCGCGCCTGGTCGACTCGCGGGTCCCCAGCGTGTGAGAGCCGTTCAGCGAGGGCGTCGTCGAGCAGACCGACGACGGCATCGGCCATCTGCGTGGACGAGGTCAGCTCGGGTTCGATCCCGAGCGGTATCAGCTTCGGCACGATGCTCGCCGCGGGCGAGGACGCGTTGATCACCAAACAGCACGGGTCCCAGCGTTCGACTAGATCGACGATGCGCTCGACCACATCGGCGGCGCTGCCGTGATAGCCGAGCTCGACGCGGATCCGGTCGGCCGTCGTCCACGTCGCCGCGCCGATCGAGCAGGTGCGCAGATCAGGGGTCATGTCGACTGCGATCGCGATCGGCCCACGCACTGCGACTCCTGCCTCGCTCATCCGGCCCCATGGCTCGTCCGGGATCAGCGCGGGCAGATCCTCCGAGTCGGCCGGCCAGTCCCCGCGGCCGAGGTACTCGACGTCGAAGCTTTTGCGCCCGGCCGGTGTCGAGAACTTCTTGAGCTCGGCGCGGAGTTTCTTCTCGGTGGCGATCACGCCGTAGGACGGGTTCGCCAGCCGCCAGGTTTCGGGATCGGTGCGGTTGCCGTGGTCGTCCATCCATTCGGCGAAGAACAAGCCCAGCTCGTCGGCGGACCGGCCCCGCCTGCGCACCGATGCGAGGACATGCCCGTTCGGGTGGTCGTCCTGGTTGACCGCGCTTGAGGTGTAGATCGTCTGCGGGTCGTCGGCCGCCATCTTGGTGGGCGACAGCGCCGCCATGTCAGCCTCGGTGAGGTCGTACGCCTCGTCGTAGATTTCGAGGTCGATGCGATCCAGGCCGCGGCCAGCGTGTGCCGATCGAGTGGTGAAAACCACCTGCGCGCCGGACGCGAGGACGATGGTGCCGCGGCCCTGCGAGCAGGTGTGCGACTCGACGCGTTTCGCCATCCATGGCGTTGTCTTGACTATCGCCCACGTGCGTTTCCACAGTGCCTTTGCGGTCTCCCACTGGTGCGCTGAGAACACGATGTTTTCGCCGAGCTTGAACAGCCCGTAGAGCACTCGCAGGATCAGGACCGTCGACTTGCCCGCCTGGCGCGGGATGATCAGGCAGCACTCGGGGTGCGTCCATGTTCCATCGGGGTTGCGAGCCAGGATCCGTTCGAGCGACCACAGTTGCCACGGCATCGGGCGGATGCGCGAGGCCGACAGCTTGCCGAGCGCCGCCGCGCGCATGCCGAGGTCGAAATCGCCCGGCGTGTAGAGCAGCGCCTCGGGTGTCTGCCGCCCGGTGAGATTCGGCCATTCCGCGGCGATGATCTCGGCGAACCGAGCGTCGACGTCCTCGCTACAGATCGTCGAGAGGGTCATATCCGTTGTCGGTACTGGACCCTTGGCGGCGGATCTCGGCGAGCAGCTGGCGCAGCGTATTCGCTTGCTGGCGAGCCTCGACGAGCGCGCCGTCGACTCGGACCTCGATATCGCCGTCGCGGGCGGTCGTCAGGGTCGCCCAAACGCTGTCCTCGCCGTCGACCAGTTCGGCGAGCCGGTCGAGGCGGTCGGCGACGCGGGCGGCCTCGTTGATCAGCACCGTACGGGCGTACGGGTCGTCGGGGGTGCCCAGCTCGGCCCGCAGGCGGTCGCCGGTGGTCTGCTCGGCCACCCCTGCCCCCATTCCCGCCCGAAAATCGGCCGTAAAAAAAATCCTGACTACCGCCGGATCGAGTCAGGGAGGGGGGCTCCGATGATTTGGACGGGGGTGGGGGTATCCGGCCGTCCC
>NZ_BDCK01000008.1 GCF_001613465.1 Nocardia niwae NBRC 108934 = DSM 45340 | reverse complement strand
ACGGCCGGACTCACCACGGCACCGCCATCAGGATGTGCAGCGGGATCGCCTTGAGCGTGGGCATGTGGCCGATGGGATGGCACAGCAAGTCGTGCACGAGGGTGTAGAGCAGATCCATCACGGGCTCCTATCGGGTGAAGGCTGCGTGTGCGATGTCGTCGATCAGTGGGTCGAACATGCTCGGACAGCAGACGAACCCGGCCCACGCGCGAAGCAGTTCGCGAACGTAGGCGATCTGGTAGGCGAGGACATGAGCGTCGTGGTCCACGGCGTATCTCCTACGTGAGGGAGGGGGTTCGCAGCGCGCAGCGTGACCACCCGCGGCTTCTCACGGGCTTGCGGAGCTGTGCTCGTTGGGGCGCTTTCCGGCATGGGTCGTTTCCGGTTGACGCGCTGCGAAGTCTGGGGAGGGTCAGACCCTCGGTATCAGAAGGCGGCGCGGATGAACGCGCCGAGGATGGTGCCGACGCCCTCGGCGACCTTCAACCAGTCGACGGCGGCGGCGATGGCAGACAGGGTGGACAGCATGGCAATCTCCTTGCGCTGGATGGTGGACGAGTTGTCCGTTGCGGTGGCCGGATTCGAACCGGCGACCTCCAGCACATGGAGCTGGCGAGCTACCGCTGCTCTACACCGCGTCGTGGCTGGTGAAGTCCGCCAGCCGTCGGGTTGCTATCTCGGCGTATGCCGGGCTGCCCTCGATGCCGAGGAACCGCCGGCCTTCCGCCAGCGCGCCGACCCCGGTGGTGCCGGAGCCCGCGAAGGGATCGAGGACCAGGCCGCCGACGGGCACTGTGCGGACGAGGTAGCGCATCAGCTCGACCGGCTTGGCCGTGATGTGCTGCCGCTCCTTGCCTTTCGGCGAGCCCACCCGGTAGACGCCGGGTAGGCAGGGCGGCTGGTGGTCGCGGTCGATGGTGCCGTGCGAGGCCCACAGGATGTATTCGCATTCGTTGCGGAACCCGGGCTGCGGGCGGGCGTTGGTCTTGGCCCATACGGTGATGCCGCGCCACCGCCACCCGGCCGCCTGGAGCGCGTCGGACATCGCGGGCAGCTGGCGCCAGTCGCAGAACACGAGGGCTTGCCCGCCGGGCCGGACAAGGCGCAGCGCTTCGCCGAGCCACAGCGTGCACCAGAGGGTGAACGAGCGCTGGTCGCGCTGGTCGCCACCGAAGTCCGGCAGAGCCTTGCCGGTGGTCGAGTCGGTGCTGACGTACTTCTGCTGCGCAGTGCGGGACGTTCGTTCCGCGGTGCTGGTGCCGCCGCTGCAGTAGGGCGGGTCGGTGATCAGCGCGTCAAAATCGGCGGTAGTGAGGTTCCGCATGGTGGCGAGGGCTTCGCCGTGGATGATCTCTGACATGGTGCTACCTCCACCGTCCCCGGCCCGGGACCGTCCGGGGCCTGGACGTAGGGTGCAGCGCGCAGCGTGGCCCCCCGGCTGAGTCGGACCAGGGTTGCGGCTACTCGGCGTGGCTGTGCTCGGCCGAGCGCGTTGGGGCGCTTGCGGTGAAGGTTGGCACCGTTTGACGCGCTGCGAGATCGTGGGGGCCGAAATGGCCTATGACATGCGAAAACCGGCACTGTCGCCGCTTTTGGGGTCGGCTCGTCAGTACCGGTTTTGAGGTGCCATCGAGCATAGCACCAGGTCAGAGCATTTTCGATCTTGCGGCTACGGTGTGGTGTTCCACTCCGGCCGGAAGTCTGGATGGTCAGACCAGATCGCAGCGATTCCGCGCAGATCGGGACCGGCTGCCCGGATTTCCTCTGCGGTGTCTTCGCTGCCGAACTCGGCCTCGAGGGCAGCGCGAAGACCAGGAATGGTGCGCAGATTGTCGACGACACCACGCAGGGCCGCCACCTGCCGCAGCACCCGGGCTGGGTCATGACGGGCGATATGTTCGGCGTGATAGAGCGTGTACAGGTCCTCCTGAGAGGTGCTGACGCGGTCCCACTGCTCGCTGTAGACCCATTCGCCGTCGCCTGCGTCCGATTCCTGCGCGATCCGTTCGTCCTCGGCGAGCCGGGCCTCGATGAACTCGACGATGGTCATGGTGTCGATCCTCTCTCGGCGAATTCGCGGCGCGCCAGTTCGAGGGCGTCACCGACGCGGTACACGGGCACCGCGCCGTCCTCATGCAGGTCGGTGATGCGCACACCAGCGCGGCTGCGGATGAGCCACGCGCGGCGCGTAAGGCGGCCCTCGGCGGCCCACCGGTAGCCGGTTCGCCGCGCGATCGGCGAGCCGATTGCCGCGCAGGCGTGCAGCAACTCGGGCATCGTGCATAACATTTCGCGGGCAGATGCGGTGGCCTGATCTTCAAGGTGCGCGACCTGTTGCTGCTGGCGGCAGTTCGCGCACCGCACCCACGCCGCATCGGGTTCGGCCCACAGGTTCGCCGCGCACGTCCCGCCGTCATCGACTCTGACCGGACACCGACCGAGGTATCGGCGATCGGCGGGCCGGTCGACCATGTGCCGGAGACGGTTGACCGCGCCGACGATGTCGTGGTGCGCCGCCTCTGCCGCGTCGAGTTCGCGCAGCCCGTGCGGGTGGCTCGCCAGCCAGACCGCGAGACGGTCGTCGATCGAGGCCGACGGGATGAGGTGCGCGGCCGTGCGCAACGCGACGTGAGATTCGCGCACCCGCACGCCCTTGCGCAGCCGGTGCTCATGCACCACGACGGGGGCCTCGGAGGATCCGCCGGTGTGCCGGGCGTTGGCGGCCAGCACGGCGAGCGAGCGCGCCTCGAGCGGAATCTCGACGCCGAGCTGGTCGGCGAGGATGCGCGCCCACCCGTGCAGCGCGGTCGACAGCGCGAGCGCCTCGCGTTCGCCGAGCAGGCGCACACCGTGCCCGCGGTCCTCGTTTGTGGTGTCGGCGATAGGCAGTGGCACCTCGGCCGAGCGCCCACCGGCGCGGTCGGCGGCGATCCGGGCCTGCCCACTGCGCGCGGTTTCGAGGTCGGCGAGCAGGCCGGGC
>NZ_BDCK01000007.1 GCF_001613465.1 Nocardia niwae NBRC 108934 = DSM 45340 | reverse complement strand
CAGTGCCTCGACGAGTGTCCGGCCGCACTCCTCGCAGAGCGCGAGTTTGTCGCCGACGAGGCGCGTGCAGATGCCGCACGCCGTGCCATTGGCCATCGATCAGACCTCCAATCGGGTGAGCGTCATGTGCACGCCGGTGGCCTCGCCCGGCTCGGCGAGGCGCTTACGCGAGCGCAGGTCGACGACTTGCGAATCGTCGGCCCAGGCAACGCCGGTCAGTGCGTCGAGGACGGCCCGCGCGAGCTTGTCGGCATCGGGCCTTTTCACGGCCGCAGGCGTAGCCGCGGGCGTCCCCTTAGGACGAGGCATGACGAACACGAGGTCGGCGGCGAACGGGCCGCCGGTCGGCCGCCAACCGCGCTCGTGCGCAGTCCACGCGATACGGGCACGCCAGTCAGGCAGTCCGGCCGCGGACTCGACGAGGATCGCCTTGCCACGGGCGTTGCGGCCCTTGTAGTCCTTGGACCCTTGCGGCGCGGGTTGGCCCGAAACGAACAGCGTCTCGGCGTGCTGGTCAGGCACGGGCGGTCCTCCTGCCCACGAGGGCGCCGATGGCGTCGCAAATCAGGCCGAGCAGGCCGGGCCGGGACAGGTCCGTTCGCGGGCCCTCGAACGGTGACGGGATGTCGTCGCCGCGGGCGCGGCCCCTGCTGAGTTGCCAGTCGACGAGGTCGTCGATGTGGTCGCGGGCGCGGTCAGCCACGGTCGGTCCCCTTGGTGCGCCACTGCCCGGCATCCGGGCAGGTGGCGAAGTGGGAGACATAGCGCGGCACCTCGTCGCCGAGCTCGCCGAGCGCGTCCGCCGACAGCGCGGAGGCCACGTCGCCATCGACGACGACATTGCCGTGCAGCTCGGCCATCGGGTCGAGCGGGATTCGCTTGCCGGTCGGGGTGCGGCGCCACGCGATAAGGGCGCGGCACGAGCGACACCGGGCAGTCGGCGGCAGCGTGGTGGGGCCGTGGTCGGGGGTCGGCTCGGCGCCCTGGTCGGTCCACACGAGGCGGGTCTTGCCGTCGTGGCCGTGCACGGCGATGGCGTCCTCGATCGACGACCATGTGACGGTCGACCGGCGCTCACCGCGCCAGCGGAGCGCGACGTGCCCGTCATCGAAAACGATTCCGTCGGCGACGACTCCGGTACCGCTGACGCCGGAAATGTCTGTGTCCCTGTGGAATTCAAACGTGCGAGTCATCGTTCACGCTCCTTGCGTTCTGCTGCTGCGATGGCCTGCTGCGCTCGCAGGCTCGGGACGGACTGGTAGATCTCGCGTCGTTCGCCGCGAGTCCATGGCTTGCACACGGGGCACGGGATCGGGCGGAGCTCGTCGTCGTGGCCGAGCCATCCCCCGCGGCATCGGGGGTCATGCCACGGCGCCGACTCGTCTTCGGGTTCGAGCTCTGCGCCGGTGCGATCGAGGGTCATGAATTCCACACCTCCGCTCGCGCGGTCGTGAGTTGCGTCGTGAAGTCAGCTACGCGGCGGGTTTGGTTGGTAATGGTTGGTATGGGTTGGTGGCGTATCACCGGTGATCCCCAGACTTGCCGTGGATGATCCCCAGACTTTTCGTGGATGATCCCCAGACTTCCGCCGCGGGCCGATGTCTCGGGATCACCTGTGATACCCAGACTTTCGCCCTGTGGATAACTCCGGGGATCACTGGCGATACCCAGACCGCCGCCCTGTGGATAAGTCCACGGATCACCGGCGATACCCAGAGTTGCGACGGCGGCGCGATGTCTGCGGATCATGAGTGACCCCCAGACACCGCCTGCTCGTCCGGGTCGAGCATCGGCAAATCGAGCACGTCCGACGGCATCGTGAGCCGGTACTCGTCCGACTTCTTGGCATGTCGGTTGCCCTGCTTCACGCGCTCGACCAGGCCCACGCGACGCAGCTCGGCGAGGCCCCGTTTCACGGTCGGCTCGGACACGCACATCACGCGCGCCAGGCGCTCGACGCCCGCAACGATGTGCGACCCGTCCGCGTTCGCGTACGTGGACATCGTCAGTCCCAAATGCTTTGCACTGGCTGCGATCTGGACGCGTCGTAGGATGCGTTGCCACTCGAACGTGTCGACCGGCATCAGCTCGCGCGTGCTGCCCACAATTGAATCCACCACGCGCCTCCACACGGTCGATAGGAAGAACGTCCACGAGCGGCGGGCGTCCAGTTCGGATATGGCATCCGGCGCGGGTATCACTGCCCGGCCTGTTGCGCTCGGGCATCGAGCCGGTCGGCGAACTGGCGCAAGGACTCGGCAAGTTCGCGGTCGGCCAATTCGCGCGACGGGTTGCGAACCTCGTCGATGAACAGCGACTCGGGATCGTCCGGGTCGTTCCCGATGAGCAGCACGACAGCCGTGTACCGAGCCGCCTCCCGGAGGACGCGGGTTGCTTCCTCGGCCGGTAGCGGCTCCGGCAGGGTCATAACTCGGCCTCGTCGTGCTCGGCCTCGATCGTGCGGGCCTCGAAGACGATGCCGGGCAGGCGGTTCGCCCATCCCGCGACGAACTCGTCGACGCGCTCGCGGCGTTCGGGAGTGAGCTCGCGCGACGCCATGATGCCGAGGAAGCTCTCGCCGCACCGGACGAGCAGCGCTGGCGACCGCACTCCCCTGCCCTCGATCAGCAGGGGCGCGCCGTACGCCCGGGAAGCCTCGCGGAATCTGGCGATCATGTCGCCCGACACCGCCATGTCGTCGATGGTGCGGTGCGGCGACTGGTGCACGGCCTCGATCTGCTGGGCGACGGCCGCGAGCGCCGAATCCTCAGTCGACAGCCGCGGGAGCTGCAGCGCGCGGCCGTCAATCATGCCCGAACAGTCGGTGATCCGTAGGTGCTCATCGAGCACCTCCAGGCGCAGCAGGTTCTCCGGCGAGACTCCCTCGCCGACCGTTTCCTTGCCGCCCTTGAAGATCGACAGGATTTTCGCCACGTCGTCGGGCAGCAGCTCGACGCCGATGACGCGGTACCCGCCGGGCGGCGCATCGCCCCACAGGGACACGATCGAGAGTGCGCACGTGAACCGGTCTGTCGCGCTCACGGTCACATGCTGGCGACCGAATTGGAGCCGCACGCGATGCACCGCGGGCGACTCCTTGTCGGCGGACGCGTGCACTCGCACCGAGGTAAGGGCCTGCCGGAAATCGCCGGTGCCGACGATGACGCTCTCGTGCATCACCGGCCCCTGACCATGCTGGCGTTGAGCCGCTCGCGGACGGCCTCGATCACTGCCTCGACCTGCTCGGGCGTCATGCCTTCGGCGACGTTGATCGTGATGGTCGGCTCGTCGATCGCCGCGTCGGCCATCTGCCCGTGCTTGCGCTCGACGAGTCGCCGGACGAATCCCGGATCGGTCATGCCGTAGGCCGACCCGGCGAGCAGGGTCGCGGCGCGCTGCTCCTCGGCGAGCTCGCCGAGCCGGGCCTCGATGGCGAGCAAGGCGTGCGCGGTCGCCTCGCTGGCGAGCGCAGTGTGCCGGGCTTCGTCCTGGGCTTGCGGGATGTAGCCGAGGGCCTTGAGCGCGGCGATACGGTGGTCGGTCATTCGCCCGCTCCCGCACCCTCGGCGTTGCCCGCGGCCTGCTCGTCGGCGCGCAGCTGCTCGAGCTCAGCGAGCACCGCGTCCATGTCGGCCTCGGTCAGGGTGAGCGGGTCGGTCAGGTCGTCGCGCTCGAGGAACTTCCGCGGAAACATGAGTTTCTTCTCGTCGGTGTCGGCGCCGAGCTGGTCGAGCAGCGCCCTCGCGCGCTCCCACTTTTCCGCGACCGGCGAGGCAGGCTCGGCGGGCGGATCGCTCTCGAGGTGGGCGAGCAGCCGGATAGCCTCGGCACGGGTCACGTCGGCGGGCGCAGCGACCTTACGGCCGAGGAACCGGCCGAT
>NZ_BDCK01000006.1 GCF_001613465.1 Nocardia niwae NBRC 108934 = DSM 45340 | reverse complement strand
CTTTGCGCTGCTGAATCTTGGTCATCGGTGGTTCGGTCGGCGGAGCGCCTTCCGCGGCCGCGACCGCGGAGTCGGCGACCGCATCGTCGCCAGTCCGTATCGGCGCATTCACGGCGCCGCCGACCGTGAATGGCTTGCCGCTGTGTTCGGCGGTGACCTGCCGCGCGTGGGCGAACCTCTGCGGAGTGGTGTCGTGGTCCTCGATGTCCGCGGCGAGGATCGCGGCGGCCGAGCGGTGCACGCGCTCGGAGGTCGCCTGGACCGGCGACGGCGACCCGTCCGGCTCGATCACCTGCGCGGCGTCCTCGAGCACGAGGCCCGAGAAATCCTCGGGGTACGCCTTGCGCCACGCCTGCGCCTCGGCGCACTTGGCGAGCTGATTCGCGGGCATCTTCGACCACATTGAATTCGGCTGACCGTTGCTCTTGGTCTGCACGAACTCGTCGTAGAGGGCGATGCCGACGTGCGGCTCGCCGTCGGCGATGATGACGAATTTCGCCGCCGCGGGCGGGTTGTTCTTGCCACCCAGCCAGACATCCGACCAGCCGCCGCCGTCGGGCGCCATCCAGAACGGGCCCTCGGTCTTGACCGACTCGCCCGCCGCCTTGGCCGCCCGGCGCCCGTTGAGCCGGTAGCCGTCGATGCCCGTCTGAATCGTGTACTTGACCTCCCACCGCTCGGGCCCGTTGCCGTAGCCACCGACCTTGGTGTTCCGGCCGATGAGATAAATCTGCTTCGAGAACGGGTCGAGCTTGGTGAGCTGGCACCGGTGAAAGAACAGGTCCAGCTGAGCCGCGGGAACGTCGTCGAGGCCGAGCTGCTTGAGTACCGCGATCTGCTGCGGAGTCCACTCGCGTTGGTCGGCCGACAACTCGATAGCCGACCGGGTGGCGGCACGGGTCGTGACGAGCTCGGCGCCAGTGGCAGTGGTGGCGATTTCGGTCGTGGTCACCTGTATTCCTCCTGCTTGTATGCCCATGTGGGCAAGTCGATTTGGTGGATTTCGCCGCCGAAATCCGGCCACACGCCGGTATCCATGCACCGGCGGATCGCGGCGAGCGACTCGCGATTGCGGCGGCGGCCGAGCTCGACGGCCTCGGGCACGAGCTCGACGGCCGAGGCGAGGTACGGCGGTTCTTTGCTCACGACGAGGAACGTGAAAGCGGCCTCGATGTCGTGTTCCTCAAGCCGGTCGACGTACCACGGGTCTTGCCTGAAATAGCCGAACTTGTAGGCACTTTCAGCGAACCGCCGCGGGTCTGCCGACGTGCTCGTTTTCACGTCGAGCGCCAGAGCGAGGCCAGACCGGCGCGGCCGGTACAGGCAGTCGGGCCGCACCTTGACCTCAAGTCCGGTCTCCGCGTCGATCGAGAACCCGGACAGCTCGGGCTCGCCGCCGCGCAGGGCGACGCCGAGCGGGTGCGCGTGCAGCGAGGCGGCCATCGCGCGCACGCGCTCGAATGCCTCGGGCAACAGTGCGATTCCGCCACGAGCGCGGATGTCGGCCCGCTGTTCCTTGGCGTGTTTGGTGCGCCAGTCGTCGGCGTCGACCCGGACAACGGCGCCGCCGACGCCGAGCGCCAGCGTGTGAACGGCCTTGCCCTCCTCGAAATGGTCGGCCGTGGACTCGATCGGATAGTCGCGTTCGTACTTCCACTGGGCGGGCGCTACCTCATCGAATCGGCGCACGGTCGACGAGCCGAGCGCTCGGTGCGCGTGGTACTCGTGGTCGGGGATTCCAGAGACGAGCGTCACGCAGTCACCCCCTCGGCGGGCCGCACGGCGTCGGCCGCGACGGTGACGGTCCGGCGGCTACCCGGGAAGTGGAGCAGCCACGCCTCGCCGTCGGCGGCGGGCGTCGCCGACACCTCGGCACCCTGTGCGATCACGCCGAGCGGGGTCTCGATGTCGACGACGGCGACGACGGGGCGCTGGTCGGCCACGGCACCGCGACGGCTGCGCTGGTAGCACGACCCGCACATGCCGTCGCTGCCTCGGCGGGCGTGCCCCACGCAGTCGACGTTGCTCATCGGGCGCAGGCACTTACGGCACGGCTGCGCGATCCTGCCCTTTGGAGCGTCCGGGGTCAGGCCGAGCGCGGCGAGCAGCTCGGCCGCGTCGGTGGCGTCGTTCGCGTACCGGCAGACGGTGAGCGCCGCGGCGTGCCGTTCGGCGTCCGTGTTCTTGGCGTCGCCGAGCTGGTCGACGCCAGTGAGGCCGTCATCCTGCATCAGGCGGCCCCCGTCCGGTAATCGAGGTCCCGATCGCGGGCGCGGTCCCACTCGGCGCCGGGGTCCACATCCCGCCACTGGTCACACGTGCACAGCTCGGGCGGACCGCCGAAGTCGTGCGCTTCGCACACCTCGGCGTCCTCGTCGTCGTCCTCGCCGGTGTGGTCGGTCCAGTTGGGCATCGGCGGATTGGCGCGGAGGTCGGCGCGGATCAGCGCGACGAACACCGCGCCGACACCTACGACCAGGGCACCCAGAACGAGCACCTGCACCACGTGCTCGAGCGGGCTCACTGCTCACCCGCCTTGTGTCCGGCGAGGCGGGTCACAGCCTCGGCAAGCAGGCCAGCGAGCACGTCGGCGCAGTACTGCTGGCGCGTGACCGACGAAAGGACGTCGTAGTGCTTGAGCGAGTCCGCGCCGTATGGACAGCCGCAAGCCGCGGTGCCCTCGATCAGGCGGTCGAGCAGGCCCGCGACAGTGTT
>NZ_BDCK01000005.1 GCF_001613465.1 Nocardia niwae NBRC 108934 = DSM 45340 | reverse complement strand
GACGGCGGTCTGGGTCGCGGCGTAGATGCGGGCGAGGTCGATGTCGTACCCGGCCTTTTCGAGGTCGTGCGCCTTGCCCGCCTCGCAGGTGGCGAGGATGAACGGCCCGCCTGACGGGTCGGGAACGAAGCACCGGTGCTCGCAGTAGCGGCAGTACGGGCCCATATCAGCCGACCTCCGCCATGCGCAGCGCGTAGTCGAGCTCGTGCAGCGGGCGACCGCCGTCGACCTCGGGGCCGAACAGGTCGACGCGGCGAAGCGGAAGCGTGTCAGCGGCGGCGAACTGCTCGGCGCGGCGCGCGGCCTCCTCGTCGCCGCGCTGCTGCAGCTGCGCGACGGTGATCGTTGCGCCGTTGGTGACGGCGTGGCGGCGCTTCCCGCTGGTCGTCCGGGTCTGTCCGTTGTATCGAGGCATTTCGTAGACTCCTTGGTGTTGCCTTGCGCGCGCCAAGTTGGCCCTTGGGGCGCTGCTTTCGGGTGACGGTTTGTGTGGACGCCCGGCGTGGTTCACCGCGCCGGGCGTCGCCGCGTTCTGATCTCCTGTCTCGCGTCCAGTGGTGAGGCGTGACCGGCCGGTGTCGGGCGTGAGGGGAGTCGCCCGGCGGTCCGTACGACCGGTCACGCGCCCCCGTCGCGGCGTCGGCTCACCGCGACGGGGAAGTCAGGCGACGTTTCGTCGCTTCATCCGGGCGGCGGTGCGCTTGCTCAATCCGGCCGCGTTCGCCGTGTCGGTGGCAGGGGTTTCGGTGGCACGTGCGGCGGCGCGCTCGGCGAGCTGGTGCTCACCGGCGGCGCGCATGAGGTCGACCACTCGGCACATGTCGCTGCGCGTCATCCGCCAGGACCGGCCAGCGAGTACGGCCGTGAGATCGCCCGAGGCGATGCGGCGGTACAGCCAGTCGGTCGACGGCGCGCCGGTGAGCTCGCATACCTGCTCAAGGGCGAAGGTTTCGAATTCCGTTGCGGGGCCGCTCACTTGGCACCCACTTGGCTAACTTCCGCGTCCTCGTCGGCGTTGCCCGAAACAGCCATCGAGGCGATAGCGGCGCGGATGTCGGCGGCCGCGAACGTCAGCTTGCGGCCGGATCGGCGCGCGGGCAGGCGGCGCGAACGAACGCGCTTGATGAGCCAGTCCTCGGTTACATGCAGACGCTCGGCGGTCTCGGCCAGCGAGTACAGGCGCAACTCATCTACCGAGGTCATCGCAGTTTCTCCGTGACCGCGTCCACAACGCCGTTGATCTTCACGCCGAGCACAGCAGAGATGCGGGTCAGCTCGTTCATGGTGAATGCGGTGCGGCCTTGGATGCGTCGCTGCCACGACGAAGGGGTGATCTTCGCGCCCTCGGCGACGGACTTCTCCGTCCGGTCGGCCTGTGCGATGGCGTCGCGTACTACCGCCGCGGTCACCGTGTTGATGGGGAGCATGTTGACCACATTAGGGACAGATTTGTCCCTAAGCAAGACAGACATGACCCTTTCGGGGACTATTCAGGGACCATTGAGCAACCAACAGGACGTGAGGGTGTCCCAACTACCGCCCTTGTGGAATGGTCAGATTTGGCCCTTAATGGGACACATGGATACATCGGCCGCCGATCCCGGCAACCGGGACGACGACATGGATGAGGCCGCGCGGCAGTTGGATCTCGCGCTGGGCAAGGCGATCGTGGTTTTGCGAGCCACTCGGGACAAGATGACGCAGGACGAACTCGCCGAGCTCTCCGGCATCAGCAAGAAGACGATCGGCCGAATCGAGACCGGCCAGTCGTCCATGCGCATGCCGCAGATGCTGCGCATCAGCACCGCATTGGGGGTCGAACTGGGGGATCTATTGAAAAAGGCGCAGGAGCTCGGGGGTTAGATCGTTCAGCGCCTGGACGGGGTCGTGCCCGCGGGCTTGAATTTCGAGGATGAATCGCGAGGCCGGCATACGTCTCGCGCCCGCGATCAAGTCGGCTAGATCGTCCGCCCGTCGACTACTCCCTGCCGTTTGCCCCATTGCCCACCCTCGATCGTTCTGACACCCGCCATTAGTCGCGAGCCCCGACACTCGCTCGAACGCGTGTTCGATCCTACCGGGTGAGCGGGTTTGCGCGGCAGTTGATGCACACCGGCCCGAACGGGCGGTCGATACTGGCAGGGGTAGGTCGCTTACCCCCTGGTCGGCCGCTGCTTTTCCCACGCTCTACTCCTGCAGAGATACGCGGCGGGTGGACTTCCCCGAGGTAGCCATCGGTCGCGAATATGTTGGATACTAATTCCGGCAAATCGAACGCGTGAGCGGTACGTTAGTCCTCCAAATGGAGGACCACAAGGTCTGATTTTCGGATTAGGGGGATTAGGTTGCTCGCGACCCGAATCCTTCAAACGACGGTGTCGCATCGACGCCGTCCCACTGTTGTTACTCTCGCGTTAGGCTGAGTCGGTGGCGCACAGGGGAGCACTGAACTGGGCAATCGCCCAGGAAATCCGTGTCCGCCGAGAAGCGCTCGGCATGACCCGGGCGCAGGTGATCGCCGCGTCCGGCATCAAGAAGGCGACCTATGAACGCCTGGAGTACGGCCAGCGCACCGCCAGCGGCGAGCAGCTATCCGCCATCGGCAAGGCGCTGGGCACCACCGGCGGCCGCCTTCTGGACGCGGCGGAAGCGCGCGTCGAGCGCGGCGAGTACCCCAGCTTCGGCGAGCGAGCCGCAATAGAACTGGACGCCGCCATCGGATACCGGCGACCGAGGTAGTTCAAAGTTTGGCGAACCTCCCGCTACATGTCCGATACCGGCGTTACCCTGTCGCTTGTGCTCTACCTGATCGGCCTGGTGCTCGTCGTAGCATGCGCGCGGCTCCGCATCTGGTCCGACAAGTCATCGCGGCTGCTGACCATCGCACTGTTCCTCGACGTCCTCGCAGTCGCCACGACACGACCGGTATTCGATGACCAGGTGGACTCGGCACTCAGCGGGATAGTCGGCCACAACTCCTCCGACTTACTCCACGTATTGCTGCTCGTGGCGCGCTACTGGCTGATCGGATTGCTCGCCCTGCGGGCCGCTGCGGGATGGCAGACCAGCTGGACAGCTTTCGTGGGCGCGCTCTCGCTCGCGCTGATCGTGACATCAAGGGCCGGTCACGCACGCCGCATCCCGGTCTTCGATGAATGGGAACTGCGCGATGCGCCCAGTGTGGCGTACAACGTTATCTACGCGCTCGTAGCGGGTGCGACCTGCGCGCTTGTAATCACTGCCGCGGCAGCGGCTATCAGGCAACGACGCGGCATCCAGCGCGGCCCGTTGCTCGCCCTCGCCGCGGTCGGCGTCATAGGAATGGCCTACAGCATCACCACGGTGACCCTTCTCATCGCCGCGCCCGGCGTCTTACAAGAAGACGCAGCGGTCATCGTGACGGCTTGGAGTGTGCCGCTGAATATCGCGCTCGCGGTCGCGGGTCTGTACGGTCTGCGCCGCGACCGGCCTGCTGCTGTCGACGGTCGGCGCGGCTGGACTGCTCGCATCCGTCCGCCGACAGCACGCGGCTAGGCGGTTCGACGTGGACGGCCGATCGGGTGGGCAGTGACGGCGCGGGCGATCTCGGCATCGGCGACGGCCGCGACTGCGGCGACGTCGCGGTCGAAATCGGCACGCATCCGCGACACCGTTTCGGCCGCTTCGGCGCGCAGCTCGGTCACCTCCTCCCGCGCCAGATCACGTAGCGCGAGCGCAGCGTCACGCTCGCGGCGCGCCGCGTGTGCTTCGCGCTCGGCACCGTGCCGGGCGCGTTCGGCGGCGGCGATGGTGGCCCGCGCCCGTTCGAGCTCGGCGGCCAGGCGCTCGGCGTCGCACTGCTCGACCGGGAGTTCGGCTGCATCGCCGTACCGCTTCGCGGCGCGATGCGCCCGCACGGCGTTGTGGGTGGGATCGGCGCAGTAGGCGGCCGGGCGCCCCGGCCCGGGGCGCGGCGGCACGGGAGCGCCACACACCGAGTCGGGACCGATCGGAAAACGGCAGTGACCTGGGGTGATTTTCATTTCATTGCACTGATATGAAATGGAATTCGCCGTCACGCCACGTCGGCGAGCAAGTCGCCGGCCTCGTGCTGCGCGACGTGGTCGACCGCGGCGTCGTAGGTGTCGAACACCTGCGACTGCACAAGCCCGCGCGCATCCATCCAAACCGCCTCGAAGCCAGCGGCGACACGCTCGATCTCGCCGAGCTGCCCCAGCCGCACGAGGCGACGGCGGCGCGCCTGCTCCAAATCGAGGACCCGGCCGCGCAACCGGGGCAGCCTGCCCGCGACGGCCTGCGCGCTCGCCGCGGATGCTGCTGCCGAGATGTGCCCGTACCGTTTATCAGTGATCGCGATCGACGAGTGCCCGGCGTCCCGCGATACGACCCAGATCGGCTCGCCGTCCTGCAGACGCCAAGAAATCCCCGTATGCCGTGTGCAATACGGGGTGAGGCGC
>NZ_BDCK01000004.1 GCF_001613465.1 Nocardia niwae NBRC 108934 = DSM 45340 | reverse complement strand
TTGGACATGAGGCGGCCGACGAGGTGCCCGAACCGGCGTTGCAGTTCGTCGAACGACAGCCCTTCCCAACCAGCCGCGCCGGTGAACGGTGCACGGTCGCCCGCGGCGAGCGCCTCCAAGCGAGCGAGCGCCGGGGCCCAGCCCTGCTGCCAGAACCGCACCGAGGTCACCGGTAATCCGCTCGGCGTCAGGAACAGGTAGGCGTCGGCCGGGCGGTCGAGGTCGAGCTGCGCGACCGTTTCTAGCGGAACGAACGTCATGCGGACGCCGCGCTCGGTCTTCGGGTCGCCGAGGCGCATCCGGCCGTTGGCCCACTTCCACGCCTTCGTGATCGAGACGCCGCCGGTGTTGCGGTCGATGTCGCCGACGATGAGTGCGCCCTGCTCGCCGGGCCGGGCCATGCTCATCACGCCGAACTCCCACCACGGGCGCCAGAACGGCGCGAGCAGCTGCTCGATGAGTTCGTACTCGTCCTCGCTCAGGTGGTCGACCTCGCGCGCCGAGCACTTCGGCAACTTGGTCTCGGCACACGGGTTCCAGGGAATAAGAGGAGTCGGCCGCTGCCGGGCCGCCGCGCCCATCGCTGCGCACAGCAGGCCGTGCTTATTGCGGATGGTCTTCGGTGCGTTGTCGAACTCGGTTTCGAGCCACTCGACCCATGCGGCGTCGAGCTCGGGCGTCACGCCGTCGACGGGCAGGTGCTCCCCATTGAAGAACGGGACGATGTCGCGGTCGATCATGCGCCGGTACTTGCGCTTGGTCTCCTCGTCCACGCTCTTGCCGAGGCGGTCGACGTACCGGTGAAGCCACACCTTCAACGTGATCGTGTCGGCGACGGCGCCCAGCTGGGCGGCGAGGACGCGCTCGGCCTCGACCGGGCCGACCCGGTCGAGTAGCCGCGCCCATCGGATCGCGGCGGCGTGATCGTCGAAACTCTGGG
>NZ_BDCK01000003.1 GCF_001613465.1 Nocardia niwae NBRC 108934 = DSM 45340 | reverse complement strand
AACCCCCACGTCCCGAAGGACACTGGCACCTGAAGCCAGCGCGTCTGCCATTCCGCCACTCGCCCGAGCGACTGGGAGACAGTATCACGGCCCCGCGCCGGATACGAAATCGCCATTTCAGAGGCCTGACTGGGGGGCTGAACGGGCCCGGGAACCCGGGGCCGTCGCCAAGAGTTACAGGTGTGGACGATCGTGGATATCATGCAATGAACGTGGTCGATTAGCGACACGCCATACACGCGTGTCGTTGTTACGAATCAGGAAGAGACGCGTACCGAAGGGAGGCCGAGATGGGCATCGTTTCGCGATTCGAGCGTCGCCTGCAAGGCGCCGTCGGTGACGTGTTCGCCCGAGTGTTCGGCGGCAGTGTCGTCCCCCAGGAGGTGGAGGCCGCGCTGCAACGCGAGGCCACCGACCATGTCCAGGACCTGGGCGGCGGCCATCTGCTTGCGCCCAACAGCTATGTGATCACGATCAACACTTCCGATCACCAGCAGTTGGATGCCGACCACGACCTCACCACCCGCGCGTTCGCCAAACATCTACAGGACTACATCCGCGATCAAGGCTGGCAGACCTACGGCGAAGTACACGTGGCGTTCGAGGCATCACCTACGCTGCACACCGGACAGTTCAGGGCGAGTGGCCGCGTCGATCCCGACGTAGGACACAGAGCCAGCGCGGCTCGCGGCCCCGAATCACCGCCACAACGACCTGCAAACCCGCAACCAGGAGCTGGCCCCATGACGCAGAACTCAGGCTACGACCCGAGCCGTGAGCCCGCGGAGTCCGATCCACGCAACCGCGGGTACGCTCCACCGCCTGCCGGTCGCGGCGGTCCGCAGAACGGCGCGTACCGCGACGACTACGGCCGCGGCGGCGCGTATGGGGCCGATTACCAGGCTCCGGACGCACAGCAGGGTTACGGCGACTACCAGAACGGCTACGACTACCCGCAAGGCGGCCAGAGCTACGGCCAGCAGGGTTACGCCGACCAGGGCTACGGCCAGCAGGGCGGCTACGGCGAGCAGGGTTACGGCCAGCAGGGCGGCTATGCCGACCGCGGCTACGGCCAGCAAGGCTACGGCGACCAGGCTTACGGCCAGCAGGGTTATGCCGATCAGAGCTACGGCCAGCAGGGCTACAGCGATTCCGGCTACGGCCAGCAGGGCTACGCCGACCAGGGCTACGGCCAGCAGGGCTACGGTCAGCCCGGGTACGGCCAGTCCGGCTACACCGATCCGGGGTACGGCGATCAGAACTACGCCGACCAGGGCGGCTACGGTCAGGATGAGCAGGGCGGCTACGGCCAGGCATACTCTCAGCAACCAGGGTATGGCGCGCCCCAGGGCTACGCCGGCGGGCAAGGATACGGCGCCGCGCCGCAGGCCGGTTCGGGCTACTCGGCGACCCTCCAGCTGGACGACGGCAGTGGCCGGACTTACCAGCTGCGGGAAGGCAGCAACATCATCGGCCGCGGCCAGGACGCGCACTTCCGCCTGCCCGACACGGGCGTCTCGCGCAGGCACATCGAGGTGCGCTGGGACGGGCAGACCGCGATGTTGTCCGACCTCGGCTCGACCAACGGCACCCTGGTGAACGGTTCCCCCGTGCAGGATTGGCAGCTCGCCGACGGCGACGTCATCCGTGCCGGGCACTCCGAGATCCTGATCCGCATCGTCTGATCCCGTAAGCTCGCGGTGCAGGTCACGACATGGCTCTCGAGGGATTCGTCGGTCGTATCGTGATCGAAATCGACCGACGGCCCTATGATGCTGCCAACACACGCGCGGCGCCGACCCAGGGGCCGGCAAGACCAGCAGGCTGGTGGGGGTGGTCGAACCGCACCTACGGCACCGACGTACACGGTCGAACAGGAGGTGGAGCGCCGTGCAGGGACTGATCCTGCAACTGACCCGTGCGGGGTTCCTGCTGCTGTTGTGGTTGTTCGTGTGGGCTGTGCTGCGCACATTGCGCAGCGACATCTACGCGGCATCCGGCATTCGGATCCAGCCCAAGGCCCCACGCGGTGCCGCGGTGCTGCCGTCCTTCAGCCGGGGCCAGAAGGGCGCCAAATTTCTTGTGGTGACTCAGGGTTCACTCGCCGGCACCCGCATCTCGCTCGGCACCCAACCGGTGCTGATCGGGCGTGCGGACGATTCCACGCTGGTGCTCACCGATGATTACGCCTCGACCAGGCATGCGCGACTGTCTCCGCGTGGTGACGACTGGTACGTGGAAGACCTCGGCTCGACGAACGGCACCTACCTCGATCGCGCGAAAGTCACCACCGCCGTCCGTGTTCCACTCGGCACGCCCGTTCGTGTCGGCAAGACAGTGATCGAGCTGCGATCGTGACACTTGTTCTCCGCTACGCAGCGCGCAGCGACCGCGGTCTCGTCCGAGGCAACAACGAAGACTCCGTGTACGCGGGCGCCCGGCTGCTCGCACTCGCCGACGGCATGGGTGGCCATGCCGCGGGAGAAGTCGCGTCCCAGTTGATGATCGCCGCGCTCGCCCACCTCGACGACGACGAACCCGGCGACGATCTGCTCGGCAAGCTCGACGCGGCGACCCGAGAAGGCAACGCCGCCATCGCCGATCAGGTCGAGGAGGAGCCCGAACTCGACGGCATGGGCACCACGCTCACCGCAATCCTGTTCGCGGGCAAGAAGCTCGGCCTCGTGCACATCGGCGACTCCCGCGCTTACCTGTTGCGCGGCGGTGAGCTCGCCCAGATCACTCGCGACGACACATTCGTCCAGTCGCTGGTCGACGAGGGCAGGATCACACCGGAGCAGGCGCACACGCACCCGCAGCGTTCGCTGATCATGCGCGCGCTCACCGGCAACGAGATCGAGCCGACGCTGATCATGCGCGAATCGCGCGCCGGTGACCGCTATCTGCTGTGCTCCGACGGGCTCTCCGACGTGGTCAGCGACGAGACCATCGCGAACACGATGCGCGAGGGCAGCACCGACGAGTGCGCCGACCGGCTCATCGAGCTGGCGTTGCGCAGCGGCGGCCCGGACAACGTCACCGTCGTCGTGGCCGACGTCATCGATCTGGACTACGGCCAGAGCCACCCGATCGTGGCGGGCGCCGCGTCCGGCGTCGACGAGGACACGCCTCCGCCGAACACCGCCGCGGGCCGGGCCTCCGCGCTGCGACCGCCGCGCGCCGCTCCGCGCCGAGCCGCCGCCGCGCCCGAGCCGCCCGCGAAGAAGTCGCACCGGCTGCGCTGGATCGTGCTCGCGCTGGCACTGGTCGTCGCCGTCTGCGTGGGGCTCGTGGTCGGCTACAAGATGATCCGCAGCAACTACTACGTCGGCGCCGACGACGGTTCGGTGGTGATCCTGCGCGGGCTGCCCGGGTCGATCCTCGGCTACTCGATCCATGACGTGAACCTGGTCGGGTGCGTGACCCGCAACGGTGAACTCACCTTGACCGAGCCCGGCGCGGACGCGCCCTCGGCGTGCAAGCCGTTGAAGGTCAGCGATCTGAAGCAGACCGGCCGCGATCAGGTGGACAAGGGATTACCGCCGGGTTCGCTGGACAAGGCCAGGGACTCGATGACCTACCTCGCCCAGCGAGAACTGCTGCCGCCGTGCCCGGTCAAGGAAGCGGCGCCGCAGCCCGGGGTCGTCCCGCCGGCCGAGACCGCACCGCCCGCGCCCAACGGTGCTTCGCCGGCACCTGCCACCGCCGCGCCCGCACCGGCGCCGGAACAGGGTGACGCCAGGGGCCCCGAGATCAAGACACCGACGAAGTCGGAGACTCCTGCCCCGCCGTCGAGCACGTCACCCAGTCCCCAGACCGCGGGGGAGAACTGCCGGGTGACGGACTGATGTCCGCGCCGGCACCGCCGTCGGCTGGAGCTTTTCCCAGTCCCCCGGGCGGCTTCGCTCCCGCGCCACCGCCGAGCACCAGACGAAACGTCGAACTGCTGCTGCTCGCGGCCGCAGCGGTGATCACCACCGTGTCCCTCTTCTTGGTCGAGGCCAGTCAAGAGCAGTCGATCACCTGGGATATCGCCAAATACGGCTTCGCGTACCTGGCCCTGTTCGCGGTGGCGCACCTGGCCGTGCGACGGTTCGCTCCGTTCGCCGATCCGCTGCTGCTGCCGATCGTCGCGTTGCTCAACGGACTGGGCCTCGTGCTGATCCATCGGCTCGACCTCGCCGACCAGCAGACCGCCGCCTACAACTCGTGGGCGACCCCGTCTCCGGACGCCACTCAGCAGATCCTGTGGACCGCGCTGGGCACGCTCGTCTTCATCACGCTCTTGATCGCACTGCGCGACTACCGCACCCTCGCCCGCTACAGCTACACCCTCGGCCTGATCGGCCTGGTCGCCCTCGCCATCCCGGCGCTGCTGCCCAGCCAGTTCTCCGAGACCAACGGCGCGAAGATCTGGATCCGGCTGCCCGGGTTCAGCGTCCAGCCGGGTGAGTTCGCGAAGATCCTGTTGATCATTTTCTTCGCGTCGGTGCTGGTCGCCAAGCGTGAACTCTTCACCGCCGCCGGGCGCCACGTGCTGGGCATGGAGTTCCCGCGCGGCCGCGACCTCGGCCCGATCCTGGCCGTCTGGATCGTCTGCATCGGCGTGCTGGTGTTCGAGAAGGACCTCGGCACCTCGTTGCTGATCTTCAGCACGGTGCTCGTGATGCTCTACATCGCCACCGAACGGGTCGGCTGGCTGGTCATCGGCGGCGGGCTGCTCGCCCTCGGTTTCGTCTTCGCCTACCAGCTGTTCGGCCACGTTCGGGTCCGGGTGGAGACCTGGCTGCACCCGTTCGACGACTACAACAACACCGGCTACCAGATCTCCCAGTCGCTGTTCGGTCTGGCCACCGGCGGACTCGCCGGGACCGGCTTGGGCAGCGGCAGGCCCAGCCAGGTGCCCTTCGCCAAGACCGACTTCATCGTCACCACCATCGGCGAGGAACTCGGGCTGATCGGGCTCGCCGCGGTCCTGGTGCTGTTCCTCGTCTTCGTGGTGCGCGGTCTGCGCACCGCACTCGCCGTGCGCGACAGCTTCGGCAAACTGCTCGCCGCCGGCTTGGCGTTCACCATCGCAGTCCAGCTGTTCGTAGTGGTCGGTGGCGTCACCAAGCTGATTCCGCTGACCGGTCTCACCACCCCGTTCATGTCCTACGGCGGATCTTCGCTGCTGGCCAACTACGCCTTGCTGGCGTTGCTGATCAAGGTCTCCGACGCCGCCCGCGCACCCGCTCCGGCGCGGAAGAAGGAACCGGCGCCGATCGCCGACGCGCAGACCGAACTGCTGCGGCGCGATGGCGGACGACCGGAGGCGGGGCCGCTGACATGAACACTCCACTACGCCGAGTCGCGGTCGCGGTGATGGTGATGGTTGTCGCACTGCTGGCCAACGCCACCTACGTACAGGTGATCAAGGCCGACGACCTGCGCTCCGATCCACGTAACTCCCGGGTGCTGCTGGACGAGTACGCCCGCCAGCGCGGACAGATCTCCGCGGGCGGCACCGTGCTGGCCAGCTCCGTCGCCACCGACGATCGCTACAAGTACCTGCGCACCTATCCGACCGAGCCGGCGGCGTACGCGCCCGCCACCGGTTTCTACTCGATGCAGTACGGCAGCACCGGACTGGAACGCGCCGAGGACTCGGTGCTCAACGGCTCCGACAGCCAGCTTTTCGGCAGCCGCCTCGTCGACCTCATCTCCGGCCGGGATCCACGCGGCGGCAACGTGCTCACCACGCTCAATCCGCTGATGCAGCAGGTCGCCTACGACCAGATGACCAGCAAGGGCTACACCGGTTCGGTGGTGGCAATCGAGCCGAGCACCGGCAAGATCCTCACCATGGTGTCCACGCCGAGCTACGACCCGAACCTGCTGTCCGGGCACGACGGCGCGCGCGGCACCCAGGCGTGGGAAACGCTGAGCGCGGATCCGAACCATCCCATGCTGAATCGCGCCATCTCGCAGACCTATCCGCCGGGGTCCACCTTCAAGGTCGTGGTCACCGCCGCCGCGCTGGCCAACGGCGTCGCGACGCCCGACGACCAGTTCACCGCCGCGCCGACCTTCACACCGCCCGGCACCAGCACTCCGATGGAGAATTACAACGGCACCACGTGCGGTCCGAACCCGACCGCTTCGTTGCTCGAAGCGTTCCGCCGCTCGTGCAATACCGCTTTCGCCGAACTCGGCATCAAGGTGGGCGCCGCGAGCCTCAAGGACGAAGCGGCCGCGTTCGGGGTCGGCCCGCACCGGGGGATCCCGATGCCGGTGGCGGAAAGCACCGTCGGGCCGATCTCCGACGACGCCGCCTTGGCCCAGAGCAGCATCGGACAGCGCGACGTGGCGTTGACCCCGCTGCAGAACGCGGTCGTCGCGGCGACCATCGCCAACGGCGGCGTCCGGATGGAGCCCTACCTGGTCGATCAGTTGCAGGGTCCGGATCTGAGCGAGCTGTCGAAGACCAAGCCGGTCTCGGTCGGCCAAGCCGTCAGCGCCGATGTAGCGTCGACCGTGACCAATCTGATGATCGCGTCGGAGGGCAACACCGCTGGAGGTAACCGGACCCCTTATCAGATCGCGTCCAAGACCGGCACCGCGGAGCACGGGACCAACCCGCGCAACACGCCGCCGCATGCTTGGTACATCGCGTTCGCCCCCGCGCAGAACCCGAAGATCGCCATCGCGGTGATCGTGGAGAACGGTGGGGACCGAGCGCTTGCCGCGACCGGTGGGTCGGTCGCCGCGCCGGTGGCTCGCGCGGTTCTCGACGCCGGTCTTCGAGGGGGCTGAACGATATGGATGTGCGAGTGAAGGTACGGGGACCTCGATGCTGAACAACGGTGCGATGATCGCCGACCGGTACCGGCTGCAGCGACTGATCGCGACCGGCGGCATGGGCCAGGTCTGGGAAGCGCTGGACACCAGGCTGGACCGCAGGGTCGCGGTCAAGGTGCTGAAATCGGAGTTCTCGGCCGACCCGACTTTCCGGCATCGATTCCGCACCGAGGCGAAGACCACCGCCCAGCTGAATCATCCCGGTATCGCCGGGATCTACGACTACGGCGAGACCATCGACCCGCAGGGCAGCGAGATCGCCTACCTGGTCATGGAATTCGTCCAGGGCGAGCCACTGAACACCGTGCTCAACCGGCTCGGCAGGTTGTCGGTGGCCCAGGGCCTCGACCTGCTCGAGCAGACCGGCCGTGCGCTGGAGGTGGCCCATCGCGCGGGCGTGGTGCACCGCGACGTGAAGCCGGGCAACATTCTGGTCACCCCCACCGGCCAGGTGAAGATCACCGACTTCGGCATCGCCAAGGCGGTGGACGCCTCCCCGGTGACCAAAACCGGCATGGTGATGGGCACTGCCCAGTACATCGCGCCGGAGCAGGCGGTCGGTGAGGACGCCACCGCGGCCAGCGACGTCTACTCGCTCGCCGTGGTCGGTTACGAAGTGCTGGCCGGACAGCGGCCGTTCACCGGCGACGGCGCGATCACCGTCGCGATGAAGCACGTGCGCGAGACACCGCCCCCGATGCCGGCCGATCTGCCCGGCAACGTGCGCGAACTGGTCGAGATCACGATGGAGAAGGATCCGGCGCGCCGGTACGCCAGTGGCGGTGAGTTCGCCGACGCGGTCGCCGCGGTGCGCGCGGGCCGGCGTCCGCCGCCGCCGAGCGGCGCCCACCCCGCCGCCCCCTTGACCGGCGCCACGCGGGTCCTCCCGCCCGGCCCGACCGCCGTGATCCCTTCCACGCCATCCGATTTCGACGGTGCGACGGTCCGTTACTCGACGCCCGCGGCGGGCGCGGTGAACGCGGCGAATCGCGCGGGCACCATCGCGGCTCCGGCCACCGTGCTCAGCCGTGGCGCGGCGGGCGGTCCACCGCCCGGCGACGGCAATCGGTTCACCTCGACCCAGAAGTGGTTGGCCGGTCTGGGCATCGGCGCCGTGCTGCTCGGCGCGCTCACGATCTTCTTGCTGTTCGGCGGCGACACCAACCCGGATTCGACACCGTCGCCCACCACGACGTTCGCGCCGAATCCCAAGCCCGCGCCGCCGGTGGCCACCACGACCACCCCCAAGCCCGCGCCCGCGCCGGTGGAGACCGAGACCTACGAGCCGACCACCACCGAGCCGAAGACCACGACACCGGAGCCGACGACGACCACCCCGCCGACCACCACCACGGCACCGAGCACCACCAAGCCGACCACCACCGCGCCCACCGCCACGTCCACCCGGCCGCGCGTCCCCACCCTCGATCTCCCCTTCCCCGAGATTCCCGGCGCCCGGGGGCCTTCGGCCACCCGCAACGGGTCCGCTACTCCTTCGCAAGGACTGCCATGACGACCCCGAAGAATCTCTCGTCTCGCTACGAGCTTGGCGAGATCATCGGGTTCGGCGGTATGTCCGAGGTGCACAAGGCGCGCGACATCCGGCTGAGCCGGGACGTGGCGATCAAGGTGCTGCGGGCGGACCTGGCCCGCGACCCCACGTTCTACCTGCGGTTCAAGCGCGAAGCGCAGAACGCCGCCGCGCTCAACCATCCGGCCATCGTCGCGGTCTACGACACCGGCGAGGCCGAGGTGGACGGCGGCCCGCTGCCCTACATCGTCATGGAGTACGTCGACGGTGACACGCTGCGTGACATCGTGCGCGGCAAGGGACCGCTGCCGCCGCGCCGCGCGATGGAGATCATCGCGGACGTCTGCGCCGCCCTGGATTTCAGCCACAAAGCCGGGATCGTGCACCGCGACATGAAGCCCGCCAACATCATGATCAACCGGTCGGGCGCGGTGAAGGTGATGGACTTCGGCATCGCGCGCGCGATCGCCGACAGCTCCAATCCGATGACCCAGACCGCGGCGGTGATCGGCACCGCGCAGTACCTCTCGCCGGAACAGGCCCGCGGCGAAACGGTGGACGCGCGCTCGGATGTCTACTCCGTCGGCTGTGTGCTGTTCGAAATCCTCACCGGCGAGCCGCCTTTCACGGGCGACTCACCGGTCGCGGTTGCCTACCAGCACGTCCGGGAGGATCCGCGACTGCCCTCGCATGTGTACTCCGGCGTCCCGCGCGAGCTGGACTCGGTCGTGCTCAAGGCGATGAGCAAGAACCCGGCCAACCGGTACCAGACCGCCGCCGAGATGCGCGCCGATCTGATCCGGGTGCTCGGCGGTCAGAAGCCCAGCGCGCCCATGGTGATGACCGACGAGGACCGCACCACCATCATGGGCGCGGACGAACCCCAGCCGCGCACCTACCGCACGGTCGAGCGGCACGACGACACCGCCGAGCAGGATCCGGCCGAGCCGAACGGCGGGCGCAGGACCGCCTATATCGCGATCGGCGTCGCCGCGGCCGTCGCCGCGGCGTTCGCTCTGTTCTGGGTGCTGCTGGGCCCGGGTAGCCGACCGGACCAAGTGGCCGTTCCCGACCTGTCGAACAAGTCCTCGCAGCAGGCGCAGGACGCGTTGCAGAAGCTCGGCTTCACGGTGGCGATCCAGCAGAAGCCCGACGGCAAGGTCGCGACCGGCAACGTGATCGCGACCCAGCCCCTCGGCGGCTCCCGGATCGATGAGGGCAGCACCGTCACTGTCCAGGTGTCCTCCGGGCCCGCGCAGGTCCAGGTGCCGAAGCTGACCGGGCTGACCCAGGAGCAGGCCGAGCAGGTGCTGAACTCCAAGGGCCTGCGGATCAATCCGAACATCGAGCGCAAACCGTCGAGCACCGCCGAGAAGGACCAGGTGATCGAGCAGAACCCGTCTCCGGGTTCGAAGGTGGACATCGACTGGGAAGTCATCGTCACGGTCGGCACCGGGCCGGAGTCGGTGCGGGTGCCCTACGTCGTCGGCCAGTCGATCGATGTGGCGCAGCCGAACATCGAGGGCAACGGCTTCAAGGTCGTCGTCCAAGAGGTGCAGTCCTCCAAGCCCAAGGGTGAGGTGGTCGCCTCCAGTCCGGCCGGCGGCAGCAACGCGGAGAAGGGTTCCACGGTCACCGTCCAGGTGTCCGCCGGTGATCTGAAGATGCCGTCGCTGATCGGCCTCACCGTCTCGCAGGCGGTGGAGAAGCTGCGCGCGGAAGGCTGGTCCGGGAGCACCAGCCAGATCAGTCAATCTCCGCAGGGCACCTTCGACGCGGGCAATGTCGGACGCATCCTCAGCCAGCAACCGTCCGCGGGCAGTTCGATCCAGAAGAACAGCGCCATCCTGGTCGGCGTGGGGGTGCTCGGCCCGCCGTGACCGGCGTCGCCGCCGGTATCCGGAAAACGAGACCATCCGGTGTGAATTGCGGGAGAATGATGCTGCTCCATCCCAATCAGCGCAGCTGAGCACGAGGAGGTAGCTCATGACCACTGCCAGGGACATCATGAAACCGGGCGTTCAGTGGATTCCGAAGGACACGACCATTGATCAGGCCGCGCGCACCATGGCCGAACTCGACGTCGGGTCCTTGATCGTCTCGGATGAGAACGAGCGGATGTGCGGCATCATCACCGATCGCGACATCGTGGTGAAGTGCATCGCCCGAGGCAAGACCCCCGCCGAGTGCCGTGTCGAGGAACTGTGCGAAGCGACGCCACGGTGGGTCGATGCCAACGCCGATATCGAGGAAGTCCTCGATGAAATGGAAAGCAACAGGGTCAAACGCATGCCGGTCATCGAAGACAAGCGGCTGGTCGGCATGATCAGCGAAGCGGACCTGGCCCGGCATCTGGACGATAACCAGCTCGGCGAGTTCGTGACCGCCGTTTACGGGCGTCCTTAGATTTCGAAGCGGCGCGCAGGGCGGTACCCACGCCGCCCTCGCGGACGAGCTGCGCTTCGACGAAGCCATCGCTGTGGGTTCCTACGAGCGCGCGGGAATCGCACAGTGCGCTCGAGGCGCCGTGTGAGCCGACGCTCGGCCGCGGACGGTGGATCGCCGTCCGCGGTGCGTCGCGCCCTCGGCGCGGGCCGACTCCGGCGTCAGGTCCGGTCGGCCTTCGGCAGATATCGCAGCACGGCGACGTCGCCGACTTGCATCACTCCCGCCAGCCGCATCCTGCGGTGGGGCGCGCCCGGGAAATCGGCCGGGTCGAGGAAGCGTGGAGCCGCGACGTCGCCCACCAGGATCGGGGCCACGGCGAAGTGCAGTTCGTCGGCCAGATCGGCAGCGAGGAACGCGGTATGGATGCGGGTGCCGCCCTCCACCATGAGACGGCGGACGCCCCGTCGGCCCAGATCGTCCAGCAGCGTACCGAAGTCGAGATCGGCACCCAGATCCACGACCTCGGCCAGTCCCGCCAGCCGGGCGGTGAGGTTCGCCGCGCCCGCCGCGGTGGTGTAGACGAGCTTGTCGCCGCCGTGGTGCCAGAACCGCAGCGCGGGATCGAGTTCACCGCTCGCGGAGAGGGTGACCTTCAACGGATACTCAGGCTTGCCCGCAGCGACGCGTGCCGCCCTGCGATCGGCACTGTCGACGAGCAAACGCGGATTGTCACTGCGCAAGGTCTGCGCGCCGACCAGGATCGCATCGGAGTCGGCCCGGACCTGGTCGACCCGGTCGAAGTCCGCGGCGCCGGACAAGCGCAGCCGCTCGGGACCCGCGTCGTCGATGTACCCGTCGACGCTCACCGCGACCGACAGCAGCACATGCGGACGGGTCACTGCAGCACCAGCGCGGCGACCTCCGCCTCCAGCGCCCGCACCAAACCCTCCGCCGGACGCTCCCCGCACACGCCGAGCCAGTTCGCCAGCATCCGGTGCCCACCCTGGGTCAGCACCGATTCCGGGTGGAACTGCACACCGTGGATGGGCAGGCTCCGATGACGCATGGCCATCACGATCCCGCTCTCCGTGCGTCCGAGCACCTCGACCTCGTTCGGCAGGGTCTCCTCCAGCACCGTGAGCGAGTGATACCGGGTGGCGGTGAACGGGTCCGGCAGCCCGGCCAGCACGCCCGCGCCGATGTGAAATACCTCGCTCGTCTTCCCGTGCAGCAATTCCGGAGCCCGGGTGACGGTGGCGCCGAATGCCTCGCCGATCGCCTGGTGGCCGAGGCACACGCCGAGCAGCGGAACACTCTGCTCCGCGCAGGCGCGCACGAGCGGGATACTCGCGCCCGCGCGGTCGGGGGTACCGGGACCCGGGCTGATCAAAATGCCGTCGAAATCGCGGACAACCGCGCCGACGTCGGCCAGATTCGGATCGTCGTTGCGCCACACGACAGCGTCGACACCGAGCTGGCCCAGGTATTGCACCAGGTTGAAGACGAAGCTGTCGTAATTGTCGACGACCAGAACACGCATGGCATCGAGATTACGTCCCCGCACGGCACCGCGTCGCATCCATTACCTGTTGGGATAGCCTAGACACCACGACCTGCACGCCGAATACGAGGACGTCATGCCCAAGTCGAAGGTCCGTAAGAAGACCGACTACACGATCAACCCCGCCAGCCGGACCCCGGTGAAGGTGAAGGCTGGGCCCTCGCCGGTCTGGTACGTCGCCATCATGCTCGGGTTCATGCTCGCCGGGCTGGCGTGGCTGCTCGTCTATTACCTGGCGGCCGAGCAGATCAGCTGGATGAACGACCTCAACGCCTGGAACTTCCTGATCGGCTTCGGCCTGATGGTGGTGGGCTTGATCATGACGATGCGCTGGCGCTGACCAGGCGGCATCGGCCCGGATTACAGACGTGTCATTCATGCACACCTGTGGATGAGCCTGTGGACAACTCGAGGAGCGATTGGGGGGTGCCGTGAGTCCGAAGCGCTCCGTCCCCGGTCCACCGGACCGTGACGAGCCGAGTCTGGCCTGGACTACGCCGACGCCCGCGCTCGTCGCGGTCGCCGTGGGCGGTGTCGCCTTGGCCGTCGCCGCGGCGGTCACCACCGAGGCCGCGAGCCGCCTGCTCGTGGGACTCGCGGCCGTCGGTCTGCTCGCCCTTGCCGGGCTCGGCTTCCGCCAACGTCCCCGGCTGTCCGTGCCGGCCGGCGAGCGCCCGCGCATGGTGGTCCGCACACTGACGGGCGCGGACGAGTACCCCCCGGATCAGATCGTTCGCGCCCGCGTGGTGAGCTACCGGCGTCTCGGCCGCAAGATGCCGATGCTGGAGCTCGACGTCCTGCACGATGGGGCGGAACGGCTGCTTATCTTCGGCCGCTGGGATCTCGGCGCCAACCCCGAGTTCGTTTATCAGGACCTGGTCGCTGCGATGGGGCTCACCGAGGACAAGACCCGCTGACGAGACATTCGGGCCGCCGCCGATCCGTATGTTTCACGTGAAGCGAATCCCGCTGTCAGACAGACGAAGTGATCGCGCTCACAACCACCGCTGCCAGCGCCGCGAACGCGACCAGCGCCACCGCCACCCAGCCGACGGTGCGCGCCGCTTGCGGAGTCCGCACGCGCAGCCAGCTCGGCAGGAACAGGATGCCGAGGGTCGCGAGCGTGCCGGCGGCCAGACCACCCAGATGGCCCCAGAGCGAGATGCCGGGCAGCGACAAACTGATGAAGACGTTGATGCCGATGATGATGAGCATCTGATTCGGGTTCTGCCGCAGACGGATCAGGATGACCGTGATCGCACCGAACAGGCCGTACACCGCGCCGGACGCACCCGCCGTGAGACTGTTCTGCGCGAACAGCATGACCCCGGCGGACCCGCCGAGCAGCGAGACCAGGTACACCGCCAGATAGCGCAACCGGCCGAGCACCAACTCGGCATCCCGGCCCACCACATACAGGGCGAACATGTTGAGCAGCAGATGGATCGGGCCGTAGTGCAGGAAACCGGAACCGAGCACCCGCCACCATTCGCCGTCGGCGACCGCCGGTGCGTACAGCACCCAGTCGATGAACAGCGCGGAGCCGAGCTGGTTGTCCATCAGGCTCTTGGCCTGGGCCGCGGTGATCGCGTAGATCACGACATTGATCGCGATCAGCGCGTAGGTCACATAGGGAGCGGACGTTCGAGCCGCCGCTGCGCCCGAGACCGTCCGCACCGGCGCGGCGCTGCGATGTTCTGCACGCAGACAGTCGACGCAGTGCTGGCCGACGGCCGCGGGGCGCAGGCACTCCGCACAGGACGGCCGCCCGCACCGCGTGCAGGCCAGGCCGGTGGGACGATTCGGATGGCGGACGCACGTAGGTGCGGGCGGCTGGGGATTCATAGCCTCATTCGATCGTGATCTTGGTGATGACGACGGGCTCCAGCGGCCGGTCGTTGCGATCGGTCCTGGTGGTCGCGATCGTGTCGACGACCTTCCTGGAATCCGGGTCCACCACTTCGCCGAAGATGGTGTGCTTGCGGTTGAGGTGCGGTTGTGGGCCGACGGTGATGAAGAACTGCGAGCCGTTGGTGCCGGGCCCCGCGTTGGCCATCGCCAGCAGGTAACCCCGGTCGAACCGCAGCTCGGGGTGGAACTCGTCGCCGAACTCGTAGCCAGGGCCGCCACGACCGGTGCCGGTGGGATCGCCGCCCTGGATCATGAACCCGGCCATCACGCGATGGAACAGGGCGCCGTCGTAGAACGGACCGGTGCTACCGCCACTGGCGTTCGCGGTGGTGTACGGCGCCGAACCGTCGGCGAGACCTAGGAAATTGCGGACCGTCTTGGGCGCGTGGTTACCGAAAAGCGAAAGCTTGATATCGCCGTGATTCGTGTGCAGCGTTGCCACGGATGTCTGATTCGGTGAGGTCACGCCGCCCATCGTGCCACGGTCCGCGACAAGGCCGCGGAACTGGGCCGGACCGGGTTGTGAGCTGGGCCTCCTGCGCGAATCGCCGGGCTGTGCATACAGTGGTCCCCATGACCTCGGGGCGCCTGCATGTCTCTTCGCGTTCACGTAACCGGCTCATCCTCGCGGCCGCCGTCGCGCTGGCGGGTGGCGTGGCCTATTTGGTCCGCACCCGGCGGCCGCAGCAGCCGGAACCCGCCCCCGCGCCGCCGCGCATCGGATACTCCCGCAACGGCTCCGCGCCGACCCCGGTATCGGGAGCCGGCGCGGAGCACGAGCGCTGACACGGGCGTCACAAGATCAGCGACTGACGGTCTTCTTGTACTGACGCAGGGCCAGCGGCACGAACACCACCAGGATCACCACCACCCAGGCCAGGGAGGTGATCACCGGATGCCGCAGCGACCAGGCATCGGACGTCGGCGCCAGCGGGCTGGTGTTGCCGAACAGATCCCGCGTCGCCTGGGTGAGCGCGGATACGGGATTCCATTCCGCGATCACTCGCAGGCCGGTGGGCAGCTTGTCGCTGGGGACGAAGGTGTTGGCGATGAAGGTGAGCGGGAAGATCACCATGAAACTCGCGTTGTTGAACACCTCCGGCGCCCGCACCAGCAGGCCCACCACGGCCATGATCCAGGACACCGCGTAGGCGAACAGCAGCAACAGGATGTAGCCCAACACCGCGTCCAGGAACGAGCCGCGGATCCGCCAGCCGACGATCAGACCGGTCAGCGACATGACCGTCAAGCTGACCACGTTGATCACCACGTCGCTGACCGTGCGGCCGACCAGCACCGCCGACGAGGCCATCGGCAGGGAGCGGAATCGGTCGATGATGCCCTTCTGCATGTCCTCGGCCAGGCCCGCCCCGGTGAAGGTCGCGCCGAACACCACGGTCTGCGCGAAGATGCCCGCGATGAGGAATTCGCGATAGCCGCCGGAGAGACCGGGCACATCGATGGCCGCGCCGAAGACGTAGGCGAACAGCAACACGAACATGATCGGCGACAACGTGGAGAAGATCAGCACGTCGGGCACGCGCTTGATCTTGATGACGTTGCGTTTCGCGATGGTCACGCTGTCGCTGACCACTATGGACAGTCGCGCGCCCAGTGAGGGCCGTGCGAGGACCGGGGCCGTCGCGGTCATCGGGTCGTTCCTTCCGTAGCTTCCAGCTCGGCGTTCGTCGCGCCACCGTCGGTGATCATCTCCGCCTCGTGGCCGGTGAGGGTGAGGAAGACGTCGTCCAGGGACGGGCGGCGCAGACCGACATCGTGGATCTGCACGCTGTGTTCGGCCAACCGCCCGACGGCCTCCACCAAGGCTTGCGATCCGTCGGCGACCGGAACGATGATCCGGCGCAACCCCGGCTCGAGATGGATATCGCCGTCGGCCAGGCTCTTCAGCGCGGCCTCGGCCGTCGCGAGATTGTCGGCGCGATCGACGGTCAGCTCGATGCGGTCGCCGCCGACCATGGTCTTGAGTTCGTCCGCGGTGCCTTTCGCGATGACTTTGCCGTGATCGATCACCGCGATCGAATCGGCGAGGCGATCCGCCTCCTCCATGTACTGCGTGGTGAGCAGCAACGTGGTCCCGCCCGCCACCAGTTCCTCGATGACGTCCCAGAGGTCGAGACGGGCCCGGGGATCCAGACCGGTGGTCGGCTCGTCGAGGAACAGGACGGGTGGATTGGCGACCAACGCGCCCGCCAGGTCGAGACGACGGCGCATGCCGCCGGAGTAGCCCTTGACCGGCCGGTCCGCGGCCTCGGTGAGCCGGAATCGCTCGAGCAATTCGCGCGCGCGTTCCTTACTCCGCTGGACGCCCATGTGATAGAGACGTCCCACCATTTCCAGATTCTCGAAACCGGTGAGATATTCGTCGACCGCGGCGTACTGCCCTGACGCCCCGATGCGGGACCGCAATGCCTGCGGATCGCGCAGCACATCGATTCCCGCGACCGTCGCATGCCCGGCGTCCGGCACGAGCAGGGTGGTGAACACCCGGACGGTAGTGGTCTTACCTGCGCCGTTGGGTCCGAGCAGTGCGGTAACGGTGCCTTCGGGGACGCGCAGGTCGAGTCCGTCGAGGGCCACCAGCTGGCCGTATCTTTTGACCAGACCCTCGGCGACTATTGCGTCGGGCATGATTCTCCTGAGGTTGCTGAGTTCGATGTGAATTCGTGGGCCGCCGAGCGCCGATCGATGCACTGGATCGGATGACCGGCCGATACCGAGTCAGTATTGCCCGGGCCACCGACAATTTCATCCGAATTGTTCCGCCACGACCGGACGGCTCGGGCCACGCCAGAAGGCCGCATTCCGACCCAGTGGTGCTCGGGGGTACCGGATCGGAATGCGACCGGTTCGATGATCCCGCGGGCCGGGCTATCGGAGCGCGCGTAGCGCACTACCCGAATCGAGCAGACCCCGTACTCGGATCGCGAAGATTCGAATGCGGGCTCGCGCGAGGATCGCATGCGCCGCGTGCGGACGGTCGAGTCGATGGACACGAACGCATGTTCGCATCGAGGTACGACACAATTCGGGTCTCGCGCGGAATCGGGCGACACGCGGAGTAGCCGCGACCGGCGCGCCGACACGCCCGGAGGCGCCGTGGATTCGTTGCGCGGCGACTGGTCGGCATGTTCCGCGCCGACCCGCGACGAGGCAGGTCACAGCGGCAATAGCGCACGTAAGAGCTTGTTCGCCAACGTATTTGGCAAATAACAAGCCAACGGCCCGCTACGGCGCGAACCATCGGTCGCCCCGCCGCGATCGCTCCGGGTCGGCCAAAAGTAAGCCGACCCGAAAAAACTTGGAACGTCGCCGTCCCCCCGCACACACAATCGCAGATCATCGAGTAGCATCGTTCTCGTCGGCCCCTCCCCCCCGGGCCGACCCTACGCGGGCCTCGGCTAACTCCCCCCCTTCGCCGAGGCCCGCTCCCCATTTCCGGGACAGGTCGAGCGCCCTATTCCGCCCGGTCGTCTCCCGGTTCCACCGCTCGCCACGCTGCGATGAGCCGCTGCCCACGCACCCGCCCGGCGGTGGCGAGCAATGGACGGTCCCGTTCCCATCGCTGCTCGGTGACCTGGTCCGCGGTCTGCCACAACGGCTCCAGCTCGGTCACCAGCTCACCGAACGACGCGAAGACGCCGCCGAGGGCGATGTGCACACCCGGCGAAGCCGGCGCATCGATATCCAGGCCGCGCACGGCGGCCACCAGGGTCAGCAGCCGTTGCAGACTCTCGCGCGGCCAGCCCGACGCCCGCGCCACCCGCACCAGCCAGCCGAGAGTGGCGGCCAGCACGTGAATATCCTCGATCGTCCGGAACGGCTTGAGGTAGTCCAGATACCCGTCGCCCGGGAGCACCAGCGCGGGCACATCGGCCAGCACGACCGAAGCGTGCGGAACCTCGGGCGCGAACGCGAGCGCGGGATGATCGGCCAGGCGCACCCCGGCCTCGCTCGCCTCGACGATGCAGGCGCGCAGCCGATTTCGTCCATCGGCCGCCGTGCCGACGCTGGCGATCACGACCAGCTGTCGCGCGAAGGAGCCCATGGTCGCGAACGACTTCACACCGTCTACCCGCCAGATCCCGTCCCGTTCGGTGAGCCTGGTGCGGATCGCCGCGGGGTGACCGCCGCCCTCCTCGGTGGCGCACATCGCGACCAGGTAGTCGTCCGGCAGATCCGGAATCAGCGTCCGCAGCGCCTCCTGGTAGCCGGACAGAAAGGCGAACCCGAGCCGGTCGGCGCCGAAGCCGCCCGCGATCGCGACCTCTACCGGCTGGTCGAATCGGTTCGCCGCTACTCGATGCCGGGTCCACGCCGCGGCGACATCGTCGAGCGGCGCGGCCGCCACCGGCTCGGTCAGCAGGAAGTCGAGCAGAGTATCCACCTCAGCACGGTAACCGAGCGGCGACTCGTGAATGGCTCACTACGCCCCGCGGGCCCTTCCGGATCCGGCTACGGATGCACACCGTGGCACCCGGACGCGCCACGGATACGAACGCAGGAAGCGGGCGCTCCTGGGGAGCACTGGCGAACCATCGGTAATCGCCGGTGCTGCGTGGGCGAATTCCGTTGACAAGCCTGCTTCACTGGGGTGTCGCCCCGTATCGGAAGGAGTTCAGCCGTGCCGGAGCTGGAAGAAGATCGCAAGAAGGCACTTTTCAACGGCGAGGCCAGACTGTCCTGGGTGCTGGCCGCGCTCGCCGGGCTTATCGGTGCAGCGGCGTTCATGCATACGGCCGGCTATTTCGTCACCTTCATGACGGGCAATACCGAGCGGGGCGTCCTCGGGTACTTCCACGACGAGCCGGACATGGCTCTGGCTGCCACCCTGTTGCTCGCGTCGTTCCTGTCGGGGGTAGTCGTGGCCTCGTGGTGCCGCAGGCACTACTGGTCCGGTCATCCGCACGGTCCCACCCTGCTCACCACCGTCTGCCTGGCAGTGGCCTCGGCCGTCGACATCCTCGAGTACCAAACCTCCGACAAGCCGATCGGCCTGCTGCCGATCCTGTTCGTCGCCTTCGGCGTCGGCGCGCTGAACACGTCGTTCGTGCAGAACGGCGAGGTTTCGGTACCGCTCAGCTACGTCACCGGCACACTGGTCAAGATGGGTCAGGGCATCGAACGCCATCTCAGCGGCGGCTCCTACGCGGACTGGCTCGGCTACTTCCTGCTCTACGCCGGTTTCGGCCTCGGCGCGCTACTCGGCGGACTGCTGAGCCTGGCGGTCCCGGGCTGGGCGATGCTGATCACCGCGACCGTGGTGTGCCTGCTCGTCACCGCATTCACCTACCTGCACCTGGACCGGCACGGTCCCCTCAGCGAGTAAGCCACCGCGGGGCGTTTGTCGGCGATCGCGGCTACGGTGACCGCGTGCAGAACATCGAAGACGAAGCCGCCACGTTCGCCGCGCTGGTGATGCAACAGCTGTCCGTACTGGGCGAGACCGACGTCGAATACCACCCCGACGAGTTCGCGATACGCACCGGAGAACTGATTCTCGACCTGCACAACATCTTTCAGGAAACCCGCGAGCTCGATCCCGCGGAGCGCGATGCCCGGGTGGCCCAACACTGCGACGCCCTGCGCGAGCTGCGCGCCCCGGCGCCGGATTGGCCCTCGGTACGTTCCATGCTGCGTCCGGTGTTGCGTCCCAACAGCTTCGGCGTAGGCGTCGAGCCCGAGTCGCGGCCGGTCGCACGCCCTGCCTTTCCATTCGTGGACGAGATGGTCGCCATCGACATGCCACAAACCCGATCGATCGTCACCTACGCGTCGTTGCGGGAGTGGGGCGTGAGCCCGGACGACGTGTTCACGGTCGCGCGCGAAAATCTCGGCGAGATAATCAATTTCACCGTCATCGAGGAGGACGGCATCCTGCATTTCGTCGACGACGGCAACGGCTACTGCACATCCTGGCCGCTGCTTGCCGATTGGCTCGCCGGTTCCGGCTCCGGGACGCCACCCGTCGCGTTCATGCCGGACGTGGACACACTCATCGTCGCCTCCGGCATCGACGATCTCGAACCCATCTTCGAGGCGGTGGAAGAGCAGTACCGTGACGCGCCTCGCCCGATCTCGCCGCAGGGGTACATCGTGGACGACAGCGGAGCGGTGATCCCGCTCGATCGTTCACCCGCGCACCGCCACCTGCCCGCCGTGCAGCGCGCCCGATGCGGTTTGGCGGTCACCGAATACGAAGCGCAGGCTCAGATTCTCAACGAGATCGTCGAGGTGGATCTGGAGTTCACGCCCTACGCCATCGAGCCCGCCTACGTCGGTTCGGTCATGTACGGAAATGGCGACAACGGTCCTTACACGATCACCGTCTGGGGTGAGGGTGTCGAGTACCTCCTGCCGGAGGCCGACTACATTGCCTTCTGCCGTGACGATCAAGGTGAGCTGGAGCGTCTTTTCGAGGTTCCGTTCGAGGCTGTCGTCGAACTGACCGGCCTCACTCCCGTTCCCGATCTCGCACCTCGCCGCTACGAAATTCGCCACTGGCCGGATACCGAGACTCTGGCAGGGCTGCAAGCGGCGGCAGTCTCGCTCTGATCGGAAGGTGCGGTGCGGATTTCGCGAGAAGTCAGAAGCGGCGGGCACCGGTCACCGGCATCGAGGAGAGCGGGGAAGTGGTCACGCCCGTGCCGTACGTCGAGGCATGGATGACCTTGCCGTCACCCGCGTAGAGGGCGGAGTGGCTTCCGCCGTAGAACGACACCATGTCGCCGGGGCGCAGGTCGTCGAGGGGTATCGGAGTTCCGGCGGCGAGCTGGTCGTAGCTGGTGCGTGGCAGCTCCACGCCGGCCTGTTCGTAGGACCACTGCACCAGCCCGGAGCAATCGAAAGTATCGGGGCCGACCGCGCCGTAGCTGTAATCGGAGCCGAGTTTGGTCCGGGCCGCGTCGACCGCCGTCTCACCGGCGGACTTCTGCGGGATCACTGCCGCGGGCGGGGTGGGCGCCCGCGGCATGATCTGCGGGATGTCGCCGAGGAAGGGGAGCTCGATCTCGGGAACCAGGCCGAGCAGCGGGATCTCGATCGCCGGAACGATCGTCGGCACCGGCAGCTCGATCACGGGGACGGCCACCGAGAACGGGACCTCGATCGCCGGGCCGAGCGTCGCCGGCGCGATTTCGATTTGCGGCACCGAGGCGCTTGCGATGGCCTCTGTTTCCGAGAATCCGCCGGTTACGGGCGACTCGGTGACGGGAAGTATGGCGTTGTTCCGGAAAAGCTTTTCCGGCAGCCCCGGAAGCGGAATATCGTCGGAGATCTCGAATGTTCCCACGCCCGGGATGGCCACCGGCTGGGCCGATGCCTCCCCGGCGTTGCACAACATGCCCAGGAGGGCGGCCGCTCCGGCGGCGAACGCCCACAGCAGCGCGCGTCGCAGGTAGCGGGTATATCGGACGTCGGTCGATGATGCCATGATGCGGTCCTCCGATGCTCATATCGCCGGCCTTCGGTGGGCCATACGCCGCAGTGCGCGGCGAGCGGGATGTCACCAAGACCTCGAATTGATTCGAAAACCATCACGGTGCTTC
Source organism: Nocardia niwae NBRC 108934 = DSM 45340 (assembly GCF_001613465.1). Classification (GTDB taxonomy): domain Bacteria; phylum Actinomycetota; class Actinomycetes; order Mycobacteriales; family Mycobacteriaceae; genus Nocardia; species Nocardia niwae. The sequence continues at coordinate 140,541 of NZ_BDCK01000003.1, read as the reverse complement.
GTCAGTCCAGCGGATCCGATCCGAGCGTTCACCTTTCGGCATAGCGTGCATCACGTAAAGCACAACACGCCTTTATTTACGTAACGAAATAATAACTGGTTCTGCCGCGTGGCTCGATATTATGAATTCTGCGCCACAAAATGCATTCACCTCGACGCGATACACCCCGCAGGGAAACCATTCCGCTGCGGGGCGCATTGCCGGTCCGGGCATCACGCGGTGATCTGCTCCTCGATCTGTTTCGCGATCGTCCGGAGCTTCGCTGCGAATTCACGGGCCGCGCGCGGGTCGTCGTTCGAACCTTTGACAACGCGCTTCGTCAGCGCGGCGAGCCGGGATTCCATGGCGGTGAAGATGTCGGCCGCGCGGTCGTTCGGGTCGTCCGGCAGTTCACCCCGCAGCCACGCCTGCAGGCGTTCGACCACCACTTCTTCGTCATAGCGTTCGGGCAGCAGAGCCACCGCTTGCCGGAGCTTCCCCGCGGTGACCTTCACCCCCGCACCCGCCGCCACGGTGGTGTACACGGTGATCGCGGCGTCTTCGCCGTACTCCGCCACCACCGGCAGCAGTTCACGGACCTGACCCTCGTTGATAGCGGGCGCCATCGGATGCAGCCGCGCGGCCAGCGGCCACGCCCGGATGAGCTTGTGCGCGTAGGACCGCTGCATGTCCCACCGTTGCTCCACGTACTCGTCGAACGTCTCGTGGCTGTCGCGGTAGAGCCGGCCGTCGCGGACGATCTGCAGTGCGCGGCCGGCCGCCCAGAACGCGATGCGCAGCGTGTCGATCGATGACTCGCACGCGGTCAACTGCGCCCGCTCCCGATCGCTCAGCGGGCCGTCGCCCGCATCCGGCACCGGCATGGTCAAGACGTTCGGGCTCGCGGGCGGCTTCGGCCGCCATTCGGCATCGCGCAGCGGTGACACCGGCGGTGTGTGTTCGGCGCCGTCGGATAGCGGATTGCCGCCGCCGATCGAACCCTTCCTGCGTTGCGGAGGCATCAGGCGGGCACCTCCATCAGCGCCCGGTACGAGTCGACCAACTCGTCGCCCACCCGGCGGTACTCTCCCAGATCCTCGATCGGATTCTCGGCCCCCTCCCCGACCTCCCCGTCGGCCGCCTCCCGGTACCATTTCCAGGCGCTCAAATAGGAGTCGAATACGTCGTAGCCCGCGCTTTCCAAATGACCGCGCTGCGCCCTGTATTCGGTCGAGACGTTGACGCCTTTCTTCATGATCACCGGCACTTTTGTCATCAGCACCCGCACCCGGATTTCCCGGTCGCTGTCGGCTGCCGCCTCCTCGGCGGCTTTGAACGTGCTCGGCACGCGTTTGACTTCCGATGGGCTCACACTCGTCAACAGCAGGAGTTCGTCGCTCTCGGGAACAGCGGCCTTGAAGATGTCTGCCGACTCACCCCCGGCGTCCACGATGATGACGTCGAAATCGGCGGCATTGTCGGTGATGCAGTCGCCGACATGCCGCGACGGGAACGCGACCAGTTCGAACGGCACTTCGATGCCCCCCTTGACCAGCCGACGGTACCAGGAGTATCCGGTCTGGCTGAGCGGGTCGGCGTCGATCACCAGGACCCGCAGTTCGTGAACCGAAGCGAAGTAGCTCGCCAAGAAGAACGCCGATGTCGTTTTGCCGACACCGCCCTTGAGATTCCCCAGCGTGATGACCAGGGGTTCGGGCAATTCGAGTGGCGCAACAGAATTCGTCATAGACGGTCCTCCGAGGATGAGGAGTGCATTACTGTGCGTGGCCAGTCTGGCACAGCACGAGCGAATACCGTCTGATTGCGGCGCCTTGTTCCGGCTGTGCCGCCACCGCCGCTGTGTCCAATTGGACACAGCACGCCGGTGTACGAGTTGTCTATTCTGTGGAGCCTAGGGGAATCGAACCCCTAACCCCTGCCTTGCAAAGGCAGTGCTCTGCCAATTGAGCTAAGGCCCCCGGAGTTCAGCGGCTGGTCACCTCGTGCCACATGTCCGCGTCGCTGCGCCGGCGCAGCTTGGAGATGCCGAAGAGGACCAGGACCACGACGCCGGCGGTGCAAAGAAGTTTCATGGGTTCCACCCTACTGCGCCGCCGGGGCCCGGCCCAGGACGACCTGAGTCCGGCGGCTCGGCTCGGCACGCCTCTCACCGGCCCGAACGCAGTTTAATGAGTATTCCGTCAACTATGAGTGCCCGGTCAACCGACCCGGTGTTCGCCATGCACGCCGCCTGCACCGGAGTGGAATCGAGGCATCGCCGCGCAGAGCACGGGCAGGTCGCGGGCGGTGCGCTGCACGACGCCGTCGGGCCGGATGAGAGCGGCGCGGGCGCCACGCCGGCACAGCCAGCGACGCAGTTCGCTTCCCGCAGCCGCGAACACCAGCACTGCCCCGCGGTCGCGGATCCGGGCGTGCTCCGCCGATGCCGGTTCGATCGTGGTGACGATCGCGTACCGCCCCGCGACGACGTCGTCGTAGCGACGGCCGTCGGCCAGGAGAGCGTTGGGCACCAGATGGCCCGCCCGGCCGCCACCGAGGCGCGACCGCATGACCAGCTCGGATCGACGCAAGGGCGGTGTCTCGCCGCTGGTGACCAGCGCGTGGAAACCGGGCAGGCGACCCAGGTGGGGAGCAAGCGTGCCGCGCAGGAGATTGCCGAGTTCACCGCCCTCGGTCATCGCCATCCCGGTGAACTTCGCCAGCCGAATCATGCTCCGCGCGTGCGGCTTTCGTTCGATCTCATAGGAGTCCACGACCCGTTCGGGCAAGTCTCCGGCGAGTACGCCGGCCAGCTTCCAGGTGAGGTTGGCCGCATCACGCAATCCGGCGCCCATGCCCTGACCGATGAAAGGCGGCGTGAGATGCGCCGCGTCGCCGAGCAGGAAGATCCGGCCCGCCCGCCAGCGGTCGGCGAGCTGGGCGCGGAAGGTGTACTCGGCCACCCGGAGCAACTGGATCTCCTCGACCGCGACCGCACCGGTCCAGGGGCTGATCAGTTGATACACCCGGCCGATCTCGTCGTAGTCGGCCGCTGCTTCACCGGGATTCAGCCGGAATTCCCATCGGTGGCGTGCCGTTCCGATGCGCATGTAGGTCGCGGCGCGGACGGGATCGCAAACCTGATGTACGCCTTCCCACTCCCCCAGTTCCGCCGTCGTACCCACGTCGACGACCAGCCAACGCTGCTCGAAGTTCAGCTCACGCATTCTGGCGCCGATGGCGGTACGAACCAGGCTGTTCGCGCCGTCGCAGCCCAGCACGTACCGCGTGCGGACCGACTCGGTCGCGCCGGAGGTCCGATCGGTGAACTCGACCCTGGCGCCGCCGGTTTCCTGGACTACCGCGGTGACTTCGACGTCCCCGCGCAACGTCACTCGCGGCCGGCGCCGCACCTCGGCGCGCAGAATCGCTTCCAGTTCCGGCTGGTCGAACATGTTCGCGTCCGGGTGCCCGTTGCGGCCGCCCGCCGGGTCGCGCTGGAATTCCGCGAGTGTCCGCAGATCCCGGTCGAGCAGGCGCAGACCGAGCGCGGGCCGGGAGATGGCGTCGAATTCGTCACCGATGCCCAGCCGCGACACGATCCGGCGGATCTCACCGTCCATGTGCACCGCGCGCGGCTGCGGGTAGACGCCCTTCCACCGCTCCAGGACCAGCGACTCGACGCCGTAGCGGGCCAGCAGTAACGCCGCGGTGAGACCGGTCGGCCCCGCGCCGACGATCACGACCGGGGCGCTCATCGGCGCGCCTCGATCTTCCACTCGATCGCGTAGCGGCCCAGAATCGCCGCGACGGCGCCCTCGTCACCGCTCTGGTCGAGTTCGACGGTGGCCACGATCGCACCGTCCTGGACGGTGGCGGCGATGCCGCGCACTCCGGCGGCGCCTGCGAGCGCGTCGAGGAGTTCGCGGCGCGTGGCGTCGGCGCGCAACCCGAGCTTGTAGGGCTTGCCCACGTCGGTGACCGGCAGCGCGTCGAGCACCGTGATGGTCTTCGGCGCGGCGGCTCGCTCGGGTACCCGGCTGCCTGCCCATTCGAGCAGTTCGGCCGCGCCGATGCCGGCGCCGGGCGCGAGGGTGACGTAGGCGACCGGCACCTCGCCCGCGTGGACATCGGGGCGACCGACCGCACCCGCCGCAGTCACCTGCGGGTGCGCCAGCAGCGCGTCCTCGATGAGCGCGGGGTCGATGTTGTGCCCGCCGCGAATGATCAAATCTTTGGCGCGACCGTGCAGATGGATGAACCCCTCGGCGTCGAGGTGGGCCAGGTCGCCGGTGTCGAGCCAGCCGTCGGCCAGTTTGCCCATGCCGTCGAGCACGAATCCGTGCGCGTCGCGGGCGGTCACGTATCCGGCGAAGACCGTAGGGCCGCCGATGGCCAGCACGCCGGTCTGCCCGGCGGGCAGTTCCGCCCACGAACCGTCGGCGCCGATGCGCACCACCCGCACCGACTGATAGGGCATGCGCTGCCCGACCGCGCCCGGTCGCGGATGTCCCGGGAAGCTGCGTGCGCTGGCGCAGGTCGCCTCGGTGAGTCCGTAGCCCTCGACCAGGGTGATGCCGGTGTGCGTCTCGAAGGTCTCCCGCACCGCGGGAGGCAACGGCGACGCGCCGACCATCGCGTAGCGCAGACTGCTGATGTCCGCGTCGACCGGACACTGGGCGAGCACCGCGTACACCGTCGGTACCGCGCTCATCGCGGCGAGCCGATAGTGCTCGACGATCTTCCAGAATTCCCCGTAGATGGCGAGATCCCGGTAGCCGAGCGGTCCGGCCCACACCACCGGCTGCCCCTTGAACAAGGGTGCGAGCAGCGTGACCACCAGCGCGTTGACATGGAACAGCGGCAACGCCGCGAAGACCACGGCGTCGTCGGCGAGCAACGAATTCGCGGCGATCATCCACGCGTTCGCGACCTCGTTGGCATGGGTGTGCGCCGCCAATTTCGGCACGCCGGTGGTGCCGCCGGTGTGGAACAACGCGGCGAGGTCCTCCGCGTTCGGCGGTTCGCCCACGAAGGCGTGCGCGTCGTGCGGCGCGGCCTCTTCATCGAGGTAACCGACGCGCACGCCAGCGATGGGTCGCAGCGGCGCGGGCTCGCCCGCCGCGGCGGTCGGCCGCAGCACGAGCACCGCGTCCACCATGCCGTCGGCGGCCAGTTCCCGGGTGGTTTCCCAGATGGCGGCCGACAGTTCGGGTCCGGCCGTCATGAGCACGCGAGCTCCGGTGCGCCGCAGCAATTCGGCGATGTGCTGCCGGGACAGCCCACCGTTGATCGGGGCGGCCACCCCGGCGAGCTGGGCGGCCAAGGTCGCCGGGATGAGCCCGGCACAGTTGGGAGCGATCAACGCCACCGCGTCGCCGCGTCGCACGCCGATGTCGTACAGCAGGTTCGCGTATCGGTGCACGTCTTCGAGCAGCTGAGCCGCATTGCGGCGCAATGGCTCCCGCCATCGCGCCGCTTCCGGAAGCACGGTGATCGCGGTGCGCTCGGGCCACGATCGGGCCGCTCTCCCCAGCAGGGCGTAGGTCGATTCCGGCAAGGCGCGCTCGGCCAATGGCACCGATTCGATGCCGGGAAGGTCGGCCGGGTCCGCATAGCGCGGCCAAAGCAGGTCGTCGGTCACCGGTACCTCACCGTCGTGCGCTGGCGGCCGAGATCGATGGCGCCGTCGTCGGTGGCGATCGCGGCCTCGACGACGTCACCGTCGCGCAGATACTTCGGGTTCTTGGCCTGGCCTTTGAAGAACAGCTTCCACTTCACGGCGGGCGGCAGCAGTGAGCCGATGATCTCGACCGGTTTGGGCGGGGCGCTGATCGCGGTGCCGACCGGCGTTCCGGTGAGCAGCAGGTCACCGGTGTCCATGCGCTGGAAACCGGTCAATGCCCGCAGGGTCTCCAGCGGCCGGTAGATCATGTCGGCGACGGTCATGTCCTGGCGCAGATCGCCGTTGACCCACAACCGCAGCCGCAGGTCGGTGAACCGTTTCAGCTCGTCGTCCTCCAGCAGCACCAGCGCCGGACCGACCGGAGTGAAGGTCGGATAGGACTTCGCCTCGTAGAACTGGGTTTTCGGCAGTTGGATGTCGCGGGCGGAGATGTCGTTGGTGACCACCAGACCGGCGATGTAGTCGGCGAGGTTGTCGCTGGTGATCTCCGATCCCACCGGCATGTCGCGACCGAACACCAGGCCGATCTCCACCTCGTAATCCAGCAGACGCACGTGCGGGGGCCGGAGGACGTCGTCGTGCGGGCCGCTGATCGACCCTGATGCCTTGCGGAAGAACGTCAGCGGCACCGTCGCCGGATCGCCACCGGAGTCCGCGACGTGCGAGGCGAAGTTCGTCATCTGGGCGACGACCCGGCACGGCGCGGTCACCGGGGAGACCGGCGACAGGCTCTCGACCGGCACGACCTCGCTGCTCGCCGACGCCGCGTGGATCGCCTGCCGGTCTTGCAGCAGCTGCCCGGTGGTGGTCGCGGCGGTATCGACCCTGGCCGCGCCCACGGGTGTGACCACCCACCAGGCGTCGGCGGTACGGAGCACGGAAATACTCATGAACCAGCTACTTTCATCAGGCCGCGCAGGCGGCGCAGGTCGAATTCGTTGTCCTCGCGCAGCGCATCGGCCATCGCGCGCAACTCGCGAAGGGCTTCCCGCCCCGGTTTGAGGCCGAGGAAGTCTTTGCTGGCGGGCGGCCCCCACTGCGCCAGTCCGGACGCGGTGAACGGCGCCCAGCCGGGCTCCACCGTGCAGTCGAACAGGTCACCATCGCTGAAGTGTTCGACGAGGAAACCGTCCGGGTCGCGCCAGTAGTCGAAGATCTGGCTGCCCTGGATGTGCCTGCCGATTCCCCACGACCGGTAATAGCCGTGATCGCGCAGGTACTCCCCGCCCGCGGCCAAGGCATCCAGGTCGGCCACTTGGTAAGCCGAGTGCACGTATCGGTTGGCCGGCCCGAGCACCAGCGCCAGCGTGTGATGGTCCACGGGTGTCCGGCCGCGATCGCAGCGGATGAAGCTCATCACCGGACCGCGTTCGCGTTGTCCCGGGTAGTAGAGGAAGTCGCTGACGATCAGCCCCAAGTGCCGGAGATACCAATCGAGCGTTCGGCGGTACTTCGTGGTCTGCACCACCACATGCCCCAGCCGCTGCACCAGCGCCGGCGAGCGAGGCGGCCGCTGCGTCCGGTTCACCCGGGCGACTTCGTGCCCGAAGTTGAGCGTGTGCGGCGGCTGCGCGGGGAGAGCGGGGAGCTTGTCGGTGTCGGCGACCACCCGCACCCGCAATCCACTGGGGTCGGTCAGATCGACGGTCGATCCACCCAAGGTCCCGGGCAGGGAAGTCAGCGTGCTTCCGGCTGCCTCGGCCAGCCGGAGCAGGTCGGCGGTGTCGGCCGCGCGGAAGGCGGGCCCGACGAATCGCGAGCGCGTGCCGCGACGGATCAGCACGCATGGCGATTGCGGGTCGGTGCCCCGCAGGTGCAGCTCGTCGGCTGTGCGCAACGAGATGGCGAAGCCGAAGGCGTGTGCGAAGACCTCGGCGCGGTCGAGGTCCGGCTTCTCGAACTCCAGCCACGCCAGATCATGCACCTTCACGATCGGATCGCGGGCCCGCCCCGGGTGCTCGCCCACCTGCGCGCCGTACTCGCTGTGCAGTCCGGTGTGCGGGTCGTGCTGGTCGGTCATCGACCACTCCCTCTGTTGACTGATGATATCGTCACATGCGACGCAATATTCAGTCAAGACTTGCTGATGAATTCGTCATAACTGAGTGCAGGCCGCTACCATGGTCGAGGCACCGACAGGGAGAGGAGCGGGCATGACCGATCGAACGGAGGCGGCGGAACCCAACCGCTTGGCACGCCGCAAGGCCCGTACCCGCGCCGCTCTCGTGACAGCGGCCCAGGCGTTCATCGCCACCGGAAGATCGAACGCGCCGATCCTCGAGATCACCCAGGCCGCCGACGTCGGTATGGGGTCGTTCTACAACCACTTCCAGAGCCGGGAGGACCTGTTCCAGGCGGCGGTGGAGGAAGCGCTCGAGAAGCACGGCGCCGTGCTCGACACCTTGACCGAAGGCATGGACGATCCGGCCGAGGTCTTCGCGCAGAGTTTCCGGTTGACCGGGCGTATGCACCGAAGAATCCCCACCCTGAGCAAGGTGCTGCTCAACAACGGGCTGATCTTGGCGGGCTCCGACAAAGGACTCGTCCCGCGCGCTCGTCGCGATATCGAGGCCGCCGCTCGCGCGGGCCGGTTCCAGACGAGCGATGCGGCGCTGTCCATGACCATCGTGACCGGCGCCGCGCTGTGCCTGGGCCAACTGCTGCACGATCACCCCGACCGCGACGACGCCACCGCCACCGATCAGGTCACCGAGGACCTGCTGCGCATGTTCGGCCTCTCCCCCGACGAGGCGCGCGATATCTGTTCGCGTCCCCTGCCGTCCCTCGACGACGTGCTCGAGCGCGGCGACGCCGCCTGACCACGTCGGTCCGTGGGCGTCAGCCGCTCGTGCTGCCGACCGCGCTCGGGGTGAACTCCTTCTCCAGTCCGGTGCCCTCGATGTCGAGATCAGGAACGTAACGCCCGAACCACCTCGGGTGGTACCACATGCGCTCGCCGACCAGGGCCATGACGGCGGGCACCAAGGTCAGCCGCACGACGAACGCGTCCAGGACGACGCCGACCGCCAGCGTGAAGGCCAACGGCTTGACGACCGGATTGTCGACCCAGATGAAGGCCACGAAGACGGCGAACATGATCAGCGCCGCCGCGCTCACCACCCGCGCGGAATGCGCGACTCCGTCCTGCACCGACCCGGTCGCGTCCCCGGTACGGCTGTATTCCTCCTTGATCCGGGAGACGACGAAGATCTGGTAGTCGCTGGAGAGCCCGAAGATTATCGCCAGGATGATGATGGGCAGGAAGCTCAGCGTCTGCGCCTTCGCCACGTCGAAGAATCCCGCTCCCCAGCCCCATTGGAACACCGCGACCTGGACGCCGAGCGCCGCGAAGACCGACAGGATGAAGCCGACGATCGAGGACAGCGGCACCAGCACGGTGCGGAAGGCGATCGTCAGAAGCACCAGCGCCAAGCCGACGACAACCAGGAGGAAGACCGGCAGGGCCGCGGCCAGCCGGTTGGAGGTGTCGATGTTCGCGGCGGTCGTTCCGCCGACCAGGAAGGTGGCGCCCGTGTTCGCCTCGATACGGTCGCGATTGTCACGCAGCCGGGTGACCAGCTCCGCGGTCGCTTGGTCGTCCGGACCGGTCTTCGGCACCACCTGGATGAGCAGCAAGCCGTCACCGCTGCCCGCGGGCTGGACCGCGGCGACGTCGGGTTCGGCGCGCAACCGGTCCATCACCGTCTGCGCGACGTCCGGGGCGGTGGCTTTCGACAGATCGTTGACCATCAGCAACGGTCCGTTGAAACCAGGGCCGAACGACCGGCTGACCAAGTCGTAGGCCTTGTGCGCGGTACTGGACTCCGGCTGCGATTCGCCGCTCGGCAAGCCCAGATGGATCCGCGTGACCGGAATCGCCAGAACCACCAGCGCGGCGATTCCGACCACGAGCAAAGGCAGCCGGTAACGCGTGACGAAACGGGCCCAGCCGTGTCCCATCGTGCGTTCCGGTTCGTAGGCCGCGATCCGCGCTACCTCTTCGGGACGCCCCGGATGCAACGGCGGCGAGACGAAGCGGGCGACCGTGTCACCGGCGAACCCGAGTAGCGCGGGCAGCAACGTCAGGGCGACCAGCATGGCCACCAGAACGGCGCCCGCCGCCGTCAACCCCATGACGGTCAGGAACGGGATACCGGCCAGCGCCAGGCCGCACAGCGCGATGATCACGGTCACCGCGGCGAACACCACCGAGCTGCCCGCAGTGCCGACGGCCAGTGGAATCGACTCGTCTGCGGCCAGACCCAGCACGATGTTGTGCCGATGCCGGGACAGGATGAACAGCGCGTAGTCGATCCCGCACGCCAATCCCAGCATCAATGCCAAGGAGGTCGCGGCCGCGGGCACATCGACGAAGGCGGCCACACCCAGGATTCCGGTCAGGCCGATCGCTACGCCGACCAGCGCCGTGACGATGGGCAGGCCGGCGGCGACCACCGCCCCGAACGTGATCAGCAGGATGACGAACGCGGCGGCGATACCGAAGATCTCGGGTGTCTCGGGCACCTCCGCGGTGAAGCCCGGATACACCGCTCCCGAGAACTCCACATCGAGCCCCGCCTCGCGAGCGGGCGCGGCGATGCGGTCCACCGCGTCCAACGTCTCCTCGGTGACTTCCCCCGCCTGCACCGAGTACTGCACGCTGCCCAACGCGACCCGCTGATCGGGTGAGATCGCCTGAGCCTGGAACGGGTCGACCACCGTGGCGACTTGCGAGACTCCGCGTAGCCCCGCCATGACCTGCTGGATCTGAGCACTCGGCTGCGGATCGGTGACTTTTGCCGAGCTGGGCGTCGCGAACACCACCTGCGTCTGCGCCCCGCTGTAGGCGGGCATCCGCTGCTTCAGCAGCGCGACGGCGTCCTGCGACTCGGTGTTCGGAATCGTGAAGTTGTCGGTGGTCTTGCCGCCACTCACCGCGGCGAACCCGATCGCACAGGCCAGCAGGACCACCCACACCGCCACCACCCACCACCGCCGGCGAGCGACCATGCGGCCGAGTGCGAACAGATACCGAGACATGCGGGTCCTCTCATCGAGCAACCGACGACACATCGAAGAACCGGATCATGACGCTGCGACCAACCATAGGTCGCCATACCTGGCCATACGCGACAACCTGCCGTTTTGACCACGCCAACGGCGAGAAGGTACCGTTTTCCAGGCGTCTGTACACGCTAGCCGTGACGAACGGCGACGGGGCCTTAGCTCAATTGGCAGAGCACTGCCTTTGCAAGGCAGGGGTTAGGGGTTCGATTCCCCTAGGCTCCACTCCTCGGAGGCTCATGCTCATGGAGGGCATGAGCCTTTGTCGTTTCGCAGACGCCGCGAGCGCCGAGTTGGCGTCGAAGCACAGACCGTGGCCGCTACCTTCCTGCGTCGGCTGTGCGGCGGGAGACGAGGTCGTCGCAGCGGGTGGTTCGGGGGCCGCGGTGGCTCCGGGACCCGGTTGTGGCGTTGTGGTCGGTTGTTCGCCGATCGTCGACGCCCGTGTCCCCGCCGGACCTCCCGGTGGCGCGGTGACGGTACTCACCGACGACGCGGTGGTCGCACTCACCGCCGACGTCCCTGCCTCTCCCGATGTGACCGAGTCGGTACCGCACGCGGCGTTTGGCAGCACGCATTTCACGGAACGAGCACTCAATCGAGATGGGAGGATTCGAGCGGCGCCGGTGCCCTGGGTGACCGTGTCGCTCGCTACGTGCTCGCCGAAGGAGCGGTGGCATCTCGGGTCTGCCGTGTTCGTGCGTGGACTGGCGTGAAGATGCATGCGTCGCCTGGAACGCAACGATGGTGACCGCAGGGACGATGCGAATCCGCTGGAGAAGACGGGAGTGGCGCCGGATGTGGCAATGAGGGAGTGGGCCTAGGAGGACTTGAACCTCCGACCTCTTCGTTATCAGCGAAGCGCTCTAACCGCCTGAGCTATAGGCCCGTAGTGGTGTTGTTCGCGGGAACAACAACGTGTAGAGACTACACAACACCTATCTGCGGAACCAAAACGGCTGGTAGGAGCCTTGCTGAGCCGCACTCACGACGAGGGGGCATCTTCGGTTCATCTGCGTTCTCGGTCGGTTGGTCCAAACGAAAACGGCCGGTACGCCACCCCGCGGTGGCTGGTACCGGCCGTTCGGACGCTGGATGACTAGTCGGGGTCGGCCAGGGTGACCTGGATACCGCCGACGAGGTCGCAGCACTGGTTGTAGATGAAGGTGCCGACCGTGCCGAGCGCGGTGAACAGCACGACGTTGATCAGGCCGATCACGCCCGCGTAGCCGAACACGGTGCCCGCGTCGATCAAGCCCACCGAGCCGCTGTCCTGCGACACCATGTCGGTGAACGTGTTGTTCAGCCGCTCCCACACACCCATGCCCTCGAGCACGATGTACAGCAGGCCGACCGCGAGCATCCACACGAAGAACATCGCCACGCTGATGACCAGCGAGATCTTCAGCGTCGACCAAGGATCGATGCGACGGATCTGCACGGTGGCCCGCAGCGGCTCGCCGGAGGCCACCGCGGCCACGGCGACCGGGACCGCGGGCGACACCGGCCCGGACTGGGGACCGGCTGCCTCGCCGGGCGGCAGCGGATGCCGGATCTCGGACAGGTCGGGCATGTCCTTGATCAGTTCCGGCCGCGCGATGCTGCGGGTGGGCCCGTCGATGCCGACCGACTTCACCATTGCCGCTTCCTTGCGCGCCGCTTTGGCCGCCAGGTCGGCGGTGGTGCGGGCGTTGGACGTGCCGCCCCCGAGTCCGCCTCCGCCTCCGCCCGAGTTCGGGCGTCCGGTGACCGGCGCCTGCCCGGGGCGGTACAGGTTGGACTGCGGCTCCCGCTGCGGCAGCTGCGCCCAGCCGTCCTGGTACGGCGACTGGGGCCCGCCGTTGGCGGCGGCCCCGACCGGTTGCTTGTCCTCGCTCTCGGGCGCGGACTGCGGGGCCTGGTTGTTGATCCGCGTCGTCTTCTGGTCGAAACGGTCCTGGCCGTCGCCGCCGGGCGCCTGATCCGGCGCACCCTGCTGCGGGGCGAAATCACCCTGCTGGTCGCGGATATCGTGCGGCTGGTTGCCGCCGGGCTGGTTGGCCGGCTGCCCACCCGGATGTCCGCCGGACTGCGGCCCGTTCGGCGGGCCCTGGTGACCACCCGGCTGCACGCCACCGGGGTGACCGCCGCCAGGGTGACCGCCCGGCTGACCGCCGCCAGGGTGACCGCCCGGCTGACCGCCGCTCTGCTGGCCGCCGCCGGGCTGACCGTTCTCGGCCGAGGCGACCGGCCGTGGGATCGGCCGCGGCGGGATCGGTGACGGTGCGATCCGCTCGGTCACACCGTTCGTCTGGTGCCGCTCGTCATTCGGCTGATTCGGAGTGGTCAATGGGAATCCTTGGGTCCGTTCGTTGCCGCCGCTGTTGGGATATTTCTAGGAGCCGGTGTCGCCGCCACCGGAGACCTGATCAGGATCGGGCTCGTCGGCGTTGCGCGCGATCGCAAGCAAGGTATCGCCCTCCGCGAGGTTCATCAATCGCACACCCTTGGTCTGTCGTCCAGCCTTGCGAACCTGCTTCGCCGCCGTCCGGATGACGCCGCCACCGGAGGTGATCGCGTACAACTCGTCGTCGTCGTCGACGATGAGCGCCCCGACCAGGGTGCCACGTTTCGCGTCGAACTGGATGGTCAATACGCCTTTACCACCGCGGCCCTGCGCCGTGTACTCCTCGATCGCGGTGCGCTTGGCGTAGCCGCCGGACGTGGCGACCAGCAGATATGTGCCGTCGCGAACCACATTGAGGGACAAGAGTTCATCGCTGTCATTGAACCGCATGCCCTGCACGCCGGAGGTGGCGCGTCCCATCGGGCGCAGCGCCTCGTCGGTGGCCGAGAAGCGAATCGACTGGCCGAGCGCGGAGACCAGGAGCAGGTCGTCGTCGGCCGAGCAGAGCACGGCGCCGACCAATTCGTCCTCGTCGCGCAGATTCACCGCGACGATGCCGCCGCTGCGGTTGGAGTCGAAATCGGTCAGCTTCGACTTCTTCACCAGGCCGTTCTTCGTGGCGAGCACCAGATACGGTGCGTCGTCATACGACTTGATCTGGATGATCTGGGCGATCTTCTCATCCGGCTGGAAGGCCAGCAGATTGGCCACGTGCTGCCCGCGGGCGGTGCGGTTGGCCTCGGGCAGCTCGTATGCCTTCGCCCGGTAGACCCGCCCCTTGTTCGTGAAGAACAGCAGCCAGTCGTGCGTCGAGGTGATGAAGAAGTGCTTGACGATGTCGTCCTGCTTGAGCCCCGCGCCCTGCACACCCTTGCCGCCGCGCTTCTGGCTGCGGTAGAGGTCGGTCTTGGTGCGCTTGGCGTAGCCGGTCTCGGTGATCGTGACGACCACGTCCTCGCGGGCGATCAGATCCTCGTCGGCCACGTCGCCGTCGGCGGAGATGATCTGGGTACGCCGGTCGTCGCCGTACTTGTCCACGATTTCGGCCAGCTCGTCGCGCACGATCGCGCGCTGACGCTCCGGCTTCTCGAGAATGTCCTTGTAATCGGCGATTTCGGCTTCGATCTTGGCCAGGTCGTCGACGATCTTCTGCCGCTCCAACGCCGAGAGCCGCCGCAGCTGCATGTCCAGGATCGCGGTCGCCTGGACCTCGTCGATGTCGAGCAGCTGCATCAGGCCGGTGCGCGCGGTGTCGGTGTTGGCCGAGCGGCGGATCAGCGCGATGACCTCGTCCAGCGCGTCGAGCGCCTTGACCAGGCCGCGCAGGATGTGGGCCCGCTCCTCGGCCTTGCGCAGCAGGTACCTGGTGCGCCGGATGATGACGTCCAACTGGTGGTTGACGTAGAACCGGATCATCTGGTCCAGCCGCAGCGTGCGCGGCACGCCGTCGACGATGGACAGCATGTTGGCGCCGAAGCTGGTCTGCAGCTGGGTGTGCTTGTACAGGTTGTTCAGCACGACCTTGGCCACGGCATCCCGCTTGACCGTCACCACGATGCGCAGGCCGACACGGTCGGAGGACTCGTCGTGGATGTCGGCGATGCCCGCGATCTTGCCGTCCTTGACCTGCTCGGCGATCGCGTTGATGAAGTTGTCGGTGTTGACCTGGTACGGCAGCTCGGTGATGACGATCGTGGTGCGGCCGCGATTGTCCTCTTCGATCTCGACGACGCCGCGCATCTTGATCGAGCCACGACCGGTGGTGTACGCGTCGTGGATGCCCTGGGTGCCGACGATCAGACCCGCGGTCGGGAAGTCCGGGCCCTTGATCCGCTCCATGCACGCGGCGAGGGTGATCTCCTCGTCGGCGTCGTGGTTGTCCAGCGCCCAGTAGATCGCGTCCGCCAGCTCGGTCAGGTTGTGCGGCGGGATGTTGGTCGCCATACCGACCGCGATGCCGTTGCTGCCGTTCATCAGCATGTTCGGCACGCGACTCGGCAGGACCACCGGCTCCTGCGTCTTGCCGTCGTAATTGGGGATGAAATCGACCGTTTCGTGGTCGATCTCGCGCAGCATCTCCATCGCCAGAGGCGTGAGGCGGCACTCGGTGTAGCGCATGGCCGCGGCGCCATCGTTACCGCGGCTGCCGAAGTTGCCCTGGCCGTCGACCAGCGGGTAGCGCATCGCCCACGGCTGGGCCATGCGGACCAAGGTGTCGTAGATCGCCGAGTCGCCGTGCGGGTGGTAGTTGCCCATCGTGTCGGACACCGGACGCGCGGACTTCACGTAGCCGCGATCGGGCCGGTACCCGTTGTCGTACATGGCGTAGAGGATGCGGCGATGCACCGGCTTGAGGCCGTCGCGCACTTCGGGCAGCGCGCGGCCGACGATCACGCTCATGGCGTAATCGATGTAGCTGTTCTGCATCTCCAGCTGGATGTCGACCGGTTCGACGCGGTCGCCCGCGCCGTCCGGCGGCAGGGTGATGTCGGTCATGAGAAAGTCTCCTTAACGGGCTGACGTGCGCAGACTGCCGGGCGCCACCGCGATCGGGCGGCGCCCCGGGCAGATCACACGTCGAGGAAGCGGACGTCCTTGGCGTTGCGGGTGATGAAGCTGCGGCGGGCCTCCACGTCCTCGCCCATCAGCACGCTGAACAACTCGTCGGCCGCGGCCGCGTCGTCCAGCGTCACTTGACGAAGCACCCGGACACTGGGATCCATGGTGGTCTCCCAGAGTTCCTTCGGATTCATCTCGCCCAGACCCTTGTAGCGCTGGATGCCGTCGTCCTTGTTGATCTTCTTGCCCGCGGCGAGACCGCGCTCGAGCAGGCCGTCGCGTTCCCGGTCGGAGTAGGCGAACTCCGGCTCGCTGCGCTGCCACTTCAGCTTGTACAGCGGCGGCTGCGCCAGGTAGACGTGCCCGTGCTCGACCAGCGGCCGCATGAACCGGAAAAGCAAGGTCAGCAGCAGCGTGGAGATGTGCTGGCCGTCGACGTCGGCGTCGGCCATCAGCACGATCTTGTGATAGCGCAGCTTGCTGATGTCGAACTCGTCATGGATGCCGGTGCCGAACGCGGTGATGATCGACTGGACCTCGTTGTTCTTGAGGACCTTGTCGATGCGCGCCTTCTCGACATTGATGATCTTGCCGCGCAGCGGCAGGATCGCCTGGTACATCGAGTCGCGGCCGGACTTGGCCGAGCCGCCGGCGGAGTCACCCTCCACGATGTAGATCTCGGACTTGCTCGGGTCCTTGGACCGGCAGTCGGCCAGCTTGCCCGGCAGCCCGCCCAGGTCGGTGGCGGACTTGCGCCGCACCAGTTCGCGAGCCTTACGGGCGGCGACGCGGGCCTGCGCCGAGGAGACCGCCTTGTTGACGATGGTCTTCGCATCGGCCGGGTTGGCCTCGAACCAGTGGGTGAGGTGCTCGTTGCAGGTGCGCTGCACGAACGACTTCACCTCGGTATTGCCGAGCTTGGTCTTGGTCTGGCCCTCGAACTGCGGCTCGCCGACCTTGACGCTCACGATGGCGGCCAGGCCCTCCCGGATGTCGTCACCGGTGAGGTTGCCGTCCTTCTCCTTGATGAGCTTCTTGTCCTTCGCGTACTTGTTGACCACCGTGGTCAGCGCCGCGCGGAAGCCCTCTTCGTGCGTGCCGCCCTCATGGGTGTTGATGGTGTTGGCGAAGGTGTGCACCGACTCCGAGTAGCCGGAGTTCCACTGCATCGCGACCTCGAGCTCGTGGCCGGTGCCCTTGCCGGTGAACGCGACGACCGAGTTGTGGATCGGCTGCTTGGTGCGGTTGATGTGGCGGACGAAGTCCTCCAGACCGCCCGGGTAGTTGTAGGTCCGCGTCTTCACCTTGTGCTCGGCGGGCGCGGCGCCCTCCTCGGCGTGCTTGGGCGCCTCGGCGGTCTCGCTGACCACCTCGTCGGTCACGTCGGCATCGCTGACGCGCTCGTCCGTGAGCTTGATGGTCAGTCCCTTGTTCAGGAACGCCATCTCCTGCAGCCTGCGGGCCACGGTCTCGAAGTTGTAGGTGGTGGTCTCGAAGATCTCCGGGTCCGCCCAGAAGCGGATGGTGGTGCCGGTCTTCTTGGTCGCCTCACCCTGGATCAGCTTGCCGGGGGTGGCGTCCTTGTAGGTCTGGCTCCAGTGGTAGCCGTCGTGGTCGATCTCCGCTTCCAAGCGGGTCGACAGTGCGTTCACCACGGAGATGCCGACGCCGTGCAGACCACCGGACACCGCGTAGGAGTCCGAGTCGAACTTGCCGCCCGCGTGCAGCTGGGTCATGACGACCTCGATGGTCGGCACACCCTGGGCGTGCATCGCCACGGGGATGCCTCGGCCGTCGTCGACCACTTCGACGCCGCCGTCGGCCAGCAGGGTGACCTCGACCTTCGTCGCGTACCCGGCCATCGCCTCGTCGACGGAGTTGTCCACGACCTCCCAGATCAGGTGGTGCAGACCGCGCTCACCGGTGGAGCCGATGTACATGCCCGGACGCTTGCGAACCGCCTCGAGCCCCTCGAGAACCGTGATGGAGGAGGCACCGTAGTCCTGCTTCCCGGTCGCTCTGGTCGAACCCGATGCGTTGGAGTCTTTGGCAGCCACTGGTCGGTAGCTCTCCTTACTTGCTGATCCCGGCATAGAGCGACCGGACAGCACACGTGAGGCCCTGGTTCACGTCTGGCTCGAGAATTAGGGTCCACGCGTGGACTGTGCGGAACGCGCCGAAGGTATCGCCGCTAGTTACGTAACCATCCTACTGGTACGCCCAACTTACAACCCACCTCCGACACCCCTCACAGCGCCGTGGATGCGAGAAATCGGATTGCGCCGACTCGGTTCCGCCTCCTGGCGCTTTTGATCCAGCAGGAGTGGGCTGAGAGACGCGTTGCCGGTTCGCCGCCGGGCGCTCAGCGAGCGGCGCCGAACCGGGCGACGAAAGCGGCCGTGTGACGCGCCAGCTCCGCCGGGTGCGAGATCGGCGACCAGTGCCGCGCCGGGATCTCGACCCGGGTCAGGCGCGGCACCCACCGGTCTGCCTCGGCGTTCGCCACGGGTCGCACGGCGCGGTCGCCCGTGGCGACGATCAGCTGGACCGGCACCCCGATCGGCCGGGGCCGCGGATGGCGCAGGTGGGTGCGGATGTTGGCGCGGTAGAGCTTCAAGTTGTTGAGCATATCGGCGCGCAACGTCGGCGCCGTCTCCACCAGTACGGGATCGAGGTCGTCGAAGAAGGCGAGGAATCGCGGCCAGCGGCCGGACAGCACCCGCAGCACCGGATTCGGCAACCTGGGTATCTGGAAGGCGACGGTGTAGGCCGACGCGAGGGCCTGGGCCAGCGCGCCCCGCAGCCGGGCCGGGGTGAGCGGTCCCCGCAGATAAGCGCCGAGGAAGTCGAGATTCGGGCCGGACACCGAGGTGAAGGACGCGATCACCGACGTGGCGTCCTCACCCGCGACCGCTTCCCATCCGATCACCGACCCCCAGTCGTGCCCGAGGATGTGCACCCGTTCGCCGGGCGAGACCGCCGCGATGACCGCGCGAACGTCGGCCGCGAGCTCCTCGAGCCGATAGGCCTCGACCGCGGTCGGCGCGGAACTGCGTCCCGCGCCCCGGTTGTCGAAGGCGATCACGCGATGACGGCCGCCGAGCAGGGCCGCCACCCGGCTCCACAGCAGGTGGGTATCGGGCCACCCGTGGAGCAGCAGCACCGGCACGCCCTCGGGGTTGCCGCATTCGTAGACCGCGAGCTCGACGTCGCCCCGGCGAACCATCCGGGTCGCGGTCGCCGGAAACGGGCCCACCGCCGTGGTGATCGTCATCGAGATTCCTTCTGCCCGGACGGTTCCGATCGACGTCGCAGGCTTGCGGCGCGGACGTCGAGCCGGAGCGTTCCACGTGAAACGCCGCTTCGTCGGTAAACGTTACATCAAGTATCAGATACTGGTCAGCCGTAGGTGTCGCGCGGTCCTCGACCTTTGATATGGCGTTCGCCCTTGCGCCAGCTCGGTGCGGCAGGCCCGGAGATCTTCAGCGAGGTCACCACGCCCTGACCGACCGCGGCATTGATCTTCGCGAGGATCTGGCTTTGCAGCATCCGCAACTGGGTGGCCCAGGCGGTCGACTCGGCGGAGATGCTCAACACGCCGTCCTTGAGGGTGACCGGCGTGGCGTGCGCCGCGATGTCCTCGCCGACCACCCCCGCCCAGCGGCCGAAGACCATGCCCTCGGCCACCTTGCCCGACCACCCACGACTCTTGGCGAGGGAGCCGGCCAGCTTGGACAGCGGCTGTGGATCACGGTCGTCCGGGCCCGCGCCCGACCATCCGGTGCGCCTGCGCGCTCCGCTCCGCAGCCTGCGCTGGGGTGAGGAGCGCCCCTGACCGACGGCCTTACCGCTCGCCCGTGCCGCGGCGCGTGCTTCCTCCAAGGCACGCCGGGCCAGGTCGATGCCCCGCAATTCGGGTTCCGGTCCTGCGGATTCGGGCTCGGTGGGCCGATCGGTCATCGCCCTTCTCCCTCCGCGTGCGGTGTTCTGTCCCCAGTTTCGATCAAGTTGTCCCCAGCCCCCGCCCGCGGTTGCCAGCGTCGGGAATCGCGCACGCCACATACGGAGGCGGTCGATCGAACACTCTGTTCCCCGCCCAAAACGCCGGATTCGTCGGCTAGGCCGTCCACTTGCTCAGCCGTTGCTGTGGAGAGTTTCGCGAAAGCGGTCACCCATGACCGAGTGAGTTTTCCACAGGTGTTGGGGAATCGGTCCCGGCTGTTGAGAACTCGATCGGCGTTCCCGACGACTGGCCACTGTAGTGGACCGGGGCGGCGGATGGCGAGGCCGGGATCGCCTGTCCACGTCACCTGGGGATAACTACGGCGTCCGCGACTCCCTCGAATCGGTGACCGGATCACGTTCGCCCCCGGTGGCCGAGTGCGTGGCGTCGTCGTCGCTCTGTTCGCCGCCGAAACCCGCACTCGCGGACGAATCCTCGGCGACGATCCGCGAAACGCGGCCGTCCGGACCGCCCGCGGTTTCGACTCGCAGCGGAACGGCGGCGAGTTCGGCGGGCACATCCTCTGGCACAGCCGCCGTGATCAGCACTTGCTCCGCATCCGCGGCGACAGCCGCCAGGGCGGCGCGGCGGCGCCGGTCGAGCTCGGCGAACACGTCGTCGAGCAGCAGCACCGGTTCGGCGCCGGTGGTGCGCAGCAGTTCGAACGCTCCCAGCCGCAAAGCCAATGCGAACGACCAGGACTCGCCGTGGCTGGCGAAGCCTTTGGCGGGCGAATCCCCCAGCATCAGGTCCAGTTCGTCGCGGTGCGGCCCGACCAGGCACACTCCACGCTCGAGTTCCTTCGGTCGAGTGGCGGCGAGTTCGCGCAGCAGGATCGCCTCCAGCTCCGCTTCGTCCTCCGGGTGCGGCACTCTGGCCGGATCCAGGAACTCCGGCGGCAACGCGGCGCTGCGATAGGCGATCGACGCGGGCCTCGACTCGGGGGCGATCGACGCGTAGGACCGGGCCAGGTACGGCGCGAGATCATGCACCAAGCGCAGCCGCTGGGCGAGCAGGACGGACGCGTGCGCCGCGAGATGCCCGTCCCACACGTCGAGAGTGCTCAGGTCGGCCTTCGATCTGACTTGCCTGCCAGCGGTTTTCAGCAGCGCCGAACGCTGGCGCAGAACCCGGTCGTAGTCGCTGCGGACCGCGGCCAGTCTGGGGAGCCGAGTTGTGCACAACTCGTCCATGAAGCGGCGGCGCTCCCCGGGATCGCCGCGCACCAGCGCGAGGTCCTCCGGGGCGAACAACACCGTCGGCAGAATCCCGAGGATCTCCCTGGGTCGGCGGACCGGGGAGCGGTTGATCTGCGCGCGATTCGCGCTGCCTTGCTTCAGCTCGACATCGATGCGCAGCTCACGCCCGGTGTTGACCACCGTGGCGCCGATCCGGGCTCGCTCGGTCCCGGTCCGGATCAAGGGAGCGTCCACGGCGACCCGATGCGACCCGAGCGTAGCCAAGTAGCCGATCGCTTCCAGCAGATTTGTCTTGCCGTTGCCGTTCGATCCCAAGAAAACGGTTCGACCTGGGGATAATTCGACTTCCGCATACTCCCACGAGCGGAAGTCGCGCAGCGACAGGGCTCGGACGAACATCCGCTATCGCGCCTCTGCCTGGGCCGAAGCGGACATTTCCGCCGATCGGCGCGCCGTTGCCGCAGCGAGCGGATGCCGCGCGGCGCGCTGTACCCCTGTGGAAGACCTGTGGATAAACCGGGGGGCTGGCTGTGCGAGCACTGGTTCCTCCGACGTCGCTGAGGATTTCCCAGCGGCGTCACCGCTCAGCCGCGCTGGATCACGCAGCGCGAATCCGTTCGACGTCAGGTCATGCACAGGCGATCAGCCCGGGAGCCGGACCGGCATCAGCAGATAGATGTACGGGCTCGACAGTGCGGCGAACGTCCCCGAGTCCAGCACCTCGGGCTCCTCCTCCGACGCAGGCAGCAGCACGGCGGGCCTGCTCGGTGTGGTGAAGCCGAAGGTGACCCGGTCGGTGTGCAGGGCCGACAGGCCGTCGATGAGATACCCCGGGTTGAACGCGATGGTGAGCGATTCGCCGCGGAAATCGGCCTCCAGCCACTCCTCGGCGCGGCCGGCGTCGTCCCCGCCCGCGGACAGCAGCAGGCCGTCGGCGGAGAACTCCAGCCGCACCTGCGCGCCTCGTTCGGCGACCAGCGCGACGCGCTTGATCGCATCGGTCAGCGCGGCGACGGCGAGGGTGGCGATCGAGGTGTGCTCCTTGGGGAGCAATTGACGGAACTTGGGGAATTCCGCGTCGAGCAGGCGGGTCGTGGTCCGGCGGCCCGCGTTCACGATGCCGAGCAGGCCGTCCGATCCCCCACCGGAGCCGAGGGACAGCTGAACGGGCGCGTCGGACGGTCCGAGCGTCTTGGCGGCCTCCGACAGCGTCCTGGCCGGGATGAGCACCGAAGTCTCGATATCGGCGCGCGCAGGCTGCCATTCGATGTGCCGCACGGCGAGGCGGAACCGGTCGGTCGCTGCGAGCACGACTTGCGATCCCTCGATCTCCACCCGGATACCGGTGAGCATGGGCAGCGTGTCGTCGCGACCCGCGGCGACGGCGACCTGGCCGACGGCCTCCGCGAAGACATCCACACTCAGTTCACCGGTCTGCTGGGGCACCTCGGGCAGCTGGGGATAATCCTCGACCGGCATGGTCGGCAGGGAGAACTTCGCGCTGCCACAGGAGATCAGCACGCGGGTGCCGTCCACGGAGACGTCGACGGGCTTGTTGGACAGCGCCTTGGTGATGTCGGCCAGCAGACGACCGGAGACCAGCACCTGACCGGGCCCCGCGACCTCCGCCGCGACTCGCACCTGCGCGGAGACCTCGTAGTCGAAGCCGGAGACGGTCAGCCCGTCCTCATCGGCGACCAGCAGCACGCCACCGAGCACCGGCACCGGAGGCCGGGACGGAAGACTACGCGCCACCCAGGCGACGGACTCGGCGAAATCCTCGCGGGCGACCCGAAACTTCATGCTTGCAAGCTCCATCGCCCGATCTGTCCTCTCCCGGTTCCGTGATCTGTTGTCGGCTCGTCAGTGTCGGTGCTCGAAAGGGTCTTGCCGAATCGGCCGCCTTCGCAGTCTGGCACAGGCGACCGACATAGAACCGTACCCGCGGAGGGGACGTGCACCTAGCCCGACCCTCCGGCACCACAGATCACCGAGTTCCGGAGGGGGACCGAGCGAAGCCGGCGAAGGCTGATCGAGCCGCGCGCGGACCTGTACGCCGATTCGCCATGCGATGGGCGATCCCTCTGTCGTCCTTGCCGTGAACCGTGAGTGGCCGCGCACGCACGCTGCTCCGCCGACTTTCCACACACCCTGTTTTGAAGAGAGATCTCTAATGAGAAGAACTGAAGTAGTAGTAGGCGCTGTGGATTCTGTGGACTGCGGCCGAATCCGCTGCTCAGAAGGCGTGGTGCCGTGGGGATGGCCACGGGGTGTCTCGAGGATGAACACCCGGCGTCTGTGGAGCTTCACGGGTTGTCCCCGATTCATCCTCGAGCGCTCCTCGAGTTGTTCCACCAGATTCACCCGGTTGTTCACACATGTGCACGAAATCGTGGACAGCTCGAGGATTCCTCGAGGACTCCACACGGACTCCTCGAGGAATCCACAGGGCTCGATCCGGACACCTCCCTGGTCAACGGCTGTGCGCAACCAAGGCTGGGGAAACTGTGCAATTCGGCCTGTGAGGGAACCCGCGAAGGCGGCTACCTCGACCTGTGCACGAATCGGTGGACAAACCGGGGGATTCCTCGAGGACTCCACAAGGATTCCACAAGGAATCCACAGCCCACAAAAAGCACCGCCCCTGGTCAGGGACGGTGCTCGGGTGTGAATGCCGGTCAGCGCGAACGTTGCTTGATCCGGGCTGTGAGTTCCTGCACCTGGTCGTAGACACGGCGCCGCTCGGTCATCTCCTTGCGCACCTTTTTCTCCGCGTACATCACCGTGGTGTGGTCGCGGCCGAACGCCTGGCCGATCTTCGGCAGGGACAGGTCGGTCAGCTCGCGGCACAGATACATGGCGATCTGCCTGGCCTGGGCCAGCGGCCGAGCTTTGCCGGGACCGGTGAGTTCTTCCAGCGTGGTGTTGAAGTACTCCGCTGTGACCGCCATGATCGTCGCCGCGGTGATCTCCAGCGCTGTGGTGTCCGGCATCAGATCGCGCAGCACCACCTCGGCCAAGGGGAGATCCAGCGGCTGGCCGTTCAGTGACGCGAACGCGGTCACCCGGATCAGCGCGCCCTCCAGCTCGCGGATGTTGCGTTCCACCCGGCTGGCGATCAGCTCGAGCACGTCGTGCGGCACGTCGAGCCGGTCCATCCGCGCCTTCTTGCGCAGGATGGCGATGCGCGTCTCCAGCTCCGGCGGCTGCACGTCGGTGATCAAGCCCCATTCGAATCGCGTACGCAACCGCTCTTCCAGCGTGGCCAGCTGCTTGGGCGGGCGATCCGAGGAGACGACGATCTGTTTGTTCGCGTTGTGCAGGGTGTTGAAGGTGTGGAAGAACTCCTCCTGGATACCTTCCTTGCCCTCGATGAACTGGATGTCGTCGACCAGCAGGATGTCGGTCTCGCGGTAACGGCGTTTGAACGCGACCTTGCGGTCGTCGCGCAGGCTGTTGATGAAGTCGTTGGTGAACTCTTCGGTCGACACGTACTTCACCCGCATGCCGGGGAAGAGACGCTGCGCGTAATGCCCCGCCGCGTGCAGCAGATGCGTCTTGCCCAAGCCCGAAGCGCCCCAGACGAACAACGGGTTGTAGGCACGGGCCGGGGCTTCGGCGATGGCGACAGCCGCGGCGTGCGCGAAGCGGTTGGACGCGCCGATGACGAAGGTTTCGAAGGTGTACTTCGCGTTGAGGCTGGCCGAGGACGTCGCCGGAGCCGGGGATTCCTGCGACTTGGCGAAGTAGGTGGGCCAGGAGTTGCGGACGTTCACCACGGGCTCGTCGTCGTGATCGCCGCGCGGGTGATCGCCGACCGGTTCACGAACCGGATCGTGCGCCAGGCCGGTGTCGTCGTCGGCGGTCTCGCGCAGCGGAGCGCGGAGCGGGCCGCGCCCACTGCCCGGCGACGGTTCGGGATTGAACAGCGACTCCTGCCCTGGCGGGATGGCCGGCTCCCGGCGAGGCGGAATCCCGGGTTCGCGACGCGGTGCGACGTCCGGCCCGGGCACCATGGGCAGCTCGCCCGTCGCGGAATACTCGCCACGCGGCGGGTAGTCGGCATGGGCGTACTCCGATTGGTGGTACTCCGGTTGGTGGTACTCCTCCGGCGGGGCGAAGTCCTGTCCGTATTCCGCGCCCGGGTAGTCCGAGCCGTCGTTGTACGGAGACACTGCCGGGAATTCTGCGGGCTGTGCATAACGTGGCCCGGGGTACGCGTCGCGGCCGGGGAATTCCGAGCCGGGGTACGCCGCGGGAGCCCGGCCTTCTCGGGTCCGCTCCGGCCTGCTCGTCATCCGCGCGTGCCGAGGGGTATTGCTCTGCCGGTCGACGGTCGGGGTGGTCGGTGCGGCGATGCGGACGCCGAGTCCTTCCACTTGGGGACCGAGCCTGCGGCCGAGGGACCGGAGAATGGGTTCGCGCAGATCGCGTTCGATGGCCTCTTGAGCCAGCGACGAGGGCACGGAGAGCAGGGCGAATCCCTGTGCGACCGTCAGCGGCTTGACCAGCTTCAGCCAAGCCTGCTGTGCTCGGGTGACCGGAGGAATGGCGCCGTCCGGTGACCCGGTGGTGAGTTCGGTGACAACCTCGGGCCACACCGTGGCCAGCACGTTCTGCTCGTCGTCCATGCAGTTTCCTCCCCGGAGTAGGTCGATAGGAGCAGACGGCCGGGGCACGCGTGGAGTGTGCTGCTCGGGGGCGGTCCCGTGATCCTCTGCGTACGTCCGTAACCGGTTCGGACGCTGTCCGGGTCCCCCATCTGGACAGCGGCGTGGCACCGTCGGCCCTACGAATATGCCACTCCAGGGGTCTTTCCACACAATTATCCACAGATGTGGAGAACCCTGAAGAACTGTGGAACGCGCGCACGCGCGGAGAAGGCGACGCTGCGACCTGCGGTTCTGCAGCAATCAACTGGCTACGTACGTTACTGGTCCGCGGCGGACGATGGCTAGGGGTGTGGACGAACTCACGGTCATTGCCGGAACGCCTGATTGCGGGAGGCCGATTCTGCTGGTCGAAGCGTCCAGGCCGGACCGTGGGGCCGAGTTTGACCCGTCCCTGGACGATCAGTACCCTCGTACAGTCACCCCTTGGTGCGGTGGCGGTCTTGTGCTGACCGCGTTTAGGTCGTGATCGACCGACTGTGCGCCAGGACCGACGCGCGCCGATGATGACCAGACCTGCGATTCATTCGCGCAATACACGTATCACCGACAAGCTTCGGGCACTACCTGGTGCCCGCCTACTCGAGGAGTGTTGACCGTGGCCAAGGGCAAGCGGACGTTCCAGCCGAACAACCGTCGTCGGGCGCGGGTTCACGGCTTCCGCCTCCGGATGCGCACCCGTGCGGGCCGCGCCATCGTCTCGGCGCGTCGCCGCAAGGGCCGCGCTTCCCTCACTGCCTGACCCTCGCTCTCGGACGCTCGGGTGTTGCCTGAGCCGTATCGGTTGCATCATCGTGCCGACTTCTCCCGGACGGTGCGCCGCGGCCAGCGAATCGGGAGGCGTGATCTGGTCGTGCATGCGCTCGCGCACGGGTATGACGGAATCGTGGGCGCGAATGGACGACACGATCAGATCCCGGACGATGTGCTGGTCCGTGTAGGCGGACCGCGCTTCGGGTTGATCGTCAGCAAGGCGGTGGGCAACGCGGTGATTCGACATCGCGTGGCCCGCCGCCTGCGTCATATGTGCGCCCAGGTGGTCTGCGAGTTGCCGTCCGGGACCGATGTCGTGATCCGTGCGCTCCCTGGCGCCGCTACGGCCTCCTCGGAGGACTTGCTGCGGCAGCTGCGCACGGCACTGCGCAAGCTCGGCGTGGGCGCCGCGGGCGTGTCGACGGGCGGCCCGGTATGAGCCTTTGGGCGAAAATCGCCAGACTGCCCGTGAACGTGCTGATCTTTTCGATCGAGCTGTATCGGACCTACGTCTCCCCCACCCGCATGCCGGTGTGCCGATTCACCCCGACCTGCAGCGAGTACGCGGTCACCGCACTGCGCACCCGGGGCCTGTTCGTCGGGCTCGTACTGACGGTCGTGCGCTTGGCCAAATGCGCACCCTGGCACCCTGGTGGGTGGGACCCCGTCCCGGAGCGGAAGCGGAGCGGACTTCGCACCGACCCGGCAGGCGGGGCAGCGACCGACACGGCGACGCAGGAATCGAGCCTGCCCGCCGGTCCGCGGTCGGAGCCGAACGCTTGTAAAGGATCGCCGCACGCGGTGATCGGCGACACGAACGACGGGAGTGCATAGAGCCGTGCTCGACTTCATCTATTACCCGGTGTCCTGGATCCTCTGGTTCTGGCATCGGGTCTTCGGGTTCGCGTTCGGCGCGGACAACGGTCTCACCTGGGCGCTGGCCGTGGTGTTCCTGGTGTTCACCCTGCGCCTGGTGCTCTACAAGCCGTTCGTCAAGCAGGTGCGCACCACCAAGCAGATGCAGGAACTGCAGCCGCAGATCAAGGAGCTGCAGAAGAAGTACAAGAACGACCGCCAGAAGATGGCGCTCGAGATGCAGAAGCTGCAGAAGGATAACGGCTTCAACCCGCTGATGGGTTGCCTGCCGATCCTCGCTCAGGTGCCGGTGTTCCTCGGGTTGTTCCATGTGCTGCGCTCGTTCAACCGCACGGGGCACGGCCTCGGACAGCTCGGCATGACGCCGGAGCAGAACGCGAACACCGCGAACTACGTCTTCAGTGCGGCCGATGTCCAGTCGTTCTTGAGCGCCCGCATCTTCGGCGCGCCGATCTCGGCGTTCATCACCACGCCGGTCAACGAGTTGCAGGCCTTCGCCAACTACGGCGGCGTGCCGAGCAAGTTGAGCATCGCGCTCGTCGCCATCCCCCTGATGGTCATTGCCGGTCTGGCGACCCACTTCAACGCGCGCGCGTCGGTCGCGCGGCAGACGCCGGAAGCCGCGGCCAACCCGCAGGCCGCCATGATGAACAAGCTCGCGCTGTGGGTGTTCCCGCTCGGTGTGCTCGTCGGTGGTCCGTTCCTGCCGATCGCCATCCTGCTGTACTGGGTCTCGAACAACATCTGGACCTACGGGCAGCAGCACCTCGTGTTCGGTCGCATGGCGAAGGAAGAGGAAGCCAAAAAGCAGGCGAAGCTGGAGCAGCGCGCGCAGAACGCGCCCAAGCCCGGCGCTAAACCGGTCAACGTGAAAAAGAAGCCGGCATCCACCGCCGCTGCCGATACCGCCGCTGCCGATACCGCCTCGGACGAGGACACCCCGGTCGCGTCGTCGAACGGTACCGCGAAGCCGTCGAAGCAGTCCGCAGGCCAACGCCGCCCGGCTGGTCAGAAACGACCCGGCAACCGGGGTAGGGCGAATCAGAAGCGCAGGCGCTGATAGCACGAACGGTGGGCCGAGCCCACTTCTCTATCGCTGAGCAACCCTTGATCGCGAATACCGCCCGGCGGCGATTGCCCGGCGCGCGCGATGAGCAGATGAAGGAAATCAAATGACTGTTGAGACCGACGGAGGGGACGCCACCGTGGCGACGACGACGGCGAGCGCCGGAGCGGACACCGGCGATGTCGTGAACGATGCCGAGGAAGCGTTGATCGAGGAAGGCGAGATCGCAGGCGACTACCTCGAGCAGTTGCTCGACGTGCTGGATTTCGACGGCGACATCGATCTCGACGTGGAAGGCGATCGCGCCGTGGTGAGCATCGACGGTGGACGCGATCTGACAAAGCTGGTGGGTCGCAATGGCGAGGTGCTCGACGCGTTGCAGGAGCTGACTCGTCTCGCTGTCCAGCAGGCGACCGGGGTGCGTAGTCGGCTGATGCTGGATGTCGCGGGCTGGCGGGCCAAGCGGCGGTCCGAGCTGAGCGAGCTCGGCGCGGCCGCGGCGCAGCGGGTGCTGGAATCCGGTGAGCCGGAATCACTGGCTCCCATGACCCCGTTCGAGCGCAAGATCGTGCATGACGCGGTGGCCGCCGTCGAGGGCGTCAGCAGCGAGAGCGAAGGCGTCGAGCCGAACCGGCACGTGGTGGTCGTTCCCGG
The DNA here is from genome assembly GCF_001613465.1 of Nocardia niwae NBRC 108934 = DSM 45340. Classification (GTDB taxonomy): domain Bacteria; phylum Actinomycetota; class Actinomycetes; order Mycobacteriales; family Mycobacteriaceae; genus Nocardia; species Nocardia niwae. The sequence goes on along the minus strand of NZ_BDCK01000003.1, from coordinate 111,646 downwards.
CTGAGTCGCGGCATTCCGAAGCCAGCGGCATGTTTCGCGGCCCGGACGGATAGTGGTTGGATAGGGCCTCTGGTCTTCGGACCGGGGGCCTTGTTCGTGTCCGGAGCCCGATTGCTCGCTCGTAGATCGACCCGAGTTCGGAAGGATGTTTCACGTGGAACGAGATCTCGGTGGAACCACCGCGGTACCCGCGGAGCTGGAACCACCCGCGTCGGCGGCCACCGTCTTCGGCGACCGACTCGATCTCGCGCGTCGATATTGCACAGCCCTCGCGACCGCGGGCGTGGAGCGCGGGTTGATCGGTCCGCGCGAGGTGCCCCGCCTGTGGGACCGCCACCTACTCAATTGCGCGGTGCTCGGAGAGTTGATCGCCGAGGGCGCGTCGGTGGTCGATATCGGCAGCGGCGCGGGACTGCCCGGCATCCCCCTCGCGATCGCTCGGCCTGATCTTCGGATCACCCTGGTCGAACCTCTGCTGCGCCGAACCATCTTCCTGAGCGAGTTCATCGAAGCGGCAGGGCTGGACGTGATCGTGGTCCGCGGGCGCGCCGAACAGTCCGGTGTGACGAAGGAGGCCGGTGGCGCGGACGTTGTCACGTCCCGTGCGGTAGCCCCTCTCGGGAAACTCGCGCAGTGGTCCCTCCCCCTCCTCCGCGATCATGGGCACATGCTCGCCCTCAAGGGCGCCAGTGCGGCAGAGGAGCTGGACCGTGACGGCGACGCACTGGCGAAAGCTGGAGCCGGTAATGCCATCGTGCTGGAATGCGGGGTCGGTTTAGTGGATACGCCCACCGTGGTGATCAGCGCCGAGCGGCTCCCCCGCGCGGAACGGACTTCCCGTCGGCGGGCCGAACGAGCCGTCGAACGTTCAGGCAAGACGGTTCGGAAGGCAGCGACAGAGCGTGGGCGCAAGCGTGCCGCACGCAAGGCCGAGTAGCAGCTTCGGGCGTGAAGGTTTCCGGCGTGAAGCGAGACCAACGGGCGTTTCGTCACCCTGACGGAATGGTGAATCCAACCGTTGCTTAAGTGGGTGGAGGAGAGTGCGGCGCCCGTCCGCCAAAGGGCGTACTGCCCTGCCGAGGTCACGCAGCGGGTGGGGTGGCGGCTCCGACCGCTGGTTGCAGTGGGCGCTGCCACGTTCGTGCACCGCGCGGATCGCTCGTTCGGACGCTTCACGTAAAACTGAGGGGTTCGATCGGATCCGTTCCACTGTCCTCGGCTGACCAGCGGCCCGGTGAGCATGTGGCGTTCGGTGAAATCAGTTCCTCGACCGCGGCCGTATCGGTGAGGTCTAAGAGCCGGCGCGGCGGAGCCGATGTTTCACGTGAATCAAGGTGGGCGCCTCGGCGGGGCGAGGGCTTCGCCGGAGCCTACGACGTGCATCCCGTGCGCCGTCCGGACGAATCAGCATCCTCAGGCAGCAGTCGAGGCATGGCGGGAGTTGTCCCCCAGCCGTGCGGGCTTCATAGCGACGACGGGCCGTGCAGGTTTCTCGCGGCTATGGCCGTAGCAAGATGCGGCTACTCGAATCCCTTTGTCTGGCCGCACTACGATCAATGTTCCACGTGAATCATGCTGGGCTCTCGACTTGCATCTGACACCCAGTGCCTCAAGGGATCGGACGTCGCGTTTACCGAAGCAGTCGCGTCACCGCCGCCACATCGAACTCTGGCGACTTGTGAGCGGCTCGATCGCCGCAACAGGCAGTCGCGTCGGTCTCGCATCCTATGTGTTTGTGCTTCCTGAGACGCGGTGGAGACTCGTGCGCTGCGATAGATGGCGAAGAAGTGCGGCCCGGACAAATTGTTCCAGACCACACGAAGCGGGTCGCCGGTTAGAGAAGGGCCACCCGACGATCGCGTATGGCCGCGAAGAACCATCGGCGAGACCCCGAGCGGCAGACGTGATTACCCAAGTATGACAAACGTGGTCGGAGGCCAAGCACCGTCGACGCAGGGGCAGACAGCGAACTCTCTCTATATATAGAACAGTGCCGACGAAGCCGCGCACGACAGACGGGAACTTCTGACGCGCATCGTGGTCGGCCACCGCGATGTCCAGCACACGCGACTCCCCTCGTCCGGCGGCAATCGCGCGGACAACGCGAAGCGCCGAGGAGCGCCTTGCCGAACGAGCTTCTATCCGAGACGATCCGGGACCTGCCCCGGCCAAACCACCCCTGCGGGTGATCATTCGGCATACGCAGCTCCGCGTTCGACCCGGCGTCAGCTGCTGACCACCTAAGGTGCGGTGCGGGGGCAATGTTTCATGTGAAACAGCCCGCGCGGCGTAGTGATTTCGTGCGGATTTGCGTGTCACTCTGCGCGTCGCCGCGATTCAGCTTTCTTAAACCGCTCAGTGCTGGCAAGCTAGTGGGCGTCGGGCGTGAGCGTAGGTGCCACGGAGGGATCTGGTTGTCACAGCGGCGAGAAGCTCCGCTCGGTCGATCGGGCGCCGCGGACCCGGTTGTGCATCGTGTTCGATCCGACAAAGGCTGTTGCAGACACGGCGCCGATCCGTCTCGTCGCGCGTACGTGTTCTGAAGTTTCTCGGGTTAGGAGCTGTCTATGTCGAGCGGTCCGGCGAATGTTTCACGGGAAACAACGTCGCGCGTGCCGGGGATGCTGGACTCCAGCAATTTCGACGCGGATGCATTCGGAAGTACACCGTTCGGGCACATCTCGCCCAGTGAGACCCCGATAGCTGCCGAAGCGCAACGTGCAAGTCAGGTCCTCCATCCAGGAAAGGTGACTGTGCCGAAACCGCACGAGCAACGGATCATCACGATCGCCAATCAGAAAGGCGGCGTCGGGAAGACGACCACCGCGGTCAATCTGGCGGCCGCTCTGGCGCATCAGGGTATGACGGTGCTCGTGATAGATCTCGATCCCCAGGGAAATGCCAGCACCGCCCTCGGCATCGAGCACCATTCAGGCGTCCCCTCCAGCTATGAGCTGCTCATCGGCGAGGTCTCGGTCCGGGATGCTATCCAGACGAGTCCGCACAGTGAGCGTCTCCTGTGCATCCCCGCGACCATCGATCTGGCGGGTGCCGAAATCGAACTCGTGTCGATGGTGGCCAGGGAGGGCCGGCTGAAAGCCGCAATCCAAGAGGCGAATATCGCCGGATACGACATCGATTATGTGATGATCGACTGCCCGCCGTCCCTGGGTCTACTGACGGTCAACGCACTCGTCGCGGCGAAGGAGGTGCTGATCCCGATTCAGTGCGAGTACTACGCGCTGGAGGGCGTCGGCCAGTTGCTGCGCAATATCGGCCTGGTGCAGGCACACCTGAACCCTGAACTGCACGTCTCCACCGTGATCCTCACGATGTACGACGGACGCACCAAGTTGGCCGATCAGGTCGCCGAGGAGGTCCGCGGACACTTCGGTGATGTCGTACTGCGATCGGTGATTCCGCGCAGTGTGAAGGTGTCGGAGGCGCCCGGTTACGGCATGACGGTGCTCGATTATGATCCAGGCTCCCGGGGCGCGATGAGCTACCTGGATGCCGGACGCGAGATGGCGGCCCGCGCGGTGGCTCCGCGCGTCGCCGCGACGAAGTCGGCGGAGTGACTCGGCCAGTGGTGTCGATGCTCGGCACAGTCCGGTTTGGTGGCGGAACGAGGAAGGGGTCGGTAGACCGATGAGTCAGGCGAAGAAGGGTGGGCTCGGGCGCGGTCTTGCCGCGCTGATCCCGACGACACCGACGGCATCACCGGGCCTCAGCAGTGCCGCTGCGAGCGTTATCGGTCTGGACCCGGTCGGGCCGCAGCCGCCCTCCACCTACCTGCATCGGGTGCCCGATCCCGCCGACAACGCCGAACTCGAGGCCGGCGGCGCCGTCTACCGGGAGATCCCGCCGGACCAGATCGAGCCGAACCCGAAGCAGCCGCGCACGGTTTTCGAAGAAGACGCACTGGCCGAGCTGGTGCATTCGATTCGCGAGTTCGGTCTGATGCAGCCGATCGTGGTGCGCCGGACCGAGCCGGGCGTTGACCGCTATCAGCTGGTCATGGGCGAGCGGCGCTGGCGGGCCTGCCAGGAGGCGGGGCTGGCCGCGATTCCCGCGATCGTCCGGGAGACCGCGGACGAGTCGATGTTGCGCGATGCCCTCTTGGAGAATATCCACCGGGTGCAGCTGAATCCGCTCGAAGAGGCGGCGGCCTATCAGCAGCTGCTGGAGGAATTCGACGTCACCCACGAGGAATTGGCTGCCCGAATCGGCCGCTCTCGCCCGGTTGTGACGAATATGATCCGTCTACTGAAGTTGCCGATCCCGGTGCAGCGCCGGGTCGCGGCGGGCGTACTGTCCGCCGGACACGCGCGAGCACTGCTCGGTCTCGAAGCGGGTGCGGACGCTCAAGAGGTGCTCGCCGCCCGAATCGTCGCCGAGGGACTCTCGGTCCGGGCTACCGAGGAAGCCGTCATGCTGGCGAACCGAGAGCAGGACGCGGCCGCGCCCTCTCCCGTCGTCCGCCGCAAGCCGATCGAGATGCCAGGCCTCCAAGCTGTGGCCGATCGGTTGTCCGGCTCCTTCGACACTCGGGTCCTGGTGAGCATGGGCAAGCGCAAAGGCAAGATCGTCGTCGAATTCGGGTCGGTCGAGGACCTCGAACGGATCGTCGCCCTGATGGAGCAGAACGCACCTACCGTGTGACAGAAGTGACCAAAATAGACTTGTGGTTTCCATAGGTGCGGGTTCCGGGCCGAAACGTCACTGTGACGGCAGGAATTCGCACGGCCGTGGAGCGCGCTTCGCTTCCCGGCGAAGCAACACAAGTTCTTCTGACCAACAGCACAGCGACATGGAATGAGGCAGGTCCCGTTGATCGCTTATTCTTGCTGGCGAGCAAACATTGATGCGACGTGAGCGTGGATGAATCGGACAGCTGGAGGCTGAGCAGAGCGGTGTCGACCAGCGTCACAGCACTAACCCTTGGCGGACTGGAGAAGCTTCCCGCGCATGCGCGGCGCTGTGTCTTCTGGGAAATGGATCCCGCGGTGGCCGAGGATTCGCGCAACTTCAGCGATCCGGTATTCGAGAAGGAAGCCTGGCTGTCCACAGTCATGCTGGAGTGGGGTTCGTGCGGGCAGGTGGCGAACGTCGACGGCAACGTCGTCGGTTGCGCCTTCTACGCACCGCCGAGCGCGGTGCCCCGGGCCGGCCTCTTCCCCACCTCCCCAGTCAGCCCGGATGCGATCCTGCTGACCACGCTGCGGTCCGAATTTCCCTATCATGACGCGGATGTCGCCCACCGGCTGATTCAAGCCGTGGTCGCGGACCTGGTTCGCCGTGGCGTGCGCGCTCTGGAAGCATTCGGAATCCGCACCCACCCGGCGACGCAGGCCCTCTCGGAGCGGTCCGGCTCGATGACATTGCTCGAGCGAATCGTCGCTCCGATCAAGAGCGCGAGCGCCACGACCGAGTGCTCACCCGAGAGCTGCATGATCGACGCCGACTTCCTGGAGGATGTCGGCTTCGAGATCGTGGCCCCGCATCACCGGTTCCCACGGTTACGGTTGGAGCTCGACTCGGACCACGGCTGGAAGGAAGACGTCGAACGGGCGTTGGATCAGCTGCTGGCCGCGGCGTCGATGACCGTGCCGACTCGCATCGGAGCACGCTGAGCGAAACATCGAAACGCCCCCTGGCCGATTGACAGGGCCAGGGGGCGCTTCGAAGGATAAAAGCCGACGCTACATCCGGTCCGCGGCGGCCAGTTCCTCGGCCAGCAATTCCGCGAAAGTGTACGTACCGGTCGGCTGGTCGTCCTGCCCGAGCAGGTACAGCCGCTTCACCGAGATCAGAATGGCTTCGGCGATCACGTCGCGCATGCGCGGGTTCGTGAGAACCGAGGCGTCGTATTCGTTGGTCAGATAGCCGATATCCACCTGCACCGTCGGCATCTTGGTGAGACGCAACAGATCCCAGGTGCGCGCGTGGGTACGGCAGTCCTGCAGGGAGGTTCGGGCGACGACCTCGCGCTGAATGAATCCGGCCAGCACCTGTCCGATCATGGACACAGAGCCGTGCGAGTTGCCGAAGTAGAACCCGGCTACGCCGTTGGCCAGCGGGCTCGGATTGGCGGCACAGCGCAGCGAGATCATCAGATCCGCGTCGAAGGCGTTGGACGTATCCGCGCGCTCGGCATCGGTGGGGTTGGCGCCCCACGGACGCGACAGGAAAGTCTCCATACCCGTGGCCGCCATCCGTCCCTCCAGACGGCTGGCCAAATCCCACAGGATCTCCGACTCATAGACGTCGCCGTACTCGGTGGGTACGGCGCATCCCTTGTCCGGCCCGCCGAGACCAGGATCGATGACAATCCGCTTGCCCGTCAGCTGCGGTCCCGCCCGGTGCACCACTTCTTCCTCGGCGATCCGGTGCGGATTACCTCCGGTCACCCTGGCGCCGAGCAGATCCAGCGAGCGCAGGGTGTCGGGACCGCAGATGCCGTCGGCCGATAGGCCGATCTCCCGCTGGAAGGCGGTCAGCGCGTCGTGGGTGTGCGGACCGAAGTAGCCGTCGACCCGGTGCACGTAGAAGCCGAGGTCCTGCAGCCTGCGCTGGAGGGTGGCCACGTCGTCGCCGTACAGCGGCGCGGACAGCTGATAGATCAGCGTGCGCGCGCCGAGCCGGTAGGACGCTTCCTTCAGTGCCCGGTAGGTCGCCGGACCGACCACACCGTCGACGAGCAGACCGCGATGCTGCTGGAACGCGCGAACCGCGGAATCGAGGTGGTGGTCGAAGGACACCTCCGTGTCTTTCCAATATTCGCGTGCGTCCGCCTGATCGGTACCGACGTGCGCGTGTAGGAACCCAAGGCTTGCCAGGGTGCTCCGAACCTCTGCTACGGCTGGACCGGAATCGCCGTGACGAAGTCGGTGCATGCGTGAGAGCCCTTTCCTTCCGTCAACCCGCGGGTACCCACTCATGCGATGGGATACACCTTCGCACGACAGGAGCGTCGGTCGATTGTCTCAGACCTGGACCGGGTTTCGACAATCCCGGGGTCCAGGGCATCCTACGGCGCGTCGTCGGATCGCGTCGTCAGATGACGTCTTCGAGTTCGCGCAGAAGAGCCGCCTTGCCCTTCGCCCCGACGATCTGCTTGACCGGCTTACCGCCGCGGAACAGCATCATAGTGGGCAGTGAGAGGATCTGATAATCGCGGGCGGTGCTCGGGTTGGCATCCACGTCCAGCTTCGCGATGGTCAGCTTGTCCGCGTGCGCACCGGCGATTTCCTCCAGGACGGGCGCGACCATCTTGCACGGTCCGCACCAGTCGGCCCAGAAATCGACGAGGACGGGCTTCTCACTCAACAGCACGTCGTCGGCGAAGGACGCGTCGGTGACGACAACCGTGTTGGCGGACTTGGACATGGGTGTTCTCCTAGCGATACAGCGAGATGAGAGATAGGTGACTTGTCCGGCGCGAGGCTCAGCTGGCGGGGACGGTCACCGATTCGCCCGCGTGGGCGAGGGTGTTCGAGGTGATGTCGCCCTGCTCGGCCAACCAGCGCTCGGCGTCGATGGCCGCCCGGCAGCCGGTGCCCGCGGCGGTGATCGCCTGGCGGTACGTGTGATCGACCAAATCGCCCGCGGCGAAGACGCCGGGGATGTCGGTCGCGGTCGTTGGGTCCTTGACCAGCACATATCCCTCGTCGTCCAAGGCGACCTGGCCCCGGACGAGCTCGCTGCGCGGGTCGTGGCCGATCGCGACGAACAGGCCGGTGGCGGCCAGCTCGGAGGTCTCGCCGGTTCGGGTATCCCGGACGGTCAGGTGGGTGACGCTGTTCTCCCCGTGCACCTCGACCACCTCGGCGTTGAGCACGAACTTGATCTTCTCGTTCGCCTTCGCGCGCTCCAGCATGATGCGGGAGGCGCGGAACTCCTCGCGGCGGTGGACGATGGTCACGCTGGAGGCGAACTTGGTCAGGAAGGTCGCCTCTTCCATGGCGGAGTCGCCGCCGCCGACCACCACGATGTCCTGGCCCTTGAAGAAGAAGCCGTCACAGGTGGCGCAGGCGCTGACGCCGCGGCCGAGCAACCGCTGTTCGCCCGGGACGTTCAGGTAGCGCGCGGCCGAGCCCATGGCGAGGATGACGGCGTAGGCCTCGAAGGTCTCGCCGCCGGCGACGACCTTCTTGATCGGGCCGGTCAAGTCGACGGCGTCCACGTCCTCGGTGCGGATGTCCGCGCCGAACCGCTTGGCCTGCTCGCGCATCTCCTCCATGAGATCCGGGCCCATGATGCCGCCACGGAAGCCGGGGAAATTCTCGACCTCGGTGGTGGTCATCAGCGCACCGCCGAACTGGGTCCCCTCGAATTGCAGCGGCTGGAGCTCGGCACGGCCTGCGTAGACGGCGGCCGTGTAGCCGGCAGGTCCGGAGCCGATGATGATCAGGTCGCGAACTGGCGCGCCGGTGTCGCTTCTTTGCTCGCTACGCTCGCTCATGGGGCCCTTCCGGGAGGATTCGATCGGACGTGTCGGTCAACAACAGGGTAATGGCTGTTGTTCCCGCGTCGGCGGGGTCACACCGCGCGGGTGGTCCAGATCGCACAGTCAGCCGATGTCCTGCAGCGCTTTGCGTTGGGGATCGCCCGTACCGCAACCGGTTCCGACGACCAGTGCGGTGATCTTGGGCGGCTGTGGACCGTTGAGCAGGATGAGCACCGCGTTCCCGCCCTGGAATCTGATGTCGGTGGAACCGAGCACAGTGCGGTCGAGACCGTTGGCCCGGACACAACGCTCGAGGGCGTCCCGGCCGGCCAGCGAGCCGGTGACCGTGTGACGGCCGAGCGCGCTGAGGGCCGCGGTGGCGGTGAGATCCTCACCCCATTCGTCGTTCCCCGTGGTCGGCTGCGCGGTGGGCGTGGGAGCGTCACCGCCGCGCCACGTCGACACCCAGACGCCCGCACCCGCCACCGTGACGATCGTCGCGGCCGCCGCGGCGAACCAGCGCCATCTGCCACGGCGACGCTCGTCCAGATCCGTACGCGGGGAACCGGAAAACTCTGCTCCGCTATCGGATTCGCCTGCCCACGCGCGCGGAAGCTCGTGAACCGTAGCGTCGGGTGCGTCCTCCGATGGCTCGAGGTCGTCGACGAACAGAGCGAGCCGGGCCAGCACGTCCTCCGGCATCGGGTGAACGATGCGCTCATCCGCGCCGAGGGCGCGCAGGTCGGCGGTGACCTCGTCCAAGGCGCGCAGGTACCGCATGGCCTCCTGGTCGCGCGAGACCACAGGCCACAACTGCTCGCGCTGCTCCGGTGTCACGTTGTCGGCGTGCAGGTCAGCCAGCAATTCGGACGTGAACGGGGGCTGCGGCACGGACCGGGTAGCCATCGCACCTCCGTTGTTCGCATCTGACATCGCGGGGATCCCCTCGCCGCCGGGGCCTGCCTCTGAATCGTTCAGAGGTTCGTCACTATTAATGACGCATCCCAACTACCTCCGGTTCCCCGGATCACGCAGATAATCCAATCGCTCTTTCAACCGCTGCCGCGCGCGGGCGCACCGGCTCTTGATCGTTCCCTCGGGCACGCCGAGCAATGCGGCCGCCTCGGCCACGCTATACCCCTCCACGTCGACCGCGACGAGCGCGGTCCGCTGATCCGGCGGCAACGAGAACAGCGCGCGATCGATGTCCATGGACATCTCCACCCGGGCCATCTCGTCGCGGTCGTCCTTGGGCTCGGGCATCGACTCCGGCGACAGCGACAGCGCGTATCTGGTCTTGTTGCGGCGGATCCGGTCCAGACAGGCGTTCACCACGATCGCATGCAGCCAGCTGCGTACCTCGGCCTCCGCGCGAAATGAAGCAGCCGTGCGATGCGCCGACAACAGTGCGTCCTGCAGCGAATCGGCCGCGTCCTCGCGCGTGTAGGACGTCCGCAACGCGGTCTGCCACAGGTGGTCGTTGTGCCTGCGCAGCAACTCGGCGAACGCGTGGCGCTGACCCCGCACATGCGCTCGCAGCAGTTGCACGTCGGTGGCTTCACCGAGTACGAGGGAACGCTCGTGACACATCACCGGTCGCGACGCCCCCCTGCCGAGCTCCTCGTTCACTTCGGACGACAAATGCCAACCCCTTGGACGGCCCTCACGGCGGCAACGGGCCCGATCGACCATCACCGAGACTTCGCAGCATCCAGGAACGAAACGCCAGAACCTGGGAAGCTCCCCTGCTGAGAGCGCCCGAAGATCATATCGCCCGTAACGTTTTGGCAGCAACCAAGTGCTCGGGCCGGGTACGGAGGAACGCGCGACGTTCGATGGGTGCGCTATGCGCTGTGAATGACCCACACGATCGACGGTGCGGGGGGAAATGGCCGGGCTACGGCGCGGCGTCGAAACGAATATCGGAAATCGCGGTCTGGAACTGTCCTCCGGAGTTCCCCAGCCCGGTGATCCAGACGAGAACGTAGCGGGCGGCCTGGTCGGCACGCACCGGGATGTCGGTGACGCCGTCGTCCAGCCGGGCGGACCCGATCAGCTGGGTCTGATCCAGCGTCGGCGAGCCGGTGGGCGAGGTGCGGATCTCCACCGACGTGCCCGCGCTGGGCGAGTTGATCGAGACGTTCGTGAGCTTGGCCGGGGCAGGCAGTGTCGCCAGCAGCCCGACGCCCTTCTTGAGCGCCGGGAACTGCTGGAAGTACTGATCGGTGCGCCACTGCGTGCCCGGATCGTTGTCCAGCACCGCATGGACGTTGGAGACGCCGTCGGCGGTGCCCTCCGGCGAGAACACCGACACACCGGTCACCGGGACCGGCGCACCGGTCGAGGTGAGGTTCGGGCCCGCGGCGGCGGGCGTCGGCACCGGCTGGTTGTTCGTCGTCAGGCCGATATTGCGCTGCTCGTTGAGCGGGGCCTCCGAAGCGCTCGGCGCGAACACGCTGACCATCCACCAGATCACGATGCCGACCACCAGCGCGGCGAGAATGCCGAGGCCGACCATGATCCACATCATCCGCTGCGAGCGTTCGCGTTCGGCCGCGAGGAGTTCCGGATCGGCGAGCGAGTCGTCCATGTTGGCCGGCGCGCGCTGGCCCAGGCGCAGCACCGGGATGAAATCGGTCTTCTGATCGACCACCGACGCCTGCTCCAGCACGTGCTGGACCGTCGCCGCCGTCCGCACGCCCTTGTTCGACTCCAGCGAGCGCACGGCGACCGCGGAGATCTCGAACGGCACCTCCGGACGGATCTGGCGTGGCTCCACCGGAGTGCCGTCCGGGCCGAAGTCCGCGAGCCGAAGCCCGCCGACCGTCGCCGCCGTGCCGGTGACGCCACCCGAGCGGATCGGCCAGCGGGCGGTGATGAGCGCGTAGAGCATCGCACCGAGGCCCCGTACGTCGGACTGCGCGTCGGAGTCCGACAGCGTGCCGGGGAAGGCGAGCACCGCATCGCCCGAGGCGCTGATGCGCACCCGGTCGGGATGATCGATGGACAGCGATCCGCCGCCGCGGTGCGCGAGCTCGGCCGCGGAGGCGAGGGCGCGGATGGCGCGCGCCGCGCCGATCGGCGAAGGCACCGTCTCGGCCATCTCGCGCAGCGAACGACCCGGCGTCCACTCCGCCACCACGATGCCACCGGAGCTGCCGCGCACCACGTCCAAGACGCGGGCGAGGCCGGGCGAGTTGATCCGGCCCAGGCGCAGCGTCCGGGACAGAATCGCCTGCGGGCCGTCCTGCCCGGAGTTCTCCGTCGCCTTCTGGTCGGCGTCGACGAAGGTCAGCGCGACCTCGCGATCGAGTTTGATGTCCAGCGCCTGCCAGAACTTCAGGCCGCGGGCGCCGCCATGGCTGGCGAGCAGACGGTAGCGGCCGCCTGCCACCGAAGCGCCCGGGATCAGCTTGGGGCCGCGCGGGATTCGCCGGGCGCCCAGATTCTCGCCGCCCATCGGCGGCATCTCCGGCGAGCCGATGGGGATCATCCCGGTGTCGTACATCGGATCGCGCGGCGGCAGCTGATTCTCCTGCGATCTCGGCGCGTCCTGATCCGGTGCGGCCGTGCCCGGCTGCTTGTTCGCGTACGCGGGATCCGACGGCTCCCCCGCGGTCGGCGGTACATCGGTGGACAGTCCGCCGGGCGTGGTCGCAGAAGAATCGGCGGCCGGGACGCCGCCCACCGCGTCGTCGCTCACCCTCGGTCCTCCTTCGCCCTGGTATGTCGAGGTTCCGGCGAATTCGCCACTTGTGCTTCTCTGCCGAACAGGGTACGGGAACTCACCCATGCCGGTGCGGTCAACGGCATCGGGTCTGATCACAGGGAGCACCATGGTCTGGGCGTCCATGTACGGATCGAACCGCGGGTATGCCAGGTAGGGATCGGGCCTGCGCAGGACCTGCGTGACGTAGGGATCCTCGGCCGGGCTCTCCAGGTCGAGATCCGGCGCGGGCGGAGTCCAGCCGAGGCGCCGCGAGATGGCCACGGTGATGGCGACGATCTCCGGAATCCCGGCGAGTCGCATCAAGCCGAAGGCCACCGCGAACATGACGATCGCGGTGATCGCCACCCGGATCAGTGAACCGGGGCCACCGAAGGACGCGGTGAGCCGATCCAGACCGAGTACCCGGTCCACGATCCACATCACCGCGCCGCCCGCGAGTGACGCAAGCACGACACGGGTCACTGTGCGGCCGACATTGGCCATCCGGAGATCGCCGAGACTGCGGTGTAGCAGGTAACCGCCCACCACGGCGCCGACCGCGAAGCCGAGGCCGTTCGCGACGCCGAGCGCGATCACCACGTGCTCGGCGTCGGTGACGACCGGGGCCAGCGCGGAGAAAATGATCTTGGCGGTGGTGATGCCGAGGATGATCCAGGTGGGCGTCCACGCCTGCTCGCGGGCATAGAACACGCGCAGGTGGATCAGCACAAGCGAGTACGGGATGAGCGTGAACGCGGACCAGCTCACCGCCTGACCCAAACGCTCGGCGTCCTCGGCGAAGCGCGCATATCCGAACAATGCCTCGCCGACCTGCGGCCCCGCCAGTGTCAGAAAGGTGATGACGGGGACCAGCGCGATCATGGTCAACCGGGTGGCGACCGACAGATCGTCCACGACGGCAGGGGTGTCGTCCGCTGCGGCATTCCGGCTCAACCGCGGCATGATCGCGGTGAGCACAGTGACGCCGAGCACTCCGTACGGAAGTTGCAGCAGCAGCCAGGCATTCTGATAGATCGCAGGCCCGGCCGCGTCGGTGTGCGACGAGATGTTGTTGGCGAAAACCAGACCCGCCTGGCTGATCAGTACATACAGAATGATGGCGGCGCCCATCCTGCCGAATTGCTTCAGACGGGCATCGATTCCCCAGAGCGGCCGCAGGTCGATCCCTTGTCGGCGAATGGCGGGCATCAGGCTGAGCGCTTGTGTCACCACACCGAAAGTGATGCCGATACCGAGTACCAGAAGCTTCGGATCGCTCATACGAACGGGATCGAGGGTGATCTCGCCGGGCGTCAGTGCGTAGAGACCGAGCACCGTCAGGACGACGAGATTGTTGAGCACGGGAGCCCAAGCACCTGGCTTGAAAACCTGTCGCGTATTCAGGATTGCGGTGAGCAGTGCCGACATGCCGTAGAACAGGATGGCGGGCACTAGCAGAAACGTGAGCGCTGTGGTCAGCGCCGTATTCACCTGCCCGTCGGACGATACGAAGACATGGGTCGCCAACAGAGGCGCCGCCGCGACGGCGAACAGCGTCGCTACCGCCAGCACCGTGAACGCTGCGGTGACCAGACGCCGCACGAACATGGCGCCACCGTCGGCATCCTCTTGCTCGGCCCGAACCAGCGTCGGCACGACGATCGCGGTCAGTACCGCACCGAGCACTAGTTCCGAGATCATGTTCGGAATCAGGCTGGCTGACGCGAAGGCGCTGGCAATCGCCGGCCCGAGCACGGTGAGCAGCATCAACTGCTTACCGAACCCGGTGATTCGGCTGACCAGCGTCGCGAACGCGATGGACCCGGTGTCGCTCAGCAGCCGAGAGTTGGAGTTCTGCTTCGGCTTGTCGGGCTTCGGCGCCACCTGGGCGGCGGGCCACTCCTTCGTCCGCGGGCGATCCGGTTCCACGGGCTCGTGCCGGACCGGGGCGGCCGGACGTTGGCGCGGCGGCGGGAACTGCTGTGGCTGCGGCGGAGCGTAGCGCGGCGGTGGCACCCGCTCGGATTCCGGCGCGACGGCAGGCATCGGCCCGGACCGGGGTGGACGCGGCGCTGCGGGAATCGGGCCCGACTGCGGGGGCCGCGGCACCGCCGGTATGGCGCCGGACCGCGGTGGACGCGGGGTGGCCGGGATCCCGCCGGACTGCGGGCCACGCGGTGCGATCGGCGGCGGCGCCTGCCGGGCGGCGCCTGCGGGCGCAGGACCGGGACGAGCGAGCCCGGGCGGAACCGGTCGCGGTTGTCCCGGACCGGCGGCAGGCGGCGGAACGGGATACGGCCGTGGGTTCGGCACGGGACCGGGGCGCGGCGGCGGTGGTACGGGCGGCCTGGGCTGCGCGGGTGGCGGCGGCGGTGCCATGCGCTGGTCCGGCCGCTGCGGCGCCGCCGGAGGACGACTGATCTGCGGCACCCGCGGGGGCTGACCATCGGGATGAGCGCCGCCGTTCAGGCCGGGCTGCTCGGCTTCGTGCGGGGCTGGGTTGCGTTCCCACGGAGCGACCGGCGCCCGACGAACCGGCGGGCCGTCGAGTCGGTCGTTTGGTCGAGGGCGATGAGCCGATATGTCATCGTCGCTCATCATGCCTCCTGTACCAGCCGGGATGTCCGCACCCCCATCGGTGCGGTGAGCCGCGACTCGCCGCAACGGTCCGCCGTGGTCGGCGAACATTCTGTCCATGGCCCCCCTCCGGATCCAACCGGCCCGGGGACACTGTGATTGTCCTCCACCGTGCCACACGACACCCCGGTACCCCACATCGACGCAGGTAGCAGGCGTTCACGTGGCCCCGGCGAAGCGGGACCGGTCACCGTGTCTCCTGCAGCCGCTCCTGCTCGCGCTCTTGTTCCTGCGCGCGCAGAACGCGCAGGCGCGCTCGCCGGTACCGGTTGACCCGCCGCCTGGTCCCCGGATCGAAGCCCTCGTCGGCCGGATCGGGCTGCCCGCGGAACCGGCGCCACAAACGGCGACCGGCCAGCAGGAGCAGCAGGAGTGCGGCGCATCCGGTAATTATCGCCAACGCCTTGCCGTAGGCATTCGAACGCACCGAGACCTGGGTGGGATTGCCGAGCGCGACGCCTTCCGGCGTCGCGAGCGAGATCGGAATGACCAGGTTCCGGCTGTCACTGACCTCCGTCGGGATCTGGAACGATCGGGACCCGTTCGCCGGGAGCTGTTGTTCGCCGGGGTCGGTGATCTCCGTCTCGGCCGGCGCCTCGATCCGGAATTTGACCCGGATCGCCACCGGCAGGTCGTTGCGCGCGACCAGCAGCAGAGGGCTCTGCTCGGATGCGAGCGTGTACACACCGCCGGGCGGAAGCACGGTGACGGAGCGATAGAGCTTGTCCATCGTGCGCGTGTTCTGGTCAAGCCGCCGCTGGGCGAACGTGTCCGGCGGCGCGGCGTCGCCCGCGCGCCGATCCGAGAGGCTGAGCACGCGCAGCAGGTCGTCACGCAGCGGCGTCAGGAAATCGTGGGGGGTCGGTTCGGCCTCCGGCACGTCCACCAGCGCGCGCATCATCTCGGTGATCCGACGGCTCTGCTCCCGCACGGGCGGCAGGAACCGGTCCGGCACCGCGTCCTGCGCCGCCTGGGACAGATAGTCCAGCTCGTAGGGCTGCGGGTCCGGTGGCAGCGCCACCAGATCGTGGAAGGGACGGGCGGTGGCCAGGTTGCCGCGCAGCAGCTGGTCGACTTGGCGCAGCAGTGCGGTCGCCTCGTCCCGGTTCGCACCCCACTGCTGCGGCGGGACGAGCAACAGCGAACGTGACCGGTTCGCTCCTGGGTGCAGCGCGCTCCAGGAGATCGCTCCGAGAGCATCCTGCAAGCGTGCTGCCCGCGAGTCGTTGGTGACGTCGTAGCGCACCCGGGACGGGGTGAACGGCGGGGTGGGCGGATTCGAGCCCACCGCGGCGAGCGCCGTCGCCGACCAGATGTCGAACGTCACCGCGTGCAGGGCGGGGTCGGCAGCGGGTGCGGGTGAACTCGCGACGGGTGGCGCCGGAGTACCCGTGGCCTGGGGTGCGGGCGCCGGTATGGCCGGCTGGCTCGCGGTGATCTCGGGCAGCCGCACCACTTCCGGGGTCGTCGGCTCCGCGGTGGTGGCGACCTCGTTCGCGCTGGTCGTGGCCTGGCCGCTTTCGCTGCTCGACTGCGCCCAGTCCACGCTGCCCTGCGCAACAGCCGCCGTCGAGGCGAGTACAGCGGTGCCGAAACCGTGACTGCGCAACAGGATGCCCGCGCCCTGGTCGACACTGCCGGAATCCGGCAGGCTGACCCCGCGCACCGACCGGGTGGACAGGATCGAGTCGATGATCTCGGCCGGTTCGTTGATCGCGCGCGCCGACAGCGCCGGATCGTTGACCGCGGCCAGCGCGGTGAGATCGACCTGCGCGAACGGCAGCGCGACGGTGCACATCGAGCCGGCCAGCGCACGCAACCGGTCCAGCCAGGTCTGCGCCTGTTCGGCGCCCGCGCCCGCTCTGGTCGCGCCGTCGGGATCGGAGGGGCTGGCCAGCACCCGATAACCCTTGGTCATCGCGCGTACGGTCAGCAGCAGGTCGGGGTCGACGGCCAGGCACACGGCCGAGGCCAGATCGGCGTTGCCGCGGCCCGCGCCCGGGTTCAACGTCCCCTCCAGCGCGGCCAGCAGCTGATCGAGACGACCGCCCTTGCCGAGCGAAGCGGCCAATTCGTCGTCGGTGAGTTCCACCTTGCCGTCCACGCTGCCCGGACGACCCCCGACCTGCCTCGGCCGATCGGCCAGCGGCCACAGCAGCGTCGTCGCCACGGGAGCATCGGTGGGCGCGGGCACCGACGGAGCCTCATCACCGGGGGCGGGCGGCACGCCGAGCACCGGGAGCAGGAACCTGGCGTCGTCGAGCCTGGCCTGCGTGCCGTAAGCCGGTTCGCCGTTGACGTTCAGCAGCAGCGGGTAGACGCCCGGTTCCGTGATGCGCAACGACGTGGCGCCGCTCTCCGAGCGCAACGGGATGCTCAGCGTGAATTGCTTGCGCTGGCCGGGATTCAGCCGCTGCGCGATGTCCTCGAAGTCGCCGTTCACATCGTAATTGACCTCGTCGAGGCGCAACGTGGCGCGCAACCCGGCCGGCGCGGTGATCGCCGCCGCCCGCTGGAGGCGGATGCTGACGTCGTCCACCACGCGGTCGCCGATATTGGTGACCGTGCCCGCGACCGTGAGCTGCGAGTCGCTGCTGGTGGTCACTGTGGTCGGCGTCACCGAATCGAGGGACAGCTTCAAGAATTTGGGATTCGTCGAAGTGCCGGATCCTACGGGTTGCGCCACGGACGACGCGGAATCGAGCAGTGGCAGCGTCGTCACCGGGCCGAGGATGGTCAGGACCGCTACGAAGATCCGGAACAGTCCACGCGTCATCGCTTGCCGGTCTCCATCCGGTCGATCAGCTTGTTCGCCATCTCCGCCAGCCGCCGCTCATCGGCGTAGGCCAGCCGAGAATCCAGTTCACTCAACGGGACCCAGGCGACCTGGGTCACTTCCACGTCGGCGTCGGACAGTTCACCACCGACCGAACGCAGCAGATAATGATGCACCGTTTTGTGTACCCGCCGACCGTCGGTCACGAACCAGTAATCGATGCTGCCGAGTTCGGCGACCACGACACCGTTGATGCCGGTCTCCTCGGCGACCTCGCGGATCGCGGTCTGCTCGGCGGTCTCACCTTCTTCGATATGTCCTTTGGGCAGCGACCACAGTAACCGCCCGCGGCGATCGGTGCGTCCGATGAGCGCCGCGCTCCGTGATTCCCGAGGGCCGTCCAGGCCGTCGACGACCAGCCCACCCGCCGAGGTTTCCCGCACCGTGCGCATCCGCGGCTTCGCGGCATTGGCGGCCGAACCGCGGCGCCGAGGCTGGCGGCGTCGACTGTTCGCGCGATCGGCCGGAGACACCTGGCAATCCTACTGTGTTTGTTTTCCAGCGCCTGCGGCGCTGGGTGTTCGCGGCCCCCTGGTGGCTCGCGTCAGAGCGACCACCGCTGGCGACTTCGTCGCGGACGCGGCGGTCGCTCGGACGTGAGCCGGGCCGCGAACGGCGCATGCTCGGTCGCGTTTCGCTCGGAACACGTGGTCGGGGTGAGCTGGGTGCGCGGGTGTGCGAGGTCGCGATATCGGGGTATCGGCGCACAGTGGCGGACAGTGCGTCGGCCGTTACGCGCAGTCCGCCTGGCGGCCGGCGTGCTCTGGGCCTCGAGGTTGCGAGCGATATCCGGGGATCTGGTGGCTGCTGGTCGGTACGGGTGGTGCGCGCTGTGCGGACCTCGCTGGCTGGGCTCATGTCGCTGTCCTTATATATCTGGACTGCTGCGGGGGCCTGGGCTGCGATAACCGTTGTCCCGGCTCGGTAAGCTGCTCATTCGTGGTTTCGCC
Source organism: Nocardia niwae NBRC 108934 = DSM 45340 (assembly GCF_001613465.1). Classification (GTDB taxonomy): domain Bacteria; phylum Actinomycetota; class Actinomycetes; order Mycobacteriales; family Mycobacteriaceae; genus Nocardia; species Nocardia niwae. The sequence continues at coordinate 93,065 of NZ_BDCK01000003.1, read as the reverse complement.
GAAGTCCAAGGACGCTGCGCTGGATAGACGTACCCGATTGCTGGCCGCCGCGGCGGTGACGCTCGGGGGGCTGGCGGATGTGCTGACGCCGCTCGGTGAGATGTTCGCGGCGCGCGGGCACGAGCTGTACCTGGTCGGCGGGAGCGTGCGGGACGCGGTGCTCGGCCGGTTGGGGACCGATCTGGACTTCACCACCGACGCGCGGCCGGAGGTGGTGCAGGACATCCTGCGCGGGTGGGCCGACCATCTGTGGGACACCGGCGGCCTGGCGTTCGGCACGGTCAGCGCGGCCAAGGACGGCCAGCAGCTGGAGATCACCACGTTCCGCGCGGACAGCTACGACCGGGTGTCCCGCAATCCGCAGGTGACCTTCGGCGACACGCTCGACGGAGACCTGGTGCGCCGCGACTTCACCGTGAACGCGATGGCCGTGAAGATCGGCGCCGACGGTGCGCTGGAGTTCATCGATCCGCTCGACGGTATGACCGCCCTGCTCGACGGCGTGCTGGACACCCCTGCCGCGCCGGAGGATTCGTTCAACGACGATCCGTTGCGGATGCTGCGCGCCGCGCGGTTCGTCTCGCAGTTGGGGTTCGAGCCGCATCCGCGGGTGCGGACCGCGATCTCCGCGATGGCCGACCAGATCGACCGCATCACCGCCGAGCGGGTGCGGGTGGAACTGGACAAGTTGATCGGAGGCGCGCACCCGATCGACGGCATCAACGTCATGTGCGAGACCGGGCTGGCGCAGCGGGTGTTGCCCGAGGTGCCCGCGATGAAACTGGAGATCGACGAGCACCACCAGCACAAGGACGTCTACTGGCATTCGCTCACCGTGCTCGAGCAGGCCATCGACCAGGAGGAAGGCGACCCCGACCTGGTGTTGCGCTGGGCCGCGCTGCTACACGACATCGGCAAGCCCGACACCAAGCGCAACGAGCCGGGCGGCGGCGTCAGCTTCCACCACCACGAGGTGGTCGGCGCGAAGATGGTGCGCAAGCGGATGCGGGCGCTGAAGTACCCGAAGCAGTTCACCGAGGACGTCGCCCGGCTGGTGTTCCTGCACCTGCGCTTCCACGGCTACGGCAAAGGCCAGTGGACCGACTCGGCGGTCCGCCGCTACGTCACCGACGCCGCTGACCTGCTCCCCCGTCTCCACAAACTCGTCCGCGCCGACTGCACCACGCGCAACAAGCGCCGGGCCGCCGCGCTGCGCGCCACCTACGACGAACTCGAGGTGCGGATCGAGCGGTTGCGCGAGCAGGAGGATCTGGCCAAGGTCCGCCCCGATCTGGACGGCAACGCGATCATGGAGCTGCTCGGCCTGCCCCCGGGGCCCGAGGTCGGGCGGGCATGGCGCCACCTGAAGGAACTGCGTTTGGACCACGGCCCGCTCACCCGGGACGAAGCCGAGGCAGCGCTGCTCGAATGGTGGAAGACGCAGAGCTGATCGGGTCAGAAGACGATCAGGGTGGTGCCGGCCAGGATCGCCGAGCGCATCTGGGCGAGATCGAACGACCCGGCGATGTCCGGCAGTTCGACGCGGAAACGGATCAGGTCGCCCTCCCGCACGGCGCGCACGATCCGCGCGTTTTTGGGCAGGTGCTCGAGCGGCACGGCGGGAACGTCGATCATGCGTCGCGGAATGCGGACGCCGAACCAGGTCACCCGGCGGACGGCGATATCCAGCCGGTTGTCTGTGACGGACGCCTCCACCAGGGCGGTGACCAGCCGGCGTCGGTGCCTGGCGCGGATCAGTCCGCTCGGGTGCACGTCCAGGTCCCAGTCCAGCGGCTGGGTGTTGAGCCACCCGACCAGCGCCGCCGTGGTGACGGTGCCGATCAGATCGAGCCGGGCGGAGCGCACCTTGGTCGGTACGCCCGGGATCAAGCGGACGCCGTGGGCGATCACGGTCACGGCCTCGATCGGGTGATCGTCCCAGCGCAATCGCGACAGCACCGTCTTGGTCTGGAAGTGCGCGCCGCGGCGGCGCACCTTCAGCACCTGCAAGGTGGCGTGCAGGTCGTGGCCGAGCAGGGTCGCGCTGACCTCCTGTCCCCCGAACCGGCTCAGGATGCCCTCGCTGAGCATGGTCATCAGAACGTCCGGCAGCAGCGCCGTGACGGTGCCCGCGCCGAGGTCGGCGACCGGATCCATCCACGCCGTGCTGAGCGCGACCCATTGCTCCAGCCAGGATTGATCGAACAGGCGTTTGCCGAGATCGACGGCCCGCAGCGGCGACCAGGACTTCGGATCGAAATACGTGGCCATGATTGGATCGAGCGTACTTGGCGCGGGCGCCCGAGCTCGCGCGCTGTGACCCAGGTCGCGCGGACCGGACGTCCTTGCCCAGGGGAACGCCCGGGCAGGAGAATCGGAAGGCCTGTCACACACTGCTGGGAGGACGCACATGGCGCTGGATCTGAACAGTGACCTCGGCGAGGGATTCGGGCCGTGGACGATGGGCGACGACGCCGCCATGCTCGACATCGTCACGAGTGCGAACATCGCTTGCGGATTCCATGCCGGCGACCCTTCGATCATGCGCAGGACCTGCGCTCTCGCGGTGGCGAAAGGGGTGCGGATCGGCGCCCACGTCGGGTATCGCGATCTGGCCGGTTTCGGTAGGCGAGAGATCGCCGTGGCGCCGGCCGCACTGCGTGACGAGGTGCTGTATCAGATCGGCGGCCTGGACGCTTTCGCGAAGGCCGCCGGGGATCGCGTGCGCTACGTGAAACCGCATGGCGCGCTGTACCACTCGGCCGCGCGCGATCGCAGCCTGGCCGACGCGGTGCTGGCCGCGATGGTGGAGTACGACCCGCGGCTGGCGATGCTCGGCCCGGCCGGCACCGAGCTGGAGGCGGCCGCGGAGGCCACCGGAGTACGGTTCTTCGGGGAAGGCTTCGCCGACCGTGCCTACACGCCGGACGGATCGCTGGCTCCGCGTGGCACGCCCGGAGCGGTATTGGGGCCGCGGGAGGCGGTCGCCCAGGCGATTTCGATCGCGAAGTCCGGGGCCACGCGGACGCCCGACGGCTCAGGGGAGGTTGCCGTGCGTGCCGCCAGCATCTGTGTGCACGGTGATTCCCCGGCGGCGGTGGAGATGGCCCGGCACATCCGCACCGCGCTGGATGAAGTCGGCGTGCCGGTGGAGCCGTTCGGCTGAGGTCGGGTCATGCGGGCAAAGGACGCGGTGACGCGCGCGCAGCGGCGAGCGGCCGAGCAGGCGATCCGCGCGGCGGGCGATCGGGCGCTGTTGATCACCCCGCAGCGGCGGGACATGGTCGCGGAACTCGTAGCGGCGCTGCGGGCTCGCCCGGTCCCCGGCGTGCAGGACCTGCTGCCCGCTGCGGAAACGGTACTCCTGACGCTCGATTCTCCCGGTGACGCGGAAGCGGTCCGCCGGGCGCTGACGACGCTGCTGGTCGCACTGCACGCGGAGCGGCCTGTTTCCCGTGGAACATTGCCCGACAGCGCCTTCCGAGCCGATCCGGTGTCGATCCCGGTGCGCTACGACGGCGCCGACCTCGACGAGGTGGCCCGGATGCTGGAGGTCACGCCCGCGGAGGTGATCGCCGCGCACACCGGCACCGTGTGGCGATGTGCCTTCGTCGGTTTCGCGCCGGGCTTCGGCTACCTGGAATCGCCCGACGGCCGGTTGTCGGTTCCGCGCAGAGCGCAGGCGCGCACGTCGATTCCGGCGGGCGCGGTCGCGCTCGCCGGTGGATACAGCGCCGTGTACCCGCGCAGCACACCCGGTGGATGGCAGCTGATCGGCACCACCGACCTCAGGATGTGGGATGCGGAGCGCGACCCGCCCGCGCTGATCCGCGCGGGCGCCACGGTGCGATTCATCGATGCGGGTGACGGTCGATGATCGTCGTGGAAAAGGTCGGACCCCTCGCCACCATCCAGGATCTCGGACGGCCCGGGTGGTTCGATTCCGGTGTCGGCGCCGCGGGGGCAGCGGACCGCGGGTCGCTGCGGCTGGCCAATCGCCTGGTCGGCAACCCGGAGGGACATGCGGCCGTCGAAGTGCTGCTCGGAGGACTCGCGCTGCGCGTGGAGGAACACGTCATGCTGGCGGTCACGGGCGCGCCGGCGCCCGTGACCGTGGACGGCAGACCGGTGGGTCACGCGAGCGTGCTGGAACTCGAACCCGGGCAGACGCTCCGGCTCGGCTACGCGTCCGTCGGGCTGCGCAGTTACGTCGCGGTGCGCGGCGGCATCGATGTGCCGGAGACGCTCGGCTCCCGCAGCCGCGACACCATGTCGGGCCTGGGGCCGGAGCCTTTGGTGAAGGGTGATCGCCTGCCGGTCGGGCCTTCTCCGCGAACGATCCCGGTCGTGGATGTCGCCCCGGTCGCGGAGCTGCCCGCCGGCGTCGTCACCGTGCGGGCCGTGCCCGGACCGCGCGACGACTGGTTCACCGACGCCGCTGCCCTGTTCGTGGGCGAGTGGGAGGTTTCCGCCGACACCGACCGGGTCGGCGCCCGATTGGCCCGCCGCACCGGCCCGCCTTTGTCGCGCAAGGTCACTCGCGAACTGCCGACCGAAGGCATGGCCCTCGGCTCCATCCAGGTGCCGCCGAGCGGACAGCCGGTTGTGTTCCTCGCCGATCACCCCGTCACGGGTGGCTATCCGGTGATCGGGGTGGTGGTGGACGCGGACGTCGACGCGATCGCGCAGACTCGGCCCGGTCAGCCGGTGCGGTTCGTGCGTGCGGGCTGACCCTGGTTCGCGCTCGGCTCCAGCCGGGCGTGCATGAGGTACACGTTGTAGGTGTCCCACGCCGAGAGCATGAAGTACAGGTCGTCGCCGGTCGACCACGGATGGATGAATCCGCCGTAGGACTTCGGGTAGTCGGCGGTGGACACCAGTGGGACCGCGTCCGTCCACGCGCCTTGCGGGCTCGCCGCAGTGCGCAACACGATCGCGCCGCGCGCCGAATCGAGGTAGACCATCTGCCACTGCCCGGTCTCCCGGTCGTAGCGCACCGACAGTTCGCTGGCCATGCCGAGCACCAACGGGGTGGCCTGGTTCTCGGCGGCGGGCGCCCAGGCGCCGCCCACCCAATACTGGTAGGCGGACTTGTTGAGGATCTCGTTCTGGGGCACACGGGCCAGTGCGATCGTGCCGATGCGCCCGTTGGGTGTGCCGAACATGTAGACGTAGCCGCCCTGTGGCACCATCGCCGCGACCTGGAACTTGCCGAGACCGAACAGGTTCTCCCACTTGGCATGCTGGTCTTTGCGCCAGGTACGCCCGTGGTCGTCGGAATAGGCGATTCCGCCGTAGTTCGTCCACCACAGGCCGGGGATGCGGCTCCACCTGTTCACCGACATGTAGCTGAGGTACTGCCGGTTTCCGACGGCGAACCCGGAGGTCGGGATGGTGGTGGTCTCCCAGTTCTTGATCTTGCGGCTGCCCAGGATCTCCGCGGCGTGGCAGCGGCTGTCCTGGGCGAAGGTGTCCAGCGTCAGACCGTCGGACAGCTCGCGGTCGGTGCTGAAACCGATGACATTGCTGCGCCAGTCCTGGTCGTCGTTGCCCGCGCCTCCGACGCCCCAGCCTTCGCCGAAGGTGTCGCCGAAGACGACGGCGACCTCACCAGGCGCCGTCTCCCACATCAACCCGAGATCGGTGCCGTCGACCTGCCAGCGCATGTCGGTGCGGTTCTCCGAGCCGTGCCCGGTCACCTGTCCGACCAGCCGGACCGACTCGACGACGGGCGCGGCCACCGGGGCGGTGAGCGGTCCCGGTTCGGCCGGATGCACCACCTGCGGTGGGGCGGGCTGCGGCTCCTCGCCTTGGCCGCCGGGCACCGGAACGGGAATCGGCTCGACCTCCGGCTTGAACTCGACGCGCGGAAGTTTCACGGGCGCACCGGAACCCGAACCGCTACCCGAGCCGGAGCCGGAAGCGCTGCCCGAGGCCGAGCCGGAGGAGCCGGTCCCCTCATCCGCGCCGGTCTCGGGCGTCGGGCTGGGATCCGGATCGGGCTCGGGGTGCTCGGGATAGTCCCTGATGTCCGGGCATGGGTTGTCGCACGGATTCTCGGGCAGCGGATCTGGAACGATCCGTGTGTTGTCCTGCGGCGGGTCGGGCACCGGAACGGGGGTGAGTTCCGGGATCGGGACGGGGATGTCGATCTGCGGCGGCAGCGGGGGCGGAGGCGGTTGCGCGGGATCGGGCTCGCGATTCAGCGGATCGAACCCGACTTCACCGCAGCTGTTCACCGGCGGCGGCGCCCACGGAAGCGGTGCGGCCTGCGCGGCGGGCATCGGCACGGTGAGGGCGGCGACGAGCAGTGCGCCGAACAGGGCCGGTGCACGAGGTGAGGTGATCGCGGAGGTGCGCATCAGGTCGGCCCGGCCGCGGTCGTCAAGCGATCGGATGCACGGTGGCGGATCGAGTTTCACACGCGCCCAGCAGTTCTCGTACCACATCGGGGTTGTGCACCGGAAAACCCATGTCGTATCGACTCCTGTCGGTCGGCCGCTGACAGGCCAACTTACCGGAACAACGGCCGCGATCGGGGGACGGCGAATCGAAAAAGCCCGCGTGATGGAACCGCCGCCGCACCGCGTGCGTCCAAGGACGTATGGACGAGATCGAGTACGTGTTCGGTACCGGTGACGGCTCCGTGCACGTCTGGACCAGCGAGGCCGACCTGGAACTCGGCGGCACGGGCGCGGCCGACGCGGTGCGGCTGGACTTCGACGGGGACGGTATCGCCGACGACGCGCTATGGGATCCGGCCGGTTCGGGCCGGGCCGGCGTCGCGGCGCTGGATCTCGACGACGACGGTGTGCTCGACCATTTCTTCACCGATCCCACCGACCTCGGCACATGGAACCACGAGATCACCGGTCTGCCCGCGGATGTCGCGAGCGAGCCGCTGGACTGGATCGTGCGCACGGACGCGGACGCGCCGGATCGACTGCTCGGCGACTCGCGACTACCGGATTCGCAGGCGGGATACGAGCACGCGGACGCCGGCGCGCTGCCCGAGCATCTCGCGGACTGGCTCTACCGTGCCCGGCGTGACGCCGGCGACGATTTGTTCCTCAATTGACCGCGCGGCGGCGCGTGTTCACCGCAATGGCCGCGATGCCCGTGGCGTAGACGCCGGCGCCGGTCAGCACCACGACCGCGGATCGGCCGTCGTCCGGGATGATCGCCGCCGCGGCCGCGATCGCCAGCACGAACGTGATGTTGAAAACGGTGTCCTGCAGAGCGAACACCTGGCCGCGGCGAGCGTCGTCGATATCGATCTGCATGGTGGCGTCACCGGTCAGCTTGATCGTCTGTCCGGCCAGACCCAGCAGGAACGCACCCGCCAAGAGCAGTTCGTGCGCACGCTGCACCGCGGCTCCCGCGTCGGCGAACGCGATCGGCGTCACCAGGGTCAGTTGCACCAGCATGGCGGTGACCAGCCCGGCGACGACGGTGCGTGCCCGCCCGAGCCGGGGAATGAGCAGCGGCGCGACGACGGCGGCCACCAGCATGCCCCCGGCGGTGGCGCCGATCGCGACGCCGAAACCGACCAGGCCGCCACTGAGTCCGGTGCCGTCCACCGGGGTCTGGCGCAGAACCAGCACCATGATCAGCGTATTCACCCCGAAGACGATCCGATGGGTACCGATGCCCAGCATCGCCGTCGTGACCGCCCGTGACTCCCACACCGCCATGGCGCCGGTACGCAGACCGGTGGCGATCGCGTGGACCGTGTTCTCGCCCTTCGCCGCATCCGGCGCCGGGCCCAGCACGTGCCGCGGGAACCCCGCCGCCAGCGCCGCGCCGAGCAGCGACCCGGCGCCACTGATCGCGACCGCGACCGCCGACGCGAAGTCGCCCGCTCCGATCAGGCCGATCACGCCCACCGCGATGGCCGCGCCCGCGCCCGCGCACCCGGAGGCGACCGTGGCCAGCACCGAGTTCATCGGCACCAGCCATGTCTGCGCCAGCACCCGTGGCAGCGCGGCCGAGACGCCCGCCAGGACGAATCTGCTGACACCCACCACCGCCAAGGCCAGCAACAGCAGCGGCGTCTCGCCGACTCCGGCGAGCAGCCCTACGCTGACCAGCGCGATCAGCGCGGCGCGCAGTACGTTGGCCGCCAGCAGCACGGCGCGCCGGTCCCAGCGATCCAGCAGTGCGCCCGCATAGGGGCCGATCAGCGAATACGGCAGCAGCAGCACCGCGAATCCCGCGGCGATGGCCAGCGGATCGGTCTGCCGCTCGGGGTTGAACAGAATCGCGCCCGACAGCGCCGCCTGGAACATCCCGTCGCCGAACTGCCCGGCGAAACGCACCACCGCCAGTCGCGCCACGCCTGGGCTTCGCCGAAGTGTGGCGAGCAGTCCTTCCGGCCGTTGCTCCGCGGGAGTGAGGCCTTCGGCGTGACCAGTCGACACGTCCGCGAGACTACTGTGTGCGCCGACGCCGTCGCACGCTCGCGCGTCGGCAGGGCCGGCGGATCAGACCCGGTCGACCAGCGCGCTCACCGTCGCCCGCATATCCGGCGCCATCGGCAGTTCGTCGAGTGCGCTCGCGTCGATCCAGGCGAACGCGTCGTGCTCCCCCGGGGCGAGGGCGACATCGCCCGGTTCGGCCTCCGCGACGAAGCTGTATTTCCGCACTTTCGCCTTCGTCCGCGTGGCGTAATCGAATCCACCGAGGAAGTCGATGACCGCGCGCAGCCGCAGTCCCGTTTCCTCCAGCAATTCGCGCGCGACGCACTCGGCGAATGATTCCCCCGATTCGACCCCCCCGCCGGGCAGTTCGTACATGCCGCCGTGATAGTCGTCGGCGACCCGGCGCACCACCAGAAGCCGACCCTCGCGGAACACCGCGACGCCGATCACGAAATGCGCGATGCCGTCGACGCGCGCTTCGCTGCGGAGTTGCTGCTCCAGCCGAGCGAGGTCATCGGGGTCCAGCACGTCATTACCTCCGGTTGGCGTTGGGGCGCTGGGCAATCGGGGTCGGGCCGCGATATCCGACGAGGTGGCCCGACGTTTCGACGTACCGGTTGGTTCTGCTCGCCTCCCGTTCACCTTCCGGTCGCTCGCGTAAAATGCCGAGTGCGGCACAATTTACTAGGAATGCGGAGTACCGCGGCGGAAGAACTCCTACCCTGAATGGCGATCGGTGCACGGTCCCGAGAGGAGGACCATGATGTCCACACTCACGACACCACACATCGATGTCCACCGTGGCGGCGACCGCATGAAGACGCGGGTCTCCTGGCTGGATTCGAAGCATTCGTTCTCCTTCGGGGAACATTACGATCCCGACAACACCCACCACGGCCTGCTGCTGGTCAACAACGAAGACGTCGTCTCCCCCGGCCAGGGTTTCGACACCCACCCGCATCGCGACATGGAGATCGTCACCTGGGTGCTCGGCGGCAGTCTGGTACACCAGGATTCTCTGGGCCACAGCGGCGTCATCTATCCCGGGCTGGCCCAGCGCATGAGCGCGGGCACCGGCATCCTGCACTCGGAGAAGAACGACTCGTGGCGCCTGGACGGGCACCTCCCCGAACACGAGGAGCCCGTGCATTTCGTGCAGATGTGGGTGGTGCCCGACGAGCCGGGGCTGACCCCGGGCTACGAACAGCTGGAGATCGACGACGAACTCGCGGGCGGAGGTCTGGTCACGGTCGCCTCGGGGCTGCCCCGCTACCGTGATCGGACCGCCATCGCCATCAACAGCAGCCATTCGGCGCTGCACGTGGCGCGCATGGCGAGCGCGGAGCCGGGCGCCGAGCAGGCCGTCGACCTGCCCGATGCCCCGTACCTGCACTTGTTCGTGGCGCGCGGTGAGGTGGACATGGAGGGAGTCGGGCCGCTCTACGAGGGCGACGCTGTGCGTTTGACCAGGTCGGGCGGCCAACGTGTGGTGGCGCGGCAGCCTTCGGAGATCCTGGTGTGGGAGATGCATGCTCGGCTGGGCGCCCAGTAGCCGGTTCGTATTAACAAACGTCCGTTGGGCGGGCGATCAGTAGGCGACGCCGCGCACCCTCGGACCACCTCGTCCGGACCGAGCAACGCGAGGCACCGACGGAGAGGAAGTCCATGTCGCAATATCCGCCCCCGCCGCCCGGCCAGTATCCGCCGCCGGGTCAGTATCCCCCGCCGCCCGGCGGCCAATACCCAGGCCAGCCGACCTATTGGCAGGAATCGCCGAAGGGCAGGGGCCTGGCGATCACGGCGCTGGTGCTCGGCATCCTCGCGTTGCTGTTCTTCTGGACGATCATCGGCGGCTATGTCTGCGGCATCTTCGCCGTCATCCTCGGCATCGTCGCGGTGTTCAAAGCCCGCGCGGGCACCGCGGGGGGCATGGGCATGGCGATCACCGGCGTCGTCCTCGGCGTGCTGGGCATCGTGGGAGCCGTCCTGCTCACCATCGTGGGCTACAACTTCTTCGTCGACTCGGGTGGCAAGGACTTCGTGGACTGCGTGAACAAAGCGGGCGACGACCAGGCCAAGATCGAGCAGTGCGAGCGCGACTGGAACGAGAAGCTGCAGGACAAATACAGCATCACGCTTACTCCGGCGCCCGCGCCGACGCCCCGCTAGCCGCCGCGCACGCCCGGGTCGTGGCGATCACCTCGGCGAATTCGCGCCGGAAGTCCCCGTCCGGCGCCACGACCCAGGTACGGTAGCCGCCGTGTTCGTCGGTGGGTGACGGCAGCACGATGTGGCTGCCGGGCAGGCCGATCGAGGCGCAGACCCGGAACAGGTCGGCGAACAGCCCGGTGTCCAGATACGAGTTGTCGGTGGGGCCGGTCAGGAAGGTCCAGCGATCCGCGCGCGGATGCGCGATGATCGGCCCCGGGCGAGGCTCCGGCCCGGAGGTCAAGCGCTCGCGTACCCGCCTGCCGACCTCGGCGGGCATCACGACCGCGCCGACCGAGCCGACCTCCAGCATGATGCGACCCAGGATCGGGTCTACGAGACCGTACAGGCCGTTGCTCTCGCGATAGCGACGGCAGCGAGCGAACGCGTCCTGGATCGAGGGGAAGTCCGTGGACGCGAGATGTCTGGCCGATTCGATGCGCGATGTACTCATGTCGAACAACCTCGCCTCGCTGTGGTGGACGCGTGCTCGGAAGAATCGATCGCTGCCTCGACCCTAGTCCTGGCCAAGTCGCTTGACAATAGTCACTCACAGCGGGCGCCGAGGTGGGCGTAGCATCCCCACCCATGGCGCCCGTCTCCCCCACCGTTGCCCGCTGGGAGCTGGTGCTTCGACTGCGTGAACTGCGCGAACAGCGCGGGTTCGACTCCGCGGGTTTCGCCCGGCGAGTGGGCTTCACCCCGGCCAACTGGTCGCACGTGGAGAAGGGCCGCCGAGTGCTCACCACCAAGACCATCGGCCCGGTGCTCGAACTGCTCGACGTGGAGACCGAGGAGCGCGCGGAGCTGCTGGCCTTGCTCGAGGCCAGCAAGCAGCGCGGCTGGTGGGCGAAATCCTCGGCGCTGATCGGCCCGGAGCTGCAGCGGCTCTACGGCATGGAATACGGCGCGCAGAGCATTCGCAGCTACGACAGCCTCGTCGTGCCGGGCCTGCTCCAGACCGAGGACTACGCGCGCGCGTTGATCAGCGCGGACGTGATGATCCGGCCGGTCCAGGTCGAGCAGCTGGTGGCGATCCGGATGCGGCGCCAGGAGCGGTTGCGCGGCGCGGAGCCGGTGGAGCTCACCGCGGTATTCGGCGAGGGCACGCTGCTGCAGCAGACCGGCGGCCCGGACGTGCTGCGCGGGCAGTTGACCTATCTGGCCGAGTTGATCGAGGAACTGGACACCGTGGAAGTGCGCGTCATTCCGTTCGCGGCCACCGCGGGCGCGGTGCTCGGCGGCTCCAGTTTTCACCTCATCGACTTCGCCGGCGAGCAACTGCCCACCTTCGGCTGGGTGGAGAGCGCGGTGTTCGGCGGGGCAGTGGAGGACCCGGATCTGGTCCGCGATCTGCGCTTCGCATACCTGCGCGCGGTAGAGCAATCCCTGTCACGAGCGGAGTCATTAGCCCTGATCAGGCGCTATTCCCGCGTGTAAAATCCTGCCCATGGCCACCACCGCACAGCCGGTACGCACCGGCTGGTTCACATCGACCAGATCGAACAACGGCAACCAATGCGTCGAGGTCAGGTTCGCTGGTGACGCGGTGCTCATCCGTGACAGCAAATTTCGCCGCAACCCGGCAAACCGCCCCGCCGAAGAGCCCGTCATCACCGTCACCGGAGCCGAATGGACCGCCTTCCTGGACGCGGTGCGCACCCGCGGGCGATCGAACGGCGAATTGAGCGCGCATCCCGCAGCCGACGGCCACATCGCACTGCGCCACGGCGGAACCACTCTCACCTACACCCCGGCGGAGTGGGACGCGTTCTTACTCGGCGCGCACGACGGCGAGTTCGATCGCGTCGTCTCGCCTGCCTGATCTCCCTGCTCGCTACCCCCGGGCCCGCCGCGCCCGGGGGCCGGTCGGCGCGCTTGTCGGCATACTGGACACCGTGACTTCCGAACTGACCCGACCTTCCGGTATCGATCTGTCCTACCTCGACGAGGACGTGCGGGTGCAGGACGACTTGTTCGCGCGCGTCAACGGCAAATGGCTGGCCGAGCACCAGATCCCTGCCGACCGGGCCGTGGACGGCGCCTTCCGCGCGCTCTACGACCAGGCCGAGCTGGACGTGCAGGCAATCATCCAGAATGCCGCGGCCGCCGGCGCCGAGCCGGGCAGCGAGGCCCGCAAGATCGGTGACCTGTACTCCAGCTTCATGGACACCGACGCGGTGGCCGCCGCCGGTCTCGACCCCATCGCGGCCGAACTAGCGGCCATCGCCGAGGTCGCCGACAAGGGGGCTTTCGCGGCGTTGCTCGGCCGGTTGCAGCGCACCGGTGTCGGAGGCGCCGTCGCCGTTTTCGTCGACACCGACGACAAGGACTCCAACCGCTATCTGGCGCACGTCAGCCAGTCCGGCATCGGCCTGCCCGACGAGTCGTACTACCGGCAGGACGAGTTCGCCGAGATCCGCGCGAAGTACATCGCGCACATCGGCCGCATGTTCGCCCTCGCCGCCACGGATCCGCACGTTGCCGGGCTGCTGCCGGACGATCTCGACACCGTCGGCGAACGCGTCTTCGCGCTGGAACGGAAGCTGGCCGCCGGGCACTGGGACGTGGTGCGCCGCCGAGACGCGGAACTCCGGTACAACCTGACCACCTTCGCCGCGCTGGCCGGAGACCATCCCGAATTCGACTGGGCAGCTTGGACTTCCGCGCTGGCCGAGGGTGTAGACGGGGCCGGACCGGAGCTGTTCGCCGAGTCGGTGGTGCGTCAGCCGGACTATCTGCGCACGTTCGCGCGGCTCTGGGCCGAGGAGCCGCTCGCGGACTGGCAGGCGTGGGCGGCTTGGCGGGTGCTGCGCTCGCGTGCGCCATATCTGACCGAGGCGGTGGTCGAGGAGAACTTCGACTTCTACGGCCGCACGCTCACCGGAGCCGAGGAGAACCGGGAGCGCTGGAAGCGCGGGGTCACGCTGGTGCAGGACCTGCTCGGCGAGGCGGTGGGCAAACTGTATGTGGCCGAGCACTTCCCGCCGGCAGCCAAGGCCCGCATGGTCGAGCTGGTGGCCAATCTCCAGGAGGCCTACCGCCGCAATATCGCCGAGCTGGAGTGGATGGGTCAGGACACCAGGGTCGCCGCGCTGGCCAAGCTGGAGAAGTTCACCCCGAAGATCGGCTACCCGGACAAGTGGCGAGACTATTCCGGCGTGGTGATCGACCCGGCCGATCTGGTCGGCAACTACCGCAGGGGTTACGCGGCCGAGCACGATCGCGATCTACGCAAGCTCGGCGGTCCGGTCGACCGCGACGAGTGGTTCATGACTCCCCAGACGGTGAACGCTTACTACAACCCGGGCATGAACGAAATCGTCTTCCCGGCCGCCATCCTGCGGCCGCCGTTCTTCGACATGGACGCCGACGACGCGGCCAACTACGGCGGGATCGGCGCGGTGATCGGCCACGAGATCGGGCACGGCTTCGACGACCAGGGCGCGAAGTACGACGGCGACGGCAACATGGTGGACTGGTGGACCGACGAGGACCGCGCCGAATTCGGCAAACGCACCAAGGCGCTGATCGACCAGTACGACGTGCTCTCCCCCAAGGACCTCCCGGACGAGCACACCGTGAACGGCCAGTTCACCATCGGCGAGAACATCGGTGACCTCGGCGGTCTCTCCATCGCGCTGGCCGCCTACCAGATCTCGCTGGGCGGCGCGGACGCGCCGGAGATCGATGGGCTCACCGGCCTGCAACGGGTGTTCTACGGCTGGGCGCAGGTGTGGCGCACGAAGGCCCGCGCGGAGGAGGCAATCCGCCGGCTCGCCACCGACCCGCATTCGCCGCCGGAATTCCGGTGCAACGCGGTTGTGCGCAATATCGACAGCTTCCATGAGGCGTTCGGCGTCGAACCCGGCGATGCGCTGTACCTGGAACCCGCCGAGCGCGTGAAGATCTGGTGACGAAGGTGTTCACCGGGTCGTCGTAGAGCACGCGCGGCAGGCGATCTGCTGCAGTTCGCCTTCGCCCGGCGCCGCCACCCGATCACCCATGGTCATCGCTTCGACCTGGTCGCTGGTGACATACAACGTGGTGGCGCCCAGCCGCTTCGGCAGGGCCGCGATCTGCGAGCGCGTGCTCACCCGCAGTTTCGCGTCCGGGTTGGACAGCGCCTCTCGGAGCGCCGGTCGGGAGTTACCGGATGTCAGTTCCAGTCCCCGAGGCCGTCACTCGCGCTGAGCGTGCCGCCCTGGGTGTTCTGCACGATCACCGGGTCGCCGCGGCGCGCGTTCTCGAAGAACCACTTGGCGTCCTCCGTGCTGACGTTCAGGCAGCCGTGGCTGGCGTTGGAGACGCCCTGCTGGGCGACCGACCACGGAGCCGCGTGTACGAAGATGCCGCTGTTGGAGATGCGGGTGGCGTACTCGACCTCGAGCTTGTAGCCCTCGGGGTCGGTGACCGGGACGCCGTAGGTCGACGAGTCCATGGTCATCTTGCGCAGCTGCTCGCCGACGATGTAGGTGCCGTTCGGCGTCTCGTGCTTGGGCTTGCCCATCGAGGTGGGCATCTCCTTCACCACCTCGCCGTTGCGGGTGATGGTGATGGTGTGAGTCGTGTCGTCGGCGGTGGTCACGAAGGCGTCGCCGATGCGGAACGAGCTGGTGGTGCCGCCCGCCTGCACCTGCACGTCGGTGTTGTCCGGCCAGAACTCGTCCGGCCGCCAGCGGACCTGCTTGTCGCCGCGCCAGTAGAAGTGGCCGGGAGCGGCGTTCGACGAGGTGATCTTGATGGCCTTCTCGGCGGTGGCGTGGTCGGCCACCGGCTCCTTGAAGGTGATGATGATCGGCTGCGCGACACCGACGACCTCGCCGTCGGCGATGTTGATCGAGGGCGGGGCGAAGTTCGCCTGCGGCTCGGGCTCGGTGGCCGCGGCGGCCGAGCCGGTGCCGATCCCTGGAATCGGTTCGGCGTGTGCGGGCGCGACGAGCAGAACACCGGCTGCCGCGATCGCGGCCGACAGCAGGACGCCCTCGCGCATCCGGCGGGTCAGCCGAGCTCCCTTACGGCGAGCAGGCAACGACCCGGTGTGCAAAGCGGCATGCATAGGTTTCTCGTCCATTCCATCTCTCGCGCGCACGCGTAGGCGCGCGTAGCGAGATTTTTCATTTCAGCGTGGAGCCAGAAGAGCGCCCCACGGGTATCGACGGCCCGACCCGTCGTCCATTCCTACCGTCCCGGCGCGGCCGGAAGCTACCGGCGTTTCAGAGTGATGCGCATACCGCATCAACTGTGGCATGAGTCACAATCACTCCGGTTGGGTATCGGTGCGGGCAAACCTCCCGGTCACGACGGATCGTGCGGTGGCCGACCGGTGCGATGAGATGGGCGAAAGTTGGTTCACCCCAAACCAGTTAGTGATGAAGCTCACTGATCACGTCGAACGAAATCGGGCGACGCGGACCGGTCGCGATGTTGTGCGGCACCGAGCGCGGGACGCTCCCACGCGCGTACCGCGGCGCCGGTCGCAGGTGTACCCGCCCGAGGATCGTGGCCAGCGCGACCCGTAGTTCGTAGTCCGCGAGTGCCGCGCCCACACAGCGCCGATGGCCGCCGCCGAACGGGGCGAACTCGAACGGCCGGTAGCGGCGCCCGGTGAAGCGGCCGGGATCGAAGCGCCGCGGATCCGGCCACACCTCAGGGTCGGAGTGCAGCAACGGCACCGCGATCCCCATCGTGTCCCCCGGCGCGAGCGCCACGCCGCGCAGCGCGAAGGGCTCGGTCAGGCGGCGCAGCACGATCGGCACCGGCGGATGCAGCCGCAGCGTCTCCTGGCAGACCGCGTCCAGATACGGCAGTGCGGCCAACTCCGCAGGGCTCGCGTCCCGGCCCGCGGCGCGCAGTTCCCGCCGCAGGCGGGCCAAGGCCTCCGGTGCGCGGTGCAGCCGGAACAGCGCCCAGACCAGCGTGGTCGCGGTGGTCTCGTGCCCGGCGACCAGCAAGGTGCGGATCTGCTCGCACAGTTCGTCGTCGGTGTCGCCCCGATCCGCCGACAGCAACACGTCGAGCACGTCGGCGGGTTCCGCGGCGATGTGACCGCGCCTGCGCGCGATGTCGGCTCGGATCAACCGATCCAGCCGGTCGCGGGCGGCGCGGAACCGGTCCCACGGGCCGTGTCCGCGCAGTCCGCGGCGCAGCGCGGGCAGCAGGAGCAACGGTCCGGAGAACGCGGTGATGAAGTCCGTCACCGCGGCGGTGTACTGCGCTTGCCGCTCCTGGTCGCGCACGCCGAACACCGCCGTCGTGATCACCCGCAGCGTGAGCGCGCGTGCCGCCGCTCGCGCATCGACGCGCGCGCCCGTCACCCACGCCTGGCCGCTTTCCCCCGCCATCTCGCGGAGGGTGGCTTCCCGGATCAGCGCGCCGTACTCCCGTATCCGGGCGCTGTGGAAGGCGGGCGCGAGCAGCGCGCGGTCGCGACGGTGGCGCTCGCCCGAAACCAGGATCAACGACGCGGCGCCGACCATCGGCTCGATCGGATTCGGTCGTGGCGGTTCGGAGAACTCCACCGGCGACCGGAACATCTCGCGGGCGCCGGCGGCCGTCCCGGTGAACAACACCGCGCCGAAGCCGGGAAAGCGCACGTAGAACGGGTCGCCCTCGCGCGCCCTTCGCCACCGGAAATACCGGTCGAAATCGATGCCGGCGGCTGCGGCGTGCAGTGCCGTCGAGCGCGGCACACGAGGTCCGGCGCCCGCCTGGGCTTCCAGCATCCGCAGGTTCATACCGAGAAACACGAAGTCGCCCCCGGAGCGGTTCGACGCTAACTCGCCGCCTGCTTGTGTTTGCGCACCGTGGCCTGCGCGGTCGCGGCCAGCCGCGCCAGCCTCGCGTCGCCGAGCGCGGTCACCATGCTGCCGAGGCCATTGGTCACGAACGCGATCGACATGCCGAGATCCGGGTCGGCGTACGCACCGGAGCCGCCGACGCCGTAATGGCCGAACGCGTTTCGCGGCTGCTGCTTGGACATCAGCACCGGGCGGTGATAGCCGAGGGTGAAGTGGATCGGCAGACCGAGTACGTAGTCGCGACTGTGGGTGGGCTGGACCTCGGCGATGGTCGCGATCGTCGCGGGCTCGAGGAGCCGCACGGCCTGCTCGGGTCCGGGCGCGCCGAAACCGTGCACGTCCTGTCTCGACCCGGCCGCGTAGACCACCCCGCCGTTGGCCAGCGCGCCGTACATCCGCGCGAGGGCGCGGGCCGAGAACACTCCGTTCCAGCCCGGCATCACCGAGTCGTGCACCCGGGGATCGCGGACCAGCTCGTCGAAACTCTCGGGCATGCCCGCCTCGGCGAGCCCGCGCACCGGCCGCACCCAGGACAGCACGGAGGAGGCGGTGTTCCAGCGGACGCCGGGCGGACCGAGCGGCCGGAAGATCTTGGCGATCCGATGTCGTTCGGTTTCCGGGACGCGGAACCAGTACTCGTCCAGACCGAGCGGCTCGGCGATCTCGGTGCGCAGCACCTCGGTGAACGACCTGCCCGTCGCCCGCTGCACGAGTTCGGCGACCAGCCAGCCGAAGGTGATCGCGTGATAGCCGGAGGTGCGGATGCGCCGGGGGTCCGGCGGGCTGTCGGCCAGCGCCCGGACCACGGCCTCGTAGTTCAGGATGCCTTCGCGGCCGGGGACCAGGCCGCGCACCCGGTGCAAGCCGGCGCGGTGGCAGAGCACGTCGCGGACCGTGATGTCGTCCTTGCCGTGCGCGGCGAACTCCGGCCAGTACTCGGCCATCGGCGTGTCGTAGGAGATCAGACCCTGTTCGGCCACGCGGTGCACGACGGTCGAGGCCACGCCCTTGCCGGTGGAGAAGGTCAGCGCGACGGTGTCGCCGTTCCAGCGCCGCTCCTTGTCCGCCCAGCCGGCCCAGATGTCGACCACGGGCTTACCGTCGAGGTAGACCGCGAGCGCGCCGCCACCGCGCGCGGGCTGCGCGAACAGGCCGAAGAACTGATCGGCAAGCCGGATGAAACGCGGGTCGACCAGCATCTCGTGCGGTGCCGACAGTTTCTCGCGGGCCGAATCGGCAGGCTCGAAGTCGTCCGCCGCCATTGCCGAAACCATGGGGTCACCTCCTGACCGCCGTATCCGGGCTGGTCAACCAGGGTAACCCGTTCAGTGGGTCTGCCAGAGCCCAAAAGGGGTGGCCAAGCACGCTTCGCCGCTGTCGGCGTTCCACGCGAAGGCTGCCACGCCCAGGCAGACCACCGCCTGTTCGGCGGTTTCCACTCCCGCCCTCGACCCTTCGAGCGCGATGGAGATCGCGAACGTCCGCGTCCCCGGCTCGTCGGCGGTCGAGGTCAGCGCGACGGCGTCGGGGCCGAAGCCGACCGCCACCGGAACTCCGCCCGCGCCCTCGCTCGCGCCGACGCCTCCCGCCGCGCCGATGCCGATGGCTGTCGCGCCCGAGGTCGCGTTGGCGTAGCCGACGCCATCGATCCCACTGGCCCTGGCCACGCCGAGGCCCTCGGTCGCCGCGCGGCAGGCCGTCTCCCCGTCGATGACGGTGACGTCGGTCCCGTGTTCGGATCGGCAGTGCACTTCGGTGGCGGAAGCCACCCCCGGGACGACGAGAGAGCCTCCGATCGCGGCGGTCGAACACACGATTGCGCTGATCAGCTTCACCCGGGGGCTCCTCTCACACCAGAAAACCCACCATACCCAGACCCGTTGGCGTCGGTCGTTTTCCGTCTCCGGCTCGACGCGCGCTCGCTCCATGGTGTATTCATGGCGTGATATTTCAAGCGCAGCCATGGCAACTTCGGATTACGGGGGCGTGAGTTCGCCGGCGTTACAGCTCGGGAGGACTGTACGTGTCTCGTCAACTGGCCTGGGGGCGTCTCGCCTTCGCCGGATTCGCCATCGCGGCAGGGTTGTCGCTGGTCGGCTGCAGTTCCACGGTCAGCGGTACGGCCCAGCCCGCCGTGGACGGGACGATCGACGCGATATCGGTGACCAGCACGCCGAAGCCCTCCTCCGGCAGGCCGACGCCGAGCACCAGCAAGCCGACCACGAGCAAGCCGAGCGGCAGCACCGACTTCGACGCGAACGTCAACGATTGCGTGAAACTCGGCGGCACCACCACCAACGCCACCATCGAGAAGGCGTCGTGTGGCAGCCGCGAGTCGAACTACAAGGTGATCGACAAGAAGTCCAAGAGCTCGCAGTGCAGCAGCGACGCCGACAACTACTACGCGGAGACCATCAACGGCATCGAACAGGGCGCGCTGTGCCTGGACATCGACTGGGTGGTCGGCGGCTGCATGGATGTCGGCGGTGACGACCCCAAGCGCATCGACTGCGCCGGTTCGTCCCCCTCGAAGGGCGTGAAGGTGGTCAAGATCCAGCAGGGGGCCGATGACGTCAGCGTCTGCGGCAGCGGCACCGGATACGTCTACGACAAGCGCCGCTTCGTCGTCTGCGTACAGGAACTCTGACCGGGACTTCCCACCACCTGCGGCCAGCTAGGTTGGGCTGGTGAGTACCACCGAGCTACCGCGGCTGCGCTCCGGCACCGGGCGCTGGATCCTGCTGGCCACCATCCTCGGCTCGTCGGTCGCCTCGCTCGACGCGACGGTCGTGAACATCGCGCTGCCGCGTATCGGTGAATCGCTGGAGACGGACGTCGCCGGGCTGCAATGGACGCTGAACGGCTACACCCTGACTCTCGCCTCGTTCATCCTGCTCGGCGGCTCGCTCGGCGACAAACTCGGCCGGCGACGGGTGTTCGTCTGGGGAACCGTGGCCTTCGCGCTCGCCTCGGTGCTGTGCGGCGTCGCGACGACGATCGAGATGCTGGTCGCGGCCCGGATCCTGCAGGGCGTAGCGGGCGCGATGCTCACGCCGGGCAGCTTGGCCCTGATCTCCTCGTCCATCGATCGGCGCGATCAAGGCGCGGCGATCGGCCTGTGGTCCGGTTTCGGTGGTGTGGCGGGCGCGCTCGGGCCGTTCCTCGGCGGCTGGCTGATCGAGTTCGCGGGCTGGCGGTCCATCTTCTTCCTCAATGTTCCGCTGACCCTCGTCGTCGTGCTGGTCGCGCTGCGGCACGTGCCGGAGAGCCGCGATCCCGACGCCGCCGCCCAGCTCGACGTGCCCGGCGCACTGGTGGTGGCGCTGGCGCTCGGTGCGCTGACCCTCGGACTGATCGACGGCATGCCTTCGCTCGTCGTGGCCGGTGTCGTGCTGCTCGGGGCCTTCGTCGTGATCGAGCTGCGCAGCGACCACCCGCTGGTACC
This sequence comes from Nocardia niwae NBRC 108934 = DSM 45340, assembly GCF_001613465.1. Lineage (GTDB taxonomy): Bacteria > Actinomycetota > Actinomycetes > Mycobacteriales > Mycobacteriaceae > Nocardia > Nocardia niwae. The sequence continues at coordinate 72,192 of NZ_BDCK01000003.1, read as the reverse complement.
GCCCGCGCTGTTCGCCTCGCGGGTGTTCACCGCCGCGAATCTCGTGACGCTCGCGGTCTACGCCGCGCTCGGTGGCGTCTTCTTCTTGCTGGTGCTGGAACTGCAATTGGTAGCGGGGTACTCGCCGCTGATGTCCGGCGTCGCCACCGTGCCGGTCACGCTGATCATGCTGGCGTTTTCGGCGCCCGCCGGGCGCTGGGCGCAGAAGCACGGGCCGCGCATCCCGATGACCGCCGGACCGCTGCTGGCGGCGGCGGGTCTGGTGCTGCTGCTGCGCATCGGCCCGGACACCGTGTATCTGACCGACGTGCTGCCGGGTGTCGTGATCTTCGGGCTGGGGCTCGCGGCGCTGGTCGCGCCGCTCACCGGTGCGGTGCTCGGCGCGGTGCCGGCGAGCGAGGCGGGCATCGCCTCGGGCGTCAACAACGCCGTCGCGCGCACCGCGCAACTGCTCGCGGTGGCGACGCTGCCCGGGCTCGTCGGCATCTCGGGTGCGCTGGGCGACCCGGCGGCGTTCGACGACGGCTTCGGCACCGCGATGTGGCTGTGTGCCGGATTGCTGGTGACCGGCGCGGCGCTCGCCGCCGTGCTGCTGCGTCCGGTGCGGCGGGCACCCAGGTTGGACAGCGTCGACTGCATGCCGCAGTGCGGCGTCGCGGGGCCCGCGGTCGCACCGGCCCTGAACGAACAATGAGCGGCCCGGATGGATCGCTTCCCTCCGGGCCGCTCGTCGCGGGCGTCGTCCGATCAGATCGGGATGTAGCCCGCGCCGACGCCGCCGCGCGCGTTGATGTCGGCCACGATCGAGCTCATGTTGGTACCGACCTCAGGGCCGAAGCATGCGATGGCCAGGTAGGCGTTCACCATGCCGACCAGCGTCGTCCCGACGACCACCGGTGCGCCGGAGTCGCCTTCCACCACGCACATCTGGCTCCAGGTCTCGACGTTCGTCCTGAAGACGTCACCCCAGGCGATACCGCAGGTGTTGCCGGTGGTGCGCCCTTCCTTGCACACGATCTGCGGGAAGTTGGCCGGCGCCCCGAGACCGGTGATGGTGACGTTGCCGACCCGGTTCACCGGCGTGATCTTGCCCGGATCGAACTGGATGACGGCGTAGTCGAGGTCGTGGTTGGAGTAGGCGAACCGGCCGATCACGCCCGCGCCCCGATCGGCTTCGGCGTAGACCTGTGCGCCCGGGTCGCCGCAGTGGCCCGCGGTCAGGCCGACCAGACGTCCCGCGTTGTCGTGGCCGACAGTCGTGACCGTGCACTCGAATTGGTTGTCGATGATGATGCCGGATCCACCGCCCAAGACCGGCGGGCCCGGGTCGGCATTAGCGGCCCCTGCGCCCGTGCCGAGCAGCGCCGCGCCCAGGGCGACGGCGAAGGCGGCGTTGGCCACCTTGGCGAGTTTGCTGAACATGTCCCTCCAGACGTCGGAAGCCCGCACGATATCAATCTGTCGCACCCATCGTGTCAGTAAACGACCTCGGGCGCGTCACCACTACGGGGTTGTCCCCACTGCTCCGCGCTTCAACCCCATTTCATACAACTGAGATGAAATGTATCTTACAAGGCTAATAGCATTCCGCTATCACAATTGTGAAAATCTCGTGACCGTTAGTGTCACGGTGATAGTAAGGAGGCGCGGTGTTGGTCTCCGGAAACAAATCTGATTTTCGATGATAATTATCCGAAGTAATTCGCCGTTCCGCCGCCGCGGATCGTGGATTCACGCAGTTGGGCTGTAGCTTGTGCCAGAGGTAAGGGCGCTGCGTTTGGGCTCGTTCCCAATGTTCTACGGCTTAAGCATTGCTTTCCGGCAACGGTGAGCGACATCTATGACTGCGATCACAAGTGGATGGTGTGTTCTGCACTACTCCGTAGTAAGGTGCGTCAAGCAAACGAGTCGCCGGGGCAGCCAACCGGCGTCGAGGAGGATTAGCCAGTGCAGTCGACCGAGAGTCCACCATCAGGGTCACGGTTCAGTGGTGCGGTCGATTGGACGAGGTCTTACTGGCAGGATCATCCGAAGCGTTCGCTGGAGACCTTCGGCAGGCAGATCACGATGGGCTTCGCGGCCGTCGCCGAACTGTTCGTCTCGATTTTCCGCAGGCGCTTCCCGTTCGGCGAGTTCGTCCGGCAGTGCGCGTTCATGGCCAGCGTCTCCGCGGCGCCGACGCTGCTGGTCGCCATCCCGATCGGCGTCATCGTCTCCATCCAGGTCGGATCGGTCGCAGGCCAGGTCGGCGCCACCTCGTTCATCGGCGCGGCCAATGGCCTCGGCATCATCCAGCAGGGCGCCCCGCTGGTCACCTCGCTGATGATCGCGGGCGCCGTCGGCTCCGCGGTCTGCGCCGACCTCGGCTCGCGCACCATCCGCGAGGAGATCGACGCCATGAAGGTCATGGGCGTCGACCCGATGCGCAGGCTGGTCGCCCCTCGGCTCGGCGCCGCGATGCTGGTGAGTGTGCTGCTGTGCGGCTTCGTCGTCTTCGTAGGCTTCTTGACCGGCTACATCTTCAATATCTTCGCGCAGAACGGAACGCCGGGCTCCTACGTCGGCACCTTCTCGTCGTTCGCCGTGACCACCGATCTTCTTGTCGCACTGGCGAAATCGCTGATATTCGGTCTGCTGGCGGCGATCATCGCCTGCGATACCGGATTGAACACCCGTGGCGGTCCGGGCGGCGTCGCGAACTCGGTGAATTCCGCGGTGGTGAGCTCCGCGATCATGCTGTTCGGGGTGAACCTCATCATCACCCAGGTTTACAACGCACTATTCCCGTCACAGGTGGTCTGAGCCGGTGTCATCAACCTATGTACCGCCGCTGCTGCGGCCTCTCCAGGCGTTCCGGAAATCCGCGCAGGCGCCGGTCGATCTTCTCGCCAGGCTCGGCCACCAGGTGTTCTTCCTGTTGCGCTCGATCGGCTCGATTCCGCTGGCGCTCAAGCACTACCCCAAGGAAGTGTGGCGTCTGCTCTCGGACGTCACCTGGGGCAACGGCAATCTCGTCGTCGGCGGCGGCACCATCGGCGTCGTCGTCATTCTGAGCGCCTTCGGCGGCATGACCGTCGGCATCCAGGGCTACAACTCGCTCAACCTGCTCGGCCTGAGCCCGATCACCGGAGCGATCTCGGCGTTCGCGACCACTCGCGAACTCGGCCCGCTGCTCGCGACGCTGGCCTTCGCCGCGCAGGCGGGCTGCCGGTTCACCGCGCAGCTCGGCGCCATGCGCATCTCCGAGGAGATCGACGCGCTCGAATCCATCGCCATCCGGCCGCTGCCCTACCTGATCAGCACCAGGATGTTCGCGGCGATGATCGCCATCATCCCGCTCTACTGCCTCGGCCTGACCATGGCCTACATCTCCTGCTCGCTGACCGTGCAGCTGATCGGCGGCACCGCCACAGGCACCTACCAGCACTACTTCTATCAGTTCCTCATCCCGACCGACGTCATCTATTCGCTGATCAAGGCGATCCTGTTCGTCGCGATCACCACGTTCATCCAGTGCTACTACGGCTTCTTCGCCTCCGGTGGCCCCGAGGGCGTCGGCGTGGCCGCGGGCCGCGCGATCAAGATGTGCATCATCGCGGTCGTTTTCGCGAACCTGTTCATGACATTGGCGATCTGGGGTGTCAACCCCGGCATCCGAATCTCGGGGTAGACCAGATGATCATCGATCCCAGTGGGCGCGGGCCCACGATGCGGCAGCTGCTCATCGCAGGCGTGTGTGGTCTGGTCGTGTTCGCTTTGGTGCTCAGCTTCCTGATGCTGCGCTACAAGGGGTTCTTCCAGGAGAAGGTGAACGTCACCGCGAACCTGACCACCACGGGTGACGGTCTGCCCGAGCAGGCCGACGTCAAGTTCCGCGGCGTGCTCGTCGGCGCGGTGAAGACCGTCGACGTCGCGGCCAAGGGCGAGCTGCAGAAGGTTCGCATCGAGATGAAGCCGGAGTTCGCCGGCGACATTCCGTCCAACGTGACCGCTCGCGTGGTGCCGAGCAACCTGTTCGCCGTCACCTCCGTCGAACTCGTCTTCAACGGCCCCGCCGACCAGTACCTGCACGAGGGTTCGGTCATCGAGGAGGACCGCAGCAAGGGCACCATCGCGCTGCAGGACACGCTCACCACGGTCCGCAACATCCTCGACAAGATCGATCCGGTGCAGTTCGGCCGGGTGCTGGGCACCCTGTCGCAAGCGCTGGACGGCAGTGGCCGCATGCCCGGCTCCACCGTCGAGCGGCTGGACCGCTGGCTGCTGGCCGTCGACGAGTCGATTCCGGATCTCGGGGTGCTGCTGGGCGACTTCTCCGCGTCGTTCAACGCGCTCAACCAGTCCGCGCCCGAACTCGTCGACGTGCTCGGCAGCTCGGTGCAGACCGCGCGCACCATTGCCGACCGTCGCAGCCAGCTGGTCTCCCTGATCACCGGGACCAGCGGGACCATCGACACGGTCAACGACCTGTTCGCCCGCAACCCCAACGTGGGCATCGAGGTCACCGCGGGGACCAACGACATGTTCGGCGCTCTCGCCGCGGACCCGGACGCGATCACCAGGAGCCTGCTGAACCTCAGCGAGACGATGCGCCGGATGGACACCACATTCAAGTGGGGTCCGCAGAAGCAGCAGGTCTGGGACGCGGGCATCACGCTCACCCCGTACCGGCCCTACACCGTGGCCGACTGCCCGCGCTACGGCGACATGGTCGGCCCGAGCTGCTACACCGCTCCCGCTGTCGCCGATGTCGGCGAAATGCCGGAACAGCTGAAGCCGCGCGCGCTCGCGTCGGCCGCCGGGCTTCCGCCGGTGGTGCCGATGCCCGGCCTGCCGCTGATCCCCGGTGTCACCACCCCCGATCCGAACCGCGCGACCGCGGCCGCCCCCACCGGGGGTGCACCCGTTCCCTTCGCGGGCACTCCGCTCGAGGGACTGTTCCCCATGCTGCCGGGTCTGCTTCCGCCGGCCGCGCCCGCGGCGCCCGCGGCTCCCGTGGCTCCGGCCGCCGCGCCCGAAGGCACTCCCTCGGCGGCGCCGATCTCCTACCGGGGTGACGCCGCGATCACCGCGCTGCTCGGCCGCACGCCGACCACCGCCGAATATCTGCTGCTGAGCTCGATTCTGAAGGGCGGAACCATGCAGGTGTCCGACAACGGTGCCCGACGATGAGCATTCGCAAACCGCTGATCGGATTCAGCATCTTCGCGATCGTGTCGATCCTGGTCACGGTGGTGGTGTGGAACACGCTGGCGCGCATCGTCAGCGGTGACACCTACACCTACTCCGCGACGTTCTCCGACGTGCTCGGCTTGCACGAGGGCGACGACGTCCGCATGGCGGGCGTGCGGGTGGGCAAGGTCGAGAAGATCGAGCTGGGCCGGGACGCGAATCTGAAGAAGTCGGTCGCCAAGGTGACCTTCATCGTGCAGCGCGACCAGACGATCTACAACGACACCAAAGCGCTGGTCCGCTACCAGAACCTGATCGGTCAGCGGTACGTGGCGCTGGCTCCCGGCAAGTCGTCGAGCCCGGCGCCGCTGAAGAACAACGGTTCCATCCCGATCGATCGGACCGAGCCGTCGTTCGACGTATCGGGTCTGCTCAACGGATTCCAGCCGCTGTTCCAGGTGTTGCAGCCCGAACAGGTCAACCGGCTGTCGGAGACCTTCATCCAGGCATTGCAAGGTGACGGCGTCTCGTTGAGCGCGTTCATCGTGCAGGCCGCACAGCTGGCCACCGACTTCCAGCGCAGGGACGCGATCCTGTCCGATGTGATCACCAACCTGTCGGGCGTGATGTCGGGGTTGGCGAAACGAGGTGATGAATTGGAGACCCTGGTGACCCAGACCCGGGCCTTGATCGGCGGCCTGTACGAACAAGGGCAGTCGTTGCTCGGCTCGACCGAGCAGATCGCGACCGCGACCACGGCGCTGGTCGGCATGATGGACCGGATCCAGCCGAGCCTGCGTGAGGCGCAGAACTCCACCAGCGCCGCGCTGACGCTGTTGCTGGACAACGGCGCCAAGCTCGATCAAGCGGCGATCGACCTGCCGAACGTCCTGTCGGCGGCGGGCAGGCACACCTCGGAGGGCGGTTACGCCAACGCCTACCTGTGTGGGCTGGACCTGTCGCTCTACGGTGTCCTCTTCCCGCGCGGTCTGTTCTCCCAGATCGGTGGCACCTCGCACTCGGCGGTGTGCCGCCCATGATGACGAAGCTCAGGTCCAGGTTCGAGAGCAACCGGTACTTCTGGTTGGGCATCATCGGCGGTGCCCTCATCGTGGTGCTGCTGCTGGTGTCCAGCGTCTACAAGCTCGTCGGCGTCGGCGAACAGTCGATCAAGGCAGAGTTCGTGCAGGCCGCGGGCATCAGGGTCGGCGACAAGGTGAACGTCGCCGGAGTGTCCTCCGGGCGCGTGGTCGACGCCGAGCTCGAGGGCAGCCATGTGCTGCTGACGCTGAGCGTCAGCAACGACGTCAAGCTGGGCCCGGACGCGCGTGCCTCGATCAAGATGGCCACGCTGCTCGGCGCAAGGTACGTGGATCTCGAGCCGGGTGACGGTTCGGGCCTGAAGGGCAAGCGGATCCCGGTGTCCAACACCACGGTCCCGTACAACCTGGCCGACGTGGTGCAGGTCGGCACCCCGAAGTTCGAAGCGCTCGACACCAAGAAACTGGCCGACTCGCTGAACCTGATCAACGAGCAGATGAACGGCTCGCCGCAGCTCACCGCGCAGGCGCTGGACAGCGTCGGCGCGCTGGCGAAGGTGATCGACAGCCGCAAGGCCGAGGTCGACACCTTGCTGAAGGACTTGGACCGGGTCACCCGGATCCTCGGCGACAACCGCAACAGCATCCTGCTGGTGATCACCCAGGGCGAGGCCATCGCCAACCGGGTGATGGAGCGCCAGGCGCTGCTGCGCCAGCTGCTGGACAACGTCGCGACGCTGACCAAGCAGCTGGAGGCGATCGGCGCGGAGAACAACGATCAGCTCGGCCCGACCATTCAGCAGCTGAACACCATGGCCGAAGGCCTGCAGAAGAACAAGGACAACCTGGATCGGATGCTGTCGATCATGCCGCCGACCCTGCGCTACCTGGCGAACTCCTGGGGTGGCAGCGGTCCGTACGGCGATGTCGGCCTGCCGTGGCTGTTCCCGGACAACTGGTTGTGCTTTGCCCAAGTCATCGAGGGGTGCCAGGGATGAGATTCCGCACGGGCTTTCCGCTGAGGACCGTCGCGAAGGCGCTGATGATCAGCGCCGCCGCCATGACGGTCGGCAGTTGCTCGCTGCTGCCGAGTTCGGTGAACGACGCGCTGGGCAACACCCTGCAGATCACCGCGGACTTCGACAACATCGCGGGCATCTACGAGGGCAACCCGATCACGGTGCTCGGGCTCGATGTCGGCAAGGTCGACAAGATCGTGCCCAAGGGCACCCTGGTCGAGGTGCACATGTCCATCGACAAGGACGTGAAGATCCCGAAGGACGCCATCGCCGCGATCGTCTCGCCGTCCATCGTCACCGACCGGCACGTCGAGCTGACCCCGGTCTACACCGGCGGCGCTACCTTGTCCGACGGCGATCATCTGCCCAAGGCACGCACCAAGACGCCGGTCGAGCTGGACACGATGATCAAGACCATCGACCAGTTCGCCGCCGCGCTGAAGCCGGAGCCGGGTCAGGAGGGCATCGGCCCGCTGTCGGGCCGGGTGCTCTACCCGATGCTCAACGGCAACGGCGAGAAGATCCGCGACACCCTCAACGCGCTGTCCAGCGCACTGAAGGTCGGTGTGGACAACAAGGATGCGATCTCCAGCATCATCATCAAGCTGAACGACCTCACAACCATGCTGGCCGAGAACGACCAGTCGGTGCGCGATTTCAGCAACCGGGTGACCCAGATGACCGGTCTGCTCGCCGACCAGGCCCCCGGCCTGCAGGCCACGCTGGATCAGCTGCTCGCCTTCCTGCAGAACACGAGCACCACGCTGACGCAGTACCAGGATCAGTTGCAGGGTTCCATGACCGGCCTGACCAACGTCACCCGGCAGCTGCGCGACAACGCCTACGGACTCACCGAGGTCGCCGACCTGGCGCCGATGGTCATGCAGAACGTCGACAACATCATCAACCGCGAGCACGGCTACGTCCGGCTGCACGCGGTGATCGGCACCGCGCTGTCGGGTGAGATCGTCAGCCTGTTCTGCGAACGCATCCAGATGAAGGCCGACGGCTGCCGCACCGGAAACATGCAGGACTTCGGACCCGACTACGGCCTCACCGCGGCACTGCTCGGACTGACGAAATGACGTACCGAATGACGATCAAGGCACGCAGGGCGCTGGTCGCTTTCGCCGCGGTGGCCGGCGTGGCGGTCACCTCCGGCTGCGGGCTCACCGTGGAGAAGCTGCCGCTGCCGAAACCGGGCCAGGGCGGGGAGACCTACACGATCCACGCGGTCTTCGAGAACGCGCTGAATCTGCCTGATCAGGCGAAGGTGAAGATCGGCGGTTCGGATGTCGGCGTGGTCACCGACATCAAGACCAAGAACTTCCAGGCCATCGTGGACCTGACCATCCGCAAGGACATCGAGTTGCCCAAGGGCAGCACGGCGGAACTGCGTCAGGCCACGCCGCTGGGTGACGTTTTCGTTGCGGTGTCCAAGCCCAAGGCCGAGCCCGGCGCGGCGATGCTGCACGACGGCGACACGCTCACCATCGACAGCACCTCGGCCGGCGCCACCGTCGAGCAGCTGCTCATCTCGGTCTCCATGCTGTTCAACGGCGGCGGCATCGCCAGCCTCTCCAAGCTCGGCTCGGAACTCGACTCCATCGTCGGCGGTCGCGGTGAGCAACTCGCCCACCTGATCACCGAGATGACCGGCGTCGTCGGCAGCCTGAATGCCAACTCCGCCCGGGTGGACAGTGTGCTCGGAGAATTCAGCACCCTGGCCACCACCATCGAGGGACGGCGGTCGGAGCTCGGCGAGGTGGCCGACACACTGCCGCAGATGATCGGCGCCATCGCCGAGAACAACCGGGCCCTCGGCGACCTGCTCACCAGGTTGTCCACCGCCAGCGCCGCGCTGGGCGATTACGCGAACACCTCGACCGAGAATCTGAACGGGTTGCTGGAGAACACCCGCCAGCTGATGGACGCGATCGCCAGGACCGGTGACGGTTTCGGCGTCCTGCTGGATCGGCTGCGGGTGATCCGGCCGAAGGTCGACGCGACCTTCCGGGGCAGCAGCTTCGCGGTGTACGCGACCGCGACCAACCTGGACATCAGCGCGCTCACCGACCCGGAGCACGGCAAGCTCCAAGACCTCAACGACCTGCAGGACTTCGCGGGCAGCCTGATCCAGGTGCTGCAACTGGTCCAGAATCGAGTGGGGGGCGGACACCGATGACCTCCGCGCGCAAATTGTTCGGAAGCAAGATCTTCCTGTCGAACGTGGGCCTGGTGCTCGTGCTGCTGATCGGCGCCACGTACCTGATGCTGAACGTGATGCGGGTGAACCCGTTGCGGTCCGACTACACCGTCACGGTGAATCTGGACCGTTCCGGCGGTCTGCAGCCCGGCAACGACGTGACGCTGCGCGGGTGGCGCATCGGCAAGGTGACATCGATCGAGCTGATCGACCGCGGCCAAGCCATCGCCGCCACCGCGCAGATCGAGTCGAAGTACAAGATCCCGGTGGACACCCAGATCGCGGTGCAGGCATTGTCCGGCGCGGGTGAGCAGTACATCGACTTCCGGCCGAACGCCGAGCAGGGGCCGTATCTGGCCAACGGCGCGGTGATCAAGTTCGATCCGGACAAGATCCACACGCCGACGCCGGTGTGGTCGGTCCTGGACAACTCCAGCGCCCTGATCGCGCAGATCGATCCGGATCACTTCCAGGTGATCCTGAACGAGCTGGACATCGCGCTGAGCGGGGGTCCGGATCAGCTGCGGGGCCTGGTCAACGGCATCAGCTTGGCGATGGCCGGGCTGGATTCGCTGTTGCCGCAGACCACGAATCTGATCACCAACCTGCGCACCATCGCGAACACCACGTCCATGGCGCAGCCCGATCTGGCCACGCTGACCCGCAACTCCGGAGTGTTGTTCGAGCAGTTCAACAAGGCGAACGCGGAACTGCAACGGGTGCTGGAGACCGCGCCCGGACAGCTCACCAGCCTGGGCGCGGTGGTGGACAAGACGGCCGATCCGATCACCAGCCTGGCGACCAACTTCCAGGCGATCACGAAGGCCGCGCAGCTGCGGCTGCCCGCACTGCGCGCGCTGTTCCCCTCGCTCGCGCTCGGCGGCGAAGCGCTCGGCGTCCCGGCGCACGACGGCGAATTCCACGCGATGATCGACATCTGGCCGCGGCCGTTCTGCACCTACAACACTCCGAAGATTCGCAACGAGGTCGTGCAGGACGGCACGATCCCGAAGTGGAACTACTGTGAGAACCCGCCGCCGGGTCAGCAGATCCGCGGCGCCGCCAACGCGCCGCGGCCCGATGTGCCCAACAACGGCGCGCACATGCCGCCGGGTGTGGATCCGAACGAACGGACCCTGCCTCCGGTGCGGTGAGTCGTACCCGGCCCGGCGGTCATCCCGTCGGGCGGGCATACTCGCCGGTGGAACGCTTGAGGCTCGCTGTCGCGGGCCGCTGAAGCCAATCGGTGCGCGCCGAGGCGCGCCGGGAAAGTGCAGGTTTTATCGATGTCTACCGACGACGCCGAGACCGACAAGGACGCCGAGAAGACGGCCGCCGCCTCCGACAAGGACACCGACGCGGTGACCGCGAAGTCGGGGGACGCCGCCGGCGCGGCGAAGCCCGAGCTGTCCGAGGCGGAGAAGGCAGACAAGACCGCCGAGACCGGCGCGAAACCGGCCGCGAAGAAGGCCGCGCCCAAGGCCGCCCCAGCACCGTCCGGGAAATCCACCTCGCTTCCGCTGGTGGCCGCGTTCGCGGCCGGTGTGCTCGCGGTCGCGGCCATCACCGCGGTGGTGGTGTTCTTCCTGCAGGGCGCCGATCGCGGCGACAAGCTCGACGCGATCCGCGACTCGACCGACGCCGCGTGCAAATTCGGCAAGGACGTCTCGGTCTACGACTACTCGAAGAACCTCGACGACTACTTCACCACGGTGAAGGCCGGCTCGACGGGCGAGTTCCTCAAGGAGTTCGACGACGCGACCAAGGCGCTGAAAGACGCCATGGTGCAGGCACAGGTCAAGTCTTGGGCCGACGACGTGCAGTGTGGCTACCAGGCCGGTGACAAGACCTCGGCCAAGGTGCTGGTGACCCTCACGCAGTATCGGACCAACTTCACCCAGGCCAACCCCGAGCGGCAGTTCGTGGTGGTGATCGCCCAGCTGCAGAAGTCCGGCGACAAATGGCTGGTCGAGAAGCTCGATTCGCCGATGTTGAAGGGCGCGGGCACCGGCCTGCCCGGAGCTCCCGCGCCGGGCGGCGCTCCGGCTCCGCAGCCGGCACCGTCTGGTCAGCCCGCACCGCAGCCGGGCAACTAGCCGAGCGCCTCCGGCGGTGGGCCGAGCCACCACCGCCGGAGGTCATTCGGGCAGCCTGCGGTGATTCGCCCGGTGAATCAGAACAGCGTCAAAGTCTGTGGCGCCGACGGCGCGGCCGCCTTCCCCGCGGCCTTGCTCTTCGGCGCTTCCGGCGCCGTCGGCGTTTCCTCCACAGTCACCGCGAGCATCTCCACGGTGTTCGCCTCGGCGACAGCCGCGGTGACCGCGGCCTGCCGAGCCGCTTCTCCGGCCAATGCGTCGGCCTGCTCGTTGAAGTAGTTGCCGACATGTCCACGGACCCAACGGAAACGGACCGGTCCCGGCCTGCTCGCGATGGCTCGATCGATCTGCCGGACGAGTTCGACGTTCTTCACCGCGCCACCGGTGGACGTGCGCCAGCCGTTGAGCCGCCACCCCGCCACCCATTCCGATGCGCATTTGATCGCGTAGAGCGAATCGCTCTCGATGAGCAGGGGTTCGGATCCGGGGTGGGCGACGATCGCCTCCAGCACCGCGCGCAACTCCGCGACCTGGTTGGTTCCGGACGCGGCTCCCCCGCTGGCCGAGGAGCCCTGATGATTGACCCAAGCCCAGCCGATGGCGCCGCCGGGATTGCGGAGGCAGGATCCGTCGGTGCTCACGATGATCATGGCTGGCACCCTACGCAATCCGACCGACAAGATCCGTACCGTGGAATTCCTCTATCTCCCTCCGTAACCGCGACTCCGTCCGCCGTAGCGCCGATTTGACCGCGGCGTCCACCAGGCCCGCGCCCAAGCGCCCGACCGGTCCGCGGGGTGGACTGTACTCCGCCTCGGAGGTCAGCACCGAGCGTCCGTAACCGAGCGGGTCGAAGCGCAGCCGCAGCGTGCCGGAGACGCGCCCGCGCAGCGTGTAGCCGATCACGGCGTTGGGGCGGTATTCGGTGATCTCGCAGGTCGACGTCGGCTGCCAGAGCGCGAGGCGGGTGGTGGTGGCGAAGACCGCGCCTAGTCCGCGATCCTGTTCGCCGGTCGGTGCGAAGTCCGCGATGCCGAACATCCAATCCGGTACGAACAGATGGTTGTCCGTGTAGTGGAAAGCGACCTCGACGGGCGCTCCGACGTCACTCGCGTACTTGATGTGGCCCATCAGGCCCTCCCTGTCCCACGACTGGCGTTAAAAGTACTACAGCTCTCCTCTTTATTGGAGAGCTCTGGGCGATTTGGTCGGCCCAATTCGCAAGGTTGCGACCGACTGGTTGCTTGGGAAGGGGATGGTGCGCGGCGAGGTTCAGAGTTGGTCGACGAGGTGCTCCGCGATCGGCATGGCCGAGGTCGCCGCGGGTGAGGGCGCGTTGAGCAGATGGACCGAGCGCTCCGTGCGCTCGATCATGAAGTCGTGCACCAAGGTTCCGTCCCGCATGACCGCCTGCGCGCGAATGCCCGCCTCCCGCGGCAGCAGATCGGCGAGCGTCAGCTCCGGACAGTAGCGGCGGCACTGCGCCAGGTATCCGCGCTTGAACAGCGAGTTGCGCAGTTCACGCAAGCCGGTGCGCACGTTCGCCTTGGCGACGCGGTGAAAACCGGGGAATCCGAGCACCTCTCGCGCATCGGCCAGGTCCACGCTCCCTTTGCGGTAGCCCTCCCTGGCCAGTCCGAGCACCGCGTTCGGCCCCACCGTCAGCGAACCGTCGATCATGGGGCTCAAATGCACGCCGAGGAACGGCAATTCCGGATCGGGAATCGGATAGATCAAGGTGCGCACCAGCCCGTTGCGCTCCTGCGGCAGTTGGTAGTACTCACCGCGGAATGGGACGATGCGGAAGTCGGTGCGCAGTCCGGCCGCCCTGGCCAGCCGGTCGGCTTGCAGCCCCGCGCAGACCACCAGGCGGCGAGCCGTCCACGAGCCGACCGGCCCCGCGGCGGTCACCGCGTCCGTCGTCTCCGTGAGCGTGGCCACCTCGACGCCGAGCACGAATTCACCACCCGCGCCGCGAACTTCTTCGGCGAGCGCTTCGGTCACCCGGGTGAAGTCGATGATGCCGGTGTCCGGGACGAAGAGGGCGCCGACGCCGGTGACGCGCGGTTCGCGCCGCGTGAGTTCCGCGGCGTCGATCAGTTCGACGGCCACGCCATTGGTGATCGAACGTTCGTGCAGCGCGAGCATCCGCCCGTATTCGGCGTCGTCGGTGGCGACCAGCAATTTGCCGCAGACCCGATGCGGAATGTCTTGTGCCGCCGCGAAATCCTTGGTCCAGCGCGCGCCACGGCGGCACAGCGTGGCCTTCAGGCTGTCCGGCGGGTAGTAGATGCCGGAGTGGATGACTCCGCTGTTGTGCCCGGTCTGATGCGCGGCCAGATGCTGGGCTTTCTCCAGCAGGACCAGGCTCGCGCCGGGGTTGCGCGCCAGGATCCGGTGCGCGGTCGCCACGCCGACGATGCCGCCGCCGATGACGCAGAAGTCGTAGGCGCTCATGCCGAGCAGGGTAGGCGGTCGGTCACGCCGCGGTGGAATCCGCCGCGTCGTGCGCGGTCGCGGGCGTACGTTCGGCCTTCGCCTGCCCCGGGTCGCCGGTGGGTGCGGGCCTCGCGTGGCGATTCAGGCGCAGGTCGTGCTCGCCCAGGCCAGGGTCGGAAAGCCCCAGCCGCACCTCACCGCTGCGGGTGTCCAGGTCGGTGCGCATCGTGGTCACGCCGGAATTCTCCCGCTCTGAATCGGAGCGGAGGAAACTCGTCAGGATCGTCAAGGCATTCGTGTCCACGCTGACCGAGACGGTGTCGGCCTCGGTAGTCGCGACTTGCGCACCGACGTAGGCCTCGCCGAGGCGGACCCGGCCTGCGAGTGGTGCGGGAGAGGGCGGCGCGCTGGGCGAATCGACCTGCGGCGCGGCAATTTCCGGCTCCCGGGCGGTGGGTGCGGAGATGGCCACGGGCAGAACGAAACTGCTGCTGGTCAGTGCCGGATAGGAGACGTACGCGCGCCTGCGGTCCGGCTGATCCGGAGCGGCCGGGACGATCGGCGCGGCGATCCGTGTATCCGGGCGCTGCGTATCGGCGATCTGATGGACGATATAGGCGCCGGCCGCGGCGGTCAGGCTCACACTGGCCGCACCGGCGAGCACGATGGCGGCATGCCGCGCGACCTGGCCAGGTCGGTGTGCTGTCACGATGCGTTCCTTTCCCTGCGACGCTGCTCCCCACAGGCGATCAGCACCATGGAAAGCTGTACGCCCGTCCAGATTACCCGGGGGGTGGCGCGGGATGCCCCATCGAAGAGAGCAGGATCACAACTCGTCCCCATCCGGGCAGATCAGTCCGGCCGGAAACGCAAACCGCGGCTTACGTGGCGGCGATGTTTCCGTGAACACACGGACGGGTAAATATTCGTGTAGCTGGCGAGCGCCATTCTCGACTGCCATCTAGAGACACCCGGCCAACGGCGTCCGGCCGTCGACATGAACACGGCGCACCCAAGTGTGGCGCTCGCCCGCTCCCGAATCGTCATCGATCGGGTCGGGTGTGGGGCGGGTCAGGTGAACTGGCCCGCTGTCCTTCCATCACCCGTCGGACCGGCGAAAGCCTGTGCGATCGTGAGCCATTCCGCGGCGTCCTCGCCGTGCGCGCGGATCGCCAGGTCGTCCGGATGGCGGCGCTGGGTCACCAGCAGGCAGAAGTCGAGGGCGGGTCCGGTCACCCGCTGGTCGGCGTCCTCGGGGCCCCAGGCCCAGATCGTACGATCGGGCGCGATCAGTTCCACCCGGAATTCCGCTGCGGGCGGGGTCTTTCCGTGCACGGTGTAGGCGAAGTTCCTGGTGCGCACGCCGATATGCGCCACGGTGCGCAGCCGCGCCGTCGGCGTGCGGTGCACGCCGACGGCGTCGGCCACATCCTGCCCGTGCGCCCAGGTCTCCATGATGCGAGCGGTGATCATCGACGCGGCGCTCATCGGCGGACCGAACCACGGCAGCTTGACGCCCGGAGGCGTCGCGCGCAGCGCTGCGGCGAGTCCCGCGCGCCCACGCCGCCATCGATCGAGCAGTTCGGCCGGCGGTTCGGTCGCGGCCTTCTCGGCGGCCTCGTCGACGAAGGTGAGCGCACGCGGCCCCGCTTCGGCCAGCAGCTGCTGGAAGCGGGCGGGATCCGCGGTGGCGATCGTGGCGATCTCGTCGGTCCAGGCCAGATGGCCGATCTGATGGGCGATGGTCCAGCCGGGCGCGGGGGTGGCGCGCGCCCATTCCTCCGGCGCCAACGGGGCGACGAGTCGTTCCAGGTCCGCGCATTCGTCGGCGAAGTCGCCGAGCAGCGCCTCTAGGTCAGCCATCAATTCCCCTGCCGGTTCCGGGCACACTGCTTCGTGTGCCGCCGTGGTCCAGCATCGCAGTGGGGTCAAAAAAAGGCAAGCATGCTTGTTTTATCTTGTGCTACGCCCCTGCTACCAGCCGAAGACCATCAGGTGGGCGGCTCCAACGGCGACGCCGAGGACCGCGCCGTGCAGATAGAGCAGCCAGGCGTCCTGTTCGACGGACGCGTAGAACATCTCCATGAACTCCCCCGGCGTGAGCCGCCGCAACTTGCGCGCCGCGAATTCATCGATGGTCTTGGCCTGCGCCAGAGTGAACTCCTCGTCCTCGGCCAGGGTCGGGGCCAGTCCGACCGCGGCCCCCGCCGCGCCCACCGTGAGGTTGTCGAACTGGCGGCGGCCGAGAGCCGCTCGCACCAGTGCAGTCGTCGGACCGAGCTGACGATGGATCTCGTCGGCGATCAAGCGCTCCAGCAAC
The DNA here is from genome assembly GCF_001613465.1 of Nocardia niwae NBRC 108934 = DSM 45340. Lineage (GTDB taxonomy): Bacteria > Actinomycetota > Actinomycetes > Mycobacteriales > Mycobacteriaceae > Nocardia > Nocardia niwae. The sequence goes on along the minus strand of NZ_BDCK01000003.1, from coordinate 55,900 downwards.
TGCCTGGTCTTGTCCCCGTTCGGGCCCTCCAGCAGCTCCTTGGACAAGTTCGGCAGGGTCAGCACCTGGTAGGCCAGGATGTGCGCCAGATCGGTGGCCGCCTGCGGCTGCCGTTTCGCCAGCAGCGCCTGCTTCCACAGATACTTGTACCTCGGTTGCGGGTCGCCCGGCTCGAACACCATCTTCACCGCGATGACGTTCACGATCACGCCGATCGCCGCCGAGACGAGCAGGACGATCACCCAGCCCGGCACCCAGCCCAGCACCGGAATCTCCTGGTGTACATGCATGTACAGGGCCAGCAGCACGCCGAAGGGCGCGCCGAGCAAGCCGATGCGCACCATGAAGCGCAGCTCGGGCGCCGCGATGGTGGTGGTCAGGTCCTCGAGAATGGTCGGGTTGTCCTGCAGATAGCGGATCACGAAGCCCTTGATGCCGATCAGCTGATCGACGTTGTCGCCGAGCGAGGCGAACGCGCGGCGCGACAAGGCGGGCAGTTCGCGATCCACCCTCTGGTAGATCAGCTGCTTGGCCGCGCGCGGCACGGTGCGCCACAGGTCCGGGTTCTCCCGGTACATCAGCTCGTCCACCAGCGGGCGCACCTGCTCGCGCGCGAGCATCGCGATGTAGTCGGCGATGCCGTCGAGATCGAGTTCGTGGATGAAATCCTTCGGGCTGCCGATCCGCATCAAGGCCTTGTCCACGCAGATGCTGGCCATCTTCTCCGCACGCGCCGGGATGAAGCCCTGGAAGCCGAGGCGGCGACCGTCACCGGAGAATGTCGGTAGCACTTGGACCCGGCGCGGGAAGTAGGGGTAGAGCACGTGCAAGCCCGGGATGCGGACGCCGCGAAAAACAACCGGCCAGAACAGCATCAGCACACCGGTCCAGTTGGTCAGCCAGCCCGCCAGCGCGCTGAAGATCGGGAACGTGATCAGGTCGACGACGAACTTGGGCTGCCCGGTCAAACCTTCCCAGTCGATGAACACGCCGGCGGCGAGCGACGACATCGATGGGACTCCTCAAGCCGATCCGGCGGTACCGCCGGTATGAGATATCAAGGTCCCCACGTTCTCATTGCCTTGGACGGGGTGTCAACGCGAAGTGGGTCTTCGCCGTGAGCGAACGGACCGGTCGGGGCGGAACAAAGCCGCGCACCTCGGGGTTGAGTAGGCATCGCTCAACTTTTGGAAGGGTCGAAGACGTGACTACACCACAGAACCTGCCGGTGCTGTTCCTGACCGATCCGATCGTGCTGCCGGGCATGGTCGTGCCCATCGAACTGGACGAATCCGCGCAGGCCGCGATCGATGCCGCGCGCGCCGCCGAGACCGACGCCGTGCTGCTCGCGCCGCGGCTGAACGAGGGCTACGCCACCTACGGTGTGGTCGCCACCATCGAACAGGTCGGCCGGATGCGCGGCGGAGCCCCGGCGGCCGTCCTCAAGGCCGAACGGCGCGCCAAGATCGGGCACGGGGTCACCGGCCCGGGCGCCGCGCTCTGGGTCGAGGCCGAACCGGTCGAGAGTTCCACTCCCGACGGCCGCACCAAGGAACTGGCCGCGGAGTACAAGAAGCTGGTCGTCTCGGTGCTGCAACGCCGCGAGGCGTGGCAGATCATCGACGCGGTCGGTCAGCTGACCGACCCGTCGGCCATCGCCGACACGGCGGGCTACGCGCCGTACCTGACCTTCGAGCAGAAGCGTGAACTGCTCGAGACCCCCGACGTCGCCAAGCGGCTGACCACGCTGATCGAGTGGACCAAAGCGCACATCGCCGAGGCCGAGATCAGCGAGAAGATCAGCGAAGACGTGCGCGAGGGCATGGAGAAGAGCCAGCGCGAATTCCTGCTGCGCCAGCAGCTCAACGCCATCCGCAAGGAACTCGGCGAGGACGAGCCGGACGGCGCCGATGATTACCGCACCCGCGTCGAACAGGCAGATCTGCCCGACCCGGTCCGCGAGGCGGCGCTGCGCGAAGTCGGCAGGCTGGAACGGGCCAGCGATCAAAGCCCGGAATCCGGATGGATCCGGACCTGGCTGGACACCGTGCTCGAGCTGCCGTGGACGGTGAAGACCACCGACAGCGCCGACGTCTCGGCCGCCCGCGCGGTCCTGGACGCCGACCACCACGGCTTGGAAGAGGTCAAGGACCGCATGGTCGAGTACCTGGCCGTCCGCGCTCGCCGCGCCGCCCGCGGCCTGGAGGTCGTCGGCGGACGCGGGTCCGGCGCGGTGCTGGTGCTGGTCGGCCCGCCCGGCGTCGGCAAGACTTCGCTGGGTGAGTCCGTGGCGCGTGCGCTGGGCCGCAAGTTCGTCCGCGTCGCCCTCGGCGGTGTGCGCGACGAGGCCGAGATCCGCGGCCACCGCCGTACCTACGTCGGCGCGCTACCCGGCCGCATCGTCCGGGCCATGAAGGAAGCCGGTTCGATGAACCCGGTCGTCCTGCTGGACGAGATCGACAAGGTCGGCTCCGATTTCCGCGGCGACCCGGCGGCCGCCCTGCTCGAGGTGCTGGACCCGGCGCAGAACCACACCTTCCGCGACCACTACCTGGATCTGGACCTCGACCTGTCCGACGTGCTGTTCATCGCCACGGCGAACGTCATGGAGACCATCCCCGGCCCGCTGCTGGACCGGATGGAACTGATCACCGTCGACGGCTACACCGAGGACGACAAGGTGGCCATCGCGCGCGACTTCCTGGTGCCCAGGCAACTGGAGCGCAACGCGCTGACCGCCGACGAGGTGACGATCAGCGAGGAAGCGCTGCGCGAGATCGCCGCCGACTACACCAGGGAAGCCGGCGTCCGGCAGCTGGAGCGGCTGATCGCCAAGGCGCTGCGCAAGGCGGCCACCAGGCTGTCCGGGCGCGAAACCGCGCCTGCCACATCGGGTTACGATCCCGAACTGGGCTACGAGGTCGACACCGCCCTGACGATCGGTCTGGACGATTTGAAGGACTACCTGGGTCGTCCGCGCTTCACCCCCGATTCGGTCGAACGCACGGCCGTCCCGGGCGTGGCGACCGGCCTCGCGGTGACCGGCGCGGGTGGCGATGTCCTCTACATCGAGGCGAATGCCGCCGAGGGCGAGCGCTCGCTGACCCTCACCGGTCAACTCGGCGACGTCATGAAGGAGTCCGCGCAGATCGCGCTGACCTACGTGCGCTCGCACCTGGAGGAGATCGGCATCGAGCCGTCGGTGCTGGACCGCAACATCCACATCCACTTCCCGGCCGGCGCGGTGCCGAAGGACGGGCCGTCCGCGGGCGTCACGATGGTCACCGCCCTGGTGTCGCTCGCCCTGGGCCGCCAGGTGCGGTCGGATGTCGGCATGACCGGTGAGGTCACGCTGAACGGCCGGGTGCTGCCGATCGGCGGCGTGAAGCAGAAGCTGCTCGCCGCCCAGCGGGCCGGGTTGAAGACGGTGTTCATCCCGGCGCGCAACGAGCCGGATCTGGACGACGTCCCGGCGGAGGTGCTGGCCGCGCTGGATGTGCGCCCCGTCGCCGACGTGGCCGAGATCCTGGCCTACGCGATCGAGCCGGTCGCCGAACCGGCGCTGGGCTCCGCCTTCGCGGCGACCGCCTGACCCGGGCTGCCACGGCCGGGCACGGACACTCCGTGCCCGGCCGTTCGCATGCCTGCACTCGGGGGACGCACGCCGATCAGGCCGGTACCCGCCCGGCTCCACTACGGAGCGGGCAGCGCTTCCAGTACGCGGTCCCGTTGGCCGGGCCGAGGTCAGGCGCCGGTATTCGCGCCGGTCAAGTCGGCTTCCGCGAGCCGGGTCGTGCCCTGACCCACCGCGCACAGGACAGGTTCGCGGTCCGGGCTTTCCGCGTAGATCTGGCAGTGCGCGACCGCCTGGCGGCGCGTCGCCCCGGTGACGGCCGCCTCGACGCGCAGTCGGTCCCCAGCGGCGGGGCGCAGGTAGGTGAGGGTGACACCGCCGGTGAGCACGTTCGCGCCGAGAACCGTTCCGGCGGCGAAGGTGAGGGCATTGTCGGCGGCGTAGGCGAGCACGCCGCCGTGCACATAGCCGAACTGCTGGGTCAGTTCCCGGCGCAGCGGGATGACGAGGGTGGCCGCGCCGTCGCCGAACGCGGTGATCTCGGTGCCCACCAGGGCGGCGAACGGCTGTGCGGCCAATATCCTCTTGGCGCCGACGAGGTCGAGCGTCACGCTGGTCGTCATCCGGCGACCTCCGTCGCGGCCCGGGCGCGATCGGCGGCGAGCGCGAGCCAGGCGGTGGCGGCGAGTTCGCCCGCGACTTCGGCCGGGGCGATGCGCATTTCGCCGCCCAGCCATTGCCGCGTGTATTCCTGCGCCGGGCCCAGCCACAGCGCGTAGACCAGATCGATCGGAAGATCGCGCACCGTCCCGTATCCCGCGTGCGTGCGCCACCATCGCGTCACATCGGACAGGAAGCGGCGGTTGCTCTCGCTCTCCCGCACGCCCGGCGGCCGTGCGGAGGTGAGCACGGTTGCGCGGTACTGGTTTTCGCTCACCCATCGTAGGTGCTCGCGCACTCCGGCGGTGACGCCTTCGTGTGCGTCGGTGCTGTCGCCGACCACCGCCCAGAAGTGCTCTTGGTAGTCCGTCAGCGCGTTCGCCCATACCTGCCGGTACAGGTCGGCCTTGTCGGGGAAGTGGTGGTAGAGCGCGCCGACGCTGGCGCCCGCCGCGTCCCGGATCTGGGCCAGCGTCGCGTCGAGGGCTCCGTGCTCGGCGAACTGGCGCTCGGCCGCCAACAGCAACCGATCTCGAATCTTCATATCCAGAATTTAGTTCTGTTCTGCGCGTGGCGCAATGCGGGATGTCGCAGCCCTGCGGTAAGAACGGAAGGTGGCCAGATGGCTGTTGCACGTCGATCTCGACCAGTTCCAGGCGGCGGTGGAATACCGCCGTCATCCGGAACTGCGGGGGCTGCCGGTCATCGTCGGCGGGCACGGCGATCCCGCCGAACTGCGCAAGGTGGTGACCTGCGCGTCCTATCCCGCGCGCGCGTTCGGCGTGCGGGCCGGGATGCCGCTGCGCAGCGCCCAGCGCAAGTGCCCGGAGGGCGTGTTCCTGCCCTTGGACATGGCCGCCTACGAGGACGCCTCCGACGAGGTCATGGCGCTGCTGCGGACGTTTCCCGGACGGGTCGAGGTGTGGGGATGGGACGAGGCGTTCCTCGCCGCCGACACCGACGACCCGGAGGCCCTCGCGCAGCAGGTGCGCGCCGCCATCGCCGGACTCGAGCTGACCTGCTCGATCGGCGTCGGGGACAACAAACTCACCGCCAAGCTCGCGACCGGCTTCGCCAAGTCGGCGGGCAAGTCGTCGGCCGAGCCCGTCGCGGGGCCCGGCGCCGCCGCGGGCGTCTTCCGGCTCACCGCCGCGAACTGGGCCGAAGTGATGGCACACCGCCCGACGAACGCGCTGTGGGGTGTCGGCAATCGGATCGCCGCGCGGCTGGCCGAACTCGGTATCCGAACCGTCGGCGACTTGATGGCGGCCGACCGGCATCGTCTCGCCGCCGAGTTCGGGCCGAACACCGGGCCGTATCTCTGGGTGCTCGGCCATGGCAAAGGCGATACGGACGTCACCACGCAGCCGCGAATCCCCGTCGGCCGCAGTAAGTCGGAGACCTTCCCGCATGATCTGACCGATCCCGGCGAGATCCGCGCCCAGGTCGCGCGGCTGGCCACCGAGGTCGCGGAGGAGATGGCCGCGGCGGGCCGGATCGCCACCCGCGTCGCCGTGACCGTGCGGACCAGCACCTTCTACACGCGCAGCAAACAGGAGAAACTGCCCGAACCGACGATCGACGTGGCGTGGATCGCCGAGACGGCACTGCGCATCGTCGAACGGTTCGACCTCGACCGCCCGGTTCGCCTGCTCGGCGTGCGGCTGGAACTCCTGCCGCAGTAGCTCCCGGAGCCGTCCGGACACTCGTATGCTCGTCCGCATGGAGTTCTGGGCGATGGTGGCACACGAATCGGATAGCGGGATCGTCCTGACCCGGCAGCAGGTCGGCGAGGATTTCCTCGGGCCGGGCGACGTGACGATCAAAGTGCACTACTCGAGCGCGAACTACAAAGACGGCTTGGCGATCACCAAGGGCGGCGGGGTCGTGCGCAACTACCCGATCGTGCCCGGGATCGATCTGGTCGGCGAAGTGGTCGAGTCCGCCGACGACGATTTCGCCCCGGGCGACCCGGTGATCGCGCACGGATACGACATCGGCGTCTCGCACAACGGCGGCTTCGCCGAGTACGCCAGGGTGCCGGCCGAATGGGTGGTCAAGCTGGAAGACCTGAGCCTTCGTGACGCGGCGGCGCTCGGCACCGCGGGTTTCACCGCGGCTCTGAGCGTGCAGGCGCTGCTCGATCGCGGGCTCACCCCGGACGCGGGCCCGGTGCTGGTCACGGGCGCGACCGGCGGGGTCGGCAGCGTGAGCATCGACATCCTCTCCGGACTCGGTTTCGAGGTCATCGCGTCCACCGGCAAGACCGACGCGGACGATCTGCTCAGCGAGATCGGCGCGAACGAGGTGATCGGCAGGCTGCCGGAGCCGGATGCCAAACCCCGGCCGTTGACCAAGGCCCGGTGGGCCGCTGCCGTGGACAGCGTCGGCGGAGCCTCGCTCGCCTACATACTGAGCGCCATCGGGTACGGCGGCGTGGTCGCGGCGAGCGGGCTCACCGGCGGGTCCGAACTGCCCACCACGGTGATGCCGTTCATCCTGCGCGGTGTCGCGCTGGAGGGCATCGACTCGGTCAACCTTCCGATCGAGCGTCGCCGCGAAATGTGGTCCCAGCTCGGCAAAGAGCTACGCCCGCAGCATCTTTCGAATCTGGAGAACTACGCCCCGATCACCGATGTGGAGCGGGTGCTGCACGCCATCCGCAACGGCACCCACCGCGGGCGCACCGTGATCGGAGTGATGGGCGAATTCTGACCGCCGGTTCGCGGCATGCTCCGATAGGGCTCGGCCGGAATCCGTCCCCGAGACCGCCGTGCCGTACGACCGACCAGCGAAGCCCGGCTCGACTCGTTCGGGCCGGGCTTCGTCTGTCCGGACCGGCCTCGATCGGATCGCGCCGCGCGGGGGAAGACGCTGCCGCCGCCGAGAGCCGTGATCCGATACGGTTCTTCCGCATCCATCCCCCTGCTCGCTCCGGCCGAGAGGCGAACTTCGTTGTCCGCGAATCTGTTCTGGCGTTCGATGTCGATAGTGGCGGTGTCCGCGCTGCTCGCCGCCCCCACTTACAGCCGGGCCGATCCGGCGGCCGACTCGCAGCCGAACGGCCTGGACCGGTTCTATCACCAGACACTCGAGTGGAAGCCGTGCGGAGTCGAGAATCTGGACAAGGCCGGTGGTGAGTGCGCGAACGTTCTGGTGCCGCTCGACTACGGGCGGCCCGGCGATCGCACGATCACCGTCGCGATCTCCCGGGTGAAGGCAACCGATCCGGCTCGGCGGCGGGGCATTCTGCTGTCGAATCCGGGCGGCCCCGGCGGCCCGGGACTGGACAGCGTGGATCTGCTCGGTGATGTGCTGTCGCCGGATGTGCTGGCGAGTTACGACCTGATCGGCATGGATCCGCGCGGGATCGGCGAATCGAGCCGGAGCCCGCGCTGCGGGTGGCCGGTCGGCGAGATGATCCGGTCGGCGGGCCTGGATCCGCTGGGGTTCGTGCACGACACCGTTCAGTCCGCGGGCATGGCCGCGACCTGCGTTGTCCGTGATCCGGAGCTGGTGCGGCAGTTCACCACCCGCAACACGGCGAGGGACATGGACGTCGTCCGAGCCGCCCTGGGTGAGCAGAAGGTCAACTTCTACGGCCTGTCCTACGGCACGTACCTCGGGGCGGTGTTCACCCAGATGTTCCCCGAGCGCAGTGATCGGGTCGTGCTCGACAGCTCGATCGACCCGGACCGGTACTGGACCGGTTTGGTCCAGGATTGGGGGCCCGCCGACGAGATCGCCTTGGACGATTGGGCGGTGTGGGCCGCCGCCCGGGACGAGGAGTACCAGCTGGGGGCGACGCCGCAGCAGGTGCGAGCGAAGGTCGAGGAGCTGGTGCGCGTCGTCAACCGCCGGCCGATCGTCATCGACGGATTCGCGATCGACGACCACTGGCTGCCGTTCGTCCTGCACGCCTTGCTGTGGAACTTCCGGCTGAACGAACCGCTGGCCGCGACGGTGCGCGAGATCGCAGACGACGCGGGCGGTCCGCCCACGACCTCGCGCACGCCGCGGCTGCGCGCCATCGTGGCGGCGCTGCGGGACAACGAGAACTCCGTTCTGGCGCAGATCGCGTGCGGCGATGTCGGCGCGCCCATCGATCCCACCTGGTATTGGCGCAACATCGAGGAGAGCCGGGCCACGCAACCGGTGTTCGGAGCGCTGGCGGGCAATATCCAGCCCTGCGCCTTCTGGCCTCGACCGGTCGAACCGCCGACGGTGGTCCGGAACGCGGTGCCCGTGCTCCTCGTGCAGGCGTCGGGCGATCCGCGCACTCCCTACGCCCACGCCGTCCGGCTGCACGAGTATCTGTCGGCGTCGCGGATGGTCACCCTGGAAGGCGTCCGCATCCACATGACATTCCGGCCCGAGCTGAGCAGTTGCGTGAACAACGCGATCAACACCTACTTCGGCGCGGGAACTTTGCCGGACACCGACACCACCTGCACCGCGGACCAGACGGCGAGTTAGCCGGACGACGGATCACGCCGCGGCCGTGACGGGCTCCTCGGCGAACTGGGTGCGGTACAGCTCCGCGTAACGGCCGTCGGCGTTCAGCAGCTGAGTGTGCGTGCCGCGTTCCACGATCCGGCCTTCCTCCACCACCAGAATCTGGTCGGCGGCGCGAATCGTGGACAACCGGTGCGCGATCACCAGCGCGGTGCGGCCCTCCAGCGCTTCGGACAGGGCCTCCTGCACGGCGGCCTCCGAGGTGGAGTCCAGCGACGCCGTCGCCTCGTCCAGGATCACCACGCGCGGCTGCTTGAGCAGCAGGCGCGCGATGGTCAGGCGCTGGCGTTCACCGCCGGAGAGCCGGTAGCCGCGCTCGCCGACCACGGTCTCCAGCCCGTCCGGCAACGACGCGACCAGCTCGCGCAGCCGGGCGCGCTCGAGCGCGTCCCAGAGCTCGTCCTCGGTGGCCTCCGGCCGCGCGAGCAGCAGATTGGCGCGGATGGTGTCGTGGAACAGGTGCCCGTCCTGGGTGACGAGCCCCACCGATTCGCGGATCGACCGGGTGGTCAGCTCACGCACGTCCACGCCGTTCAACCGCACCGCGCCGCCGTCGACGTCGTAGAGCCGCGAAACCAGCTGCGCGATGGTGGACTTGCCCGCGCCGGACGAGCCGACCAGCGCGATCAGCTGACCCGGCTCGGCGCGCAGCGACACGTCGTGCAGCACCTCCACCCCGCCGCGAGTGTCCAGATTCGCCACGTCCTCCAGCGAGGCCAGCGACACCTTGTCGGCCGAGGGGTAACCGAAGTTCACGGCGTCCAGCTCCACCGCGACCGGGCCCGCCGGAACCGGCTGCGCTCCCGGCGCGTCCTCGATCAGCGGCTTCAGATCCAGCACTTCGAAGACGCGCTCGAAACTCACCAGCGCCGCCATGATCTCCATCCGCGCGCTGGCCAGCGCGGTCAGCGGCGTGTAGAGCCTGGTCAGCAGCAGCGACAGCGACACCACCGCGCCCGCGTCGAGCTGTCCGCGCAGTGCGTACCAGCCGCCGAGCCCGTACACCAGGGCGATCGCCAGCGCCGACACCAGCGTGAGCGAGGTGACGAAGACGGTCTGCAGCATCGCGGTGCGCACGCCGATGTCGCGCACCCGGCGGGCCCGCAGCGCGAACTCGTCGGACTCCTGCTCCGGACGGCCGAAGAGCTTGACCAGCGTCGCGCCCGGCGCGGAGAACCGCTCGGTCATCTGGGTGCTCATCGCCGCGTTCAACCGGGCCGCCTCCCGCTGCATGTCCGCCAGGCGGTTGCCCATCCGGCGCGCCGGGAGCACGAACACCGGCAGCAAGACCAGCGCGAGCAACGTGATCTGCCACGAGATGCTGAGCATTACTCCGAGCGTCAGCGCGAGGGTCACCAGGTTGGCCACCACGCCGGACAGGGTGTCGCTGAACGCGCGCTGGGCGCCGATGACGTCGTTGTTCAAGCGGCTGACCAGCGCGCCGGTCCTGGTCCGCGTGAAGAAGGCGACGGGCATCTTCTGCACGTGGTCGAACACGGCGGTGCGCAGGTCGAGGATCAGCCCTTCACCGATCCGCGCCGACATCCATCGGATCGCCAGCCCGAGCCCCGCGTCGAACACGGCGAGCACTCCGATCACCAGCGCCAGCACGACCACCACCCGGGGCGCCGCGCCGCCGACGATGTTGTCGACCACCCGGCCCGCCAGCACCGGCGTCGCCACGGCGAGCATGGCGGAGACCACGCTGAACAGCAGGAACGCGCCGATCCTCCGGCGGTGCGGCGTGGCGAACCGGATGATGCGCCTTGCGGTGGCGAAGCGGAACGGCCGCTGTTCTTGCGGCGCGTTCGCCCGCCGATACATCTGGCTCCACGCCACGGATTCGATGCTCACGTTGCTCTCCCTCTCGCTGCCCACCCCATCCAAGACCTGGCCACCGACATTAGGACCTCAACAATGGTTGAGTTCAAGTCGATTCCCGGCACAGCCGTTTTCCGCCGACGGCGAAACCGGCACCGGCTCGACCGCATCCCAGCGCGCATCGCGCTCGCGACGGGTCATGAGTTCCGTTCGACTCGACGGTCACTCGCCCGGGCCATTCGCACCAGGATCCCGGGCTCGACCCCCTGCGCGCACCGCAACCACGAGAGCGAAACCGAGCATTCCATTCGCGCCATGACACCCGCGAACACCAAGCGCCGCGGGCGCTGGAAAATAACACCGTGACCGAGAACCGGATGGCGGCACTGCGGGGCAGGATCGCGGGTGCGGTCGACACCTCCGAGCGGCGGCGGGCCGAGTACTCCTCGGACGCGTCGAACTACCGGATTCTCCCGGCCGCGGTCGTCTTCCCTAGGACCGACGAGGACGTCGCCCGCATCCTGGAATTCGCGCGCGGCGAAGGACTTCCGGTGACCGCACGAGGCGCGGGCACCTCGGTCGCGGGCAACGCGATCGGTCCCGGACTGGTGCTCGATTTCAGCAGGCACATGAACCGGATCCTGGCGATCGATCCGGACGCGCGCGTGGCCACCGTGCAGCCGGGCGTCGTGCTGTCGGAGTTGCAGCGGGCGGCGCGCCCGCACGGTCTGCGCTTCGGACCGGATCCTTCCACGCAGAATCGCTGCACCCTCGGCGGCATGATCGGCAACAACGCCTGCGGACCGCGCGCCGTCGCGTGGGGCCGCACCTCCGACACCGTGCGCGAACTGCGCATCCTGGACGGCACCGGCACCGAACGCGAGCTGGCCGCCGACCTTTCGGCGGTGCCTGGTCTCGCGGGATTCAGCCGGTCGCATCTCGCGGTGTTCCGCACCGATCTCGGGCGCTTCGAGCGGCAGGCGTCCGGATACGGCTTGGAGCATCTGCTCCCCGAGCGGGGCGCGTCGGCGGCCAAGGCGTTCGTCGGCAGCGAGGGCACCTGCGGCCTATTGCTGGAGGCGACCGTCGACCTGGTCGCGCTTCCGGCGGCCACCGTGCTCACCGTGCTCGGCTACCCGGACATGGCCACCGCGGCCGACGACGTCGCCGCTGTGCTGTCCTGCGCGCCGATCGCGGTCGAAGGAATCGACGCGCGGCTGGTCGACGTAGTCCGCGCGCACCGGGGCGTGGTCCCCGACCTGCCGCGCGGCGGCGGTTGGCTCTTCGTGGAGACCGCGGGCGAGACCCAGGCCGACGCGCTGGCCGTCGCACAGCAGCTGTGCCGGACCACGGGCGCGATGGACACTCGGATCGTCACCGATCCCGGGACCGCGGCGGCGCTCTGGCGGATCCGGGCCGACGGCGCGGGCCTGGCTGGTCGCACGCCCGACGGGCGGCCGGCGTGGCCCGGCTGGGAGGATGCGGCCGTCCCACCCGCTCGACTCGGCGCCTACCTGCGCGATTTCGCCGCGTTGACCCGCGATCACGGCGTCGACGGGCTGTTGTACGGGCACATCGGCGACGGCTGTATCCATGTCCGCCTCGACCTTCCGATCGCCGACGCGCCCCGTCGTTTCCGCGCTTTCCTCTTCGATGCGGCGGAGCTGGTCGTGCGGCACGGCGGTTCGCTCTCCGGTGAGCACGGCGACGGCAGGGCCCGCTCGGAGTTGCTCTCGGTGATGTACTCCCCCGCGGTGCTCGACGTCTTCGCCGGATACAAGGCGTTGTTCGATCCCGGCGACGTCCTGAATCCCGGTGTGCTCGTCGCACCGCGTCCGATCGACGCCGACCTGCGGCTGGCCGGGCTCGCGGGCGCCCGGCCGTCGCTCGGTTACCCGCTGCCCGACGACGACGGTGATGTGGCCGTCGCGGTTCATCGCTGCGTCGGCGTCGGCAAATGTCGCGCCGACGGCGGCTTCATGTGCCCGTCCTACCAGGCCACCCGGGACGAGAAGGACAGCACGCGCGGGCGGGCGAGGGTGCTGCAGGAGGTGGTGCGCGGCGCGCTGCCCTGGTCGTCGGTGGCCGTGGCCGAGTCGCTGGACCTGTGCCTGTCCTGCCGAGCGTGCCGGACGGACTGTCCGGCGGGTGTCGACATGGCCACCTACAAGTCGGAAACGCTGTATCGGCGCTACCGCCATCGGTTGCGTCCGGTCGACCACTACTCGCTGGGCCTGCTACCCCGGTGGCTGTCGGCCGCGAGCCGGATGCCGCGGATCGTCAACGCGCTGGCCGGCCGGACCGCGCTGCGTCGGGTCGGTCTGCGCGCGGCGGGCATCGACCCGCGTCGTGCGGTGCCGCGCCTGGCCGTGCGCGGTTTCCGCCGGATCTGGCGCGATCTGGACGCGGGCGCCGCACTGGCCGAGTCGTCCTATGCGCCCGAGGAGCGCAGCGGCGGTGGCGGGGAGGTGATGCTGTGGATCGATACCTTCACCGACGCGTTCGATCCGGAGATCGCGCTGGCGGCGGCCCGCTTGCTGACCACCCTGGGCTACCGGGTCCGGATCCCCGAGCGACGCGTCTGCTGCGGATTGACCTGGATCAGCACCGGGCAGCTCGACGGCGCCCGCGCGCGTCTGCGGGCCACCTTGGCCGCGCTGGAGGAGCACGTGGGTGCGGGCGGTGTGATCGTCGGACTGGAACCGTCCTGCACCGCGGTCCTGCGCGCGGACCTGACCGAACTGCTACCGGACGATCCGCGCTCCGCGGTGACCGCCGCGGCGGTGCGCACCCTCGCCGAGTTCCTCGCCGAACAGCCGACCTGGCGCCCGCCGCAGCGAACCGGGCAGTCGGTGGTGGTCCAGCCGCATTGTCACCAGCACGCGATCCTCGGATTCGATGCCGAACGCCGACTATTAGCCAGTATGGGTGTGCAGGTGACGGAAATCTCCGGCTGCTGTGGTCTGGCGGGAAATTTCGGAATGCAGCGTGGCCATTACGACATTTCGGTCGCGGTGGCGGAGAACGGCCTGCTTCCCGCGCTGCGCGCCGCGGGCGAGGACGCGATCTTCCTCGCCGACGGCTTCTCCTGCCGCACCCAGGCCACTGCCCTGGCCGGGCGACAGGCGCGGCACCTCGCGCAATTTCTCCTGGAGGAGTAGCCCTTTCGCAGACCCGACTGCGATCAGGGCGGGGTGCGCCGCGGTCAGCTGCCGAACGGCAGGGTGCCCGGCGGAATCTGGTAGCCCGAGCTGCCCGCGAAAACTCCACCCCAGGCGTTGAGCAACCAGTTGAGCAGATTGGTGATCATCAGAGAACCTCCGTCATTGCTACAGCCAGCTATTTGCCGAACGGAATCAATATCGTCGTGAATCTCGTTTCGTTACAACCGATTGCGAAACTATAATCATGCGGGATCGATATGAAAAGCCTTATGGGCTGTGATGATAATCTGTCGCGCCGAGCGGAGGGCGGTGCGGCGCCGCGCGCCGCACCGGGCAGAATGAGGCCGTGCGCAGCGTGACGGTCGAGCCGGGGGCGAGCCGGACCCTCATAACGGATCGGCCGATCGATCTGGCGTGCACCCTCGCTCCTCTCGGCCGCGGCACCGGCGATCCGTGTCACCGGGTGACCGCCGACGGCGCGCATTGGCATGTCTCCCGCCTGCCGACCGGGCCGGTCACCTATCGATTGACGCAGTCCGACCCGGGTGCGGTGCAGGCCCGTGCTTGGGGGCCGGGCGCGGAGGAATTCCTCGCGGGTCTCGAGCGCATGCTCTGCCTGGACGAGGACGTCTCGGCGTTCCTCCCGGATCATCCGAAGCTCGTCGATGCCTACCGCCGGTTCCCCGGCCTGCGCATGTTGCGCACGGGCCTGGTGTTCGAAGCTCTGGTTCCGGCCGTGCTGGAGCAGAAGGTGCACACCGTCTCCGCGCGGGCATCGTGGCGGAAACTGGTGCGGCAGTACGGCGAGCCCGCGCCCGGCCCCGCACCGGAAGGAATGCGGCTGCCGCCGGATGCCGACACCTGGCGGCGGATTCCGTCCTGGGTCTACCACCGGGCCAACGTCGGACCGCAGCGCGCGCAGACCATCGTGCGCGCCGCGCGGATCGCCGAGTCGCTGGAGCGCGCCGCGCGGGTCGATCCGGCCGAGGCGGCACGCATGCTGCGCAGCGTTCCCGGAATCGGCGAATGGACCGCCGCGGAGATCGCGCAGCGAGCTTTCGGCGACGCGGACGCGCTGTCGGTCGGCGATTATCATCTCGCCGCCACGGTCGGCTGGACCTTGCTCGGTCGCCCGATCGATGACGAGGCGATGGTCGAATATCTCGAACCACTGCGTCCGCACCGCTATCGGGCGATCCGGCTGCTGGAAATCAGCGGCCATTTCCACAAACCGAAGTTCGGCCCCCGCACCGCGCTGACCGATCACAGCCGGCACTGAGTCACAGCAGTTAACAGAAGTCCCGTAGGCGACTACTTTTCCGCAGTTTTGCCCAATCTTTATCCGTCGTTCCCGCCCTGGTCCGGGCAAAACTAGGGGTAGTCGCGTCACACTCGGCCATCGCCGCATTCATATCGGTACGCGAGCGGTCGCCGCAGTCGGAGAGCAGGGCTTCGGTGTGGCGCGCACCTAATCGTCGAACGAACCACACAATTGCAGGGGGTTGTCCGTGGAGCAGAGGCCACTCGGAGATACACCACGGTCCAGATGCCAGTTCTACCGGCGCGAATGTGATCTGCCAGCCGTGGTCGACCCACCGGAACTGGGCCGGATCGTGCTGCGAGCCGGGTCGGTGTGGGCGTTGACCATGCCGAGCAGTCTGGGCCAGGCGGTCAAAGCGCACATGCAGAGCAAGAGCGTCCGGCTCGGGCCGATCCTGGCGCACCCGCGCTCGAACCGATGGACTTTCCTGATCACGCCGGACCTGCCGGAAAACGATACGCGCCTGTTCGCGGAATTGTTCCGGCTGAATGTGTCGGTCTCCCGCACCGGATCGACGATCGCGCTGCCATCCCCGACCGCTTCGGTCGGCGCGATCCGGTCCTGGATCGTGCCGCCGCGGAGTCGCTTTCGCCCCTCCGGCCGGGTGGTGGTGGCGGCCATCCGCGCGTGGGCGGAGCCTGCGCCGCGCCGCCGCTGAGCGCGGCGGTCCCGGTGGCGACCGCCGACCGGAATCTCCCTGTACCGGGCCGAATTCGCCTGGTAGTTCGCCCGACAGCGCCGGTCGGCGGCGGTACTATCGGGCGCGCGTGAATGCGTCCGGCGACAGCGCTGGGTTCTCGGTCCGTACACGTCTGCCACGGCAGACAGCGAAGGAGTCCAATTCGTGAGCATTCAAGGCAACGCCAACATCGACTTGACCGGCGCCACGTGGCGAAGGGCCGGGGAAGGGGCGGGCAACGACAGCGTCGAGGTGGCGCTGCTCGCCGACGGACATGTGGGAATGCGCAACGGGAAGGACCCCGACGGGCCGGTGCTGATCTTCACGCCCGCGGAGTGGGCCGCCTTCACCGCGGGCGTGCAGGACGGTGAGTTCGACCGGCCGCGATAAGGCACGGCGGCCGTCGTATATCACGGAATGACACATATTCGGCAACGAAAAGACGTTTGCCGAGGCCGGATGCGGGTAGCCCGTATTCGTGGACCGTGGGCTCAAGAGTTCCCATCCCCGGTACCGGAAATTACGGCCGGACGATTGGGTGGAATGGCTGATCGTCGTGCTGTTGTTCGCGGTGTCGGCGGTCGGAGTCTTCGTCCTCACCAGTTCGCTGCTGTCGGCGCTGCTCGTCGGCCTGCTGGTGTGGATCGTGGCCCTCGGGGTCGTGGCCATGTTGTAAGGGTGCGCCGACCGGCCGGGGACATCCCCGGCCGGTGGTCCGGCGCTACCGGCGGAAAAGCTTGTTACCCAGCCAAACCAGTGGATCGTACTTGCGGTCGGCCACTCGCTCCTTCATCGGGATCAACGCGTTGTCGGTGATCTTGATATGTTCCGGGCAGACCTCGGTGCAGCATTTGGTGATGTTGCACAGACCGAGCCCCTGCTCGTCCTGGGCGAGTTCGGTACGGTCGCCGACATCGAGCGGATGCATCTCCAATTCCGAGATCCGCATCAGATAGCGCGGCCCCGCGAACGCTTTCTTGTTCTCCTCGTGGTCACGCACCACATGACAGGTGTTCTGGCACAGGAAGCACTCGATGCACTTGCGGAATTCCTGAGAACGCTCCACGTCGACCTGCTTCATCCGGTACTCGCCCGGTTTCAGATCGGCGGGCGGCGTGAAAGACGGGATCTCGCGCGCCTTCTCGTAATTGAACGACACGTCCGTCACGAGATCTTTGATCACGGGGAAGGTGCGCATCGGCGTCACCGTGATCACCTCGTCCTCGGTGAAGGTCGACATCCGCGTCATGCACAGCAGCCGCGGACGCCCGTTCACCTCGGCCGAACAGGAACCGCACTTGCCCGCCTTGCAGTTCCAGCGCACGGCGAGGTCGGGCGCCTGGGTGGCCTGTAGCCGGTGGATGATGTCGAGCACCACCTCACCCTCGTTCACCAGCACGGTGAAATCCTGCAGTTCTCCGCCGTCGAGATCGCCGCGCCATACGCGGAATTTGGCGTCGTAACCCATCGTTACGCCTCTCGCTCCGTCGAATGCCCGGCCGCGGCCGGGTGCCCGGCGAGTTCATCCGGGGTGTAGTACTTCTCGAGCTCGCCGAGATCGAAAAGGGCGAGCAGATCCGATCGCATCGGTTGCTGGTCCTTGCGCGTCACGGTGACGCCGGGGATCGGGTCGCCGGCCGTCTCCGAATCGACCGCGCAGACCAGCAGCTTGTTGCGCCAGTCCGGATCCATCGACGGGTGGTCGTCCCGGGTGTGCCCGCCGCGGCTCTCGGTGCGCAGCAGCGCCGCGTGCGCAACGCATTCACTGACCAGCAGCATGTTCTGCAAGTCGAGCGCGAGATGCCAGCCGGGATTGAACTGGCGGTGGCCCTCCACGGTCACCTGACGGAACCGGGTTCGCAGCTGGGCGAGCTTGTCGATCGCCTCGCGCACCTCGTGTTCCTTGCGGATGATGCCGACCAGGTCGTTCATCGTCTGCTGCAGATCGGTGTGCAAGGTGTAGGGGTTCTCGCCCTTGCCGTCGGCGGGCGGGTCGAACGGCGCTACGGCGGCCTTCGCGGCCTTCGTGACATCGTCCTCCGCGACCGACGGACGCTCGCCGAGCTGTTCCACGTAGGCCGCCGCCCCGAGCCCGGCCCGGCGGCCGAAAACCAGCAGGTCGGACAGCGAATTGCCGCCCAGGCGATTCGATCCGTGCATGCCGCCGGAGCACTCGCCCGCGGCGAACAGGCCGGGCACCGTGGCCGCACCGGTGTCCGGATCGACCTCGACCCCGCCCATCACGTAATGGCAGGTCGGCCCGACCTCCATCGGCTCTTTGGTGATGTCCACGTCCGCGAGTTCTTTGAACTGGTGGTGCATCGAGGGAAGCCGTCGCACGATCTCCTCGGCGGGCATCCGCGAAGCGATGTCGAGGAAGACGCCGCCGTGCTCGGTGCCGCGCCCGGCCTTCACTTCTTCATTGATGGCGCGGGCCACTTCGTCGCGCGGCAGCAGGTCCGGCGTGCGGCGCGCGGAGTCGTTGTCGCGCAGCCATTGATCGGCCTCTTCCTCGGTCTCCGCGTATTGACCCTTGAAGACCGGCGGAATGTAGTCGAACATGAACCGCTTGCCCTCGGTGTTCTTCAGCACCCCGCCGTCGCCGCGCACGCCCTCGGTGACGAGGATGCCCTTCACGCTGGGCGGCCAGACCATGCCGGTCGGATGGAACTGCAGGAATTCCATGTTGATCAGCGTCGCACCCGCACGCAGCGCCAGCGCGTGCCCGTCGCCGGTGTACTCCCAGGAGTTCGAGGTCACCTTGTACGACTTGCCGATGCCACCGGTGGCCAGCACCACCGCGGGGGTCTCGAACAGGATGAAGCGTCCGGATTCGCGCCAGTAGCCGAAGGCGCCGGAGATGCGGTCACCGTCCTTGAGCAATTCAGTGATGGTGCATTCGGCGAACACCTTGATGCGCTTCTCGTAGTCCCCGGTCTCGGCGAAATCCTCCTGCTGCAGCGAGACGATCTTCTGCTGCATCGTGCGGATGATCTCCAGGCCGGTCCGGTCGCCGACGTGGGCGAGCCGCGGGTAGGTGTGGCCGCCGAAGTTGCGCTGGCTGATGCGGCCGTCCGGGGTCCGGTCGAACAGCGCCCCGTAGGTCTCCAGTTCCCACACCCGATCGGGCGCCTCCTGGGCATGCAGTTCGGCCATGCGCCAGTTGTTCAGGAACTTGCCGCCGCGCATCGTGTCCTGGAAATGGACCTGCCAATTGTCCTTCTCGTTGGCATTGCCCATCGAGGCCGCGCAGCCGCCTTCGGCCATCACCGTGTGGGCCTTGCCGAACAGTGACTTGCACACCACCGCGACGGACAGTCCGTGCTCCCTGGCTTCGATGACCGCTCGCAATCCGGCGCCGCCCGCTCCGATCACGACGACGTCGTACTTGTGCCGTTCCACTTCTGCCATGCAGAGAAACTCCTCGATGAGGCGGTCAGTCGATGAACCGCAAATCCGAAATCGTTTGGCTGGCAACCAACATGACGTAGAAGTCGGTCAGCACGAGCGTGCCGAGGGTGGTCCAGGCCAGTGCCATGTGCCGGGTGTTCAGCTTGGAGACCTGCGTCCAGAACCAGTAGCGCACCGGATGCGCGGAGAAGTGCTTGAGCCGTCCGCCGGCGATATGCCTGCACGAGTGGCACGACAGCGTGTAGGCCCACAGCAGGATCACGTTGACCAGCAGCACGATATTGCCGAGGCCGAAGCCGAAGCCTCCGGACTTGCCGTGGAACGCGACGATGGCGTCGTAGGTGTTGATCACCGAAACCACCAGGGCCACATAGAAGAAGTAGCGATGGGCGTTCTGGATGATCAGCGGCAGCTTGGTCTCACCGGTGTACTTGCCGTGCGGCTCGGCCACCGCGCAGGCCGGCGGCGAGAACCACACCGACCGGTAGTAGGCCTTGCGGTAGTAGTAGCAGGTCAGCCGGAATCCGAGTAGGAAGGGCAACACGACGAAGCCCAGCGGCAGAATCACCGGCAGCTCGCCGAAGGGGGTGCCGAAATGGCTGGAGCCCTCGACGCAGGAGGTGCTCAGGCACGGCGAGTAGAACGGGGTCAGATAGTGATAGTCCGGAACCCAATACGCCGTGCGCACATACGATCTGATCGTCGCGTAGATGACGAACGCGGCGAGTCCGAGCACCGTGACGAGTGGGGGGATCCACCATCGGTCGGTGCGCAATGTGCGTTCCGAGATTCGGGCCCTTGTTCTGCTGAATACGCCGGTACCCGCTTCCGGGGCGGCGGTCGGTGCGGCACTCACAGGTGGATGCCTCGCTGATCTTGTGTGCGGGTGGTCATCGTTACCTCCGCAATCGAATGTGATGCTGAGCACCATACGACACGTCCGCTATTGATCGAGCGGGGTCTCGACAAACCCGCCCCGCCGTCAACCGTATGATTTGCGCCACATTTGGGGTGCCGCTTGATTGCTTACGCCGAGTAGCGGGCTAACCGGACTTTTCGAACTCGACTCGAGCGGAACAAGATTCGAACGGGGTGTCTCCCGCTGCCCGGCGGGGGCGATACGAGTGCGCGGCAATGGCCCATTCGGATGTCTGGTATGGGAGCACTCGGCCCTCTTCGAGGGCCCTCGCGGTCTGTGGGCGGGGTGTGTTTCCGCCACCGGAACCGGGTGGTCCGACCGCATCGGATTCGCCATCGACGATGACTTTCGGGGGCGGTGAAGGCAATGCGGTGAGCCGACGCACGGAGTGAATAGGAGACCGGATCGGTGCGCCCGGATGGGCATGATGTCCGCGGGCATCTCGGCCGCCGGGCGACGACTGGCTGACGGGCATGCGCTCACACGGGTCGCCACCTCGCGAATTCCTACGTCGAGTTCGGCAACCGATGCTCGTGCCCGGTTGCCGCACGACCCGGGGTTCCGCTGAGGCGTCGACGCGGAGACCAGGGCGCTCGGCCCTGGTGGCGTGCGGATGCCGCGGGGGTCGGTCGGCGCACTGCGTCGGATCGCGCGTTCGCCGACCAGCGATGGGCGGCTCGCGCCGCCCATCCCGGGTCTACTTCGTCCGCGGACGAGAGTGGAAGCCGAGCCCCTCGTCCTGCGCGCCCATCCAGGCGGCCTCGTCGGACTTGCTGTCCGGCACGTAGATGACGTCCTGAGCGCCGCGCCGCACCTCTGGCGGCGGTGACTTCTCGAGCTCGTCGGCGTCGATGACGAGCCGCTCGAGGTCGTTCTCCAGCCTGCGGACCGTGCTGGCATCGCCGTACTGGTTGCGCAGTACGCCGATGGATTGCCGGAGTTGGCCGACCGCGTAGCGTAGTTCCGCAATTTCGCTGCGAGTCATCGATACCTCCTGAATTCCCTGGCGGACATGCGAACTCGGTGCCATGGCGCGCGGTTGCCCTTCTGCCTTGGACCGCGCGGCACCGAGTTGTGTGACCCACCGCACAACGTGATCTACAACACAGTACCGAAAGAATCCGCTCCTGGCTCGTACCGGGGGAAATTCGCTGATCGCCGGGTGGTTGCGGAGGATCAGCCCGCGGCGGCGTACCCGGTGCAGGCGCGCGCCGCGGCGACGGCGCGTTCGGTGAGTCCGGCGATGGACAGCGCGACCTCTTCGGCCCGTTCCAGCATCACGCTGTGGCCGGCGCCTTCCAGGCGGACCAGCTCGGCGCCGGCCAGCTGGGAAGCCAGAGCCACCGAGTGCGCGAACGGGAAGATGATGTCCGCCGAGCCGGCCAGCACCAGCGCGGGGACGGCGCCGAGGCGGTACAGGGTGGCCGTCTCGTCGAACGTGATCAGCGAGTGCAGAAAGCCGGTCATGGTGACCAGCGGCGTGTCGTTCAACATCGCGGTGGCCAGCGCGGCCATTCGCGGGTTCACCCTCCTGGTGCCGAATTCGGCTTCGCGCAGGAGCGGCGCGAACAGGCGGCGGGTCAGGCGCCTGGACGCGTGCATCACGCGCGGGGCGCGGGTGACGGCGGCTTGCAGCGAGCTCACCGTCCGTCGATGGAGCAGGCGCGCCAGCCCGACCTCGGTAATCCCGGCGGCCGCGGCGGCGAGCAGCCCGACACCGGCGATTCGCGCGCCGATCGCCTCCGGGTAGAGCCGGGCGTAGGCGAGCACGACCATCGCGCCCATCGAGTGGCCGACCAGAACAACCGGACCGGTCGGCGCGACCGTCCGCAGGACGGTGTCCAGGTCGTGGCCGAGCTGCTCGATGGTGTAGGTCGACGGATGGGCCGCCCCGGATTCGCCGTGTCCGCGATGGTCGTAGAACACCATCCTGGTGTCCTCGCCCCACCGGTGCCGCAGGTGCTCGCGCAGGTAGAACCAGGACTCGGCGCGCAAGCAGTGCCCGTGGACGAAGACGACGGTCGCGAGGGCGTCGTCGGCGCCGAAGACGCGGACCGCGAGGGGGACACCGTCCCCGGCCGACACCGTGACGCGGTGGCCGTCGTGATCGGCGGCGCGGCGGGCGATGGTGGTGGACATGGCACTCTCCTGTGGGCGAGGCGCATGATCGGCGCTTCCTGCCCACTTGTCGGACTGGATTTCCGCGCCGTTAACGGCGCACACCTGCCGTTATGCACACGTTGTCCAACCGAGGCTGCCGGTCGATCGAGTCGTCCCCGGCTGCCTGCACAGGAAAACCTACGGAGCGATAGTCCGAAGACCAGATTCCTTTAGATTCTGGGTGCCGAGGGGAATCTGCCTCTATCTAGGAGAAACCCGATACCGATCAATAGTGCGCGAGCAAGGGTCCGTCGTCGCCCGGCCGCGACGACGGACCCGTTGCTCGATCAGGCCTGCGCGCGTGGACGTGTGGAGGGCAGGAAGGGACGCAGTAGGTTCTCCTCGGTCGACGCACCGATCTGCCACTCCGCGATCCACGGCCCGGTCCCCTCGCTCGGGTCGAGCACGCCGCCCTCCAGCCACTCGTAACGGCCGTCCAGCACGCCGCGGGTGAGGGTGCGATCGTCGTCGTCGGTGTTCTCCCACAGTGCGTCGAACAACCGGCGCACGCGCAGCCGCGACTGCCTGCAGAAGGCGTCCGCCAGTTCCTCGGCCGCCTTGCCCTCCGGCGCGTCCGCGGCGCGCAATGCCTGTGCCCGCATACAGGCGGCGGACATGGCGAACAGCTCGGCGCCGATATCGACGATCCGGCCGAGGAAGTTCTGCCGGTACTCCAGGCCCGCCTGCCAGCGGCCCATCGCGTACATCAGCGACCTCGCCTGCTTGCGCGCGCTGCGCTCGACGAACCGCAGGTGCCGGGCCAGCACGCCGAATTCGGTGTAGGCCGCGGGCACCGTCCCGGCGCCGACCGCCAGCTGCGGGAACCACTTGGCGTAGAAGCCGGTCGCGCCGACCGCAGCCTTCGCCTTGTCCTTGAACTCGGCCTTGCGGTCGACCAGCGCGCCCGCGGCCGCCATGTGCGCGTCGGCCATTTCCCTGGCGATCAGCAGCCGCATGATCTCGCTGGAGCCTTCGAAGATGCGGTTGATCCGCAGATCGCGCACCAGCTGCTCGGCGGGGACGGCTCGCTCGCCCCGCGCGGCGAGCGAAGCCGCGGTCTCGTAGCCGCGGCCGCCGCGGATCTGCACGAGTTCGTCGGCGATCTGACAACTCATCTCGCTGGCCCAAAGCTTGGCCAGCGCAGCCTCGATCCGGATGTCGTTGCGGCCCTCGTCGGCCATGGTGGCCGACAGATCGAGTGCCGCTTCCAGGGCGAACGTGGTCGCGGCGATGAACGCGATTTTCTGGCCCACGGCCGCGTGTTCGCCGACCGGCCTGCCCCACTGCACACGCTGGGTGCTCCACTCCCGCGCGATCTTCAACGACCACTTGGCCGCCGCGGTGCACAGCGCGGGGATGGCGAGCCTGCCCGCGTTCAGGGTGGTGAGCGCGATCTTGAGACCGTCACCCTCCCGGCCGATCAGGTTGCGCTTCGGCACCCGTACGTCGTGCATCCGGGTCAAGCCGTTCTCGATGCCGCGCAGGCCCATGAACGAATTGCGCCGCTCCACGGTGATGCCCGGGGAATCGGCTTCGACCACGAACGCCGAGATGCCGCCGCGATGCCCTTCGCTCTTGGGCACCCGCGCCATCACCACCAGCAGTTCGGCGACCACGCCGTTGGTGGTCCACAGCTTCACGCCATTGAGCAGGTAGGCCTCACCGTCCTCGGTGGGCGTCGCGGTACTGGCCATCCTGGCCGGGTCCGAGCCGACATCGGGCTCGGTGAGCAGGAACGCGCTGACCGCCCCGGCCGCGCAGCGCGGCAGGAATTCGGCCTTCTGTTCGTCGGTGCCCGCCAGTTTGAGCGGTTCGGGCACCCCGATGGACTGGTGCGCCGACAGCAGGACGCCGAGGCTCGGATGCGTCGAGCCGACCAGCATCAGCGCGCGGTTGTAACCGACCTGGGAAAGCCCCTGGCCGCCATACGATTGCGGAATCTTCAGGCCGAAGCAGCCGAGTTCGGCCAGGCCCTTGACGTACTCGTCCGGGATACGGCCCTCCGCCTCGATCACCGATCCGTCCATGGACTCGCACAGGGTCCGCAGCCGCGACAGGAACGCCTCGGTGCGCTCGGCGTCCTCGGGACCGGGCTGCGGATACGGATGAATCAGGTCGAGCCGGAACCGTCCCAGGAACATCTCCTTGGCGAAGGACGGCTTGACCCAGCTCGTTTCGCGGGATTCCTCGACCAGTGCGCGGGCCTGCTCTTCGGTGGCGTCGACTTTCGCGGATGTCGCCATGATGGTCCTCCCTCGGACGTGATCAGGATCACATCCGAGTGTAGGAGGGTTTGTTACCCATCGGTAGGGCTGCTGGTCGAGATAAATCTACGAATATCTAGCGATCTTGAAAGACGGGCGAATAGCGGGCAATCGGCCGCTGTGCCGTGACCTGGCGCTCACACCGAGCGCAGATAGCGGCCGAAGTGCGGGACGGTGAAGCCGATCGTGCCGCGCTCGGCGGAGTAGATGAGGCCCTTCTTGATCAGGCCATCGCGCGCGGGCGACAGTGATGCCGGTTTGCGGCCGAGTTCGTTGGCCACCGCCGCCGTCGCCACCGGTCCGTCGTCGCCGGACAGGTCGGCCATGGCGCGCATGTATTCGCGTTCGGCCGGTGTGGCTCGCTCGTAACGGGAACCGAAGAAACCGACCGCGAGTTCTTCCTCCGCGGCGGGCGAGGCCACCTCGACGTCCTCGGCCGTGATCGGGCTCTCCGGCGCCTGATCCCAGGCGGCCTTGCCGTACGCCTGCACGAAATACGGGTAGCCATCGGCTTTCCGGTACAGCGCGTCCAGCGCTTCGTCGGTGAACTTCACGTCTTCGCGCTGGGCGGGCGCGATCAGCGCTTGGTCCGCGGACTCGCGGTCGAGTCGGTCGATGCGGTGATAGCTGAATAGTCGCTCCGAGTAGCTCTTCGACGCGGACAGCACTGCGGGCAGATGCGGGAGGCCCGCGCCGACCACGATCAGCGGCGCGGCGTCCTGGCTCAGTTCATGGCACGCGCCGCAGATCGCGGAGATGTCGGCCGGCCCGAGATCCTGCATTTCGTCGATGAAGATCGCGATGCCGACGCCGATGTCGCCGGCCAGCGCCGCCGCCTCGACGAGCAACTCCACCAGATCGATTTCGATATCGCCGGAATCGGCCCGGCCGCTCACCGCCGGCACGTCGATGCCGGGTTGCCAGCGTTCCCGCATGCCCTTGTCCGCGGCGGATCGCAATGCGAAAGCCTTGAGGATGCCGAGGAAGTCGTCCACTCGCTCCGGATTGCGGTGTGCCGTGGCGATCGCCCGCGCGGCCATGTGCAACGCCGAGGACAGCGGGCGGCGCAGTTCCTGGTCCGGCCGCGCTTCGATCTTGCCGGTGCCCCAGCCGCGCGAAATCGCTGCCGAGCGAAGTTGGTTGAGCAGCACCGTTTTCCCGACGCCGCGCAATCCGGTGAGCATGACGCTGCGTTCCGGGCGGCCACGCGCGACGCGCTCGAGCACGATGTCGAAAGCCGTGAGTTGCTTGTCGCGCCCGGCCAATTCGGGTGGGCGCTGACCGGCGCCGGGGGCATACGGATTCCGCACGGGGTCCATGCCCCGACACCGTAGCGCGTTTCGTCCGGATAATCTGGGCACATCTACGGCGTGTCCTAGAGAGCCTTAGCGGCCGGTATTGCACTATTGCTCTCGCCGCCGGTTCCCTAGGCTGGTGGCGGGTTCGCCAGAATGGTCGCGCGGCACGGCGCGTGGAACGGAGGGGCATGTCCGACGAACCGAGTCCCGCCGGCCTGGCCGAAGTGGTCGGGTCCTGGAACGTTCCGGCGGGCGCCACGGTGGCCCAGCGCATCCGGTCGAACATCCTCGTCGCGATCGAACGGGGCTACGACGATCCCCAACTGGTCGCCGATCTCGCCGTCGGGCCGCTGGTCATGGCGCTCGGCAAGCTCGAGGTGGAACTGGCCGAGGCGCGCCGCAGGATCGACGAACTAGAGCGCGCGGTGCACCGCGGGCAATACTGAGCCCGGTTGTCCTCTCTGTGACCTCGATCGAGCGGTGAGATCTCCTCGTGACCCGAACCGCTACGACCGTTTCCCGCCAAGGGAGCAGCGATACCCGCGGTGATGGAAAAGATGCTGCTCTGTGCGCTGGACAACATCGCGTCTGCACCGTAATCTCTTCGTGACTTAGTGGAACAAGTCGCTTCGGAAGAGAAACGGCGCCACTAGTTACCGCCTAAACGGCTGTCGGGGCCAACCAGTCTCGGCTGTCGTGCCGGGGACCCACAGGTTCGTCTGGGGTGAATCCTCGAGACCGTTTCGGTCACGAGGTAGGGCCGCTCTCCCGGCCCGAACCCGTCAGCTAACCCGGTCGGCGGGAGAGCAGCAAGATCGGAGACGTAGCTCGGTGGGTAAACACAGCTTGCAACGGGATTCTCGGGTTCCGAATTCCGTCAAGGGTGCGATTGTCATGGGTGCGGTGGCCGCGACCGGCGCCATGCCTGCGATTCCGGCCATGGCCGCGACCATCAACGTTCCCGGTGTCGGCAATTTCGACGTTCCGCAAGAATGGGAACAGCCGGTCCAGCAGCTCAACCAGCAGATCCAGCAGGCGCTCGCGGCGGTTCCCGCCGCCCCTGCCCAGGCGCCGCAAGAGGTCGCTCCCCAGGCTCCCAATTTCGCGCCCATGCTGCCGGGCCTGTTCGGTCAGCAGCAGAACAACTCCCCCGGCGACGTCGCGCTCGACGCCGCCAGGACCAAGGTCGGCGCCCAGTACTCCTGGGGCGCGGCGGGTCCCCGGTCCTTCGACTGCTCCGGCCTCGTCCAGTGGGCCTTCCGCCAGGCGGGCATCGAACTCCCCCGCACCAGCTTCGAGCAGTCGCACGTCGGCGCTCCGGTCGCCTACCACGACCTGAAGCCGGGTGACATCGTCATCACCAACGGCGGCGGTCACGTCGGCATCTACGCGGGCGACAACAAGCTCCTGAACGCGGTGCAGACGGGTACGCCGGTGTCCTACACGCCGCTGCGCCCCGACATGGTGGTCACCGCACGCCGTATCGTCTGACGAGTGGCCCGCGCCGAATCCGGCATCCAGAGCACCGCTGGCCAGGCCCGCGTTGATTCGTGGACCTGGGCGGTGCGCCTGTTCAAAACCAGATCCGCTGCCGCCGAGGCATGCCGCGGTGGGCACGTCCGGGTGAACGGCGCGACGGCCAAGCCCGCGCAGCCCGTGCGCCCCGGTGACGAGGTGCGCATCCGGGCGGGCGGTATCGAACGCATCGTCATCGTGGAGCGGATCGTCACCAAGCGCGTCGGCGCTCCGATCGCCGCGCAATGCCTGATCGATCGCAGTCCGCCTCCTCCCCCGCGGGAAATAGTGGCGAGCATGCCGCGTCGCGATCGCGGTGCGGGGCGGCCCACCAAGCGGGAGCGTCGCGAGACCGATCGGCTCATGGGCCGAGCCGACGACTGAAAAACCAGTCAGATCATGGCCACCGGACTCAGATTCCCCGCCAGATAACGCGCCCTGCACTCGCCGCGCCGCAGCTTCCCGCTGCTGGTCTTGGGAATCCGTCCCGCCTCCACGAGCAGCACCGCCCCCGGCCGAACCTCGTGCGCGGACGCGACCGCGGTGCGGATGCGCCGGGCGAGGGCGAAGAGTTCGATGGGCTCGCGGCCGCCGATCGTGACCAGTTCCGCCACCACGACCAGGTCTTCCCGGAGCCCGTCGTCGTGCCCGAACGCCGTCACATGGCCCGATCGAACCTCCGGCGCGCATGCCTGCACCGTCGCCTCGATGTCGGCGGGATAGTGATTGCGTCCGTCGACCACGATGACGTCTTTGCGGCGGCCCGCGATGTACAGCTGCCCCTCGTGCTGGAACCCGAGATCCCCGGTGCGCAGCCAGCGGACGCCACTTCCCGGCACGGTGGCGCCGAACGTCTCGCAGGTGGCGTCCGGCCTGCCGAAGTATCCGTCGCAGACATTGTCTCCGGCCACCCAGATCTCGCCGACGCGTCCCGCGGGCAGGACGGTCCCCGCCACCGGATCGACGATGCGCAACTCCTGTCCGACGGGTGCACCGCAACCGACCAGCGGCACGCCGTCGTCGGCTTCCGGCGCGGTCTCGGGCAGCGCGACCGCGCGACCGTCAGCGAGTGCGGCCCGGTCGAAGCGGTGCCACACCGGGGACTGGTACTGATCGCAGACGGTGACCGTCAGGGTGGCTTCGGCCAAACCGAAGCCGGGGGTGTGCGCGTGATGGCGGAAGCCGTACGGGCCGAAGGTCTCGGTGAACGCGTCGAGCGCGTCGGCGCGGACCGGCTCCGAGCCGTTGAGCACGAGGTCCAGTCCGGACAGATCCAGGCCCGCCCGCTCGGCGGGAGTTGTGCCGGACACCGCGAGCGTCAATCCGAAATTGGGGCATCCCGTGGTGCCCGCGCCATAGTCGGCGATCGCGCGCAGCCACCGGACGGGACGCTTCACGAACTCCGCCGGGGCCAGCGTGATGCCGTGCACGCCCAGGAACAGCGGCAGCGCGAGGCCGAGGATCAAACCCATGTCGTGGAAGAACGGCAGCCAGGTGACGACGGGCCGATCGTGCGCGGCCGACACGGCGTGCCTGAGCTGCGCCAACGCCGTGGCGAGGTTCTCATGGGTGACCCGGACGCCCGCGGGAGATTTGGTCGAACCGGAGGTGTACTGCAGATAGGCCGGCTCGCCGGATACCGGATCTATGACCGGTGCGGCGGCCATCGGCGAGGACGACCCCGTCACCGACGCGACCGGTTGTGTGCCCGGCGTGCCGAAACGCGTCTTCGGTGATCCCGCGTATCGTGCCGCACCCACCGGGTACGCGGTGCTCTCCTCAACCGAATCCCATTCGGGAACAGACGAAGTCGACGCCACGGCGAGTACCCGGCCCAGTGCGAGCCCGAGCGTCGGCGCGGTGGTCTCGTCGTGCGCCGAGATCAGGCCGAGCGTGGGCCTGGCGTCGGCCAGCACGGCTTGCAGACGGTCGCGGTTGCGCGTGCCCACGGCCGGGAACAGCGGCACCGCGACCCGATTGCTGTACAGGCAGGCGAGAAACGCCACCGCGTAATCGATTCCATGGGCGCAGAGGATGGCCACCCGGTCACCGGGTGCGCTCTCCCGCCGCAATCGTGCCGCCAGCGCACCCGCCGCCGCGTGCAAGCCGGCGTAGGTGAGCGTGACGGGCACGCGTTCCTGGACGCGGAAGCGCAGCTCGGTGAAGGCGGGCTCGTCCGGCCGCGTGGCGGCCCACGCGGCCACCGAAGTCGCGAGCCCATTGCCCGCCTGTCCGGCGCCGGTCAAGAGGTCTCTCCGGGGTTCGCGGCCACCCGGTCCAGCAGGGCCGCGCCGAGGGCGGTGATGGTGGGGTGCTTGAACAACTCCGCGGTGGCGATCCGGACGCGCAGGCGCGTTTCCAGGTTCCGTCGCATCTCGATCGCGAGCAGCGAGCTGAGCCCGAGGTCGTTGAAGTCGGCCGCGGGGTCGATGCGTTCGACCGGCAGATCGAGTGTGCTCGCCAGGACGCGGCGGATGGTCGTGGTCAGTGTGTCCGCCGGCTCGGGCGCGTGGCCGGTCGCGGTGACCCGGGTGGGAGCGGGACGCGCGTCGAGGGTCGGCGCGAGCAGAGTCGCCAAGCGCACCGCGATCGGGGAGGCGTCGGCCGTCGGCGTGTATTCCAGCGCCAGCAGATACGGGCCGTCATAGCGCAGGGCCTGGGACAGTACGGCGCTTCCGTGCCGCACGTCGAACGCGCCGACGCCCGCGCGCCGCAGATGACCCGCTCCGCCGGCAGCCGCGGCGAGGCCCGCATCCCACAGTCCCCAGCCGATGCTCAGGATCCGTCTGGCCGGATCACGCTGTGCGAGGGCGTCCATGGCCGCGTTGGCGGCGGCGTAGGCGGCCTGCCCCGGCGCTCCGAGCGCTCCGGTGGCCGAGGAGAACAGCAGGACGAAGTCGGTGGCGTCGGTCGCGGTGAGTTCGACCAGATTGCCCGCCGCGGTGGACTTGGGCAGGAACACCCTGGCCAGCTGGCCCGCGGTGACCGCGTCGAACACGGCGTCCTCCAGCACCCCCGCCGCGTGCACGACGCCACGGATCACCGAGTCGGAGGCTCGGATATCGCTGAGCGCGTTGGCCAGATCGAGCCGGTCGGCGGCGTCGCAGCGCACCACGACGATGCGGTCCTCCAAGCCGTCGAGCAGTGCGGGCACCGGGCGCGGCGCCCGGGTGAGCACCACGACGTCACGCGCGCCCGCCTCGAGCAACCAGCGCACGGCGACCGAGCCGAGCGCGCCCAGCCCGCCGGTGACGACGTAGGTGCCGCTCGCGTCGATGCCGGCGACCGGCAGGGCGCGCGCTCGCGCGGGTATGAAGCGCCGCACCGCGACCTCGCCCGCCGAGAGGCGCAGCTCGCCGGGAATCGCACGGTCGGCAGTCGTCGCCAGGCGGGTGAGCAGCGGCACGTTCGCGAGGTCCGGTTCGGTCCAGACCAGCCGCACCGGGCGGTCCGTCTCGAGCTGGAGCGAGCGCACCAGCCCGGCGATCGCCGCCGGGACGACCGGGGCCACCGCACCGGACTCGTCGGGCCGGGAGACCGGCAGTACGACCGTCATGGAGGCGGTGCCGTCGTGGTCGGAGATCAGTTGCAGCAGTTCGAGAACGCGACCGGTCGTGGCAGCGGCGCTCGCACCGTCGCACACGCCGGAGCCGGCGGGCCACACGGCCACCACGGCGTGGCCGCCGCCGCGCCCGGTCAGCACCGCGGGGACGAACGGGCTCGCGTCGTCCGGATCGCGCGCGATCCGTTCGGTCGGCAACTCGTCGTCCAGGGCGCGGGCGAGCCGGTCCGCGAGGTCGGATGCGCCCACCACCAGCGCACGCCGCACGACCGTTTCGGCCGGGTCGCCGAGCCCGAGCGAGCCGGGATCGCGCGACTGCCAGACCTCTTGGCGGAAGGACGCGGTCTGCGTCGCCTGCTCGGCACGGGCCGCGCCGAGCCCGCCGGAGTTTTCCTCGGCCGCCGCGTCGGCGTAACGGATGTGCACGCCGGAGAAGGCGAGACAGGGCACGCCGTGCTGATCGGTCGCGACGACGTCGCCGACCAGCCCGGTGTCGCCGCGCTCCCGGATCACGGCGTGCACCTCGAGCACGTGGCGATTCGGCTCCTGCGACAACCAGGCCGCATCGATGCCGATCGGCAGCGGAATCGACGTCGTGGGCAATTCGTCGAAGACCGCCGCCGCGAGCACGTGCAGACAGCCGTCCAGCGTTGCGGTGCGATGCAATTCGGCGGAGTCGAACAATCCCAGCGCACGTCCGGTGCCCGCGGCTATGCCGCGCAGCGTGCGGAACCGGGGCCCGTACTCCAGCCGCCTGCGCCGCAATTCCTGGTAGAACGCCCCGGTGGTGACCACGCGCATGTGATGCCGGGCGGCCCGATTTGCGTCGACCAC
This sequence comes from Nocardia niwae NBRC 108934 = DSM 45340, assembly GCF_001613465.1. GTDB lineage: Bacteria > Actinomycetota > Actinomycetes > Mycobacteriales > Mycobacteriaceae > Nocardia > Nocardia niwae. The sequence goes on along the minus strand of NZ_BDCK01000003.1, from coordinate 24,203 downwards.
CCGCATCCATGCGACGATATCCGCGGGTGTGGGGTCACCGGCGGGCCGGGCCGAAGCCAGCGTCTCGGTGCCCGTGACCTCCGCCCGTACGCTTTGCTCCGGCCCCGGCCCGCGATAGACGACCTCGGGCAGAACGCTCGGATCGGTCCTCTCGTGCACGGCGAAGTCGGCCACGGCGGCCGTCCCCGCGGTCTCCCGGGCGAGATGCAGCAGCCTCCGCAGCCAGAAGACGGCCGGGACGATGTTGTCGCCCTGCACCACGTGATCGGTGAGATCCTCGACGGGGAAGATCGTTTCGGGCACGTGCGCGCTCGCGGGCCCGGCCACCAGCAGCGGGAACTTCCGCCTGCGCCACCGCCGCGGCGCGGGCGCGGTGAAGGGGCCGAGCGCCGACCAGTCGACCGGACGTCCCTCCAGGTACAGCCCGGCCAAACCGGTGAGGAAACCGCTCGCCTCGTCCGCGCGCTGCGCCACGGAATGCGCGCCGTCGCGGAAGTCCGCGTACTCGCGCACCGCGGAGAGCAGCACCGGATGCGGGCCGACCTCGAGCACGGTCGAGAACCCGTCTTCGGCCGCGCGCTCCAGCGCGGCCGCCAATTCCACCGTGTGGGCGGCATTCTCGGCCCAGTAGTCGCGATCCATGGCCGCGGTGGTGAGCTTCACGCCCCGCCGAGTCGTCGAGTACACCGGCTGGCGCGGGGCGCGCGGGGTGATCTCGGTCAACCCCGCGACGAACGGGGCGAGCACGGTCGCGACCTGCGGGCTGTGCGCGGCGAAGTCGACCGCGAGCCTGCGCGCGAACATGGTGCGACGGGTGGCCCGCCGCACCAGCGCGTCGACATAGCGCGGCGTCCCGGACACGACCACCGATCGTGGGCCGTTGACCGCGGCGATGGCCACCTCCGCCCGCATGGGCTCCACGAGTTTGGCGGCTTCGCCCGGGTCCGCCTCCAGCACCGCCATCGCGCCGTGGCCGTCCAGATGCGCCAGGGTGGCGCTGCGCAACACCACCACGCGCGCGGCGTCCGCGAGCGACAGCGCACCGCTCACCGCCGCCGCCGCGATCTCGCCCAAGCTGTGCCCGGCCACGGCGTCAGGACGAATTCCCCAAGCCGCCAGCAGTTTCGCCAGGGCGATCTGGAACGCGAACAAGGCGGGCTGCACCAGATCGGTGGGTTGCGTCTCGCCCGCGGAGGTGAAGCCGTGGCGCGGCGTCCACACCCGCGGCCCGCCCGCCGTCACGACAGCGTCGGTCGCCTCCGCGAGCGCGGCGGCGAAGACCGGATAGCGCGCCGCCAGCGCTCGGCCCATCTTCGGATGCTGACCGCCTTGTCCGGAGAACAGGAACAGCAGTCCGCCGCGGCGGCGGCTCGCCACCGGGCCGAGCGCCGCGTCGGCATCGCCGCGGCCGAACGCGCGCAGCCGGTGCACCGCGTCCGGATGGTCGTGCGCGAGCACCGCGGCACGGGCCGGCTCGGGGATCGAGCGCGCCGCCGCTGAGACGAACTCGGGCAACGACGGCCGCGCCCCGTCCAGTTCATCGGCCAGCCGCAGGGCGCGTTCGCGCAGCTCCTCGTCGTCGCGTGCGGTGAGCGGCAGCAGAATCGGGAAGTGGTCACCACGATCGGGCCCGGTCGGCGGGACACCGCGCAGCACGATGTGCGCGATCGTGCCGCCGAATCCGAACGAGCTGACCCCCGCCACACGCTCCGGCGCGGCCACCCGGTCCCACTCCACCGGCTCGGTCGGCACGCGCAACCCTCGCTCGGCCAAGTGCAGCAGAGGGTGTTCGGTGTGCAGGTTGATCGTCGGAGCGATCACCCCGTGGTGGATGGACAGCGCGGTCTTCACCATCCCGGTGACTCCGGCGGCGGCTTCCAGATGTCCGATGTTCGACTTCACCGATCCGATCCAGACCGGGTCGCCCGCGCCGTCGCCGAGCGCGGCCGCGAGCGCGCCGACTTCCACCGCGTCGCCCAGAGGCGTTCCGGTGCCGTGGCATTCGATGTAGCCGGCGCTGCTCGGCGCACGCCCGGCGCGCGACCACGCGGTGCGCAGCGTCTCCTGCTGCGCGCGGCCGTTCGGCGCGTGGAGGCCGTTCGAGCGCCCGTCCGATCCGACGGCGGTCCCGATGATCTCGGCGTACACCCGGTTGCCCTCGCGTACCGCGTCCGCGCTGCGCTGCAACACCACGACAGCGCAGCCGTCCCCGCGGGCATAGCCGTCGGCCGCGGCGTCGAACGGCGCCGACCTGCCGCCCGGTGACAGGAAACCACCCTCGGCCAGGTAATTCGAGGTGTGCTCCAGCAACACCAGATTGACGCCGCCCACGATGGCGAACGGGACCGTGCCGTCGGCGAGCAGCCGGACGGCGAGGTCCACCGCGGCGAGCGAGGACGAGCAGGCGCTGTCGAGCACCAGGCTCGGCCCGTGCAGATCGAGCACGTACGACAACCGGTTGGCGATGATGCTCAGCGCGGAGCCGGTCACCGCGTAGGGTGCGTCGTGGCCGGCGCGGCCGAGCACCGCGATGCCGTGGTCGTACCCCGACGCGCCGAAGACGACGGCGGCGCCGGAACCCCGCGCGCGATACCCGATTCCCGCGTCGTCGAGCGCCTCGACCGCGACCTCCAGCGCGAGCCGCTGCTGCGGGTCCATGACCGCGGCCTCGCGGTCGGAGATGGCGAACCAATCGTTGTCGAAGGACTCGACGTCGTCGAGGTAGCCGCCCCGCCGGGAACCCAGCCGACCGGCGGGCGGGGTGGACGTGGCGTCGCGGCCCTCGACCAGCAGCCGCCAGAACTCGGCGGCGCCCGCCGCTCCGGGCAGTCGGCAGCCGATGCCGATGATGGAGACGGGGGGATGCGAGCCTGCGGGATCGGTCTGCGCGCCGCTCATCGCATCGCGAGGAACTCGACAAGCTGTTCGATATCCGGATGGTCATAGATCGCGGTCAGCGGAACCTCGACTCCCATGGCGTCCTCGAGCTGAGCGGTCAGCCTCGCGAGCTGGGTGGAACCGAGGCCGAGATCGGTGAAGGGCGAGGTGGTCGACACCGCGGCGGCGTCGACGCCCAATAGGTCTGCGACAGCCAGGACGGCGGCGCAGGTGAGCGCCGTGCGCTGGCTACGACTCAGCGAACCATCGTTCTCCGGTGCACCGCGGTGCCCGTCCGGAAGACTGGGCCGCATCGCGTTCTCCCTCCCCGTCGCCCCGGCTGCTGTCCCTCACTCGAGAACGGTACCCCCGCGATTATGCCGCAGAAATCGCCCTGAGCAAGGTCGCATATCCGCTGCCAGCCCGGCTCTTTCGCGAACCGGCGGTGATCGCATACCGTGGCAGCGTGACCGAACCGGACAGCGGTGCCGACACCCGCGCCGAGCGCACGCCGACTCTGCCCGTCCTGCTGCGCTGCTGCGCCGCCTTGGCTGCCACGCCGGGCCGGTTACTGCGGCCGCGCCGCCCCGACAAGGGCCTGCTGGCGAACCTCGAGGTGCTGCCGCCGCCCCCCGCGAGCGCGACCGTGCGGCTGACCGTGCTGACCCAGGCCACCATGTCCGCACCGACCACCATCGTGGCCGAGGGCGTGCGCAGCCTGCGGGAGATGCGGCTGTCGATGGCGGCGTTCCTGGTCGAGCATCCGAAGGCGCGCTTCCTGGTCGATCCCGCCCTGTGCGCGGACGTGCACGAGCGCGTGCTGCCCGAACTGCCGTTCCCGGTTCCGTTGCTCGTCGCGCCGGACAAGCCGGTGCTCGGCCTGTCCGGCGCGCTGGCCGCGCACGACGTCGCGGGCGACGACATCGATTTCGTGGTGCCCACCCACCTGCACTGGGACCATGTGTCGGGCTTGCTGGAGCTGCCCGACTCGGTCGAGATCCGCCTGCCCGGCGCGGAATACGACTGGGCGCTCGGCGGTCCGCACGCTCCGGCCGGTGTGGCGCGCGGCCCGCTGCGGGGACGCAGATTCGACCGCTTCGAGCTGGACGGACCACCGGTGCTGACCTTTCCGCGCAGCAAGGACCTGTTCGGCGACGGGTCGGTGCTGCTGGTCGATCTCGCGGGCCACACGCCGGGCAGCATCGGTGTGCTGCTCGCGGTGGACGACGGCAGCCGCGTGCTGTTCGCCGGCGACGCCGTCTGGAGCAAGTTGCAGGTGGACCTGCTGCGGGAGAAGGCGCCGATGCCGGGCAAGCTGTTCGACGCCGACCGGGACGCCGCCTTCACCACGATCCACCGTCTGCACGCGCTGCCCGACGGCATCGAACTCATCGCGAGCCACGACTACGCTGCGGTCACCGCCCGCGCGGCCAAGTGATTCCGGTCAGCCGACCACCACGGTTTCGGCCAGGCGGGCCGTGATCAGCTCCTCGGCCTCGGTGACCATCCGGCCGATCAGCTCGGCACAGGTCGGGATGTCGTGGATCAGGCCCTGGCACAGACCGACCGACCAGATGCCCGCGTCCAGATCGCCGTCCTCGAACACCCGGCGGCCGCGCGCTCCCGCGACCAGATCCCGCACGTCGTCGAAGGTGCCGCCGGCCTTCTCGATCTCGACGACCTTGCGGCTGATCTCGTTGTCCGCCACCCGCGCGGTGTTGTGCATGGTGCGGAAGATGAGCTGGGTGTCGCGCTCGGAGTTCGCGACGATCTTCTCCTTGACCTTCTGATCGATCGAGGACTCCTGGGTGCACAGGAACCGGGTGCCCATATTGACGCCGTCAGCGCCGAGGGCGAGTGCGGCGACCAAGCCGCGGGCGTCGGCGATGCCGCCGGAAGCGATCATCGGGATGCTCAGTTCGCGGGCGGCGGCCGGGATGAGCACGAGGCCGGGCACGTCGTCCTCACCGGGATGGCCCGCGCACTCGAAGCCGTCGATGCTGACCCCGTCCACGCCGATCCGCTCGGCTTTCAGCGCGTGCCGCACGCTGGTGCACTTGTGCAGCACCTTGATGCCCGCGTCCTTGTAGTAGGGCAGGAACGGCTCGGGGTTGCTGCCCGCCGTCTCGACGATCTTGACGCCGCTGTCGATGATCGCCTGCACGTATTCCGCGTAGGGCGGCGGGTTGATCGAAGGCAGGATGGTGACGTTCACGCCGAACGGCTTGTCGGTGAGTTCCCTGGTGCGCGCGATCTCCCGGCGCAGGTCGTCCGGGGTCGGCTGGGTCAGGGCCGTGATGAAGCCGAGCCCGCCCGCGTTGGCGACGGCGGCGACGAGTTCGGCCCGCCCGACCCACATCATGCCGCCCTGCACGATCGGATGTTCCACCCCGAACTTCTCGGTGAACCTGGTCCGCAGCATTGCGCTTCTCCTATGTCTCGCGCGGGCGTGCCGGTTCGCCCGTTGGCGTCGATGGTGACACGAGAATCGGCCTGCATTCAACTCATAAGTGAGCCGAGGTTCGCATATTTGATGATCTTAACCGGTAGGCTTTCGGTTGGCTTACCGGTCCTGAGGAGATCAAATGGCCTGCTAGAAGCGGCGCTGCCGAATGAGGTGACGCGGTCGGGCTGATTAACCCGGATTCATTGCGCGATATCTTGCCGGGCGTTTAAGTTAGTTGCTATTCTGCACGCGATTCAGCCCGTCGCCGCCGTCGGACAACCCGGCGGGCCGATGACGGTCCGAGAGGAGTTCGTGGCAATGACCACCGGGGCAGCAGCGCTCGACGAGCCGATCAGGTCGCGGCGCAACCACTGGAACAACCAGATCGCCGTGCACGCGCAGATGCGCCCGGACGCGGTCGCGATCCGGTTCCGCGGCGTGGACACCACCTGGCGGCAGCTGCACGAGCGGTCGCTGAAGTTCGCCGACGGGTTGGCGCGCCGCGGTGTCGGATTCGGTGACCGAGTGCTGATCCTGGCGCTGAACTACCCGGAATACCTGGAAGCGGTGTTCGGCATCAACGCGCTGGGCGCGATCGCGGTCCCGGTCAACTTCCGCCTCACCCCACCGGAGGTCGCCTACATCGTCAGCGACAGCGGAGCCAAGGCGGTCGTCACCGACACCGTGCTGCAGCCGCTCGCCGCCGCCGTGCAGGCGCAGGCGCCCGCGCTGGAGATCCTCGTGGTGATCGGCGGCGCGTCCGCCGAGGGCGCGATCGGCTTCGACGACCTGCTCGCCGAACCGGGTGAGCCGCACATCCCCTTGGACATCCCCGAGGACACCCCCAGCCTCATCATGTACACCTCGGGCACCACGGGCAGCCCGAAGGGCGCGGTGCTGACCCACGCCAACATGAACGCTCAGGCGCTGACCTGCATCCGGGCGCTGGCACTGCAGCCGGAATCGATCGGCCTGTGCACTTCACCGCTGTTCCACATCGCGGGCCTGGGCAGTCTGGCACCGGCATTCCTGCTCGGCTCGAAGACGGTGCTGCATCCGCTGGGCGCCTTCGACGCCGGTGAATTCTTGGACGCGCTGGAGCGCGAGCAGGCCACGTCCGCTTTCTGCGTGCCCGCGCAGTGGCAGCTGGTCTGCGACCACCCGTCGGTGAAAGACCGCAAGCTCGCGCTGGAGGTGCTCAGCTGGGGCGCCGCGCCCGCCTCGGACACCGTGCTGCGCGCGATGGCCGAATGCTTCCCGAACTCGTTCAACGTCGCGGTGTTCGGCCAGACGGAGATGTCGCCGATCACCTGCGTGCTGGAGGGCAAGGACGCCATCCGCAAACTCGGCTCGGTCGGCAAAGTGATTCCCACGATCCAGGCCCGCATCGTCGACGACGAGATGAACGACGTCGCGCCCGGTGAGGTGGGCGAGATCGTCTACCGTGGCCCGACGCTCATGCAGGGCTACTGGAACAAGCCCGAGGCCACCGCCGAGGCGTTCGCGGGCGGCTGGTTCCACTCCGGCGACCTGGTTCGCCAGGACGAAGAGGGCTTCGTCTACGTGGTGGACCGCAAGAAGGACATGATCATTTCCGGCGGCGAGAACATCTACTGCGCCGAGGTGGAGAACGTCCTGTTCGCCCACCCGAAGATCCGCGAGGCGGCGGTGGTGGGCCGGGCGCACGAGAAGTGGGGCGAGGTGCCGGTCGCGGTGGTCGCGCTGCACAACCCGGACGACGAGCTGACCCTCGACGAGCTGGAGCCGTTCCTCAACGAGAACCTGGCGCGCTACAAGCACCCCAAGGACCTGGTGCTGCTGCCCGAGCTGCCGCGTAACGCGAGCGGCAAGGTGGTGAAAGTCCAGCTGCGCAAGGACTACTCGTCCTGATCGGGCGACGCGTTCGTTTCACGTGAATCGGACACCGCGCGTGCGCGCGGATGCGTAAGGTCGTCGCATGGCGATCCGACGCATCCGCGCCGCCGTGCTGGCGCTGCATTGGCAGGTGAATGTCATTCGGCCGGAAGGGTTTTTCGGTCCCATGCTGGCCGCGCCCGTGGCGGCCTCCGGTGTGGTGGCGCGGGCGGCGGAGTTCCACGCGGCGGCGCTGGCGGCAGCGGTGCCGGTGATCTTCACCCGGTTCACCATTCCGGTGGGCGAGGGTGAGCTGGTGCGCAACACCGGATTCATGCGCTCGGTCGGCGCGGCGCAGACGGAGTTCCGGCCGGATTCGCCCGGGGCCGCGATCATCCCGGAGATGGCGGCGCAGCCGACGGAGGTCTTCGACAACCAGAAACTGTCCGGTCTGGCGGGCAGCAAACTGCCGGAGTGGCTGGCGGATCAGGGCATCGAGACGCTCTTGCTCACCGGCGTCGCGACCAACCTCACCGTCGAGCAGACGGCGCGGCACGGCACCGATCTCGGCTTCACCGTGCACGCCGTGGCCGACTGCGTGGCCGCCGCGGGCGCGGAGGCGCACGAAGCCGCGCTGGCCAACCTCGAACTCGTCACCGCGGGCAGCGTCCGCGCCGCGGACGCGCTGGAACTGGTCGGCCGCTGAGCGAAACGCGCCCCGCGCGCTCGTAGCACCGGCCGAGTGCCGGATATTGACGAAACCTTGTCGAGCAGGGCAATTCTCGTTGACGGGATCCATACAGCCGCACTCCTAGGCTCCGACTCGTGCGCCCTACTCCTTGGCAGAACAGAGAAGTTCGACGCGAGCGGACCGGCTCGGCCGACGGGGCGGTACGGCGTCGACGGAATGAAACGCGGCGCAGCGCCGCGCTCCGCCGAAAGCGGCCGGCAGCCGTGCTCGGCGGGAACTGGGTTCACCTGTTCGTCGCGGTCGGCTGCCTGGTCACCTTGGTTCTGCTGTTCCAGCCGTGGCTGAGCACAGGCACCGGCGGGACGGATGGCGTGATCCGCGCGAATGCCTTCGGCCGCATCCACGTGGCCACGTCCTTGGTCGATCTGTGGGCGCGAGCATCGGTGCCCGGTCCGAAAGCCAGTGGCGCCTGGGGCATCCTCACCGGCGTCGTGATCGTGATCGCCGTGTGCAGTGTGGCGGCCCACATCGTGGCCCGCGCCGAAGTGTTCGCGCATCTGACGCTCGTCGCCACGGTTCTCGTCCCGATCTGCACCATCGCCACCGCGCTCTACCTCAACAGCAAAGGCGACGAACTGACGCGCGTGGTCTCGTATGGGACGGCGCGAGATCCCGGCACTCAGATCGGATTGCTGATCCGCTGGGCCAAGGGGCACGACAACTATCCGGCCCCCGGGTTCCGTCAGGTTTCGTACGCGACTTACAGCCTCACCTGGTCCGCCCTCTGCGCCGTCGTGATCTCACTGCTGTGCGCGATGGCCGTCATCGCGCAGTGGATCCTCCGGTACAAGAGGCGCGTGCGTGCAGGCGACTGAAGTCACGGGGTCCGTGACTCCGCTCAGTCCCGAGCTCGATCGGCCAATCCGGGCCCGACCAGGCGCACCAAACGGTGGTACGCCTCCTCGGCCGAGAGCGGTGGATGCGGCTCCGCGATGGCGCCGAGCAGGCCGACGACACCCCAGGACAGGAACGTCACGGTGGTCGCGAACTCGTCCTCCGGCATCGCCAGCCGATCGCCCAACCGCTCGGCGAGGATCTGCGCGACCATCACCCGCGTGGTGCGCAGCAGCACGGTGCCGCTCTTGCGGCCGAGTAGCGCTCGGTAGATCTCGGGATGCGCGGCGGCCAGCTCGAACAGCGTGCGCACGGGCGCGAGCAGGTCGGGAGCGTCGGCGTCCGGCTCGGCCACGGCCACGCGCAGGTAGTCGGTGCTGCTGCGCAACAGCAGGTCGTCCTTGTCGCGGTAGTGCGCGTAGAACGTCGACCGGCCGACATCGGCGCGAGCCAGAATGTCGCGGACGGTGATCCGGTCGTAGGAGCGTTCGACCATCAGCTCGATCAGCGCCCGGTGCAGCAGGGCCCTGGTGCGGCGGACCCGGCGATCAGCGGTGTCTTGTTCTTCCGGCACGGTGCCTCCCGCACAGATGTCTCGGATGCGTCCGGTTCCGGACGGATTCCGGGATCTTGTCCCTGGTCGGCGGCGCATGCCAGGCCGATCCTGAACTCATGTCCGGAAACGAACTCCAGTCTGCCAGCAATTCGCACGGCGAGGTCGGCGTGCTGCTCACCCAACCGCGCCGCTACCGCTTGCTCAAAGCCGCTTTTCTGCTCGGCCGGGAAGATCGCCTGAACACCCGGCTCGCGGGGCTCGCCCGACCCGGTCCCGGCGCCGACGTGGTCGACATCGGTTGCGGCCCCGGTGATCTCGCGCGTGTGCTGGCCCGCCGCGTCGGCAAAGTCACCGGCGTAGACCCGTCGCCCCAGATGATCGACTACGCGACCGCGCGTAGCCGCGATCTGGCGAACTGCCGATGGGTGCTCGGTGCGGCGCAGTCGCTGCCCCTGCCCGACGCCTCCGCCGACCTGGTGACCTGCACCTTCGCGATGCACCACATCCCCGCGCCGCACCGAGCCGATGCCGTCGCGCAGATGTTCCGGGTGCTGCGACCGGGCGGCCGGTTGTTGCTCGCCGACACCCATCCGACCGACCCGGTCCGCTCCGCCGCTGTGCGCGTCATGGCGCGCTTCGCGGCCCACCGCACCCACGACCACGGTGCTTCTTCGCCGGGCGTCGATATTCGTCAGTATCGAGATCTGCTGCGCGCGAACGGCTTCGAGGCCGTCGAATTCGTCGGGGTACGGCCGGCGACCGGCGTTCTGCTGGCCACCAAGCCATAAGACCGCGCGCGGTTCTCCTGGGTGCGGACAGGACTCCTAGATCAGGTCCTTTTTCGTCATCCAGCGCATGGTCCACCAGCCGCAGAACACCGGAAGCCAGCAGGTGAGCACCCGGTAGAGCAGCACCGAGGGCACCGCGATGTTCGCGGGCAAGCCGAAGGCGGCCAGGCCGCCGATGAGCGCGGCCTCGACCGCGCCGACACCACCCGGGGTCGGCGCGGCCGAGGCCAGGGTGCCGCCGATCATGGTGACGATGGTGACGGTGATGAAGGTGGTGCCGCCGCCGAACGCCTCGACGCTGGCCCACAGCGCGCCGGCGAGGCCGAGGGTGATCGCCGCGCAACCGAGGATGATCACCGCCGAGCGCTTGGGGTCGCGGGCGAGATCGGCGAGCTCACCGAGGACCTCCTGCAGTTGCGGGCGGACCGCGTTGTTCAGCCAGCGGCGCAGTTTCGGCACGAACATGAACGTGCCGACTATGCCGACGCCGACGCCTGCGAGCAGATACAGCACCGTGGCGTCCGGGACGAAGTGGGACAGATCGGTCGAGGTGCCTGCCAGGATGCTGAACGCGAGCAGCAGGCTGAGGTGCGTGATCACCTGCACCGCCTGTTGCAGCGCTACCGCCGCCGTGGCCCGCACCGCGCCGACGCCGCCCTTTTGCAGAAAGCGCACGCTGAGCGCGAGACCACCGACCCGCGCGGGCGTGGTGGTCGCGGCGAAAGTGTTGGCGATCTGCATGATCACCAGGTTGCGGAAGCTCACCGCACCGGATGCGCAGGCCCACAGCGCCGCCGCCGCGCCGATGTAGGTCAGCAGCGAGACCAGGAGACCGAACAGCGCCCACCACCAGTTGGCCGTGCGCAGCTGGGTGAAGAAGGTCGGCACGGCGCTGATGAACGGGTATGCGACGTACACCAAGCCGATCAGCAGCACCAGCTGGATGATCTGGTTGCGGGAGAACCGGGTGATCTGCTCGGCTTCGATCCGGTCCTGCCCGGTCTGTTTGCGCACCTCGTCGCGGGCGGAGGAGAGCGCGGCCTTCCATCCCGGAACCGCTTTGCGGATCCCGGTCGGTATCGCTGATTTGGTCAACCGGCTCGCGGCCGCGAGCACCCGAGTCTCGCCGATCGTTTCGATCGCCGCCCGCACCGCGGGCTCCTTGCCGAAGGTCGCGGTGGTCGTGACCAGCAATTGGGCGATGTCGGATTGCAGTTGCGCGTCCGATGCCCCGTACTCGGCGTTGCCGAAGCCGCCGAACAGCGTGACGCCGTCGGCGACGCGGATATCGATCGGCCGCAGGTCGCCGTGCGAGATCTGTTTCCGCTGCAAGGCGTCGAGCGCCCGCCACACTCCGGGCAGCACGTCGGCGGATTGTTCGGTCAGAGCGGTGCCGCAGGTCTGGGTGCGCGCGTACAACATCCAGCCGCGCGACAGCGCCACCACCGCGACCGGCGTGCAGCTGCCGAGCCCCAGGTCGGCGACGGCGATCGCCATGAGCGCCCGGTGCTCGACCGCCCGATGCATGGAACCGTGAATGGCCGCGGTCTCACTGGAGCGGAACGTGAGCCAGCGCCACAGCTGCCGCAGCGCACCGAAACTACGCTGGTTCTTGCCGAACATCTCGACGACGAGCTCGCGTTCGGGCCCCTCCACGGCCGCGGCGAGCACCAGCGGGCCGCGCCCTGCCGGATGCACCACGGTGAATCCGGTGACCGTGTGTCCACGTCTGGCGAGCACCCGGACGGCCGCGTCGAGGGGCACCTCCAGCGCGGGCGTGCCGACCACGAGCACGATCACGGCGCCGACCAGCCAGCCGACCGCGAGCCCGAACATCGCCCGCGCGGGCACCACGGTGCTGACCACGAGGTGGATCGGCGCGAACGCCAGCAGCAGGAACCACAGCCAGCGCCGCGGACGGACGGGCAACCACGGGCTGGCGACGGTGAGCATCGCGGCGATCATCGCGATCCAGCGGGGATCGTCGAGGAACTGGGACAGGAAGGTGTCCAACCGATCCGGCACTTGCAGATGCCATTTCGGCGCGGACAGCCCGGTGCCGGTGATGGACAACAGCAGCCCGGCGACGGCCCCGGCCGCGGCGTAGCCCGCGAGCAGTTTCCATTGCCTGCCGATGATCAGCTCGATCAGGATCGCGAACGGCAGCGCGAGGATCGCCATGCCGTAGACGAGGTACACCAGGTTCGACTGGTCCGGGTTCAGGAAGCCGACGATATTGGAGACCGAGCGTTCCAGGGCCAGCCATTCCGGGCGGGTGATCAACGACGCCGCGATGACGACCGCCACCCACAGGCTCGCGAGGACGACGCGGATGATGTCGCTCGTGCGCCGGATCAGCGGCTGTAGCAGGCTGCCCGTGACCGGGATCTCTCGCCCGTCCACTCGCATGCTCGCCCGCCTCTCCGGGTACTCAGGCCGTACTGGTTGGGAGCCGCGAGACCCGCGTCGAGGTCTTGCGTCGAGCGCCACTCCTCTTTTGGGCGTACCCGATGAGTTACCCATGTGCGTACGAGATCGGTTGTTACGTTCGCTGCACGATACCGTTCGGCACGCTCGCGGATTCGGCGGTGGTGGCGTGCGGCGACTGTCTGTTGTGTCCTATATCACCATTCTCGATGTTGATCCTCACATTAGTGTCAAGTTCCAGCATGGGGCCATGGACAACGAACTCTTCGGCTACAGCCCGATCGTCGACCGCCCGCCGCTGCGCTGGCCCGGTGACGCCAGGGTCGCGTTCTATGTCGGACTCAATGTCGAGCACTATCAGGTGGACCGTCCGTCCACGAGCATCTTCCCCGGCACCGCGGGGCTCGCGCCCGACCCGTTGAACTACGGCTGGCGCGACTACGGACCGCGGGTGGGCATCTGGCGGTTGATCGAGGTGCTCGACCGGCACGGTATCCGCGCGAGCGCGCTGCTCAACTCGGATGTGGCCGAACACTATCCACAGATCGTGGCGGCGGGGGTGCGACGGGACTGGGCGTGGCTCGCGCACGGGAAGAACAACTCGATCCTCCAGGCGGAGCTTCCGGCGGACGAGGAGCGCGCCTATCTCGCCGACGTGGTCGCCACCATCGAACGAGCCACCGGACGCAAGCCGCGCGGCTGGATGGGGCCCGCCCTCACCGAGTCGTTCCGGACCCCCGCGCTGCTGGCCGAACTCGGCCTCGGATACGTCCTCGACTGGACCAACGACGACCAGCCCTATCCGCTGTCGGTACCCGGCCTGCTCAGCGTCCCCTACTCGGTCGAACTCAACGACAACACGCTGTTTCTGGGAAAAGCCACCAGCGGACCGGACTTCGTGCGGATCGTCCGCGATCAGCTCGACCAGCTCTACGCCGAATCGGCCGACAGCGGGCGCGTCATGGCGCTGGCGCTGCACCCGTTCGTGATCGGGCAGGCGTTCCGGATCAAGTACCTCGACCAGGCGCTCGAGTACGTGGCGACCCACCCGGGAGTGTGGCTGACCACCAGCGACGAGATCGCCGAGCACTACGCCGGTGCGTCGGAGCTTGCCGTATCCGCGCGAGCCGAAGACGATCGGGTCAGGTAACCGATGCTCGGGAGGCGGAGATGGCTGCGCAGGACCAGGGACGAGAACAGGACCTCACCGGAAAGACAGTGGTGGTGACCGGCGCGAGCTCGGGCATCGGCGCCGCCGCGGCGCAGCGGCTCGCCGCGCGCGGCGCCACCGTCGCGGTGGTCGGCCGGTCACCGGAGCGGACCGCCGAGGTGGCGGCGAAAGCAGGCGCGACGCCGTTCGTCGCCGATTTCGCTCGCCTCGACGACGTGCGCAAGCTGGCAGGCCGGCTGCTCGACCGGTACCCCACGATCGACGTGCTGGCCAACAACGCGGGCGGCGCGTGGCCCGAGCGGACCGTGACCGAGGACGGCAACGAACTCACCTTCCAGGTCAATCACCTGTCGCCGTTCCTGCTGACGAACCTGCTGCTGGAGCGCTTGACCCAGGCCGAGGCCAGGGTGGTGAACACCGCGAGCACGACCTACCGGATGGCGAAACTCGACCTGGACACGGCCAACGCGGCGAAGGGCTCGTTCAACCAGCTCGGCGCGTACGGTACGTCGAAACTGGCGAACATCCTGTTCACCCGGGAATTGGCCCGCCGCACCGAGGGCACCGGGATCACCACCGTGGCCTTTCATCCCGGCGCGGTCGCCACCCACGTCTACGACAACGCCCCGTTCGGCCTCGGCCGGTTCATCCGGTCTCCGCTGGGGCGCCCGTTCTTCATCCAGCCGGACAAGGGCGCCGAGCCGCTGATTCACCTGGCCACCCGCGCCGACGGCGCGGCGATCAACGGGCAGTACTTCCACCGGTTCGAGCTGGAGCAACCGCGCAACAAGCAGGCGGTCGACGCCGAACTCGCGCGCCGGCTCTGGACGCTTTCCGAGCAGGCCACCGGGCTCGCGATCAGCGAATAGTCCGGCCGTTCACGGCTCGGCGTCGGCGAGCCGGAGGGAGCTGCCGTCCATCCGGTCCGGTTCGACGCCGACCCCGTACACCCCGCCGGACACCTCGCCCGCGTCCAACTCGACGATCGCCCGCGCGACTCGCTCGGTGGGGACCAGCACGGGAAATGTGGTGGGCGCGATGGCGTTCACGCGCACCCCGAACTCGGCGAACTCGGCCGCGAGATTGCGCGTCAGCTGATCGAGCGCGGCCTTCGACGCGGAGTACAGGGTCTGTCCCGGGTAGACCTTCGAGCCGGAGATGCTGGAGACATTGACGATGTTGCGGTTGCGCGTGCGATTCTCGGGGCCCGCGTGCAGCCACGACCGCTGTGCCAGGCGTGCCGAAAGGCGCAGCGGCACCGCCACGTTGAGCGAGAAATGGGGATCGAAGTCGTCCAGCGCCGCATCGCCGTCGACGATGCCGCGCGGGTGCAGCCGGACGTGCGCAGCGTTGTTCACCAGCAGGTCGACCCGGCCGAACCGGGCCAGCGCGAGGTCGACCACCCGTTCCACCTCGCCCGGCTGGGTGAGATCGGACCGGACCACGAAGACCCGGGAATCGTTCTCCGGCACCGCCGCGTCCGGCGCCAGCGGATCGACATACCACTCCAGCTGCGACGGCGCCGCGGGCGTGCGCGTACGGCACACGGCGACGATGTCGTAGTCGCGATAGTAGGCCTGGCAGAACGCGTCGCCCAGCGTGCCGCCGGCCCCGGTGAGCAGGCAGACGCGGCGGTCACCACTGGACAATGCGGTCTCCTCCCCAGCGCCGTTCGGCGTCGGCTCTGGTGCGATGCACCCACATCACCACGCTGCTGCGACCTCTGGCGTTGTTGCCCGCGAACGTGTGCCAGCTGCGCGGGGTGACCTCGAACAGCACGAGCGAATTGTCCAGCGGGGGAACGAGCGCCACCGACGGCAGCGCGGCTGCGTCGGCGACGTGGTCATACAGCGCGGTCTCGCCGCCGTCGCCGGGTTCCCAGCCGGAATTGCCCAGATAGAACAGCACCGCGACGGCGCGGACGGTCTCGCGGGCGACGACGCCGGGGGCGCGTGCTCCGGTCTTGGTGTGGACGGCGCCGTCGGGCAACCGGACTTCGCCGGGACGGGGCGGGGGCCCTGGGAACCAGGCCGGGTCGAGGTCGTTGTGCGGCCGGCCGAACGGGCTGCCCGGCCCGTGATGGTGGATCGACCCTTCGACGTCACCGGTCGCTTCGACGCCGCCGAGCCGGGCCACCAGGTCGTGCCATTCGCGCGTGGCGAACACCGCGAGCGGACCGTCGAGCAGGTCGGCGAATCGGATCCCGTCGGCGCTGTAGCCGTCGGCGACGGTGACGAACAGGTCGGGGCGCTCCCTCCGCACCCGTTCCAGCTGTTCGGCCAGCCGCTGGTAGAACTCGGGGACGAAGACGTCGCGGGCGTACACGTGCGGGAACGGCCTGCTGCGCCGGACCCAGCGCCGATGGGCGAACAACTGCGCGAACCACTGCGGAACCGGTGGTGTCGCGAGCTCCGGCTCGGTCGTCACCATTACTCCCTCCCGGTCGAACCTCCGTGATCATATTGCCCGCACCCCGCGGCCCGGTCGCCGCGCTGCGAGGATCACCGGGTGAGCCGTGATCTGCGTGTGTGTTTCGTCGGAGATTCGTTCGTCGCCGGTGTCGGTGACCCTGGTTTTCTCGGATGGGCAGGCAGGCTCGCGGCCGCGGCGCACGCGTCGGGCGTCCCGCTGACCGCCTACAACCTCGGGGTGCGCAGGCAGACCTCGACCGCGATCCTGCGGCGCTTCCGCGCCGAATGCGCACCCCGCCTGCCCGAGGGTGTGGACGCCAGGGTCGTCCTGTCGTTCGGCGTGAACGACACCATGCACGAGAACGGCGGCCCGCGGGTGGCCCCGGACGAGTCGGTCGCCAATCTGAGCGCTCTGCTGGCCCAGGCCGCG
Organism: Nocardia niwae NBRC 108934 = DSM 45340; assembly: GCF_001613465.1. GTDB lineage: Bacteria > Actinomycetota > Actinomycetes > Mycobacteriales > Mycobacteriaceae > Nocardia > Nocardia niwae. The sequence continues at coordinate 7,658 of NZ_BDCK01000003.1, read as the reverse complement.
GAGCAGGGCTGGCCGGTGCTGATGGTCGCCCCGCCGCCGATCGTGGAGGCGGGGCACAACGCCCGCACCGCCGCGCTCGACGAGCGGTTCGCGCGGGTCTGCGCCGAGTCCGGGGTCCCGTACGTGCGCGTGCATCTGCCATTGCGCGACAACGCGGTGTGGGCTGCCGAGGTTCGCGCGGGCGACGGGGCTCATCCCGGCGCCGCGGGTTACGAGGAGATCGCCGCACTCATCGCGCCCGAGTGGCGCGCGTGGCTGGCGAGGTGATGCGTTGTTTCGCGAACGGCTGACAGAGGGGTACCGACAATTTCCGTACTGTCTGAGACGATGGTGGCGAATTGTCGCTTTCGAACCAACCCGGTCGCAGCTTCAGCGAATCCTATTGTGGTGCAATGCGGGTGAATTCAACCGATCGGTAGGCCGCGCTTACCCGTCCCTTCACGCCGCCTCCGCGCGGTGTCCAGGTCGACCGTCGCCGAAACGATTTCCGACGGTGTCTCCGGAGTGAACGCTTCGCTCAATTCCGGCACCCATCGGACGATTTCGTCACGATAAGGCCCTTCGGTCTCCAGCTGACCGAGCACGCCCACCAGTGTGAGAAACGAGCGGGCGAACGGCGTGAAATAGGCGGGCATGGTCATCTGGCGCACCACGTTGGTCAGCCGAGGATTCGTGGTGCGCAGCACTTGCCGACGCAACCAGCCCGTGGTCAGGCGATACGTGTTGTGCCGCAACGGCTCGCCGCACGGGGTGATCGCCGCGTAGAGCGCCTCGCTGTCGACAGCCCGTCCGTTCTCGACGAAACCGTGCCTGCGCGTAGCCGCGGCCAGATCGCCCGGCCCGCCGCGGAAGATCGCCTTGCAGCAGTCGAGCGTGAGATCGCCGAAACCCGCGGGCGGCCAAGCGCAGCACGCGCCGAAATCCACCACGCCGAGCCGCCCGTCGGGCAGTACCCGGAAGTTGCCGGGATGCGGGTCGGCGTACAGCAGGCCGTGCCGGCCCCAGCCGCGCGTCACGAAGCGGACCATCAACATGCCCACCCGGTCGCGTTCGGCTTGCGTGCCGGAGGCGACGACGCGCGGGACCGGTGTGCCGTCGATCCATTCGCTGATCAGCACGTCACCTTGCTGGGCGACGACATTCGGCACGTAGAAGTCCGGATCGCCGGCATAGGCCGCGGCGAAAGCCCTCTGGTGGTTCGCCTCCGCCGCGTAGTCGAGTTCCCCGGTGACCGATACGCAGATCGCTTCGGTCACCGCGTCCACGTCCGCGCCGGGCAGGAATACGGTTGCGAGGTAGGAGATCCGGCGCAGGTGGTCGAGATCGCGAGCCACCGCCTGCCTGCCGCCGGGATACATCACTTTGACCGCGACCGGCCTGCCGTCGTGCCAGACCGCGCGGTGCACCTGCCCGAGCGAGGCCGCCGCGGCGCGTCGGTCGTCGAATTCGCGGAAGTTCGCACGCCACTGCGCGCCAAGGCTTTCGGCCATGGCGGCGTGCACCGCGGGCGGGAGCATCGCGGGCGCGGCGTCCTGGAGCCTGCCGAGCGCGATCCGGTACGGCTCGGCCACCTCCGGCGGCAGCGCCAGCTCGTAGATGGCCAGCAGCTGCCCCAGTTTCGCGGCGCAACCTTTGAGTTCGCCGAGCACCTCGAAGATGTGCTGCGCGGTGCGCAGCTGGATGTCGCGATTGACTTCTTCGGCCGATCTGCCCAATGCGCGCTTGCCGAGCCCCGCGGCATGCCGCCCGGCGAACGCCATCGGAAGCGCGGCGAGTTTCGCACCGCGAACAGCGCCGTGAACAGGAGGTTTACCATGGGACCGCGATGCGAAAAGCCGGGATCGCTTGCCCGCGGCCCCCTCCTCGGGGCGCTCTCCGATGGGCCGGATGGTCATGCCTCACCTCACAGTCGCGCGCACAAGTGTGACACAGGTGCAGTACCGCACAGTAGGGCTTAGACTGTCTGGGACGTGTTCGAAACCAGTCGAAAGGTGACTTCGATGGGATCCCAGACGGTGGTCGCCGACGTTGCCGACGAGCTGGCGCGCCGGGTTGCCGCGGGGGAATATCAGCCGGGGGATCTCATGCCGTCGGTGCGTCAGGTCGCCGAGGAATTCAATATGAACCGCGCGACCGCGCAGCTGACCCTGGGTCGGCTGGAGTCGTACGGCTTCGTCGAAGCCCGGCGCGGCAAGGGATTCACGATCCGCGATGTCCGGGAAGCGGGCGGGGTGGACGTGTACCGCCAGCTGTTCCGCTTCTCGATTCCCATGCCCGACATCGCGATGGAGATGTTCCGCGACATCGTCGACGTCGAGCGCAATCTCGTACTCGAAGCACTGCTCGCCTACACCGGTGGCGCACAGCGGATCGATTCCGCCGAACTGAAATCCACCATCGATGAACTCGAAGCCATAGCGCGTCAGCATGATCCGGATCTGCGCCGGCTCTTGGCGCTCGAGGTGGCGTTGGTACGCAGGTTGCTGACCGCGCTCGGGCTCCCCATGCAGCGCGCGATCTTGAACTCGATCGGCGAGACGGTGCTCGAGGTGCCGGAGGCGGTCGAGGCGTACTTCGCCGGCGCGCCGGATCTCCATGTCCTGGTGTGGCGTGCGCTGGCCGCGGTGTGGGATTCCGGCTCCGGGCCGAGCGAGGCGCAGCTGGCGCTGTTCGAGGATCTCTTCGGCATGTACCACGAGAAGGTGATCGCGCGCTTCGAGGAATTGGTGGTCGGCGTCGAGGAGGGCGCCGACGAGAACCGGGCCGTCACCGCTTAGTCGTTTCGTACACCGCACGACCCGTCTGAGACGATTTTGTGCGACCTCGCGAAACCGATCCGCTCACCGGGTGGAAATCGATCAGCTCGCTCGGTGCTCCGCTCAAATCTGTCCCAGACGGTGGTCGGTGCAAAGGGGATGAAACGGTCCTGTCAGGCGCGGGTCCGGACTGCCGCGAACGACGGCGCCCGCGACGAAATCGTCTCCGCCGCAGACCATCACCGGCGTGGCGCCGAGTCCTTCTGTGCCCGGGTTCGGTTCGGCGGCCGCACCGGCGTAGAGGTGGCCGTCTCTGCGCCGGTGCGATCGTCCCGGACTCGACCGGATGGATGCCGCGGCCCTGCCGCGGGCATCGCAGTCCCGGTGGTGATGCCCGGACTCAGGCCCCGCCGTTGAGCTTGTTGAGGCGCTCGCACGCCTCGACGTACTCCTGGATCAGGCGGTTGACCACGTCGGCGGAACGCTCCACGCGGTTCATCATGCCGACGATCTGGCCGACCGGGTTGAAGTTGACGTCCTTGGCGGCCTCCGGGTAGCGGTGTCCGCGCTTGACGCCATCCAGCGCGACCATCATCTGCAGCGGCATCGGCAGCGGGTCCGGGGTGTCGGCCTGCTCCCACGCGGCGGTCCAATCGTTGCGCAGCATGCGGGCGGGCTTGCCGGTCCAGGCGCGCGATCGGACGGTGTCGTGGCTGGTTGCGTCGATGTAGGTCTGCATCTGGGCGGGCGGCACGTTGGCTTCCTCGACGGTCAGCCACACCGAGCCGGTCCACGCGCCCGCGGCGCCCATTGCCATCGCGGCGGCCACCTGGCGGCCGTTGCCGATGCCGCCCGCGGCCAGCACCGGCAGGTCACCGACGGCGTCGATCACCTGCGGCCACAGCACCATCGAGGACACCTCGCCGCAGTGGCCGCCGCCCTCGGTGCCCTGGCAGACCACGAAGTCGAGACCCGCCCGCTTGTGGTTGAGGGCGTGCTTGACCGAACCGCACAGCGCGCCGATCAGCCTGCCGGAGTCCTGCACCTGCTTGATCACGTCCTCGGGCGGGGTGCCGAGGGCGTTGGCGACCAGCTTGGCCTTCGGATGCCGCAGAATCACCTCCACCTGCGGGCCCGCGGTGGTGGCGGTCCAGCCGAGCAGCTGGTTGTGGTGCTCGTCCTCGGGCAGCTTGGGCACGCCGTGGTCGGCGAGGATCTTCTCGGCGAAGTCGCGGTGCTCCTGCGGGACGAGCTCGGCCAGCTTGGCTTCCAGCTCCTCCGGGCTCAGGCCGTCGATGCCCTTGCCTTCGTACTTGGACGGAATCACCAGGTCGACGCCGTATACGCCCTGCACGTGCTCGTCCAGCCAGGCCAGCTCGACCTCGAGCTGCTCGGCGGTGAAGCCCACGGCGCCGAGCACGCCGAGTCCGCCCGCGTTGCTGACCGCGGCCGCCACATCGCGGCAGTGGGTGAAGGCGAAGATGGGAAATTCGATCCCGAGCCGTTCGCAGATTTCGGTACGCATGGCGTGCTGGTCTCCCTAACTGCTCCGCCGCGAACGGCGCGGCGCAGATGTACTAGAACGAGTTGCATAAGAAGCACCGAGTGCGGCCTGGTCGCCGCGCGTCGAGTCGGCCGCGAGCCGCTGATATCGCCATGAAGCGACCGCGGCGTCCTCGACTGGCCGGTGCACCATGCATCGACAGTAACACGTTCTAGTTTTCTGGGAAATGCGCTTCCGCGTCAGGCGATGGCCCGCTCCAGTTCGGCGAGCGACTCCTCCAGGTGATCGAGCAGGCGGGGCAATTGCGGCACACTGCGGCGGCAGCCGACCACGCCGAAATCGAGGTTGCCCGCGTTGGAGGTGAGCGTGATGTTCACCGCCTGGCCGTCGAACGGGATCGACAACGGATAACTCGCGTCCAGACGCGCCCCGTTCCAGTACATGGGCTCGCGCGGTCCCGGGACGTTCGAGATGACGATGTTGAAGGTCGGATTGGTCCACGGGATCAGCGCGGGCACCAGGTTGAGGGCCAGCGGGCTCAGCATCAGCGCCGACAGCGCCATCGTCTGGTTGCACGACAGCGTGCGGTAGACATCCTTGCCGTCGCGCATCGACGCGGCGACCACCTGGAGGCGATCCAGCGCGTCGGCGATGTCAGTGCCGAGGTTGCACAGCACCGCGCCGACCTTCACCCCATTGGTCTCGTCGTCGTCCTCGGCGCGCAGCGACATCGGCACCATCGCGACCAATGGCTTGTCCGGCAGCGCGTCTCGCTCGAGCAGGTAGCGCCGCAGCGCGCCCGCCGACATGGTGAGCACCACGTCGTTGAGCGTCGACCCGGTCGCCTTCTTGACCTGCTGCAACCGTTCCAGCGGCCAGGACCGGACCACCGCACGGCGCGCGCCGCCGATCGGAACGTTGAACATGGTGCGCGGGGCCGCGAACGGCAGGGTCAGCTGCTGCCGCGTCAGGGCGGTGCGGGCCGCGCGCAGCACGGATGCGCCGGACGTGGCCGCCGAGATCAGATTTCGCGCGGTGCCCCCCGCGCCGGATGCCGAGCTGCGCCTGCCCCGCGGCAGGTGCCACGGCACCCGCGTGGAGCCGGAGGACGGATCGCTGGTCAACGTGCGCCGCAGCAGGCGCTGGGCGGAGACGCCGTCGATCAACGCGTGATGCATCTTCGAGTACAGCGCGAACCTGCCGTCGGCGAGCCCCTCGATCAGATGGAACTCCCACAGCGGCCGATGCCGGTCCAGCAAACTGCTGTGCAGCCCGGAGGCCAGCTCGACGAGCTGGTCCATGCGTCCGGGGCCGGGCACCGCCAGTCGTCGTACGTGATAATCGAGTTCCACGTGCTCGGCCCGCGTCCATGCCATCTGCGGGGAGCCGAAGATCGTCGCGGGATGTTTGCGGAAGGTCGGGTCGACGTCGGTGTTCCGTAAGAGTTTGTCGTGGACCTGCGCGGCGAAGTCATCCCCCGCGCCTTCCGGTGGCTCGAACAGTTGCAGCGAACCGACATGCATCGGCTGTTCCCGGGATTCGGCGAGCAAGAAGACGGCATCGACCGGCGCGATGAATTCCATGATGAGTCGCCCCCTGACGACATGGTGAAGATGTTCGGAGTTCGAATCGACCACGTTGTCGGCGGGCCCGCGCAGCCATGAAACCGCCGCGACATGACAAACCTACCCGGACGGGATGGACCGCGTTCGGCGAATCACCGAACCTTCGAAGCCAGCAGGTAGGCCTGCCCGAACCGCTCGTCGGGACCGGGCTCGCGCACCATGCGGGCGATCATCGCGAACCCGGCGGCGCCGAGCAGACGCGCCAGGCGTTTCGGCGCCCACCGGTAGGCCCGAGTCACCTTGTGGTCGAAGGCTTCCACCGCATCGGGCAGGTCGGCCGTCTGGAAAGCCAGCAACACGTGCCCTTTACTCGCGAGTACCCGATGAAACTCGTTCAACACGTGGGGCACGCGATCCGGTGGCGTGTGAATCAACGAATACCACGCCACGACACCGCCGAGCGCCTCGTTGCCGATCGGTAGCTCCTCCACGGAACCTTGCGCGAAGGACAGCTGTGGATATTCCGAGCGGGCCAGTTCCACCATGCGCGGCGACAGATCGATGCCGAACACCCGCGCCCCCAACGACGCGAGGTGGCCGGTGATCCGTCCCGGCCCGCAGCCGAGATCGGCGATCGGTCCGGAGCCGTTGCCCGCCACCGATTCCACGAACGCGCCGAGCATCGCCCGGTCGAGCACCGCACCGGCGAGGTGGTTGCGGAAGAGCTCGGTGTAGAGCTCGGCGATCTCGTCGTAGGCGGCGCGGGTGGTCGCCACATCGGAGCGTTCGTCTGCGAAGTCGTCGGTCGGATCCAGCACCCCGAAGAGCGTATTACCTACTCACTCCCCCGGTTCGAAGGCCTGGGCGACGGCGAGACTGTCCTCGTAGACGTGATGCCGGGTGATCAGACCGTTCCGCACCGTCAGATGCAGAGCGAACCGGGCGCGATAGGCGCGGCCGGTGGGGCGCGCGGTCTGCCGGATCTCGCCGAGCACCACGGCGTCCGCACCGTCGACGAGCACCCGTTCGACACGCGTGGCCACCTCCTCGGGCACATGGTGTTCGGCGATCGAGCGGTAATGATCGGCGGCGTCGGCGCGGGTGTGACGGTGCCGGATCCATGGCGTCGCCGCGCGGCCGTGCTCCGCCTCCGGCCAATCGAGCCGCCAATCGGCGTCCTCGGCGTACAACTCGGCGACGGCTTCCGGATCCCCGGAACCGATCCGCCGCAACAACTCTTCGACCACCGTTCGAGTGGCGGGCACGGTGCTTGACACAAGAGGTCCTTTCGGAGCGACACCGCGCGATCGCAACGGCGCATACCCGATTCTCGGCGAGCTCGCGCCCCGTGGCGATTACCTCTCGGGTAATGGAGCGGCTGCCTCGGGCGCGGCGGGCATCGCCGATCCCTCCCGCGCCGCCTTGTCGCGACTGCCCGCGGTTCCGAGCACCGAACCGATGATGACCAGCGGAAAGCCGATCGCCATGCCCGCGGTCAGCGGCTCGTCTAGCGCCGTGACGCCGAGCAGGATCGCCACCGCCGGATTGATGTAGGTGATCACCGTCGCACGGGCGGGACCGATCTCGGCGATCAGCGCGAAGAAGAACAGGAACGCCGCGGCCGTGCAGATCACCGCGAGACCGAGCACCGACCAGGCCGCGTCGGCGGGGATCCGCACCGGCCACAGGAAGCCGGCGAACGGCGCGTAGATCGCCGCCGCGAGCAGCAGCGACCCGGTCACCACGCCGAGCGGAGGCAGATCGGCCAGCGCGCGGTTGATTACGATCGGGCCCACCGCGTAGCCGATCGTGGTCAAGCCGATCGCCGCGATC
>NZ_BDCK01000002.1 GCF_001613465.1 Nocardia niwae NBRC 108934 = DSM 45340 | reverse complement strand
AGCAACCCAACGGTCGAGCTGTGCAGCGTGGTCTCGGCGTATCCGATCAGCAACCACGGCCCGGTGATCTCCACCAGGGTGTAGAGCAGCAGCGGCCGCCACCGCCGGAACACCGGCGTCAGCGCACGGGAGAACAACGCGACCGGCAGCAGCAGCAAACCACCGATCAGCGTGCGGCCGAACGCGACCACGATCGGGTCGAGATCCTCCACCGCGACGCGGATCATCGCGTACGGCACGCCCCAGATCACGCCCATCGCCAAGAAGAGCGCCCACCCGCGGCGGGTCATCGCGCACCCGCCGTTCGGCGCCCGAGGACGGCGCCCGGCTCGCCGCCGGATGACCTCTGCTCGGTGGGGGACATACTCCGCTCGCTTTCGACCACCGGGAGCTTAACCAGGTGATCCGATCATCCGGCAGATCCAGTTCCCGGCTCCGGTAAGGCCGGTTGCCGCCGATTACATGTCCTTCTTCATGTCCTTTTCGTCCGATTGGTGCGAATGATGCCCCCAGGCAACGGTGTTCGGGCTAGTCTCCCCGGGAGCGAAGGGAACGCATGATCGTGGTCGACGTGATTCGCCGGCTCGCCCCGAGCGAGGAGATGTTCGCCGCGGGCGAGGTCTTCATCGGCTATACGGCACGGGTATCCGGCCGGTTGGACCTGCGGGCGCTGACCGCAGCCTTCGAGGCCGTCGCGCGAGCGCATCCGATTCTGCGCGCCCGCATCGAGCCGGCCGAGACAGGCGGTCATGCCTTCGCCGTGACGGATGCCGTACCGGAGATCTTCGTCGCCGACGCGAACCCCGAATTCGCCCTCACCGGTGCGAAATTCGATCAACGAGCGGGCGTCTGCGCCCTGTGCGTGGTGCGCGACGGCGACACAGCGAGCGTCACGCTCATGATCCATCACAGCATCGCGGACGCCTTCCACGCGTTCGTCGTCGTCACCGAGTTCTGGGCGGGATATCGGGACGCGGTCGGCGGCGGTACCCCACAGCCGCCGGTGCGCGCGTTCCCCGAACCGGTCGAGCATCTGCTCGCGGCGCGCGGCATCGAGAAGATGGCGTTGCCCGGCTCCCCGCCCGCCGATGCGACTCCCGCCGCCGCGACGCCCGCCCCTCAGGAGCGCGACGACGAATACCCGATGCTGCGCACCACCCGGTGCAGGCTCACCCGGGAGGAGTCCGCCGCGCTGGTAGCGCTCGGGCATCGCGAGAACGTCACCGTGCACGGTCTGGTATCGGCGGCCCTGTTGCGCACCGAAGCGGAGATTCGCGAACTACCGCTCACCGGACTGCTCTACCTGTACTCCGTCGACCTTCGCACCCGGGTGAGCCCCGAAATCGGCGGCACCGAGGGGACGAACGTCCTCGGTTTCGCCAATTACCTCTCCCCCGACTCCGACGTGACGCTGGTGGAGTCGGCCCGCGGCATCAGCGAGGCGCTGCATGCCGGGCTGGCCGCGGGCATCGTGCAACGCACGCCCCTGAGCATCCCCGACATGGCGGCCGCACCCAGGCCCGCGCTGCCCGGGGTGGTCATCGCGACCAACTGGGGCACTATCCCGCCCCTGCCCGAGCAGGACGAGCTGCGCATCGACGACTTCCACTCCACCATGCTCGCGAAGCCGGACCTGACCGGCCGCCGTCCACAACAACCGGGCGGCGGAACCTGCGTCATCAGCACCTTCGCCGGTCGGCTGAGCGTCGAGATACACCATCCGGAAGAATTCACCGAGCTCCAGCGCCACCGCGTCGAAGTGCTGACACGCCATCTTCGCGCCGTGATCGCCTGACGGCGCAATCCGCTCGCGCGAGCGGACAACCCGCTCCGCGTAACCGCTCGCCGGTGCGGTGACCGGCGAATTCCGGCGGCCGCACTGTTATGGTTGGCCCCTTCCGACGCCGCAGGGCCATGGCGTATCGCCTGCCACACTCGTTCGCCCGGTGACGGGGCGTCGTCGGAAGTTCCGGAATCACGCCGACGAACGGAAGGAACAGCATCCTGTGGCAACCACAAACGGCGGGTCCGCCCGCGTCGCGGTGGTAACAGGCGGTTCTCGCGGCATCGGCCGCGCGTGTGCCGAACGTCTCGCGGGCGACGGATTCGCGGTTGTCCTGAATTTCGCGTCGAATGCCGCCGAGGCCGGCAACACCGCCGAAGCCATCCGCGGCGCAGGAGGCGTAGCGGTGACCGCCCAGGGCGACGTCGCCGACGAGTCCGCGATGGCGGCGGTATTCGACCGAGCGGAAAGCGAATTCGGCGGAGTCGACGTCGTGGTGCACGCGGCGGGCCGGATGCAGCTCGCGCCGCTGGTCGATCTGGATCTCGCGGTGCTCGACAGCACCTACCGGACCAATATCCGCGGCACCTTCGTCGTGGACCAACAGGCGGCGCGGCGGCTGCGGCCCGGTGGGGCGATCATCAACTTCTCCACGTCGGTGGTCGGCGCCGCGTTCCCGACCTACGGGGCCTACGCAGCCAGCAAGGGAGCCGTCGAGGCGCTGACCATGATCCTGGCCCGCGAACTGCGCGGACGCGACGTGACAGTCAACGCGGTGGCGCCCGGGCCGACCGCCACCGACCTCTTCCTCGACGGCAAAGACGACGCCACCGTCCAGCGGCTCGCCGACGCCGTGCCGCTGCAGCGACTCGGCGCACCCGCCGACATCGCCGCCGTGGTGGCATTCCTGGCAGGCCCGCAGGGACATTGGGTCAACGGCCAGGTCGTTCGCGCGAACGGCGGACTGGTCTGACCGAAACGCCGTCGGCTCGTGATCGCGTCCAAAGGTTGCGATCGCGAGCCGACGGGTCGGTCAATTCGATGCTTTCGCGGTCGTACTGGTAGCCGGGGCCGCGGATTGGGTTGTCGTAGTGGTCGGTTCGACGGTGGTCGGCTTCGTCGTCTCGACCGGCGCCGCGACCGGAGACGGAGCAGGCGTGGTGCCCGCCGGTGTCGTGGTCGTGGTCGTGGTCGGCGCGACGGTGGTGGTGGGAGCGCTCGTGGCGCCGGTCGTCGTGGGAGCGGCGCTGGTCGAAGCCGGCGCCGTGGTCGAAGCCTTGACGGGTTCGGTGGTCGGCGCCGCCGAGGTGGTCTCCGCCGCCTTGTACACAGCGGCCAGATCGGCCTGCTGCGGCTTGGACGTCGGGTCGACCTGCTTACCGGCCTGCGCCTGCTTCGCCAGATGGGTGAGCCAGGCCGCGGCGTACTCGGCCGAGGTCAGCGGCTTGCCCGCGGCGGGATCGGCGTCGTCCCAGTAGTCGAAGTGGTGACCGGTGTGGTTCGGCCCGAGGGTGAGGTTGTAGGGGTCGCTCAAGATCACGGGAATTGTGTTCTGGTTCGTCACGATGAGACCGACGATCTCGTTGAACACCTTCTGCGGCAGGTATGCCAGCGGCGACATCTCATTGGTCGAAATCGAGTCCGCCTTCGCCGGGGCCTTCGTCTCGCCCGGCTTGTACGCCGGATCCGACACGCGCAGCAGCACTTCCAGGAAGGTTTCGTCGCTCTGCATCCAGTTCGGCTGCGACTGGATGTCGGCGAACGCCGCCAGCGCGATCCGACCCAGTACCACCGCGACGTCCTGCCCGGTCGCGGGCGTCAGCCCGTCGCGTTCCAGCGCGTCGACGTTCAGCTGCCTGCCGACGTTGACCACCAACTGCAGCAACGAGATGTTCTGCGGCGCCGAACAGGTCAGATCGCCGTCCGAGCAGAACGACGCGATCTTGCCGTTCAACGCACCGAAGTCACCGCTGGTGCCTTGCACCGCGCCCTGACCGGGGACCGGGTTCTTGCCGTTCTGGTACTGCTGGTCGAAGCCGTCCGGGTTGCCGAACGGATCCTTCGAACCCGGGAACGGCCCGTCTCCGGCCGAGCGGCCCGAGTCCGCGAGGATGACGACACCGACGACATCGTCCGGATCGACGACCTCGTAGGCCCCGTCCTGGCCGGGCTCCTGATGGCCGATCTTCATCGCGACGCGGCGCACGACATCGGCGCCCTCGCTGTACCCGACGATCGAGAATTTGGTGTCGGGGCACGCCTGCGCGATCTCTCGCATCACCCGCTCGGTATTCGCGACTCCGGCGTTGACGGCGTCCTCGTAGGTGGACATATTCGCCGGGTACGCGATGTAGACCGCGGCGTACGCGTCCGGATCGACGTCGTCGGCGGGCGCGTTGACGACCGGGTCGACCCACTCACTGCTGTGGTCACCGGACAGCGCGGCGGGCAACGGGTTGCCGTTGGCGTCCACCAGCATCTTGGTGGTCCCCTCCACCGGAGTGTCGTTGCGACCGGCCACCGAGATGGTGACCATGTCGCGGCATTCCGTGACGGAGGTCGTGAGCTGCGTATCCCTGGTCTGCGGCGTCGACGTCAGTGCCAACGAGGCGGCGACGACCGCCGCCACCCCCAACGCCGCCGGGGCGGCAACGGCCGAAGCTATGCGATGCCGCGCGAAGAACTCGCGAAGAGCCATGTCCTGTTTCCCATTCCATACACCGACAAAGTGGACGGAAAGCCCCCCGACGGGCAATACGTCACCGACAACGTCGTGGCAGGCGACCCGAGCGTTACTTGGTGCCAGATGGAAGGGTTCGAACGCCCACTGCCGTCGTGCCACCCCGTCACGACGTAAGCCGCATCCTGGCACCGGCCGGGCGAGGCCCGCCCAGTGCGAAGGGCGCCGAGGTCAGGGCTGGGCTTCTACCGTCCCCGGCGGCTCGGCGTGGGTTCAGTCCGGGGCGGGGAGCACCGCCGCGAGGCCGTCGAGGACACGGTCCAGGCCGTAGGAGAAGGTCTCGTCGCGCAGGCGGGCAGGGTCGTCGCCGCGCCGGGCGGCGTAGCCCTCGCTCAGGAGCGGATGCTCCCGTGTGGCCTCCTCGGCGGTCGGCTCCAAGCTCTCGGCCCACTCCTGTTCGGTTTGCCCGCTGCGGGCCACCAGGGAGAGGTAGGCCGCCTCGCTGGTGGCCATGCCGATGACGTACGCGATGAGCGTGCTCATGGCCCGGTCCGCCTCGCCCGGGGCGAACCCCGCCGCGTGGAACAGGGCGAGGATGCGTTCGGACTGCTGCATCATGTTGGGCCCGAACTCCGAAAGCCCCACCTGGCCGAGGACGGAGACGACCCAAGGGTGGCGGAGCACCATCGCGCGCATGCTGTGGGCGCACGTGGCGACGGGATCCCTCCAGGTCTCCGAGGCGTCCGCGTCGGGGACGCTGATCTGGCCGTAGACCTCGTCCACGACCAACTCGATCAGCTCGTCCTTGTTGGCCACGTGCCGGTAGATCGAGGTGGCTCCTGCGTTGAGCCGGGTGCCGAGCGTACGCATGCTCAGCGCCTCGATGCCCTCCTCGTCCAGCAGACGCACAGCTTCGGAGACGATGCGCTCCTGGGTGAGGCCCGGTTGCCGCCGGGCGGGCCGCTGACGGGCCCAGACCGAGGGGACGGGCGGTTTGTCGGTCGGCATAGGTCTCCTCTCCCGTGCTGACGGCCACCATAGCGCACAGTGTGCGCACTTGCGCACGACTGCACCAATGCATACAGTGTTCCCAGAAAGCGAACACTGTACGCATCTTGGAGGAGAAATCATGTCGACGACGGTGAGCTGGGACGCGCAGGGCACTTGGAAGGCGGAGAGCGGCCGGGGTGACGCGGGTGCGCGTCGGGGCGGACTGTCACGGCCGGGGCTGCGGCGGATGCGCGACGTGCTGGCCGGGCACGTGGCGGCTGGAGCGGCGCCCGGGCTGGTCGCGCTGGTCAGCCGGGGTGAGGACGTCCACGTCGAGACGCTGGGAACGATGCACGAGGGTGGCGGCGCGCCGATGCGGCGCGACACGATCTTCCGGATGGCGTCGCTGACCAAGCCGCTCACCGCCGCGGCGGTCATGGTCCTGGTCGAGGAGTGCCGCCTGCGGCTGGACGACCCGGTCGACACGTGGTTGCCAGAACTCGCCAACCGGCGGGTGCTCAGCAGCATCGACGCCCCGCTGGAGGACACCGTCCCGGCTCTGCGGCCGATCACGGTACGGGACCTGCTGACCTTCACGTTCGGGTTCGGCGCTGTGCTGGCGGCGCCGGGCACCTACCCCATTCAGGACGCGATGCGCGAACTGGATCTGGACGTCCCGCCGTCGGTCGCGCCGGACGAGTGGATCCGGCGCCTGGGCACCCTTCCGCTCATGCATCAGCCGGGAGAGCTGTGGCAATATCACACCGGCGCCGACGTCCTCAGCGTGCTCATCCCGAGGGTCGCCGGCCAGACGTTCGAGGCGTTCCTGCGCGAGCGGATCCTCGACCCGCTAGGTATGCGCGACACCGGCTTCCACGTGCCCGAGGACCAGATCCACCGGCTGCCGACCAGCTACGCACACGACCCGGAGACGGGTTCCCTGGTGGTGTGGGACGAGGCGAGGGGCGGCAAGTACAGTCGGCCGCCGAAGTTCGAGGCCGGTGGTGACGGGGTGGTCTCGACCGTCGACGACTACCACGCGTTCTACCGCATGCTGTTGAACAAGGGCAGCCTGGGCGGCGAGCGCGTATTGTCGCGGGCCTCGGTCGAGCTGATGACGACAGACCACCTGACACCGGAGCAGAAGGTCGAGAAAGACGCCTTCGGCGACCACTTCGGCAGGCACGGCGGTTACGGATTCGGAATGGCCGTGCGGACCCATCGTCGCGACCTGGCTCCTGTGGGTCAGTTCGGGTGGGACGGAGGGCTGGGGACGACCGCCTACACCGACCCGGTCGAAGGACTCACCGGAATCCTGCTGACACAGTCGGCGATGGATATCCCGGCCACCGCCCACCTGCACCGGGACTTCTGGACCACGGCCTACCAGGCGATCGACGACTGAAAACGAAGTGCGACCTACACATCGCGGCTCACCCGCGCGCCATGTCCACGAAGCGGGACAGATGCAGCTGGTGGGCCACGGTGATCGTCGCGGTGGGGCCGTTACGGTGCTTGCCCAGAATCAGGTCCGCCTCGCCGCCGCGCGGGTCGTCGCGCTCGAAAGCGTCGGGACGATGCAGCAGGATGACCATATCCGCATCCTGCTCGAGACTTCCCGATTCGCGGAGATCGGACACCATCGGGCGCTTATCGGTTCGCTGTTCGGGACCGCGGTTGAGCTGGCTGATCGCCACCACCGGCACTTCGAGTTCCTTGGCCAGCAGCTTCAGGTTGCGGGAAAAGTCCGAGACTTCCTGCTGGCGGGATTCGACCTTCTTGCCGGAGGTCATCAGCTGGAGGTAATCCACGACCACGAGTTTCAGGTCGTGGCGCTGCTTGAGCCGCCGCGCCTTGGCGCGGATCTCCATCATGGTCAGGTTCGGCGAATCGTCCACGAACAGCGGCGCCTCGCTGATCTCACTCATCCGCCGCGCCAGCTTCGTCCAGTCGTCGTCGCTCATCCGCCCGGACCGCATGTCCCCGAGCTTGATCTTCGCCTCCGCCGACAACAACCGCATGACGATCTCGGTCCGGCTCATCTCCAGGGAGAAAATGACGCTCGCCAACCCGTGCTTGATCGAGCAACTACGCATGAAATCCATGCCCAGGGTCGAATTGTGCGTGGGGATCATCGAGCGGCCGGCCAGATATAGATGATCGGCATTATCCACTTCGACGCAGCGCACCGGCACGCTGTCGATGCGGCGCACGTCGACGATGAATCGCGAATTCGATCGCGCGGTGCTGCGGCCAGCGCGCCGTTCCTTCTGCAACACGGCCTTCCGGTACAGGCCGAACACCTCGTCATCGGTGGCGAACGTCAGGATGTACGCGATCGATGATTCCTCGGAACGGCCCGGAACTCGTTTGGTGGAGACCCGGCAGCGGTAGCCGAGGCCGACGACCAGTTCGTGCACGTCCCGGACGAGCCGGGCGTTCGTCACGCAGAACTGTACGGAGCCGCCGTGGGTTACGGTGCCATCGGTGTCCAGCAAACCGGCCAGGAGAGAACGGCGTTGCTCCTCGGACGCTCGCAGGTAGTCGATGGGAATGTGCTTTTCCCCGAGGACACCCAGCTCCCGGAGACGCGCCTGCACGCTACCCACGGTGTTCCGGCACTTCTGGCACAGGCGCAGACCGATCGAGCGCTCGCCGCAATTCGGGCAGCGAGGCGGAGGTACCGGAGCCGAACGGAACCGTGCCTTTCCACCGCAGGAACGCCCGCAGGTGCGGACTTCACTGGTGAAAGGAACGAACTCTTTTCCACACACCGCGCACTCGCGCACGGCGATCGGCTCGTCGGCAGGCAGTCTCAGCTGATAGCGCAACCGAGCCGATCGCGACGGCACGGCGACGATTCCCTCAGCTTCGATTCGCGCGATGATCTCCGGATCGGCGCAGGTGAGCTGGGCGGCGGCGGACGTTCCGTCACCGAGCCAGGCACCCAGAGTGTAAGGGGGAACGGGCAACTTGCGCGAAGGCAACTGCAGCGGGCCGGTATTGGTGATCGAATGGTTCAGCCTGCGATCGGCGGTGTCGCAGCGCAGCGTCTTCGCGATTTCAGCGGTGGTACGCACTTCGGCGCGGGCCCGCTTCGATCGCCGGGAAGCGCGCGTCTCGGTGCGCCATTGATGCTGCTCGTCTGCGATGATCACGGTGCCGTCGGAGAACTCGACCTCGTAACACGGGCGTCCGGTCAGAATCTCGGTAGCCGCGACGACGCGGGTGGGCAAACCATCGGCATCGAGCAACTCATCGCCGACTTGCACTCGGCCCATGGTGGTCCACCCGGTGGGCGTGGGCAGTGGAGTATCCACTGCCAGCGCCTTACCGACGCCGGGCCGCGCCGCGACGATGATCATCTGACCCGGGTGCAGGCCGTTGGTGATCTCGTCGAGTTCGGTGAAACCGGTGGGGACGCCCAGGGAGATGCCGCCGCGGCTGGCGATCGAGTCGATCTCGTCCATCGTCGGCTGCAGCAATTCCTCCAAGGGGAGGAAGTCTTCGCTGGTGCGGCGTTCGGTGACCTCGTAGACCTCGGCTTGGGCGCGGTCGACGACCTCGGCGACGTCCTGCCCGTCGGCGCCCGCGTATCCGTACTGGACGATGCGGGTGCCCGCCTCGACCAGGCGGCGCAAAATGGCTTTCTCGGCGACGATTTCGGCGTAGAAGCCGGCGTTGGCGGCGGTCGGCACGGTCTGGGTGAGGGTGACCAGATAGGGCGCGCCGCCGATGCGTTTGAGTTCGCCGCGGCGGTCGAGGCCCGCGGCGACGGTCACCGGGTCGGCGGGTTCGCCGCGTCCGTAGAGATCGAGGATGGTGTCGTAGATGGCCTGATGGGCGGGACGGTAGAAATCGCCGGGACGAATGACCTCGATGACGTCGGCGATGGCGTCCTTGCTCAGCAGCATGCCGCCGAGCACCGACTGCTCGGCCGCCATGTCGTGTGGAGGCTGGCGGCCGAAGTCTTCGCCGGGAGGTTCGGGCGGGAAGTCCGTGTGCCCGCGGTCATCGGTGGTTGTCACCAGACTCGACCGTCCTCTCTACCCCACGACCGGGTTCCACCCTGTCGACTCGTTTTACTCCCGGGCACCGACACGTTTGGAAAAGCCGATGACCAGGGCTCCAGCTACCGCCGCGGCACCCGCTCGCGCACGGGATGGGAAGCGGTCCGCGCGCAGCGATGCGACGAACCTAGGCGACGCGAGGGGTGTGCACCAAACCGTGCTGTGCACACAGCTGTGGATAACTTGGGGAAAGTTCACCCAACCGTGTGCACCCCCTGTGTACAAGTTGGGGAAAACGCAGGTCGCCGAGGTCAAATACGCAGATAGATATGGACTTCCGCGCTTTTCCAGGTGTGGATTAACGAAGTACCGGCGTGTCGGCCGAGTTGAACAGCCGGGCGTGTTGGGTTAACAGAACGTAATCCGAATATGACCTGAATCACATTGCGAGCGGTCGGTTCGACCGACAATCCACAGGCTGTACGCACGAGGCGCCGGCGCGCGGTGCTGCGCCGCGCCGTTTGCTCCGAATGATGCTCTCGATCATCTGGCAAATAGTTAGCTACTAATCGACCTCGGATGGGAGGGCGCAGCCGAGGACCACTTCCATCCGCGAGACGGAAGTGGTCCTCGACGCGATGCCTCGATCAGGCGGCAGTGACCGTGAGGTCGAACTTCGCAGCCACGTCCGGGTGCAGGTGCACCACGATGGCGTGCTTGCCGGTCGTCTTGATGTGCGCCTTCGGCAGTTCGATACTGCGCTTGTCGACGACGGGGCCACCCGCCGCCTTGACGGCCGCCGCGACGTCCGACTGGGTCACCGAGCCGAACAACTTGCCGGTGCCCGCGGTCTTGACCGCCAGCGAGACCGACTCCAGACCCTCGAGGGCCTGCTTCAGCTCGTTGGCGTGGTCCAGGTCGCGCACCCGGCGGGCTTCCTGCGCCCGGCGGATGCCCTCGACCTGCTTCTGCGCGCCACGGCTGGCCACGATCGCCAGGCCGCGCGGCAGCAGGAAGTTGCGGCCGTAGCCGTCCTTCACCTCCACGGTGTCGCCGGGGGCACCGAGGTTGTCCACATCAGCAGTCAGAATCAACTTCATTAGCGTGCCTCCCTTTCTCAGCGAGCCGTCGACACGTAGGGCAGCAGAGCGACCTCACGCGAGTTCTTGACCGCAACCGCGACGTCGCGCTGGTGCTGGACGCAGTTGCCGGTGACGCGGCGGGCGCGGATCTTGCCGCGGTCGCTGACGTACTTGCGCAGCAACGCCGTGTCCTTGTAGTCGATCGTGACGGTTCCGGTCTTGCTCTCCTTGCAGAACGAGCAAGCCTTCTTCTTGAGCACCTTTTCGCGCGCGGGCGCTTTAGGCATGGTCTTGTACTCCGTAATCATTGATGGCCCGATGCGAGCGGGCCGCTGTGGCCGTTCTCAGAACGGCGGTTCGTCATCCATGCGGCCGCCGCCCCCGAAGGAGCCGGCCGCGGGCGCACTGCCCCAAGGGTCGTCCTCGGCACCGCCGGAACGCCCACCGCCACTACCGGAGGAGGCGTAGTTGCCACCGCTGCCGGACCCGGACCCGAAGCCGCCGCCACCGCTGCCGCGGCTGGTCTTGTTGACCTTCGCGGTGGCGTAGCGCAGCGAGGGACCGACCTCGTCGACCTCGAGCTCGACGACCGTGCGCTTCTCACCCTCGCGGGTTTCGTAGGAGCGCTGCTTGAGCCGTCCGCTCACGATGACACGGGAACCTCTGGTCAGGCTTTCGGCAACATTCTCCGCGGCCTCACGCCAGATATTGCAGCGCAGGAACAGCGCTTCGCCATCTTTCCATTCGTTCGAATTACGGTCGAACACACGGGGAGTCGACGCGACGGTGAAATTCGCCACCGCCTGTCCCGCCGGTGTGAATCGAAGCTCCGGGTCGGCCGTCAGATTTCCGATGACGGTGATGACCGTGTCGCCTGCCATGTGGTTCCTCCTGCTCGGTGTGCAGTCCGCGTCTCGCTGTTGCGCTAGAGCCTAGGCACAGGCTCCGACGCAAACGAGGGTTGCCGGACTACTTGTCGTGGCGCAGAACCTTGGTGCGCAGCACCGTCTCGTTGAGACCGAGCTGGCGGTCGAGTTCGCTCACGGTGGCGGGCTCGGCGGTCAGATCGACCACGGCGTAGATGCCCTCGGCGTGCTTGGCGATCTCGTAGGCGAGCCGACGGCGGCCCCAGATGTCGACCTTGTCGATCTTGCCGCCCTCGGTGCGAACGACACTGAGCAGGTTGTCCAGCGACGGACCAACAGTGCGCTCGTCCAGGCTCGGATCGAGGATGACCATCACTTCATAATGACGCACGGACCAATCACCTCCTGTGGACTAGGAAACGGCCACGGACGGTCCGTGGCAGGAGGGTCGTTGCGTCAGCAACCCGAACAGGCTACATGAGCGGCGGCTGAGCAGTGAAATTGCCCCGGTGCGCCGTCCGGGCGGGCACGCGGCGGTGGCCCGCGTTCGCATCCGTAGGAAGGGGGAACGGCGGCACCGCCCGGACCGTCCGCTTAGGGTGGATCCATGCCGACCGGACTCGCCGCCAGCGCCCTGCCAGCGGGTCGCGTGCGACGCCGCGCGGCGCTGGCCGTGGTGGTGGTACTGCTCTGCGGTCTCGTCCTCGCCTTGGCGTATGCGAACAAGGCGCGCTGTGCGGGAGCGCCGTTCGACCGGGACGGGCGCAGTACGGTTTTCGACGTCGCGAAGGACTCGGACGTCTGCTATTCGGATATCCAATTCCTCTGGCTCGGCAGAGACATCGACAAGCACGTCTTCCCGTATGTGACCGGTGGCATCACCGACGACGGCGCCTTGGTGGGCGGCGCGGTGGAGTATCCGGTGCTCAGCGGTGTGCTGATGTGGTTCGGCGCGATCGGCGCGCACAACGACGCCGATTTCCTGCGGTACTCGGCGCTGCTGCTGGCGCCGTTCGCGCTGCTGACCGCGTGGATGCTGGCTCGACTGGCCGGCTGGGCCGCCCTGTTGTGGGCCGCGGGACCGCCGCTGGTGCTGTACGCCTTCCACAACTGGGAGCTCCCGGTGGTGTGCACGGCGGTCGCGGCCGTCTACGTGATGGCGGCGCTGCCCCGGTACTCCGTGCGGACCAGGGGGATCGTGGCCGCGGTGCTGCTCGGGCTCGGATTCTGCCTCAAGCTGTACCCGGGGATATTCGTGCTTCCCCTGCTGGCGTACGTGCTGACCAGGGGCGATCATGCCGAGGGAGGGCCGGGTCGCAGGCTGGACGTCCGAGGCGCTCTGCTGACCGCCGCCGCGGCGATCGGCACCGTCGTGGCGGTGAACCTGCCGTTCGCGCTGGCAGGGTACGAAGGCTGGCGCGCGTCGATCACCTTCCAGCAATTGCGGCAGGCCGACATCACCACGAATTCGATCTGGTACTGGGGGCTTCGGCCGCGGTTCGGTCCGGACGCGCGCAGCGAAACGGTGTTTCAAGAAGTGGTGTCGGTCGCCTCGCCGCTGCTGGTGCTCGCGGCGTTCGCGCTGGCCATGTGGCTCGGGTGGAAGCGTTACCGGACGACCGGCGTATTCCCCTGGGTCGGGGTGAGCGGCGCGATGCTGTGTGGATTCCTGTTGTTCCACAAGGTGCATTCACCGCAGTACACGTTGTGGCTGGTGCCGTTCCTGGTCCTGCTCGAGGTGCCGTGGTGGTTGATCGGCAGCTATCTCGTCGCCGACGCGGCTATCGGCATCGGGGTGTTCCGGTACTTCTACTCGATGGGCTCGGGTACCTCGGTCGAACTGATGGAGAACATCGTGAAGTTCGGCGTGTGGGGGCGCGCGAGTCTGCTCGTCGTGTTGTTCTTCGTGTTCCTGTGGGCGTTGCCGCGTGGGAGCCGGCCGGCGGCTTCGCCGGTCTCACGATCGGACCCGCGCGATCTGGTCCCGGCCGTTTAAGACCCGTGCCGGGCTCGGAAGGCGGCGCTTTTGGCGCGATTGCCGCACAGCGTCATGTCGCACCAGCGGCGGGAGCCACCGCGGGAGGTGTCCACGTACAGCCGGGTGCATGCGGACCTGCCGCACTCTTTGACCGTCGCGCCGCTGCCCGATAGCTCGATCGCCGAACGCGCGATGGCGGCCAACGCCGCGTCCGCGTCGCCGGAGCGGAGGACTGTGCCGTCGGCGCGCAGGCTGATCGAGGGTGGTGCGGCGTCGGCGAACGCGTTGACGGTCCGGCGGTCGGCGTCGTCGAAGGCGCTTGCCTCGGCGGCCGCGAGCGCCATGCGGTAAGCCGCTTCGCGCAGGCGCACTGCTCGCGCGAGGGTGTCGGCGTCGCTGCGCGGGGGCTCGTCGAGCAGTCCCGCGGCGACGATCCAGTCGGCGAGCGCGGGCGGGGTGGTGAGGATGTCCTCGAACGTGGTCGATCGCGCCTTGACGGTGCCGGCGAAATCCAGGGCGAGATTGCCGCTCACGAAGGTGAACACCTTCGCATGATAACCACCTTGACAGGTTAGTTGGGCGGATGCCACCGTGATAACCACCCGAGGTGGTTAGTCCCAGGAGGGTCCGTGCAGAGTCGATTCGCGATGGTGGCCGCGCAGCCGCTGTTCGTCTTGTTGTGGAGCAGCGCGTTCATCGCCGGTGTGATCGGAGTGGGCGCCGCGCCGCCGCTCATGGTGTTGTTCGTGCGCTTCGCGATCGCAGGGGTGCTGCTCACGGCGTACGCGTTCCTCATGCGCGCCACATGGCCGCAAGGCAACCGGCTGCGGCATGTGCTCGTCGCCGGATTGCTGATGCAGATGGTCCAGTTCGGCGCCTTCTACACGGCGATGGCCGAGCATGTCTCGGCGGCGGTGATCGCGCTGGTGCAGGGCCTGAATCCGGTTGTCATCGCGCTGTGCGCCGGACTGATCGGCGAAGTGGTCACGCTGCGGCAGTGGTTCGGCTTCGGCATCGGCGGCATCGGGGTCGCGCTGGCCGTGTTCGACCAGTCCCACTTCTCCGCGACCGGACTGCTGCTGTGCGTGGTAGGACTGCTCGGCCTGAGCATCGGCACCGTGTACCAGAAGCGGTTCGCACCCGCCGTCGATCCGAGGGCCTCCACCGCGTTGCATGTCGCGGTGAGCGCGCCGATCGCCGGTGCGCTGGCCTGGCTGTCGGGTCAGGTGGAGGTGTGGGACGCGGGCCGGTTCGCCGGGTCGCTCGTCTGGATGGTGCTGGTGAACTCCATGGCCGCGTTCCTGCTGCTCAACGCCATGCTGCGGCGGTGGGACGCGACCAGGGTGGGCAAGCTGTTCTTCGCGACCCCCGCCGTGACCGCGATCCTGGCCTGGCTGCTGATCGATCAGCCGTTGCGGCTGCTGACGGTCGCCGGGCTCGGCATCGGCCTGGTCGGTCTGGTGTTCGCGGCGCGCACGCCGACCGGATCGACGGCCGCGGCGGGCAAGCCCGTGCCGGTGGCGCGGTGACCTACTTGCGCCCGCTCTGCCACTGCATGCCCCACTGGTAGGTCTGGTCCAGTTCGCGCTGGGCGCCGTTGACGTAGTGCACTTCGCGATGCACGGTGATTCCGGCCCCCTGGTTCTGCAACAGGGCGATGGCGCACGAACGGGCGCCGGCCACCGGAGAGTCGAGACGGACCTCGATCTGTGGACCGGCCGTGGGATAGAGCGTCACCACGCCGTCGGCGGCGGCCCAGTTGGGCACGCCCTCGTAGATGAAGGCGAAGATCAGGATGCGCCGGAACACCTCGGG
Organism: Nocardia niwae NBRC 108934 = DSM 45340; assembly: GCF_001613465.1. GTDB lineage: Bacteria > Actinomycetota > Actinomycetes > Mycobacteriales > Mycobacteriaceae > Nocardia > Nocardia niwae. The sequence goes on along the minus strand of NZ_BDCK01000002.1, from coordinate 297,820 downwards.
CCGGGCCAGGTCGATGTGCAGGTTCTCGCCCGCCGCGGCCGAACCGCTACGGTCGTCGCCGTCGAGCCGGATGTAGGGCTCGGCCTCCAGCGTGCCGAAATTGTTCCCGATCGCCTGGACCACGCCCTTGGCGCCGTTGGACAGTTCGTAGAGGCAGCCGAGGTCCAGATCCACGGGCTTGGACCGGCGGAAGAAGCCCCTTGATCCGCTCGACCAGTTCAGGTTGACCCGCATGGTGCCTTGCTGCTCACCGGGCTTGGTCAGGTTGATGCTCGGTGTCGCCTTCGACAGGGTCACCTTGGACAGGTTGACGCCGCCGGGGTTGTCGTCGATCGCCATGGCGCGATCCCCCCTCTCGGAAACGAGAGCGGCAGCGGCCATCCGTCGGGATGGGGCCGCTGCCGCAACAGGTCTTCGGCTGCTTGCCGGAGATCAGCCTACCGGCGTCGGTTCTCGTTCGCTGTCCAGTTCCTCCTCGTCCGCTCGGCCGTTGCGGACGATGCTCGTGATGAACGCCGCGCCGATGAACGCGACGCCGACCAGGCCGGTGACGATCTCGTTGATGTGCACGCCGATCGAGACGAGCAGGATGGCCGCGAGCGCGCCGATCGCCCAGTGCGCGCCGTGCTCCAGGTAGACGTACTCCGACAGGGTGCCCTTGCGGACCAGGTACACCGTGATCGATCGGACGAACATGGCGCCGATCAGGCCGAGGCCGAGCGCGATGATGATCGGGTCGGAGGTGATGGCGAACGCGCCGATCACGCCGTCGAAGGAGAACGAGGCGTCGAGCACCTCCAGGTAGAGGAACAGGAAGAAACCCGCCTTACCGGTGGCCTTGGCCAGCTCGGACGGGCCGCCTTCGGTGTGCTCCTCGGTGTGGAACATGGAGCCGAGGCCGTCCACCGCGATGTAGGTGATCATGCCGAGCAGGCCCGCCACCAGGACGGTCGAGCGGTGCGCCTCGTCGGCGATGTACTCCGCGGTGAGGATCAGCCCCGCGCCCGCGACCACCACGGAGAGCATGTCCAGCTTGCCCGCCTTGGCCAGCGGCCGCTCCAGCCAGCTCAGCCAGGTGATGTCGCGTTCCTCGAAGATGAAGTTCAGGAACAGCAGCGCCAGGAACATGCCGCCGAACGCCGCGATCTGCGGGTGCGCGTCGGTGAGCAGCTTCTCGTAGCTCGGGCTGCCGTCCGGGAAGGTCAAAGCGTCGCCCGGAGGCGGGTTGAGTGCCAGGTCGAAGGCTTCGACCGGATTCAGTCCGGCCGTAATCCACACGATGGCCAGCGGGAAGACCAGCCGCATACCGAAGACGGCGATCAGCACGCCGATGGTCAGGAAGATCCGCTGCCAGAACGCGCTCATTCGCTCGAGCACGGTGGCGTTGATCACGGCGTTGTCGAAGGACAGCGACACCTCGAGGATGCCGAGGATCGCGGCGAGCGCGAGGGCGGTCGGCCCGCCGTACAACGCCGCCACGACCAAGGAGATCACGGTGACGACCAGTGACATGCCGAATATGCGCAGGACCACGCTGGGACCTTTCGTGAAGGGAAGACTTGGCGGCGACGTTGCTACCAGCGTGGCTGCTGGATCGCCGGTTGTCCAACGCGCTCCCAGGGCGCCGGCATGCCCGGGGTCGCACGACGAGGGGGCCCGTCACCGGGCCCCCTGCGAACAGCGAAGTGTTCCTTAGACGTTCACGCCGTAGTCGCGGGCGATGCCGGCCAGACCGGAGGCGTAACCCTGGCCGATCGCGCGGAACTTCCACTCCGCGCCGTTGCGGTACAGCTCACCGAAGACCATGGCGGTCTCGGTCGAGGCGTCCTCGGTGAGGTCGTAGCGGGCGAGTTCCTCGCCGTTGCTGCGGTCCACGACGCGGATGTAGGCGTTGCGGACCTGGCCGAAGGACTGCGACCGGGAGTCGGCGTCGTAGATCGAGACCGGGAAGAAGATGCTCTCGATCGTGGGCGGGGTGTTCGCCAGGTCGACGTTGATGACCTCGTCGTCGCCCTCGCCCTCGCCGGTCCGGTTGTCGCCCGCGTGTTCGATCGCGCCCTCGGGGGAACGCAGGTTGTTGAAGAAGACGAAGTGCTGGTCGGACAGGACCTTCTTGTCCGCGCCGGTCGCGATGGCGCTCGCGTCGAGGTCGAAGTCGGTACCGGTGGTGGTCCGCACATCCCACCCGAGGCCGACCGCAACAGCAGTGAGGTTAGGCGCCGCCTTGGTCAGCGAGACATTGCCGCCCTTGGACAAACTGACACCCATGCGGGATTCCCTTTCAATAGTCCGTCATTGGTTCCCAGCATGTCCGAATCGCCGGGTACGCCATACGACAGTAGTAGGTTTCCGCGAACTTGCGTAGGAACCGGCGTAACCCCCGGCGAACAGGAACATCTCCTACCATCGGGGCGTGGCAGGGCGCAGGCGCGGTTGGTTCCGTTCGTCGGGAAACGACGAGTGGATCGAGCACGCCCGCGCGACGCTGGCGACGGCGTTCCTCGACATGGATCGGCGGCAGAGCGCGGCCGACGCGGCGGCGCACGCCGCCGAGCAGATCTTCCCGGAGCGGCGGATCGGTGCGCGCTGGGAACCGGTGCGCCACAGGTGTTATGGCGCGGCGGAGGTCTACCTGACGCTGAGCGCGGAACTGGAGGCCGCGCAGCAGGGCGGCCCGCCGGTCCCCCAGGGCCGGGAGCGCGTCGACGCCGCGATCCGGCAGCTGACCGACGCGGCGCGCGCGGTCGACGAGTTCTACCGCGGCGACCAGGGCAAGCTCGAGGAGGCGGTGGCCGTGCTCGGTGCGGTGCCGCAGTTGGTGCAGCAGGTGAAGGCCGCCGCGGCAGGTGTGCGCGGCCGGGCCGCCGAATCGGAATTCGCGCACTATCCGTCGGTGCGCGAGCGCGCCGCCGCGGTCGATGAGGCGCTGGTCACACTGGAGGCGGCGGGTGCTGGCGCGCCCGCGAGCACGCTGCGGGAGGCTGCGAACCGGCTGCAGACGGCCACCGGCGAGCTGGCGGATGCGTTGGCGCAAGCCCCATCTCGGGCCGGGTCGGCGAGCACCGCGATCTCGTCCGTGACAACCCGCCTTGCCGCCGTCCGGACCAGGGCGGAAGGGGTTCCGCAGGCGTTCTCGGCGCTGCTGCGCGAGTTCAACGCTGCGAGTTCGGCCGATCTGGCTAACAATGAGCGGGAAAGCCAGCGAGCCATCGAGGCCGCGGACGCGGCCCTGGGCAGGGCGCGTGCGGCGGCGGCAGAGAACAATCCGGAGTTAGCACTTGATCTGACCACATCCGCGCGCGGGTACCTCGCCGAGGCCGAGCAGCGAGTCGACGCCGTCACCAAGCGGCTGACTCTGCTGCGTGCGATTCGGTCCGACCCGCAAGAAAAGGCCAAGGCCGTACGATTCCGGCTGCGGGACGCGCAAATGCTCGCGGTGAGCCGCGGGCTGGTCGCCGAATGGGGTTCGGTGCTCGACGCGCAAGCGGCGCGGATCGACCGAATCAGCGAAACACTGTCGGGGCGTCACCCCGACTACTGGGCCTATGTGGCGGAACTGGATGCCGTCACCGAATTCATAGCCGGGGTAGTGGATCGAATGAGAAGACAAGCAGGACCACGACGAGAATGAGGATGGGGCAACGATGACCGCAGGCATCGCCGTCCAGCAGGAGGTTTCCCTGCGGAAGCGAATGCCGCTGCGCCACTTCCGGCAGTTGCCCGGACCGGAGGCAAGGCGACTTTTCCACCGGCAGCCCGAACCGTTCGGCGACGACCACACCGATCGCGAACTGCTCGCGGTCGGGCTCGGCGCGACGCTGTACGCACCGGCGACCAGGCCCGATCTCGCGCTGACGATCGGCAGGCGCGCCGAGCACGGTGTGTGTTCGATGGTGATCGATCTCGAAGACGCGGTCGCCGATCACGAGGTGGAGTACGCCAAGCGGCAGACCGTCGCCGCGCTCGACCTGCTCGCGGGCAGCCATGACGCCAACCCGCTGTTGTTCGTGCGGGTGCGCGACGCGGACACGATCACCGAACTCATCGAGCAACTCGGACCGGGCGCCGAGGTGCTGACGGGTTTCGTGTTCCCGAAGTTCGACAGTGTCACCGGGCCGAAGTACCTCAACGCGCTGAACGTGGCGGCCCAGCGGGTGGACCGCCCGCTGTACGGGATGCCGGTCCTGGAGTCGCCGGGGCTGGTGCACCGGGAGACCCGCGATTACGAGCTCACCCAGATCGCGGCGCTGCTCGCCGCGCACCGGGACCGGGTGCTCGCGGTGCGGGTCGGCGCGACCGACATGTGCTCGACGTTCGGCATCCGGCGCGATCGCGACCTGACCATCTACGACGTGCGCGTGGTCGCCGACGTGATCGCCGACATCGTGAACTACCTCGGGCGCGCGGACGGCACCGGGTTCGTCATCACGGGGCCGGTATGGGAGTACTTCGCCGACCACGAACGGATGTTCCGGCCGCTGCTGCGGACCGCGCCGTTCGAGGAATCCGACGCGGTGCCGTTCCGGCAGTACCTGGTCAGCCGTGATCTGGACGGCTTGCTGCGGGAGATCACGCTGGACCGGGCCAACGGCATCCAGGGCAAGACGGTGATCCACCCGTCGCACGTGGCCGCGGTGCACGCGCTGTCGGTGGTGACGCACGAGGAGTACTCGGACGCGCTGGACATCCTGCGCGAGGACGCCGGAGGCGTGGCGGCCTCCGGTTACCGGAACAAGATGAACGAGATGCGGCCGCATCGCAGCTGGGCGCGCCAGACGCTGTTGCGCGCACGGGTGTTCGGCGTGGCGAACAAGGGAGTGTCCTTCGTGGATCTGCTGACGGCGTTGGTTACCGTATGAGCCGGCTCTCGACCGATCTCGGTTACAACGAAATACCCTGGGCGACAAGGAATCTCGGTATAGGGCTGCATCACCGGCCGGAAGGGGGCGCGGAGCGGCTGCGTTCGGCGCGGTTACCGATCACCGCGCTGGTGCAACCGGGCGTTCGCCACAACAATCGGCGCCGGGCGCATCTGCTGGTCTCCACCGTGCTCGGCAAGCACCTGCCCACCGACCCGCGGGTGGTGCTGGGCGCGGGCGATCACCTGGGGGATCTGGTTCGCGCGGTGCTCGGTGAGCGCGAAGCCGTCGTGCTCGGGTTCGCCGAGACCGCGACGGGGCTGGGCCACTGCGTGGCCGCGCGGATCGGCGCGAGCTGCTACCTGCATTCGACCCGGCGCGCGGTGCCGCACGCCAGGACGCTGGCCGGGTTCGAGGAGGGACATTCGCACGCCACCTCGCACCTGCTGCAACCGGCGCCCGCAGACATTTTCGTCAACGATCTGCCGCTGGTGCTGGTCGACGACGAGATCTCCACCGGCGCCACCGCGATCGACGCCGTGCGCGCGCTGCACGCCTTCGCGCCTCGGGCGCACTACGTTCTCGCGTCGCTGGTCGATCTGCGCACAGAGGCCGATCGCGCCGAATTCGAGGCCGCCGCGGCGGAACTCGGCGCCCGTATCGACACGGTCTGCCTCGCCACCGGCCTTGCGTCGCTGCCCGCCGGGCTCGTCGACGCGGTGGGCGAGCTTCCCGAACCGCGGCTCAATCCGACCGCGCGACATGCCGGTTCGTTCGGGCGGGTCGAAATTCCCTGGCCTGCGGCCGTCCCAGAGGGGGGCAGGCACGGCATTCTCGCGTCCGACACCGGCGCCTTCGAGGCCGCGCTCTCGGACGCCGGACAGGTATTGACCGCCCGGCTCGCCGCCGATTTCCCGGGCCGGGCCGTCATCGTGCTCGGGCACGAGGAGCTGATGTACCTGCCGCTGCGGTTGGCGGCGCTGCTCGCCGACTCGGGGACGCCCACCCGCTTCCAGACCACAACGCGCTCGCCCGCGTACGTGCTGGACGAGCCGGGATATCCGCTGCGGCGGGGATTCCGGTTCATCGCGCCGGAGCCGGGCGATACCGCGCCGCGCTACCTGTACAACGCGCAGTGGCCCGCGGCTCTCGACCTGTTCGAGGCCGACCTGGCGGGCTTGGGCGCACTGCTCGCCGCTCCGCCGCTGCGCGCCGATACCGCCGCCGCGATCACCGATGACGGTGTCGGCAGCGGCGCCGAGGCCGACGGCCCGGCGCCCGATCCGGTGCTGGTCGTCGTGGTCGACTCGCCCGCCGACACGGCGGAGCTGGTGGCCGAGCACGGGCTGGTCGACGTGCTGACCGCCTCCGGGGCGGACGTGCTGCTCGCCGTGTTGCCGGAGGCGGACCCGCGGCGGCTGCACGCCGAACGCGCGGCGGCGGCGCAGGGGAGCCGGACGTGACGAGCACCAGGGTGGGCGCGCTACCCACGCCGCTGCACGGACCGGAGTTCGGCTCCTACTCGGCCGAGGAGGTCTCCTGGCTGCTGAAGGACCTCTCGGATGTCGATCTGGAGGCCGACGTCGCCGAGCGGGAACGGCGGATCCAGGCGGGGAAGGCGCACTACGCGGAGTCGCTGCCGATCGAGTACCAGCCGGACGCGGCGTACCGGTCGCTGTTCGACGAGGTGCTCGCGACCAGCGCCGAGCGGCTCGCGCTGGCGGTGGCGACAGTGTCGGAACTGGTCGTCGCCGAACGCGGGGAGAACATCGTGCTGGCGTCGCTGGCCCGAGCCGGCACGCCGGTCGGCATTCTGATGCGCCGCTGGCTGCGTTCGCGACGGCCGAGCCTCGAGGTGCCGCACTACGCGGTATCGATTGTGCGCGATCGCGGCATCGACGCGGTGGCGCTGGACTACCTGGCCGAGCACCATGATCCGGCGTCGGTGGTCTTCGTCGACGGATGGACCGGCAAAGGGGCGATCACCCGCGAGCTCACCGAGGCGCTGGACGCCTATCACGCCGCCGGCGGCGCGCGGTTCGACGACGAGTTGGCCGTGCTGGCCGATCCCGGGCACTGCGTGCGTACCTACGGCACGCGCGACGACTTCCTGATCGCCTCGGCGTGCCTGAATTCGACGGTGTCCGGTCTGGTGTCGCGCACCGTCCTGAACGACACGCTGATCGGCCCCGGCGATTTCCACGGCGCCAAGTTCTACCGGGAACTGGCCGGTGACGACGTGTCCGGGCGTCTGCTGGACACCGTGAGCGGCGCCTTCGACGCGATCCGCGACCGCGTTCCCGCGGGGTTGGCGGCGGTCCGCGCGAGCGACCGGACACCCACGTGGACCGGCTGGGCGTCGGTGGAGCAGGTGCGCGAGCAGTACGGCATCACCAGCGTGAACTTCGTGAAACCCGGCGTCGGCGAGACCACCCGGGTGCTGCTGCGGCGGGTGCCGTGGCGGGTGCTGGTGCGCGCGGCCGACGCGCCGGAGCACGCGCACATCCGCCTGCTCGCCGCGGCCAGGGGTGTCCCGGTCGACGTGGTCCCCGACCTGGCATATTCGTGCATGGGATTGATCAAGGACGTGCAGCAGTGAACCTATCTCCGAGAGCACATCGAAGACGTGCGCTGATCGCGACCGACCTGGACCGGACGATGATCTACTCGCGTAACGCCTTCAGCACCACCGCCGACGTGCCGACGGTCTGCGTGGAGCATCTGGAAGGGGCGCCGCTGTCGTTCATGACCACCACCGCGGCGCTGCGGATGCAGACCCTGACCGAACCCGCCGCCGTCGTTCCCACCACCACTCGCACCATCAAACAGTTCGACCGTATCCGGCTGCCCGGAGCGCCGTGGCGCTACGCGATTACCAGTAACGGCGGAAACATCCTGGTCGACGGCGTGCCCGACCTGAGCTGGCGCATCGCCATCGACGCCCAGGTTCGCGCGGGGGGCGCCACCCTGTCCGAGGTGAGCAAGGAACTGCACACCCGCATCGATGATTCGTGGGTCACCAAGTTCCGCGTAGCCGATCATCTGTTCTGTTACCTGGTGGTGAAGCCGAAAGAGGTGCCCGAGGGGTTCTTGGCCGAGTGGGACGACTGGTGTCGTCCACGCGGCTGGTCCGCGTCCCAGCAGGGCCGCAAGATCTACACCATGCCGCAGGTCGTCTGCAAGAGCCGCGCGGTCGCCGAGGTGCGCAAGCGCCTCTGGGAAAGCGGGGAACTAGCCGACGAGGCCCGGACGCTCGCCGCGGGCGACGGCGCCCTCGACGCCGAAATGCTCCGCGCCGCCGACTCCGCCATCCGCCCCCGCCACGGCGAACTCGAACAACTCAACTGGACCCACCCCAACCTCACCATCACCCGAGCCACCGGCATCCTCGCGGGCGAGGAAATCATCAACTGGTTCATCAAGGGAGCTCCGGCTTCCGCCGCGTAACCAGTACGGCATCGGTGTACTGCTCGGTGGTGAGATCGCTGTCGCTGATTCCGAGCTGATAGAGCGTGGTCCGCACGACTTTCAGCGCTTCCGTCAGCTCGGACTCGGCCACCATCGTCTCCAGCTCGATGAAGGTGCCGTCCAATTCGGGAATGGTGACCAGCGTGGCCAGCAGCTCACGACTCTCCGATGTGAATCGATAATTCAGGCAACGCTTTTCGAAGCTGACCAGGTTGGTCAGGCCGAGACCGCGCAGCATCGAGTCGATCGCTGCCGGGTCGGCCACTTCGGTCTCGTATTCCGGCTTGGACCCGCTGGTCGTGTCCACTGCGGGCTCCTTGTAGGTGAGCAGCGCCCGCCGCCCGTCGTCCGCGGTGATCGTCCGCAACCGCAGCTCTCGGCCCTCCGACGACAATCTTCCGTCCGCCGAGTCGAAGTAGACGTCCTGATATCTCGAGCGCTGCCCTGCGCTCCGTGCGGACAGCGCAGCTTGCACGGACTCGACGTCCTGTACGCGAGCTTTCAGTTCGGCCTCGATCATGTGGCCGATTTTCTCTCGACCGGGCGGGCTTGAAGCCACATTTGTTCGAACTGCCGTAGGAATCCGGCATGCAAGACGCCGTTGGTCGCCGCCGTGAGCTTGTACATTCCGGAACGATGGCCTTCCGCGGACAGGCCGAAAGCCGATAGATACAACGTCTGGTCGAAAACCAGCATCCGCCAGGTAGGCAGCGAGTCGTAGACAGCTACTTGCAGTTCGACGGAGGGACGATCGTGAAGCTCGGATATCCGCGCCAGTGCCAGTCTGATTCCTGCGGTGAAAGACTGTCTCGACTCACGGATTTCTGCCGCTCGGATTCCCGCGGCGGCAGATTCCGGGTCCAGTAGGAGTGCTCGGACACGGACGCTGCTGGTCCGCTCCAGTAAAGCGCCACGCAACAGCGACTCGTTGAGAGCGAGCAACCCCAAACCGCGTACAGCCAACAGGTCGATTCGATCTGCGATCAGTGCTTGCCGGCGGAGTTCGACATCAGCCTCCGACTGAACGGTAAATGCTTGCGCGATCTCGGCGTGGCCGGTGAGTGTCTGCGCGTGACGTGGAGCGAGGCCGAACAAGACACGCGCGTGGTCCGGCATCGAGACGCCATCCGCGATTCGTTCGAATACTCCCGATCTTCCCGACCAGAGAATAAGCATGTCCGTTCATCGGGTCGATCGGGATGGATTCGCCGACTCACCTCGCGTCAGCGGCACTCTCGAAGGCGGACTTGAAGTCCGGGCATTCGACCAAAGGGTCGTGGGTGCAAGTGGAGGCGTGGCGGAGGCTGTCGCGCATGCGGATGAGGCGGGCTATGTCGTCGTCGAGTTGTCGTGCTTTCTCCGCCATGCGGGTGCGGAGTTCGGCGTCGGTGGGGGAGGCGCGCAGGAAGCGGGCGATTTCGGCGAGGGTGAATCCCGCGCCCCGGGCGCAGGTGATGAGGGCGAGGCGGCCGAGGACGTCGGGGTGGTAGGTGCGGCGCAGGCCGTTGCGGCCGGTCGCGCTGATGAGGCCGCGCTTCTCGTAGAAGCGCAGTGCGGAGGGAGCGAGGCCGGCGTGGCCCGCGACTTCGGCGATATCGAGCAGGTCGGTCATCTCGTCTCCTTGACTTGAACCGCGCTTCAAGTCACAGACTAGCTCGCATGACACTGCATCACCTCAATTGCGGATCGGTCCGGCAAATCGAAGCCACTTACGACGGACCCGCCCCCGCTCGTGCCGTGAACCACTGCCTGCTGGTCGAGACGGCGTCCGACGGACTGGTCCTGATCGAGACGGGCATCGGACTCGATGACGTGCGCGACCCGGCGGGCACCCTCGGGGCGGACTGGGTCACGATGGCCCAGCCCGTGCTCGCCGAAGAAGAGACGGCAATCCGGCAGGTCGAGCGACTCGGCTACGACCCCGCCGACGTCCGGCACATCATCCTCACCCACCTCGACGTGGATCACTGCGGCGGACTGCCCGACTTCCCGCACGCACGGGTCCACGTGCTCGCCGCCGAGCTGACGGCGGCGCGGGCCGAAGCCCCCAGTTTCCGCTACCGCCCCGCGCACTGGGCGCACGATCCGCACTGGGTGACCTATCCGTCGGACCCGACCGGAAAGTGGTTCGGCTTCGACGCGATCCAGCCGAAGGACCTGCCCGGCGACTTCCAGCTGATCCCGTTGGGCGGGCACACCGCGGGCCACACCGGTGTCGCCGTCCGCGATGGCGACAGCTGGCTGCTGCACTGCGGCGACGCGTACTACTACCACCGCGAACTCGACCCGGCCCCGCAGCCGCATCCGGTGCTCGACATCGTGCAGACCAGCTCCGAGGTCCACCACGACCTGCGGCTGGGCACCCAGGCGCGGCTGCGCGAACTACACCGCGATCACGGTGCCGAGGTCACGCTGATCAGCGCGCACGACCCGTGGGAGTTCCAGCGGGCGAGCTGACTCACCGACGCTGCCAGCACTGCGCCCGATCACCGAGGTTCCGCCACGAGACGTAATCCGGGTCCTGGTCGAGCAGCGCCCATCCGGCCTCCAGCGTGTCGAAGAAGGCGCTGCCGGCCGTGCGCCCGCCGCGTGGTTGGCCGATGTAGATCAGCAGCGAGCCGCCCGCGTCCTGGTAGCCGGCGAGCGTGGTGGAGGCCATCGGGTCCTCCCAGCCGGGCGGCCAGCAGACGAACAGCGCACCGCCGGCCCGCGGTGGCCCCGTAGTCGGCGACCCGCGGATACGCTGTCGCGAAGGCGGATTCGTCCCCTACCAGGTCCGTCAGCGCGGTACAATGCTGCGGCGAGAGCGCCGGATCAGCCATCTCCCGATTCTGCGCCGACCGTCACCCGGCTCACTCGCCGTCGCGCATCGAGACCAGTCCGCCCAGCGTGCCGAGGAAAGCCGTTCCGTCGGGGCCGATCGCGATTCCCGCGTAATTGTTGTTGAAGCCGAGACCCGTGCCGGACAGCTGTTTCCAGACGGTCGCGCCGGTGCGGTAGTCGAGGGCGGTCCAGTACCACGGGTCGCTCGGCTCGGTGCCTTTCGTATAGGTGTAGATCAAGCCGGTGGCCAGGGACAGCTTCGGTACCACCGTGGGTGCGGCTTCGACCGAGTTGGTCCAGGCGAGATGGCAGCCGTCGCCGTCGGCGTCGATGTCGACCCGGGCGAGCCCCGGTGTGGTGGTCTTGCCGGACGCGACCGCGTCGGGATGCGAATAGCCGTAATTGTTCTCGACGATGAGTGAGCGCCCCGCACCGATCAGCGAATTCTCCGTGGCGCTGCGGCCGGGCTCGAACACCGGTACCGCGCAGACCTGCCGTTCGGCGACCGACGGCGCCGTACGGTAGACGACGACGTTCATCGGATCGGCATTGTCGGTGATGGCGACATAGCCGTCGGGCAGGACGGTGGGCGTGGTGCCGGTTCCGTCGTCCACCTGGCCCGGCTTGCGCTTGTCGCTGTTGGCGTAGGTGGTCTGCCAGGTGACCTGGGGTGCCCGATCCGGACCGGCGTCGAAACGCAGGAGCTGACGGTTGGTGGCGACGTACACCTCCCCGGCCGCGCCGACCGCGAACGAATTCTCGATCTCGTTCTCCGTGCCCGCTCCGAGCCGAACCACCCGCGCCGCACCGGTATCCGGATCGAGCGTGCCGACCACGCCGTTCGTCTTGGCCACGAACCAGATCAGGCCGTTGGAATCCGGCAGCGCCGAGTTCAGCGTCTCGTCCTGGCTCAGCACGCCGGTCAGGTCGTAGTCGCGCACCAGCGAAAAGCCATCGGCAGCAGCATTCTCGGCGAACACTTGGATGTGGCCGGTGCTGGTGCCCACGACAGCGCGGTCCTCGTCGTCGAGGTAGAAGTACCCGCCGCCGCCGAAGTTGTTGAAAGCGCCCGGTCGCAACGTGTCGATCGGGCTCTTACCGGGCAGTGGATGTCTGCCGAGGACGGTCATCGTCGCCGGGTCGATGAGGTAGAGCCCCGGTTGCAGCCCGAGGCATGTGGTGACGATGCGGCCGGCGCGGTCGAACGCCACCGAGCCGCACTCGCTGCCGAGCAGTAGGGAATCGGTCCGAGGCGCCCGGCCGAGCGGACCGGGGCGGGTATAGGTGTCGCTCATCCACCCGTCGTTGTGGACGCCAGAGTTCCCGTTCGGCGCCAGATGGGGGTTCTGCGGGACCGGCGGGATGCCGGTGACCGGTTCGCCGCTCGCGGTGGCACCGACGAATCGCGCCGGTTCCGGCACGGCGGGCACCGAGGGAATCGGCGTCGCGGCGGCGGGCGCCGCTGCGATCGCGGCGAGGATCGCCGCGGGCAGCGCAGCACGCAGGACCTGGGAGGAGAAGATGTGAAACACGGATGAACGGTATCCGGGACCGGCGGCGCGCGAATCCCCCACGCGAGTGATTACGCGGTCACGGCTGCGACCGGAATTCGCGGTGCGACCCGGTCCGCGCACTCCGTGGCTCAGTACTGCTGTTGCCCGGCGAGCTGCTGCGCGATGAGCCCTTGCAGCCGTTGCAGGCCGCCGACGGTGATGCCGCTCTGGATCTGGCCCTCGATGGTCCGCACCAGCATCGAGTCGCTGAGCACCTTCTCGCTGGACTGGATCAGCACGGTCCCCGCACCGGTGAACTCGAACTGGCGCTCCTCACCGGAGTTCACGCCGAAACGCGCCGCACCGGCGGCCAGGAAGTTCGAGATCCATCCCTCGTCGTAGTGGTGGCTGGGGGAGGGGCAATCGGCCCATCCGACCAGCGATTCCGGATCGACGCGCAGCGGCGGCTCGGCGAACATGACCGGCCCGTTGGACGAGGCGAGGAACTTGCCGGTGCCGATGAGGGTGAGGAACCCGGGCACGATGGACTGGTTGAGCGACAGGCCGGGCTCGAAGGCCAGCAGGTTCGCCGCCCGGATGGTCAGGTTGCCGTTGTCCTCGAGATCGTAGGAATTGATGTCGTAGCCGCGGTCGCCGATGATCAGTTTGCCGTGTCCCTCCGCGACGACGTAATCGCCGGTGAACAGCGGCGCCGAGAACTGCTGCGACACCATGTGCAGCAGGCCGCCCTGCAATCCGTGGGTGAGCATCTGGAACCGCATGTCCCCGTAGTAGGCGATCATCGCGCCCTTGCGCATGAACCACGGCTTGTTCAGGTCGATGCAGTACGCGTAGCTGTTTCCCGGGATGTTGTCGCTCTCACCGAGATTCATGGGGTTGAGGATCTGGGACATACCCTGCTCACAACTTCTCTTCGGAGGCCTGCACGTAGACGACGCCCTGCCCGGCGCAATGCAGCTGCATCGCCTCACCGGAACCACGGCCGACGGCGTCTCGCCAGCTCAGCGCCGACTTGAGCTCGGTCTGCACATTGCCGTAGGTGGCGACGAAGGCTTGCGGGTCGACCACGATCGGATTCGGGCCGCCCACTTGCAGTTCCAGGAATCCGCCGTGAGCGAGCAGCACCGCGGCGCCGTGCCCGGACAGCTGGGTGGTGAACAGGCCCTGCCCGGTCAACGCGCCCGAGGCGGCGCCGCGCAGCGCGCCCATCAGACCGCCGCCCCCGCCGCCACCGCCCGAACTCATGACGGAGACCACCGAACTCTGCAACCCGGCGGTGTTGGCCAGCAGCCGCGAAGCCTCGACGCGCAGCGTCGCACCCGGCTGCATGTGCACCACGTGGACCTCCAGGCCGGCGAATCCGTAATGGACCTGGCCGTTGCCCTGCGCGAGCATGGTGCGTTCGTGCTCGCCCGCCATCGCGCGGCCCGCGAGACCCATCAGCCCGCCCATACCGCCCATGGCCTGGGCGCCCGGAATCTGATGGGGCGCAAACGAAACAGCGCCGGTATAGAACAGCATCGCGCCGTTGCGAGCGACCACCCCGCCCGCCATTCCGACATCGACCTTGACGACTTTGCCGTTGACCTTCTCGAACACTGCTCGCCTACCGTTCCGCCGGTTGGATCAAGACCACGCCCTGGCCGTCCCAGCGCAACGAAAACGCCTCGCCCGCGTCCTGGCCGACGAAACTGCGCCACGACACGTCGGTGACGAAGGACTGGTTGAGGTTCCCGCGCGCCGCGACGAACGCGTCCGGATCGACGACCAGCGGATACTGCGGGGAGACCTCCAGGTGGATCAGCGGTCCACCGGCCGAGAGCAGCGCGACCTGACCTTGGCCGGAGACGGTCGTGGTGAACAGGCCCTGCCCGGTGGACGCACCGCGCAATCCGGCGAAACGCACGTCGGTGCGCAGGTTTCCGGCGAAGGCGAGCAGTTGTTGCGACTCCACCTGCAGCGTCTCGTTGTTCAAGTTCACGACGGTGACGTGCTGGCCGTTGACCGCGAAGAACACCCGGCCGTGCCCGGCGCACTCCATCAGCGACAGTTTCTCGCCGGTGGCCCGGCGTTTCAGCCCGGCGAGCACACCGTCGCCCCCACCGAAACCGGCCGCCTTGAACTGCACGTTTCCTTCGTAGGCGATCATCGAACCGGAGATCGCGCGAAGGCTGGTCCCGGCCAGGTGGGCCTCGATCACCTTCTTCGATTGCTCGAACAGTTGCGCCATGCGATGTTTGCCTGCTGTCTCGATCGGGAACACGGTGTGACCGCCGTATTCCATCTGCGTGCCGTCACCCTAACCGATGCTTCGGCGGGTGTCGGGGCAGCGCGTCCGTTCAGTACAAGCGGTGCGCAACGCGTTTCTCGTAGAGTGTCAGACGAACGCACCGACAAGCGAAGGGTCGAACTTGTCCGCAACACTCGCCAAGGGCCAGAACGGTCCGCTGGCCACCAACGACGTGGTGATTTCCGTCCAGCTCTCCGCACCGGCGGATCTGTCGGCACTACTGGTCACCGAGCGGGGCAAGGTCCGTTCCGACGCCGACTTCGTCTTCTTCAACCAGCCGAGCGGTCCCGGCGTCAACCTGCAACCCGCGCCCGCGGGCCAGCCCGCGTCGCTGGCGGTGTCGTTGAGCGCGGTGCCCGCCGACATCGACCAGATTCGCGCGGTGATCACGCTGGACGACGCGAACAGCAACTTCGGCCAGTTCCCGGCCCCCACCGCGATCGTGTCCGACGCGGCCGGTAATCAGTTGTACGAGTACCGGGTCGAAGGTCTGAACACCGAGTCGATCGTGATCGCGCTCGAGCTCTACCGCCGCCAGGGCGCGTGGAAGGTGCGCGCGGTCGGACAGGGCTACGCGGGCGGTTTCGCCGCGCTGGTCACCGATCACGGCGTGACGGTCGACGACGCTCCGGCCCAGCCCGCGCAGGCGCCGCAGGCCCCGCCGCCGCCTCCGCAGCAGCCGGTCCAGCAGCCGCCGAACTACCCGCCGCCGACCACCCCGTCGTACCCTTCCCAGCAGCAGGCGCCGCAATACGCGCCGCCCGGTCCCGGTTATCCGCCCCCCGGGCCCGGCTACCCGCCGCCCGGCCAGCCCCCGCAGGGCGGTCCCGGTTATCCGCCGCCGGGCCCCGGCTACCCGCCGCCGCCCGCCCCCGGCACCGGTTATCCGCCGCCCGGCCAGCCGCCGCAGCAGCCGCAGCAACCCGCCGAGGTCAGCCTGAGCAAGGACCGCCCGGTCAGCCTGGTCAAGGGCCAGCGGGTCACGCTCCGCAAGGAAGGCGCGGCGCTGACCTTCGTCAAGATGGGTCTCGGCTGGGATCCGGTGCGCAGCCGCGGCATGTTCGGCAATCGCACGGTCGACATCGACCTCGACGCGTCGGTCATCATGTTCGCCGACATGAACCCGGTAGACGTCGCCTACTACGGCCAGCTGACCTCCAAGGACGGCTCGATCCGCCACCAGGGCGACAACCTCACCGGCGAGGGCGAAGGCGACGACGAGATGATCCTGGTCGACCTGACCCGCATCCCGGCGCACATCACCACGCTGGTGTTCGTAGTCACCTCCTACAAGGGCCACACCTTCGAGCAGGTGCAGAACGCGTTCTGCCGCTTGGTCGACGGGACGAACAACGGCGAACTGGCCCGGTACACCCTCGCGGGCGGCATGCCGTTCACCGCGATGGCGATGTCCAAGCTGTATCGGGTGGGCAACGACTGGAAATTGCAGGCGCTCGGTGAGGGCTTCCAGGCCAAGCATCCGGGTGAGGCGGTGCCGCAGCTCGGCCGGTTCCTCGTCAACGGTTGACCGGCGGCGGACAGCGGGGCGGATACGGTGATTCAACTGCAGGCCGGTCAGAACATCCCATTGACCGGTGAGGTCGTTCGTTTCAGTGCGAAAGCCGAGGCTGCCCTCGATGTTTCCGCGCTGGTGGTCGCCGAGAACCTGAAGGTGTTCTCCAGCGACGATTTCGTCTTCTACAACCAGCCCGCCACGCCGGGGGTGGCCCTGGCCGCCGACGGGGTCACCATCACGCTCGACGAGGTGCGCGCCGACGCGAAGGCCGTGCTGTTGGTGGTGAGTGCCGACCCGTCCACCCCCGCGCGGGCGGACGGGCTCGGGCCGGTCACCGCCACGTTGTCCGGGAATGACAGCGTGGCAGCGGAATTCGCGATCACCCCGTCGTCCGGTGAGACGGCGCTGATCTGCCTGGAGGTGTACCGGCGCGGCCCGGCCTGGAAGCTGCGCGCGCTGGGCCAAGGCTATGCGGGCGGGCTCGCCGTGCTGCTCACAGCCCACGGCGTCGAGGTCGACGGTGCTTCCCCGGAGCCCGAGCAGCCCGGCACGCACACCATGGCCGGTCCACTGGCCGGTGACGCGCAGATCGCCGCGGCCGGTGCGCCGCTGGAAGTCGGTCATGGCTTGGAGCGGCTGTGGATGGTGTTCGAGGACGCCGCGCGGTCGGCCGCCGCGCTGGTCTCGGCGCGCGAGTACGCGGCCAAGCGGCTGGACAACGAACTGTCGCTCGCCGTCTCCGATCCCGCGACCAGGAACACTCCGGAAGCCGAGCAGGCGCGTCGCGTCGCGCAGCAACGGCACGACGAACTCGTCGGCACCGCCGAGCACAACCACCAGCGCGACGCCGAACAGCTGATGGGCGAACTCGCCGAGGCCGACCGGGTGCTGCCGCCCGCCCTGGCGTCCTGGGACTCGCCGGCTTGGGACAAGCCGCCCGCGCCGAGCGATGGTATCCGGCTCGGCCAGTTGTACGCGCTCGACCGGGGATCGCTGCGCATCCCGTATTGCGTTCCGGTGCCGTTGAACCGGCCGCTGTGGATCGATGCCGAATCGACCCGTGCGGTCGCGCCGGTCGTGGGCGCGCTGCTGGCGCGGTTGCTCGCCACGGCGCCGCAACGGCGGACGCTGCTCGACATCATCGACCTCACCGACGCGTTCACCGGCTTCACCGGCCTGCTCGCTCCCGTGCTGAACGGCCCGCCGATCACCGACCACGCCGACATCTCGGCGCGGTTGCAGGCACTGGTGGACGCGGCCGAACTCGCCGAACTGGCCTATACGAGTGGCGCTTTCACGCCACCCACCGAGCATCGGGTGCTGTTGGCGGCGGATTTCCCGCACGGCTACCAGAGTTCGGACGCCCAGCGGATCGGCGCGTTGATCACCCGAGGCGAGCTGATCGGACTGTCCATCGTGATCGTCGGCGCGAACGAATCCGATTCGGCGGACACCACCGTGGCGATGCTGTCGCAGTCGTGCCGCCACCTGCCGACCGTCGACGGCACGCCGCTGTTCGATCCGTGGACCGGCAGCGCGTGGCAGCTCGATCTGGACATGCTGCCGCAGGAACCGGAACGGCAGGCGCGCTTCCTGCGCACCAGGTGAGCGCCTGGGCCGGGGCCGGTCAGCCGCGCGCGACCTCCGGTCGCGGGCGCAGCGGCTCCGGCAGCCAAGCCAGCAGTGGGTCCGGCATGCGGTCGACGATCCCGCCGACCGGGTCGTCGACGAAGTCGCGCCGCACCAGGTCCTCCTCCGGGCGATAGATCTGCCGCACGATCACGGCGCACAGCGCGAGCACCGCCAGGTCACGCAGCGCGACGGCGCCGGTGAACCACTGTTCGGGCAGGCCCTTGCGGTCCAACCCGAGGTAGTAGAACATGCGCGGCACCCAGACCAGCGCGTCGATCGTCATCCAGGCCAGCAGGATGCGCCGGTGCGGTAGCGCCAGGACGGCGAGCGGCACCAGCCACAGCGAATACTGCGGACTCCATACCTTGTTCGTCAGCAGGAACGCCGCGACCACGAGGAAGCACAGTTGCGCCAGCCGCGGCCGCTGTGGTGCGGTGAGGCCGATGTAGGCGATCGCCGCGCAGGCCGCGACGAACGCCAGTAGCGAGACGACGTTCAGGATGGCGGGCTGCTCCCCGTGGGTCAGCACGCCGTCGAAGCCGGGCCAGCCGGTGAACGACGAGATCACGTTGTAGATCGAGTCCGGGTCGGCGTGCCGGGTGGTGTTGAGCCGGAAGAATTCCCGCCAGCCGTTCGGGAACAGCGCGGCGATCGGCAGGTTCACCGCCAGCCAGGTGGCCAGTGTGGCGCACACCGTGACGGACGCGGCGCCGAGCGGACGGGCGCTGAGGAACTGGATGCGGTAGGGCGTCTCACGCACCCACGCCAGGAACGTCCGCCAGCTGTCGATGTCGCGGATCCGCAGGCCGAGGTGTGTGCGCGGCGTGCGCTGCATCGTCTCGGCACGCAGGCACAACACGACGATCGGACCGAGCAGCAGCAGCGGATACAGTTTGGCCGCGCCGCCCAGACCGAGCAGAACGCCCGCCACCACGGGTTTGCGCCGTGCCCAGGCGAGCAGTCCGGTCGCGGCGAAGGCCGTCGCGAGCGCGTCGAAATTGGTGAACGCGTGCACGATCACCAACGGTGAGCAGGCGATCAGCGCCGCATCCCAGATCCGGCGGCCGGACAGCAGGGCCGACGCCCAGACGGTGATCAGCCAGGCCATCGCCAGACCGAACGCGACGACGTTGAAGTAGATCACCACTTGCAGCGCACCGGGCAGCGGCGCGGCGTCCCAGCTCTTCGCGATCCGCATCGCGAGGTACTGGTACAGGCCCGAGAGCACCGGATACTCCATGTATCGCGTCTCCCGGCCACCGTCGGGAGTCTGCTCGATCCACTGCTTCTTGTACGGGAAGGCGCCTTCGTTGAGTCGTTCCGCGCCGTAGAGCGGGACGGTGTCCGAGTAGCACATCGCCACGTACTGACGGCCGTTGTTCCAGTCGAGTGTCGGACCGTCCGCGCCGTTGGTCTGCTGGATGCACCCTGCTTTGCCGAACCAGCCGAGCGCCAGGAACACCACCGTGAACGCGAGCAGCACCCGCATGGGCGTCCAGAACCGCACCCGCCCGATCAGCGCGTGATCACCGACCGGCCCGCCGATCACCGTGGACAGTTGCGCGGCGAGGGAATCGTTGCGGCTCGGCCGGTCTCGGGCATCCGCCGATCGCAGATCGGAGGCGAGCGGAGCCGGGGCCGCGTAGTACGCCCCACCGGGCTTCACCTGGTCCGACAGCGGTGCCCTCCCATTCCTCCGTGGCTCCACCAGCTGCTGATCGGTCACGGAACCCGAGGCTACCCGGAGGGCGGCCGACGGTCGGGATCGAGTCGCCCCACCACTCCACGCGTTGCCTTCCGCCTGCGCGAGCGGAAGACCTCACCCATGGAATAACCGGCGGTATCCGTCCCAGGTACGAAACAGGCCGGGCCGACCTGATGCGGTCGGCCCCGGCCTGCGTGCCGGCGAACTACCGGCCCCGGGTCGGCGCGGTTCCGGTCGTGCCTTCGTTGTTCGAGTTGCCACTGTTGCCCGGTCTCGGTGAGCCGGTGGCCGACGGTGAGGCTCCGTCGGACGGCGCGACCGGCTGGCCGGGCAGCGGGCCCGCGTCCGACTCGCGTTGCTGTTGCGGACGCTGTTGCTGCGGTGCGGGCTGGACTCCGGGCACCGGGATGGTGATGCCGGGCAGGATCTCCACCTGGGTCGGCGCGACCACGACCGGCGGCAGGAGCGGGGAGTCGACGGTGGACGGCGGGGTGTAGGGCGCCGACCACTCGGGGACACCGGCCTGGCCCTTGATGGGGGCGGGCTTGGGGAACGTCTCGTTGCGGGTGCCCGAGAGCGCGCCGTCCATGGTCGCCTTCCAGATATCGGACGGCAGACCCGAGCCGTAGATCATGCCGCCGCTGTAGTTGCGCAGCGGAGAGTTGTCGACGCTGCCGACCCACACGGCGGTCGCCAGCGAAGGGGTGTAGCCGACCATCCAGGCGTCCTTGTTCTCACCCGTGTCGCCGAGCTGCGCGGTACCGGTTTTGGCTGCCGACTCGCGTCCGTTGGCCAGCCCGTGGTTGCGGGAGTAGCCGGCGATCGGCTTCATCGCGGCGGTGACATTGTCGGCCACCGCGGCCGAGACGCGCTGCTCACCGGCCACTTCACCACGGTCGAGCAGGACCTGTCCGTCGGCGGTGACGACCTTGGTCACGAAATGCGGCGCGTGGTAGACGCCGGAGGCCGCCAAGGTCGCGTAGGCGGAGGCCATGTCCAGCGGCCGGGCCTGGTACTGACCGAGCACGATGCCGTTGTTCGGCCCGGAGCCGTCCGACTCGGTGAGCGTCTTGCCCACGCCCGGGATCGTTTCCGGAATGCCCAGCTTGTGGCCCATGTCGGCGATCTTCTGCGGGCCGTTCTGCATGTCCAGCTGCATCCGGTAGAAGCTGGTGTTCAGCGACCGCTTCAGCGCCTCGGCGATGGTGCACATACCGCACTGCTCGCCTTCGACGTTGGTGATCTTGATGCCGTTCACGGTGATCGGCGAGCTGTCGTACATCTGCGACAGCGGAATGCCCTGCTCCAGGTTGGCCGCGAGGCCGATGACCTTGAACGACGAACCGGTCTGCAGACCGGCATTGGCGTAGTCGTAGCCCTGGCCGTCGCTGCCGCCGTAGTAGGCGCGCACCGCGCCGGTGTGCGGATCGATCGAGACCACCGCTGTGCGCAGCTGCTCCGGCTCCCCTTGCATCTTCGACGTGGCGGCCTCGACCGCCGCCTGCTGCGCCTTCGGGTCGATCGTGGTGGTGATCTGCAGGCCCGAGGTGTTCAGTTGCTGCTCGCTGATGCCCGCTGCGGCGAGCTCCTTGAGCACCTGAGTCTTGATCAAGCCCTCGGGGCCGGAGTCCTGTTCCTTGTCGCGCGTCGACGCGAGCGAGACGACCTGCGGGTACTGCAGACCCTGCCGCTCGGCCGCGTTCAGGCTGCCGAGCGAGACCATGCCGTCGAGCACGTAGTTCCAGCGGGTCTTCGCGCCTTCGGGGTTCTTCTCCGGGTCCAGGCTGGACGGCAGCTGGATGGTGGCGGCGAGCACCGCGCCCTCGGCGACGGTCAGCTCCTGCACCGGCTTGCCGAAGTACGCCTTGGACGCCGCGTCGATGCCGTACGCGCCGCGACCGAAGTAGATGGTGTTCAGATAGGCGGCGAGGATCTCGTCCTTGCTCCACTGCCGCGCCATCTTGGCCGAGATGACCAGCTCGTGCATCTTGCGGGTCAGCGAGTGTTCGTCACCGACCAGCGCGTTCTTCACGTACTGCTGGGTAATCGTCGAGCCACCGCCCGCGCTTTCCTTGCCGAGGATGTTGTCCCTGGCCGCGCGCGCGAAGCCGGAGATCGAGAAGCCGGGGTTGGTGTAGAAGTCCCTGTCCTCGGCCGCCATCACCGCGTTGCGCACGTGCGGCGGGATCTGGTCGATGGTGACGTCGGTCCGGTT
Organism: Nocardia niwae NBRC 108934 = DSM 45340; assembly: GCF_001613465.1. Taxonomy (GTDB): domain Bacteria; phylum Actinomycetota; class Actinomycetes; order Mycobacteriales; family Mycobacteriaceae; genus Nocardia; species Nocardia niwae. The sequence goes on along the minus strand of NZ_BDCK01000002.1, from coordinate 275,798 downwards.
GCCTTCCGGCGGGACGACCTTGCTGATCACCGTCGTGCCGTCGGAGGCGAGAACGGTCGCCACCTGGTTGGTCTTCAGGTCGCCCGGCTGCGGTACCGACACCGTGGTGTACGCGGCCAGGAAGATGCCGCTGGGCACCAGGATGGCCAACGCGATCATGACGTAGAGCGTGCGGCGCACGATCCGCCACGGAAACTTCTTCTTCTGCGCGGGCTGACGCCTTCCCGGCCCGTCGGAGCCGCTGCCGCCGCCACGGCGCGGCGGCGGGCCGGACGGCGGTCCGCCCGCGGTCTGCCTGCGTTCACCCGTGGTGGGGCCGCTGCCGGGGCCGCGGCGTCCGTCGCGGTCCACCGCCGGACGTCCACCGGTGGCCGGACGCGGGCCCGTGCTGGGACCGCGCCGGTCGCGCTCGGCCACCGCCTCGGTCAGCGAGCCCGGCCGCTGGATCCGCTGGGTCTGCTGCGGGCCGGACGCGGGGGGATTGGGCACGCCGCGATTCGGCTGCGGCGGACGGCCCGGCTGGGGCGGACGGCCACCCTGTGGTGGTCGCCCGTTCGGCGGGGGCCCGGGGCGGCGCGGTGGCTGCGGGCCGCGCGGCTCGCCGGGAACGGGACGCCCACCCGAGGGCTGACCCGGACGGGCGCCGGGCGGCGGCCCGGGACGGGGATTCTGGTACGGGTTGGGACTTGGACGTGAACTCTGTGGAGGACGACCGCCATGTGGCTCATCGCCGTAGGGCTCGTAGGGCGAATTCACTGACAAGATCTCCATAACTCGTAGCGGTCCAGGTGGCTATCAGCGGTAGTCGTCACCGCGGCGGACGCGTGCCTGCTCCCCGAGTCAGCCGACGGGGATGACCCAAGGCACTTCATTCGGCGGCGGTGCGCCGGTTCGCGCGTGTCCCGGTGCGGCGGCGCGGCGGCGCCGGCGCGGAACCGAGGACATAGGACTGCACCAGATGATTCCAGCTGCACGTCCGGCATACCTCGACGACATGAACCGAGAATTCTTCGCGCGTCTCGGCGAGTCGCGCAAGCTCCTCGGGTGTGCGAGCCGATCCGGCGACCGGCCCGAGGCCGTCGCCGAAGACCCAGGATACGAGGGTCAGTTGTTCCTTCCGGCAGATGGGGCATGTGACTTCGCTACCACGGCCGTGGAACTTCGCCGCACGCAAGAGATACGGATTCGCATCACACACCTCGGCGACATCGACCCGGCCCGCATAGACGTCAGCCAGCAGCGACCGGCGCCGGAGGGCGTAGTCGACAACTTGCCGCTGAATTCGCACGAGAACCAGAGTAGCGGTGTTGGAATCGCCCCGCCCCGGGCTGTGCGGATTGACCGGTCCCGACCGGCCTCGATCCAGCGCGTCGCGGCCTCACCCGGACTACCATCCGTTTGTGTCCACCGCAGCATCCGGGCGCACGCGAGCGCGTGACCTCGACCGCGCCGAAGCGTCCAGCCTGCTGGATGCCGCCTACGCCGAGGGGCAACTCGGCGCCGATGAGTACCACGACCGGATCGCGCAGGCCGCGACGGCGAAGACGCTCGGTGAACTGGCCGCGCTCACCACCGATCTGCAAACCCCGGCCGCGGCCGGCGGGTTCACCTCGCAGCGCTCGTCGAGCACGCGAAAAGTCTTGCGCCGCTCGGGATCCAGCGGAAGTTACCCCGATCACACCCGGGCGCGCGATGCCGATCGCGCCACTACTCGCGAGCTGCTCGACGCCGCCCGGGTCGACGGTCAGCTGTCCGAAGAGGAGCACGACGCCCTCGCCGAACTCGCCGCGGAGGCGCGCACCCTCGGTGACCTGCGGGACCTGGTGGCGGACCTGCAGCAGCCCAGCGACGTCGCACCCGCGCCACGGCCGCCGGTGTCGCATCGGCGCCAGTGGTACGTGGGTGCGGTGACCGTGGCCGCGGCACTGGCCGCTTGCGCCGGATTTCTCGCGGTCACCCACGAAGCGGAGGAACCGCGACCGGCGGCGCAAGCCATGCCCGTGCTGGACCAAGCGACGGTGCAACCGTTGGCCGTCCCCACGCCGAGCCTGCACACCACCGAGGGAATCGCCACGTTTCTGCGCAACTACCAGCGCAAATTCGGCGACCTCCAGGTCGATGAGCTGACCGTGCACGAGAACTACGCCTCGCTGGTCCGGGCGGTGCCGGGGCAGCCGAACCGGAAGGTCGCCTACGACTACCGCGGTGGTTTCACGCAGTCCCGGCAGATCGAGACGCGCAAGGTCGACACACCATCGGTGGATCTCGTCGCGTTGAACGCGGACGCGATCGGCCGGGCGCTCGCCGACGCGGCCACGATCGTGCGGGTGCCGGGCGGTGTCGTGACGCATTTCGCGGTGAACGTCAGCGACAACAGGGTCGGCGCCGAACCCGTCGTCACCGTCTACGCGAGCAACTCGGTTAGGGAAAGCGGATACTTCACGATGACTCCGGCGGGCGAGATTCGTCGGGTCTCGCCGTTCAAAGGGTAGGACGATGGCGACAACCCGATACAGCGGCATCCGCGCCCGCGATACCGATCGCGCCGACGTGTGCGGCCTGCTCGACGCCGCGCTGGCCGATGGACAGCTCACCGAGAAGGAGCACGCCGCGCGGACCGCCGCGGCGATGCGCGCCAAATCCTTCGGCGAGCTCGACGCGTTGATCGATGATCTCCAGATTCCCGCCGACCTCGTGAACGCCCCGGTGGTTCGCGTGGACCGGCGGCGGCCGCGGCGCTGGCTGGCGCCGGTCTCCACGATCGCGGCCGCCCTGGTCGCGGGTGCGATGGTGGGCGCGATCAGCCGTTGCGGCATCGACCTGCCCGGTTCGTCGGAGAAGGTTCCCGACATGACCACGGGTGCGGGCCTGTCCTATTTCCTCGCGGAGTATCGGGCCGAGTTCGGGGACCTGATCGCCGACGAGGTCACCCTGTACCCGAAGTATGCCCTGGTGGACCGGCAGAAGCCCGGCAACGCGGCCCAGACCGGCGACTACCGCTACGACGGCGGCTTCCGGACCTCGCGGACCTCCGAGCGCAAGACTGGCACGCCCACCTTCGACCTCGCCGCCGTCGACGTGCCGGCCATCGCCCGCCTGCTGGCGGGTGCGCCGCAGACGGTGAAGTGCCCGGACGGCGTGATCAGTCACGTCAGCCTGCAGTTCGATTCGCCCGGAACAGTCGACCCCGGTCCCGTGGTGGACATCCATGTGAAGTGCCCAGGCGGCGCTACCGGGTACGCGGAGCTCACTTTCGCGGGCGAGCCGCTCGCGGTCTTCCCGCGCTGAGTTCGCAAGTTCGTTCACGGCGGGGAGGCGTCTGTGCACAGATGTATCGCTCCGATATAGTGGGAAGTCGCATCCATCGGTTAGGTCTGAACACAGTCAGGGGGTGAAGCCCGGTGCTCGAGCTGGCAATCCTCGGGCTGCTCCTGGAAGCGCCCATGCACGGGTACGAGCTGCGCAAGCGGCTGACCGGCCTGCTCGGGGCGTTTCGTGCCTTCTCCTACGGATCGCTCTACCCGACGCTGCGCCGCATGCAGGCGGACGGGTTGATCGCCGAGGAGCTCCCCGCGGGCGCGACGACACGGCGTGCGCGACGGGTCTACCAACTGACGCCGGCCGGGCGGGAGCGGTTCAGCGAGCTGCTCGCCGACACCGGACCGCAGAACTACACCGACGACGGCTTCGGCGTTCATCTGGCTTTCTTCAGCCGCACCCCCGCGGAAGCGCGGATGCGAATCCTGGAGGGCAGGCGGCGTCAGGTCGAGGAGCGCCGAGAGGGGCTCCGGGAGGCGATCAAGAAGGCCAGCGGGTCGCTGGATCGCTACACCCGGCAGCTCCATCAACTCGGACTCGAATCAAGCGAGCGCGAAGTGCGCTGGCTCAACGAGTTGATTGCGGCGGAGCAATCGACGAAGGCGGCACCACAGAAAGAGGGAAATATCGGCCATGAGTGACATCGACAAGGCTGACAACGCCACAGCGGTTCGCGTCGCCATCGTAGGTGTGGGCAACTGCGCCTCCTCGCTGGTCCAGGGCGTGCAGTACTACCGGGACGCGGACGAGTCCTCGACCGTTCCCGGCCTGATGCACGTGCGGTTCGGGCCCTACCACGTCCGCGACGTCAAGTTCGTCGCCGCGTTCGACGTGGACGCCAAGAAGGTCGGCTTCGACCTGGCCGAGGCGATCTTCGCCAGCGAGAACAACACGATCAAGATCTCCGACGTGCCGCCCAGCGACGTCGTCGTGCAGCGCGGTCCCACCCTCGACGGCATCGGCAAGTACTACGCGCAGACCATCGAGCTGTCCGAGGCCGAGCCGGTCGACGTGGTGCAGGTGCTGAAGGACAACCAGGTCGACGTGCTGGTGTCCTACCTGCCGGTGGGTTCGGAGGAAGCCGACAAGTTCTACGCTCAGTGCGCGATCGACGCGGGCGTCGCGTTCGTCAACGCGCTGCCGGTGTTCATCGCCTCCGACCCGGTCTGGGCGGAGAAGTTCACGAAGGCCGGTGTCCCGATCGTCGGTGACGACATCAAGAGCCAGGTCGGCGCCACCATCACCCACCGCGTGATGGCCAAGCTGTTCGAGGATCGCGGCGTGCAGCTCGACCGCACCATGCAGCTCAACGTCGGCGGCAACATGGACTTCAAGAATATGCTCGAGCGCGAGCGCCTGGAGTCGAAGAAGATCTCCAAGACCCAGGCCGTCACCAGCAACCTCAAGAAGGAACTCGGCGCCAACGACGTGCACATCGGCCCGTCCGACCACGTGGGCTGGCTCGACGACCGCAAGTGGGCCTACGTCCGCCTGGAGGGCCGCGCCTTCGGTGACGTGCCGCTGAACCTGGAGTACAAGCTCGAGGTGTGGGACTCGCCGAACTCCGCGGGCATCATCATCGACGCGGTGCGCGCGGCGAAGATCGCCAAGGACCGCGGCATCGGCGGACCGGTCATCCCGGCCTCGGCCTACCTGATGAAGTCCCCGCCGCAGCAGCTCGCCGACGACATCGCGCGCACGCAGCTGGAAGCCTTCATCATCGGCGCGGAATAGGCCACCGCACCGGCATGAGGTCGGCCGACGGCGAAATGCCCTCGGCCGACCTGCTTCCGTCTATAGGCCCCGGTGGACGCCGGCCGACCTTCACCACGAGGATCATCAGCACGCCGTTGTCCACCCGGTACGCGACGTGGTATCTGCCGACGCGCGGACGGAACATCGGCTGTCGGGTCAGTCCAGCGAGACGTAGACCTCCACCGATGCCGGGCCGGTGTAGCGCTCGACCTCGGCGGTGTGGGAGCGGGTGATGGTTCCCGCGTTCTCCGCCTTCGCCACCTGGGCCCAGGCCGTGCGTAGCAGGTCGTAGGGCTTGTCGGCGACGACGAACTTGGCATAGCGGCCCTGCGGGATGATGGTGAGCACGTCACCCGCGTCCAGCTCGTCCATTCCGCCGATCTCGTAGCCGAGCACGGCGACGGCGTGATCGTTCTGGCCGATGTAGGCGGCCACCCGTTGCACGTTCTTCTCCCGCGCCAGGTACCGATCCCAGGTGAAGTTCACCAGGTCCAGGTCCCGCGCGGTCACCTCACGGCCGGCCAGCGGCACGGTCAGGCCGGCGACCATGCTCTGCGGCAAAGTGACGATCTCGAAGTCCACTGTCTGTTCCTACCCGTTGCCCTGATCGTCTGCCACTGCCACGAAGACTTCCACCGTCCGTGCGTCCGGATAGTGTTCCCAGTCGCCCGTATAGGCCCGCACCAGCCGCCCCGCCGCTTCCGCGTCCCAGACCGCTCGCCAGATGCTCACGATGGTGTCGCCGAGGTTGTCGCCGCTGGCGATGAACCGGGCGAAGCGCCCGCCCGGCACCCGGGCGAGCACGTCGCCGGGCTGCAGGTCGGCCAAGCTGTGACAGCGGTAGCCGACGATGTGGGTCAGGTACGAATTGATCTCCGGCGCGTGGTCGACATATGCCGTGGTCGGCGGCCCGGGCAGCTTGCGGGCCAGGTTGCGCTTCCACGCCTCTTCGACTTTCGCGCGGCGCGGCCCCTCGACCGCGAGCGCGGGGCTGCGAAGCACTGTTCCCGCCACCAGCGTCTCGGGTTGGTCAACGACATTGAAATCCACCGGCGTAGCCCCTATGTCTCGTCTGTCTTCAATTGGCGTCGCTCCCGGTGCCCTCCATGGTGCGCAGGCTACCGCCTCCGGGCCCGCCGCTCGCGCCGCGCTGTCGTCGCTCGAGCGCATATCCTTCCGCATCGTTTCCGCGGTTTCGGCGTCGGCCCGTTCCGACGCACTCGCTGTTCGCTCTCACTCTGGCAAACGATGCTGCCATGTCATGCGTTCCTCCGGGCGACGGAAGGTCACAGCATCATCGCTATCCAGGAACCGGAATGCTCAGGCCCGGGAAAATCTCCACCTCCCTGGGCGGTTGGGGGCTGGACGGGATGATGACGACGGGTTCGCGCCGCGGCGACTGCTGCGGTGGATTCAAGATGTCGTAAGGTCCGCCCGAAGGCGCCTTGCTCGGACCGGGCCGCGCCGGGGCCTGCGTCCCGGGGAACTGTTCGATCGGGGTGCCATCCAGCGCGTCGTCCATGACTTGTTTCCAGATGTCGGCGGGCAGGCCGGAGCCGTAGATGTCGGCCCCTCGCGCGGTGCGGATCGGTTGTGACTGTTCGGTGCCGATCCACACCGCCGTCGACAGCGACGGGGTGAAGCCGATCATCCACGCGTCCTTGTTCAGGTCGCTCGTGCCGAGCTGCGTGGTACCGGTCTTCGCGGCCGAGGGGCGGTTGTTCTTCAGCGCGTGCCCGTTGGAGTAGGCCGCGATGGGAAGCATTGCCTCGGCGGTGTTCTCCGCGATCGTCCGGGAGATACGTTGTTCCCCCGCGGGTAGTTGCTTGCCCGCTTTGTCGCCGCCGCGGTCGAGGAGCACCCGCCCGTCACCGGTCACCACTCGTTGCACGAAATACGGCTGGTGGTAGACGCCCGACGCGCCGATCGTGGCGTAGGCGGAGGCCATGTCGATGGGGCGAACCGAATACTGCCCCAGCACGATCCCGTTCAGCGGTCGGCCACCGTCCTCGGTCAGGGTCTTGCCCGGCACGCCCGGCAGTTCCTCCGGGATGCCCGCCGCGTGCGCCGCCTCCGCGATGGCCCGAGGACCGTCGGACATCGTCATGGTCAACCGGTAGAAGCTGGTGTTCAGCGAGCGTTTCAGCGCCTCGGCCATGGTGCACTTGCCGCACGATTCGCCGTCCACGTTGGTGATCCGGGTGCCCCGGTCGGTCACCGGGGAGCTGTCCAGCACGCGGGACAGCGGGATGCTCTGCTGCTGCGCGGCGATCGCCGCGAAGACCTTGAACGCCGAACCGGTCTGCAACGGCGCCTGCGCGAAGTCGAAGCCGAGGCCGTCGTAGCCGCCGAAGTAGGCGCGCACCGCCCCGGATCGCGGATCGATCGACACCACCGCGGCGCGCAATTCGGGTGGCTGCGAACCGAGCCGGTCGTGCACCGCGCCCAGCACCGCCTGCTGCGCCCGAGGGTCGATGGTGGTGGTGATCTGCAGCGCGCCCTTGTTCAAATCGCGTTCGCTGATGCCGGAGTCGCGCAGTTCGCGCACCACCTGGTTGCGGATCAGGCCCTCCGGCCCGCGGGCCACGTCCTCGTCCGGAATCCGGGTCAGCGGGATGATCGGCGGGAAGGTGGTGGCGTCACGGTCGCCCGGCGCCAGCACGCCCATCTCGACCATTCCGTCGAGCACGTAGCGCCAGCGGGCCTTCAGATCCGGGAGGTGGGTCTCCGGGTCCAGGATCGAGGGTGTCCGGATCAGCGCCGCGAGCACCGCGCCCTCCGCGCGGGTCAGCTGGTTCACCTGCTTGTCGAAGTAGACCTTCGCCGCCGCGGCGATGCCGTAGGCGCCGCGGCCGTAGTAGATGGTGTTCAGGTAGGCGGCGAGGATGTCGTCCTTGCTCCACTGCCGCGCCATCTTCGCCGCGATGATCAGCTCGCGCATCTTGCGGGTGACCGTGCGCTCGGAGCCGAGGAACGCATTCTTGACGTACTGCTGGGTGATCGTGGAGCCGCCGCCCGCGTTGTCCTTCCCGAGCAGGTTGTCCCGCACGGCGCGCAGGAAACCGGATGTCGAATATCCGGGATTGGAATAGAAGTTGCGGTCCTCCGCCGACAGCACCGCGTCGCGCACCGGCTGCGGCACCTCGGACAACGGAACCGGCGTCCGATTCCCATCCGCCGGAACAATTTTCGCGAGCACGGTGCTGCCGTCGGCCGCGAGGACGGTGGCGATCTGATTGGTCTGTACCGCATTCGGGTCGGGTATCTCGGCGCTCCAGTACGCCAGGACGGACAGCAGCGCGGGCACCACGCCGAAGAGGATGAACAAGGCGAGCAGCAGGCGACGAAAGCGTTCGGCTCTGCTCCGTGGAGGCCGATTCGGCTCGGTCGCCTGGGGAGCGGTGGGCGGCCGCGATTTCCGGCGGGCCGCGGCGCGTTCGCGCCGGTTGCGCGTGTTCGGTCGCGCCGTGCCCGGCCGCTCCGTCCAGCCCGCGATCGAGGCATACGGCGCGGTCTTGGGTCCTCCCTTGGCGCCGCGTCTACGTTCTCGCGGTCTGCGGAACGAGCTCACGATCATCTCCTCCCGGAGCGTCGGACGAACTCACCTGCACGAACGAACGGAAAAGAGCGTCGAACGCAGAGTTTACCGCGCTCGTTCATCACCGGCTTTCCACTTTCCGGCCGTTCCACACCGCCGCTACTTACGGTGCCGGCCTCCAGCTCTGCCAGCGGGGGAGCCACCAGCAGTCACCCTGGTCCAGGGAGCGGGCGACGTGTGCGGCCTCGACCCAGACTGCTTCGGCTTCTCCCGGCGTGAGCCGGCCGTTGCGCACCTGGAGTGCGACATCCTCGCGGTCCTTCCATCGCCAGTCGCCGTCCTCGATGACGATGTCGAGTCCGTGATCCAAGGTGTCGAAGCATGCTTCGCCACGCCGGTAGGACTGCTCGAAGTTGATGTACCAGCGATCGAACTCGCCATCGTGGAAGAAGGCCCAGACCGCGTAGGCGTCGTTCGGCCGGTGCAGTTGCAGCACACTGCTGCCGGTCCACCGGTCCCGCTTCGACCATGGGTGCGGCCCGAACGGATGCGGCGGAAACGTGAGTTCAGCGCCGTTTTCGAGCCACACGGCGAGCACATCGTCGTCCGCGATGACCCGGACCGGCATCGTCATCCACACCCGATCGTGCAGCACCTCGCGCCGCTGCACGATCGATCCCACCCTGAAACCGGTCATGGCGATCACGGTAGCGATCGCGCACCTTGCCGGCGCGCGGCGACCGCTCCGGAAGGCTCAGCTCTTGACGCCACCCGCGGTGAGGCCGGAGATGATGCGGCGCTGGAAGAGCAGGACCATGATGACCAGCGGGATGGTGACGATCGTGCCCGCCGCCATGATCGCCGCGTACGGCTGCACCAGCGGGTTGTTGCCGGAGAAGCGGGCGATCGCGACGGTGACCGGCTCGGTCTTGTCGCTGGAAAGCAAACGAGCGAGCAGGTATTCGTTGACCGCCGCGATGAACGCCAGAATCGCGGTGGTGAACACGGCGGGAGCGGCCAAGGGCAGCATCACCAGGCGGAAGGCCTGCATTTTCGTGGCGCCGTCGATCCGCGCGGCTTCTTCGAGTTCCCAGGGGAGTTCGGTGAAGAAGGACGCGAGGATGTAGACCGTCATCGGCAGCACGAACGAGATGTTCGGAATGATCATCGCCTGGTACCGGCCGATCCAGCCGAGGTTGGTGAACAGCTGGAACAGCGGGGTCACCAGGACGACGACGGGGAACATCGAGGCGCTGAGGATCAGGCCGGAGACCACGTACTTGCCGCGGAAAGTGAGCCGGGCCAGCGCGTACGCGGCCATTACGCCGATCACCAGCGCGATCACCGTCGTGATGGAGCCGATCACGATGCTGTTGACCAGCGCCTTACCGAAGTCGTTGCCGCGGCTGGTGTCGAACGCGTTGCGGAAGTTCTCCAGCGTGATGTGCGTCGGCCACGGGGTGTTGTCGAAGGTGTAGTCGGGGTCGCGGAACGCGGTGACCGCCATCCAGTAGAACGGCGCGAGACCCCAGACCAGCACGATCAGCGCGCCCAGGTACACCCGCGCCGAGCCGAGGCGCTTGGTCCACGGCACCGTCTGGGCGGCGGACTCGCCGGTCTCCGGCTTTTGCGCCGTCTGCACGGACATCAGTGCGCCTCCCGCTGTTCTTCCTGGGTGCGGACCGCGTTGGCGCCCAAAACCTTCACCAGCACGAACGCTACGGCGAAGATCAAAAGGAAGGTGATCGTGGACAAGGCGGCCGCACTGTTGGGGCCTTGCCGGACCTGATCGACCACCAGGATCGACACCGTTCGAGTGGACGGGTTGCCCAGCGTCATGATCGCGGGCAGGTCGTACATCCGCAGCGCGTCCATCGTCCGGAACAGCACCGCGACCAGCAGGGCCGGCTTCAGCAGCGGCAGCGTGATCTGAGTGAACCGCTGCCAGGCCGACGCGCCGTCGACGCGCGCGGCCTCGTACACGTCGCCGGGGATCACCTGCAGACCGGCCAGCAGCAGCAGCGCCATGAACGGCGTGGTCTTCCAGACGTCGGCCGCGATCACCGCGAACCGGGACGGCCACGCGTCGGAGGTCCACAGGATGTGCGTGCCGAGGACGCGGTTCACCACGCCGTCGTACTGGAACATGAACTCCCACAACCGCGCGGTGACGGCGGTCGGGATGGCCCACGGGATCAGCACGGCCGCGCGCAGCAGCGCCCTGCCGCGGAAGGTCTTGCCCATCACCATGGCCATGCCGAGACCCAGCGACGCTTCCAGCGCGACGGTCACCACCGTGAAGAACAGCGTGGTGCCGATGGCCAGCCAGAACTGCGAGCCGAGGTTGCCGGTCGGGCAGGCCACCGTCTCGCCGGTCGCGACCTGGCACTGCTGCAGCAGCCAGTGTGTGTAGTTGGCGAAGCCGGCGTTGCCGCCCTCGACGAACATGCCGGTCGCCGGGTCGAGCCCCGGGTCCTTCTGGAAGGACATCCACAGCGCCCGGATCACGGGATACCCGATCACGACCGCGAGCGCGATCAGCACGGGCGTGACGAACAACCAGGCTTTCCCGGCGCGTCGCAGCTCCAGCGCCAGTTTCGCGGCCGAGCCGCGCCTGGCCGCAACGACCTCGTCGTCTTTCGGCACGCTAGTCGCCGTTCCCGAAGGATCCGACACCGTTACTCTCCTGCGGGTTCGTCGGGTCCGTTGCGCTCAACCGCTCACGATCCGGCGGTCTCGATGCCCTTTTGCATACCGGTGATCGCGTCGTCGACGGACTTGGTTCCGTTCAACGCAGCATAAGCGTTGTCCTGGATGGCCTTGGACACCGCGGGATAGAACGGCGTCACCGGGCGCGGCACGGCGCTGGCGATGGAGTCCTTGAGCGCGGGCAGGTACGGCATCTTCGCGATCAGCGCCGGGTCGTCGTACATCGAGGCGCGCACCGAGGGCAGCGCGCCCGCGGCGACGATGTGCTGTGCGTCCTCGCTGATCAGGAAGCGCAGGAAGTCCAGCGCGGTGGCCTTGTTCTTGGAGTAGGCGCTGATCGCGGCGTTGTAGCCGCCGAGCGTGGAGGCGCCGACGCCGTTCTCGCCGGGCAGCGGGGCGACCGCGAACTTGTCCTTCACGGCGGAGGCCTCGCCGCCGACGTCACCGAAGGTGGACGGCCAAGAGCGCAGGAACATCAGCTTGCCCTGCGCGAAGGCGTTGCTGGACTCCGGTTCCTTGAAGGTGATGGCCTCTTTGGGGATGTCGCCGTTGTTGTAGGCGTCTACCAGGACCTTCAGTCCGGCGCGAGACTGTGGGCTGTTCACCGTGGGGGTCTTGCCGTCGGCGCCGACGAAGCTGCCGCCGTAGGCGTTGATCACCTCGGCCGCGTTGACGGTCAGGCCCTCGTAGGGGGCGAACTGACCCGCGTAGCAACCGATATTCTGCTGGCGCGCGATGGGGCACTGGGCCAGTAGTTCGTTCCAGGTCTTGGGCGGGTTCGGCACCAGGTCCTTGCGGTAGAACAGCAGGCCGCCGTTGGTGTTGCGGGGCGCGGCGTACAGCGTGTTGTTGTAGGTGGCGCTGGCGACCGGAGGAGAGAGCAGCGCGCTGGTGTCGATGGTGAAGGAGTCCTTCAGCGGCTGGATCCAGCCCTTGGCGGCGAACTCGGCGGTCCACGGCACGTCCAGGGCGACCACGTCGTAGTTGGACTGCTTGGAGCGCATGTGCTCGACCAGGTCGTCGTACTGCTGCGAGGCGTCGTTCGACTGCTCCTTGAACGTCACCGGCTCGTCCGGGTGCGCGGCGTTCCAGCGCTCGATCAGCTGCTTGACCGCGCCGGTCTCGGTGGTGTCCTTGCCCTCGACGTAGGTGATCGGCCCGCGCCCGGTGAGGTTCTGGCTGGTCGGGCTGCCGCCGCTGTCGCTGGAGCAGGCGCTGGTGAACGTCGCGGTCAGCAGCCCGACCGAGGCGACCGCCACCGCGGCCCGTGGCACGAGCGACGAACGTAGGGACGACACCTTCTTCACAGCCATCGCAAACACTCCAGGATCATTCGTGAGCGGCAGCACACCCTGCCGGTGCACAAGGCAAGATACATGGTGTCGATCCGGCGTGCGGGACAGTGGCGCGAAGTCGAGCCCGCGCCGCACCATCGAGATGGATCGTCTCGGTGTGCCTTATGACATCGTGATCGGGCACGGTGGGCTGACCGCGGTGCCGAGCGAGCGGGCGACGTAGCGCAGCCCCGTTCCGGCTGCCTGTCGGCGCACCGGCGTCGGCGCGGTCGGGCTTCGTTCGGCCGAGCCACTAGGCTGGGGCGCGATGTCTTCGCCGAACGCGGTTCCCGATCGGATGCTCACACGCATCGGTGGGCTGCTGCGCAAGGCCGAATCGACCGACAACGAGCACGAGGCCGAAGCGTTTCTCGCCGCGGCTCAGCGGCTGGCGACGAAGTCGTCCATCGATCTCGCAGTGGCTCGGGCGCATATCGCGGGACGCGAGCGCAGGCCGACGCCGGTGCAGCGGGTCATCCCGATCGGCGAGCCGGGCAAACGCGGGTTACGCACCTACGTTCAGCTGTTCGTCGCGATCGCGGCGGCGAACGACGTGCGCTGCGATGTCGCCCGGACTTCGACTCAGGTCTACGCCTACGGGTTCGACTCCGATATCGATACGTGCGAAGCGCTGTACGCCGGTCTGCTCGTGCAGATGGTGCGCGCGTCCGACCAATACATCAAGTCGGGCGCGTATCGATCGGCCACGGCCGAGAAGATCGTGGTGGAGAAGCGGTGGGGTCGCCAGGTCCGGCGGCGGGTGCAGGCGCCGGTCGCGGGTGTGACGGCGCGGCTGAATTTCCAGATGGCGTTCGCCGCGCGGATCGGGCGGCGGCTGGCCGAGGTGAAAGCGGAGGTCGAAGCCGAGGTGTTGCCGGACGCCGATGCGGCCGGGACCGCGCTGGCCTTGCGGGACAAGGAGATCGAGCTCACCGATTTCTACGCGAAGACCTCCGAGGCGCGCGGCACCTGGCGTGGGCCGCAGGCGTCGGCGGGACATTCGCCGGCGGCGCGCGCGGCGGGGGATCGCGCGGGCAGGGCCGCCCGGATCGGAACCTCGCCCGAACTCCCCGCTGCCCGTTCGAGGTTGACCTCCTCCGAGGGCAGTTGACCAGCGTGCACAGCACGCGCCGTGGCGGGCGGGCCGGCGATCATGACCGCCTGCCGTCGGCGCGAGCAGGCAATCGGCTGATGCTCGCCGCCGCGAGACCGGCCGCGCGGCGATGACCGCGCGCGACAGCCAGCGCGCCAAGGTCTACGACGCGGAGCAGTTGGTGCGCGGGGTGTTCGATCGCGCGGACGAGCACGGTGTGCGCACCGTCGAACTGTACGGTTCGCAGCTCACGTTGCCGATCGAGCGCCGCTTCGCCTCGGTGGCATCGGTACAGAGTTATACGGACAAGGTGCTGGCGCTCAACTGGATACGGGCGCGCTGGGAGCGGGCCGCCGTGGCGGTGCGCGTCCGCTCGCGCGCCGGGGCGACTGCCGCGCACTACGAGGCGGCCGGGAACGTCCTAGCGGTTCCGCTGCACACCGGCGGCACCGCCTGGGCGCTGCGGGAACTGGTGATTCTGCACGAACTGGCGCATCACTTGGAATCCGCGCCCGAGTCGGTGGCCGCGCACGGTCCAGAGTTCTGTGACCGGTACGTGGAACTGGTCGACGGTGTCGTCGGTCCGGAAGCGGGGTTGCTCTTGCGGACGACGATGCTCGGCTGCGGGGTACGGATCGGGTAAGCCGCTGAACGTCGGCCGTCTGACTATGTGGGCGAGGTCTGCTGGAGCAGGGCGGTGACGCGAGCCAATCGCTCCTGCCACCACGCGGTGCGGTCGGCATCGGGATGGCGGTGGCTTTCCACCAGGTGCGGGTCCGGCTGGGGCGGAGTGCGGAGCACGGGGAGATAACCGTCCGAGGCACGCAGCGCGCCCGGGGTCACATCACCGGTGAGCAGGCTCAAAGTGCCCAGGCCACAGGCGAAATCGAGTTCGGGCAGCGCGCCGGCCAGCGCCAGTTGCGCGGCGAGGCCGATACTGGTCTCCAGGGCGGAGGAGACCACGCAGGGCAGTCCCGCCGCCTCCGCCACTTGCAGGGCGCGGCGGACCCCGCCGAGCGGCGTGCACTTGAGGACGGCGATGTCGGCGGCCCCGGCGACCGCGACCCGCAGCGGGTCATCGGCGCGGCGGATGGATTCGTCGGCGGCGATGCGGACCTCGACACGGCGGCGCACCGCGGCGAGTTCCTCGATCGTCCGGCAGGGCTGTTCGACATACTCCAGACCGCCCGCGGCCTTATCGATCAGCTGGATGTGGCGCACAGCGGTATCGACATCCCAGACCGCGTTCGCGTCGACCCGGATCGCGCCGTTCGGGCCGAGGGCGTCGCGCACCGCCTCGACCCTGGCCAGGTCCTCCGCGAGCGAGTCCGGGTGGTCGGCGATCTTCACCTTGGCGGTGCGGCAGCCGGACCGGCCCACGATCGCGTGCGCCTGCTCCGGGTCCACAGCGGGCACCGTGCAATTGATCGGAATGCGATCGCGGACCGGCTCCGGCCAGCCGGTCGTCACCTGCTCCAGCGCGGTGGCCAGCCAGGCGGCGGCTTCCCGGTCGTCGTATTCGGGGAACGGACAGAATTCGCCCCAACCGAGTGGGCCCCGGATCAGCATCCCTTCCCGCACCGTGATGCCACGGAAGCGGGTGCGCATCGGAATGGCGTATACGACGTTCTGCGCTGCGGAGTCGCTCATCGCCGACCAGCTTATTCGGCGGCCGCCGTGGATCGGGGATTGCGCACCCGGACTCGAGTAGTTTCCCGGAGTCGGCCGGACGCCCGGCGCGGGATCGTTGGCGTCATGATCCACACCGGTCCCCCACAGTCCTGGCCGCCGTACGGCACGCCGCAGGGGTTCGCACCGCCCGCCGGGCAGCGGCCGGTGCGGACCTGGGATGTCGTGCTCGCCGTCGTGCTGTACTGCGTCGCGGCGGTCCTCGGCCTCGCCGCCGCCTACTTCACCCTCTTCTTCGCCTTCGCCACCGATCCGTGCGGGGCGGACAACTGCCGCACCGACTATCTGGGCTGGGCGTTCGCGGTGTCCTGGGGCGGAACCGCGCTGGCGATCACCGGCATGAGCGGGATGCTCATCCTGGCCGCGGTCAAGCGCTGGTACCTGTGGTACTGGCCGGTGCTGGCGATGATGCTGATCGCGGCCTCGTTCGCCGGTGGCGTCGCGCTGGCTTCCCAGATCTACACCGGCTCTCGAGATGCCCTGCGGCCGTGAGGCAGTCATGCTGATCACATGGCGCGGAAAATCCGGCAGCGAACGACCGATTGCCTGCGCGTGGCGCTGGGTACGGTGATCGTCCTCGGATTCGGCTGGCTGATGGCCTCTTTCGTCCCGCTCTACGATGTGCTCGCACGCGACGGCCGCGACGGCCGCGGCGTCGGATACCTGCCGTGGGCGCAGGTCGTCGCCTGGGCCGGCATCGCGGCGTCGGTGCTCGCCGCGGTCATCTCGGTACTGGACAAAGTGCGCGACGGACGGCCGATCGCATGGACTCCGCTCATCGCGGTCCCCTTGATCCTCGAATCCTGGCTGGTCGGCTTCCTGATCGCGGTCGTGCTGGTGTCGTATTGAATTGCCGCGACTTCGTCGCGGCGGGTTCGCGGCCCTCTGATGGCTCGCGTTTGCGCGGCCGCCGCTTGCTCCTTCGTCGCGTACGCGGCGGCCGCGCAAACGCGAGCCGGGCCGCGAACGGGACAGGCTCGGTCTCGCTTCGCTCGAAACGGGGGGCTGAGGTGCGCTGGGTGCGTTGGTGGTGAAGGTTGCTGATCGGGTGTGCGCGGTGGGGTGGCTGTGTCAGTTCGATCGGACGCTGGGGTTGCTCGTTTGCCGTCGTCTTCGCGGCGGCTGCTCGAACGTGAGCGGGCCGCGAACGGGACAGGCTCGGTCTCGCTTCGCTCGAAACGGGGGGCTGAGGTGCGCTGGGTGCGTTGGTGGTGAAGGTTGCTGATCGGGTGTGCGCGGTGGGGTGGTTGTGTCGGTTCGATCGGCCGTCGGGGTGCTCCTTGCCGTCGTCTTCGCGGCGGCTGCTCGAACGTGGGCCGGGCCCGAACGGGACAGGTTTCGCTCGGAAGACGTGGTCGGGCCGATGCGGTTCTGCGGGGCCCACCGGGCTGTGTGGTCGCGACCGCCGCGAACACACAGCGCCGGTGGTGATGCGGATCAGCTCAGTCGCTCCAGGATGGTGGCGTTGGCCAGGCCGCCTGCCTCGCACATGGTTTGCAGGCCGTAGCGGGCGTCGCGGTCCTGCATGGCGTGCACGAGGGTGGTCATCAGACGGGCGCCGGAGGCGCCGAGGGGGTGCCCGATGGCGATCGCGCCGCCGTTGACGTTCACCTTCGCCAGGTCCGCCCCGGTGTCGTGGGCCCAGGCCAGCACCACCGGGGAGAACGCCTCGTTGATCTCGACGAGGTCGATGTCGGACAGCCGCAGGCCCGCGCGCTGCAGGACCTTCCTGGTAGCCGGGATGACGGCGGTGAGCATCAACAGCGGGTCGTCACCCGCCACCGCGAAGCTGTGCAGCCGGGCGAGCGGCTTCAGCCCGAGTTCCTTCGCGCGTTCGCTGGTCATGACGAGCACCGCCGCGCTGCCGTCGCTGACCTGGCTCGCGGTCGCCGCCGTGATCTCCCAGCCGATCTGCGGGAAGCGGGCGGCCATGGCCGGGTCGTAGTAGGCCGGACGCAGTGCCGCCAGCGTATCCAGCGTGCTGCCGACCCGGATGCCCTCGTCGGTGGCGAGTCCGTTGATCGGGGCCAGTTCCCGCGCGAACAGGCCGTTCTTGGTGGCGAGCGCGGCCTTCTCGTGGCTGGCGAGCGCGAACTCGTCCAGTTGGGTGCGGGTCAGTCCCCACTCGGCGGCGATCAACTCGGCGCTGATCCCCTGCGAAACCAGGCCCTCCGGGTACCGCTCGGCGAAGCCGACGCCGGAGATGTCGTCCGAACCGACCAGGTTGGCGCCCATGGGAATCCGGCCCATCGACTCCACACCCGCGGCGACCACGATGTCGTAGGCCCCAGCGATCACGCCTTGCGCGGCGAAGTGGATCGCCTGCTGGCTGCTGCCGCACTGCCGGTCGACGGTGGTCGCCGGGACGGATTCGGGATATCCGGCGGCCAGCGCGGCCCGCCTGGTCATGTTCGCGCCCTGCTCGCCGAATTGGGTGACGACGCCGCCGATCACGTCATCGATGAGTGCGGGATCGATGCCGCTGCGATTCACCACCTCGCGCAGGCTGTGGGCCAGCAGGTCCACCGCGTTGACGTTGTGCAGTGCGCCGTTCGGTTTGCCTTTGCCGATCGGAGTGCGTACCGCTTCGACAATCACCGCGTCTCTCATGGTGCTTCCTTCCGGACCGAGAGCCCGGCCACCATGCCTGGCTCTATCAACACATAGTCAGATTACGCCTGGCAATAGTAAAGGCAAGTCAGCCTCGGTATGATGTCGGTCATGGCAGCAGTGATGGAAGGACCGTTGGCCGATCTCAGCGCCTGGAAAGCCGACGAATGCTCGATCGCGAAGGCGATGGACATCATCGGCACGCGCTCGGCGGTGCTCATCCTGCGCGAGGCGTACTACGGCACCCGGCGGTTCGACGGGTTCGCCAGCCGCGTCGGCATCACCGACGCGGCGGCCGCGGCCCAGTTGCGCAAACTGACCGAGGCGGGCCTGCTGGCGAAACGCCCCTACCAGGAGGAAGGCAAGCGCACCAGGCACGAATACGTGCTCACTCGGATGGGCCGCGATCTGCTGCCCGCCGTGCTGGCGCTCATGCAGTGGGGCGACGCCTACCTGCAACCGGGGGCGGCTCCGCTGCTGCTGGTCGAGGAGGCGACCGGCGCTCCGGTGCGGGTGCAGGTGCGCAGCGAGTCCGGTCGCGAGATCGAGCTGGAGGAACTGGGCGTGCGGCTCAACGAGGACTACGCGCGGCAGCGGCGCGCGCGCCGTCGATCGGACGCGCCGGACTGATGCCCGCTCGCGGCACCGATCCGCTCACCGGCGACGACGCGACGGACAGGCGATGCCACGATGACCGGCCCGATGGTGAATCGAGCCGAGACCCGAAGTCGTGCGGTCCGCTCGTCGGCAGGAGGCGATGAGCGGACCGCTCGGCGGCGCGCTCAGTTGAGCCTGCGGCCGTCGGTGTCGAAGAAGTAGACGTGCTCGGAGTCGGTGGCCAGCCGCAGACGGGTGCCCTTCGCGGGCGGGTTGCGCCAATCCGCTCGCGAGACGATGGTTTCCCCGGCGCCGTCGGTCCCGCCTTGGGCGACGGTGCGGCCGTAGATGTAGGCGTCGGAACCGAGTTCCTCGACCACGTCGACCTCCATCTCGATGCCGGAGCCGTTGCCGAGATCGAAGTGTTCCGGGCGGATGCCGACCGTCACCGTGTCTCCCGCCTCGTCCGCCACCGTGCGCGGCAGCGCGATCGCGTGCCCGCCCAGTTCCACCCGGCCGTCGGCGACCGGCAGCGTGAACAGGTTCATGGCAGGCGAGCCCATGAACCCAGCGACGAACACGTTGGCCGGATCGCGGTAGAGGTCGCGCGGCGTGGCGCACTGTTGCAGCAGGCCGTCCTTCAGCACGGCGACCCGATCGCCCATGGTCATCGCCTCGACCTGGTCGTGCGTGACGTACACCGTGGTGGTGCCGAGCCTGCGCTGCAACTGGGCGATCTGGGTACGGGTCTGCACGCGCAGCTTGGCGTCCAGGTTGGACAGCGGCTCGTCCATCAGGAAAACCTGCGGCTGGCGCACGATCGCGCGGCCCATCGCGACGCGCTGCCGCTGGCCGCCGGACAGCGCCTTCGGCTTGCGATCCAGGAAGGGCTCCAGGTCGAGCAGCTTGGCCGCCTCCAGCACCCGCTGCTGTTTCTCCGCCTTGGCGACCTTGGCCAGCTTCAGCGCGAAGCCCATGTTCTCCGCGACGGTCATATGCGGGTAGAGCGCGTAGTTCTGGAACACCATGGCGATGTCGCGTTCCTTCGGCTCGGCGTGCGTCACGTCGTTGTCGCCGATCAGGATGCGGCCGCCGTTGACGTCCTCCAGCCCGGCGAGCATGCGCAGCGAGGTCGACTTCCCGCAGCCCGAGGGGCCGACCAGCACGAGGAACTCGCCGTCCTCGATCTCCAGGTTCAGCCGATCCACCGCGGGTTTGGCGGAACCGGGGTAGAGCCGCGTCGCGTTGTCGAAGGTCACAGTGGCCATGACGAATTCACATCCCATCCCGGCAGGAACGTGCCGGACGATCCGAGTAAGGGTGCGGCGATACTATCGGGCCGGTCGGCGAGGAGCCACGTCAGCGGGGGCGCGCCTCGAAGTACGCGCGCGGGACGCGGACCAGCATGGTGTCGATCTGCTCCTGCGTGACGCCGCGGTCGAGTACGTAGGGGAACACGTCCTCGAACAAGTGGGTGTAGTGCCACTGCGGCAGGGCGGCCATGGCGGCGGGCTCGATCCAGTCGATGTAGCAGCTCGCGTCCTGGGAGAGCACCATCCGGTCGGTGTAGCCGCGGCGCACCATCTCGATCAGTGTGTCGGCGCGCGCTTCGAATGTGGTGTCCAGGTTGATGCCGAAGCGGTCCATGCCGAGCACGAAGCCGGCGTCGGCCAGTTCGGCCAGGTGATCGCAGTCGGTGGTGTCGCCGCTGTGCCCGAGCACGATGCGGCCCGGATCGACGCCTTCCTCGTCGCACAGCACGCGTTTGACGTCGAGCCCGGCGCGCGACTCCGGATGGGTGTGCACCGTGATCGGGACGCCGGTCTCGAGATGGGCCTTGGCGACCGCGCGCATCACCCGTTCCACACCCGCGGTGAGTCCTTGCCGGTCGATCGCGCACTTGAGCATGCCCGCCTTCACCCCGGTGCCCGCGATGCCGTCGCGGATGTCGCCGACGAACATATCGACCATCGGGTCGGGGACCTGCGCGCCGACGATCTCGTTCAACGCGGGCCCGCGGTAGTGGAAGAAGAACGGGACGTCGCCGTAGGTGTAGACACCGGTGGCCACCACCAGGTTCAGCGGCACCTGCTCGACGATGCGCTGGATCCGCGGGATGTAGCGGCCCAGCCCGACCACCGTCGGGTCGACGATCGTGCGCACACCGGCGTCGTAGGCGACGCGCAGTCGCCGCACGGCGTCGGCGATGCGATCGTCCTCCGAACCCCATTCGGCGGGATAGTTCTGCTGGATGTCTCCGGTGAGCACGAAGACGTGCTCGTGCATCAATGTCACTCCGAGATCAGCGGTGTCGATCGGCCCGCGCATCGTTTCCAGCCTTGCCACAGCGATTTCTCCTCATCTGAGCTGCGCATTCGCGGAAATGCTACGAACCGGAATGTGAGGTGGACCATATTCGCGGGCACTGAAACTTCGTACAACTTTCGTGCGGAGCGCACGAAAAGATCAGGTGCGTCGCGGCTCAGGCCGGACGCAGCACCGCCGGTCCGAGCCAGCGCGCGGCCTGCAAGGCCAGGTGCAGGTGCAGCGTGCGGTCCGGATCGTCGAAGACCTCGCCGATCAGTTCGAGCGCCTGCCGCACCCGGTACTGGACGGTGTTGCGGTGCACGGCCAGTTCCTGCGCGGCCGCGGCGTAACTGCGGTTGTTGGCCAAGAAGACGCGCAGGGTTTCGCGCAGCCAGAGATTGCGCGGGTTGTCGGCGGCGAGTTCACCCAGGCAGTCGGCCACGTAGTGGCGCAGTTCCGCGATGTCTCCGCCCAGCAGCGCGATGGCCGCCACCTGGTCGTGCGCTACCGCGCGCGGTGCGTCCGGACCGGCGAGCAGCACGAGTTCGCGTACGCGATCGGCCTGGCGCAGGCTCCGGCGGAATCCCTCGACTCCTCCGCCGCAGCCGCCGACCGCCACCCGCACCGGCAGCGACATGGCCGACAGCGTGCGCTCGATGGCGCCGGCATCGATCGTCGTCTCCTTGGCGAGGGAGAACCACAGCCGGACCTCCCGCTCGTCGGTCGGTACCAGCAGCGCCCGGCGCGGGTTGCCGAACAGCGGAACCAGCGCGGCGCGAACGGCGTGGAGCACGTCCACCGCGGCCCGCGCGGAGAGCTGCGGTTCGGTCCAGGCGTTCACCGCGACGTGGCGGCCGGACAGCGGATAGCGCAGTACTTGCTCGGCCTGCCCGATGTCGTCGGCTGAGCCGTCGAGCACCCGCGCCACCCATTCCTGCCGCAAGGCGCCGCGGCTGCCCACCCACCGGTCGCGTTCCTGCTCGTAGGCGACGCCGACGTGCTCGCAGACCCGGTCGATGTACACGGCGGTGCGGTTGACGATCCGGATGATGGCCGCCGAGCTGTCGCGACCGCCCAGTTCCACGGCGTAGCGCATCGCGATGTCGAGAAACCCGGCGTGCCCCACCCGATAGGCGCGGATCAGCGCCGACAGCGGGACGTCGCGCTGTGCGAGGGTGCGCGCGTACACCAAGGCCCGTTCGGGGGCGTGCACGGCGTCCTCGGCGGCGTCGTGCTGGACGAAGTCGAGGACGGACATCAGGTTGTCGGTGGTGCCCGCTTCGAACAACCCCCGCAGCCGGGCGTCCAGGTCGAGCGTCACGACTTGCGCGCGCATCACCGCCGACAGTTCGGCGATCAACTGGTCGCGATCGCGCAGCATCGTCGACACGACCGCGCGAACCACCTCGTTCTCGCCATCGGTCACGCCGCCACCTCCCTCCACCGGCTCGTATCGCGTCCTCAACCTAGCCCGCGCCGGAAGCGCGGTGCGGCTGCCTGCGGGAACCCCACCGCGCCGGTAGCCTCGGGGCGGGGCGGGCCGAGCGACGAGGAGAGTGCCCATGAGTCGTCCAGTGCGTATCGGAGTTCAGCTACAGCCGCAGCACGCGCCGGACTACCGGCTCATCCGCGACGCGGTGTTGCGCTGCGAGGACGCCGGTGTCGACATCGTCTTCAACTGGGACCACTTCTACCCCCTCACCGGCGATCCCGACGGCGCGCACTTCGAGTGCTGGACGATGCTGGGCGCGTTCGCCGAGCAGACCGAGCGGGTGGAGATCGGCGCGCTGGTCACCGGCGGCGGCTACCGCAATCCGGATCTACTGGCCGACATGGCGCGCACCGTCGACCACATCAGCGGTGGGCGGCTCATCCTCGGCATCGGCGCGGGCTGGTTCGAGAAGGACTACGACGAATACGGCTACGAATTCGGCACAGCGGGCAGCAGGCTGGAATTGCTGAAGGAGACGCTCGCCCGGATCAGCGCCCGGCTGCCGAAACTCAATCCGCGCCCCACCCGCGACCTGCCGATTCTCATCGGCGGCGGTGGCGAGAAGAAGACATTGCGGCTGGTCGCGCAGTACGCCGACATGTGGCACACCTTCGCCGACCTGGACGTGCTCGCGCACAAGAACAAGGTACTGGCCGAGCACTGCGCCGCCGTCGGCGCCGACCAGGCGCGCATCGAGCGCTCAGTGCAGTGGCCGGGGCTGGAGAAGGCGCCCGCATTCGTCGAGGCGGGCGTGACCACCTTCACGATCGGGGCCAGCGGGCCGGACTACGACCTGAGCGAGGTCGCGAAGGCCGTGCGGTGGCGCGACGAGGTCAACCCGGAACCGGTCAGCGGACTGGCCTGAGCCGGATTGCCTGCGCGCTGTCGCGGCGCGGGGTGGACTTCGGATCAAGGTGATCGGAAAGCTCGACCGCCGGGCGAGCTCGGCTTCCGGGGCCGGCGACCTCGGGGTAGCTGTGGAATAGCAGATTTTCGCGGCTAGGGTTGTCCGTCATGGCTGTTCTGCCCGCTGTGCGGTCTCGTGCGTTGATCGCCGTGATATTGCTTGCCGTCGGTCTCAGCGTGACGGCGTGCGGTTCCGGCTCCGACGACGCGGCCACCGAGCGCAACCTCTGCGCACCACCCGGCCTGGCCGCCGCCTCCGCCGCGCCCACCAACCTGGCGTCCTCGGCTGCCGCGGGCAGCGACCGCTACACCACCGCGGCCACCGTGCCGCTGACCTCGATCGACGTCTCGAAGCTCGGTTTGATCACGCCCGGCAAGCTCAGCGTGGGCACGCTGTCGGACGCTCCACCGAGCATCTGCGTCGATCGGCAGGGCGCGTTCACCGGCTTCGACAACGAGCTGCTGAAGGCGATCGGCGCCAAGCTCGGCCTCCAGGTGGAATTCTCCGGCACCGAGTTCGCCGGGCTGCTCGCCCAGGTGTCGGGCGGCCGCTTCGACGTGGGTTCGTCGAACATCACCACCACTGACGCGCGCCGCCAGCTGGTCGGCTTCACCAACGGCTACGACTTCGGCTATTTCTCCCTGGTGGTGCCCAGCGGCAGCGCCGTCAAGGGATTCGCCGACCTGAACCGGAGCACCCGGATCGCGGTGGTGCAGGGCACCGTGCAGGACGAGTTCGTGGTGAACCAGCTGCATCTGGACCCGGTGAAGTTCCCGGACTACAACACCGCCTACGCCAACCTGAAGTCCGGCCAGGTGGACGCCTGGGTCGCCCCGTCCGCCCAGGCCGAAGGCGCGATCGAGCCGGGCGACGGAACGACGGTGTCGCAGAACACCTTCAGCCTGGACAACTTCGTCGGCTACGCGGTAGCCAAGAACAACCAGCCGTTGATCGACGCGCTCAACAGCGGCCTGGACGCGGTGATCGCGGACGGCACCTACGCCGAGCTCTACACCGACTGGGTGCCCCGCCAGCTGCCGCCGGGCTGGAAGCCGGGCTCGAAAGCCGCCCCCGCGCCGCAGCTGCCGGACTTCGCCGCGCTCGCCGCGGGCAAGCAGAAGGACGAGACCGCGCAGAACGCGCCGAAATCCACCGTGCAGCAGTTGAAGGACACGTTCTTCGATTGGTCGCTGTACCGCAAGGCCTTTCCCGACCTGTTCAAGACCGGTCTGCCCAATACGCTGATCCTCGCGGTGGTTTCGGGTGCGCTGGGCACCGTCCTCGGCATGTTCCTCGCGGTCGCCGGGATATCGCGCACACGCTGGTTGCGCTGGCCGGCGAGGGTGTACACCGACATCTTCCGCGGCCTGCCCGCCGTGGTGATCATCCTGCTCATCGGTCTGGGTGTCGGCCCGGTGGTGCGCAACCTCACCGGCAACAACCCCTACTGGCTCGGTGCGGTGGCGCTGGCGTTGCTCGCCTCGGCCTACATCGGCGAGATCTTCCGCTCCGGCATCCAGTCGGTCGAGGCCGGGCAGCTGGAGGCGGCGCGCGCCATCGGTTTCGGTTACCGCCAGTCGATGACGCTGGTGGTGATCCCGCAAGGCGTGCGAAGGGTGCTGCCTGCCCTGATGAACCAGTTCATCGCACTCATCAAGGATTCCTCGCTGATCTACTTCCTCGGCCTGCTCGCCACCCAGCGCGAGCTGTTCGCCGTCGGCCGCGATCTCAACGCGCAGACCGGGAATCTCTCGCCGCTGGTGGCCGCCGGGCTGGTCTATCTGATCCTGACCATCCCGCTCACCCACCTGGTGAACTACATCGACCGCCGGATGCGCACCGGCCGACCCGACCGGCCGATCGACCAGGTGGAGGCGGCCACGATCACGGAAGGGCGCGGATAGATGAGTGCCTCCCTCACCGGTACCGGACTGCACCTGACGCTGGGGCACAACCACGTGCTGCGCGGGATCGACATCCACGTGGACGCGGGCAAGACCGCCACCGTCATCGGGCCGTCCGGGTCGGGTAAATCGACCCTGCTGCGCGTGCTGAACCGGCTCTACGAGCCCGATCAGGGCGACGTGCTGCTGGACGGCGAGTCCGTGCTCACCGAGAACCCGGACCGGTTGCGGCAGCGCATCGGCATGGTGTTCCAGCAGTTCAACCTGTTCCCGCACAAGACGGTCGCGGAGAACGTCGCACTGGGCCCGCGCAAACTGCGCGGTCTGTCCAAGGACGAGGCGCGGGCGCTGGCGGTGGAGCAATTGGAGATCGTCGGCCTGGCCGACAAAGCGGATACCCGTCCCGCCAATCTCTCCGGCGGGCAGCAGCAGCGCGTCGCCATCGCGCGGGCGCTGGCGATGCGGCCGGAGATCATGTTCTTCGACGAGGCCACTTCGGCGCTGGACCCCGAGCTGGTGAAGGGTGTGCTCGCGCTGATGGCCGACCTCGCCTCGGGCGGTATGTCGATGGTCGTGGTGACCCACGAGATGGGTTTCGCCCGCACCGTGTCCGACAGCGTGGTGTTCATGGACCGCGGGCAGGTCGTCGAGACCGGCACGCCCGACGCCTTGTTCGACGATGCGCAGACGCCGCGTTTGCAGAGATTCCTCGCCCAGGTTCTCTAACCCTCCAGCACACTCGAGGCAATCTCGATTGATGCGCATCTGCTAATGTATTTGTCATCACGATTCCAGCTATCCGCGCCAGGAGAGAGGGAACTTCGATGACTACAGCACACGCGCAGCACACCGCCCACGACCATGTTCACGGCCCGGACTGTGGGCACACGGCGTTCCAGCACGGCGATCACATCGATTACGCCCACGATGGTCATCTGCATCGCGAGCACGAAGGTCACTACGACGAATGCGAGCGGTCCGAGCACACCGAGTGCCGCGACCATCCGCATCAGCACGGCCCCAACTGCGGCCACGAGGCCGTCCAGCACGGGGATCATGTCGACTACGTGCACGACGGCCACCGCCACGCCCCTCACGACGGCCACTTCGACGAGCACTGAGTCGCGTCGGTACCGGGTTCTAGAGTCGGCCGGGTGATCGACGAACTCGAGATTCGCACCGCCGCGGGAACCTTCGACGTGCTGGCCGCCGGTGCTCCCGGCGACCGGGAGGTGCTGTTACTGCACGGGTTTCCGCAGGGAGCGCGCGAGTGGGAGTTCCAGCTCGGTGTGCTGGGCGGAGGCGGCTGCCACGTCGTCGCGCCGGACCAGCGCGGGTATTCCCCGGGCGTACGGCCCGGGCGAGCGGCCGAGTACCGGCTCGAAGAGCTGGTCGGCGATGTGATCGCCCTGGCCGACGCGCTGGGCTGGGACCGCTTCGACTTGATCGGCCACGACTGCGGCGCGCTGGTCGGATGGGCGGTGGCGGCGGAACTTCCGCAGCGGGTCCGCACGTTCGCCGCGGTGTCGCATCCGCATCCGGCCGCGCTCCAGCAGGCGATGGCCGAGGACGAGGACCAAGCGCAGCGCTCGCACCACCTGACCGCGCTGCGACAGCCCAGGACGGCGGAGCGAACCTTGCTCGCCGACGACTGCGCCGCCCTGCGCCGCATCTTCGAGTGGAAGATCCCGGAGCGACGCGTCGAGGAGTATGTGCGCAGACTGGCGCGTCCGGGCGCGCTCACCGCGGCGCTGAACTGGTATCGCGCCTCGGACCTCGCGGGTCCGGTCGGCCCGGCGCGCGTACCCACCCTGTACGTGTGGGGCACCGAGGACGCGACCGTCGGGCCCACGGCGGCGCTGGTCACCCGGAAATACGTGTCCGGCCCGTACCGGTTCGAGATGCTCGAGGACGTCTCGCATTGGGTGCCAGAGGAAGCGCCCGAGGCGCTGACCCGGCTGCTGATCCAGCACCTGCTCGCCCACCGTGACTGAATGCGCTGGTGGGACGCCGATCCCGGCGTTTCCCGGACAGGGCCGCTACCAGGGGGAAAGCTGAGGTTCGTCCACCACGGTCGAGGGAGGTGAACGTGGACGTCAAGGAAGTGAACCGGCGAACCATCGCTCAGTTCCGCGCGGGCGGCGTGATCGACGGCATGCAACGCGATCGTCTGATCCTGCTGACCACGACCGGCCGCAGAACCGGCGCCCCGTACACCACCCCGCTGATGTACCACCGCGACGGTGACCGGCTGTTGATCGTCGCGTCCAACATCGGTGCACCGAAACATCCCGACTGGTACCTGAATCTGCGCGCGGACCCGCACGTCACCGTCGAGGTGGGCGAGGAGAGCTATCCGGCGGCGGCAACCCCGCTGACCGGTGACGACCGGACCCGCACCTGGGCGATGTTGAAGAACACCTACCCGTTCTTCGCCGAACACGAGATGCAGACCGCCCGGGTCATCCCGGTGGTCGCGCTGACCCGGGTGTGACGGCCCGCGAGCGCCGCCCGGCCGGGTTCAGCGGCTCGCGCCCGCGTCGGAGGGGGTGCGGGAGGTGGTCGCGTCGACTCGCCGGTCCGCGACCAGGTCGAGCAGGGCGGACAAGTTGTCGGGGTCGGCGGGGTCGACGGACCCTTCCGGTAGGGCCAGTTCGGTGAGCCGTTGTCCCCGGTGCAGGGCGGCGGAGCGCAAGGGCGGCGCGTCGTCAGGTTGTCCGAGGATGGTGGCGATGTTTCCGTCGTTGTCGTAGACGGCGTAGTAGCGCATTTGGTGGGCTCCTCAGAGGCCGGTCGAGGCGGTCATCCGACTGGGTAACTACGTCTCCTGAACGGGAATCGTGATGGGTGAGGCGTTCGAGCTTATCCACCCGTTCGATGCTGAGTGTCGGTTTGCGCATCAGTAGCGTTACCCGTTTTCGATTCGTTCTCTCGGCATCGCTGCACGTAGACCGGTATATGGAGACCGGTGGGCATGGTTTGCCCGGTTCAGGCGCACACGGTGGCGAAGGCCGCCCAGAGCACCGGGGAGTGCTCGATCCGGCCGGTGTCGCGCCATGCGGTCAGACGGTCGCGCTGCCATGCGGCGAGGGTGATCACCGGGTCGGGTTGTTCGTGCGCGGCGTCGATGGCGCAGACGGCTTCCTGGAGCGGGAGGGCGTGCGCGGGCGCACCCGCGAGGCGCTGGAAGGCGAAATCGGTGGGCAGCGCCCAGCGGCCCGCGGTGACCAGTTCCGCGCCGCCGGTGATCATCGCGGCGGTCAGGCCGAGCGCCTCGCTGAACCGTAGGTCGCCGCCGCTCTCGCAGGCGATCAGCGCGACCCGGCTCGGCATCGGCCACAGCCGGGATCCGGCAACGGGATCCGCCTCCAGGGTGTGCGTGCCGAGCAGCAGGTCTTTGGCCGAGAGCGGCCGGTGGGTGCGGGCCGGCTCGGCGAAGCCGACGATGTCGGCGGTGCAGGCGAGGTGCAACCGGGCGTCCTCGCTGCGACCGGATTCGGGTGCGGCGGCGGAGACGTGCCCGACGTAGATCAAACGGCTCGCGCCCGCGCGCAGGACGGCGCCGAGCCAGTGGCGATCGACATCGGTGCGCCGGAAAGCGTCCACCGGATTCGGTACCGCGGGCTGTAATCGACCGCGCGCGGCATAATCCGCCACCCGTTGGGTGAGCGGGGCTTCGGCGGTCATCCGGCCGAGCACCGAGCCCAGCGTCGAATCGGCGCGGAACCCGGGAACGCGCGGATCCAGGACCGCGACGACCGGGTCCGCGGCGCTCTCGGTCCATGTGCGCGCGATTCGTCCCGGCGCTTGCACCACGCTCGCTGCGGCGAGCAGGCTGACGTCGGCGATGTCGACCAACCGGACGTCGCGGTCCGGCGCGATGATTTCCCACGGCACCTGGGCGAGGCGCGGAGACGGTTGCAGCCGGATATGCGGGCGCACCCCGCGCTGCCACAGTTCGTAGAGTTGCGCGGCCAAGCCGTAGGGCAGCAGCGCCCGGGAAAGTTCCTGCGCCACGGCGTATTCGCGCTCGTAGTCGGCGAACGCGCCGGTGGTGAGGGCCTGTTCGAGGCCGCCGGGCTCGGCGGGACGCGGGAGCGCGTCGGCCAGCAGCGCGACCGCACGCATCGCCGCGTCTTCCGGCAGCACTCCCGCGCCCCGGGGTGCGCTGTCGTCGACCCACCGCCACGACACGTAGACATCTCCCGCGTCCGCCATGCGGACGAGCACCGTCGGTCGCGTCATACCGTCAGCACCCGCTCGTCGCGGATCACCCGGCCGTAGCGCTGCTCGGCGGCGGCGATGAACGGCGCGAGCGCGATCCGTCCTTCCGCGGCCAGGGCCAGGCGCGGCGGCGGGGCGACCGGCAGGCCCGCACCGGCCGCGACCTCGGCCAGCGCGGCGCCCAATTGCAGGGCGGCGGTGCCGGGGTGCTCGGTGAAATCCTCCGGCGGATCCGGCAATTCCAGCGGAAGCCGGGCGCCGGTTACCCGCTCTGTCCGATCCAGCGCCAAACCAGTTCCAGCGCACTGCGTTTCGATCAAATCCGCGACGAGGACGCCATTGCCGGAGAGGTAGGCGAAGCGGAACGCCAACCGCATCGCCGGGTCGGCGATCTGCCGGTTCCACTGCTCGCGCTGCGTGCCGTTCGGCAAGGTGTGACGGACGGCGTCGATGGCCAGCGCGGCGGGAACGGCGATGCCGACGGCACGCCCGAGCAACTCCGCGGAAGGCGACTCGGCCGCGCCGATCGCGCCTTCCAGTAGCGTCGCGTGCCAGAAATCGAGCTGGGCGCAATGCAGCCCGAGGCCGCGTTCGGCATAGCTCGCGAAGGCCGCCGCGAGCAACTGTTCGCACTCGTCGACCCGTCCGGACGCGAACGCCACGGTGGCCGAGCGAATGCGCAGGTCGGCGGCGTCGAGCACCGCGCCCGACGCGACGAAATACGCCAGGCCCCGGTCGTAGAAGTCCCGCGCGCTCGCCAGATCCCCGCGGCCCTCGGCGAGGAATCCCATGGTCTTGAGACCGATCCCGGCCCGGTGCTCCAACCCGGTTCGCTCGAAATAGGCCTGGCTGGAGCGCAGCGGCGCCTCCGCCTCGTCGTACCGTTCGAGGCGGACCAGCATGGTGGCGAGATTCTGTTCGGTCTCGGCGACCGCATTGCGATCGCCCGCCGACTCGAACGCGGCGAGCGCCTGCCGCGCGAAATCGACGGCCAGATCGCGGCGGCCGGTCTCGAAGTAGGTGGCGGCGAGGTTCATCAGCGGATGACCGGCCAGCTGCGGTGCGAAACGGCGTGCCGCCGCGAGCGACTCGGTGGCCAGCTCGGCGGCGTAGGCCCAGCTCTGGCGATGCAGCGCGACGGCGGTGAGGGAGAGCAGACAGGCCACGCGCAGCACGCCCAGGTCGGTGTCGGTGTTGTCGGCGAGCAAGGCCCGCGCCTGCTCCAGCGCCGCCTGTGCCGCGTCGAGCTCGCCGAGATGCTGCAGCGCCTGCGACATGTTGACCAGCGCGTTCGGCCGCAATCGCGGAGCGTCCTCGGGCATTTCGGCCAAGGCCGAGCGGTACAGGGCGAGCGAGGCGGCGTGGTCGCCGAGTTCGTCGGCCATACTCGCGGCGTTGATGATCGCGCCGAGCCGGATGTCGCCGGTGGTGCGCTCGGCGGCGTCCTCGAACAGACGCTTGGCCTCGGCCGGGTCCCCGCTTGTGTAGGCGGCGGCGCCCGCGGCGAGCAGCTCCCGGCCGTCGTCCGCCGTCTCCTCGGCCATGTCAGAAGTCCGAATCCGAGGCGGCCGCCGCTATTTCGGCCAGCAAAGGCGCGTCCACGGGGTTGCCGGGTGCGTCGTCGGTGCGGCGCAGCCGCGCTGTGATCAGGTCGCGAATCCGTGCGCGACGATCCGCGGCGTCCGGCTCCGGCTCGCCCACGCCGACGCCGGGCACGTAGACGTGCACGGTCAGGCCCGCTTCCGCGCCGGTCGGCGCCGTGGTCTCGGCCCGCCAGAGGTCGCCGTCGCGGGTCATCGGCACGTCGGCCGCGTCGGCCGGAGTGCGGATTCCGGCGCGGGGATGCAGGTGCGCTGGAACATCCGCGGGCGAGAGCGGGGCGGCGACCGCGCTCACCCGCACGAGCGTGGTCTCCGCCGCGCGCACCACTTCCCAGGACACAGCGCTTTCCGAGGCGTCGAGCAGACCGGGCGGGCATCGCTGCCAGTCCCAGCCCGCGGTGCCCCGCGCCAAGACGAGAGCGCCGGGCGCGGCGACGGCGACCGGTCCGGCGGCCAGCGCGTAGTCCTCCGCGCGGCCGAGAGTCTCGGCCGCAGCCCGTTCCTCGACGGCCGCGTCGGCGCCGTCGACGATCAGATCGCATTCCTCGCTCAGCGTGGCGATCTCGTCGTCCAGCAGGCCTTCGTCCAGCGGCGCGATGCCGTCCAGCGTCGACGCGGGCCACCAGCGCGCCGCCCAGCGCGCGTAGCCGAGCCGCCAGGCGCGCGCGGCCAGATCGGGCAGCGCGGGCTCGGCTCGGTATTCGCCTTCGTGCGCCGCTGTTTCGTCGAGGGCGAGGGAGACCTCCTCGCCGTAGACGGCCCAGACCCACTCCTGCGCGAGGGCGAGGTCGTCGAGCACGGCCGCCGGGGTCGCCTGTCCGCTGAGCAGGCTCCACGTCAGGTGGCCGCCCGCCACCTCGAGCACGAGCACGTCCATCCCGGCCGCGTCGTCCACGACGGTCGGAGCGTCGTCCGGCGCGATGATCCACAGGTCGTCTCGACGCCTGAGGCGTACGGTCGTCATCAGCTCGCCTTCGATTCCGCCGCGTCCGGCTCACCCGCGCCCGCCCGCACGCTCAGCGCCCGCTTGACCCGCGTGCGATGGTCCAGGATCACCGACCGCGCCACGCCGTCGAGCAGATCCCACAGCTCGTCCGGATCGTAGATCCCGAATTCCCGGA
Organism: Nocardia niwae NBRC 108934 = DSM 45340; assembly: GCF_001613465.1. GTDB lineage: Bacteria > Actinomycetota > Actinomycetes > Mycobacteriales > Mycobacteriaceae > Nocardia > Nocardia niwae. Next base: position 243,599 of record NZ_BDCK01000002.1, on the reverse strand, counting down.
CATCCCTGCCGTGCAGGCGAACCCACAGCCGCCGCAGGTACGGCCGCCACGGCGTGATCAGCTCGGCGGCGATGGCGGCCAACGGACCTGTGGGCGGCTCGGCGGACACCACCAGCCGCCGCGCCTGCAACACATAGGCTTCCCGCTGCCAGCGGCTGTTGACCACCTGATGCGCCGTGGATCGCGTCGTATCGGTGTTCGTTTCGGCCAGACGCAAACGCGGCCGTCCCGCCGACGGTCTGCGATGCTCGATGGGCGCCAAGCCGGTCGCCAGCGCGGTTCCCGCCGTCGCGGTCAGGCGCAGCGTCTCCTCCAGCAGCGCCCACGGTGCGCAACTCCGGGCGATCTCGGCGTCGACCAGCTCGGGGATCGGCGGCAGATCCGCGCGATCGGTGGACGCCTGCAATACGGTGAACACCCGCTCGTACACGGTGCGATCGAACGGGAGCCCGAGGGTGGATTTCGAGGCCGAGGAGCCGATCGCGGGGCGTGGCGGCGCCGGATGCACGGTGAGCCCCAGTTCCTGAGCGGAATGATCGGATGCTTCCTGCCACAAGCGGATTCCCGTGTGTGTACCGGTATGGGCCGTGACCAGCCGATCCAGGATCCGCTGCCCGTCGGCGGCGTTCTCACCGAGCCGTGCCGCCGCGCAGGCTTCCAGCAGTTCATCCACCTCGGCGTCGTGGTCGCCGCCCGGCGGACCGGTGAGCGGCCGCCGCCGCCAGGCCAGATCGAGTAGCGCGGCCAGCTCGCGCTCCCGGGTGTGGTCGGTCAGGTATTCCTTCAGCGCCTGTGTGGTGCGTCCCGCGGTGTACTCGTGGATCTCACGCAGCGCGTCCTCCGCGACCGCGCGAGCCCGCGCCGGGTCCGGCATTCCCGAGGTGGTCGCCAGCTCGAAACAACGCTGGAAGTACAGATCCTGCGGGTGCCCCTCGGTGATCCGCAGTGTCCGCCGCACCTGCTTGAGCACCGTGAACCAAGCCGCCGTCGCACGTAGCACATCGGCTGCCGCCTGGATGCGCGCCTCCAGCAACACCGCGCCGTCCGCCGTCAGGATCGGCCCGGCGCACAGCGGATGCTGCACGGGCCGGATCACCAACGGGTCGAGCACGAGCTTCACGGTGCGGCGCAGCGGACCTCCGTGCGGGCCGCTGAGCGGTTCGACCCCGCCGAGCTTGCGCCACACCTCATCGAGCACCATGGCGCGCGGTCGTCGCATGGGCTGAGTGTATTGGCCTCGACTTCGTCCCGGCGGGTTCACGGCCCGCTGATGGCGGATTCTTCGGGCTCATTCGCGCAGATTCTGCGGTCCTCGACACGTGGGTGACTATTGGCCGACGCGGGCCCTGTGTGGCGTACCGCACACCATCGACGTCGACGCCTAAGGTCGGACTCGGTCCGCCCATCAGGGGCAGCTGAGTGGAGGGATTCGAAGAATGAAGTTCGACAGAATCACTGCCGCCGTTCTCATGGTCATCTCGGCCGTGGGGATCACAGCGGCAACCGCCCATGCAGAGCCGACCATGACGGAGCAGTCGACCGCTGGGAACACGATCTCGGGCGTGGATCACGGGGTCGACTACCAGATCACCGTTTCTCCAGTCGACGGAGTCGTCATCGCCACGGTCGAGAGTGGCAGGTTCGAGATCGCGCAGAACGGTGCGGTGGTGCTCGAGTCCGGCGATGGAGCGTCGGTGACGGAAGTGCCGCAACAGTTCGCCGTCGCCGGGCGTTCGATCGCGCTCGCGCAGCACATCGCCGCGGACGGCCGCACCCTGACGCTGACACCGACCCCGACGGCGGAAGAAATCACGCCACTGAAGGACATCAGCTCCTACGACCGGCTCAAGGAGCAGATCAACAAGAATCTGCCCGGCGTCGTCGGCGGTGCCATCGTCGGTGGCCTCCTCGGGGCGTGCGTGATCCTGATATGGGGGGTCAGCATCCCCGTGGGTGCACTGATCGGTGCAACCATCGGCGGGTACGCCATGGGCGGCCCGGAGTTCCTCGACGCCGTACAGGCATTCATCGCCAACCAGGGCAGGTGAGATAGCGGCCGGTTACGGAGCCTCCGCGAAACCTGTTGGCGGACCACATCGACCACTGCTATTTTTCGGAGGCCGTGCAAGAGACCGAGGAGGTGGTACCCGTGAACGCAGTATCGACATGGGTGCTCCCCTCCGGGGTCACGGTCGGGCGGTAGGTCGTCCGGGAGCGCCGTTCAAGAGCACTCCCGAAAGGCACGACCCGTGCAATTCACTTCTGAACAGCGCTTCGACGACGGTGTCCGCGAGCGCGAATTCACCCTCGGCGATATCCCCGGCATCCTGTGGACGCCCGGATCCGCATCCCCATCCGCACCGGCGCCGCTGATTCTCGTCGGCCACCCCGGCGGACTGCGCCAGATGTACCCCCGACTGGTGGGCCGGGCCCGGCACTCCGCGGCGGAGGGCTTCGCCGCGGCCACCATCGAGCTCCCCGGCAGCGGTGACCGGCCCCGTTCGGCCGCTGCCGACCAGGCCCGCGCCGACCTGCGCCGGGCGGTGACGGCCGGCGAGCCGGTCGACGACGAGATCGTCGCCCGGCTCGTCCTCCCGCTGGTCGATAGGGCGGTCCCGGAATGGCAGGCCGCCTTGGACGCCGTCCTTTCGCTGCCCGAGATCGGCGGCCCGGTCGGGTATTCGGGAGGCTTGATATCCCTCGGCCTCCGGCTGGCGCTGGTCGAACCGCGCATCTCGGCCGCCCTGCTGTACGCCGGAAGTTACGTGCCCCGCTCCATGTTCGAGGAGGCCAGGCAGGTCACCATTCCGCTGCAGGTCCTGCTGCAGTGGGACGACGAAGGAAACGACCGGCAGATGGCCCTGGACCTGTTCGACGCCTTCGGCTCCAAGGAGAAGACCCTGCACGCCAATATGGGCGGCCACACCGGCGTCCCGCAGTTCGAAGCAGACGCGGGGAACCGGTTCTTCGCCAGGCACCTGAAGTGAGGCCGGGCCGTCAGGCCGGGCGACGATAGCAGTCGTCGGCCAGAACGCCGTCATCGAGGAACAGGCCCCGGCCCTCCTCGATGGCGGTAGCCGCGCCCGTCTCGAAAAAATCTTCGCGGACAGCGATGAGTTCTCCGACGGTGCTCCGTCCTATCTGTTGAACGCGCTACCAACCCGGCGCGACCGACCAGAAGGACCAGAAATGACCAGCGCCAATCCCACCGCCGACTTCTCCGCCGACGTCACCGACGGTCCCGGCAAGGTCCGCAACCGCGTCCTGTGGACCCTGCAGATCCTGCTCGGCCTGTTCTTCATCATCGCCTCCGGCGGGCCGAAGCTCGTGATACCGAATACCTTGACCGATAACGCCCCCGAGAATCTGACCATCCCCTTCGGGCTGCTCATCTTCATCGGCGTGGTGGAGGTCGCGGGCGGTATCGGCCTGATGGTGCCGCGGCTCAGCGCGCTGGCTGCCGCGGGTCTGTCCGTTCTCACTGTGCTCGCCGCCGGGACGCAGGCTTTCATCGCCGACAAGCCCGCGATGGCGATCTTCCCGCTGGTGCTCGCCGCGATCTTCGCCTGGATCGCCTACGAGCGCCGCGCCACCATCACCGACCTGCGCAACTCGCTCTCCCGATGACGAATCCATAAGCCCGACCGGCGATCGGTGGCCTGCCCACCGATCGCCGGTCGGGCGTTCTCGCATCGATCGCCCGTCGGGTTGGCGGCGATCGATGATGATTTCGTCAGAGGCCCCGGAGACCTTTGCCGAGTACTACCGTGCCCATGATGAGCAGCACGATGGCCAATACGAGGTGGCTGTTGTTCTGCAGCCGATCGCGGAGGCGTTCGAGCGGGGTGCGTAGCCGGTCGGCGGCGAGGGTGTAGCCGAGAATCACGGCCAGCACACTGGAGGCGGCGAGCAGAGTGAACATGGCGACGGCGAGGACCTGGCCGCCGCCGCTGGTGCTGCTGGAGCCGATGATCACGCCCGCGGACAGGCACAGCAGCAGATTCTTCGGATTCACCGCGGACAACAAGATCCCCAGCCCGGTGGCCTTGGTGACGGTCAATCGGTCGACCGCGCGCATCCACCCGGGTACGTCGGTGTCGGTGCGCGACCGCCACTGTGCCGCGGCCAGCCCGAGCAGCAGTATCCCGAGCGCGATCTTCACCCATGCGCCCGCCACCGAGGGTTGCCGATCGGCCGAACCGCCCAGCGGCCCGGACAGCAGCGTCACGAGCGTCGTCGCCGCGAGGATGCCGACGACCCAGCCCAGTGCGAACCCGCGACCGGCGCCGCCCGCGTGGGCCGACAGAATCATCAGGATCGCCGCGATGATCGGGATCGGTGAGATCGCGACACCGACCGCGAGAGGCAACAGATCACCCAGGACAGCGCCCATCTTCTGAACCCTAGGGCAGCGGGCCCGGCTACCACGCTGTTCAAAGGGTGTCGAGCTGTGGTGTCGTAGATGCCGCCCTGTGCTCTGACCGGAGTCCGCGGGATGATTCACCCGGGAAGGATGAGGGGGGCGCCTCCCTCTGCACGCCGGTGTGGGATCGCAATGTGCGGATGGACCGTCCGGTGGGCAATCAGTGTCCGCGATCGGTCCGTGTGATCGTTTCCGAGACGATGTTCTCGAGCTTCGCACTGATACGGTCCAGTGCCCGCGTGCTGCGTTCGACGCGGCATATGGCCACGCTTCCTTCTAACGCGGCGACGATCAGCGTGGCGGTCTGCTCGGCGTCGGCCTGGTCGGCTCCGTGTTCGCGCAGCGCCACAGTGAGCAGGTCGGTCCATTGGGAGCGGAGGTCGTGGACTACGTCGATCATCGGCGCGAGCGCCTGGAGATCGCCGAAAATCTCGGCGCCACAGTGCACTCCGCTGCCGCGAAGGGTAATCGGCGGCTCACCGACATTCCGCGCCGCGACTACGACAGCGCCGTGGAAGGCACCTCTTCGGCCGCAGGAGTCGACGCCGCGCTGCGGTCGCTTGCGCCGGGCGGGTTCTGCCGGCCCGTCGGCTACTACCTCCCGGTTGGCACCAAGGTCCCCCTGATGCATATGTACGCGAACGACGCCACCTTGCAGATCGGGGTCTCTCATGTGCGGCCGGTCCTGCCGGAGCTCCTGAATTTCATTGCCGAGCATGATTTCCCCGCCGAACAGGTGACCACCCTCACGGCCGATTGGGAGGACGCCCCCGAGGCGTACACCGCGCACACCACCAAGCTGGTCCTGCATCGTCGACCGGTGCACGCCGCCGCGGCGGAAGGAGCCGCGCAGTGATCAACCTGCATCACGCCCATCTGATGGCCACCCGAGCACGCCGCTACATAGCAGTGCCCGACAGTCTCCGCTACGGCTGAACCGGCCGGCTGCGAGTGGCACATGGTTGCGGCAAAACCCGGGAAGCCCCTCCACCATGTGCCACTCATGGGTGGGCAATCCTGGTGATGGTGGTAGGCCGTCTCGTAACTCTGCATCGGCCAGTTCGGGTTGTTGTGGTCCGACTACGAAAGTGTCCGGGCGAGGACGTCGGTGTCGTAGCACGGCCCGCTCGAGTCGGCCTCGGCATCGCCGTTGGTGGCCATTTTGTCGAACACCTCCCACGAGAAGGCGGCGCGGAGCCGCGACAGAACTTGCGGAGTTATGTGCGTATGGCCGCCACGCTTCAGGCGAAGCGGCAGCGGTTACGCCGGAACCGGTTCCGCGCGCACCCACGGATCGCGGCGCGGCTCGGTGAGGTCACATAGATGCTCTATTTCGACGTCGGATGGAAGCGATGGGCTCGCGGCCGACGCCAGATAGAGCTTTTCCGCACGGGTGACGCGGTACTCGAGGGTGGCCGTGGTCACGACGAAGCAGAGCGCGAGCCACAAGACGACTCCGAAGGCGATGAGCGTGGGCATCATTGCGCTACCGGCCGTACCTCCAGTGCGCGATCCAGCCGGGCGATGCCGTAGCCGGGTCCATTGCGAGAAGGTCGAGGTCGCCGCAGGGCGGTAAAAGCGGCGTTTGTCTTCGTCCTCGTCGAGTTCATCTTCGTCGTACTGCTCGAACCGCGGACCGGATCCGGTGCAGGCTGAGTTCGGATGTCAGGGTGTCGGCGCGTTCGAGGACCTGAGCCGGTCCTGATCGCTCTAGTCGCACGGCGTCTACCTGCGTAAATGCGGAAAACCTGGGATCGGTAGGGCGCGAATCGTTCCTACCTTTTTCTCAACGGCCCGACAGGAGGCCGGAGAAACAGAACCAGGGGCGCCGCCCCTCGAACGACAAGGACGCAGACCATGAACACCACTTCGCTCCGCATCGCAGCTGCCGCTTTCGCCGCCACCGCCGCCGTCGCGGTGCTCACCGGATGCGGGGACAGCAAGGGGAGCTCGCCCGCCGCGCCCGCTCCGTCCTCGGCGCAGCCGGCCGCCCCGGCGGGGAAGTCGGTCGCTTCCGTCGATGGCAAGGCCTTCGACGCGAAGTTCACCACCACCTGCGCGAAGCAGGGCGGCACCCTGGCGCTGGCGCTGACCGACACCGAGAACTCCGCCTACGGCAACCTTTCGGTGAGCGCGACCATCACCGACGCCAACACCGTGCAGGCCGTCGGGATCGCGGGCAGCAAAGGCGGCGACAACGGCCTGCCCTACGCGGTCGGCTTCGGCAACGGCATGCCGGGCGGCTCCGCCACGGTGGTGAAGGACGGCAACACCTTCAAGGTCACCGGCGAGGGCGTGGGCGCGCCCGACCTGACCAACCCGCTGGCCGGCCCGAAGACGTCGAAGTTCGACATCACCTTCGCCTGCTCGTCCATCGTCGGCGCCTGATCGCAGCGTGTTTCCCCGGTCCGCCCCGTCATCCCGCTCGAACCTCAGGGATGACGGGGCGTGGCGAACCCGAATCTTCGACACCGAAAAGGAAAAGTCATGAACAAGTTCCGTCTGCTCGCCCTCGCCCTCGCCGCCGTCGCGATCGGCTACTACGTCTACCACGCCGTCACCTACGTCCCGGCCAGCGAATGGGAGCCCGCCGGAATGGGCTGGCTCGGCTTCGAGATGGCGCTGCCGATCATCGCGCTCACCCTGGTCCCCATGGTCTTCGCGTTCACCGGCGAAGGGATCGTCAGCGCCTTGACCGGACGCAACAGCGCGGAGTTCCGCGGCGGGCTCACCGGCCTCGGCACTGTCCGATCGGTGCGGCAGACCGGGGTCACCGTCAACGACCAGCCGCAGGTCCACGTCGAGTTCAGCGTCGAGGGCGCGGACGGCAAGACCTTCCACTCCTCGGCGAAGATGATCGTGCCGCTCACCGAACTGGCCCTGCTGCGCGCCGGAGTGGTGCTTCCGGTGCGCTACCTGCCCGGCCGCACCGACCGGGTCGAGGTCGACCTGTCCGGCGACGCCTCCGCCGCGCAGCACGCGATGAACGAGTCCCTGATCCGCAAGGGCATCACCACCCGGCACAAGCTCGACATCGCCGAGCGCGGCATCGCCACCCAGGCGGTGGTGCAGGCGCTGTCGGTGACCGGCAACATCCGCGACGGTCACTCCGAGGTCGAACTCGGCCTGGTCGTCACCCGGCCCGACGGGTCGAGCTTCGCGACCCGGGTGACGAAGTTCCTCGCACCCGCCAGTGTCGCCCAAGTGCAGGTGGGCCGCATCCTGCGGGCGCACTACCTGCCCGAGAACGAGAGCGAGGTCGTCATCGCCCTTCCGGTGAACGCCTGATGGGTGAGCCGGACGAACTTCGCGCCGGGCCGGAAGGAACCGAGGCAACCGCTTGCAGAGACAAATGCCGCGTCGATTCGAGATCATCGAATCGGCGCGGCATTCGTTTGTTCCCAGGTCTGGCGGTCCGGCAATTTGAGGGTTACCTAATTGGGCGGTTGTTCACTTTGCCGTCCCTTCCGGATTGTCCGGATGGTTTACCGTGCGGCCATCGGCCCAACCCAGGAGTCACCGTGAGTCTTCAGCCACTCGCCCTTTTCGTGAAGCACGACGGACAGTCGTCACGCGCTGCCGTCACCTGTGAGTACAAGTGCGCGAACGCGTGCTTCCACGAGACGCCGAACACTTCCGCGGGCGCCTACTTCGGTGACATTGTCAGCTCGCTGAACCGGCGCGGACTGATCAAGGGCGGCGCGGCCGCGGTGCTCGCGGTCGGCGCGGGCAGCGTGCTCGCGGCCTGCGGTGACGACGAGCCGAAGCCCGCGGTGTCGGCCTCGCCCGCCGGGCCGCCCGGAACCGGAACCGATTTCACCGCCGTCGCACCGAACAAGGAAGACGCCGTGGTGATCCCGGACGGCTACGAGCAGTCCGTGGTGATCCGCTGGGGCGATCCGCTGTTCCCGGGCGCGCCCGCCTTCGACTTCGACAAGCAAACCGCCGCCGCGCAGGCCGAGCAGTTCGGCTACAACAACGACTTCGCCGCCCTGCTGCCGATCGAGGGTCAGGCGAACGGCTACTTGCTGGTGGTCAATCACGAGTACACCACCAGCCCGCACATGTTCCGTGGCTACAACAAGGACGCGCCGACCGACGAGCAGATCGCGATCACCATGGCCGCCCACGGCTTGTCCGTGGTCGAGGTCAAGGGTGAATCCGGTTCGGGCAAGCTGGTTCCCGCCTTCGGCAAGTACAACCGCAGGATCACCGCGACCACTGAGTTCGAGCTGACCGGTCCCGCCGCGGGCAGCGAGTTCGTGAAGACCTCGGCCGATCCCACCGGCACCAAGGTGCTCGGCACCTTCGCCAACTGCTCCGGCGGCCTGACGCCGTGGGGCACCGTGCTGTCCGGTGAGGAGAACTTCAACGGCTACTTCGCCAACGGCGACAAGGTGACCGAGTCTGCCGCCGCGGCCCGGCTGAAGCGCTACGGCTTCTCCGCGGGCAAGACCGCCAACCAGTGGGAGCGCGCCGACAAGCGCTTCGATTTGGCGCAGGAACCCAACGAGGCCAACCGCTTCGGTTACGTCGTCGAGGTGGATCCGTGGGACCCGACCTCGACGCCGATCAAGCACACCGCGATGGGACGGCTCAAGCACGAGGGCGCGACCATCTACGTCACCGAGAACGGCGACGTCGTCTCCTACACCGGTGACGACGAGAAGTTCGACTACATGTACAAGTTCGTGTCCTCGCGCAAGATCCAGTCGGGCACCGGCGCGGCCAGCATGCGGCACAACCTGACCATTCTGGACGCGGGCACCCTGTACGTCGCCAAACTCACCGGTGATCACGCGGACAAGATCGACGGCACCGGCGCGAAGCCGTCGGACAAGGGTTTCACCGGTACCGGCCAGTGGATCCCGCTGCTGGAGACCGGCGCGGACGGCAAGGGCAAGTCGCTGGTCGACGGCATGAGCGCGGAAGAGGTGGCGGTGTTCACCCGCATGGCCGCCGACAAGGTCGGCGCCACCAAGATGGACCGCCCGGAGGACTTCGAGGCCAACCCTTACACCGGCAAGGTGTACGTGGCGCTGACCAACAACGACAACCGCGGCGCGGAAGGCAAGCAGGGCCCGGACGAGGCGAACCCGCGCAAGCTGAACAAGAACGGCCAGATCCTGGAGATCGACGACAACCACACCGGCACCACGTTCACCTGGTCGCTGCTGCTGGTCTGCGGTGATCCCGCGGCGGCCGACACCTATTACGCCGGATACGACAAGTCCGAGGTGAGCCCGATCTCCTGCCCGGACAACCTGGCCTTCGACCCGTACGGCAACCTGTGGATCTCCACCGACGGCAACGCGTCGAAGTCGAACGACGGATTGTTCTCCGTGGTGCTCGACGGCCCGAATCGCGGCCAGACCAAGCAGTTCCTCACCGTCCCGCGCGGCGCGGAGACCTGTGGCCCGGTGGTCGGCGAGGCGCGGGTCATGGTCTGCGTGCAGCACCCGGGTGAAGCCGACGACGCCACACCCGACAACCCGTTGTCGCACTGGCCCGACGGCGGCACGGCCCAGCCGCGCCCGTCGGTCGTGGCAGTCTGGAAGAAGAACGGCGGCCGCATCGGCGTCTGACGACCACAGCCGCGGCGCCCCACCGGCCCCCTGCAACCACGGCCGACCACCCTCCGCGGCTTTTCCCACGGGTGGGGCCGCTACTCGACTGGGCGGGTAGCGGCTCCACTCTCATCCGCTGCCGGTGCCGCTCATGTTCGCGAAGCGGGCGAAATCGCCTTGGGCGCCGCTGTAGACGTTGAGGTCGACGCGGCCCGCGATGCCGGGGATGGCGCCGCTGTCGGTGGTCTGCCAGAACGTCCAAGTGGACCAGCCGCCGGGGACTTCCGGTTGGGCGTTGCCGCGATAGTCGGCGATCCAAAGCGGGTACTCGGCGAATTCGGCGGTGTCGGCCATCGCGGTATGCCAGAAGTTGGGATAGGTGTAGAGGATCGGGACGCGGCCGGTGAGCGCTTCCACGGTGTTCAAGTAGCGGTGGGTCCAGTCGATCAGGGCCGCGGGGCCGAGGCCGCCGGTGTTCTCCAGGTCCAGTACCGGTGGCAGGTCGAGCGGTCCGTTCTGTCCCAGCACCACCGCGGCGTACATCGCGGCCTGTGGTTCGGGTGGCAGGTTGGGCCGGGCATAGTGGTAGGTGCCGCGGGCCATGCCCGCCGCGCGCATCAGCAGGCTGTCGGGCACGAAGTACGGATTGATGTAGTTGAGCCCCTCGGTGGCCTTGACCATGGCGAAGTTGTGGCCCGAACGCTTGACCGCGAACCAGTCGATCAGGCTTCCGTCGGTGTGCTGCCAGGAGGAGACGTCCGGACCGGTCGGCGCGGCGGTCGCGGGTAGCGCGGTGGCGAGTATGCCGGACAGTGTGATCAGCGACAGCGCCGCGGCGCGGCGGGGGGTCGACCTCCAGGTGTCCATGCCGCACGACGATAGCCACTCGCTCTGATTGTTACCAGTGTGACGGGTGGGGTGTCAGACGTGTCCTGAGCCCTCAGCCGAGCCAATCCAGGACCGACGCCGCCGTCCACGACTGCTGCATGCTGCCGAGCGGTTCGCCGGTGAACGGCTCGTAGTACTCGGCGAAACTGCCGTCGCTGGCCTGCCGCAAGCCCTCGGCGCGCAGCATGAAGGAGCGCTCCGCCCAGCCGCGCCGGGCGAAGACCCAGGAGAACAGCCAGCTCATCACCGGCCACACCGGACCGCGCCAATACTCGCGGGAACGGAAATCCTTGGACACCGGCGACGTCGAGGGCGGCAGCGCGTAACGCAGGTCCGGATGCCCGCAGAACCGCGGGCCCTCGAACAAGCGCAGCAAGCTGCGCTCGGTATCGCGGGGGAGCCCGCCACACAGCAGGGGCGCGAACATGGAGAGTGTCTCGGTGTTGATCCACCGCTGCAACCGCACGTCGAAATCGCGGGCCGCGCCGGTGCGGGCATCGGTCGTCGCGACGACGCCGGCGCGGAACCGGTCGGCCCAAGCGTAGAGATCGCGTACGTCCGCGTGCGGTTGCTTGTACTCCTCGCCGATATTGGCCAGCACCTCGCAGGCCAGCGAGAAGATCCCGGTGACGAACACGTCCTCGACGGCGAAGCTCATGGTGGAGGCGAGCTGATAGTCGTCGTAGCCCGCCCGGCGCATCTGCTCGACCAGCCACAGATAGCGGTCGTACTCGCGGTCGGTGGGGCGCTGGGTCGGGTCGGAGACGACCAGCACGTCCTCGCGGCGGTAGGGCGGCAGGTCGCCGGGAACCACGTGGTCGTAGGCGCGATCCCAGCGCGGCGAGTTGTCCATCCCGGACTCCCAGCCGTGATACAGCGTGATGCGGCCGGTCTCCTTGGGATCGCGGGCATGCGCCAGCCAGCGGTGCCAGCGCACCAGGTCCGGCCAGCGCCGGTTGAGGAACTCCTCGGCCACCGCCCTGGTACTGCGGCCGTGCCTGCGCGAATGATCCAGGATCCGCTGCACCGCGATGGCGTGCACGGGCGGTTGGGTGATTCCCGAGGTGTCCGGGCCGTCCGGCGCGTTGGCCGCCAGCTTGCGGCACTCCCAGCGGGCCGGGCCGGGGAAGTAACCGTCCACACCGTTGGCGAAGACGATGTGCGGGATCATGCCGTTCTTCCACTGCGCCGAGAGCAAGGTGTCCAACTCGACCACCGCGCGCTCCACGCTCAGCGGCGCGAGACCGACCGCGACGAACGCCGCGTCCCAGCTCCACATGTGCGGGTACAGTCGTGGCGCCGCGCTGGTCATCGTGCCCAGATCGTTGCCGCGCAGCAGGTAGGCAGCGCGGGCCGCGAGCTGGGTGGGGGTGAAGCCCGGATGTGCCATCCCCCTATTCTGCGATGTCACCCGCAGATATGCCCGCTCAGCGGTGTCCGTTTCATCCTCATCCGATCGGCCCGTGGCCGGTTCTTGTTCGGCGGTTCTCACTTTCGCACGCCCCGTCCGTGATTCGCTGCTCGAGATTCTCACCTCGATCCAGCCTGCATCGCTAGTCGTTCGTCCAGTGCTACGCGTTTTTACGCCTTCTTCACCCAGCCGGTTACGGTGGGGCCCATGACTTCCGCCGCGAGACCGAAACCGACCGCGTTGATCACCGGCGCCAGCCGCGGCCTCGGCGCGGCGATCGCCCGCGCGCTCGCGCCCACGCACGACCTGCTGCTCGGCGCGCGATCGGCGGAGTCGCTGCGCGGCATCCTGGCGGAGTTGCCCACCGCGCAGGGCTGGCCGGTCGAGCTGACCGACTACGCCGCCCTCGCCGAAGCGGCCGCGCCGATCCGGAGCCTGAACGTGCTGGTGCACAACGCGGGCATCGCCGATCTCGGCACGATCGCGGGGTCCACCGTCGAGCAGTGGCGAAATACGCTGGAAGCCAATCTCATCGCGGTCGCCGAACTCACCCGCCTGCTGCTGCCCGCGTTGCGGGCGGGCCGGGGGCACGTGGTGCTGATCAACTCGGGCGCCGGACTACGCGCCAACGCGGGCTGGGCCTCCTACGCGGCGAGCAAGTTCGGGCTGCGCGCGTTCGGTGACGCGTTGCGGCAGGAGGAGCCGGAACTGCGGGTGACCTCGATCCATCCGGGGCGCATCGACACCGATATGCAGCGTGAGATCATCGCGGGCGAGGGACGCGAGTACCGTGCCGAGGACTTTCTCACGCCGGAGACCGTGGCGTACGCGGTCCGCTCGGCCATCGATACCCCGCGTGACGCGCACCCCACGGAGGTCGTGCTACGGCCGTACTGATTCCCGGACGCGCCCGGTGTAGCTCTCGCGGCGATAGCGTGCGCTCACTGTCGGCGCGCACGTCGCCGATTGGATCCTCGCCCCCGCGATCGGCTCACCGACGTGCTCCTGCCCGTGTGATTCGCCCGGCCGACCACGCGATCGAATGCGCGCGGCAGTACTTCCGGCCGCAGACGATCGTCATCGGGCACGCCGACGCGCCCGACGGCACGCATTGCTACGGACAACTGGCCGACATCGTCGAAGAGCGCAACCTTTCCCTGGTCACGCTCGACGCCGTGCTGCTCCCGCCGCGCTGACCAGCCGTCAGGCGACGATGTTCACCAGTCGGCCGGGCACTACGATCAGCTTGCGCGGCGCCGCGCCGTCGAGCAGCGCGGCGATCTTCTCGTCGGCCAGCACGGCCGCCTCGATCGCCGCGTTGTCCGCGTCGGCCGCCACCTGAACCCGGCTGCGCACCTTGCCGTTCACCTGGATCGGGTACTCCACGGACTCCTCCACCAGCAGCGCCGGATCGGCGACCGGGAAGGGGCCGTGCGCCAGCGAGGCGGTGTGGCCGAGGCGTTCCCACAGTTCCTCGGCGATGTGCGGGGCCAGCGGGGCCAGCATCAGCACCAGCGGCTCCACCACCGAGCGCGGCGCGCCGTCCGGGTAGCTCTTGGTCAGGTGGTTGGTCAGCTCGATCAGTTTGGCGCCCGCCGTGTTGTCGCGCAGCGCGGCGAAATCCTCGTCCACTCCGGCGATCGTCTTGTGCAGCAGGCGCAGCGTCTCGCCGGTCGGCTCGGCGTCGGTCACCCGCAGCGCGCCGGACTCCTCGTCGACCACCAGACGCCAGGCGCGCTGCAGGAACCGGTGCGCGCCCACGACGTCCTTGGTGGCCCACGGCCGCGAGGTGTCCAGCGGACCCATCGACATCTCGTAGAAGCGGAAGGTGTCCGCGCCGTACAGGTCGCACATCTCGTCCGGGGAGATGGCGTTCTTCAGCGACTTGCCGATCTTGCCGTACTCCTGGCGCACCGGGATCTCGGCGCCGGTCGGGTCGGTCCAGAAGAACGCGCCGTCGCGCTCGACCACCTCGGCGGCGGGCACGTACGCGCCGCGCTCGTCGGTGTAGGCGTGCGCCTGGATGTAGCCCTGGTTGAACAGCCGCCGGTACGGCTCGCTCGCGGACACGTCACCCAGGTCGTAGAGCACCTTCTGCCAGAACCGGGCGTACAGCAGGTGCAGCACCGCGTGCTCGACGCCGCCGACGTACAGGTCGACGCCGCCCGGATCGTCCGGCCCGCCGACTTCGGTGCGCGGGCCGAGCCAGTACGCCTCGTTCTCCTTGGCGCAGAAGGTTTCCGCGTTCGTCGGGTCGGCGTAGCGGATCTCGTACCAGGAACTGCCCGCCCACTGCGGCATGACATTGGTGTCGCGGCGGTAGCGCTTGGGGCCGTCGCCGAGGTCGAGTTCGACTTCCACCCAGTCGGTCGCCTTGGCCAGCGGCGGGGACGGTTCGGAGTCCGCGTCGTCCGGATCGAAGGTCACCGGGGCGAAGTCGTCCAGCTCCGGCAGCGACACCGGCAGCATCGACTCCGGCAGCGCGTGGGGAGCGCCCTGCTCGTCGTACACGATCGGGAAGGGCTCGCCCCAGTAGCGCTGACGGGCGAACAGCCAGTCGCGCAGTTTGTACTGGATGGTGCCCTTGCCGTGGCCGTCGGCCTCCAGCCGGGCGATCATCGCCGCTTTGGCGTCCTCGACGGACATCCCGTCGAGATAGCCGGAGTTCACCAGCGCGCCCTCGCCCGCGTGCGCGCCCTTCTCCAGGTCGCCGCCACTGATGACCTCGACGATCGGCAGTCCGAGGACGGACGCGAACTCCCAGTCGCGGTGGTCGTGCCCGGGAACGGCCATGATCGCGCCGGTGCCGTAGCTGCTCAGCACGTAGTCGGCGATGAAGATCGGCACGGCCTTGCCGTCGGCCGGGTTGATCGCGTAGTTGCCCAGGAAGACGCCGGTCTTCTCCTTGTTCTCCTGGCGCTCCAGATCGGACTTGGCCGCGATCGACTTGCGGTAGGCCGCGACGGCGTCGGCCGGTGTGGCGGCGCCGTTGTTGGTCCAGCGCGGGTCCGTGTTCGCGGGCCAGGCGGGCGCGGTGAGCTTGTCGACCAGCTCGTGTTCCGGCGCGAGCACGACGTAGGTGGCGCCGAACAGGGTGTCGGGCCGGGTGGTGAAGACCTCGATCTGCTCGCCGTCGGCGTCGAACTTCACCTGCGCGCCCCGGGAGCGGCCGATCCAGTTGCGCTGCATCGACTTCACGTTCTCCGGCCAGTCCAGCCGGTCCAGGTCGTCGACCAGCCGATCGGAATAGGCGGTGATGCGCATCATCCACTGCCGCAGCCGCTTCCGGAACACCGGGAAGTTGCCGCGTTCGCTGCGGCCTTCGGCGGTGACTTCCTCGTTGGCCAGCACGGTGCCCAGACCGGGGCACCAATTGACCACCGACTCGGTCTGGTACACCAACCGGTGCGAGTCCAGCAGCGCGCCGCGATCGGCAACCGACATCGTGTCCCAGGACCGGCCGTCCGGAACGGCCCGCGCGCCGGACGCGAACTCGGCCGCCAGCTCGGCGATCGGGCGGGCCCGGTTCAGTGCGGGGTCGAACCACGCGTTGTAGATGCGCAGGAAGATCCACTGCGTCCAGCGGTAGTACTCGGGATCGGTGGTCGCGAACGAGCGGCGCCGGTCGTGGCCGAGGCCGAGGCGGTCGAGCTGGCGCTGCATCGTGGCGATGTTCGCCTCGGTGGTGTCGCGCGGATGGGCGCCGGTCTGCACGGCGTACTGCTCGGCGGGCAGGCCGAACGCGTCGTAGCCAAGGGCGTGCAACACGTTGCGTCCGTGCATCCGGTGGTAGCGCGCGAAGACGTCCGTGGCGATGTAACCGAGCGGATGCCCGACGTGCAGGCCCGCGCCGGACGGGTACGGGAACATGTCCTGGATGAACAGCTTGTCGGCCGGGGTGCGGCCGGCCAGCGGCCCCACCGGGTTCGGCGCGTGGAAGGTTCCGCGTTCGTCCCACGTCCGCTGCCACCGGCGTTCGATGCGGCCGGCAAGCTCCGCGTTGTACCGGTGCTCTGGTACATCGCTTTCGGTTGCGCGTGTGTCTTGCACGGTCCTGCCTTCTTGTGGTCGCCGATCCCCGACAAACTTCGTCTATCAGGGTAGAACGTCCCCTCGGCTGGACCGAAAATCGGGCTGGCCTGGACTTTGCGGACGTGTTCGCCGTCGCACGGCCCGTCGGCGGCGCGGCGGCACCGATGCGCTAGCCTGCATGGGTGTTCGTCGTCGCTCTCGTCCTGTTCGTGCTGGCCGTCGTGGCCGTCGCAACCGGCGCACTCGGGCTGACCGGCCGGTTGCCCCGCAATCGTTTCTTCGGCGTCCACACCGAGGCCGCGCTGTCCACGGACGAGACGTTCCGCATCGCCAACCGGGTCGCCGCGCCCACCTCGATCGCGGCCGGAGCGCTGCTGTTCGCCGGTGGTCTGGTCGGGCTCGCCGCGGGCGGCGTCGTCGCGCTCGCGGTCGCGGGCGCCGCCGCCGTGGTCGCGCTGTTCACCCTCGGCGCGGGCGCGAATGCCGCGGCGCAGGCGGCCGCCGCCATCGCGCCGCCCCCGGAGACCGGTGGCTGCGGCAACTCCTGCGGCGCCTGCTCGCTTCGCGACGCCTGCCAACCGGCGGGCTGACGTCGGCCGCACGCGCCGGGCCCGGTCACCTCGGCCGACAGTCGTCACTCCTGAACGGCCCATAACCATTCGCAGCGTGCCGAGCACGAGGCTCACTCCATGTCGTCCGCACACGGCGGCGGTGCGACACCGCGCGACAGCGGGCTGCCGATCGGAGTGATGTAGAGCACGCACAACAGTACCGGCGCGGTCCCGACGTTACGGGCCACGTGCGGATAGCGCGGTCCGCTCGGCTCCCGGAAGACCCGCCACCGCCGATAGGCGACCGGCGCGCAGTTCGCGCCGGGGTGATCCAGGGTTCCCCGCGCTACCAGCACGAACAGTGTCCCGTCGTGGTAGTGCCACCCGCTGCTGCCGCCGGGCTCGATGAGCGTCTGGCGCAGGATGAACGCCCATCGCCCCACGGCGAGCCGCAACAGCACACGACTCGCGGTCCCGTGTGCGGGCGCCGCGTTGACCTCGAATGCACCCCACATCCCTCGATCGAATCACCTCGGACAGGCCGCTCCAAGCCACCCGACGCGCACAGATGGCGGATCTCCGGCATGTCCGCGAGTCGCCGTCGAGGCCCGACCCGAGCTCACCGGGCGTGTGTCGAAAGCGCTTGGAGAACCGCGTGGTCGGCGGAGGGGTCGCCGACGGCGATTCGCGCGCTGCCGTCCGGATAGGACTTCGCGGCGATCCCCGCGCGGCGCAGCGCGGTGACGGTGCCGGGACCGGGGATGTACAGAAAGTTGGCGCGACTTTCCGGTATCGCGAATCCGCGGGCCATCAGCGCGGCACGCAGCGCGTCCCGCTCCTCGGTGATGCGGAAGGTGCGCGCGGCGAGTTCGGGTTCGGCGGCGTACGAGGCGGCGACCGCGGCCACCGCTGCCGCGCTCATCCCGAAGGGGAGTTGCAGCTTGCTCACGCGCGCGATCAGCTCGGGTCTGCCGAAGGTGTAACCGATCCGCAGCCCGGCCAAGCCGTACGCCTTCGAGAAGGTCCGCAGGACGAGCAGGTTGGGGTGCTTCGCGATCAATGCCAGCGGGTCGATGTACTCCGCCGCGCCCAGGAATTCGACGTACGCCTCATCGAGAAGCACCGGGACACGGGCAGGCATGTCGGACAGGAACGCCTTCAGCTCGTCGGCCGGAAGCACCGTTCCGGTGGGATTGTGCGGACGGCACACCACGACCAGTGCGGTGCGCCGGTCGACGGCACGCCGCATCGCCCGCAGATCCTGATCGCCCGCCGCGTCCAGCGGCACCGGCACGGCCTCGAGTCCGGCCATCTCGGCCATGATCGGATACCCGTCGAACGTCGGCGCGCTGTAGACGATCTCTTCTCCCGGCGTGGTGAGCGTCTGCAGGATCTGCAGGGCCACGCCGGTCGCCCCCGATCCGACCACCACCTGATCCGCCCGGACACCCACATGCCCGGCGATCAGCGACGGCAGCCGATGCGGCAGGAACTCCGGGTATCGGTTGGCCTGAGCCAGCGTCATGTGCACCGCTCGCAGCACCGAAGGCAGCGGTGGGAACGGATTCTCGCTCAGGGTGAGGTCGAAGCGGGGCGGCACCCGGGATACCTGGTGCCGACGCGAGGGCCGGGTGCCGTCGACAACGCGCACGCTCATCGCGCGGCTCCCCAGCGGACAGCGGCCGCGCCCGCGAAATCGCCCGCGTGCGCGAAGCCGGCCAGCAGCACCAGCGATCCGTTGGCCAGCCGTCCCGCCCGGTTCTCCACATCCAGCGTCACCGGGATGCCCGCGGCGAACAGGTTGCCGCAGGAGTCGAAGGTGTCGGGATGCCGCTGCGCGGGCAGCTCCAGCGCGTCGTGCCAGTTGCGCAGGAACAGGCGGTTCGGCTGATTGGTGACGAACGTGTCGACGTCGCGTCCCCGCACGCCGATCCGATCGCACACCGCGAGCGCGACTTCCGGGACCAGCCGGTTGCCGCGGGCGAACACCTTGGTCACCTTGGATTCGGTGAAGCTGACGCACCCCTGGCCCTCGCCCGGCTCCCAATACTTGCGCTCGCCGTTGGTGGAGAACTCCATGTCCCCGGCGAACTCGGGATAGGTGCGGCATTCGATGTCGAGAATCGGTGCGCTGTCGTCCTTGCGGAGCAGCCCCACTCCGCAGCCGTCGCCGGGCACCGGGGCCTGGGCCAGCTTGCGGATCTCGGTCTGGGTGAACACCGGTCCCGCGCAGTTCTGGCTCGCCGCGATCAGCGCGGTGCGGGCGGAGGTGGTCTGCAGGATCATGCGGGCCATCGCCATCATGTGCACGAACGCCGCGCACCCGCCGTTGTGCACGTCGTAGACGTAGGAGGGGCGGATGCCGAGCCTGCGCGCCACCTCGGGGCCGCAGCCGAGCACCGGATTGTCCGGCAGCTGGGTATGCGTGATCAGGACGTCGACTTCGGCGATCGCGTCGGCGCCGTTGCGTTCGATCAGCGGTGCGACGGCGCGCTCGACCATGTCCACCGCGGTCTCGTCGCGCGCCACGTGGTGGCGGCCCTTGGGCGCGCGGAACATAACGTTCTTGGCCATCCGATCCGAGCGGGCGAACTGGGTGAAATATTCGGTGCCGACCGGTTCGCCGGGGAGGTACGAGGCCACGTCGACGAGGCTGACCGGTGGTAGGCCGGAGGTGTTCTGGTGCATAGCGCGTCTCACTTCATCCAGTCGGGCTTGATCGGAAGGCCGTGCGCGGCCCGGTACTCACAGATGGCCTTGAGGTTGTCCATCTCCAGCTGATGACCCGCCGAGAACATGTCCCAGAAGTCGCCGACCCATACCGGTCGCTCCGGCGGGGCGGTCTCGGTGTAGGGGTTCTCGTCGTAGAAGGGGTGCTTGCAGTTCACCCACAGCACCACCGACCCCGGCTTGTCGAACACCACCTGGGCGTCGACCACGCGCAGGAGGTAGATCATCCACAGGTGTCGTGACTGGTCCCAGGCGCAGTGGTAGTCGACGGTCATGGCGTCGGGGTTCGCAAAGGTGCGAGTGAAGATCTTGGTCTCGTCGCCCAGCCGGTCATAGGCCAGCCACAGTCCGGGTTCGTCGGTCTCGACGAATCCGCGCATGCTGTAGGTCCACTCCTCCAGCGACCTGGTGTCGGCGAGGTATTCGTACACCTCTCGCGGTGGGGCGGCGATATAGCCCTGCACCGGGCAGTAGTCGCCGTAGAT
Source organism: Nocardia niwae NBRC 108934 = DSM 45340 (assembly GCF_001613465.1). Taxonomy (GTDB): domain Bacteria; phylum Actinomycetota; class Actinomycetes; order Mycobacteriales; family Mycobacteriaceae; genus Nocardia; species Nocardia niwae. Next base: position 223,512 of record NZ_BDCK01000002.1, on the reverse strand, counting down.
CTGGTCGTGCGGATACACCGACCGGAGCATGTCCATGATGATCGGCGTGGTCGCGTCCTTGTCGGAGTTCTCGATGCGGAGCACGCCCGGCACCGCCTGTTCCGGAATGTCGCTGAGGGCAGGGAGGGAACTCGTGGTCACGGTGGTACTCCTTCGGGTAGTGCGAGCGCGGGCGTTCAGTTGTGGCCGAGCGTTTGCTCCACGGTGGTCAGGAACGGCAGGAACGGGGGGATCTCGTCGGGATCGCACTCGATCGAAAGGAACGACGGTCCCTCGGTGTGCAGGCAGTGCCGCAGCGCGCCGGCGAGATCGCCGACGGTGTGCACCGAGAACGCGGGCAGGTCGGGGAACATCGCGGCGACGCCCGCGCCCGGGTAGGCCGGGCGGAAACGGTTGAAGCTGTAGCGATCCCGGTAGTACAGCTGCTCCCTGGTCACGCACATGGCGTGCGCGTTGTTGTTCAGCACCACGAAGGTGACCGGCAGTGCGTGCTCGATCGCGGTGTGCAACTCCATGCCGTGCATGTAGAACGAGCCGTCACCGGCGATGACCACGGTGCGCCGGACGCCGTCCGCGCGCGCGAACGCGGACCCGATGCCCGCGCCGAACGCGTACCCCATACCGCCCATGCCGAGGGCGACCACGAACCGCCCGTCGCGCGGGACCCGGAGATGGTGCACGACGGCCGCGCCGGTGTTGCCCGCGTCCGCGAACACGTCTGTGCCGTCCGGCAATACGGCGTCGATCGTCTCGACCACTTCCCGATACCGCAGGCCGGGACCGGAGGCGGCGGGTACGCGCAGGGAGGTCAGCGGTTGCGTCGCGCGCACGCATTCGGGTCCGGTGCTGCCGTCGTCCAGTGCGTCGGCGAGCTCGGCCAGCGTTCGCGAGAGATCGGTACTGGTCGCGTGCAGGGCGGGCAGGTACGGCGGCGCCACACCGATGCTGGCGACCGTGCGTTCGGCGAGCGCGGTCTCCGAGCCCGCGCGGGCGGGAACCGGCATCCGCGTGCCGACCAGCAGGCACAGGGCCGAGGACCGGATCGCCGCCAGCAACTCGGGATGACCCATGCTGCCCGCCACACCGCAGAAGGCGGGATCTGTGTTGTCGTAGGTGTCCTTCGCGTCCGGCGCGACGCCCACCGCGGCGTTCAGCGCGGTGGCCAGGCGGGCCAGCTCGTCGCGGGCGTCGTCGCGCGCGACCTGATCACCGGCGATGATGACGATCTTGCCGGTGTGCCTGGCTGTGCCGAGCGCGGCGCGGACGCGGGCGATTCCGGCCTCGTCGGACCGATGCGTCCGCGGCGCGGGGCGCCACGGCGCTGTGTCGCCCGCGTCCGCCTGCTGCACGTCTTTGGGCAGCAGCAACACCGCCGGGCCGCCGCGCCGGGCGGCCCGCACCGCCCGGTCCAGCCGATCCGGCAGTTCGGCGGCGGTCTCCACGCGGTCGCAATAGGTGCTGACCGCGCCGAAGAGGCGGACCGCGTCGATCGCCCCCGCGCGTCCGCTGGTGTCCTGGAAGGCGCCGTTGCCTTCCAGGGCGGTCGGGGGCTGGCCGACCAGCGCGAGCACCGGCACCCGCGAGGCGAACGATTCGGCCAGTCCGGCAACGAGATTCATCGCGCCGCCGCCCGAGGTCGCCGCGACCACGCCGAGTCCGCCCGTGCTGCGGGCGTACCCGTCGGCCATGGTGGCCGCCGAGAACTCGTGTTTCGCGACCACTCCGGTGACGTGCTCCGGGGCGTCGAAGATCGCGTCGTACAGGTCCTCGATATTGGCGCCGTCCACTCCGAAGATGTGGCGCACGCCCATCGCCGAGATCGCTCGCACCAGATGGTCCACTACCCGAGTCGGCATCCGCGCTCCTTCCGCTGACGAAACTTCGACTGCGTACAGGAGTGATACGGACCCGGCTGCCGGTCGGTTCAACGGCGACTCGGAAGATGTTCCGCGCTTCTTGCGTGTACGTATACATCTACGTATAGTCGGAGCATGCCCAACAAGACGATCTACGTTGCCGATGACGACCTCCCGCTCTTCCAGCGCGCGCAGGAACTGGTCGGCGGCAATCTCTCGGGGGCGGTGGTCACGGCGCTGCGCCGGTTCATCGAACTCGAGGAGGGCCGGCTGGAGGGCTACGACGAGATCGTGCTCAAGGTCGGCCGCGACGGAGTGCGCCAGGTTCGCTTCTCCGGCACCCTGCTAGGGGAGTGGCACGAGGTCAACGATACGCGGATCGAGCACGTCCAGGTGTATCGCAGCCGTAAGGGCAAATACGTGATGCACGCCCAGTATTCGAACTGGGACGAATATCCCGCCGACGCCGGCGCGAACTGGCTCAAGGACTGGCGGGACCCGAAGAGCTGGCGTCGCTTGCTCGGCGTCGGCCAGCAGGATTGGGGTGACTTCGTCTTCGTCGTCGCGGATTCCCTCGACGAGTTGAAGGGGCAGCTGCCCGACAAGCTCTACCGGCGGGTGGTGGATGTGGCCCAGGGGCCGAAGATCGAGGATCTGGACATCTAGCCGCCACCGGCAACCGAATCGACCAGCACCGCGACCCCGAGGGGGCGGTGTCGGCAAAACATGCCCTGATTCGCATAGTCGCATATATCTCAGAAGGGAAGAACCATGGTGAACGGCCATCGCACGCCCGCCGTCTCGGCGCGGGGCCTGCGTAAATCGTTCGGCGAGCAGGTGGTGCTCGACGGGATAGACCTCACCGTCCCCGAGGGCACGGTGTTCTCGCTGCTCGGGCCGAACGGTGCGGGCAAGACCACCACCGTGCAGATCCTGACCACGCTGATCGACCCGGACGCGGGCGAGATCAGGATCGGCGGCCACGATCTCGCCGCCGAGCGCAAGCAGGTGCGCGCGCAGATCGGGGTGACCGGCCAGTTCTCGGCGGTCGACGAACTGCTCACGGGCCGGGAGAACCTGCTGCTGATGGGCGATCTGCACCATCTGCCGCGGCGGGACACCCGCGGGCTGGCGGAGAATCTGCTGGAGCGCTTCGATCTGGTCGACGCGGCGGACAAGACGGTGGCCACCTACTCCGGCGGCATGACCAGGCGTCTCGACCTGGCCATGACGCTGGTCGGCGATCCGCGCATCATCTTCCTCGACGAGCCGACCACGGGACTAGACCCGCGCAGCAGACGCGCGATCTGGGACATCATCCGTGGGTTGGTGGACGACTACCGCGTCACGGTCTTCCTCACCACCCAGTACCTGGAGGAGGCCGACCAGCTCGCCGACCGCATCGCGGTGCTCGACCACGGCCGGATCGTCGCCGAAGGCACCGCCCCGGAACTGAAGCGACTGGTGCCGGGCGGGCACATCCGCCTCGAGTTCGCCGACCGGCCCGCCTTGACCGCTGCGGCCGACGCGCTCGGCGTCGCCGCCCCGCCACCGGACGACGAGGAGGACCTCACCCTCGCGGTGCCCAGCGACGGCGGCGTGAAGTCGCTGCGCTCGGTGCTGGATCGGCTCGACTACGAGCGGATCGAGGTCGAGGGCCTCGCCGTGCACACCCCCAACCTCGACGACGTCTTCCTCACCCTCACCGGCCACCCCACCACCGAAAAGGAAACCGTGCGATGAGCATGTCCTACGCGCTCGCCGATTCGGCGACCATGCTGCGGCGCAATCTCCTGCATGCCAAGCGTTATCCGAGTCTGAGCTTCGGCGTCATCGTGATGCCCACCGTGCTGCTGCTGGTGTTCAACTTCGTCTTCGGCGGGGCGCTGGAGAAGTCCTCCGGCGGAAACTACATCGACTACCTCGCGCCGGGCATGCTGCTGATGATTCCGGCGTACATGACGGTCTCGGTCGCGGTGTCGGTCGCCACCGACACGACCAAGGGCATCGTGAACCGGTTCCGCACCATGGACATCGCGCAATCGGCCATGCTGACCGGTCACGTGGTCGGCGCACTGATCCAAGCGCTGGCCGGCGTGGCCGCGATGGCGGGCGTCGCGCTGCTGATCGGCTTCCGCCCGAATGCCGACGCGGTCGAGTGGCTCGCCGTCTTCGGACTGCTCGCGTTGGTGATGTTCGCGCTCACCTGGCTGTCGGTGGCGCTCGGCCTGCTCGCGCCGAACCCGGAGAGCGCGAGCAACACGCCCTTCCCGCTGGTGATGCTGCCGTTCCTCGGCAGCGGCCTGGTCAGCACCGACACCATGCCCGCCGGATTGCGTCAGTTCGCCGAGTACCAGCCCTTCACCCCGTTCACCGAGACCATCCGCGGTCTGCTGATGGGTACCGAGATCGGCGACAACGGGATCATCTCGATCGCCTGGTGCGTCGGTCTGACCGTGGTCGGTTACCTGTGGTCGTCCTCGATCTTCCGGCGCCGGACGCGCTGAACGGGCCGTGCGCAGGAGATCCCCCGCGAGCAGCGCCCGCGGGGGATCGTCCATGCGCTCACACCGTGCCGGTGAGCAGGACCTTCCCGGAGTTGCTCGCGCGGATCTCGACCGAGCGGACCTGGTCGGGCGCACCGTCGATGGTTCGGTCGATGGTCAGCTCGGTCCCCGGACCCGCGGGCCAAGCGTCGAGTCTCTCCTGCTGACCGGTCGTGCGGGTGACGTACAACGCGAGCTCGGTGCTGTAGCGCTGCTGGTCGCCGGGCGGATAGCTGCAGGTCATCACCAGCCGCGTCCGGTCGCCCGCCGGGACGAGTTTGAAACTCGCCGAGACCGGCGTCGGCTCCACCGGAGTCATCTGGCGTTCGACGAACGCCTGCTCGCTGGTGCCCGGCTCGCCCGAGTCGTTCGATCCGGACACCGAGACGGCGATCGGGACCGCGATCGCCACCGCCGCCGCGGCCGAGGCCACCGCGATGCCGACCGACGTCCACCCGCTGCGCTTGCGGCGGCGTTCGGCCGCGTCGGCGAGCCACGTCGGCGGCGGAAGCTCGGGCATCGGCGGAAGCTCGGGCATCGGCGGCGGCGGTGGCATCGGCGGCGCAGGCTCGCCGGGATGCCTGGGCGGCTCGATCATCGCGTTCGCGATATCGGGCTCCACGAGCGCGAGCATGCCCGGCAGTCCGGCCAGTTCGGCCAGGGCCGACCGGCAGCCGGGGCAACCGGCGAGGTGGCTCTCGTACTGCAGACGCTCTTCGCGGGTGAGGGAGCCGAGCACATACGGGGCGTCCCACGTGCTGAAATCGTCGGTGATGTCCGTCACTGGTTCGTCACCCCCATCTCCTGTAATGCCAGGCGCAATGCGCGCATACCGTAGTGCATCCGGGACTTCACCGTGCCCGGCGGAATGTCGAGTTCCTCGGCGATCTGATGGGTGGACAGGCCGCGGTAGTAGGCCCGCACGATCACCTCGCGATGATCGGCGCTGAGCCTGCCCAGGGCGTCGGCGACCAGCCAGCTGTCCAGCGCGCGGTCTGACTGGTCCGGAGCGGGCTGTTCGGGCGGGCTGTCGGTGCGGACCTCGCGCCTGCTGCGGGCGCTGCGATGCTCATCCACGGCGAGATTGCGCGCCACGGTGAACAGCCATGCCCGCGCCGAGGTGGTGGACTGGTCCAAAACGTTCGGACGTTGCCAGGCCCGCAGCAAGGTCTCCTGCACGATGTCCTCCGCCCGTCCGGAATCCCGCACCAAGCCGAGCGTGTACCGCCACAGTGCGGTGGCGTGTTCGCGATAGAGGGCCCGCAGCAATTCGGACCGATCGTCGGGCCGGCCCGTCTGGCCGTCTGGGTTGCGCACAACTGGCTACCTCTCCGCTCGAGTCGCGGGGCCGGTCGGTGGGCGCACCTGACAAGTCACCCATGCTCTTGCCGGTTCAGTTGTCGTATCTCATATCGTGTCTCCTTCGGTCCCTTCGAGGAGTACACGTTCTCAGTTGCGTTCGAGTTCAATCGGGTGTGTCGCCAGCAGGGACAGCGGCAGGGGCTGGCGGCGCAGCACGTGCGCCCACAGGTCGGGACGGCCACTGCTGATCGGGTCGGACGGGAGCGCGGACACCACCATCCAGTCGTTGTTCTCCAACTCGCCTTCCAGCTGGCCGAAGGTCCAGCCCGCGTAGCCCGCGAAGATCCGGATGCCCTCGACGAGCGGGCCCACCCGCTCGGGATCGGCGTCCAGGTCGACCAGGACGACGCGTCCGTCGATCCGGCGCAGTCCGGGGACGCCCTCGATCCGCGCGCCCACCCGGACGGTGCCCAGGCACAGCGCGGCGTCTCGTTTCACCGGGCCGCCGATGAACAGCGTGCGTGGCGCGGCGACCGCGTTCGTCCAGCGCGGCAGCACCTCGTGCACCGCCGTGTCGCTCGGCCGGTTGAGCACGACGCCGAGGCTGCCCGCCTCGTTGTGCTCGATGATGTAGACGACGGTGCGCCGGAAGGTCGGCTCGACCAGTTCGGTGGCCGACACCAGCAGCGTCCCGGCGCGAACCACCTGGTCACCGTGGCGGAACTCACGTCGCCTGCGGTCACCGTGCCCGCCGCGAGTCTTCCGATCGTCCGGGTCTTCTGCGCGTGCCACTCCGACATCATCGCAGCTGTTCGCTCAGATTGCGCCTTCTGCGGCCGACTTCTGCGTACCGGATTTGCCGATCGGGCCGCCGACCGGACGGTGGACGCCCCGGCGCGCCGTCGTAGAGTCCAGGTCATGGAACCGCCCGAGGTGCGCCTCGAGAACAGCGACACCGTGTACGACTTCTACCGCGATCACCGCCAGAACCGCCTGCAGGCTTGGGGGGCTTACGCCATTCTCGGCCGCCGCTACCATCCCCGCGTCACCTACGCGGAGGGCGCGCGCGCAGCGCTGCGCACGGCGATCAGGCAGAACAGGCCGTTACTCATCGCGATCAACCATCTGTCCGAGAGCGATCCCTACACCGTGGCCGCGGCCGCTTGGCGCAGCGGGCTACGGCGGGTGATCGGCCGGGTGCGCGTGCTGGCCAAGGACGAGTTGTTCGCCGATCCCGATCAGCGGCGCAAGATCGACATGATGGGCGGCATCCCGGTGTTCCGCGGCAAGGACCACGGCATCCGCGCGGTGAACGCCGCGGGCCAGCGCATGATGGATGTCTGCGCGGAGCGGATGGCCCGCGGCGACGGCATCGCGGTCTTCCCCGAGGGCACTTGCAACGACGTGGACCCGGCCCGCGTGCAAGCGGTGGGCAGCGGTATCGGGCACATCGCGTTCCGGGCGATGAAGCTCGGCGCCGAGCCGGTGCTGGTGTCCATGGCGCTGAGCTACGGGCCGCGCGATGATCCGTCGGTGCAGCCGACGAAGGAGGAGGCCAAGGGCGCCAGCTTCCACTTCGGCGTCCCCGTGCTCGACCTGCCGCCCCGGCCCGGCGACATCGCCAAGCTGGTGCGCGTGGATTTGCAGAAGGCGCTCGACAGCGCCGTCGAGGCGTATTGACGGCCTACTGCGGCAGGTTCAGCCGGTCGCGCGCCCAGTGCGGCACCATCCCCAGGTATTCGGGACGGGTCTCGATGAAGTGGTGGACCGTCCGGCACATGGGCAGCGCGCCGAGTTTGTCCTCGCGCGTGCTGTTCAAGGCCGTCTCGACCAACAGCCGCGCGTAACCCTGGCCCTCGTAGCTCGGGTAGATCTCGGTGTGCACGAACGCGCGCTCGGACGCCGTGTCCTGATATTCGGCGTAGCCGGCGATCGCACCGTCGACGTAGATCTCGAAACGTTCCAGTGCGGTGTTGTTGCTGACCTCGGTCGACATGGCTCGACGCTACTCTGTGCCCCGGTTTCCGGGTAAATCACACTCCGGAGCGGGCGAAATCCCGCCACCGACTTGTCCGGCCCGGCGGCCCTGCGCAGAATGCTTCTGGTCGGGTCCGTCGTCGCGCGCGAGCGGGCAGGCTCGGGGAGGTACGGAAATGATGAGGACACTGCGGGTTTCGCGGGTCGCGGCCGCCGTCGTCGCCGCGGGCCTGCTCGGGGGATCGGTCGTCACCGGCGTCGCGGACGCCGCGCCCGCGGTGGCGTTCGGCACGTGTCCCGCGGGGTCCGTGACCGCCGATCGGGGCGTGCAGTGCGCCGTCGTCGCCGTCCCGATGAACTACGCCGACCCGGACGGCGCCCGGATCGAGTTGACCGTCAGCCGGATCGCCGCCACGGGCGAGCGGCGGGGTGTCCTGTTCGCCAACCCCGGCGGCCCCGGTGCGGACGCGCTGGACTTCTGGGCTCGCCGGTTGGAGGTGTTTCCCGCCGCGCTCGCCCAGCACTACGACCGGATCGCCGTCCAGCCGCGCGGATTGCGCTGGGCCACGCCGCTGGAATGCGGCACGAGCGCGAAGGACGGGCCGGGCCAGCAGGTCTCGCTGGGCGGCGGCAATCGCGACGAGATCAAGAAGGCTTGCGATGCGGCGCAGCCCGGATATCTGGACACCATCACCACCGAGAACACCGCGCGGGACATGGACGCCGTGCGCGCCGCCCTCGGGCTGGAGCGGATCGGCTACCTCGGCACGTCCTACGGCACCTACCTCGGCGCGGTCTACGCGGCGCTGTTCGGCGACCGGGTGGACCGGATGATCCTGGACTCCAACGTCAACCCGGACTGGGTGTGGACCGAGGAATTCGCCCAGCAGCAGATAGCGGGCAAACAACGCCTCGACGACCTGTTCGCCTGGATCGCCGAACACGACGGCGAATACCACCTCGGCGACACCGCGCTGCAGGTCTACCGCACCTGGGTGCGGTTGGCGGCGGGCCAGGGCGGCGGTTGGTACGCCAACCTGACCCCGCCACCGGCGAGCATCGCCGACCTGCCCGGCGCCCTCCCCGAACCGTTGGCCGAGATCGCCAGGGACGGCTACACCGGAAGCGTCGAGCAGCTCGGCAAGTTGCAGAACCTGTTGCGCACCTTGGTGAGCGGCGGTGTCTCGGCGCAGGTGCCCTTGCTCGGCGCCACCACCGTGGCCACCTATACCCGCACTTTCTGGCCGACCTTCGCCCGCGCGATGGCCGACGCCGCGGCCGACCCGGCGAACGTGCAGCGTCTGCGGGCCATCGAGGGGGCGACCTCGACCGATCCCACCGGGCGGTTCGTGTTCAGCGCGATCACCTGCAACGAGAACGCCGTGCCGGGCAGGCCCGAACTGCTCGGCGCCGCGGCGGGCACCATCGCCTCCGGCGGCAACGCCATGGACGCGCGCGCCGACCTCGTGCGCTCGGGAATGGCCTGTGGTTCCTGGAAGCCCGTGACCAAGCCGGTGCCGATCAACGGTGCGGGCCTTGGCACCCCGCCGCTGGTATTGCAGAGCAAGCACGACGCGCTGACCAAATACGAAGGCGGCCCGGCGATGGCCGCGGCGCTGGGCGGCACGCTGGTCGTCGTAGACGGCGGCGACCACGGCACCTTCGGTCGCGGCAACCGCGCGGTGGACGAGGCGGTGCTCACCTACCTGCACACCGGGAAGGTGGACATCACCCGCGCCGACCAGGCGCCGCTGCCCGTCGGCTGAGTAGTTCGGCCTGTCGATGAAGCGTCCCGCGGCGGAGGTGTCGTGGTGCGGCGCGTCCGGTCACGCCCGAGAATGTGGGGATGACATCCGCTGCGCGAGTGATCCTCGCTCCGGACAAGTTCAAGGGGTCGCTCGCCGCGCCGGAAGTGGCGGCGGCCCTGGCTGCCGGATTGCGGAAGCGCGCGCCCGGCGCGGAGATCCGGCAGGTGCCGGTGGCAGACGGGGGTGACGGCACGGTCGAGGCGTTCGTCGCGGCCGGTTGGACGCGGGTGGAGGTGACGGCGCCAGGACCGACCGGCGTACCGCGCCCGACGGCCTACGCCCGGCACGGGGCGAGGGCCGTCGTCGAATTGGCTGCCGTGGTCGGTCTGGCCCACTTACCCGATGCGCAGCCCGACCCGTTGGGCGCGAGCACGTACGGGCTCGGCGTGGTCTTGGCGCACGCTATGGAACACGGTGCTACCGAGATCGTGCTCGGTTTGGGTGGCAGCGCCTCCACCGACGGCGGCGCGGGCATGGTGCAGGCGCTCGGCGTCCGCGTCCTCGACAGCGACGGACGGGAACTGCCGCGCGGCGGAGCGGCTTTGGCCCGCGCGGTGCGAGTGGACCGCTCCGGCGTGCACCCCGGTGTCGCCGGCACCAGGTTCACGCTGGCCTGCGATGTGGACAATCCGCTGCTCGGCCCGACCGGCGCGACGGCGGTATACGCGCCACAGAAGGGGGCCGGGCCCGCCGACCTCGACGTTCTCGAAAACGCCCTCGCCACTTGGGCGCGGCTCGCCGGGCCCGAGTTCGCGCGGCTGCCCGGCGCGGGCGCGGCGGGCGGCACGGGTTTCGGGGCGCTCGCCGTGCTGGGTGCGCGGGTGCGCAGTGGCATCGAGGTCGTGCTCGAATCCCTCGATTTTCCCGCCCTGCTCGCCGCAGCCGCCCTCGTGGTCACCGGTGAAGGGTCGCTCGATCGGCAGAGTCTGCACGGCAAGGCGCCGGTCGGCGTGTGCGCGGCCGCTCGGAAGGCGAACGTCCCGGTGGTGGCCGTGGCGGGCCGCGCGCTGCTCACGCCCGAGGAGATCCGGTCCGCGGGTTTCGCGGATTGCTATGCGCTCGCCGATCTCGCGCCCGACCCCGAACGCTCGATGTCCGATGCGGCGGTGCTGCTCGAACGCGTCGGCGGGCGGATCGCCGAGGAGTGGCTGGATTAGCTCGCCGACGCGAGGAGGTTCGCGGACAGCTCGTTCTTGTGCCGGTCGCCCCACTCCTCGAGCGGACGCAACGCCACGGCCAGCTCCTCGCCGAGCGGGGTGAGCGAGTATTCGACCCGGGGCGGTACCTCGGGATAGACCTCGCGGTGCACTACACCGCTGGCCTCCAGCTGGCGCAGGTTCTCGGCGAGCACCTTCTCGCTGACCCCGTCGAGCAGCCTGCGGATCCGGCCGAAGCGCTGGGGGCCTGCCCCGAGCACCCACATCAGGTGCATCTTCCACTTGCCGCCGACGACATCGATCGCGACCGTCATGCCGCACACTTCGTGATCCGCGTCACTGCTCATGCCCACCGCGCTCCTCTGACCTCGTTTCGGACCTCGAGGTAAGCAACCGCACCTCGACGTTCGGTCTTCCCGACCCTACCTGCGGGAACGACGATGAACACCGGCGCCGACGCAAGTAACCGACGAGAACCGAAGGAACACATCATGTCCGAGCAGACCACCGCCCGCACTGTCTCCGTCGTGGGCCTGGGGCCGATGGGGCAGGCGATGGTCCGGGCCTTCCTGGCCGCGGGCGTCGAGGTGACGGTGTGGAACCGCAGCCCCGAGAAGGTCGACGCCATGGTCGAACTCGGCGCGAAGCGCGCCGCGACCGTCGCCGAGGCGCTCGACGCCAACGAGGTCACCGTGCTCAGCCTCACCCACTACGCGGCGATGTACGACGTGCTGGGCCCGGCAACCGGCCACCTCGAGGGCAAAGTGATCGCGAACCTGTCGTCCGATTCGCCGGAGAAGGCCCGCCGGGGCGCGGAGTGGGTGCGCTCGCACGGTGCGCAATTCCTCTCCGGCGGCGTCATGTCGGCGGGGGACAACATCACGCATCCGGCGTCCTACATCTTCTACAGCGGCCCGCGTGCGGTGTTCGACGCGCACGCCGAGTTGCTGCGGCCGTTGAGCCCGCAGGAGTACCTCGGCGCCGACGATGGCTTGGCGCAGGTCTTCTACCAGGGACTGCTGACCATCTTCCATCCCTGGTTGCTCGCCTTCGACCAGGCCACGGCGATGATCGACCGCTCAGGTCACGACATCGCCACCTTCGTTCCCTTCGCGATCCGCTCGGCCGCCGCATTCCCCTATTTCATGGAGGAGTTCTCGGTTGCCAATCAGAACGGCGGCTGGGCTTCGACGGCGAGCCTGAAGATGATGGACGCGGGGGCGCAGCACGTCATCGACGCGAGTGAAGAAGTCGGCGTGGACGCCGTGCTCTCGCACACGGCCCAGGAGCTGTGGCGCAAGGCCGTCGCTGCCAGCGAGGAGGCCGGAAAGCCCATCTCCACCTACGCCCTCCTCCGCAACCCCTGACCACCCCGTCATCCGGCCTCGCCGAGCCGGCCGGTTCCTCGTCCGCGCGAGGAGCCGACCGGCTTCGCGAGGCCGGTTCGCTTTCGTCGACGCGAACCGCTCCATAAAGAGAGCACTGCTCTTGACTTTGCCGCACCCGGCGTGGAACACTTCTCTCTATAGAGAGCAGCGCTCACAACAAGGAGTGGTCATGGACCTCAGCACCCGCTACATCGGCCCCGCCGGATTCGACGCGGTCTTCAACCGGATCGCCAACCTGCTGCCGAAGCTCGGCATCAGCGTGATGGGGTCGCGATTGCTCGCGGTGCGTGGGCGCAAGAGCGGCGAGTGGCGCACCACGATGGTCAACCTGATGGTGCGCGAAGACGGCCAGCGCTTCCTGGTCGCTCCGCGCGGGCACACGCAGTGGGTGCGCAACCTGCGCGTGGCGGGTGGCGGCGAGCTGCGGCTCGGCCGCAAGGTCGAGACGTTCACCGCCACCGAGGTGGCCGACGCCGACAAGGTGCCGCTGCTGCGCCTCTACTTGCAGAAGTGGGGCTGGGAGGTCGGGAAGTTCTTCGAGGGCGTGACCAAGGACGCCACCGACGAGGAACTCGCCGCTATCGCGCCCGGGTTCCCGGTCTTCCGGCTGAACTAGCGCGGACGGGCCAGGAACTCGATGGCGGCGGCGTAACCCTGGATGCCCATCCCCGCGATCACCGCGGTGGCGATCGCGGAGATGTAGGAGTGCTGCCGGAACTCCTCGCGCGCGTGCACGTTGCTGATGTGCACCTCGACGATCGGGAGTTCCGGAATCACCAGCGCGTCCCGGAGCGCCACCGAGGTATGGGTGAGTCCGCCGGGATTGATCACGATGCCCGACTCGGCGCCCCGCGCCTGGTGGATGCGGTCGATGAGCGCGCCTTCGGAGTTGGACTGGAAGGCGACGACCTTCCGGTCGAACTTCGCCGCGGTCCGCTCGCACAACCGCACGACGTCGTCCAGCGTCGCGGACCCGTACACCTCCGGTTGCCGGATGCCGAGCATGTTCAGGTTCGGTCCGTTCAGAACCAGGATCGGGCCCGGCGTCGCGGTCGCAGCCATGCACGGCAAGATACCGCGCCGCCCGACGCCGGACCCGACCGGCTACAGCCCCTGCGGACCTTCCGAGCGCAGGTCGTCGACCTTGCGCATGGCCTCGCGCAGTTCCTCCAGCCACGTCTCGGCGTGCTTGCCCGCCAGCTTCACCGTCCAGGCCAGCGCGTCGGCGCGGGAACGGGCTACGCCGGCGTCGACCAAGGTGTCGAGCACCTTGCGTTCCGGCTGGCGCAGGCGGGTCATGACGGGGACGGCGAGGTGGGTGAACATGATCCGCTCCCCGTCCACCGACACGCCCCAGGCCACATTGCGCCGGTAGCGGTGCTGCGCTTCGTTCGCGATCTGCATGCGGGCCGGCCGGGTCGACTCGCGGAACCGGGCGACCGCGCCCTCCTTCGTCGCGCGCGGTACTTCTTCGGTCGGAGCCTCCGCGTCGTCGGCGTCCGGCTTCTTCTCCGGCTGCGGAATCGGCAGCTCCCCGATGACGACGATTTCGTCCCGGTCGACCTCGATTACCGGCGGGCCGGTGAACCAGTCATTTGGCAATCTTCCGGCGAACCAGTCGGGCACGTCCGACGGATCCGGCAGATCGGCCTGCTGCCAGCCCCCTGTCCGCCCGAAGCCCCGGCCGCGGTGTGCGTTTCTCATGATGGGTCACCTACTTACTGTGGTGCGGTGCTTTCAATGATTACAAGATTACTTCTCAATGCGCCGCTCGGGTGTCCGCTGTGTGCGAACAGGGGTCCGATTGCTTCGATCCGCACCCTTCGGGGTATTTATTGATTCGAAACGTCGAGGGCGGTGGTAACCGCGCGACTTTTCGAGAAGGCCGGTACGGTAGCGGCGCCGGTTGCCGCCGACCGGCTGGGCGATGATCATGAAAGGCCCCCCGAGATGCAAGATCCCGGGGCAGAATTGGGATGCTGAGCATGGGTAACGTCCGCGCTACGGAGGCATCGCGGTCTGGTCTTTTTCGGGTACGGTGGTCTTGTTACTGGAGTGACAAGAGTGAAGAGTGGGCGACATGGACGTGTGGGGATCCCGCCGCTTTCGTGTTCGCGGCGCAATGGCACTCATGGGGGTGGCGGCGCTCGCGCTCGGGATCGGGTCGTGCGGGATACACGAGAAGCAGAACGAAGCCGAAGCGGTCGTGGAGCGCTTCACCGATCTGCTCGACGATCAGGACTACACCAAGGCGGCAGACCTGACGTCGTATCCCACTGCGGCCACAGCAACCCTCAAGCAAATGTTTACCGGGCTCCAGGGCGCCAAGGTCGACTACCGCAAGACCCAGTTCATCGGTCTCGACGCGCAGTCGGCGATCTTCAGCATGGACGTCGAGTGGAGCTTCGGCGAGAAGAAGACCTGGAACTACAGCCTGGAAGGCAATGTGCGCAAGCTGGCCATCGGCTGGCGGATCTCCTGGGAGCCCGCGGTCGTGATGCCCCAGCTCACGCACAACCGGACCGTGCAGCTGGTGCGCACCTACCCGACGCCTGCGCCGCGGGTCAACGACATCGCCGGCGCGCCGTTGATGACCGAGCAGGTCATCAACGTCGTCAAGCTCGACCCCGCCAAGATGCCCGACCCGATCGCGTCGACCGACGCGCTGGCCAAGGCGATCGAGCCGGTCGCGCCGTTGATCACCGGGCCGTCGCTGATGCAACAGCTGGCCACTTCGCAGGGCAAGCCCATCGTCGCGGTGAACCTGCGCGAGGGTGACTTCGCGATCCTGGAACCGCGGATGGCGCCGATTCCCGGCGTGGTGCTGGAGAAGCAGCCCCGGCTGATCTCCGCCGACCGCCGGGTCTGGTCGCCGATGCTGGACGCGCTGCGCAAGGTGCAGCAGGAAAGCCAGGAGGCGCACTCCGGATGGGGCGTCCAGCTGTTCGAGCCGGACGGGCGGTTCATCACCCAGCTCGCGGGCCAGCAGGGCCCGCCGGGACCGGACATCGCGGGCACGATGGACCAGCGCTTGCAGCGTGCCGCCGAGGACGCGGTGGTCAGCGTGCCCACGCAGGCCTCGATCGTGGCGATCCAGCCGTCGACCGGGGCGGTGGTGGCCGTCGCACAGAACAGCCAGGCCAGTGAGCACGGGTCGGTGGCGTTCACCGGGCTGTATCCGGTGGGCGGCGCCATGGAGCTGTTCCGCGCGGTCGCGGCGTCGGCCAAGGGCAAAGCGCCGCAGGACGTGTCGGTGCAGGACGCGGCCGAGGCGGCGACCGCGCTGGGCGTCGGCATCGACTTCAAGGTCCCCGGCCTCGACGAGGTCACCGGCCGTCTGGCCATCGCGGGACGCAGCGCCGAGCAGGTGGTGCAAGGTGGCGGTTCGGACGCCGTGCTGGCCAGCCCGTTCGGCATGGCCATCGCCGCGGCCACGATCGTGCGCGGGGAGGTGCCGCCGCCGATGATCGAGGCCGGTCGCCCCAGCGCCACCGATGCCCGGCTCGACCCGCTGCCGCCGCAGGCCGCCGACCGGCTGCGCGGCATGCTCCGCGACGCCTCCAACGCGCCGGAGCTGGCGAGTGTGCGCCGCTACCGCGACGTCGACGCGTTCGCCGCGACCGCGGGCCCGGACGGGTGGCTGATCGGGGCGATGGGCGATCTGGTCTTCGCGATCCACATCAACGACGTGGACAGCAAGGACGCGACCGCGCGGATGGCGGCCAGGATGCTACAGGCGCTGGCGACTCCGGAGCCGTGATCGCCGCACGGCTTCGGACACCGCCCGCCAGCCGAGCAGGAACACCGCGAGCACGACGCCTGCCACCAGCATGAAGCTGACCGCCGTGCCCTGACCGCTGATCACCCGCAGCAACATGCCCCCGACCAGGGTGCACGCCCAGATGACGACGCCCGCGGGCCACAGGGCGGCGATGTCGAACCGCGCGTCGGCGGCGGCGGTGCGCCATCGCAGCGACACCACGACCAGCCAGCCGAGGACCAATCCCGTGGCGAACGGCCACGCGGTGCGCAGCAGCCCGGCGAGCACCGCCTCGTCGTGGCTGCGCCTGCCGATCGCGCAGAAGACGACGACGAGCAGCGTATCGAGCACGAAGGGCAGTAGTTTCCGCACGCGGGCCAGCGTAACGGGGATCCGGATGCGGTCGCGGTCACAGCCGCCGCTGCTCGAACTCCCGCTCGAATTCCGCGTCGTCGGCCTGCCGTCTGCGGAACAGGAACAGGAAAACGATCCAGCCCGCGATCGCGACCAGGATGAAGCTCACCATGCGATAGACGAACGCCGCGGCGACCGCCTGCGCGGCGGGCAGTCCCGCCGCGGCGGTGAGGCCGTAGATCAGGGTGGCGTCGACGTAGACGATGCCGCCCGGCGCGAAGGGGATGGACCCGACCGCCTTGCCCACGGCGAAGGCGAGCAGCAGACCGGCGATGCGCGGATCGGCGCCCACCGCGTAACAGGCCGCGCCGAGGCAGGCCACGTCGGCGAAACGGTGCATCAGCGCCCAGAGCGCGACCAAGACGCCGTCGCGCTTGCCGAGTTTCACCGATTCCAGCTGCTCGAGCACGTCCTCGATCTTGGCGGCGCCGGACTCCGGCGGGCGCTTGCGCAGCCGGTTGACCAGCGCCAGCAGTTTGCGCAGCAGCGCCTCCAGCGAACCGGGATGGCGCGAGACGTGGTTGCCCGCCCACACCAGCGCGACAACCGCGGCCACCGAGAGGATCAGCTTGAACGGGCCGACGCGCCCGCCCGCCAGCAGTGTGCCGCCGACACCGAGCAAGGCCAGCCCCACCGCGGCGACCACACCGGAGAACACCAGCTGCCAGGAGGCGACGATCGGACTGGCGCCCCAGCGCCTGGTCTGCCGGTAGGTGAACGCGGTGGAGAACACCTGGCCCGCGGGCAAGGTCACCGACATCGCCGTAGCGCCGTAGACCACCGCGACGGACTTCCGCTGACTCACCGCGACGCCCCCCGCGTTGAGCAGCTGCTTCTGCACCCGGCCGAACCCGCTCATCGACACGGCCTGCAGCCAGATCGCTGCGGCCAGCCAACCCCAGTGGATCTCGGTGAGCGTGCGCCAGGACTCGTGCAGGCGCGGCCAGAGGTACACGCCCTCGGCGATCAGCAGGGCCAGCAGCGCGGCGCCGAGCACCCATTTCAGCCAGCGGAATCTGCCACGGCGGGAACCCGCCATGGGCGGCGGCGTGGGATCGCCTGCCAGTTCCCCTTCGGCCGTCACGCGGTCAGCCTAACGAACGCACCGTTTCGACATCGGTATCGTCGTGCGCGTCGGCCCGTTCCCGTGGCCAGGCCAGGAGCGTTTTCCTGCGTCTGCCGCGCAGCTGCACCTCGTCGCCGGTTTCCCACTGGTCCTGCTCGCTTTCCTCGGCGAAATACAGCGCACTGCCCGAGGCCAGCGTTCGGCCGGGACGTTCTTTGGCCAGCTCGGTGAGCCGGGATGCCTCGTTGACCGGATCCCCGATCACCGTGTACTCGAAGCGGTTGGCCGCGCCGATGTTGCCCGCGACGGCCAAGCCGGCCGAGACGCCGATGCCGATATCGAGGCCGGGCACTTCCCGCAGGGTTTCGCGCAGTTCGCGCGCGGCGGCGAGCGCGGCGGTCGGCGCGTCCGGACGATCCAGCGGCGCGCCGAAGATGGCCAGCGCCGCGTCGCCGACGAACTTGTTCACGAAGCCGTGGTGGCGGTCGATCACGTCGACCACGATGCGGAAGAACTCGTTGAGCAGGCTGACCACCTCGGTGGGCGGGCGTTCGGCCGCGGTGGCGGTGGAGCCGACCATGTCGACGAACAGCACGGCGACGAACCGGGTCTCGCCGCCGAGTTCGGTGCCGTAGTCCAGCGCCCGCTGCGCCACCTCCTCGCCGACGTGCTGACCGAACAGCTCTTGGAGCTGGCGGCGCTTGGCGGCCTCCTCCATCATCCGGTTGAAACCGACCTGCAGCAGACCGATCTCGCTGCCGTCGAAGACCTCGACCTGCACGTCGCGCGCCCCGGCCTGGACCCGGTCGATGGCCTGGCTGAGCTGGCGCACCGGGTCGGAGATGCTCGAACCGGTGAGCATGGACAGCGCGAGGGCCTGCATGATCACCACGCCGCACAGCAGCAGGATGGAAATGGCCAGCGACTGTGCGGAGAACTTCACGTCCGAGGAGATCTGGGTGACGCACAGCAGCACGATGGCGATGGTGGGGGCGAAGGTGCCCATGCCCCAGGTCATCGCCATCCTGGTGCCGACGCCCGGGGTGAGGGTGTGGTCGAAGGTGCCCTCGGTCAGCGCCTGGGCCGCGACCGGGCGCAGGATGCGTTCGCCCAGCATGTAGGTGAAGCCGAACACGATGGTCGCGGCCATGCACTCGGTGACGATGACCGCGCCGGCCAGCGCGGGAGTGTCCCTGATGATCAGCGCGGCCAGCACGGCGCCGCCGATCAGCCACAGCGCGAGATGCAGGATCGCCTGGCGCAGTGGTGCGTGCAGCGCGGCCATCTGCTCCTGGCGGCTCGGCGGACCGCCGCGCATCTGCCAGCGCATCACCGGGCGCAGCATCAGCGCGGACGCGGCCATGCTGAGCAGGCCCCCTGCCACGAAGACGACGGCAGGGACGAGCAGGCCGGTGCGCCTGGCACCGGAGGCCTCACCCTCGGGGACCGGGAGCCCGTACTGGATGAACGCCCACACCAGGACCGCGCCGAAAGCGTTCGCCAGCAGCATCGATGTCAGGTACAGCGGCCAGCGCGTTCGCATGGTCTGTTTGACCGCTTCCAAGGGCGCTGACACGGGGTCCAATCTAGCGTTCCGATCATGTCGGCATGTCCGCGGCGCTGGTCGCCGTTCGCGCCGCCGCTGCCGGCGGACAGGGTCCGGCCGGGCCGGTTAGGCTCACCGAGGTGACCGACGCGAAGTCAAGTCCAGAGCGGAAAATCACCCTGTCCCGGCCCGCCGCGGAGACGGTGCACCCGATCGTCCGGGTGTCGGCGGAATGGGGCTGGCGGCTGCTGGTGCTGTTCGCGCTGGCGCTCGCGGTCACGGCGATCGTGCAGAAATTGGCGACCGTGGTCATCCCGCTCGCCATCGGCCTGCTGGCGGCAGCGCTGCTCGCACCGCTGGTGGACTGGATGCAGCGCTTGGGCGTGCCGCGGGCGGTGGGGGTGTTCGTCGCGCTGGTCGGCTCGATCGGCGTGGTCGCGGGCATCATGACCTTCGTCGTGGAGCAGTTCGTCGCCGGTGTTCCGCAGCTGTCGAACAAGTTCACCGACAGCATCCATCAGATCCAGGACTGGCTGATCAACGGCAGGCTGCATCTGAGCAACGAGCAGATCCGCAACGTGGGCGACGCCGTGGTCAAGGCGATCCAGTCCAATCAGGACAGCCTGACCAGCGGGGCGCTCACCACCGCGACCGTGATCGGCGAATTGCTGACCGGCACCTTCCTGACCCTGTTCATCCTGATCTTCTTCCTGTACGGCGGCGACCAGATCTGGGAGTTCGTCACCAGGATCGTGCCCACCGACCATCGCGAGCGGGTCCGCACCGCTGGGCGGCTCGGGTTCGGCACGCTGGTCGGATTCGTGCGCGCGACCGTCGTGGTCGCCGCGGTCGACGCCATCGGCATCGGCGCCGGGCTGGCCATTCTCGGGGTGCCCTTGGCGCTGCCGCTGGCCTCACTGGTGTTCATCGGCGCGTTCATCCCGATCATCGGCGCGTTCCTGGCCGGATTCATCGCGGTGTTCATCGCGCTGGTCACGAAGGGGCTGGTCACCGCGTTGATCGTGCTCGGCATCATCATCGCGGTGATGCAGCTGGAGGGGCATGTGCTGCAACCGCTGCTGCTCGGGCGCGCGGTCAGCATCCATCCGCTGGCCGTGGTGCTGGCGATCACCTCGGGCGTGGTGATCGGCGGGATCGCGGGCGGTCTGCTGGCCGTGCCGCTCGTCGCGGTGCTGAACACGGCGATCCGGTCGCTGCTCGACGGCCCGGAGGAGTTGTACGAGGAGTTGCAGACCGGCGACGATCATCGCGGGCTGTACACGGCCGAACCCGATCGACCCGATCCCGGCCGGTTCGACCTGGCCGCGACGCTGACGGAGGCGGCCCGGAAGCGGGCGGAGCAGAAGGCGGGATCCGATGACGACGCGCAACCAGGCGAAAGCAGCGCGCGGGACTGAGTTGCGCTCGGCCGACGTGGCGACCACTCCGCTGTGGCGGGCCGCGCAGGCGCTGCGGCTGGTCACACTGCTGTACGCGGTCGGCCAGCAGATCGCGTCGGTGCCGTATTACACGAACCAGCGGTTGAGCTGGGTGCTCGTCGCGCTGATGGCGGTGTGGTCGGGCGCTTCGGCGATCATGTTGTCGCAGTGGCACTTTCCGGAGGTGGCCCGACTGCGCACCTGGGTGGTGATCGGCGATCACGTGGTGGTGATCGGGCTGATGGCCGCCACCCGCCTGGTCGCCGATTACGGCTGGTACCACGGGCATCAGACGCTGCCGACCACGCTGTGGGCCACCAACGCGGTGATCGGGGCGGCGATTCTGCGCGGACCGTTCGCCGGCGTGCTGTCCGGAGCTGTGATCGCCGCCGTATCGCTGACCGTGCGCGATCAGTGGGGCGAGGACGTGTGGACGGACGCGACGGTGCCGGTGCTCGTCTCGGTGGGCCTCGCGCTCGGCCTGGCCGCCAACACCGCCCGCCGCGCCCAGGACCAGTTGGAGCAAGCCGTGCGCTTGACCGCGGCGGCCGAGGAGCGCGAGCGGCTGTCCCGCGAGGTGCACGACGGGGTGCTGCAAGTGCTCAGCTACATCAAGCGTCGCGGCAGCGAGATCGGCGGGCCCACCGAGGAATTGGCGCTGCGGGCCGGTGAGCAGGAGGTGGCGCTGCGCGTGCTGATCACCGAGCAGGCCGATCACCGGGACGCCGGCGGAGCCGAGGTCGACCTGCGACCGCTGCTGACCGCGCAATCCACCCCCACGGTGTCGGTGTCCACGCCGGGCGATCCGGTGCGGGTGGGCCGGTGGATGGCGAACGAGATCGCCTCGGCCGTGGCAACCGCGCTGTCCAATGTGGAACTGCACGCCGGGCCGGATGCCCGAGCGTATGTGCTGCTGGAGGACACCGGCGACGAACTGGTGATCAGTGTGCGCGACGATGGTGTCGGCATTCCGCCGGGCCGCCTGGCCGAGGCGGAAGCCGAAGGACGCATGGGAGTTTCCCGATCGATCGTCGGGCGGATCGCCGCCCTCGGCGGCAGCGCGGACCTGCTCACCGAGATCGACGGCGGTGTCGGATTCGGCACCGAATGGGAATTCCGGGTGCCCAGATGAGCGGGAACGGGAGGCGCGGATGACGGACCAGGCGGACGGGACCATCTCGGTGATGGTGGTGGACGACCACCCGATGTGGCGGGACGGCGTCTCCCGCGACCTCACGGAGGCGGGCTTCCGGGTGACGGCCACGGCCGACGGGGTCGCCGCGGCGGGCAGGCGCGCCGCGGCGGTGCGCCCGGACGTGGTGCTGATGGACATGCAGCTGCCCGACGGCAACGGCGCCCAGGCCACCGCCGAGGTGCTGCGGGTCTCTCCGCGGAGCCGGGTGCTGGTGCTCTCGGCCTCGGCCGAGCGCGACGACGTGCTCGACGCGATCAAGGCGGGGGCTTCGGGCTACCTGGTCAAGAGCGCGTCGGCGGCCGAACTGGTCGACGCCGTGCACGCCACCGCCGCCGGACAAGCGGTGTTCACACCCGGCCTGGCCGGACTCGTGCTCGGCGAGTACCGGCGGATGGCGACCGCGCCCGCGCAGCCCGACGAGCCGCACCGGCCCGCGCTCACCGAGCGCGAGACCGAGGTCCTGCGGATGGTGGCGAAAGGATTGTCCGCCAAGCAGATCGCGACACGGCTGGGACTGAGCCATCGCACCGTGGAGAACCATGTGCAGGCGACGCTGCGCAAGCTGCAGTTGGCCAACCGGGTCGAGTTGACCCGCTACGCCATCGAGCAGGGGCTCGAGTGATCCGGGCGGAGGCCTCCGAATCAGGGATCGCCCTGATGCGGCCGTGGCCGCCTGCTCGGTAACCTCGATCGCATGGGCGGGCCCGAATCGGTATCGAACGCGGTCGGCTCCGGCGGCGCGGTGGGCGATCGGGAACTGCGCGTGTCGGACGCCGAACGCGAACACGTCGGTCAACTGTTGCAGCGCGCGGTGGGCCTCGGCATGCTCTCGCTCGGCGAGTTCACCGAGCGGATGGACACCGCGCTGGCCGCCAAGACGCGCGGCGAACTGAATGCCGTCCTCATCGACCTGCCCGGCGTCCGTCTGGTCGGGCAGCCCGCCGCGCCGCCGTCGGCGTTCGTGAACAACTCGCCCGCTTACGCCAGGCAGGCCCCCGGCTCGAACGCCATGGGCAACGTGATCCGTTCGCGCCTGTCCGGGGTGAGCCGTCGCGGCGCGTGGCAGGTGCCGCCGACGCTGCACCTGAACAACTGGCTGTCCGGGGTCACCTTGGACTTCACCGGGGCGATCATGTCGACTCAGGTGGTGGAGCTGCGGGTCGACGACTTCTTCGGTTCCATCACCCTGATCGTGCCCGCGGAGGCCACCGTCGACCTGAACGGGCTGGAACTGATCGGTTCCAGCGTGAACAACAAGGTGCGCACCGGGCCGCCGCTGGGCCCGCTGCACCTGGTGGTGCACGGCAAGATCCGATTCGGCTCGGTCACCGCGAAACATCCGTTCATCGCGCAGTGGCGCCGGTTGATCGGCCGCTGAGCGGCCGGGTCAGGCGGTCGCTGTGGCCAGCGTCGGGTAGTCGGTGTAGCCCTCCGCGCCGCCCACATACATGAGGTGCGCGTCGCGGACCGGGTTCAGCGCCGCGCCTGCGCGCAACCGCTCGACCAGATCGGGGTTGGCCAGGAAGGAACGGCCCAGCGAGATCACGTCCGCGCCACCGGCGAGCAGGCGCTGCGCGGCATGCGTGCCGCCGTCCTCGGGCAGGGGAACGCCCCAGCCCAGATTCGGGTTGGCGATCAGGACGCCCGGCCACAGCGCCCGGATCTGCTGGAACAGCGGCTGTTGCGGGTCGGCGAAGACGTAGTGCAGGTAGGCGAGGCCCTTGTCCGCCAGCGCCGAGACGAGCGCGGGATAGATGTCCTCGGTGTCGCCCTCGTCGATGCCGTTGACGGAGACTCCGGGGGAGATCCGCACCCCGACGCGCTCGGCGCCGATCGCGTCGGCGACCGCCGCGACCACTTCCAGGGTGAATCGAATGCGGTTGGCCACGGGCCCGCCGTAGTCATCGGTGCGCCGATTGGTGTTCTGCGCCAGGAATTGGTGCAGCAGATAACCGTTCGCGCTGTGCACCTCCACCCCGGCGAATCCGGCCGCGATGGCGTTGCGGGCAGCGGAGACGAAATCGGCGATGGTGGATTCGATATCGGCGGTGGACATCTCCAGCGGCACAACGGCATCCTGTGCGCCGGTGGGCGTGTGGATGGGTTCGGACAGCGGAACCGGCGAGGGCGCGACCGGGGTCAGGCCGCTGTTGTCCGGATGGCCGACCCGGCCGCCGTGCTGCAGTTGCAGGAACATACGCCCGCCCGCCGCCGCGACAGCGTCGGTCACCGCACGCCATCCCGCGATGTGCGCGTCGGTGTAGATGCCGGGGATATTCGCGTAGGTCTGGCCCACCCGGTTGGGCGTGCTCGCCTCGGCGATGATCAGGCCCGCGCTCGCGCGCTGGGTGTAGTAGGTCGCCATGAGCGGGGACGGCGTGCCGTCGGCCGCGGCGCGATTGCGGGTCATCGGCGCCATCACGAGACGGTGCGGCAACACCAGGGAGCCGAGGGCCACGGGCTGGAAGAGGGCGGAATCCGCTGCGTTCGTCATGCTAGTACGGTAAAACTTGACACCAATGTGAGATTCAAGCCGGAATGGGGAAAGGGCAGGTGGCGGATGCGAATCGGGGAACTCGCCGAGCGCACCGGCGTGAGCGAACGGTCGCTGCGGTACTACGAGCAGCAGGGCATGCTGGCTTCCGATCGCACGCCCGGCGGTCATCGAGACTATCCGGAGCGGGCGGTGGACCGGGTCATCCACATTCAGGAGTTGCTCGCGGCGGGACTCACCAGCAAGAAGATCGCACGCATCCTGCCCTGCATGCGCGACGCGGACGGCGGTCCCAACGAGTACGCTACCCCGGCGCTGGTCGCCGAGCTGGAAACCGAGCGGGAGCGGATCACCCGGACCATCAATGATCTGATGCGCTCGCGCGAGGTACTGGACGAGGTGATCGAACGAGCCGACGAACGGTCGTCGGCCTAGGTGTTGACCCCGATCCTGCGGGCGAACGCGCGCAGCGGCACCTTCCGATCGTGGTCGAGCAGTTCGGACACGATATGGCGGGGCAGCGTCTGGTACTTCAGCCAGTCCGCGCCGCCCACCCGCTCCGCGGTGAGCAACGCGTCCAGCGCGCGCTGATGCCGGCCGGTGCGGGTCAGCGCGACCGCCGTATCGGCGAGGTGCCGGGCCCGGGACGCCTGCGGGAGACTGCCGTTGGCGGGCATGTCCGCGGCGGCGGCCAACGCCTCCGGATAGCGCTCGGAGGAGACGTTGACATCGACCGTCTGCATGACGACCTGCGAAGGGCCGAAATACGTCTCGTAGTCCTGCCGATCCGAGCCGATCCGCAGGGCGACCTCGCTCGCGGTCTGCACCAGGGACAATGCGTCGTGCACGTCCTGCGCCCGCCCCGCCGCGGTCGCGCCCTGCAACACCAGTGAGCCGTACGCGGACAGGTGCATCGGCGTGACATCGCCGGAAGGCTCGAGGGACGCGGCCGCGTTCAGCGCGACGCCGCGCGACTCGTCGTAACGGCCCTGTACCAGCAACTGCCAGGCCACCGAGCCCCGAATGGTGCCGAGCAGCAGGGGATCGTTGCCCAGCTCGGCGGCGGCGAGCGCCTGCCGGATCGCCAGGAACGCCGGATCGGTCTGTCCGAGATGCACCAGCGTGCATCCGGTCACCCAGTACATCCGGGCCAGCAACTCGTTGGCGGGCGCGACCGAACCATTGCGCGCGGCGTGCACGGTGGCACGGAGCTGGGTCAACCCGGGCGGCAGGATCGAGGTCAGCAGTTCGTAGCGACCGGACCAGTAGGCGCCCCAGGCGTATTCGACCGCGCGACGGCCGTCGTCGAGACCGACCGCCGCCTCCTCCTTGGTTTCACCCAGCAGGTCGTCGACCGGCGTCAGGGCGCGGCGAATGGCCACGATGCCCGCGTCCGGATTGGCGGACGGCACGCCCTGGCGCTTGCCGATCAGGTCGGCGATGTCCACATCCAGGGCACGCGCGATCTTCTGCAAGCTGGCGATGGAGGCGGTCTGCCGGCCGCCCTGCTCGAGTTTGCGCACCAGATCCACGCTGACCCCCGCCTGATCGGCGAGCTGGCGCTGTGTCAGCGCCTTCCCGCGGAACTGGCGGATCCGAACTCCGATCGACGAGTCGTCCATACCCAAGTCCTTTTGTTAAATCTGGGTTTCAGAGTACGACGCTATGTTATCCGCGACTACCGGAGTGGGACATTGCGTACGACTCGTTCGCTGCTGGTTGGAATACCGTTGCCTTTCTGCAACTTTGACTGCAAAGGGCGGCGGCGATGAAAACCATGCCGAATACCACCGTGCAGGCCGGGCGCGCCGATCGCGCGTGGCGGCCTGGTGCACGGACCACGCGACCGGCGCGCCACCACGCGATTCGATCGGTACGCCAGGTCAGCGCTCGGACCGCGAACACCGCCATACGGATGCGCGACCGGCGCGAGTTGCTATCCCGAACGTCCGCCGTTATGACCGAATTCGGCTCTCATGATGCGGAGTAGAGCGATGTTCGAGGGCTGTCACACACCCCATGAAGTCGCACATCTGCTGCGGCATACCTACGGGCTGCCGGTCCAGCTTCTCGCCGGACGCCCGATCATCACCACCGGCTCCATCATCGGGGCGATCGTCATGCCGCCGGAACTGGGCCGGAAAGTCCTGACCCCGTTGAACCGCCAGCACACCGCGCCCGTGATCGCCGACCCGGGTGAACGCTCCTGGACCTTTCTCGTCACGCCCCCGAGCCCGGCTCGGCCGGTGGAGGTCCCGGTCCGGCGCTGTCTCGCCGGTCATGGGGTCACCGTGGTCCCCGGCGGTCGCATCGTCCTGCTTCCCAGCTCCGATTCGTCGCTCGGCTGGCACTGGGCGGGCGAACCAGCGCCGGGTGTCCTGCGCATGCCGCCGCGCGGCACGGTGATCGACGCCGTGCACGAGGTGGTCGGCCTGCGCGCGCACTGACCACCCGGCGCGACCGGTTCGCATCCGACTGCCCGGGTGCGGGCCGGTTGGTCAGCCGGGTAGAACCCGTCCGTCTACCGGGGGTAACTACTCATGTCCGCGCGCGGCGCGGAATCCAGCATGAAGTCATGACGACCTCCATCGATCCGGCGTTGCTCGCGCGGCTCTCCGGCGAGTTCACCACCTTGGGGACGCAGCTGGGCGTGCTCGGACGGGACCTGCGGTTGCTGCGCGAGCAGGTCGTCGCGGATACCACCGGCGTCCAAGGGGAGGCGCCGAGTCGCGCGCCAGGGGGAGGGACCGAGCCGGTACCCGGTAGGCCGGGCGCGTCCGGGACCGATGCGGCTCGCGGGTGGGCCTCGAGTGCGCCCGGGGCGGTATCCGGCGAGCAGGGAGTGCCCGGGAGCGACGCTCGCGGGTGGGCATCCGGTGCAGCAGGTGCGGCCGGGGCAGGTGCAGTACACGAGTCGGCGCCGGGCGCGCACGGTATGCCCGGGACTGACGTAGCTCGCGGGTGGGCTTCGGGCGCACCGGGTGCGCCTGACGCCGGGGCAGAGGGGTCGGTGTCCGACGCGCAGGGGGTGCCCGGGAGCGACGCAGCTCGCGAGCCGGCGTCCGGTGAGAGGAGCGGTTCGACTTCGCGACCCTCGGCATCAGGCGGATTCGACGACCAGGCATTCGGTCTGGGCGGGAAAGCGGAATCCGGTGCTCCTGGCGGTCCCGTCGCGATGCCGCCCGGTGCGTCCGCGAGTGGCCGTTCCGGTGCGAGCGAGTCGTCCGGCGCGGCCCAGGGAAGCGGTGTGCACGCGGGATCGGGGCGTGCGCCGGTGGGCGCCGTACCACCGGTGATGCCGCCTTGGCCAGGTCATCCACCGACCACCGGTATGCCGGTTCCGCAGCCTGCGTACGCCCCGCATTTCGCCCCGCCACCCGGCGGCGGGTGGGGTGGCGCTGCGTGGCCGCCGAACGCGCAGGGGCCGATGCCGCCTCGTCCACCCGTCCCACCGCGCGCGAGGCCGGCGGTGCCGCACACGCCGTGGTGGCAGCGGGACGGGGTGATCAGCCGGATCCTCGCTCTGGCCGGTGTCGCCGTGACCCTGATCGGCGTCGCGATGCTGCTGGTGCTGGCCGCGCAGGCAGGGTTCTTCGGTCCGGTGCCGAGAGTGGTCGCCGGGGCCGTGTTCTCGGCCGCGCTTCTGGGTGCGGGTGTGCGCGTCTTCCAGCGCACCGGCGGACGGGTCGGCGGTATCGCGCTGGCCGCCACCGGTATCGCGGCCGCCTACCTCGACGTGGTCGCGGTGACTGCCGTCTACCACTGGCTGCATCCGGTGTTCGGGCTCGCCGTCGCCTTCGGTGTTGCCGCCGCGGGCGTCGGGCTGGCGATGCATTGGCGCTCTCAGCCTTTGGCGGTGCTGGTGGTGCTCGCCGCGGCGGCGCTGTCGCCGGTGCTGACCACGCGGCCGGTGCTCCTCGCGTTCTTGATCGTGTTGCAGTCGGCCTGCGTGCCGGTGCAATTGACCCGGAACTGGCCGTATCTGCACGTGGCGCGGACCTTGCCTGCCGTACTGGCGACGCTCGCGTTCGTCGCTGGGGCGGTGTTCGGTACGCCCGCCGCCGCGGAGCGCGCCTGGGTACTCGTGGCCGCGGCGGCGGTCGCGCTGGTCGGGGTCGCCGGGACGATCGTCGTCGTCCGGCACCGGGCCGCCGATGTCACCGCCTCGCTGACGATGGCGGCGGCACTCGTGCCGATCCTGGTCGCTCCGGGCATGTACGAGCAACGAGTTGTCATGGTGTCGGCGGCGTCGATCGCCGCTGCGGTGCTCTTGCTCGTCGCTGCGGTGACTTTGATACCGAAACTGAGTGCGCGCCTGCGGGTTCCGGGACATACCGCGCTCGTGGCCGCCCTCGCGGGCTCGATCGCACTGCTCGAGGTGTGCGTCGGCACGACCGAGTCGCGGACGCTGCCTACGGCTCTGCTCCTGGTGGCGTCGGCCTTCCTCGGCGTGGCGGGTCAGCGGAGGTCGCGTCCGGCGGCGGGCCTCGGCACGGCGTTCGCGGTGCTGGGCGGCTTCGCGTTGCTGAACGTCGCCGGCCCCGAAATCCTTGCCTCGCAACAGCGCTCGGAGGCGGGGCTCGGCGTGGCGACCGTCCTCGGCGCGGTACTGGCCCTCGGTGTGGTCGCGGCGGCGTTGTGGTGCGCACGACGGTTGCCGGGCGCGAACGGGGGCAGTGCGTGGCCGTGGATCACAGCGAGCGTCGCGGGACTCTACGCGGTGACCGCGACGACGGTCTCCATCGGCGTCGCGACCGGCGCGCCGAACGGGTTCCTCCTCGGCCACAGCGCCGCGACCATCCTCTGGATGGCTGCCGCGACCGGCGCGCTCCTGTTCGGGCTGCGGAACCTCGCCGACGCACCCGCGGTCGCCAAATTCGCTTTGGGCTCGGGGCTACTGGTCACCGCGGCCGCACTCGCCAAGCTGTTCCTCTTCGACCTGGCCACCCTCGACGGCTTGGTCCGCGTCGCCGCCTTCCTGATCGTCGGAATCCTGCTGCTCTTGGCCGGAACCCGCTATGCCCGCGCCTTCGCCGATGCGGGAACCGGCGGCCGACCCGATGGCCACGGCAACATCCGTCGGGGAGCGGCTGAGCAAGATCCACACTGACGGCTCGGCCGGACGGATCGGACGGGTGTGCCTCGTTCGCTCGGGCCTTGTTCGGGTGGCACTACCCAGCGCGCCGAGTCTCTTCCGCGCCCGGCCGATTACCGGCGCGGATAGCCGGGCGACCCGATCGTCCACACCGGAAGCACCACTGTGGAAAGCCGCTGCGCATTCGTCGACCCGACGAGGCTCGGCGGCTGCTCCGTATCTCAGCGACGACGGCTCATTTGCGTTCGCGTCGGCGCAGCAGTTCGTTCACGCTCACCGTGCGGCCGTCGCCGCCGTGGTGCCTGCCTTCCTCGGGAGTCCTGCCGATGTGGCGGCGAGAGGAGCGCAGTTCGGCCATCCAGCTCTCGATGCTGCTGCGATTGGTGGTGTCCGGGCCGTTGTACGGCTCCGCGGGCGCCTCGGGCTCGGGTGCGCGATGCGCGGGACCGTCGGAAGCGGCCGGAGCCTCGGGCGGCAGGTGCCGCGGCGGAAGGGGAGCTTCGCGCTGCTGCCGGGCGAGGTCGAGGGTCGGATCCTGCGCGCCGCCCGGCAGCGGATGGGCTTCCGGCCCCTGCGTCGGGCGCGGGACAGGCGGCGTGATCGAGGAGACCGTGGGCCGCGGGCTGCGCTCGGGAAGGATCACCGACGGCACACCGGCGTGCGTCGCGCTCGCGTCCTGCGGCAGGCCCGCGGGCCGCGGCGCCGCGAGGCTCTGCGGGTTCGCGGGCGGCGACGGCGGGCGCGGCTCCGCCTGGTCGGGCGCGCGGTGGGGAACGTTCGGCGCCTGGGAGATCCGGCGCGGGCGAATCGGCTCACCCTGCGGAGGCGTGGGGATGCGCGGCGGTTCGGGGCGCTGCCTGCTCGGATCGAGCGGCGGCGGCGCGGGCGTCGCCTGCGTCGCCGGGGACGGCGGCACCCGGTCCAGCCGCCTGGTCGGCGCTTCGGCCTCGATCTCGGCGACCGTGCGCGGCTTGCGCCTGCGCGGCATCTTGTTGGCGTCGGCGACCGCAGGGATCTGCATCGTCACCGGGTCGGTGATCGGTGTGGTCTTCACCAGATCGACGACGTCGCCACCACCGACTCGCTCGTCGTCCAGGATGGGCTCGCCGAGCCCGACCTTCTCCTGCACCTTCTTCATCCAGCCAGGAGCCCACCAGCAGTCGTCGCCGAGGAGCTTCATGGTGGCCGGGACGAGCAGCATCCGCAGCACGGTCGCGTCGATGAACAGCGCGGCGATCATGCCGTAGGCGATGTACTGCATCATCACCAGGTCGGAGAAGGCGAACGCACCGGTGACGACGAGCAGGATCAGCGCCGCCGCGGTGATGATCCGCCCGGTCTGCGCGGTGCCGATCCGCACCGCTTCGGTGGTGCTCGCGCCCTGGGCGCGCGCCTCGACCATGCGCGACATCAAGAAGACTTCGTAGTCGGTCGAAAGGCCGTAGATGATTGCGATGATCAGCACCAGGACCGGCGACATGATCGGCTGCGGAGTGAAATTCAACAGCCCGGCGCCGTGGCCATCGATGAAGATCCAGGTGAGGATGCCGAGTGTGGACCCGAGACCGAGGGCGCTCATCAGCGCGGCCTTGATCGGCAGCACCAGCGAGCCGAAGGTCAGGAACATCAGCAGCGTCGTCACGAACAGGACGAGCGCGATCATCAGCGGCATCCGGCTCAGCAGCGCCTCGATGCTGTCCTTCTGGATCGTCGGCTGACCGCCCACGAGCATGGTGACGCCGTCGGGCAACTCCAGCGAGCGCAGGTACTCGATGGTCGGATCGGCGTCCTCCGAATTGGTCAACGTGACGGAGGTGTTGTAAATGGTCTTGTCGTTGGGAGCCGTGCTCGGCGGATAGGCGAATTCGCCGGCCAGCCCGGGCGCTTTGCTCGCCTCCTTCACGACCTTGCCCACCTGGGGAGCGAGGCTGGGATCGTCGACGACGAAAACCAATTCGATCGGATCCGATTTGCGCAGCGGGAAGATCGTGTCGAACTCTTTCTGCGCCAGCCGGGTCGGATTGTCCGGCGGCAGATACCGCTCGTTGATGCCGCCGAAACTGAGGTTCTTGACCGGGATGATCAGCAGCAGCAAGACGATGCACAGCGGGATCGCGATCTTGAGCGGATGTTTCATCACCCAGCGGGTGGACTGACCCCAGAAGCCGCCCTCCACCTCGTCGGCGGTCTTCGTCTTGCGGAACCGCTTGAGGCCGAGCATATCGACGCGCTTACCGAGCACCGCCAGCATGGCGGGCAAGACGGTGATCGAGGTCAGTGCCGCCAGCGAGACCGTGGCGATGGCGCCGTAGGCGACCGATTTCAGGAAGCCCTGGGGGAAAAGCAGCATGCCGCCGAGGCTGGCGACGATCATCGTCGCGGAGAACACCACGGTCCGGCCCGCCGTCATCACCGACCTGCGGACCGCCACTCTGGTGTCGTACCCCTCGGCGAGTTCTTCGCGGAATCGGCTCACGATGAACAGGCCGTAGTCGATGGCCAAGCCGAGGCCGATCATCGAGACGACCGGCGAGACGAACGAGTTCACCTCGGTGAATTCGGTGATGGAGCGGACGATCCCCCACGCGCCGACCACGGTGAGGCCACCGACGATCAGCGGCAGTCCGGCGGCGACGATACCGCCGAAGATGAAGAAGAGCAGGACGGCCACCGCCGGAATGGCGAGGATCTCCATGCGCTTCTGGTCGTCGGCCATCGTGTCGTTCAGCGTGCCCGCCACCGCCTGCAGACCCGTCACCTGCACATCCACGCCCGGGATGGAGAAGACGTTCTTCACCTTGCGGTAGTTGCGCACCATCTCGGTGTCGTTGTCGCCCTTGATGGCGATGGACGCGAAGGCGTACTTCTTGTCCTTGGAGCCGAAAATGGAAGCTTGGGTAGGGATATTCGCGTCGTTGCGCCAGTAGATACCGTTGATCTTGGTGATCTCGTCCGGATGCTCGCGGGGCAGAGCGGCGAGATTCTCGACGATCTTGCCGCTGAACTCCGGATCATCGATCGTCTTGCCCGCGGGCGCCGTGTACAAGACGATGACGTCGGAGTCGTGATTCCGGGCGAAGGCCCCGTCTTTGATCCGCGCCGCGCGCGCCGACTCCGAGGTCGGGTCATCCCACCCGCTGGAGCTGAGGTGGTCCTCCAACCCGAGGCCGTAGCCACCGAGAGCCAGAAGACCGGCCACGACCACGCCGATGACGGCGAAACGCAGCCGGTATACCAGATCGCCCCAGCGTGTGAACACTAAGCGACTCCTTGGGCGGGGCGAGAGGTGAGCAGTGCCGACAGCGGCCGGAACGGCTGCAGCCAGGCACCCTCGTCGGGCAACGAGTCGAGGCTCACCCGGGGCAGGGGTTCACGGAACACGCCCGGAATGTCCTCGAGGTCGATGAATTCGAGAGTATCGGATGTGACGGCCCAACTCGCGTGCTCGCGGAAGCCGAGCACCTGAACCGGCACTCCTTTGGCGGCGAGTTCCTCGAGCGGTTCGCGGAACGCCTGCCCGTCGGCCGACGCGACCATGATGCCCGCCAGGCCGGCGCCGCGACTGCGCAGCGCGATGTGCGCGAGCATGTCGGCGTCGACGTCGGAGTCCTCATCGATCTTGGGCTTGGCGAAGACCGCGTAGCCGACATTGCGCAGCGCCTCCACCCAGGGCCGCACGACATCGGCGGTGCCCGGCGCGATGTTGGTGAAGACAGTGGCCTCGGGTTCCACGCGATGCACCGCGCCCACCGACAACTCGGCGGTCCGGGCCAGCAGCCAGCGGCCGAGCGCGTCGAACCGCGGGCGGTAGGCGGCGGTCGGACGACCGCCGAGGATGGCGCCGAGGCCCATGTCGAGGTTCGGGGCGTCCCACACCAACAGGACGCGGCGCACGTCCGGTCCCGCGCTGCCCAGACCTTCCGCTCCGCTTCCGTGCACCTCCCCGGCAACATCGACCACTTCGTGGGCCATCTCACTGACGCTCATCGGTCGATCTTCCCCCATATGAGCTCGGTGATGGCGCTACCGGCGCGATGTGCCTTGCCTTCGAATTTCGTGACGGGACGCTCGAAACCGATCGGCGCGGTGGCGCGATGTTCCGCACTCACGCCGCCCGTGGTCTCATTCAGTCCCCTGAGCAGGGGTTCGGCCATGCCTACGGCGTGAATGTGCTCGGCGTAGCCCGCATGGTCGGTGGCGACGTGCAGCACGCCGCCCGGCTTCAGGCGACTGGCGATCAGCGCGACCGTCGCGGGCTGCAGCAGCCGCCGCTTGTGGTGGCGCGCCTTCGGCCACGGGTCGGGAAAGAACACGCGGACGCCAGTCAGCGACTCTTCGGCAATCATGTTCTCCAGCACGTCCACCGCGTCACCGCGCAGCAGCCGGATGTTCCCGATCCCCTCGCGCTCGATGCGTTGCACCAGCTGCGCGAGACCGGGCTGGTAGACCTCGATGCCGATCAGGTTCAGGTGCGGTTCGGCCTGCGCCATGGCGGCCGTCGCGGTGCCCGTGCCGCAGCCGATCTCGATCACCAGCGGCGCGTCCCGGCCGAACCAGGCGGCCGCGTCCAGCGGCTCGTCGGCGACCTCGCGGCCGATCGACGGCCACATCCGGTCCCAGGATTGCTGCTGGGTCGCGGTCAGCGCGCCCCTGCGCGACCGGAAGCTGGTGACTCGTGGGTACAGGCGGGAGCCGGTCTTGTGCCGGGGCCCGCCCTCGGCCGGAGCCGAAGCTGTGGACGGCGGGCCCGGAACTGACTCGGCAGTATGGTTCGCGGCGTCGTTCACGGCGTCCATTGTCCAGCATCCGGTGATCAGTGCGGCAAGCGGTTGTGCGCGCACCGCTGAGCAGGAGGTCAGGCGGCGCGCGCGGGCGCGATTCTGGACACGGTGGGACGCTGCTGGCGCAGTGGTCTGCCCAGCGCGACCTTGGCCGCCGTCACCGCCATCTCCATCAAGCCGCGCACGCCCGAGGGCGAGGCCGCGACCGACCAGACGGTGCTGTCGCCGACGTCGCTCACCGGTTGCCCGGCGAACCGGTCGGCCAGCCAGTCCAGGCTGATCGGCGTGGACAGCGGCAGCAGCGAGAAGTGCTCGCTGAGCCGGTCGCGCACGTAGGTCACGGCGGCGCCGCCGCGACGGTAGCGCGCCACCTGGCCGTCGATCCCCTCGATGTGGATGACCTGATCGTGGATGGGCTGCACCACCAGCAGCGGGCAGGCGGGCGTCGTGTTGCCCAGGCGCAGGTCATCGAACATCGCCCGCAGTTCAGGAGTGTCGAGCACCTCCGCGAGCGGGCGGTCGAGGAAATCGTCCACCTTCTTGCCCGCCAGCCCGAGGATCGCGCCGAACGGCGTCGCGTTCTCCGCGCGGACGACGAACCGGTGGCCGTCCGGGCTCAGTTGGTCGTCGATCAGCGAGCTCAACGCGGGATACAGCCTGCGCAGGGCGGCGATGACGATCGCGGGCAGGCCCGCGTACGGGGTGCCGTTGAGCCGGTCGAAGACCTGGCGCGGATCGCCGACCGGAGCGCCGAGCACCGCGCCGACGATGTCGAGTTCCGGGGCATAGGTCGGCGCCATCTCGACCGTCCAGGAGCTGGCCATACCGCCGCCGGAGTAACCCCACACCGCGACCCGGGTCTGCGGGCCGAGGCCGAGCGGGCCGAAGCGCAGGGCGGCGCGGATGCCGTCGAGCGCGCGGTAGCCGGGCTCGCGCGGCGCGCCGAAGTTCCCGTGCGGGCCCTCGTGGTCGGCGATGGTCACCGCCCAGCCGCGCCGCAGCGCGTTCGCGACCAGCAGCCATTCGAACTGGGTGACCGAGCCGAGCGCACGCGCGCCGTGACGCAGGGCATAGGACGGGGAGCACTTCTCGGTCACCGCGTCCATCGCGGTCTGGAAGGCCAGCAGCGGGCGATCCTCGTCGGGTTCCGCGTCGACCGGCAGCAGGACCGTGGTGATCGCCGCTTCCGGCGCACCGTGCAGATCGCAGCTGCGGTACAGTAGCTGCCAAGCCGAGACCTGTTGCGGCACAATCCCGAACAGCGCCACGTCGATCTTCCTGCTGCGCAGGAGGGTGCCGGGCGCTTTGGCCGCGAACCCCTTCGGCGGTCGATGGAACGGGTCCGTGCTGGGCAGCAAAGGCTTGCGGTCCGCGGGACAGGCGGCCTCCGGGTCGGCAGCGCCGATGACATTCGCGGTCATCGCAACCTCCTCATCGTCGAGGTCGGTTGCCGCATGCGAAAGGTGAAGCTGCGCACCGGTTATGGTGCCGACCACTTCAGCAGGGTAAGTGACCGGCGGGCGTCTGGGAACCCCGGAGTACACGGCATTCCCGGCACTAGACTCCCCGGCATGAGCAGACCGACAGTATTCATCACCGGCGCGGCGGCCGGCATCGGCCGTGCCACGGCCTTGCTTTTCGCTGCGCAGGGATACCAGGTCGGGGCTTACGACATCGACGAAGTCGGGCTGACCCGGCTTTCCGGTGATATCACAGCCAAGGGTGGCGCCGTTCACACCGGGGTGTTGGATGTGACGAACGCCACGCAGTGGGCGGAGCGTCTCGCGGAGTTCCACGCCGCGACGGGGCGGCTGGACATTCTGGTCAACAACGCGGGCATCCTGCGCGCCGGGCCGTTCGACGCGATCGAACTCGCCGCTCATCGTGCGATCGTCGAGGTCAACCTGGTCGGCGTGCTCGCCGGAACGCACAGCGCCTTCCGCTACCTGCGCGACACCCCGGGCGCCCAGGTGGTCAACCTCTGCTCGGCTTCGGCTATCTACGGCCAAGCCGAACTCGCGACCTACGGCGCCACGAAGGCGGCGGTGAAGAGTCTCACCGAGGCGCTGGACCTGGAATGGGAGCACTACGACATCCGGGTGCTCGCGATCTGGCCGTTGTTCGTGGCCACGGCCATGGTGGACGGGGTGACCACCGGGACGACGAAGTCGCTGGGTGTGCGACTGACCGCCGACGACGTCGCCGCCGGGATCTGGGAGGCCACCCACAAGCGCGCACGGCTGCCGAAGGTGCACTACGAGATCGGCGCGCAGGCGAAGGTGCTGGCGACGGTGGCGAAATACGCGCCGAACTGGGCGGTGCGGACCGCGAACAAATACTTCAGCGGCAGCTGAGCGGTTCGAGCCGGTCCGGCGAGCGGACTTCTGACAGAATTGCGCACCGTAAAAGGGGGTGGGAAGCATGCCGACAGCCACTGATTCCGACGGGCCGGTGCGGGAGCGCGGCGTTCCGACGTCTTCCCACTTGCAGCTCGACAAGCTGCTCGCCGAGCTGCGCTTCGGCACGGGCCGGGACTCGCAGATCGGGTACGCCGCGGCGGCCGCCGTCAGCGCTTGGCGCAAACCGCCGCGCATCCAGGTGACCGGGCGCGCGCACGCGGGGCGGACCACGGTCCTGCACGCGCTCGCGCTCATGTCGGCGGTGGAGACCGATCCGGTGGACCGGCCCGAAGCGCCCGATCCCGAACTCGACGCCGACATCGTCGTGTACGTGTTGTCGGCCGCGCCGACGCCCGCCGACCGCAGGGTGCTGGCCGCCCTGCCGCCGCAGCGCACGATCGCGGTGCTGAACAAGGCCGACGCGGTGGGCTCCCGCTGGGGCGATGCGGTGGCCGCGGCCCAGCAGTACGGCAGGGAACTGCGGATTCCGGTGGTTCCGGTGGTCGCGTCGCTGGCCGTGCGCACCAGGGCGGGCGCGCTGAGCGGCGCCGACGTCGAGCTGCTGCGCAAGCTCGCCACCGACGCCGACCCCGCGCTGATCCTCGCGCCCGACCTGTTCCTCGCCCCAGGACCGGACGCGGCCGAGCGCGAGCAGTTGCTGCGGCGCTGGGATCTCTACGGCGTCGCCTGCGCGTGCACGGCCCTGCGCCACGATCCGGACCTCGCCCCGCAGGCGTTGCTGCAGATCCTGCACGCCGCCAGCGGCATCGACGCGCTGCACCGGTTGCTGCACCGCCGCTACGAGCAGGTCTCCGCGTTGCGCGGCGGCGAATTGCTCGACGAGCTGGCCAGGCTGGCCGCTCGCGCGGTCCCGGAGGAGGGCGGCCGCGCGCGCGACCTCCTGGAGTCCTATCTCTACGGTGACGACGCCGTCTGGCTCGGCCTCTGCGCGGGTCTCGCCGGGCCCGATGTGGCCCACCTCGCCGCGGGGTACGCCGCCCCGGCGCCCGCCGACGCCGACGACGCGCTGGCCCGCGCGACCCGCTGGCGCGCGGTCGTCACCAGCGATATGCCGCCTGCCGCACGCCGCGCCGCGTTGCGCGTGCACAACGGATACGTCCGACTATGGGAACGGATGAGCAGTGCCGGTCTCTGAACCTCCGGAATCGGAGACGGCGAGTACGCCGTCCGAGTCGGGAGCGGGCGGGCCGACCGGCGACGGCCGGCCCGGACGTCCCGCGAACGAGCTGGCGCCGGAGCTCACGGCCGTGGTGGAGCGGTGGAATCCGCAGGGTATGGCGCTGCTGCGCGCGGTGCAGGGTCACGGCGGCGCGGGTGCGGTCGTGGTGATCGGTCCCGCCGACGTCAACACCACCTTGTTGCGCACCGAGCTCGCCCGGTTCGAACCGCGCGTCACGCTGTCCGAGCCGCTCGCCGACGCCGGCGCGGGGGTGGAGGCCACCACGGCCCCGCCCGCGGTGGCGTTGATCCTGCTCGACGCGGGCACCATCATCGGCGCGGACCTGCTGGGGATGATCGGCCGGTTGCGCGCGGACGGCACCCGCCTACTGCTCGCCATGAACGGCGTCCACGCCCACCAGGACTGGCGGGCGGTGCGGGAGCGCGACCTGGAGCTGCTCGCCGCGCAAGGGGCGGGCGAGCTGGACATCGTGCCGGTCTCGGCGCGGCTCGCGGCCGCTGCGCGCACCTCGGGGGACGCCGGGCTGCTCGATCGCTCCGGTGTCGGGGCGCTGCACGCGCGGCTCACCGCGGCGGCCGCCGCGGGCGGTGACCGGCCCGGAGCGGTCACCGCACGGGTCCTGGCCGACACCCGCCAGCGGGTGGCCGAGCAGGTGGCGACGCTGCGCTCCGGCGCCGAACCGGCGCGGCTGCGCGAGGAACGTGCCGTCCTGCTGGCGGGTCGCGACGGCGGCCGGGCCACCGCCATGTCCACGTTGCGCGGGCAGTTGCACTTGGCTCGAGTCGACCTGATGACCGAGGTCGGAGCGAGCATCCGGGCGCTGCACACCGCCGTGCGCGCCGAACTGGAGCGGCTGCGCCCCGCCGATCTGGCCGGCTATCCCGCCCGGCTGCAGCAGTCCGTCACCGAGCTGACCGGCGCGCTCGACCACGTCATCGATGAGCGCATCGCCGAACTGAGCGCCCGGATCGAGGGCGCGGATCGCGGTGCGCCGACGCGACGGCGTGATCCGGCCCCTCGGGTGGGCCCGGATCCCGAGCCACGCCATCGGGGTGTCGAAGATCACCTTATGATCGCGCTCGGCGCGTCGGCCGGTGTCGGTCTGGGTCGCTTGCTGGTTGCTCCGTTCTCCCTCCTACCGGCCCTCGATGTCGCGACCGTGCCGGTAACGCTGCTGCTCGGCGGTGGTGCGGCGGCATGGGTGGTTCGTGCCCGGCGCCAGCTGGCCGATCGAGCGCACATCCGGCAATGGATCGCCGACGCGCTGGTCAACGTAAAAGCGCAGCTCGAGCAACGTGTGGTGACCGCGCTCGTGGAAGCAGAGACCGTTTTGGCCGATCATGTGGTCCAGGCAAGCGCCGCGCGAATGGTCGAGATCGATCGCCGGGTGGCCCGGTTGGAGGCCGAATTGCGCCGGATCGCGGCCGAGCAGCCGGCACAGCTCGCCGCATGCGAGCGCGACGTCACGATCCTCGATCGGTGGATCTCCCCTGTTGAAACGAACGACCGATTGGGTACACAGTGAGGAACCCGATACCGTACCGGCCGTCACATCGCGTTAACCTCTATTCAGGAACTTGGGCGTCCGCTAAGTCCTGATCTGCCGCCCTCCTGGGTGCGCGTTCGACCGGTCGGAGCGGGCGCCTTCCCGCCAACGGTGGCGCTCGGTGCATTCGCGCTGGTCATGGGCCTAGGGCCAGGCGGCGAAGCAGCGATAGCCGCCCATCTCAGGAGAGTTTTCATGACGTCAGCGACCATTCCTGGTCTTCGTGGATCCGACGGCAAGGCGCCGACCGAGCACAGCGAACTACTCGCCTGGGTACAAGAAGTCGCCGAACTCACCCAGCCGGATCGAGTGGTGTGGGCCGACGGCTCCGACGAAGAGTGGGAGCGGCTGACCGAGCAGCTCGTGGCGGCGGGGACGTTCAAGCGCCTGGACGAGAAGAAGAAGCCGAACTCCTTCCTCGCCCTCTCCGATCCCTCCGACGTGGCCCGGGTGGAGTCCCGCACGTTCATCTGTTCCAAGACCGAGGCCGACGCGGGCCCGACCAACAACTGGGTCGACCCGGCCGAGATGCGCGCCACGATGACCGAGCTGTACCGCGGCTCGATGAAGGGCCGCACCATGTACGTGGTGCCGTTCTGCATGGGCCCGCTGGGCGCCGACGACCCGAAGCTCGGCGTGGAGATCACCGACTCGGAGTACGTCGTGGTGTCGATGCGCGTGATGACCCGCATGGGCGCCGCCGCCCTGGAGAAGCTGGGCGTCGACCGCCCGTTCGTGAAGGCGCTGCACTCCGTGGGCGCGCCGCTGGCCGAGGGCCAGGCCGACGTGCCGTGGCCGTGCAACGACACCAAGTACATCACCCACTTCCCCGAGGACCGGGAGATCTGGAGCTACGGCTCCGGCTACGGCGGCAACGCGCTGCTCGGCAAGAAGTGTTACTCGCTGCGGATCGCTTCGGCGATGGCCCACGACGAGGGCTGGCTGGCCGAGCACATGCTGATCCTCAAGCTGATCTCCCCGGAGAACAAGGCGTACTACATCGCCGCCGCGTTCCCGAGCGCCTGCGGCAAGACCAACCTCGCGATGATCCAGCCGACCGTGCCGGGCTGGCGCGCGGAGACCCTGGGCGACGACATCGCCTGGATGCGTTTCGGCAAGGACGGCCGCCTCTACGCGGTGAACCCCGAGTTCGGCTTCTTCGGCGTCGCGCCGGGCACCAACCGCAGCTCGAACCCGAACGCCATGGCCACCGTGGAGGCGGGCAACACCGTCTACACCAACGTCGCGCTGACCGACAACGGCGACGTGTGGTGGGAGGGCCTGGAGGGCGAGCCCGATCACCTGATCGACTGGAAGGGCAACGACTGGTACCTCCGGGAGACCGAGACGCTGGCCGCCCACCCGAACTCCCGCTACTGCACGCCGATGGCGCAGTGCCCGATCCTGGCGCCCGAGTGGGACGACCCGCAGGGCGTGCCGATCTCGGCGATCCTGTTCGGCGGTCGCCGCAAGACCACCGTCCCGCTGGTCACCGAGTCCTTCGACTGGCAGCACGGCGTGTTCATGGGCGCCACGCTGTCGTCCGAGCAGACCGCGGCCGCTGAGGGCAAGGTCGGCACCGTGCGCCGCGACCCGATGGCCATGCTGCCGTTCCTGGGCTATCACGTCGGTGACTACCTCGGCCACTGGATCAACGTCGGCAAGAACGCCGATGCGGCCAAGCTGCCGAAGATCTTCTACGTCAACTGGTTCCGTCGTGGCGAGGACGGCCGCTTCCTGTGGCCCGGCTTCGGCGAGAACTCCCGCGTGCTGGAGTGGATCGTCGGCCGCATCGAGGGTTCCGCGCAGGCCGAGGCGACCGCGATCGGCAACGTGCCCACCGCCGCGCAGCTCGACCTGGACGGGCTGGACGTCGAGCCCAAGGATGTCGACGAGGCGCTCGCCGTGAACGCCGAGGAGTGGCGCAAGGAGATCCCGCTCATCGAGGAGTGGTTCGAGTTCGTCGGAGACAAGCTGCCTTCCGGCGTGCGTGACGAGTTCGAGGCGCTCAAGCAGCGTCTGGGCTGACACTCCACCCAAAGTAGCATTCGCCCGCACCATCTGGCAGATGGTGCGGGCGTTTTGTTCTGCGCGACAAACGTTTTGCGCGCGATGCGGGGAATGTGCCCGAGCGGCGGCGCTATTCGTCGAACGGGGACAGGCGGATCATGGCGAGAAAGCCCGCGCGGTCGAGCCAATGGATTCGGCCCTCCGGCATCGCCTTCGCCTCCGCTCGGAAAGCCGCGATCACGTGCCGCTTGAATGCCTGCCTCGGGTGCCGCCGCAGCAGTTCGGCGACCCAATCCCGGTCCAGCTCCGCCAGCCGCGTCCCGAGCACGTCCACCGACGCTCCCGCGGAGACGAAGCCGCCGGGATCGCCGAGATCGTCGGCGACGCCGGGCGTGATGTGCGCGGCGATCGCCGCGCCGATCGCTTCCGCCCGCTGCGGCGGTGCGCCCGCGCCCAGTGCGATCGCTTCCGCTCGTTCGCCGCCGACAACCGCGAAACATCTTCCAGGCGTGGGGCGTTCGAGTTGCAGGTCGTGCAGCAGGCAAGAGACGTACACGAGTTCGTCGTCATAGGCGGCGCCGTCGAGGTCGGCCAGGACGCGTCCGAAGTAGTAGGTCCGCAACGAATGGTGCAACACGTGCGGCGACAACGACTCGCGTGCTTCGGTCTCCGCCGCGACGGCGAGCTTGGAATCCGGTAATCGCAGACCGGCGAACTCCAGTTTCCCGCGGCCGCGCCGGCCAAGGGCGATCCGGATCCGATCGGGCGCCATGGCGGGCAACGTACGCGCGGTCGCGACGGCCAATCTGCGGCGTTGCTCCCTCGACAACGCGCCCCCGGTGCGGGTGGCCCATGCCCAGTCGAAGCCCGTCGGTGCGGCCACGATGCCCTCCTTCTGGTCGGAACTAGGTGTGCACTTGGAGTCAAGTGTGCGACCGGATCCAGGACGAGTGGCGGAAATGACAGTTATGCGTGGATTCGTGTCAAACTGCGAGTGATGAAGCAAGTGGTGGCGCTCGCGCTGGATGGAGTGATGGCCTTCGACCTGGCCTGCGCGGTGCAGGCGTTCCGGCACGGGCCGGGGAAGACCGGGGAGCCGTCCGGGTTCGAGATGCGAACGTGTGGGTTGCGGCCGGGGCCGGTCTGGACGCCCAACGGCTTCGAACTGCGGGTGGAGCACGGCCTGGAGGCGCTGGCGGAAGCGGATGTGGTCGTCGTGCCCGGGATCGCCATTCCGACGCTGCCGACACCGCCGCAGGCGCTGGCCGCGTTGCGGCGCGCGGCTGCGCGCGGCGCGACCATGGTGAGCATCTGCGTCGGCGCGTTCGTCCTGGCCGAGGCCGGGCTCTTGGACGGTCGGCGGGCGACGACGCACTGGGCCTACTGCGGCGAGTTCGCCGAGCTGTATCCGGCGGTTCGGCTGGATCCCACCGCGCTGTACGTGGACGACGGTGATGTGCTGACCTCGGCCGGACTGTCGGCGGGCCTCGATCTGTGCCTGCACATCGTCCGCCGCGAACTGGGCGCGCACGCGGCGGCGGAGCTGGCCCGGTGGAACGTCACCGCCCCGCACCGCGAGGGCGGCCAAGCGCAGTACATTCCGGAGGGGGCGGGCGCCCGTGCCGCCGACGGCGGCCTTGCCGCGACGCTGGCCTGGGCGGTCGCCGAACCCAGTGCCGCGACGGATGTTTCGGCGCTGGCCGCGCACGCGCTGATGAGCGAGCGCACCTTCATCCGCCGCTTCAAGGCGGAAGTGGGCACCACGCCGCGGCGGTGGCTGGACGCTCAGCGCACCGCTCGCGCCCGGGAACTTCTGGAAACCACGCGTTTGCCAGTGGAAATCGTCGCGGCCGAGGCCGGATTCGGCAGCGTCACCGCGCTGCGCGTGCACCTGCGAGCGGCGACGGGCGCCACACCCGCCGCGTATCGCCGATCGATGGGCGGCTAGTGCGCTGGCGCGATCGCGAATACCGCTGCGCGAGTGGCTGTTCAGGGAAGCGTGGCAGTGGCCTGCGGTCGGCGTCGCGCCCCGGCTGTTGCGGCTTCGGCCGCGAATCCGCGAAATTACCATGGATCGAAGGGTTTAGCCGGGTGCGGAACGGGGTAATGATCTTGATGAGAGATTCCGTGCACTCGTAACTTATGCTTGGCGTGTTCTTCCTTCCGCACCACCCAGTCGGATTACTGACGGTTAACTGATCGACTGAACGACTTCCCTACCGACATCGGACCCGCGATGCCGCGGCGCACGGCGAGATCGACGTGAGAGGTGGATGGAGCATGGCCGATCTGGAGACGGCGACGTCCCTTACCCCCACGGTGGCCGAATTCGAGTTCGCCGCCGCGAGTACCCCGCTGCGCCGGGCCGCGGGGCGGCTACTGGCAGTGCTGCCGCCGGGGTGGCGCGTCGAGATCGTCGACGCGTCACCCCGGCGATACGGCAACCGTGCGCCGCTGCTGCGGGTGGTCATGCCACCGGACTGATCACCCGGTCCAGCCGAGCGGCATGAGCAGCGACTTCTGCTCGCAGAACGAATCGAGACCCTCCGGGCCGTTCTCGCGTCCGAGCCCGGAGGCCTTGTAGCCGCCGAACGGCGAACTCGGATCGAACGCATACCAATTGATCGCGTAGGTGCCGGTGCGCACCCGCGCTGCGATCTCGGCGCCGTGCTCGACGTCGGTCGTCCACACCGAGCCCGCGAGACCGTAGACGGAGTCGTTCGCGATGGCCACGGCCTCGTCCTCGGTCTCGTACGGGATCACCGACAGCACCGGCCCGAAGATCTCCTCCTGGGCGATGGTCGACTTGTTGTCCACGTCGGCGAAGATCGTCGGCTCGACGAACCAGCCGCGGTCCAGCCCCTCCGGGCGGCCGCCGCCGAGCACGAGACGCGCGCCTTCGGCCTTGCCCTTGGCGATGTAGCCCTCCACCCGGTCGCGCTGGCGTTCGGAGATCAGGGGGCCGAGCTGCACGCTCGGGTCGTTCGGGTCGCCCACCTTCATCGTCTTCACGTGTTCGACGAGCGCCTCGAGGATCTCGTCGTACCGGCTACGCGGGGCGAGGATGCGGGTCTGCGCGACGCAACCCTGCCCGCTGTTCATCAGGCCGGAGAACGCGAGCACCGGGATACCGGCCGCGACGTCCATGTCGGGCAGCAGGATCGCGGCGGACTTGCCGCCGAGTTCGAGCGAGACGCTCTTGAGCTGACCGGTGGCGATGGCGCCGATCTTCCGGCCGACGGCGGTGCTTCCGGTGAAGGTCACCTTGTCCACGCCGGGGTGTGAGACGAGGTACTCGGCCGCGTCGGGCTCGGCGGGCAGCACTGAGAGCACGCCTTCGGGCAGGCCCGCCTCGGTGAAGATGTCGGCGACCAGGTTCGCCGTGAGCGGCGTCAGCGGGGCGGGTTTGAGCACGATCGTGCAACCGGCCAGCAGGGCGGGCGCGAGCTTGTTGACCGCGAGGAACAGCGGGACGTTCCACGCGGTCACGGCCGCGACGACACCGCGCGGCTCGCGGGTGACTCGCGTGGTGCCGAACCCGCCTACCCGGGTCTCCGACCAGGGGAAGGACTCCGCCAGGGCCGCGTAGGCATCGAGCGCGGCGACCGCGGGGAGCTGGTTCAGCGTCATGGCGATCATCTGCGGCGCGCCGACTTCGGCGGTCAGCGCGGCGAGCAGATCCGCGGAGCGCTGTTCGATCAGCCGCGCCGCCCGGGTGAGCACTTCGGCGCGCTCCTTCGGCGGCGTGGCGGGCCACGGGCCGTGGTCGAAGGCGTGCCTGGCCGCGGCGACCGCGGCGTCGACGTCGGCCCGGCTCACCGCGGGGACGCTGCCCAC
This sequence comes from Nocardia niwae NBRC 108934 = DSM 45340, assembly GCF_001613465.1. GTDB lineage: Bacteria > Actinomycetota > Actinomycetes > Mycobacteriales > Mycobacteriaceae > Nocardia > Nocardia niwae. The sequence goes on along the minus strand of NZ_BDCK01000002.1, from coordinate 178,695 downwards.
CGGTTCGACCGTGGCCGGCGAGATGACCTGGATGCGCTCGGCGGTGGCTGGCGCGGTCCAGCGGCCGCCGATGAACAAGCTGTCGTAATGCATGAGAACACGTTACAGTTTTGCCCGCCCTATGTCTGTAACCTGTTCCAGTTTTGCGCGCCGCCCGTGCGCTGACCAGTGTGAATCCCGACCTCTCGGTTCGCTTTTCGCAGAACGCACTATTGCGTTCTGTTGCTGGAAGGGGGATGCTGTAGCGACATATCAGCTCGCTCCATTACCGAACCGTTACCGCAAACTGGGGAGTCCGAGTCATGGCGGTGCAAGTGATCGGCCGGTCGCTGATGACCAGTGATCAAACCGAGCATCAGGCTAAGTGTGTCGGCAGCGGCGGGTGGGTGGTCTCCTTCCTACCCGGCCGCACCCTGACGATCGAGCAGGCGACGGCGGCTATGCAGGCCGCGGAGGCGGTGGCCGCCGTGGGGATGCTGGCCGATCTGGTCGGCCTCACCACCCTCGAGACCGTCGGGTTGGCTATGCGCGAATCGCCGTGGAGCGAGCCCGTGCACGCCCCGTGCGGGAAGCGGCACTGGCGCCGAGGATGGCTGGAGCCTTACTTCGGCTAACTTTTGGTTGCCACCACAACCAGATTGCTCACAAGTAACTCACGCACCATAGGTACCCTGACCAACCACCATGCCCAGCGGGGGTGGTAGCGCGGAAACACCGTGTACACCTCCGCCGGAGCGCTTGCCGCCCAGCGCAATCCGTCTGCGGCCCGCACCGCGAACAGCGACGTGCCGAACCTGTTCTTGGGTTCGTGTCCGTGCTTGCGCCGGTACCGGCGCGCGGCGTACTCGCCACCCAGGTAGTGCCACGGCCCGGTCTCATGCCCGCCGAACGGGCCGTGCCACACCGTGTAGGAGAGCACGACCAACCCGCCCGGCCTGGTCACCCGCACCATCTCGTCGGCCATCAGCCACGGCTTCGAGACGTGCTCGGCGACGTTCGACGAGAAACAGATGTCCACCGCGTCGTCGCGGAACGGCAGGGCCATCCCGGACCCGCGAACCGCGCCCGCCACCGAGAGCCCCGCCGCGTGCATCTCCCGGGGATCGGGCTCGACCGGGATATAGCGTGCGCCGGTGCGGGCGAACTCGTCTGCGAAGTAGCCCGGCCCGCCCCCCACGTCCAGAATCGTCGCATCGCGCAGCGACCGGCCGGTGAGGTCGGCGTAGAAGTCGCCGATCATCGCCGCGCTGTCGGCGGCCAGACCCCCGTAGAACAGCGCCGGGTCGGTCTGCTCGAACCGGAAGCTGCCGAGCAGGCGCAGCGACCGGCGCAGGGTCGCCCGGCGGGCGAACCGGGGCGAGCTGCCGCGGGTCGGCGTCTTTTCGGCTTCGAGCACGGCGCCGAGTTTCGCACAACCCCGATGCTCGGCATCTCGGGCGGGTGCTCGGGTTAGGGTGTAGCGCGACATCCGGCGTTCCCACCGGGACCTACTGACCGAGAGAAGCTCCACCGTGCGCGAAGTCCTCCTGCTCTGCTGGCGTGACACCGGGCACCCGCAGGGCGGCGGCAGCGAGCGGTACCTCGAACAGGTCGGCGCGCAGCTCGCGGCACGCGGGGTCAAGGTCACCCTGCGCACCGCCGGCTACCCCGGGGCGCCGCGGCGGGAGCGCGTCGACGGCATCGATATCAGCAGGGCGGGCGGACGCTACACGGTGTACCCGCGAGCGCTGGGCGCGCTGCTGCTGGGCAGGATCGGTCTCGGCCCGTTGCGCGGCGTGCGGCCGGACGCGGTGATCGACACCCAGAACGGCATCCCGTTCTTCGCCGCCGCCGTCACCGCGGCGCCATCGGTGGTGCTGGTGCACCACGGCCACCGGGAGCAGTGGCCGGTGGCGGGCCGGTTGGTCGGCCGCATCGGCTGGTGGATCGAGTCGCGGCTGTCGCCCCGGGTGCACCGGCGCAATCAATACCTCACCGTTTCGCTGCCGTCGGCGGAGGAATTGGCCACGCTGGGTGTGGACCGCTCGCGAATCGCGGTGGTGCGCAACGGCGCTGAACCTGTTCCAGCCGACGCGCCCACCGGCGCCGCGGAAACCCGCTCTGCCGCACCCACTGTCGTGGTCTTGTCCCGATTGGTGCCGCACAAGCAGATCGAGGACGCGCTCGCGGCCGTGGCCCGGCTGCGCGACCGCGTACCGGGTCTTCGCCTCGACGTGATCGGCGACGGGTGGTGGGCGGACAACCTGCGGGACAACGCCCGTGACCTCGGCATCGCCGACGCCGTCACCTTCCACGGACACGTGGACGAGCGCCGCAAGCACGAACTCTTGGCCCGCGCGTGGGTGCATGTGCTGCCTTCCCGGAAAGAGGGATGGGGGCTGGCGGTGATCGAGGCCGCTCAGCACGGCGTCCCGACGGTGGGCTACCGGAGTTCGCGCGGCCTCACCGATTCCATCGTCGACGGCGCCACCGGCATCCTGGTCGACGACGTAGCCCAATTGGCCGATGCCGTAGGCGATCTGCTGGACGATGCCGGCGCGCGCACGGTCATGGGGGAGAAGGCGCGCGCCCGCGCCCGCGAATTCTCGTGGGAGCAGACCGGGAACGGTGTGTACGAAGTGCTGGCCGCGGCTGCCCGCGGCGAGCACGTCACCGGACTGCTCGCGCCCCGTACCGCCGACTGAACCACAGGGCGACGGTTTCGCTCGTGGTGGTGGCTCGCGCTGTTGTCGCCGACGGTCACGCGGCGGCCGTCGTGCGGTGCGGGGGTCGGCGGAGCGCTACCGGCGATGCGATCCGCGCAGCGCAGAGTGTGCCTTCGCCCTGACTCGGGCGCGCGTGCCGAGGGCGGCCAAGGGGCCCGCGACCAGTAACGCGCCCCAGAGCAGGTGGGCCGTGGCGGCGACGGAGCGTTGCGTGGTCGTCGGTTCACCACGTTCGACGACGCCCGGGACGCGATAGAGCGTGAGGTCTGCGTCGTCGTAGGCCCGTTCGAGTCGAGCGAGGGTGGACGCCGATTCGCCGAGCGGTCCGGGGGTGGTTCGTTCGACCAGGATCCAGCCCACTCCGTGGCGGGCCAGGTCCGCGGGGGAGCCGCCGTGCAGCAGGAGAGTCTCCACGGCTCTTGCGCGGTTGCCTTCGCCGGAGACCGTACGGCCGCGCACGGGAAGCTCCCCGGTCTGCAGGACGTCGTTGGGGAGCATGCGTGGAGCCGGGTCGAGCACCGGTGCGGCGCCGCTGTAACGGAACTTGCGGAACATCCCGCCCGGGAGCACCGCGATGTCGCCCGGGCCATCGATCCGGTCGGCGACCTGTTGCCAACCGGCGGGATAGTGCACCGGACGAACGGCACCGCCGACACCCCACGCGAGGTCGTAGAGCGGCAGGACCAGAACTGCGACGAATACCGCGGCGACCGTCGTCGTCACGGCACGGGGCGCGGGCGCGGGCCGGTTCGCCGATGCGCTCGCGTGTGCGGGGGCCGGGCGCAGAGCCGTCACCGCGCATCCCGCCGCCGCGCACAGGGCGTAGGCGGGCATGGCCAGGGCCGCGTACTTCTGTGTGTCGCGCAGCAGACCCGCACCGGGCACGTGGGCGACCAGCCACTCCAGTGCGTGCATGCCCCACGCCGTCGCCCCGAGCGCCGGAAACAGGATCGCGACAGCCGCGAGCAGCAGCGATGCCCGGCGGACGTGGCGGTTGTCGGGGTCGGCGCCGCCGGTGGCCACCGACCGCACACCCAGCGCGACGATCGCCAGCAGCGCCAGGGTGCCGAGTGCGGCCAGCGGCGTGGTGCGCGAGTCCGGTACCGCCTCGGAGTTCCAGATCCCGCCGAGACCGGCCAGGCTGCCGAGCGTGCCAAGACCGGGTTCGGCCCGCGCGGCGAAGGCCGCGATGCCCGCGGGATCGGACGGCTCGGCGCCGGCGCCGGACAGTGCGGTCGCGGCGAGCCAGGGCGCGGAGGCGGCCAGCCAGAGCGCGAGCGTCGCGGAGAGTTGACGTCGATGCACCAGGGCGAAGGCGGTCACGCCCGCCAGCAGCGCTCCCGTGGGTGTGAGCCCCGCGGCGGCGAGCGATCCGGCCAGCGCGGCCCAGGACGATGCGGTCCGAATGTCCCCGCGCTGTGCCGCCGCGGCGATGCGCCGAGTCCACCGACCCGGGCCCGCCGTGTGGGACGGTGCGGGGCCGAGGGGAGCGGACGGACCGGATGCGCCTAGCGGTCGTTCGGCCGGTGCGGTTCGTTCAGCGGGCCAGTGGGACTCGGCGGTATCGGCCGGGGCAGACGCGCTGGAGTGATCGGGTGTGCCCGGCATCGATTTGGCCGGGGTGGCCCGTCCTGGGATTTCCGTCGTGTCGGTGGGTGGGGTGAAGTGTTCGGCTACAGGTGGTTCGGCCGGTGCGGTCAGGTCGTTCGGGGGCTCCGGCCGGGTGTTCGACAGCACCCGCTGACGCCGCTTCGCGGTGGCCGTCGATCGGAGGCGGTAGGCGATCAGCGCTGTCCAGGGCAGTGCGGCGTAGCCGGCGAGCAGGCTCCAGTGTCCCTGTAGCAAGCGCTCGGCCACGTACGGGTTCCACAGCGCGACCGTCGCGGCGACCAGTTGCGGGGCCAGCGACGCGCGGAGCAGTTCGCGCGCGAGAGCCGCCGCTCCGTAGGCCGCGGCCCAGAGCGCGACGATCAGAATCGCTTTGACCACCAGCCCGCCGTCGACGAACGGCGACAGCGCGGCCAGCAGCGCGTCCTGCGGCACCGCCCGCGGCGCGGCGTCGCCGAGACCCAGCGCCGCATCGGTCGGATAACTGCGCGGGGTGCTCACCGCGTCCCGCAAGAGCAGATGTCCCGGCGCGAGCAATGGCCCTGCGACGAGCAGCGCTCCGGCCGCGCTGTATGCCGCGACCACCGCTCGAGTCCGACTGCTCCCGCTCACGCCTGAGCACTGTACGTCCCGATCATCATCGCCGCCGATCCAGCGGCCTCGCGCGCCGGGCGCATTCGGTGTCGTGGTCCGGCGGGGCGCGCAGGGGGACCGGTCGCGCGGGTGGGACGATGGGCGGCGTGTCTGCTGTCCGTCGGTTCCCCGTGGTGGCGGATCTGACGTGGGTGACGGCCGGTGCGATGACCGCGAACGTCGCCGGGTATCTGCTGCAGCTGCTGGCCGGGCGGTGGCTGGGGGTGACCGGGTACAGCGAGTTCGCGAGTCTGCTCGCGGTGCAGCTGCTGTGCGCGGTGCCCGCGCTGGCGTTGCAGAACGTGGTGGCCAGAGAACTCGTGCGCGGTGCGGGAACGGCGGCGCTGCGTGGGCTCCAGTGGCGGTGTGCGGTGATCGTCGCGTTGGTGGCCGCGGTGCTGGTGCCGCTGGTCGCCGTCACGCTGAACGTCGGAGTCGCCGCCACCGCGGCGGCGCTGGGTGCGGCGCCCGCGCTGGTGCTGTTGTCCGGTGAGCAGGGAGTGTTGCAGGGCGGCAAGCGGTTCCGAGCGTTGGGCGCGGTGCTCGGCGCCGCCGGAATCGCCCGGGTAGCGCCCGCGCTGGTGGTCCTCGCGCTGGGCGGCGGCGCGACGCTCGCCCTGTGGGCGGCGGCCGGCGGGATCGCGGTGGCGGCGCTGCTGGCCAGGATCGTCGCCGGTGCGCCGTCCGCGCGCGCCCGCGCTCTCGAGCCGGGCGAGGTCGCCGCGGCCCCCGGTGTGCTGCCGGTCCTGCGAGCCGCCCAGGTGCAGGCGGCCATGATGGCGCTGTCGTCGGCGGACCTGATCGTGGTCCGGATCGTGCTGGACGACGTGGACGCCAGCCGCTACGCCCTCGGCACGATCGCCACCAAGATCGCGTTCTGGCTGCCGCAGGCGGTCGGTGTCGTGCTCTACCCGCGGATGGCGCAGCCCGCGCACTCGGCGAGCGCGATCCGGTCGGCGCTGGCGGTGCTCAGCGGAATCGGCCTCGTCGCGGTGCTCGGAGCCGCGCTCGCCGCGCCGCTCGCCCCGCTGCTGGCTGGTGCGGACTATGCCCCGATCCAGGGACTGCTGTGGCTGTTCGCACTGCACGGCGCACTGCTGGCCGTGCTGCAAGGCGCGGTGCTCTCGGCCATCGCCGTCGACCGCACGTCTCTGGCGCTGGTCGCCTGGCTGGGGCTGGTCGTCGAAGTCACCCTGATGCTGTCGCTGGCCCGCTCGATTCCGGCGCTGATCGTCACGGCCGTGTCGGTCGCGGCCACCACCACGGTCGTGGTGGCCGTCATCGTCCTGCGTGCGGCCGACCACACGACGCGCCCCGAACCGCTGCGCCCGGTCGGCTGATCCGGCGCCGCAGCGCAGTTCGAGGGCGAGGTCGCCGAGCGGGGCTTCGGCCGCTGCGTGGACCTGCGCGTGCCGGGTGCGGGCACGATGTTGCTGTATCAGCCGCGGCATCCGGTGGCCTATCCGCTCGCCGGACAGTAGCGGCCCGGAAACGACTTCGGCTCCCCAGCCGGAAGGCGGGGGAGCCGAAGTCAGGTGCGCTCAGTCGATCAGGGTTCTTTGTGGATCCGGATCTGTTCGGTCGGCGCGTCGTCGGCACCGCGGTTGACGCGGGGAGCGGGGGCGGCGGACGCCGCGCCGCTCGGACGCTGGCCGGGACCACCGGCCCGCGCGGGCGTCGGAGCCGAGCCGCCCCGGATGCCGAGGACCACACCGGCGATCAGCGCGATCACGCCGAGCACGCCCAGGATGATCGGCAGCACGCGGCCGTACAGCGACAGCTTGTCGATGTTCTCCTTGGCCACCGCGAGCTGCGACTCGACCGTGTTCTCGTCGAACACGATGTGCGACTTCAGCGCGGTGACCTCCGGCTTGTCCGCGGTGCGCGAGTAGTAGAGGTGCAGCGCCTCGCCACCCTTGACGACCGTGCCCGTCTGCGGTTCAACCCACAGGTCACGGGTGTTGGTGTAGTAGCGGGTCATGGTAACCGGGGCCTCGCCGCCCTCGACGCCCCACTTGGCGGCGGGCAGGCTCAACCGGTTGGTCGGCGCCTGGACGACGTCCCAGAGGCTGGTGGCGGGCACCGACATCTGGAAGTGGTAGACCTTCGTGTTGTTGATCTCGGTCTCTTCGATGAAGTTGGCGTCGAACGTCTTGCGCACGTTGAGGTCGAAGTACGGGTAGGTCTTCTTCTCGGTGCCGATCGGGAACCGGTACTGCAGACCGGTGTGCTGCACCGGCTCGGCGATGCTCTCGCCCTGCGGGTTCGTGGTCACCGCGATGGAACCGTTCGGCTCCTTGGCGACCGGCTCGCCGGTCACCCGGTCGATGGTCACCCGATCGATGGTGGCGGTGAGCAGGCCGGTGTCGCCCTGCTTGTCGATGCGCCGCAGCGTCTGGCCCGCCTGCACCGTCATCTGCTCGGCGTCGGCCGGATCCTCGACGGTGAGGAAGCGCTGCGAGACCAGCGGGACATTGGTGTCGACCTTGGCCGAGCCGTCCGGAGCGGTGAGCGACTTGGCGTCGAGCACCAGGCTGTCCTCACCCTGCTGGTTCGTGGCGATCGTGGTGATCTCCAGGTCGAGGGGAGTTTTGGCCAGCTTGTCGACGGTGTAGGTCGGGATCATGATTGCGGCGACGATCAGCAACGCGCCGAGACCCACGAGCAGGCAGGCCACCGTCCTTCTGGTACCGGCACTCAGTGCCATGCAAACTCTCCTCGTCGTAGAACACAGGTCGCTCCGGCGAGTACTGCGGGCAGGCCGCGGCACTCGTGAGCCCCGACACTAACAGTCCGATGTCGTACCATGCGCCGTCGAGGCCGAAACGGCCGAGAAATCGCCCGAGTCTAGCGCGAAATCTGAAACGTCGGGTTATCAACTGTGGATTCGTCAAGGCAGACTGGAGCCCGATGACAGCGACCCTGCCCACCGCCGCCCCCGCGACCGAACGGGTGCGCCCGCGTGCCTTCGTCCCCGCCTTGGAGGGCATGCGTGGAATGGCCGCGCTCGGCGTGCTGCTGACCCACGTGGCCTTCCAGACCGGCGCCGCGGGGACCCCGGTGATCGGCCGGGTGTGGGGCCGGTTCGACATGGCGGTGGCCGTCTTCTTCGCGTTGTCCGGGTTCCTGCTCTGGCGGCCGCACGCCGCGGCCGCGCGCGGGCTCGACACCGCCCCACCCGTCGGCTACTACCTGCGTCATCGTGCCGCGCGCATCCTGCCCGCGTACTGGGTGGTGGTGTGCGCGGTCCTGCTGCTGCTGCCCGCCGCGGCCGGGACCGCTGGACCGCGGGTCTGGATGTCGAACCTGGCGCTGCTGCAGGTTTTCGTGCCCCTCACGCTCACCGACGGCCTGACCCAGATGTGGAGTCTGTCGGTGGAGGTCGCGTTCTATCTGGTGCTGCCCCTGCTGGCGTTCGCGCTGGTGCGCCTGCGCGGCCCCGTGGCTCGGTGGCGGGTACCGGTGCTGCTCGTCGTCGCTGTCATCAGCCTCGGCTGGAACCTGATTCCGGTGCCGACGCCCGACGCGATCCACGCTGACAACTGGCTGCCGGGCTATCTGCCCTGGTTCGCCGGGGGCATGATCCTCGCTGAACTAGCCGAACATAGCGTTCGGCTATCACGATGGTGGAAAGTCGGGGCGAATCAGCCACTGATGTGGACTGTCGCGGCGGCGGCCTTCCTGCTCGCGGCGACCGATCTGGCCGGTCCCGCCGGCCTGACCCGGGCCGAACCCTGGCAGTACGTGGTGAAGATGGGCCTGGGCGCGATCATCGGGTTCGCGTTGCTCGCGCCGCTGGTCCTGCGGGACCCGGCGGCGCGCGGGCACCGCTGGCTGGAGTCGCCGGTGGCCGCGGCGCTCGGACGCTGGTCGTACGGGATCTTCATCTGGCACCTCGCGGTGCTGTCGATCGTGTTCCCGGTCTTCGGCCTGCTGCCGTTCCAGGGGGATTTCGGCTACATCCTGGTCCTCACGATCGGCGTCACGCTTCCGGTCGCGGCGGCCAGTTACGCATTGGTGGAGGAGCCGGTGCGGCGCTGGGTGCGCGACCGGGACCGGGTGCGCCGAAGTTCCGAACCCGAGCCCGCGCCCTGATCGGCGGCTCGCGAGTTCAGCCGTCGAGTTGCCGGTGGATGTCCAGCAGGTGGTGGCGCAGTTCGTGCAGGGTGTGCAGCGCGAGCCAGCGCAGGGAACGATCCGCGGGTTCGGGGTAGGGGAAACCGAGGGTCCGCTCCCAGTCGTCGTCGCCGAGGCGCTCGAGCACGTTGGCGAACAATAGGGCGGCATCGCGGATCTGGCGGGCGACATCGGCGGGATTCTGCTCGGCGTACCCGTCGTGCTCGACTCGCTCGTCCCGGCCCATCGCCGTGGCGGGAGGGTTGTCCGAACGGCGCGCGGCCAGCACGCGCTCGCGTTGCGCCAGCAGCACATCCCGCACGTGGCAGGCGTACTCCAGTGGTGACCACACATCGGGCTTGCCGCGCTCGCGCAATTTGGCGCTGTCGGCGCCGAGCAGGTCGGCGTATTCCACGGCGTGCTCCCGCGCCAGCGACGGCACGTCGGCCGCCGAAGCCAAGTCGTAGACGAAACCGCATTCGGCACAGGTGTTCACGCGGGGTCACGTTAGCAACGAGTGCTCTTGCGGCGCACGGCGAATGCGCGTCCGGCCGAGCGAGGAGCCCGCGCGTGTGTGTGGGCCGGGGTCGCGGGCCGGTGCGGGGCGCGACCGGTCAGTGCTCGGGTGCCCCGGAATGAGGGTCGTCGGGCCTGCTCACCCGGGCCCGATCGGCGCGTTTCGACCGGGGCAGCGCCGCGATGCCCACCGCGATGATCGCGAGCAGCGCGGGCAGCTGCACCAGCGCGGAGCCACCCAGATAACCGTCGGGTGAGCGCCAAGGGCCCCTCGACAGGGCGGCGGCGGACAGGGTGGTGCCCAAGCCCGCCACCACGACGAGCACGCGCGCGGTGACATAAGGCGTGAAACGGGTCGCGGCCAAGGCGATCACCGTGCCCGCGGCGCCCACCGGACCGGCGATCACGGTGGCCGCACCGGTGAGCCCGACCGCGCCCAGCCAGCGCCTGCCCCAGGTGCCGGGCGCCGCGGCGCCCGAGGGCGCATCCGTCTCCGCTCCGTCCGCCTCGACCCGGGCGGCATCCGGCCGCGCGCGACGGGGGACGGCCAGGACCATGAGCGGCAGGAGCAGCAGCAGGCCGCCGAAGATGCCGAGGCGATACCAGCGATCGACCGGGAAGGCGATCGTCACCGGGCCGGTGGCATCGGCGGGCAGCAGCCAGCCTTGCTGCCAGCCGTCGACCACCACGGGGTCGAGCACCCGCCCGTCCGCGCTGGTCGCGTGCCATCCGACATTGGTGCTCAACGGCAGCACGAGCAGCCGGGCGCCCGGGTCCGGTACCGGTGCGGCGGACGCGTCCGTCCCGCCGCGGTGCAAGCGCAGCCGATCGACGAAGAAGAGGTCGGTCGGCCCGACCGCCACGTCGGCACGGCCCTGCGGCAACGCGAGTTCGCCGGGCGCCCCGGTCGCGTCGTCGGCGCACACCCGGGCGGGAACAGGCGCGCCGGAGCGCAATTCGCCGACGGTGGCGGTGACCGTGGTGCGCAGGGTCCGCCCACCCGCGTCGATCGTCGGCCCCAGCTCACACGGGACGGTGAGCTCGCGGTCCAGCGGAGCCGCCGCGGGGTAGTCCGGCCCCAGCACCGTCACCTCCGCCAGGCCGGGCGGCTGGGTCTGCACGAAGCCGAGCGCGGTCTTGTCCAGCACCGGCCGCCACGTCCGCATGCTGAGTTCGATGCGGTCGGTCACGGTGGGGTGCAGGGAGATTCGTGTGGGCGTGCCCGGCCCGTCGTCGTCCAGCTCCCGCACCTGCGGACCGTCACCGAGGTTCACCGTCACCGAGGTGGGCGCCGCGGGCAGGCCGCCGAGGGAGGGGGTCAGCTCGAGACCGGTCACCAGCGTGGGCTCCGGCAGCTCGAGGGTGAGCGTCGGCCTGCCCGCGGTCGGTTCGCGGACCGAGTCCTCCGGGGCGGTCCAGCTCGTGCGGGGGTCGCCGTCGGTCGCGGCGAAAGCCGCGCCCCGCAAGTCGCCGACGTCGGCCTTGCCCCGGGCCACCGGCCGGGCGTGGTCGGTGAGCAGCGCCTCGAGGGCCGGGCCCTGCCTGGTGCGGACGGTCAGTTCCGGAGCGACCGACATCGGTTCCGGGACGGTCAGCGTGCGCTGATACGTTCCGGGTTCCTCCGGCGCCAAGGCGAGACCTTTGCTGCAGCGCACCCGATCGGGTGCGTCGAAACAGGCGCTGCGGCCGGGGAATTCCTGCCCGAGATCCCAGCCGCTCAGCTGCGCACCGGCCGGAGCGGACGGCACCACGGTGCGATGACGGATGTCGACGCGAACGGGAGCGTTGCGCGCCGAATAGTCGTCCAGCGCGAGTTCGCTGAGGCCGAATTGCCCGCCGCTGGAGCCGTTCTCGGTGCGAATGGCGGTGATGGTCAGCCATTCGGTGCGGCCCGCGGGAAGGGAGACCGAGACGGGCGCACCCGGTTCGGACACCCGGACCGAGACGGTGCCGTTCGCGGTGCGCACCTCGATCCATTTGACCGGGTCGCCGATGGCGGCCGAACTCGTGGTCAGGTTCAGTTGCCCGGCCTGGATCGGGCGGTCGAGATCGAGCCGCAGCCACTGCCCGAGCGCGTGCTCGGTGCCGTTGCTGATCCACGCGGTGGCCGGATCGCCGTCCACGACGGCCGCGGTCGAACTGCCCGGCGCGGCGCCGCCGAGCTGGGTGGCGTCCGCGGCCGAACTCGAGGCGGTGATCGTGGCGCCCGACCATTCGCCGCGCACCAGCTCGGCGCCGGGCACCGGATAGTCGGGCACCAGGTTGAAGGTGCGGCGTGCGTCATCGGGGGCGCGCAAGGCCGAATTGTGGTTGTCCACCCGGCCGAAATCGGCTTCGCGATCCATCGGGGTGTCCGTGACGGTCACCGGGCCGAGCGGCAGCCCTGCCCTGATCGCGTCGGCGGCGAGCAGGGCGGGCGTCCGGGCCGGATCGGGGTCGCGGCGCATCCGCTCGAGTACTTCCGGTCCGCCCTGTACCACCGGGACTTGTGCGAGCGGGACGGTATACGCGCCGGTGAACGCCTCCGGCGCACCGGTTCCGCCGCGCACCTCGGCGGGCGTCCCCAGCGCCGGTGCCTGCACGCGGTAGATCTCGACCGCCCGGTACGGCGGGCGCAGGTCACCGTCGGCGACCAGGTCGTCGGCGATCACCACCGATTCGATCGGACTGCCGAATTCGGCCACCTTGCGCAGCCCGGGCGACCCGTCGAGCGCCTGGTGGGCCAGCATCGGCCGGGTCGAACGCGAGGTCTCCGGATCGAGATCGTTGCGCAGGACGACGACGCCGATGCCCTGCGCGCTCAGCGTGGCGGCCAGTCCCGCCGACGGCCTGCCGTCGGCGATGAGCCGCTGCACCGAGTCCATCGCGCGAATGGTGCCGGGCGGGTTCAGCGGCACCGCGTCGCGGATCGCCCACGGCGTCTCGGCCAGCGCTTGCAGCGGTTCGTCGCGGGTGAGCCCCCAGACCTGGCTGCCGAAGGGCGCGCCCGGCACCACCAGGGCGCGCGTGTCGGCGGCATTGTCCTTCAGCCACTCGGCGGTCTGCTGCCAGTACTCGGGCACCCGGTCGTAGGCGCCGCGGGGCGCGAGCTTGCCGGTCCAGGCCAGCGAGGTGGACAGCGCGAGGGCGGTCAGGATCAGCGCCGCGACGGCGACCGCGCGGTCGCGCTCCGGATGCGCGAAGGCGCTGCGCCAGACCTTCCGCGGTACGGAGGCGGGCAGTGGAACCCGGGCCAGCAGCTGCGCCGACCCCAGCACGAGCGGGATCCGGATCAGCGGCTCCAGCTTGTGCACGTTGCGCAGCGGGGCGCCGCCGGAGTCCAGGAAGACGCGCACCGACTCGGCGAACGGTCCGCCCAGCTCACCGACGAACCCGGCGCAGATGCCGACCAGCCCGACACACAGGATCAGCACGAGCCTGCCCCGGTACGGCATGGACCGCAGAGCCAGGCCCGCCATGCCCGCCGCCGCGACCAGCCCGGTCGCGAGCACCGCCGCGGGCTGGGTCACCAGCACCGCACCCGCGATGCGTTCCGGCGAGACGAACGGCGTCCAGCTGTCGGTGCCGCGCAGCACCTCCCCGAGCGAGGCCCACTGCGTGGTCACCCCCGACGACTCGATGTAGTCCAGGAACGGCGGACTGACCTTGCCCAGCAGCAGCAGCGGCACCGCCCACCAGAAGGTGGCCAGCACCAGCAGCGGGATCCACGCCGCCGTGAAGCGCCACCACCGGCGGTCGGGCCGATAGGACCCCCACCAGAGCAGCGCGGGCAGGAAGGCGGCCACTGTCGCGACCGCGTTGACCGAGCCCATCAGCGCCAGCGCAAGCGCACTGCCCGCGGGCGAGGCGGCCCCGCCCCGCCGCCGGGCGTGCCCGGCGACGCCGAGCGCGGCGGGCGCGAGCAGCACCCACGGCGCGAGCATCATCGGCAGGGTTTCCGAGGAGATCGACCCGACGGTGGTCAGGACGCGCGGCGACAGCGCGAACGCGAGCGCGGCGACGACGCGCGACCCCCGCGTGCCGATGCCGAGCGCCTCGCACAGGCGCACGATTCCCCAGAATCCGGCGAGCAGCAGCAGTGCCCACCAGATCCGTTGCGTCACCCAGGCGGGCACACCCAGCAGATGGCCGAGCGAGAAGAACGCGCCGTGCGGGAAGAAATAGCCGTAGGCCTGGTTCTGCACCTGGCCCATCGGCGCCTGGCTGCTCCACAGATGGCTCGCGCGTTCGAGGAAGCCGAGCGGATTCTGCGCCAGGTCGTATTTGGTGTCGGCGACCGTGAGTCCGGGCGCCTGCACGAAGGTGAGCAGGAACGCCACGACGACGGTCGCGGCGAACCAGCGTCTGCCCAGTGGCGCGGTGCTGTGCTGCCCCGGCGCCCCGGACGATCCGAGCGAGTCGGCGGGTGAAGCGGAGGTCAGCGGGTCAGCGGCTGCCGTACTCAACGTTGTTCAGCAGCGAGGAGTCCTTGTCACCGCTGCGATCGATCTCGGGCCGCGAGTTCTGCTGAACCGCGATGGTGATGAGGAAGACGCTGAGCACGCCCAGCACGGCGCCCGCGACAGCACTCGCAACACCCGGGACAGCAAACTTCATCGCGGTACTCCAATACGTCGATGCAGGCACGTTCCCGGTCAACCTAGCAGGACGTCCGGTATTTGTATGCGTTCAGGCCGCGGATTCTCCGGCCGGATCGTCGCCGAGCACGTGGCGACCACCCCGAATCGGCCGGAGCCGGACGCGTCAGCGGGTGGGCAGAGCGCAGTGCAGCGCGCCGAGCAGCGTGCGCAGTTTCGCGGTGGTCTCGTCGAGCTCCGCCTGCGGATCGGAGGCCGCGACGATGCCGCCGCCCGCGTACGCCCGCACCGTGCGGCCGTCGGCCGAGAGTTCCGCGCAGCGGATGGCGACCACCCAGGCGCCGTCGCCCTGCGCGTCGCACCAGCCGACGGCTCCTCCGTAGAAGCCGCGGTCGTCCTCGATGCGCGTGATGGTCTCGAGGGCCAGATCGGTGGGCGTGCCGCAGACCGCGGGCGTCGGGTGCAGCAGCAGCGCCAGGTCGAGCGCGGTGATCGCGGTGTCGCGCAGACGCCCGGTGATCGGCGTCGCCAGGTGCCACACCTCGTGGGTGCTGACCAGCTCCGGGCCCTCCGGGATCGACAGTTCGGCGCAGATCGGCTCGAGCCGCTCCCGGATCCAGTCGATCACGAACGCGTGTTCCTCGCGATTCTTGGTGCTGGCCAGCAACTCCCTGGCCTGCGCGGCATCGGCCTCCGGATCGGCCGGGCGCGGCGCGGTGCCCGCCAGCGGGCGCAGCGTCACCAGGTCGCCCTGCCGGGCGATCAGCACTTCGGGCGTCGCGCCCACCAGCGTCGCACCGGCGCGCCCGGCCGCGGTGAGGTCGACCGCGAAGACGTTCGCGTGCGGATGCCTGGTCAGCAGGTGCGCCGCGACGACTTCCGGGTCGAGCGCGGCCTGTGCCTCGGCCAGCACCGACCGCGCCGCGACCACCTTGCGCAGTGGTTGCGCGGGATCGTTGAGCTGCTCGACCAGCTTCGTCACCCGCGCGACGTGCTCGGCCGGGCTCGGTAGCTCGGTCACCACCCGCACCGCGGGCAGTTCGGGCAGCGCGGCGGGCCGCCACGGCCCCGCGGTGTGCACCGCGCGCTCCGGCTCGCTCAGCGCGGCGGGCTCGCGTGGATCGAAGGGCAGCGCGCCGACGATCAGCCGCGCGCTGCCCTCGCGCAACGCGGTTTGCGCCAGGCGCGCGTCGTCGAAGCGGGCTCGGCTCCCGTGACCACGAACAACCCCGTCGGCCCGAGCAAGCAGGAACCCATCCATGACCCCAACCTAACCCCGGTGCCGCGCCCCGAGACGCTGGAGCGATCCACATCTCACGGTCTGCGGGTCAGGAGTCCTTGCCGGGCGGGACGAGCAATACGGGACGGTGGCAATGCTTGAGGACGGCGTCGGCGACGCTGCTGTGCAGCAGCGCGCGGATCCCGGTCGCGCCGCGGGTGCCCGCCACGATGATGTCGACGTCCAGTTCGTCGGCGCAGTCGACGATGGCGTTCCAGATGGTGGTGGTGCATTCGGCGGTGCGAGCCTCGGCGTTCAGGCCCGCCAGTTCGGCCAGTCGCACGCCCTCGGCGTTGATGGCGCGCGCGTCGACGTAGGCGATGTCCTCGATCTCGTCGTCCGGCACCCATTCCGGTTGCATGACGCCCGACAGCCCGGAAAGGCGAGCGGCTTGACGCACCATGGGCTCCCAGGCGGTCAGCACGATGGCTCGCTCGGCGCTGAGGAACCGTCCAGCGTAGGTGACGGCGCGCTTGGCGTTCTCGGAGCCGTCGTAGGCGATGAGCATCAGATCGCAAGGCACGATGACCTCCTGAGAACGACGCACGGCGATACCCCCGAGATTACCCCGCGCCGGCCCGCGTGAACCCGGCTTGTTTCTCGGCATGACCTGCGCAAACGCTAGTGTGGCCGCCGCGCCGACGCGGGCGTGCGCCGTCGTGTCCGCTTCGATCCGCAACTCGACCCTCGCGGCGCTGCTGTCGCCGGCCGTGCTGCCGCAGCGCAGAGCGTCGTCGGAGGCCCGTGCCGACTTCCAGGGCGGACCACCAGCAGGGGAGCAGGCCGGTCACGACCCGAGCGGCTCGCCCCCCGCAAGCGCCGATGGATGAAATCACGACGCGGACAAGGCGTGACCCGTCGGTCCGGTACGGCCCGCCCCCGGCGCAACGATTCGGTACCGGTGCGTGAGTTACCCGCTCGGTAGCGACGTAGCGAGTGCGGTCGCGCACGTCGTGACGAGTACGGTTGACCTCTATGCGGAAGACGCCTCTGCTCGTCCTCGCCGTTCTCGCCGCCGTCGCGACCGCCTGCTCGAACGGCGGCTCCACCGAAACGGCGTCGTCGAGCACCACCACCACACGGGAAGCGACCACCGCGGTGATCCCCGCTACCAGCGCGGCGCCGCCGGACTGCAACGCGGGGTACCTCGGGCAGTTCACCACCCGCCAGAAGCTGGCCCAGCTGCTGACCGTCGGCGTCACCGGCGCCGACGACGCGACGAACGTGGTGCGCAACGAGCAGGTCGGCGGCATCTTCGTGGGCGGATGGACCGACCAGGCGCTGCTCGCCTCCGGGCAGATCGCGCAGGTGAAGCAGGCGGCCAAGGTGCCGCTGATGGTGACGATCGATGAGGAGGGCGGCCGCGTCTCGCGGGTGCGCGACCTGATCGGCGCGGCGCCCTCGGCACGGGAGACGGCGCAGACCATGAGCCCCGATCAGTTCTACAGCGCGACGCTGACCAGGGGCCGCGCGCTGAAGGATCTCGGCGTGACGGTGGATTTCGCCCCCGACGTGGACGTCAGCTCCCAGCCGGACGACTCGGTGATCGGTGACCGCTCCTTCTCCGACGATCCGGACGTGGTCACCCGCTACGCGGACGCCTACATCCGCGCCATGCGCGAGGTCGGCGTCGGCACGGTGATGAAGCACTTCCCGGGCCACGGGTCGGGTTCGGGCGACTCGCACACCGGAGCGGTGCGCACCCCGCCGCTGGACCAGATGCAGAACGTGGATCTGGTTCCGTTCCGCAACCTGATCGGCTCGGGCGCGGCCGTGATGGTGGGTCACCTGGACGTGCCCGGACTGACCACCCCGGGTGTCCCGGCCAGCATCAGCCCGGAGGCGATGCGGTTGCTGCGCGACGGCAGCGGCTACGGCGCCGCGCCGTTCCAGGGGCCGATCTTCACCGACGATCTCGGCGGCATGGCGGCGATCACCAGCCGGATGTCGATCGAGGACGCCGTGGAGGCCGCCCTGGTGGCCGGCGCGGACAGTGCCCTGTGGATCACCACCGATGCGGTGCCGCAGGTGCTAGACCGGCTGGAGCAGGCGGTGGCGAGTGGGCGACTGCCGATGCCGCAGGTGGATGCGTCGGTGTTGCGCTTGGCCGCTTACAAGGGTGCGTTGCCGCGCTGCTGAAGCGCGCCGCACGGCCGAGTCGGGCGACTGGTGAGCAAATCGGACCGCCGGAACTTACCTTGGAGTAATATATGAAATTCACCTGTGGTAGGAGTGTGGATGGCGGGCGGTACGAAGCGGCTTCCGCGGGCGGTACGCGAGCAGCAGATGCTCGACGCCGCCGTGGAGGTCTTCTCGCGTAAAGGCTTCCACGACACGTCGATGGACGCGATCGCCGCCGAGGCGAAGATCTCGAAGCCGATGCTGTATCTGTACTACGGCTCCAAGGACGAACTGTTCCGCGCCTGCATCCAACGGGAAGGGCTGCGATTCATCGAATCCGTCGCGCCCGCGGGAAACCCCCTGCTCACGCCGCACGAGCAGGTGCGCACCGCGCTGGAGGGCTTCCTCGGCTTCGTCGACCGCAACCGTCGCTCCTGGCAGGTGCTCTACCGGCAGGCCATCGGCCAGCAGGCGTTCGCCTCGGAGATCGAGAACGCCCGCGAACGCGTCATCGAGCTGACCGCCAAACTCCTGGAGTCCAGCGCCAAGCACGCCGAGCCGGGAACGAATTTCGATGTCGTCGCGGTCGCCGTGATCGGCGCGGGCGAGGCCATCGCCGATCGGCTGGCCAGCGGCCGGATCGAGGTCGCCGAGGCCGTGGATCTGCTCGACGATCTGGCCTGGCGCGGTCTCGCCGGACGGAAGAAGACCGAGTAGCCCGCCCATTGCCCGGACCGGTTGCTTCCGCGCCGCCCTCCTGCCACAGTGCGTGAGTTCGCACAGCGCGGACCGGCTCCTTCGACGAGCCGGGGAGAAACGGGGCGGAAGTGTTCGGGTTGCTCACGCCGTGTACGCACGGCGCTCAGAAGTATGGAATCGATGCGGCCGAGTGGCGGGCGCATCTGTGCGGTTTGTGTCTCGGGTTGCGGGACGGGCATGATCAGCTCGCCCGTGCCACCACCAACAAGGACGCGCTGGTACTGAGCATGCTCACCGAGGCGCAGTCCGGCGCCGCGGCCCGCGCCACCGCGGCGCCGTGTCCGCTGCGCGGAATGCGCCGCGCGTCGGTGGTCACCGCCGGCTCGCCCGGCGTGCGGCTCGCCACCACGGCGTCGTTGCTGTTGGCCGCGGCCAAGATTCGCGATCATGTGGACGACGGGGAGGTCTCCGCGCTCGCGCGCAGGCCGCTGGCGAAAGCCGCGACGCGCTGGTATGGCGCGGCCCGCGCGAGCGCGGCGGGAATCGGTCTGGACGTCGATCCGCTCGTCGCGGCGCTCGACGCGCAGGTGCGCCTGGAGCGGGAGGCGAAAGCGCAGTTCAGCGTGGGCGGTTCGGCTGCGGTAGCGAGGTGGGTGCCGGAATCTCTTGCCGCTTCGCCGCATTGGCGCTCGGCGATGGCGGAGTCGGCGGAACCGCTGGACCGCTTGACCGCGCCCACCCAGCTGTGCGCGTCGGCGTTCTTCGCCCACACCGCTGTGCTGGCCGATCGCCCGGACAATATCGACGCGTTGCGTGCGGCGGGCTGGCATTTCGGCCGGATCGCGCATCTGGCCGACGCCCTTACCGACTACGAGGACGACGCGGCCCACGATCGGTTCAATCCCCTCGCGGCCACCGGCACCACGGTTACCGAGGCTTACGATCTGCTGCGGCAATCGAATTCGCGCCTGCGCGCGGCCGTCGCGGCCGCCGAGCTCAGCAGCGTGCCCACCGTGCGCTGGATGCTGCTCGACCCGCTCACCGCGGTGCTGCGGCGGCTCGGCGGCGGGCTCGGCGCGCTCGTCGCCCACACGTGCTCGGTGTCGTCCGAAGGGTCTCCCCGCGCCGGGGGCGGCGTCCACGCGCGCACCGGTCACCGTCCGCCGACTCGCCGACCGGGGGTGGGCGAATCCCTCACGCTCATCCTCGGCGGTTATTGCACCGGTTACGCGTGCTGCGCCGACCACACACAACCGTGCACGGGCGAACGTAAGGACGCGTGGATCAAGAACTGCGATTGCAGCGATTGCGGCGACTGCGATTGCGGCTGCTGCGATTGCGGTGACTGCAACTGCTGCGACTGCGGTTGCGACTGCTGATCGGTATCGCGGGGCGCCCCGGCCGCGCTCGGGTGCGGCAGCGCCGATCCCGCCGAAAGCACGAAGCCGCGCCCGATTCGCGAATCGGGCGCGGCTTCGACTTCGTTCAGCGCAGGGTTGCCGTCAGATGCGGGTATCCCTTCTTGGGATGGCGCAGCGCCAGATCCCACCCGCCTTCGGCTTGGTCGGCATACAGATTGACGGTGGACGGCAGCAGGATCGGCTTACCGAACTTGACCGAGTACGTGGTCTGCTCCGGAATGCGGCCCTCGACCGCGCCGAGAACGGTTGCCGCCGACCACATGCCGTGGGCGATCGACCGCGGGAAGCCGAACGCCTTGGCGCCCAATGCCGACGTGTGGATCGGGTTGTGGTCACCCGACGCGGCCGCGTACCGGGTGATCGTCTTCTGATCCACCCGCAGCGTGCGCAGCGGTGGCGGCGGAACCTCGTCCGGCTTCGGCTCCTGCTTCGGTCCGCCCGACAGCGAGGTGCGTTGCTGGTGCAGGAATGTGGTCACCTGGTGCCACACCAGCTCCCGGCCCACCTTGACATCGCTGATCGCGTCCACGAGCAGTCCCTTCGGGTGCTCGCGCAGGTTCTCGATGTGCGTGCGGATGTCCAGCGGCTCGCTCACCGAGATCTCCCGGGTGCGCTCGATGACGTTCTGCGCGTGCACCGCGCCCACCGCGACGAACGGGAAGTCCCGCGCCACCACCAGCTGCATGGCCAGCGGGAAGGTGAGGATGAACGGATAGGTCAGCGGGAGCGAATCGCCGAACCGCAGACCGGTCGCGCGGCAGTAGGCGGCCAGGTGATCCGGATCGACCCGCAGCCCGTCGAGTTGCACCGCCCGGTCCGGCAGCGCCGGCTTGCGCGCCGACAGCAGCGGCACGGCGCCGAGCGCCGCCTTGACGAACAGGCGGCTGTTCTTGGGCGGTTCGGTGAGGGCGATCACCTGGGTCTTCTCCTTGCCTGCCGGAGCCTGGGTCATCATGCTCCGATCAGGCTCTGCCCGCAGACCCGGACGACGTTACCGGTCACCGCGTTCGACGCCGGGCTCGCGAAGTAGGCGATGGTCTCGGCGACGTCAACGGTCTGGCCGCCCTGCAGCAGTGAACTCATCAGCCGGCCCGCTTCCCGGGTGGCCAACGGGATGGCGGCGGTCATCGCGGTCTCGATGAAGCCGGGCGCGACGGCGTTGATGGTGATGTTCTTCTCCGCCAGCTTCGGGGCCTCGGCGTTCACCATGCCGATGACGCCCGCCTTGGAGGCGCCGTAGTTCGTCTGGCCGCGGTTGCCCGCGATGCCCGCGATCGAGGACACATCGATCACCCGGCCGCCCTCCTTGAGCGCGCCCCTGGCCACCAGGCCCTCGGTGATCCGGTGCGGCGCGGCGAGATTCACGTTGATGACCGCGTTCCAGCGGCCCTCGTCCATGTTCGCCAGCAGCTTGTCCCGGGTGATGCCCGCGTTGTGCACGATGATGTCGATGCCGCCGAAACGCTCGGTGGCGAACTCGGCCAGCTTCTCCGCCGCGTCGGGCGCGGTCACGTCGAGCGCGAGCGCGGTGCCGCCCACCTTGTTCGCGGTCTGCGACAGCGCCTCGCCCGCGGCGGGGATGTCGGCCACGATCACCTGGGCGCCGTCCCGGGCGAACACCTCGGCGATGGTCGCGCCGATGCCGCGCGCCGCGCCGGTCACCACCGCGACCTTGCCGTCCAGCGGGCGGTCCCAGTCGGCGGGCGCGCTCGCGTCGTCCTTGCCGACCCGGATGACCTGGCCGTCGACGAAGGCCGACTTGGCCGAGAGCAGGAAGCGCAGGGTCGACTCCAGGCCGGTCGCCGTCGCGGACGCCTCCGGGTGCAGGTAGACCAGCTGAGCGGTGGAGCCGCGCAGCAGTTCCTTGGCCACCGAGCGGGTGAAGCCCTCCAGCGCGCGCTGCGCGATCTGCTGGTCCACGCCGGAGGCCAGCTCGGGGGTGGTGCCGATGACCACGATCCGGCCGGACGGGGTGAGGCTGCGCAGGGCGGGCTGGAAGAACTCGAACAGCTGCGAGAGGTCCTCGATGGTGCCGATGCCGGTGGCGTCGAACACGAGGGCGCCGTACTTGGTGCCCTGGCTCAGCGCGTCGGCGAAGGTGTAGTCCGACAGCAGGGCGCGCACCGGCTCGGCGACCCGGCCCTTCCCGCCGAGCAGCACCGGCCCGGACAGCGGCGGCTCGCCCGCGACGTAGCGGCGCAGCGGCTCCGGCTTCGGAAGGCCGAGCTTGCCGGCCAGGAACGCGCCAGGCGCGGAGTGTACGAACGATCCATAGAGGTTGGGAGCACCCTTGCTCTTGCTGGCTGCCACTATTCCTACCTTTTCTGAGTTCTGTCTCTCGGGTCTGGGGTATCGCCCCGGCGTGGTCTGCTGGCGCACTTTTGCGGGGGTATGTGTCGACATTAAACTTACTCCAGAGTAAGTTTAATGTAAACAACCGCGACGGGGCGCCGAGCAGCGCGGAAATGTCCGCGCTCGACCGGGCCGCCGGGACACCCATCCACGAGACCTTGGAGACTCGAGTGACTAGCAAAGCCCGTTCGGCGAAGAGCACCGCCAAGACAGGTAAGACCACCCGTCCGGTCGCGATCGTGGGTGGCAACCGGATCCCGTTCGCTCGCTCGGACAAGGCGTACGCGCACGCCTCCAACCAGGACATGTTCACCGCCGCGCTGGACGGGCTGGTCAGCCGCTTCGGCCTGCAGGGCGAGCGGCTCGGCATGGTCGTCGGCGGCGCGGTGCTGAAGCGGGTCGGTGAGCACGGCCTGATCCGCGAGAGCGTGCTCGGCAGCAAGCTCAGCCCCTACACCCCGGCGCACGACCTGCAGCTGGCCTGCGGCACCGGCCTGCAGGCGATCGTCACCGTCGGCGACGCGATCGCCGCGGGCCGGATCGAAGCCGGCGTCGGCGGCGGTACCGACACCACCTCCGACGCCCCGATCGGCGTCAGCGAGGGCATGCGCGAGTGGATGCTCGACGCCAACCGCGCCAAGACCGGCAAGGACCGTCTCAAGCTGGTCGGCCAGCTGCGCCCGAGCATGCTCGGCATCGAGATCCCCCGCAACGCGGAGCCGCGCACCGGGCTGTCCATGGGCGAGCACGCCGCCATCACCGCCAAGGAATTCGGCGTCCCGCGCGAGGCGCAGGACGAGCTGGCCTACCTGTCGCACAAGAACATGGCGGCCGCCTACGACCGCGGTTTCTTCGACGACCTGATCACGCCGTTCCTCGGCCTGACTCGCGACGACAACCTGCGGCCGAACTCCTCGATCGAGAAGCTGGCGACGCTGAAGCCGGTCTTCGGGGTGAAAGCGGGCGACGCGACCATGACCGCGGGCAACTCGACCCCGCTGACCGACGGCGCCTCCGCGGTGCTGCTGTCCAGCGAGGAGTGGGCCGCCGAGCGCAATTTGCCGGTGCTGGCCCGCCTGGTCGACAGCGAGGTCGCGGCGGTGGACTACATCCACGGCCCCGACGGTCTGCTGATGGCGCCGACCTACGCGGTGCCGCGCCTGCTCGCCCGCAACGGCCTGACCTTGCAGGACTTCGACTACTACGAGATCCACGAGGCGTTCGCCTCGGTGGTGCTGGCCACCCTGACCGCGTGGGAGTCCGACGCCTACTGCAAGGAGCGCCTCGGCCTCGACGGCGCGCTCGGCTCGATCGATCGCAGCAAGCTCAACGTCAACGGTTCGTCGCTGGCCGCGGGTCACCCGTTCGCCGCAACCGGTGGCCGCATCGTGGCCTCCACCGCGAAGCTGCTGGCGGAGCAGGGCTCCGGCCGCGCGCTGATCTCCATCTGCGCCGCGGGCGGCCAGGGCGTGGTCGCCATCCTCGAGCGCTGAGTCGCATGCCGCGGGTGGTCCGGCCGGAATCCCGGCCGGACCACCCGCGTGTCCGGGCTACTTGCCCGGCAGCTCGATGTGCCCGCCGAAGGCTTTCCGCATCGCGGAGAGCACTTTGTCCGCGTACAGCGCTTCGCCCCGCGAGGAGAAGCGGGCGAACAAGGCGGACGACAACACGGGCACGGGCACACCGGTGTCGATGGCCGCGTCGATCGTCCATCGGCCCTCGCCCGAGTCGGACACCCGCCCGCTGTAGGAATCCAGATTCGGGTCCGCGTGCAGTGCGGCCGCGGTGAGGTCGAGCAGCCAGGACGCGACCACCGACCCGCGACGCCATACTTCGGTGATCTCGGGCACGTTCAGGTCGTATTGGTAGTACTCGGGATGCTCCAGCGGGGTCTCCTCCGCGGAGAACTCGCCCGTGTGCTCGGCCCCGTAGTTGGCCCGCCGCAGAATATTCAACCCTTCGGCGTAGGCGGCCATCGCCCCGTACTCGATGCCGTTGTGCACCATTTTCACGAAGTGGCCCGCCCCCACCGGGCCGCAGTGCAGATAACCCAGCTCGGCCGTGGACGGCTCGCCGGTGCGCCCCGGCGTCCGTTCCGCCGCGTCGATGCCCGGCGCGATGGACTTCAGCAGCGGGTCCAGGTATTTCACCGGCTCGGCCTCGCCGCCGATCATCAGGCAGAAGCCGCGGGTCAGGCCGAACACCCCGCCCGAGGTGCCGATATCCACGTAGTGGATGCCCTTGGGCTTCAATCGCTCGGCGCGCGCGAGGTCCTCGTGGTAGCGGCTGTTGCCGCCGTCGATGACGATGTCGCCGGGTTCGAGCAGCTCGGCGACCTGGTCGATCACCGCCCCGGTCGCGCCGGCCGGGATCATCACCCACACCACGCGCGGCGTCTCCAGCATGCCGACGAACTCGGTGAGATCGGTGCTGCCCCGGAAGCGGTCGCCGAGTTCCGCGCTCAGTTCGTCGATGTGCGTGGAGCGGCGTTCGTATCCGACGGCGGTGTGTCCGTCCCCGACGGCGCGACGCACGATGTTCGCGCCCATCCGGCCGAGGCCGATCATTCCCAGCTGCATGCCATCCATCTCCCTCGTGTATGCGAAGTCTTGCCGCGGGGTCGTCTCGATTGTCCCGCGTGGGATCGGTCACGGTTCGGCGCGCGGATGTAACGCCGCCCGCGCAGGTCCGATAAACAGGTCGGCTCCGCGCAGTTGCCAGACCCCCGACCCGGCAACTGCGCGGGCCTCTTTGCGTGGTGTACCCGGTTCTTCGCGTGGGATGTGCGCTGTGCCGACCACTGTCGGCGGAACCGTTATCTTGGTGGGGACTCGCATCGGTGCGGGTCCACAATTCAATCGAACGGGGAGGACGGTTCGTGACGAGCCAGCCGAGCACCGGAGGACGCGGCCCACAGCCAGGGGGCGAAGTCGGATGGCGCCAGCTCCTCGGGGCCGAGCGCCCCCAAGGATCGGACCGGACGGTCGCCTGGAGCGGCGACGAGCAGCTCACTCAGCCTTTGCAAACTACCCGGCCACGGCCCGCGCCGCCCGCACCCCGCCGTGCGCCCGCGCGTCGCCCGATCTCCGCTCCGCCGCCGAAGCGCCTGGACAGCGCGACCGTGCGCCGGGCGGGTATCGCGGTCGGCGCCGTGCTCGCGATCGCGGGTCTCGGCTACGTGGTGGACTTGGTGATGTCCTCGGGCGAGGTGCCGCGCGGCACTGTCGTGGCGGGCGTCGAGGTGGGCGGCATGGACACCTCCGCCGCCGATGCGCGGCTGCGCGCCGAACTCGAGCCGAGGGCCGGGCGGGAGCTGCCGCTGCGCATCGGCGACGTGCAGACCCGCATCGTGCCGAGCGCTGCCGGACTGGGCGTGGACTGGGACGCCACCTGGTCGCGGATCGGTACCCAGCCGCTGAATCCGTTCACCCGGCTCGCCTCCTTCGTCACCACCCGGGACGTCTCGATCGTCAGCGCGATCGACGAACCGGCGCTGGAACGTCAGCTCACCGAGCTGCGGGTACACGACCGGGCCTCGGTCGACGGCACCGTCACCTTCGACAAGGCCAAACCTGTTGCCGTGCCTCCTGTTCCAGGACGGGTCCTCGACGTCGCCGCCGCGCGCACGGAATTGGCCGACCGGTGGGTCACCGGGTCGACGGTGGACTTGCCCGTCCACCCCGCGCCGTTGCAGGTGCGTCCGGAGGCCGTGGACAAAGCCCTGCACGAGGTGGCCGAGCCCGCCGTGCGCGCGCCGATCTCGTTCGCCGGCAAAGGCGGATCCGGCAAGCTCGATCCGGAGCAGATCGCGTCCGTCCTGGCATTCGCCCCGGACGGGCAGGGCGGTCTCGCCGTATCGGTGAATCAGGACGCCGCGATCGGCCTGCTCGCGCCGCAGCTGGCCACCACGGAGGTCGAGGCGAAGGACGCGACGTTCGCGGTGTCGGGCGGCAAGCCGTCGGTCGTGCCCGCCGTTGTCGGTGACAAAATCAACTGGCCGAAGACATTCGAGCAGTTCACCGCGCTGCTGGCCGCGCCGGGCGAGCGGACCGCCCAGGTGGTCTACGAGCGGATCGAACCGAAACTGACCACCGAGGCCGCGCAGGGACTCGGCGTGATCGAGCCCGTCGGCTCGTTCACCACCGGCGGTTTCAGCGGCCCCTCCGGCGTCAATATCCGCACGGTGGCCAAGAAGGTCGACGGCGCGATCGTGAAGCCAGGAGAAACCTTCTCGCTCAACGACTTCACCGGCCCGCGAGGCACCGCGGAGGGCTACGTCGAGTCCGGCATCATCGACCACGGCCGTCCGAGCACGGCGGTCGGCGGCGGCATCAGCCAGTTCGCCACCACGCTCTACAACGCGGCCTATTTCGCCGGCCTGGAGGACGCGGGCCACACCGAGCACAGCTATTACATCTCCCGCTACCCCGCCGCCCGCGAAGCCACCGTGTTCGACGGCGCCATCGACCTGAAGTTCCGGAACAACACCCCAACCGGCATCTACATCGAGACCGTCGCGACCAACGCGGAGATCACCGTCCGCCTGTGGGGCACCAAGACGGTCGACGTCGAATCCATCACCGGCGAGAAGACCAAACCGACCGAGCCCAACACCATCACCCTGCCCAAGGGCAAGGACTGCATCGCCTCCGAGGGCGCGCCGGGCTTCACAATCTCCGATACCCGCGTCATCACCGACCGCAAAACGGGACGCGAAGTCTCCCGCAAGACACGCACGGTGAAGTACGACCCGATCCCGGTCGTGAAGTGCGAGTGAGGGCGTAACCTGCGTCGCCGATCCGCCCTGTCACACGTCGGGCAGGGCGGATCGGCGCGTGCTCACAAGGGGGTTCGCATCAGCAGCACGTTGTACTGGGTGTGCTGGGTGACCAGGAAGTAGAGATCGCGGCCCGTCTGATACGGGTAAATCATGGGCGCGTACGCGGTGGGGAGGGCGCGGGCGTCGATGAGAACGCGGGGTTCGCTCCACGGCCCCTCGGGGGCGGGCGCGGTGCGCAGGACGACGCTGTTGGCCGGATCCGTGGTCAGCATGACGTACTGGCCGAGGTAGTCGTTCCACATCACCGAGAGTTCGGCGACGCCGCCGACGATCGGTGCCGCGGTCTTGGCGTCGGTGGGCTTCCACTCCTTGCCGTCCCAGTATTCGTAGGCGTCGATATTCGCGATATCGGGTTCCTTTGCCCGGGAGACGAAACCGGGGTTGTTGCGGCCCGCGGGCGTGCCGTAGCGGTAGACGTAGCCGCCCGCTTTCAAGAAGGCGTTCTGCTGGAAGTTCTCGTGGCCGTCGACGTTGGCGCGCCGGGTGTGGGTGAGCTGTGTCCAGGTGGCGCCGCCGTCGCCGGAGGCGGCCAGGGTGGAGAAGTTGGTGTTCCACTTCCCGTGGTCGCCCCATTCGCGCACCGACATCATGCTCATGTACTGCACACCGCCCACCGAGATGCCCGCCGTGGGAATCAGGCTGATCTCGATGCCCGGAATCTTCGGGCTGGGCAACGGGTTCGGCACCACGTCGTCGAAGATGATGCCCTCGGCCGGGTCGTGTCTGGAGCTGCGGAACAGCACATTGCTCGTCCACGCCCAGATGCTGCCCGCGAGGAGATTCGGGATGCCGATGCCCGCGCTGTCACCGAAGGCGGTGATCATGCGGCCGTTGCCGTCGTCCCACATGATGCCGAGATCCGTGCCGAGCACGTTGACGCTCTGGGTGCGATTCGGGCTGTCCATGCCGGTCACCTGGAAAACCGCTTTGGTCGGGCCGGGCAGGTCCG
The DNA here is from genome assembly GCF_001613465.1 of Nocardia niwae NBRC 108934 = DSM 45340. Taxonomy (GTDB): domain Bacteria; phylum Actinomycetota; class Actinomycetes; order Mycobacteriales; family Mycobacteriaceae; genus Nocardia; species Nocardia niwae. The sequence continues at coordinate 150,879 of NZ_BDCK01000002.1, read as the reverse complement.
GCAGGCCGTGAATGCCGTTGAGCGCCGGGATCGGAATGACATTGTTCGGGTCGGCCCCGGCGGGAGCGGCCGCGGCCAGCGTCAGGACCGCGGCTAGCGCGCCGGCCCCGGCGAGTGCGGACAGCGATCGAGTCATCCGGCAATTCCCTTCCTCTGGGACGCAGTCTGCTCGGGTCATTCTGCCCGCTCGCCGCCGCGATGTCGCCTACATCGAGGGGTTGGCTCAGCGCGTTCGGCCGATCGTGACCAGCCGGTAGAGCCACCACGGGCGCTCCGGGAGCTCGGGACTGTAGACCCGCATGCTCATCGAGCGGACCCGGCCCGTGGCGAGCTCGCGCACCTGCAACCGGCGGCGCGGGATGTCGGCGGCGCGCACCTCCGTGGTCCACATGCGGTCCCAATCGGGACAGCGGCGGCAGCGTTCGGCGATCTGCTCGACGCGCTCGCGCGGGGCGAGTGGGGACAGGAAGCGGAAGGCGTCGACGAGCAGGTGCGCTTCCACGGCCCAGTCCACCATCACTCGCCGGGCCGCCGCATCCAGGAACATCCACTCCAGCACGTTTCCCCGGGCGACCGCACCCGGGAACACCCGCTGGTAGGCGGAATTGGCCTCCACCAGATCCTGTGTGGGCATCCGCTGGTAGCAGGCCGGATCGGGGAGACTGTGCAGGTCGGCCTGATCCTCCGGGGTCGGCACGTCGGGGCCGGGCCCGTAGGCCGCAGTGAAGAAGCTCGGCTGGGTCAGCGCGACGATGTGCTTGCGATACCAGATAGGCACCTCGAGCGCGTCGAACAAGCGTTGCAGCAGTGTGTGATTCGGCGCGACGGCACCGATCTCGACCTGGTCCAGCCCGGCCTCGGTGAGCCCGGCGCGCGTAGCGAGATGGGCGGCTGTCAGCCCCGCGGCGAGGCGTCGTTCGCGCAGATAAGCGCCGATGCCAGTTGCGTTGCGCGTCACCTCGGGCACCTCTGCCGGCATGTCGAGTGCCGAACTGTGTGAAGCGGGAGGCTCCTGTCGCCTCCCGGGAGCACGCAATCTACCGGAGAGGATCGGCGTCGAGCGGTGATCGAACGTCACGAAACGACAAATCTAGACGACGACGGCCCGGAGAGGATCTCCGGGCCGTCGAGCCGTTGCGGCTGCTTTGCCCGTCGTTCGGCCCGGTGCGGGCTGCGGACGGACTACAGCGCCATCTATGCGGTTGGCGAGCGTCAGAAGGCGGCTTCGTCCAGCTCCATGATGTCGTTGTCCAGGTTGGACAGCACCGCGCGGGTGGCGGTCAGCTCCGGCAGGATGTTGCGGGCGAAGAACTGCGCGACCGCGATCTTGCCGTTGTAGAACGCCTCGTCGGCGCCGGTCGCACCGTTGTCCAGCGCCGCGATGGCGACCTCGGCCTGACGCAGCAGCTGCCAGCCGATGAGCAGGTCACCGACCGAGAGCAGGAAGCGCACCGAACCCAGGCCGACCTTGTACAGCTCGCTCGGCTGCTCCTGGGCGCCCATCAGGTGGCCGGTGAGCGTGGCGGCCATGGCCTGCACGTCCTCCAGCGCGGTGGCCAGCAGCTTGCGCTCGCCCTTCAGGCGGCCGTTGCCCGCCTCGGCGTCGATGAACTTCTGCACCTGACCGGCCACGTGGGCCAGCGCGACGCCGCGGTCGCGGGCGATCTTGCGGAAGAAGAAGTCCTGCGCCTGGATGGCGGTGGTGCCCTCGTAGAGCGAGTCGATCTTCGCGTCCCGGATGTACTGCTCGATCGGGTAGTCCTGCAGGAAGCCGGAACCGCCCAGGGTCTGCAACGACTCGGTCAGGTACTGGTAGGCCCGCTCGGAGCCGACACCCTTGACGATCGGCAGCAGCAGGTCGTTGACCCGCGCGGCCAGGTCGGCGTCCGCACCGGAAACCTGCTGCGCCACATCGGCATTCTGGTGAGCCGCGGTGTACAGGTAGACCGCGCGCAGGCCCTCGGCGTACGCCTTCTGGGTGGCCAGCGAACGACGGACGTCCGGGTGGTGGGTGATGGTCACGCGCGGCGCGGCCTTGTCGGTCATCTTGGTCAGGTCGGCGCCCTGGACCCGCTCCTTGGCGTAGTCCCGCGCGTTCAGGTAACCGGTCGACAGGGTCGCGATGGCCTTGGTGCCCACCATCATGCGAGCGTGCTCGATGACGTCGAACATCTGCGCGATGCCGTTGTGCACCTCGCCGACCAGCCAGCCCTTGGCCGGGATGCCGTGGCCGCCGAAGGTGACCTCACAGGTGGCCGAGACCTTCAGGCCCATCTTGTGCTCGACGTTGGTGACGAAGACGCCGTTGCGCTCGCCCAGCTCACCGGTCTCGTGGTCGAAGTGGAACTTCGGTACGAAGAACAGCGACAGGCCCTTGGTGCCCGGCCCGGCGCCCTCGGGGCGGGCCAGCACCAAGTGCATGATGTTCGGGAACAGGTCGTCGGAGTCGGCGGAGGTGATGAACCGCTTGACGCCCTCGATATGCCAGGTGCCGTCTTCCTGCTTGATCGCCTTGGTGCGGCCGGCGCCCACGTCGGAACCGGCGTCGGGCTCGGTCAGCACCATGGTGGCGCCCCAGCCCTGCTCGGCGGCGATCTCCGCCCACTTCTTCTGCTCGTCGGTGGCGTTGTTGTAGAAGATGTTCGCGAAGCCGGGGCCCGCGGCGTACATGAATGCGGCCGGCTGCGCGCCCAGGATCAGCTCGGCGATGGCCCAATAGGCCGCGCGCGGGATCGGCAGGCCGCCGAGTTCCTCGGCGATGCCCAGCTTGTCCCAGCCGCCGTCCTGCAGGGTGCGGTAGCTCTTCTTGAAGGACGCGGGCAGGGTGACCGTGTGGTTCTCGGGGTCGAAGACCGGCGGGTTGCGGTCGGCGTCGGCGAACGACTCGCCGAGCGGACCCTCGGCCAGGCGACGCACCTCGTTGAGCATCTCCTTGACGGTGTCCGCGTCGAGATCGCCGTAGGCGCCGCTGTCCAGGATCGACCCGAGGCCGAGAACCTCGAAGAGGTTGAACTCCAGGTCGCGGACGTTGCTCTTGTAGTGACCCATTGTCAGTACTCACTCTCCGTTGAGTTGGTGCGGTCGGTATGGTTGCCGTTCCCGCCCGTTGTTCGCTCCACCGGGGTAGTCGTGCCGGTTTTCCGCATGCTACTCGCGGGTAACTTATGCAACATATTACCGGCCGGTAATGACTGCGCAAAGAGCTGAGCAGGCAATGTGACGCGTTTTACAGTGTTTGATGGCCGCGGCTTCGTCGCGAACGGGACAGGCTCGGTCTCGCTTCGCTCGAAACCGGGGGCTGAGTGCGCGGGGTGCGTTGGTGGTGAAGGTCGCTGATCGGGTGTGCGCGGCGGTGTGGCGTCGCGGTTCGGGGCGGAACCGGCGCGGCAGAATGAGTGCAATGCTGATCGAGACGAGTGCCGGGCCGGCTGAGGTCGAGCTCGAACAGCCGCGCAAGCCCGCTTTTCTCCTGCTGCTCACGCATGGCGCGGGTGGTGGGGTGGAGGCGAAGGACCTGCTCGCGGTGCGGGATGCGGCGCTGCGGCTCGGGGGTGGGGTCGCGCGGGTGGTGCAGCCGTATCGGGTCGCGGGGCGGCGGGCGCCGGGGTCGGCGGTCAAGCAGGACGAGGCTTGGCTGGAGGTCGTCGCTCGATTGCGCGGGCGCAAGCGCATTCCGCTGATCCAGGGCGGGCGCAGCAACGGGGCGCGGGTCGCGTGCCGGACGGCGGTCGCGGCGCGCGCGCGTGGCGTTCTCGCGTTGTCGTTTCCGTTGCATCCGCCGGGCAAACCGGAGAACTCGCGCCGGGACGAGCTGCTCGCCCCCGGTGACATCGACGTCGTGGTCGTCAACGGAGCCAACGACCCGTTCGGCATTCCCGATCGCGCCGACGCCGCCGAGGTGCGCGTCATCCCGGGACAGCCGCACGCCTTCCGCGCCGGGTTCGACCTGATCGCCGAGACCGTGACCCCGTGGCTGGAGCGCTGGTCCTGAATCCCTAGTCGGCCGGGCGGGTGGCGATGACCAGGGCGTCGATGGCGTCGCCCGTTTCGGTGGGCCGGTAGACGCGGTCGGCGATGCGCACGCGCACCTGGCCCGCCGCCGCCAGGGGGCCGAGGTCGGCGACGATGTCGTCGGGCGTGAAGAGGATGGCCGGATCCTGCGGCCCACCACACCCGTCGGTGATGTTGGTGGTGTCGTGACCGAGCACGAGCAGGGTGCCCTCCGGGGCGAGTAGCCCGGCCACCTTGCGGACCAGCTTGCGGCGCGGCTCTGTGGGCAGGTGCAGGAAGACCATCAAGACCAGCTCGAACGGCCCGGTGACCCCCGCTTCGTCCAGGTCCGTGACGTCGGCGCACTGCCAGGTGATGCGACTGCGGACCGAGCGGGACAGGCGCGACGCCACGGTGCGGCCTTTGTCGATGCCCACCTGGGAGTAGTCGACGGCGTGCACCTGCCAGCCGTGCGTGGCGAGCCACAGGGCGTTGCGGCCCTCCCCGCACGCCAAGTCGAGCGCGCGGGGGAACTCCGGCGCATCGCCCTCGGGTGTGGCGCCCTGCAGCGGTGCACGGCGTTCCAACCCGTAGACGTGCTCCACCACGGTGTTGTTCGGCGGTGCGCCCCAGACCAATTCCGTTTGCGCGTAGCGCTCGTCCCAGTCGGCCGCATCCATATTTCGAGTCTATTGATCGCGCGGCCCGCGTTCCGTGGGGTTGCCCGAGTCAGTCCGATACCTGCGAGAGCCAGTGCACCGGCGTGGTCTCGCGCAGGTGGATCAGTACGTCGAACGCGTCGGCGAGCGACGCGAGCCGGATGTTCGCCGAGGCGTCGGCGGCCGGGTCGTAGACGCCGCTGATGGTGCGCAGTTTCGCCGGGCCGGTCAGCCAGCCGCGTACCGGTTCCGGCGCCGCGGCGCGCAGGTCCACATAGTAGGCGGGCAGTTCGACCTCGCCGAGTGCGGCGTCGACCAGGTCCGGCTGCGGGTCGGGCGCCACGGCCGCGCCGAGATCGCCGTGATGGAAGCCGATGCCGACGGACGCGTACCCGGCGCCCAGCTCAGCGCGCAAATGACTTCCCGTACCGCGGAATTCGGCGGTGCCGAGCACGATCGGAAGGCTGCTGGTGTGCGCGAGCCCGTCCCAGTAGACGATTCCGGCGCCGGTCGAGCGCTGCCATTCCAGCACCCTTTCCGCGGCCGGCCGTTCGTCTCGGGCGAATCCCCGGCCCGCGACGCTCTGCTGGTGGAAGTCGAGGATCAGGCGGGCGTGGGCGAGCGCGGTGGCGCGCTCGCTCGTGTCCGGCAACTCCGCGAGCAGTGCGAGGGCGTCTTCGGCGTGCTCCGCGAACGGGCGGCCGGGATGACTGCCGTGGTGTCGCTGGACGTGCTCGTCGACCTGGTGCGCGGTGCGGATCGGGGCGAGGTGCGCCTCGATCGCGGCGAGCCGGTCGGGAGCCGCGTGGCGCACGTGATCGAGCACCGCGTCGTAGTCGCTCGGCTCGGCGCGAGGCGGTTCGACACCGAAGATGCGCACCGGATCCTTCGGATGCGCCAGGTTGTAGGCGCGAATCCAGTGCAGGGTGGCCACCGATTCCTCGGTGCGCCACGGACGCCAGGCGCCCGCGAGCACCGTCTCCGGGTCGCCGGCGCCGGCGGTGACGAACCGGTCCCAGCGTTCCCCGGAGCGCGCGCTGTCCTGAATGGCGAGCGCGCGGAACCCATGTCGTTCGATCAGTGCGCGCGACAGCCGCTCGCGCACCCCGAAGGTCTGCCGGGAGAATCGCGTCGACTCGCCGAGGCCGACCACGGTGGCTGCGCCGAGCCGCGCGATCAAGGCGTCGAGATCCGCGGCGGAAGCATCCGGATCGGAGCTGTCGATCGCGACGGCGTTGTCGCGCAGCCAGGCGCGGACATCGACGGTGGTGCTTTGCATGGTGCCTCCCGGAGACGTGAACGGTCCAACGCGATCAGCCTCATACATCAACTATTGTTGAGGTCAAACGTCGCGCCGGACCGCCTGGTTCCGGGCTACAGCGTGGTGCGCATCAGCAGCACGTTGTACTGGCTGTGCACCGTCGTCAGGAAGTACAGATCGCGGCCGGTCTGGTAGGGGAAGATCGAGGGCGCGTACGCGCTGGGCAATTCCCGTGTGTCGATCAGTACTTCGGGTTCGCTCCACGGGCCGACCGGCGAGGACGCCCGCCGCATCACCACGGAATTGAATCGGTCGGTGGTCAGCGAAATGTACTGTCCGAGATAGGCGTTGTACATCACCGACAGTTCGCCTACACCGAACATGATCGGCGCGGCGGCATTCACGTCGTTCTTTCGCCACGCGCCGCCGTCCCAGTACTCGTATTCGGCGAGATTCGCGATGTCCGGCGCGCGCACACGGGCGACATGGGCGGTGTGATTGCGCCCGGACCGCGTGCCGTATTCGTAGATGTATCCGCCGTCGGCGAGGAAGGCGTTCATCTGGAAGTTGGCGTTCCCGCCTTCGTTGTTCCGCCGCGTTTCCGGCAGTTCGGCCCAGTTCTCGCCGTTGTCCCCGGAGACGGCGAGGCCGGAGTAATTGGTGCTCCACTGTCCGACGTCGTCCCAGGTCCTCACCGACATCAAGCTCATGAACTGCACGCCGTCGACCGAGATGCCTGCGGTGGGTATCCGGCTGATCTCCAGGAAGGGAATCTTCGGGCTGGGAATCAAGTCGCGCGCCTGGCCGAATACGTCGCGCACCACGCTGTCGAAGAAGATGCCCTCGGACGGATTGGTGGTGTGGCTGCGCAGGAGGATATTGCTGCGCCAGGCCCACATGCTGCCCGCGAGCAAATTGGGGAACCCGACGCCCGCGGTGTCGCCGAACGCGGTGAGCATTTCGCCGTGCCCGTTGTCCCACATGATGCCGAGGTCGGTGCCGAGGACGTTGTAGGTCTGGGTGTTGTTCGGGCTGGCCATGCCGGTCACCTGGAAGACCGCCTTGGTGCGGCCGAGCAGATTCGGTAATCCGGTCGTGCCGTTGAGCACCGGAATCGGATTGATCGCGTTCGGGTTGGCGATGGCGGGGGTAGTCGCCGTGAAGAGCAGGGCCGAGGCACCCGCCAGCGCCGAGAGTAGGAAGGATGCGGTCTTGATCACTGTCTGTGAGCCCTCCGGTTTCTTCCCGAGAGCGGTGGCGAAACACGGACGTCCCGCGATACACAGACCCTTCGCAGTGTGCCTCGCACCACTTGTCGACTGGCTGGCAAATCGTGCAAATGCTAACAGCGGAACCGGGCGGAGGGAGCCTTCTCAGACATACTGGCGAATTTTCAGCTATTTTCCTGCTCGGCCGCCGATCGCCTTGCGGATGATCAACGGGAGTTGGGTCGCGCGCTCCACGGCGAGGGTTCGCCGGGTTGATGCCTGCCACGACTTCTCGAAGAGGCGCTTGGCGGCGGCCACCGCGTGGGGCGACCGCGTCGCCAGGCGGTCGGCGAGTTTCTCGGCCTCCGCGAGGGGGTCCTGCGCCAGTTCGGTGACCAAGCCGATCCGTGCGGCGTAGGCCGCGTCCACGGTGTCCGCGGTCATCGTGAGCAGGAGGGCTTTGTCCATGCCGATCAGCCTGGACAGTGTCGCCGCGCCGGTCATATCCGGGACCAGGCCGTGCTTGGCCTCCATGACGGAGAACTCCGCGTCGGGGGTGGCGAAACGGACGTCCGCGGCGAGGGCGAGCTGCAGTCCGCCGCCGTAGCAGCGCCCGTGTACCGCGGCGATCACCGGTACCGGCAGGCGGCGCCAAGCCCAGCACGCCTCTTGGAAGGCGTTCGTGCCGCGCCAGGGCAGGGGAACGAAGTTCCGTACGATAGCTAGGGGATCGCTGGTAGCGGCGGCGACGTCCAGTCCGCTGCTGAAGCTGGGTCCGTTGCCGGACAGGATAACCGCCCGCACATCGTGGCGGCGAGCCACCAGCTTCGCGCTAGCAACCAGCTCGTCGAGCATGTCGATGGTCAGGCCGTTGTGTTTGTCCGGACGGTCGAGGGTGACGTACGCGCGGTGGCCGTCGAATCGCACGGCGATGTGGCTGCTCATGCGCGAATCTTACTCGTGAGTCAGTTGCGTTGCTCGGGCTGTTGCCGGAGGACTCCGCCTCTGTTCTAATCGGACTCAAGTTACCGTCAATGTTGACGGTTATGGAGCGGAGGACGCATGCTGCCAGCCGGAATGGACCCGAGAACGCCGGTGCTCGTCGGCGCCGGGCAGGTCGTGCACCGACCCGGCGAGCCGGGTCTGCCGGGCCCGGTCGAACTCGCCGCCGAGTCCCTGCGCCGCGCGGGCGCCGACAGCGGCGTCGGCGACCGTCTGCTGCGGTCGGCCGATCTGATCGCCGCCGTCGCCCCGGTCAGCCGCCCCTACGGCGACCTGGGCGCGCTCGTCGCGGCCGACCTCGGCGCGGCCCCGCGAAAAACCGTGCAGTCGGTGCGTTTCGGCGGCGACGCGCCGCAGCGGCTGCTCAACATCGTCGCCCAGGCCATCGCGGACGGCCGTTCGGACGTCGCGCTGCTCGCCGGGGCCGAAGCGGTGTACTCCGGGACGGCGGCCGCGCGCACCGGAGCGGCGGTGGACTGGCCGGATCAACCGGAGGACGTGGGTCCCGACGAGATCATCGGCTCCGATCGTGGCCCGAACTCGGAGATGGAGACCGCCGCGGGCCTGTGGGGCCCGGTGTATTTCTACGCGCTCATGGAGACGGCGCTGCGCCGCAGACTCGGGTCGAGCGCTGCCGCGCACAGCGAGCGGATCGGCGCCCTGTGGTCGCGGCTGTCGGGAATCGCGGCGCGCAATCCGTACGCCTGGCAGCCCGCCGCGCAGCCCGCCGCCGACCTCGTGACACCCGCTCCCGCCAACCGGATGGTATCGACGCCGTACCCGAAGCTGATGGTCGCGAACCTGAGCGTCGACCTGGGTGCCGGGCTCATCCTGTGCAGCGCGGCCGCCGCCGACGCCGCCGGTGTGCCGCGGGACCGCTGGGTGTTCCCGCATGCGGGCGCCACCGCGACCGACGAGTGGTTCGTCTCCGAGCGCGCGGACATGTCCCGCTCGCCCGCCATCGCCGCCGCGGGAAAGGCGGCTCTGGGTGCGGCGGGGATCGCGATAGACGATGTCGCGCACATCGACCTGTACTCGTGCTTCCCGGTGGCGGTGCAGATCGCCGCGGAGGAACTCGGCCTGCCGATCGACGATCCGTCCCGTCCGCTGTCGGTCACCGGCGGCCTCACCTTCGCGGGCGGGCCCGGCAACAACTACACGACGCATTCGATCGCGACGCTGTCCGGCCTCCTGCGCGCGGAACCCGACGCGTACGGCCTGGCGACGGCGCTGGGTTGGTACAGCACCAAGCACGGCGTCGGCATCTACTCGGCCAAGCCGCCCGAGCGGCTGTTCCGTGCGATCGAAGCGGAGGTGCCCGCGGCACGGCGCGAACCAGCGCCCGGATACACCGGTCCCGCCACCGTCGAGTCCTACACCGTGGCCTACCGGAAGGGCCCCGCGCCGGACCACGCCGACGAGCCGGAAGCCGTTGTGGTGAGCGCGCTGACGCCCGCGGGGACCCGCATACTGGTCCGGGCGTCGGATGCCGACACCCTCGCGGCGTTCACCGCGGGCGACCCGCTCGGCGCGGACGCCGAGATCGCCGCGGACACGTTCACCCTGCTCACCGAGAGGAGCGCCCGATGAACGACTCGGTCCTGATCGAGCGGCGCGACGCGATCACCGTGCTGACGGTCAACCGTCCCGAGGCGCGCAACGCGATCAATCTGGCCACCGCGCAGGCCATCGAGGCCGCCGTCGACGAGTTCGAAGCCGACGCCGCCGCGCGCGTGCTCGTGCTCACCGGCGCAGGTGGAACCTTCAGCGCCGGGATGGATCTCGTCGCCGCGTCGAAGGGCGAGATGCCGATGACGCAACGCCGCGGCCCGCTCGGCATCACGGCGAAGCCCCCGGCGAAGCCGATGATCTCCGCGGTCGAGGGCTTCGCGCTGGCCGGTGGTTTCGAGCTGGCGCTCGCGGGCGATCTCATCGTCGCCGCACGTGACGCGCAGTTCGGCATTCCCGAGGTCAAGCGCGGTCTGGTGGCCGCGGGCGGTGGCGTGCTGCGCCTGACCCAGCGGCTGCCGCGCAGCACCGCCGCCGAACTCGCGCTCACCGGAGGGCGGATCGGCGCCGAGCGGCTGCACCAGCTGGGCTTGGTCAACCGGGTCACCGATCCGGGTGCGGCGCTGTCGGTGGCGCTGGACCTCGCGGCCGAGATCGTCGCCGCCGCACCGCTCGCGGTCGCCGCGAGCAAACGCATCATCGACGAGTCACCGGATTGGCCGGTCGCGGAGGGCTTCGCGAAGCAGGGCGAGATCGCGCTGCCCGCATTGATTTCCAAGGACGCGGCCGAAGGCGCGCTGGCGTTCGCGCAGAAGCGCGAGCCGCAGTGGCAGGGCCGCTGACGGGCGGGCCGGGACACGTCCGGCAGCCGCAGGCGCAGCGCAGGGAGCGTATGCGCACGCGGTTGCTGGACGCGGCGGTGGAAAGCCTGGTCGAGGTCGGCTACGCGGGAACGACCACGCTCGAAGTGCAGAAGCGGGCGGGCGTGCCGCGCGGGACGTTGCAGCACCATTTTCCCACCAGGGCCGATCTGCTCGCCGGTGCCGTCGAGCATGTCGCGCGCCGCAGATTCGACCAGCTGACCAGCGAATTCGAGGCCATTCCGGACGGCGCGGACCGATTGGAGACAGCTGTCGAGCTGACCATGCGGATGCTCAGCGGCCCGTCGTTCTGGGCGGCGCTGGAGATGTGGGTGGGCGCGCGGACCGATCCGGAACTGCGGGCGGCGTTCCTTCCGCTGGAGGTCCGCCTGTTCGAGTTGATGCACACCAGCATTCGCGACAGCTTCCGGCGCGAGTTCCCGGATGATCCCCGAGTGCCGACGATCACCGAGTTCACCATCGAGATCATGACCGGGTTGGCCCTGCGCGTGCTGCTCACCGGTGACGTGTCCCGGAACCGGATTCTGCGGCACCGGTGGGGCAACGCCGTGCGCGTGCTGCTCGGCACGGCGGCCGCGGACACCTTGCTCGATCCGCCCGCGGGCCGAACCGGGCAGACGCCTACCGCCGGCGGGTGATCGTCTCCAGCAGAACCTGTGCGCAGCCCGCCGGGTCGTCGAAGAACGGCGTGTGCCCGCTGCCGTGCAGCGTGACGTGCTCGGCGTCCGGCAGCAGGCTGCGCGCCTTACGGCTCTGGGTCGCGTAGGTGAGCAGGATGTCGCGGCTGCCCCAGGCGATCGTCACCGGAATGTCGGCGAGGGCGTCGATTTCGGGCGGTCGGACATCGGTGAACGAGGCGATCGCCTCGTCGAACCCGGCCGCGTCCGCCGCGCCGATGGCGGTGTCGAGTGCCACTTGCGCATCCAGCGCCCATGGTTTGCCGAAGACCAGTGAGAGGAAGACGGTCCGGCCCGCGGCAGTGCCGAGTACGGACGGCAGGGCCGGTCGCAGCTTGCGTGCCAGCGCTCGCGACTTGCCCAGCGACTGCTGGCACCACACGCGACCGGCAATATCCCAGAATCCGATCGGGGAGTAGGCGGTCACCGAGCGAGCCAGCCCTCGTGTGCCCAATTCCAGCGTGATCAGCCCGCCCATCGAGTTGCCCGCGAGATGCGGTTGTTCGATCCCCTGGGCGGCGAGGAATTCGGCGAGCGCGTCGGTGAGGTTGGGCACCGTGTTGTGCGCGAGCGGGCGCGTCGATCCGCCGAAGCCGGGCAGGTCGACGGCGATCACTTCGTACGACGCGGCCAGTGTGTCGATGATCGGCTCCCACACCTGCCACCGGCTTCCGACCCCGTGTACCAGCACGAGCGGGTCGCCCGCGCCGACGCGGTGATGGTGCAACGTCGTCATGCGCCAACCCTAACAGCAGTCACCTGTCGTCAGTTGGGATCGCGGTCCGTGTGGCGAGGGGTGGTGCCGAGCCGCGCCCGGCCGGTAGGATAATTGGTATGGCAACGCGTAAGGTCACCCTTTCGCTCGATGAAGCCGCCTGGTCGTACGCCGAACAAGCGGCCGCTCGCGCGGGAATGTCGCCGTCGGCTTGGATATCGAAGGCCGCGCGACGGGAGGCCGTGCGCACCGGTGTGGGTCCGGTGTCGGATGTGACCGCCGAGGCCGCCGCGGACGCGGCCGAGCTGGCGGCCGCCGAGGAGGCGATGCGTGCGTCGGGGTGAACTGTGGATCTACAACCCGCATGGTTCGCCGCGCCGCCGAACGGTCGTGCTCATCAGCAGTGACGGCATCAACGAATCGCCGCGCCCCTGGCTGATCGCGGCCGAGGTGATCGAGGACGATCCGCAGGACATTCTCGCGGTTCCGGTAGAGCAGCACGGCTGGGTGCATGCCGGGAACATCGGGCGCATCTTCCGTGGTTGGCTGGCCGAGCGGGTGGACGTGGTGGACACCGAGACTTTGGAACGGCTCGACACCGCGTTGCGCGCTGCGATGGACCTTTGAGGACTTCCCGGTAAATCAGTGCGCGACAGCGTATCCAGCTGTGAATGCCATCCACGACTACCGCTGGACGCCACACGGCATTATGGTGGCCACGCCACCGACAGTGGTCAGTCGAGGAAGAGGAGTCAGGTGCGGATCTGCATGATCGCCGCGGCGCTGATCGCGCTGCCGGTGCTCGCGGCATGCGGCAGTGACGAAGAGGCGGCGGCGCCGACGGTGACGCAGGCCGATCTCGCCAAGTCGCTGCAGGACAAGGGCCTCAAGAACAAGCAACTGGCCGAATGCGCCGCGAAGGTGTTCGTCGATCAGGGAATCTCGCAGGCCGGACTGCGGATCATGATCAGCGACGAGTACGACACCAAGTCTCCCAACCAGGAAACGCTGGGGATGAGCAAAGAGGACGCGGACAAGGCGCGCGCGGCCAGCGGCCGCATCGCCGGCGAGTGCATGTCGGCGCCCCAGGCGCGCTGATCAGGTCGGCCGTCGCCCAGGGTGCGTCGGCCGACGCTTCGCATAGCGAGGCGGTGCGGCAGACCGTACGCTGACGCTACGTCGACGCGGGTGTCGACCAGAAGCCGAGGTCCGACCGTGTCACAGCCGCCTTTTCCGACATCGCCGGGCTCGGTGGGAGCACCCGGGACGCAACCGATCACCCCTTCCGGTCGCTGGTTCGCGCTGGGTGGCGCGCTGATCGGCGTCGGCATCATCGGCGGGATCATCCTCGGCGCTTTCGGCTTCCTGCAGACCTCGGGCCGCATCGACGACTTCCAGCGGATCAAGGTGCCCGGCTCCGGGGTGGTGAACTTGGCGGAGTCCGGTGGCTACACCGTGTACCTCGAGTATTCCGGAGCGGCGTCCCAGGGCCCCTCCGGCACGGTCGACCTGCGGGTGCTCGATCCCGACGGCAAGCATGCGGAGTTGCGGAAATACGACGCGACCGTCACCTATTCCTTCGGCAGCCACGAGGGGCGGGCCGGGTTCTCGTTCGATGCCGCGAAGCCGGGCGCCTATCGCGTGACCACGGCGGGTAGTTCCGAGGTGACGGTCGCCATCGGGCAGGGTCTCGGCTCGTCTTTCGTCGGCACGCTGCTGGGTGCGCTCGCCTTGGGTTTCGGCGGCGTTGTGCTCGGTGTGCTCGTGATCGTGGTTGTGGCGGTCAAACGAAGTGCGAGCAAGCGCGATGCGGCGGGACGGGTTCCAGGACGGCCGGTCTCGTACTGATCCGCGCGGACGCGCGCGAACCGCTGGTGGTTCCCGTCTCACAGTGCCACGGTGAGCTCGATCAGCGCGCTCGACCCCGCCTCCAACCCCTCCGCGGCCCGGACCGCCTTCTTCATCGGCAGCACGTAGGTCGCCCGCGACTTATCCGGGAACAGTGATGTTGACCAGCTGCTGCCGCCGACGACCACGTGCACCCGCACCGCGCCGAAGCCGCCGGAACGATGCGCGTAGCGCTCCTCGATGTCATCGGCCACATCCTCGGGCAGCGATACGAAGTGCCAGGCGGCATCCCCTTGGTGCTCCCACACTTCCGCCGTGAACGAGTACCGCGAACCAGTCACGCAGCGACTGTAGCGGTGGGCACCGACAGCGATCCCGCCGCGAGCGAGCGGATGGGAGCACCGGCCGTCGAGTCGGGCTCGCCGTCGATGGACAGGATTTCGATCGCGCTGCGTGCAACCCGTGAGCGACCGAGCGGGGTGCGCGATCGTGGGCTGATGACGACCACCGAGGCCCAATCCACTACCGATTCCGAACTGGATGCGATCTTCGGCCCGATCTTCGACCGGATCGCCCAGGGCGCCGTGGCGCGGGAAATCGATCGCTCCCTGCCCTACGACGAAGTCGGCGAGCTGCGCGCGGCGAAGTTCGGCGCGCTGCGCGTTCCGGTCGAGTTCGGCGGCTACGGCGTCACCGTCCGGCAGCTGTTCCGGCTGCTCATCGAACTCGCCGCCGCCGAATCGAACCTGCCGCAGGCGCTGCGGGTGCACTTCTCGTTCGTCGAGGACCAACTGCTGGCCGAGCAGGGGCCGGAGCGGGAGCGCTGGTTGCGCGCGGTGGCCGAAGGGACGCTGGTGGGCAACGCGATAACCGAGCCGGGCGTCGGCGCGGTGGACCGCTACCGCACCACGTTGACCGACGACGGCGGTCGTTGGCTGCTCAACGGTGTGAAGTACTACAGCACAGGATCGCTGTACGCGGACTACATCCTGGCCGCCGCCGACCGGAACGGCGAGCGGGTGGGGGTGCTGGTGGACGCGAACGCCGAGGGCGTGCGTCAGCACGACGACTGGAACGGCTTCGGACAGCGGCTGACGGCCAGCGGCACCACGGAATTCACCGACGTGGTAGTGACCGAGGATCGCATTCTCGGCCCCGGTTATGGTGCGCCCGGCCCCACCTACGCGACCTCCTACCTGCAACTGGTCCAGCTCTCGGTGCTCGCGGGTATCGCCAAGCGCGCCGAACGCGACATCCGCGAGTGGGTCGCGGCGCGCACGCGCGGCTACACGCACTCCGCCGCCGATCTGCCGCGCCACGATCCGCTGGTCCAGCAGGTGATCGGGCGTCTGTCGGCGGCCGCGTTCGCCGCCGAAGCCAGTGTGCTCGCCGTCGCCGACGTGCTCGACGGTGTGCTGGCGGGCGGGGCGAAGGACGAGAGTGCCCTGGTCGCCGCCGAACTCGCGGCGGCTCGGGCGCAGCTCGCCGTCATCGATCTGGTGCTGCCCGCGACGTCGCTGCTGTTCGAGGTGGGCGGGGCTTCGGTGGTGTCCGAACAGCTGCGGTTGGATCGGCACTGGCGCAACGCCCGCACCATCTCGGTGCACAACCCGGCGATCCAGAAGGCGCGCGCGATCGGTGACCACCTGCTCAACGGCGCCTCTCTGCCGTTCGCCTGGAGCGCGGGCGAACGCACACCGACCGCCGGAGCCGCGCGGTGACCCGCCGGATCCGGTTCAACGCTTTCGACATGAACTGCGTCGCCCATCAGTCCCCGGGGCTGTGGCGGCATCCTGACGACCAGTCGCACCGCTACAAGGAACTCGGCTACTGGACCGAGCTGGCGAAGCTGCCGGAACGCGGCCGCTTCGACGGCATCTTCATCGCCGACGTCCTCGGCACCTACGACGTCTACGGCGGCGACGACGTCGCCGCGCTGCGTCAAGGCGCGCAGATCCCGGTCGCCGACCCGCTGCTGCTGGTCTCCGCCATGGCGGCGGTGACCGAGCATCTCGGGTTCGGCATCACCACCGGCACCGGATTCGAGCACCCGTACCCGTTCGCGCGGCGGCTTTCGACGCTCGACCATCTCACCAACGGCAGGCTGGGCTGGAACGTGGTGACCGGATATCTGCCCTCGGCGGCACGCAATTTCGGCGCGGCCGACCAGCTCGACCACGACGAGCGCTACAACCAGGCCGACGAGTACCTCGAGGTGCTCTACAAGTTGTGGGAAGGCTCGTGGGAGGACGACGCGGTGGTCCGCGACGCGGCCGCGGGCGTCTACGTGGATCCGGCCAAGGTGCACCACATCGGTCATCGCGGCGCGCACTACACCGTGCCGGGCGTCCACCTCTCCGAGCCGTCACCGCAACGGACGCCGGTGATCTACCAGGCGGGGGCTTCACCGCGCGGGGTGCGGTTCGCCGCGGAGAACGCCGAAGCCATCTTCATCGCCGGTCCGTCGAAACGAGTGCTCGCACAAACGGTTGCCCGCATCCGGGATGCGCTGGAGGCGGCGGGCCGCAGCCGTGACGCGGCGCGCGTCTACGCGCTCGCGACGATCGTCACGGACGAGACCGACGAAGCGGCGCGGCGCAAGCACGAGGATTACCTCTCCTACGCGAGCGTCGAGGGCGGCTTGGTCTTCATGTCCGGCTGGATGGGCATCGACCTGTCCCGCTACGACCTCGACGACCCGATCGGCCAGGTCGAAAGCAATGCGATCCAGTCGGCGGTGGCCGCGTTCCAGGAATTCGACGACGACGGCCGCGAATGGACCGTCCGCGATATCGGCAAATGGGCCGGGATCGGCGGCATGGGGCCGGTGTTCGCCGGATCCGGGGAGACGGTCGCCGACCTGCTTCAGGAGTGGGCCGCCGAAACCGATCTGGACGGCTTCAACCTGGCCTACGCGATCACGCCGGGATCGTTCGAAGACATTGTTCGGCACGTGGTTCCGGTGTTGACCGCCCGAGGTGCGTACGCGGAGCAGTACCCGTCGGGCACCCTGCGCAACGCGCTGTTCGGCGCGGGCGACCGGTTGCCCGCCGACCACCGCGGAGCCAGGTACCGGTTGGGCGGTCCGGGATCGACGGCCTTGCCGGATTCGGTTGCGCGCCCGGGGGCGACGGTGGAGGCGAATTCGTAACGTGCTCGGACGGCGCCGGAACCCTCGTGGCCCGGCGCCGTCTCGTTTCTCCGGTCGGCGAATCAGCCTGCGGCGAGGAATATCTCGGCTATCACTTCCAGTCCCGCGCGATCGGTTTCGTCGAAGCGCCCGGTCTGCGAACTGTCGAGGTCCAATACTCCGATCAGCGCATCGTTGCTGATCAATGGGACGACTATTTCCGACCGTGTGTCGGCGTCGCACGCGATGTGGCCTTCGAATGCGTGCACGTCGGGCACGAGCTGGGTCTCCCTGGTCCGCGCCGCAGCGCCGCAGACGCCTTTTTCCAGCGCGATGCGCACACACGCGGGTTTGCCCTGGAACGGCCCGACCACGAGTTCGCGCCCGTCGTAGAAATAGAAACCCACCCAATTCACATCGGGTAACGCGTGGAATACCAAGGCGGCGAGATTGGCGGCATTGGCGATGCGGTCGGTCTCACCCGCGACCAGCGCTTCGGCCTGAGCGGCGAGCCGGCGGTACTGCTCGGTGCGGTCTCCGGTCAGGTCGGCGACGACAAACGACATGGGCCGAATGGTACGCGCTGGGAATTCGCTGTCTGCCCATTGATTCTCGGTGATCGCAACACTCTGCGACCACCGTGTGACCGTCGCATCATCCCTGCATGACTTCGCAGCAATCCGTTTCCCGTTCCACTCGTTCGGCCGCGGTTATCGGTGCCGGACAGACCGGCGTCACTGCGGCGCTAGGACTTCTCGACGCCGGTTTCGACGTCACCCTCTACAGCGAGCGCGATCAGCGCGCCTTGCGCGACGACGTGCCCGCCACCGGCACCGCGCTCGAATTCGGTGAGACCCAGCAGGCCGAGGCCGCGCTCGGACTGGACAGCTACACCGCGCGGGCGCCACGGCACACCGGTTTGAGCGTGCGCATCGCCGGACCCGGGCCCGAGCGCCCCGAATTGATCCAATTCGACGGTCATTTCGACGGATACGTCGGCGTCGCGGTGGACACCCGGCTCAAAGCCGACGAGCGGCTCACCGCGTTCCTGGAGCGCGGCGGCCGGTTCGTGGTCGAGCCGGTGACGCCGGAGACGCTCGACGGCATCGCCGCCGCCAACGACCTCACGTTGGTCGCGACCGGTCGCGGCGGACTGTCGGATCTGTTCCCCGTCGACGCGCAGCGCACCCCCTACGACGCGCCGCAGCGCTCGCTGCTCACCGTCGTCGTCACCGGACTCGGCCACGACGAGAACGTCTTCGCCCATCGCAGCGTCGCGGGCGGCGCGCACAGCGGTTTCTCCATCCTCGCCGACCAGGGTGAAGGGTGGTGGGGCCCGTACCTGCACAAGGACGCGGGGCCGAGCTGGGCCTTCCTCGGCTGGGCGCGGCCCGGCAGCGATTGGGAGAAGCGCTTCGCCGCCGCGGAGTCCGCCGAGTCGGCGCACCGGATCGTGCAGGATCTCTACCGCGACTACATCGATTGGGACCTGCCGGAGGTGCTGGCCACCAAAACCATTCCCGAGGACCCGCACTCGTGGCTGAAGGGCGCGGTGCGCCCGGTCGTGCGGTCCGGTGTCGGTCGCACCGCGGGCGGGCACGTGGTCGCGGCACTGGGCGATACCGCCATCGCCTACGACCCGATCGCCGGACAGGGCGCGCAGAGCGGCCTGATCCAGGCGCAGCGGTTGGTCGCGGCGGCCGCGGTGCACGAAGGACCGTTCGACGAGGCGTGGATCGCACGGCAGTACGGCGCGTTCCTGGCCGCGCGCGCCGACGCCGCCAACAAGGTGACCAGGCTGTTCCTCAGCGATCCCGAGCTGGCGGAGGTCGGCAACGCGTTCTTCGCCGCGGCGGCCGTCGACCCGGCGTTCGCCTCGGCGCTGGTCGGGCTGCTGCATCGCCCGCAGCCGTTCCTGCCGATCGATTCGCCGGAGGCGGTCGACGAGTTCATCACGCGGGTCACCGGCGCGGACGCCGCCACGCTGCTGGGCCGTTTCGCGCCCGCGGGCCGGTTCGCCAGGTCGAACTACTCGCCGGTGCTCGCCGACGCCTGATCCGAATCGCACAGATTCAAAACCTCGTCCCGATCGGGGGCCGGTGCTGGAGTGGAAGGAGCGCCGGACGCACACGTGGCGTCCGGCCTCCGATCCGACGGCTACCCCCGGAAACCATGGAGCAGCTATGACCACGGAGCAGATCGCCGAGCAGATCCGATTCGCCTACTGGGTGCCCAATGTCAGCGGGGGACTGGTCACCAGTGATATCGAACAGCGCACCAGCTGGGATTTCGAGTACAACAAGAAGCTGGCGCAGACCGCGGAGAACAACGGCTTCGACTACGCGCTGTCCCAGGTGCGCTACACCGCCTCCTACGGCGCGGAGTACCAGCACGAATCGACCTCGTTCAGCCTCGCACTGCTCGGCGCGACCGAACGGCTGAAGGTCATCGCGGCGGTGCATCCCGGGCTGTGGCACCCCGCGGTGCTGGCGAAGTTCGGCGCCACCGCCGACCACCTGTCGAACGGCCGGTTCGCCATCAACGTCGTCTCCGGCTGGTTCGCCGGCGAGTTCACCGCGCTCGGCGAGCCGTGGCTCGAGCACGACGAGCGCTACCGCCGCAGCGCGGAATTCCTCGAGGTGATCCGCAAGATCTGGACCGAGGACAACGTCAACTACGGCGGCGATTTCTACCGCATCCGGGACTTCACGTTGAAGCCGAAGCCGCTGAACACCCCCGAGCGCCCGAATCCCGAACTCTTCCAGGGCGGCAACTCCACCGCCGCGCGGCGCAACGGCGGCCGCTTCGCCGACTGGTACTTCTCCAACGGCAAGGACTTCGACGGCGTCACCGAACAACTCGACGACCTGCGCGCCGTCGCCCGCGCCCACGACCGCGAGGTGAAGTTCGGGCTCAACGGCTTCATCATCGCCCGCGACACCGAGCAGGAAGCTCGGGACACCCTGCGCGAGATCATCGACAAAGCGAACAAGCCCGCGGTGGAGGGGTTCCGCGACGCGGTGCAGCAGGCGGGCGCGTCCACCCAGGACCGCAAGGGCATGTGGGCCGACTCCACCTTCGAAGACCTGGTGCAGTACAACGACGGTTTCCGCACCCGGCTGATCGGCACGCCGGAGCAGGTGGCCGAGCGGATCGTCGCCTACAAGCAGCTCGGCGTCGACCTGATCCTCGGCGGCTTCCTGCACTTCCAGGAGGAGATCGAGTACTTCGGCGCGAAAGTGCTCCCGCTGGTGCGCGAGCTGGAAGCCGCGCAGCGGCCCGTCGCGGCGGTGAACTGATGACCGCGGTCGCCGCCGATCGCATCCTGTCGGCGGCCCAGGCGTTCGCGGTCGCGCAGCGGCTCGCGGCCGACTTCGCGTCGGGGGCCGCGCAGCGCGACCGGGATCGTGTGCTGCCGTACACCGAAGTCGATCGGCTGGCGGCCAGCGGTCTGCTCGCGATCACCGTGCCCGCCGCACACGGTGGCGCGGACCTGCCGCCGAGCGCGGTCGCGGAAGTGACGCGAATTCTCGCCACGGCCGATCCGAATATCGCGCAGATCCCGCACAGCCACTTCGTGTATGTGAACCTGCTCCGGCTCGCGGGTACGCCGCAGCAGAAAGAGCGGTACTTCCGGCGGGTGCTCGACGGCGGGCGCATCGCCAACGCGCAGTCCGAGCGCGGCGGCGCGACCGTCGCCGACATCGCCACCACATTGCGACCGGTCGGTGACCGATTCCGGGTGGACGGCGTGAAGTACTACTGCACCGGCTCCCTGTTCGCCGACCTTTTCGCGGTGCTGACCCGCCTGGAGGATCCGGATGGGCGCGGCGGGCTCGAGCCCGGTGAGTACATCGTCTACCTGCCCGCGAACACTCCAGGTGTGCGCGTCGTGGACGACTGGAACGGGATCGGGCAGCGCACCACCGGCAGCGGAACGGTGTCCTTCGACGAGGTGCTCGTCGATCGCGACCAGGTGATCCCTCGCTCCGGAGCGGTGCGGGCGCCCACCGGATACGGCGCGTTCGCGCAGCTGCTGCACGCCGCCATCGACACCGGCATCGCCCGGGGCGCCCTCACCGCGGCGACGGAATTCGTGCGCACGAATAGCCGTCCGTGGTTCGAGGCGGGAGTGGCGAACGCGGTGGACGACCCGCTGTTGATCCAGCGGTTCGGAGAATTGTCCGTCGCGGTGACCGCCGCGGAGGCGACCCTCTCCTCGGCCGGATGGGCGTTGGACGCGGCCATCAGGATCGATCCGAGCGCTGCGAACATCGCCCAGTCGTCGCTGGCCGTCGCGACCGCCAAAGTGCTCGCCGACCGCGCGGCCAACGACGTGTCCGCCGCGCTGTTCGAGGTGTCCGGAACACGCAGCGCCGCGGCGGATCTCAACCTGCACCACTTCTGGCGCAACGCGCGCACGCACACCCTGCACGATCCGGTGCGCTGGAAATACCAGCACATCGGCCGTGCCCTGCTGCACGACGCCGCGCCGCCGCTGCACGGTGTGATCTGAAAGGAGACGAAATGACAGTCACTGTCGTCGTCGGCAATCCGAAACCCGCCTCCCGCACCCTCGCCGCGGCCACCTTGGTCGCCGAAGGGCTGCGGCCGGAGGTGGAACCCACCGTGATCGACTTGGTCGAGTTCGGTGCCGGCCTGCTCAGCTGGGGTGACTCGGCCGTGACCGAAGCGGTGCGCACCGTCGCAGGCTCGGAGCTCGTAGTCTTCGCCAGCCCCACCTTCAAGGCGACCTACACGGGATTGCTCAAGCTGTTCCTCGAACAGTTCGAAGGCGGAACCGGTTTGGAAGGCGTGCTCGCGGTCCCGGTGATGCTGGGCGCCGGACCGGCCCACGCTCTCGCCCCCGACCTGCTGCTCAAGCCCGTGCTCGTCGAAATCGGGGCCACCGCCGCGTTGCCCGGGCTCTACCTTTCCGATCGCACATTCGCCGAGGACGGCGTCATCGACCGGTACAGTGGTCGGTGGCGTTCGGTCGCCCAGGCACTGGCCCACAGCTCGAAGGCTGCGAATCATGCATGACCTGTTCGAATTCCCCGCCGACGGAGCCGGTCTGCGTCGCGCGTTCGCCAATTTCCCCAGCGGTGTCGTCGCGGTATGCGCCGAGATCGACGGCGTCCCACACGGTCTCGCGGTGAGCACCTTCGTGCCCGTCTCGCTGGATCCGCCGCTGGTCTCGTTCTGCGTGCAGAACTCCTCGGCCACCTGGCCCAAGCTCGCCGCCGCGAGCCACCTCGGCCTCAGCCTGCTCGGCACCGACCAGCAGGCCGCCGCCCGCTCGCTCGGCGCCCGCGACGGCGACCGCTTCCGCGACATCCACCTCCACCGCGGTTCCGGTGACGCCGTGTTCATCGACGGCGCGTCCGCCTGGATCGAGGGCGTCCAAGAGGCTCACGTCCCCGCAGGCGACCACGCCGTCGTCATCCTGCGCATCCACCGCATCGCCACCCGCACCGACGTCGACCCGCTGGTCTTCCACGGCAGCAAGTTCCGCCGGTTGCGCGCCGAACCGGCGAACGGGGCGGCTTGAGCCGTGGGTGCGATCCGCCCGACGACCGGATCGACAGCGCGTAAGGTTGACCCTCGTAGCGCTGTCGTCGGTCCTCGAGGTGGCCCATGGACGTACCCGATCAGCCGAGAGCTCTGGCTCAGCGCAGGGTTCGGCGTGAACGGGCCGCCGCACTCGAGATGCCGCATGTCCGCGAGCTCAATCAGTTGATCAGCCGCATCGAGGCGGACACCGGTTTCGCGAATCTGCCCTGCATAGACCCACTGTTCGGCGGCGTCGCGGCCGAGGTGTTGTTCGTGCTCAAAGCGCCGGAGGGCGACGCGAATCCGGCTATCACTGGTAAAAGGTTTCTGAGCTGGGATAACGACGATGTGGGTGCGGAGAATTTCTTCCGCACCTGCGCCGAATACGGTCTCGACCGTCGGCGCTGCACCGCGTGGAACGCCTGCCCGTTTCCGATCGAGGGCGACTCACCCTCTCGTTCCGAACTCAGTAGAGCCGAGCCGTACACGCGCCGAATGCTCGGACTTCTCCCGCGGCTGCGCGTGGTCGTCCTGCTCGGCCGTCCGGCGCAGCACGCGTGGCAAAGAATGTCGTTGACGGGTGCGGATATCCACTTGGCGCACGGCGCGTCGCCTTCTCCACCCGGCATCAACCATCCGCGCAATCGCGGTAGCTTCGAAGCGGCGATTCGCACGGCAGTCCGGTTGCTCGACTGATGACGCGGACTTTGCTGCGGCAGTCGCCGCTGTGGGAGACTCGTGCGTCTCCCACGGAAAGGTCCCGGTCATGACGCTCGGCATGGTTCTCGGTGACTTCTCGCGCACTTCGGCGCGGGTGTAGAAGAAATCTAGGTCGATCCGGTGCGGTAGCCGCACGGGTCTTTCGCGACTCCGCGTCGAAGTGCTCTTCGTGCCCTTGCACGTTCGATCACGAGGAGTACGCGGTGTCCACCGTTTCCTGGACCGACGACAACATCTTCACGAGCGCCCGCTGGCATTCCGAGAA
The DNA here is from genome assembly GCF_001613465.1 of Nocardia niwae NBRC 108934 = DSM 45340. GTDB lineage: Bacteria > Actinomycetota > Actinomycetes > Mycobacteriales > Mycobacteriaceae > Nocardia > Nocardia niwae. The sequence goes on along the minus strand of NZ_BDCK01000002.1, from coordinate 127,461 downwards.
CGGCGCGCCCCCAGTCGATTCCATCGTGGTGGTGAACGACTGGACGACCGCTGACGCGGCATGTCGGTTGGCGCGAGCGGGTACCGGCCTGCTGTGGCGCGGGGATTTCCACAATGCGCGGCAGCTGTTGCGAGCGATGGGTCGGCGGATCGAGCGGAAGGTTTCGCTGGGTGACGATCCGGCTGAAGCGTTCCGGCGGTATCGCGCGTCGCGTCGTCGGCGCGCGCAGGTACTCGGCAAAATGCTCGTGTTGCTGGAAGACGACTACTCGCTGGCGTTGCGTCGCGCTCCCGACGTGCGGCGTGCGTGCGTCGAGGCGTATGGCGCGCCACGCGGACGCACCGTGGTGGCGCTCACCGAGTTGCTCGGCGTGCTGGGTGCGGCGCAGTGGCGGGAGAAGGGCGTGTACGTGTCCGCCCTCGGCGCCCGCATCCATCCGCACTACGGCGTGTTCTCTCCGGTGCGCGGCGAGTACGCCGATCTCGTCGCGTCCGCGCCGCTACCCGAGCGTGCGGAGATCGCTTTCGATCTCGGCACGGGTACCGGTGTGCTCGCGGCGATCCTCGCTCGTCGCGGATGCGGTCGCATCACCGCCACTGACAACAGCCTTCGTGCGCTGACCTGCGCTCGCGCCAATCTCGACCGACTGGGCCTGTCCTCCGTCGCCGTGCAAGGCCCAGCTCTCTTTCCGGATGGTAAGGCCGACCTCGTGGTGTGCAATCCACCCTGGCTCCCCGGCGTACCGACCTCCGCGCTGGAAAGCGGCGTCTACGACGAGAACTCGTCCATGCTGCACGCCTTTCTCTCCGGCCTCCCCGCCCACCTGAACCCAGGCGGCGAAGGCTGGCTGATTCTCTCCGACCTCCCCCAACACCTCGGCCTGCGCACCCGCGACGAGCTACTCGCCGACATCGCGGCCGCCAACCTCTACGTAATCGCCCAGCTCGACACCCGCCCCACCCACCGCCGAGCCCACGACTCCGCCTCACCGCTGCATACCGCTCGAACCGCGGAGGTGACGTCCCTCTACCGCCTGGCACCGCGTTGAGTGGCACATGAGGGAGGGTCCACTCGCGATTCACCGCAGCCATGTGCCACTCGACGACAAAGGGTGGGTTTGTGGTGGAGCCGATGACGGGAATCGAACCCGCGCTGTCTGCTTGGGAAGCAGAAGTTCTACCATTGAACTACATCGGCAGCGGCAGACGTGCCAATCGAGACTGTAGCAGAAGCGGCGCGTGGGGTGGGAAAAGTCCAGCTAGAAGCTGTTGACCTGGGGTGATGCTTCCCAGTGTCGGCCAACGGCGCGCCTCCTCATCGATGGGATGTCGCCGGGAACCAGCCGACTCCGCGAGCGCTGAACCGCGTGTGATGCGGTCTATTTCGCTCGAGGGGTGGACGGAGCTTCGGCTTTGCCGGGTCCCGTGCTGGAAAAGTCGTCGTGCGAGGGGGGCGCCCCTCGGTCGGCGCGCACCGAGTATCGGTACACCGTCAGGCAGAGGATGAGCCAGAGTGCGCCGAAGCACCAGCCGCCGAGGACGTCCGTGGTCCAGTGGACGCCGAGGTAGATACGGGACAGGCCGACCGCGAGGACGAACAGTGCGGCGGTGATGGCGGTGCAGGCGCGGAGGGCGGGGCCGTGCACGCTGGGCAGCGCGACTACGAGGACTATGCCGACCACGACGAACGAGCCCATGCTGTGCCCGGATGGATATGCCTGGTTGGAGACGCTGATCAGGTGGTCCTCGACGGGCGGGCGATCGCGGTCGGTCAGGCGCTTGCCGCCGCGAACGAGTAACCCCCCGCCGAGCCCGGTGATCGCGACGAGGGCGGCCGATGTCCAGCGTCGCCGCCAGGTCAGCGCCAGACAGGTCGCGGTGGCCAGGGCGGTCATGGCGAGCGTTCCGCCCAAGACGCTGATCACCACTGCTATCGGGGTCAACGCCTCGATCCGGTGCCCGACGGCCCAGTCGGCGATGCCGCGATCGACTCCGCCGGGGCCGCGATCCCCGACCACTCCTGCGGTGAGAGCTGCGGCGCACACCACCAGCAATGCGGTGAGCACCCCCAGAGCGTTGCGAATGCGAGGGGAAGTCACCATTCCACGTTGCCACCTTCGACGCCGGGAGGTAACCCTGCCGTTCCCAGCTGGGACGGGAGCGGCGGGCGACGACACTCAGAACTTGCTGTAGCCGCCGTCGATCAGGAGAGTGTCGCCGGTGTGGTAGGCGCTGGCGGGGCCGGCGAGGTAGACGGCGACGGATTCGAAATCGCTCGGCAGGCCCCAGCGGCGCACCGGGATCCTCGGGTGGACGCGTTCGCGGAAACGGTCCCAGGCGAACGCGCCCTCGGTCATCGGCGTCTCGACCCAGCCGGGCAGCACCGAGTTCGCGCGGATGCCGTGCTTGGCCAACTCCACCGCGATCGAGTTGACCATGGCGATCAGCCCCGCCTTGCTGGCCGCGTAGGACTGCCCGCGCGGAACGCCCTGCCGAGCGGCGAGGCTCGCGGTGGCGACCAGACTGCCGCCCTCGCCCTGGGCGAGCAAAATCTTTGCCGCTTCGCGCAGCGTCACGAACGCGGCGTCGAGGTTGAGCGAGGTGACCCGGCGGAATTCCGCGAGATCGGTTTCCACGAACGGGATGAAACCCTGACTGACACCGGCGTTCACGAAGCAGGAGTCGATACGGCCGAGTTCGGCGGCGGCGCGGCCCACGGTGTCGATCACCTGCTGCTCCTCGCTGACGTCGCAGCTCAGGGCCAGTACTCGTCCGCCGAACTCGCGCAATTCGGCGGCGGCGGCCGCGTTGCGTTCGGCGTTGCGGCCGACGACGCACACATCGGCGCCGGCTTTCGCGAGCCCACGGGCGAATCCCAGGCCGATGCCGGAGTTGCCTCCGGTGATGACGGCGACGTGGCCGGTGAGGTCGAACAGCGAGCCCTCGGTCATGGTTCATCCCTTCGATTACGGGCGGCGCCGCCCGAATGAATGCGAGGATATCGCTCTCTTCATATCACTGTGCGCCTGAGGAGCCCCGGCGAGCAGGCGCTACGCTCGTCGCGTGCTGCTTTCCGATCGTGACATCCGCGCGGAGATCGCCGCTGGGCGTCTCGGCGTCGAGCCGCTGCTGGCGAACCTCATCCAGCCGTCGAGCATCGACGTGCGCTTGGACCGGATGTTCCGGGTGTTCAACAACACTCGCTATACCCACATCGATCCCGCGCAGCAGCAGGACGAACTCACCAGCCTGGTCGAGCCGGCCGAAGGCGAGCCGTTCGTCCTGCATCCCGGCGAGTTCGTGCTCGGCTCCACCCTCGAAGTGTGCACCCTGCCGGACGACCTGGCCGGACGTCTGGAGGGCAAGTCCAGTCTGGGACGGTTGGGTCTGCTCACCCATTCGACGGCGGGTTTCATCGATCCCGGCTTCAGCGGGCACATCACGCTGGAGTTGTCCAACGTGGCCAATCTGCCGATCACGCTGTGGCCGGGCATGAAGATCGGCCAGTTGTGCCTGCTCCGATTGACCAGTCCGGCCGAGCATCCATACGGCAGCGCAGTGGCGGGCTCGAAGTATCAGGGCCAGCGCGGGCCGACTCCGTCGCGGTCCTACCTCAACTTCCCGATTCCGGCCGCCGCGATCGACGCCGCCGAATCACGCTGACGCCGCCGGGTCCGCTTCGTCGACTGTGGGGAGAAGCGGACCCGGCGGACGGCAGCGGGGATCTGACCGCGGAGGTGATCAGTCCCCGCCGCCCGCTCCCACCGCGAGCGCCGTAGTGAGGATGACGGACAGCGGAGGAAGCGTGTCACCGCGGCTCGGCGGGCTGACCCAGAAGCACCCTTCCCGGGTCCAGCGACCGAGACCGGTCGGCAACATCACGGCGCTGCCGACGGCGGGCAGGCCGATATCCAACCGATTGAGCACCTCGAGCACCTGTGGTCCCGGTCGGCTGTCGGGCTCGGCGAGGAAACTCCATCGGATCTGCCTGGCCAACATGGGACCCCTCGTTCCCTGCTGTTCCAGTGCGGCGCGCACCTTTTCGGCACGCGCGGTAGGCAGGTGGACGACGCAAACGCGGCCGGTGATCGGCAGCATGGCGAAACCGCCACGCTCGGTGACCGGCAGTCCGAACTCGTGTCGATAGAACGCCACCCAATCGTCCACGGTCCTGAGTTTCTCGACATTCACGGCGAACTCCTTGCCTTCCGACTCAATGGTCCCGGCTCGCCGCGTGATTCGGTATCGCCCGCCTGCCCGCTTTCCGCTGCCCTTCCGCTGCCTTTGATGCAGGCCGCATTTCACCTGTGGCCCTGCTCACAAACCGCTCGTACTCTGGAAGGGGTTCGTTCGGAAGGGATGGCACCGTGGTCAGGCATTGGTCAGGCAAAGAGGCCCGCGCCCTCCGCGATGCCAAGCGGATGAGCATCAGGGAATTCGCCGCCCATCTGGGTGTGCACGAACGCTTGGTGTCGAAGTGGGAAGCCGGAGGCGTCCGGGTTCATCCTCGACCGATCAACCAGGCTGCTCTGGATACCTCACTGGCCAGGTCCGACGATGTGGTGCGGGCCCGGTTCGCGGCCTTGCTCGATCAGCCCTCGCGCGATCGAGCCGTCCCGCCGGGATTCGATGAGCGCGCCGGCGCCTCGGCGCGCGTTGATTATTCGAGCGACGCCGACCTTTTGGCTCTCATAGACGCCGGTGCGATGAGAGGTGTTGCGTTAGCAGCGATTTCGGAGAGGGATCTGATCATGGCGGCTGCCCACGAGGCCAGCGAGCACGCCGGCAAAGCCGAGAGCACCAATGTCGGTGCGAGCACTTTGGACCAGCTCGACGCGGATGTCGTGCGCATCGCGAACGATTACGTGCGCATTCCGCCGGTGCCGATGATGGTGGAAATGGTGCGGGTGCGCCGCCGGGTGTATCGGTTGCTGGAAGGCCATCAGCGGCCCGCCGACACCGGTCATCTGTATCTGCTGGCGGGCACGCTCTCGGGCCTGCTCGCCAACGCCAGCACCGATCTCGGCTACTACGACGCGGCGGGCGAGCAGGTCAGGGCCGCCTGGGCCTACGCGGAACTGTGTGGGCACAACGGCCTTCGCGCGTGGACGCGCGGCATGCACGCGCTTATCGAGTATTGGTCGCAGCGCCCCCGCCGGGCGGTCCAGCTGGCTCAGAGCGGGCAGGAGTTCGCCGAGTCCGCGACCGCGCAGGTGCGCCTGCTCAACATCGAGGCGCGCATCTGGTCGGCGCTGGGCAGCGGCGCGGACACCGATCGCTGCGTGCGGGCCGCCGACGACGCCCGCGAGATCAACGCGACCGACACGCTGCACGACGAAGTGGGCGGCGTCTTCGGCTTCAACGACGCCAAGGCCAATTACTACGCCGGGGCCACCTACATCCACCTCGGTCAGGCGGAGCCGGCGCTCGGCGCCACTCAGCGGGCCATCGAGCTGTATTCCAACGGGCCCTCCGAACAGCGCTCCTACGGCGCGGAGGGTCTGGCCAGGGTCGATTGCGCGGTCGCCCACCTGATCAACGGCAGCCTGGACGGCGCGGCCGAGGTACTGCAACCGGTGCTCGGGCTCGACGAGGACAAGCGCATCGCGCAACTCGAGGAGCGGCTGACCGATGTGCGCAGGCTCATCGCGGCCCCGGCCTTCCGCGACTCGGTCGAGGCGCGCCGGTTGGACGAGCGGATCGAGGAATTCTGCGGCTCCACCGCGGCCAAGAGCATCCCGCCGGCCGGGGTTCACTGAGTGACGCGTCACATACGGTCGGTGCGCGGCCGCCGTCGCGGGCGGGAAGGCCCCGGGGTACGTTCGGACAGGCGGTTTATCCAGTTGCGACGGATGGCACCATGGGACGGGTGAGTCCTCATCATCCGCACCGCCCCCCGCGTGTTCTGGAGCAGTCCACGAAGCTGCAGAACGTCGTCTACGAGATCCGTGGACCGGTACACGCGCACGCGGCACGGCTGGAGGCCGAGGGCCACCGCATTCTCAAGCTCAATATCGGCAACCCCGCCCCGTTCGGCTTCGAGGCGCCGGACGTGATCATGCGCGACATCATCGCGGCGCTGCCGTACGCCCAGGGTTACTCCGAATCCAAGGGCATCCTCTCGGCGCGGCGCGCGATCGTGACCCGCTACGAGCTCGTGCCCGGCTTCCCCGAGCTCGACGTGGACGGCGTCTACCTCGGCAACGGCGTCTCCGAGCTGATCACCATCACCATGCAGGCGCTGCTGGACAACGGCGACGAGGTGCTGATCCCGGCGCCGGATTACCCGCTGTGGACGGCCATGACCAGCCTGGCCGGCGGCACCCCCGTGCACTACCTCTGTGACGAGGCCAACGGCTGGCAGCCCGATATCGCGGACATCGAATCGAAGATCACCGACAAGACCAAAGCGCTGCTGGTGATCAACCCGAACAATCCCACCGGCGCGGTGTACTCGGCCGAAGTGCTCCAGCAGATCGCCGACCTCGCCCGCAAGCACCAGCTGTTGCTGCTGGCCGACGAGATATACGACAAGATCCTCTACGACGACGCCAAGCACATCTCACTGGCCACCGTGGCGCCCGACCTGCTGTGCCTGACCTTCAACGGGCTGTCCAAGGCCTATCGGGTGGCGGGCTATCGCTCGGGCTGGCTCGCGATCACCGGCCCGAAGGACCACGCGGCCGGATTCCTGGAGGGCATCGACCTGCTCGCCTCTTCGCGGTTGTGTCCGAATGTGCCCGCGCAGCACGCGATTCAGGTCGCCCTCGGCGGCCATCAGAGCATCGAGGATCTGATCCTGCCCGGCGGCAGGCTGCTCGAACAGCGCGACGTCGCCTGGGAGCGGCTGAACATGATTCCCGGAGTGTCGTGTGTGAAGCCGAAAGGCGCGCTCTACGCGTTCCCGAAGCTGGACCCGAACGTGTACGAGATCTACGACGACTCCAAGTTGATCCTGGACCTGCTGCTGCAGGAGAAGATCCTGATGGTGCAGGGCACCGGCTTCAACTGGCCGCGTCACGACCATCTGCGGATCGTGACGCTGCCTTGGGCCCGGGATCTCGCGGTCGCGATCGAACGCTTCGGCAACTTCCTCGCCAGCTATCGCCAATAGTGGGAAGGCTGGCGGCGGACCATATAATCGCCCCGCTTCCGGCCCGGAAACAAACCCGATGTACGGATATCTGTCAGGTTTGGCGACTAGCTAGCGCAAAAGAAGTACTTTTGTGTACAGTGGTCCTCGGCACTTAGAGTGCCTGGTCGGATTGCCTACCCCCCCTGGGCATATCCGGCCTCGGGTTAGGCCGCCTACCCCCCTGGGCCGCCTGCCCTGCGGGCGGCGGAGACATCCCCCTGCTCTCCGCCGCCCCCTCTAATCCCTTTCTTCGCGATCGGATCGCTCTGACCGTGTATCCGCAGTGTTCGGTAACCGCCGCGCCGGTCTTGAAAATGAAATCCTTTAGGCTCGCTCCGGGCAGAAACACCTCTGACAGGTAGGAGCGCGGTGAGCGACCACCATCATCACCACGATCATTCGGGACCGATCGCGATCGGCGCGACCGCGGCGCGCGTGGTCATCGGGCTACTCACCGTGATCGGGGTCGTCGTCGTCATCAGCGCGATCGCGCTGTGGCCGAGCAAGCAGCACATCGACATCCCGCTGCCCATGCAGAACGCGGGCGGCGGCGCGGTGCAGACCGAGGCGGGCACCGTGGTGCTGCAGGACGTCGGACCATGCGGCAGCTCGTCGCTGGGCAAGGTGTTCGTCGACCAGCCCGAGCCGCCTCGCAGCAACGCCTACACCTGTCAGCGCAGCCTGATCGCGATCGAATCCGGGCCGCACAAGGGCAACCGCACGTTGCTGGAAATCGCGCCCGGCCCAGGGCAGCCCGACCTGCACGCCGGTGACGAACTGCGGCTGGTCCGCCAGACCGACCCGAGCGGGACGCCGCTGTACTCGTTCGAGGACTATTCGCGCGGAATGCCGCTCACACTGATCGTCGTCGCTTTCGTGGTGGTGATCATCGCGGTGGCCCGCTGGCGTGGCGTGCGCGCGCTGCTCGGCCTGGTGTTCGCCTTCGCGGTCCTGGTGTTGTTCCTGCTGCCCGCGTTGCTGGACGGCAAACCGGCCATCCCGGTCGCCCTGGTCGCGGGCTCGCTGATCCTCTACGCAGTGCTGTATCTGGCGCACGGAGTGAACCTGCGCACCAGTTCGGCGCTGCTCGGCACGCTGACCTCGATGCTGCTCGCTGCCGCGCTGTCCTGGCTCACGATCGAGATCACCCATCTCACCGGGCTTTCCGAGGAACAGAACACGAACGTCGCGACCTACATCGAGCACGTCAGCATCACCGGACTGCTGCTGGCCGGGTTCATCATCGGTTCGCTGGGTGTGCTCAACGACGTCACGATCACTCAGGCGTCGGCCGCCTTCGAGCTGGCCGCGCTCGATGAATCAGCATCCCGCCGGGAGGTTTTCGCCGCCGCCATGCGGGTGGGGCGTGACCACATAGCCAGTACCGTCTACACCCTGGTGCTGGCCTACGCCGGTGGGGCGCTGCCGCTGCTGCTGCTGTTCAGCGTGGCGGGGCGGTCCATCCGCGACGTGCTGACCGGTGACGCGGTGGCCATCGAGATCGCCCGCTCCGCGGTCGGCGGCATCGCGCTGGCGCTCTCGGTGCCGTTGACCACCGGCATCGCGGTCCTGCTGGCCCGGCCCTTCACGAGCAAGGAACCCACCCCGCCCCCGCCCCCGCGCCGAGCCCGGCACGCGAGGGTGTGAACCACTTCCGCCACGTCAGCGTCTGAATCGCAACCGGACATGCTGCGTGCGGACCGGTCGGGCCTGAGCGCCATGCTGCGCGTCCCGGGCTCGTGTGGAGCACAGCGCCATTTGCTGGACCTTCGCGCGCTGAGCACGGCACGTCGGGCTGGTACCTTCTCGCCCCGGCCTGTGCGGCACGGTCATCCGGCTCAGCGCGCCGGCGGCGGCGGGAAGGGGAAGACCTCCGGCGGGATCGTGGGGACCACGATCGGTGGAAGGCCCGGCACCACAATCGTGTTCGGGCCGGGCGTCGGCGGCGCCTCGCTGGTGGTCTGCCGCCGGTTCGGCGGCGGCGCGGCGACCGATTCGTGCGCGGGCGACTCCGTGGTGCCCGGCGCGACCGCGATCTGCGGATCCAAGCTGGTCGTGCGCGGTGCGGTGGTCGGGGAGACGGTGGGCGAGCCCTCGCTGGTGTGCGAATCCCGTTCCAGCACCTGTGGCCCGTAGCCGAGGCCGAGCCCGATCGCGGCGACCACGGCCAGCGCGCTCACCGTCAACACGGCGCCGCTGATCTCACGTTTGCCGCGCTGGGCCGGGGCCGACAACCAGGCCGGCGACAGTTCGTCGTCCAGCGCGGCGGTCGCGGCGGGCGTCTCCTTGCCCACCGGTCTGGCCAGCAGCGCCGCGCCGCGCGCCATCACGGTCTCCGGGCTGTCCGGCACGATGACGGGTACGCCCATCCAGCGCTCGAGCACCTTGGCCACCAGCGGGATCCGCGCGCAACCGCCGATGGCCAGCACGCCGTGCACCGGCCGGTCCGAGCGGACGATCACGTCCCGCGCCATCCGCGCCGACGATTCGATGGCCAGCATGATCAGCGATTCGAAGTTCTCCTGCGCGAGCAGGACCAAACCCTGCTCGCTCGGCAGCGCGACCGCGGTATTGCTGGTGAGCTGCTCCTTCGCCTCCCGGCACAGCGCGTCCAGCGCGGCCAGGCCCGCGGCGTTCGGCGGGTGCGCGATGCGCCCCGAGGCGATCTGCTGCTCTCGGATCAACGAGTCGAGATAGTCACCGCTGATGTCGCTGGTGCGTTCGCTGTGCCGCACCTCGCGGGTCTGGGTGTCGACCACGCTCACCGTCAGCCCCGAACTGCCCAGGTCGTAGACGACCAGCGAGGAGATGCCCCGGATATCGCCGGTGGCCTGCGCGAACTCGAGTGCTGCCGCGATCTCCGGCACGAGTTCGTAATTGGTCAGCTGCTGGCGGGCCATGGCGGCGCGGATGGCGCGGGCGTGCTGCTCACTGCGATAGGCGATCGCGGTGGCGCCGATTCCCGGCGTGGCTTCCAGGGTGACCCCGATGGCTTCGGCCGCCAGTTCCTCTACGCTCTGGTCGAGAACCGGAATGGTCTGCAGATCGAAGGAATGCGGGGAGACATGCCCGTGGGGGTTACCGGCGTGCGGCCGCGCCATACGGACAGCGCCGGCCCCCACCGAAACTCCCAGTACCGAACTCATCAGCTGCCCATCTCGTTTCACACTTCACGACATGCGAGCCTGCGCCGTCCGTCGGCGGAGACCCGCTGGACGGACCCTACCGTCGGCGATCAGCTGTGCTTAAGGCAGGACTGGTCGTCTGTCTGGCAGTAGCCCGCCTCGCCCCGCAACTCTACGGTGTGCCGAGTCCCGCGTACACCCATCCGGCTGCTCTCCAGATGGCACGATTGAGACAGTTCCGGCCGTCGATGATCGAGCGGGCGCGCACCACTCCATCCAGGTCCTGCGGTCGCAAAGCGGTGAATTCGTCCCACTCGGTGAGCACGAGCACCACGTCGGCCCGCTCGCACGCCTCGGCGACCGAGGTCGCGTAATTCAGGGTCGGGAACACCCGGCGCGAGTTCTCCAGGGCCTTAGGGTCGTAGACGGTCACCACGGCCCCGTGTAACTGGATCATGCCGGCCACGTTCAACGCGGGCGAGTCGCGGACGTCGTCGGACTCCGGTTTGAACGCCGCGCCGAGCACAGCGACGTTGGCTCCCAGCAGTGAGCCGCCGCAGACGCGGGCGGCCATGTCGACCACCTTGGTCCGGCGGCGCATATTGATGTTGTCCACCTCGCGCAGAAAAGCGACGGCGTGGTCGGCGCCGAGCTCGCCGGATCGGGCCATGAACGCGCGGATGTCCTTCGGCAGACACCCGCCGCCGAAACCCAGGCCCGCGTTGAGGAATCGGCGGCCGATGCGCGCGTCGTAACCGAGGGCGTCGGCCAGCATGGTCACATCCGCGCCGGTCGCCTCGCATACCTCGGACACCGCGTTGATGAACGAGATCTTCGTGGCCAGAAAGGCGTTCGCGGAGACCTTCACCAATTCGGCTGTGGCCAGGTCGGTCAGCAGGAAAGGAACCTCGGCGACGAGGAGATCGGCGTATATCTCGCGCACCAGATTCTCGACCCATCCAGCCGCCGCGCGCTCCCGGTCGACGCCGAGGACGAGCCGGTCCGGCCGCAAGGTGTCCTTGACCGCGAAGCCTTCCCGCAGGAATTCCGGATTCCACGCCACCTCGACGTCGGTGGAACTCAGTGCGCGAGCGCGGGCGCCGAGCGCGGCGGCGGTGCCGACCGGAACCGTCGACTTGCCGATGATCACGGAGGGACGATCCAGCAGTGGGGCGAGCGTATCCACCACCGCGTGCACATATTTCAGGTCGGCGGCGTATTCGCCCTTCTTCTGCGGGGTGCCCACGCCGAGAAAATGCACCTCCGCGTGCGCGGCCGCCTCGGCGTAGGAGGTGGTGAACCGCAAGCGGCCCGCGTCGAGGTTACGACGCAGCACGCCCTCCAGGCCAGGTTCGTAGAACGGCACCACTCCGTCGGACAGCTTCGCGACCTTGCCCGGGTCCACGTCCACTCCGATGACGTCGTGCCCGAGTTCGGCCATGCACGCCGCGTGCGTGGCCCCGAGATACCCGGTTCCGAAGACTGTGCATCGCATGATCGATTGGTAAGCCCCTCCGATGGCCACGCCACGTCAGCGAGGCAAGGGTCCGGGCAACAGCAGGTGTACATGCGGCGACATCGCCGATCAGAAGGCCGTGACCTGGTGGAACGGTCGCGAAGCCCGGCTAGCATCGGCATGGTGCGACGTGGTCGGTGGGTGTGGCGCGTGCTCGGCGCCGGTGTGGCGGTGATCGTCGCCGCGGTCGCGCTGTGGCCGGTCTATGTGTGTCCGCGGACCGACCCGCCCGCGCAGGCGGACGCCGTTCTCGTCCTGGGCGGGGCGCACGACGGCCGAGAGCAATTGGGTCTGCGCCTGGCGCGCGAGGGGTACGCCCCCCGTGTGGTGTTCTCCGACCCCTATGAGAACAGCGCCATGCTGAACCGTATCTGCCACGGCGGCTACAGCTTCGAGGTGCTGTGCTTCGACCCGTCACCACGCACCACCCGCGGCGAGGGCAGGGAACTCGCCCGCCTGGCCCGCGCCCGCAATTGGCGGCGAGTCATCGTCGTCACCTTCACTCCGCACATCTCCCGAGCCCGCTACATCCTGCGGAAGTGCTGGGACGGAGAACTCCTTTTCACCGACCCGGAACCTGATCTCTCCGTCCCTCGCTGGGCCTACGACTACGTCTACCAATCCGTGGGCTTCGCGAAGGCTTACTTCGAAGACTGCTGAACCGCGCCCGACTCATCGAAGGCTCTCGACTTCCTGCGCGCCACCGCCGGGCCCGAGTTACCAGCGGCCGACCTCAATGGCGTCCGGCTGCCGGTCTTACCTGGTGGAGGATGTGCAGGCGGGTGACGTCAGTTTGACTCTATGAAAGAAATACCCGTACATTCTGTCGCATGGTGGCGGAACGGCCGCCATGGAAGCAACGGTGCACACCCTCTGGGAGGGCAGATGGATTTCGACTGGTCAGCGGAGGATCTGGCGTTTCGGGACGAGGTGCGCGCATTCCTCGACGCGAAGCTGACGCCGGAATTGCGGCGGGCCGGGCGCTTGGCGACGAGCGTGTATCCCGACCATGAGGCGAGCATGGAATGGCAGCGGATCCTGCACGAGCGCGGCTGGGCGGCGCCCGCCTGGCCGGTCGAGCACGGCGGATGCGACTGGAGCCTGACCCAGCACTACATCTACCAGCGCGAATCGGCGCTGGCAGGTGCGCCGGCGCTCTCGCCGATGGGCATCAGGATGGTGGCGCCCGCGATCATCGCGTTCGGCACCGACGAGCAGAAGGCGTTCTATCTGCCGCGCATCCTCACCGGCGAGGTCTTCTTCTGCCAGGGATACTCCGAGCCCGAGGCCGGGTCGGACCTGGCCGCGCTGTCCATGGCCGCCGTCGACGACGGCGAGGATTTCGTGTGCACCGGCAGCAAGATCTGGACCACCCACGCCACCGAGGCGAACTGGATCTTCTGCCTCGTGCGCACCTCGCGCACCGGGAAGAAGCAGCAGGGCATCACATTCGTGCTGATCGACATGACCTCGCCGGGCATCGAGATCCGGCCGCTGGTGATGACCTCCGGTGAGCAGGTGCAGAACCAGGTCTTCTTCGACAACGTGCGGGTACCCAAGAGCAATGTGCTCGGCCGGATCGACGACGGGTGGACCGTCGCGAAATACCTGCTGGTGCACGAGCGTGGCGGAGCGGCAGCGCCGTGGCTGCAGGTCATGGCGGAGGACATCGCCACCAACGCGGCGCAGCAGCCCGGCCCGGACGGCAACCCGCTGATCGACGACCGCGCGTTCGCGGCGAAGCTGGCGGACCTGCGCATCCGCACCGAAGTGCTGGAAATCCTGGAGTACCGCACCATTTCCGCGATGGCACAGGGCAAGAACCCGGGCCCCGCGTCCTCCATCCTCAAGATCCTCGGCACCGAACTCAGCCAGAAGCTCACCGAACTGGCACTGGAGGCCGCGGGACCGCGCGGGCGCGTGTACCAGCCGCATGCCACCCAGCCGGGCGGGCCGATCGCCCAGTTCACGCCGCCCGACGACGGCTACCACAGTGGCGCGGACTGGCAGGCCGTCGCGCCGCTGAAGTACTTCAACGACCGAGCGGGCTCGATCTACGCGGGCAGCAACGAGATTCAGCGAAACATTCTCGCCAAAGCAGCATTGGGGCTCTGATGGACTTCACGCTTACCGATGAGCAGGAAATGCTCCGTTCCGCGATCGCCGGATACCTCGGCGCCCGATACGACCTGGAGAAGAGCCGCGCGGCGGCGAAATCGGAGGCAGGCTGGCAGCCCGCCGTCTGGCGCGGCTTCGCCGAAGAGCTGGGCATTCTCGGCGCGACGCTGCCCGAGCGGGTGGACGGCACCGGCGGCGGGCCGGTCGAACTCATGGTGATCGCCGAAGAACTCGGCCGCGCGCTGGTGGTCGAGCCGTTCGTGGACACGGTCGTGCTCGGCGCCGGTCTGCTGGATCGTTCCGGTGGCGAGCAGGCCGATGCCGTGCTGCGCCGGATCGTCTCCGGTGACGCGCGCATCGCGTTCGCCGCCCTGGAACCGTCATCGGGGCACGCGCTGCACGACGTGTCGACCACCGCCCGCCGCGACGGCGACGCCTGGGTGCTCAACGGCGCGAAGACCGTGGTGACCAGCGCGCCGCTGGCCACCGATCTGCTGATCACCGCGCGCACGTCCGGTCAGCGGCGCGACAAGGCGGGCATCTCCCTGTTCCGGCTCGAATTCGACGCGAGCGCTCCGCCCGCCGGAATCGAGGTGCACACCTATCGCACCATCGACGACCGGACCGCCGCCGACCTCGTGCTCACCGGCCTGCGGCTGCCCGCCGACGCTCTGCTCGGGCCGGAGTCGGACGGCTGGACCGTCATCGAGCCGACGATCGCGGAGGCGACCGCGGCCATCTGCGCCGAGGCGGTCGGCTGCATGCGCAAAGTGCTCGCCGACACCATCGACTATGCCAAGCAGCGCGAGCAGTTCGGTCAGCCGATCGGCAGCTTTCAGGTGCTGCAACACCGCATGGTCGACATGTACATCGAACTGGAGCAGGCCATCGCCGCGGTCCACCTGGCCGCCCATTCCCTGCGCGCCTCCGCCGAAGACCGTGCTCGCGCCGTCTCGGCCGCGAAGGTCACCGTCGCCAGGGCGGCGCGCTTCATCGGGCAGAACGCCGTGCAATTGCACGGAGCTATGGGGATGACCGAAGAGCTGGCCATCGGCCACTACTTCAAGCGGCTCACCGTGATCGAGCACGAATTCGGTTCCACCGACGAGCATCTCGCTCGGTACGCCGCGCTGACCAGGCCGTAGTCGCACACCCTGGCCGGGCCTTACACGCCGCGGCCAGGGTACGTACCCGCGTGTCCGCGGCCGCTCGCGCCGCTGCCGGCGCAATGGCTGGTTACGTTTTCGTCCCGAGGCGCCGATGCGGCTGACCGGTGATTTCCGCGATCGTCTGATAGTCGCTGTCCACATGCAGAACGGTCGCGTCGTTTACCTCGGCGATCGCTGCGAGGATCAGATCCGGGATCGGTAGGCGATGTGCGCCTCGGGCAGCGAGCAGCCCCTGCACCTCCAGCGCTCGGTCCATCGCTTCTTCTGTCACGGGAAGCCAGACCAGTGCCTTCTGCCCGGCGATCTTGGCGATGTAGTCCGCGTGAGATCGCGCCGAGTAGCCGATCTCGAGAGCTGTGAGGTGACAACCCGCCACCAGCGCACCAGGTGCGCTGGTCACCTCAGCAAAGTCGGCGGCGGCGACCTCATCACGGAGGACCCATTCCAGCGCCGACTTGTCCGCCAACATGAACAGGGTCCTCAGTGCCATAGCGCCGGTACGCGCCACGCCGCAGTAGCTGCAACCCATACAAATCGGCCGGGTCCGTTTCCGGACCCGGCCGATGGCACTGTGAGATTTCTGAACTCAGCTCTTCCGGCCCGGCGCTTTCGCGCCCGCTTTGAAACCGAGACCGCCGGGCTTGGCGGTAGGCGGCGCGGCTTCGGGTGCACCGTTGCCGTTCGCGCCGTTGGACTGCTCGGCAGCGGGTTCGGGCTGCGTCGCGGGAGTGTCCGCGGCGGTGGCCTGCTCCGCCGGAGCGGGGTCGGAAGCGGCTTCGGCCGGGGCCGCGGCGGGCTTGCCGGGGGCCTTGGCGCCGGGCCGCTTGAAGCCGGACTTCATGGCCAGCCCCTTGGCGGGCACCGTCGGCTTGGTCTCGGTCGGGCCGGTCTCGGTCGACGCTGCCTCGGCCGGTTCCGCGGGCGCGGCCTCGGCCGCAGGGGCGGACGCCGGAGCCTTGGCGCCGGGCGCCTTGGCCGCGCCCTTCATGGCGAGACCGCCACCGGGCGCCTTCGCGCCGCCCTTCATGCCCAATCCCTTGACCGGCTCAGCCGCGGGAGCTTCGGCCTCGGCTGCTTCGGCCGGGGCTTCGGCGGCGGCTGGGGCCGCGGCGGCCTTCGCGCCGGGCGCTTTGGCTCCGCCCTTCATCCCCAGACCACCGGGCGCCTTCGCCGGGCCCTTCATGGCCAGTCCCTTGACCGGAGCGGCAGGCGCCGAAGTCTCCGCCTCCGCCGGTTCGGCGGCCGGAGCCTTGGCCCCGGGCGCCTTCGCGGCACCCTTCATGCCGAGACCGCCGCCGGGCGCTTTGGCCGGGCCCTTCATGGCCAGACCGCCACCGCCGGGCGCTTTCGCCGGACCCTTCATCGCCAGACCGCCACCGGTCGGCGCGGCCTTGGCCGGAGCGGAAGCTTCGGCGGCCGGGGCGGGTTCGGGCTCCGGTTCCGGCTCGGGCTCCGCCTCGGGCGCCTTCGGCTCCTGGATGACGGTCAGGTTCTCGGTCAGCACCGCGGGCTCGACGCGCTCGATGGCGTCCAGCATCAGCTGAGCGACGTCCACCACCTCGACGCCTTCGCCTTCGCCCTTCTCCTGGCGCGCGGTGACGCCGTCGGTGAGCATCACGCGGCAGAACGGGCAGCCGGTCGCGATCTTGGCGGGCGAGGTGGTCAGCGCCTCGTCCACCCGGTCGATGTTGACGCGCTTGCCGAGCTGCTCTTCCATCCACATCCGAGCGCCACCGGCGCCGCAGCACATCGACCGCTCGCCGTGCCGGGGCATCTCGACCAGGTTCGAACCGGACGCGGCCATCAGCTCACGCGGCGCGTTGTAGATCTTGTTGTGCCTGCCCAGGTAGCAAGGGTCGTGGTAGGTGACGTTCTGCGAGACCGAGGCCACCGGGACCAACTGCTTCTGCCGCACCAGGCGGTTGAGCAGCTGAGTGTGGTGCACGACCTCGTAGGTGCCGCCGACCTGCGGGTACTCGTTGTTCAGCGCGTTGAAGCAGTGCGCACAGGTGACGACGATCTTCTTCTTGCGATCCTCGACGCCCTCGAACACCGAGTTCAGCAGTTCGATGTTCTGCTGGGCCAGCTGCTGGAACAGGAACTCGTTGCCCGCGCGGCGAGCGGAGTCACCGGTGCAGGTCTCCTCCGCGCCGAGCACCATGAACTTCACGCCCGCGGTGGCCAGCAACTCGGCGACCGCCTTGGTGGTCTTCTTGGCGCGGTCCTCGTAGGCGCCGGCGCAGCCGACCCAGAACAGGTACTCGTAGCCGTCGAAGCTGTCGGCGTCCTGGCCGAACACGGGGATCTGGAAATCGAGTTCGTTGATCCAGTTGAGCCGGTCCTTGGCGTTCTGGCCCCAGGGGTTGCCCTTGTTCTCCAGATTCTTGAACAGGCCGGCGAGCTCGGAGGGGAACTCCGACTCGATCAGCACCTGGTAGCGGCGCATGTCGATGATGTGGTCGACGTGCTCGATGTCCACCGGGCACTGCTCGACGCACGCGCCACAGGTGGTGCAGCTCCACAGCACCTCGGGATCGATGATGCCGTTGACGTCCGCTCCGCCGACCAGCGGCCGCTCGGCCTCGGCCTTCGCGGCCTCGGAGATCTTCGCCAGCTTCGCCTCGTCCGGGTTGCCCTCGGCGTCGACCAGCCCGACCTCGTCGCCGCCCATATCCTTGCGGCCGCCGGCCAGCAGGTAGGGGGCCTTCGCGTAACCGTGGTCGCGCAGCGACATGATCAGCAGCTTCGGCGACAGCGGCTTGCCGGTGTTCCAGGCGGGGCACTGCGACTGGCAGCGGCCGCACTCGGTGCAGGTCGTGAAGTCCAGCCAGCCCTTCCAGGAGAAGTCCTCGATCCGGCCCGCGCCGAAGGTGTCGGTGTCGGGGTCGGCGGTCTCCATGTCGACCGGCTTGCCCTTCGACATCATCGGCCTGGCCGGGCCGAGCGCGACGCCGCCGTCTTCCTCACGCTTGAAGTAGATGTTCGGGAACGCCGAGAACCGGTGCCAGGCCACGCCCCAGGTGACGTTGCGGCCGACGAAGTACAGGAACGCCATGCCGGACATCAGCTTCACGAAGGCGAACAGCGCCACCATCGTGGTGTTCGCGGGCAGCAGCTTCGCCACCTGCATGGTGAAGAAGTCGGTGGCCGGGTCGGAGTGGCCGTAGGCGGCGATCTTGCCCGCCTTCACGAAGATCATGCCCAGGCCCTCGAGCAGCACGATCGCCTCGATGACGTAGGCCGGGGCGAACTTCGAACCACTGAAGCGAGACAGGCGCTCGGGCAGCCGCGGGTGATTGAGCTGGCGCAGGATGATCAGCGTCAGGATGCCGACCACCGTGCCGATGCCGAGGATCTCGTCCCACAGGTGGTAGACGGCCAGGTTGCCGATGATCGGCCAGTGGAATGCCGGGTCGAACGTCTGCCCGTACGCCTCGAACCAGAGCATGGCGCCGCCGATGAAGCCGATCATCACCAGCCAGTGCGCCCAGCCGACGGTGCGGAATTTATTCATGCGCGTGTGCGCCAGGAATTCCACGATCATCTGCTTGAAGCGCGGGAAGAAGGGCCGCCAGCGGTCCGGCGCGGGCTGTCCGATCATGATGGCGCGGACGATATTGCGGACGCCGCCGATGAACGACGCCCAACACAGGAGGCTGAGCGCCGCCCCAATCGTGCCCAGCGTCACTGTCAGGGCATTCATGTCGCGACCTTTCTTTAGAGGCACCTCGAGCGCGGCTGCGTTCTGCTACCGCGTCGGTTGGCTCGTATCCTAACTGGCAGTAAGTTACCCGCCAGTAACAACCGTGTCCATCGTACGATCGGCTTTTGGGCTATAGCCCCATATGCTGGGGCTTGACCCATTATTTACCTGTGATCAATGTCACAGTAATCCTCGCCGATCCCGCTGCCGGCCGGTTGTTCACCACCGTAAACGTCGAACCATCCCGTCCAGTCGGTAAGGATTGGCTTAGTCCCCATGCCTGATAAGGGATCTCGCTTAAAACGCGGCGTTCTATTAGGCTCACGACGTTCTGATCACTGCGACCGTCTTCACACCGCTCGGGGAGGATCCGGAGCCGACCACCCGGATGTGCTGGATAGAGCTCTCGCGTGCTGAAGAGCAGCGGTGACGTACGACCTGATGATGGATTGGAAACTGAATGAAACTCCGCAGAACCACCGCGGCGGCCGCGATGGTCATCGGTGCGATGACCATCGGACTGGGAACCGCCCATGCCGATGCCGAACCGGCCGCCGACCCGATCCGGTACTCGGTCAAGCTGGTGGAGAAGACCGTCGTGACGACGCTCAAGGGGGGAACCTTCGAGCTGGCCAAGTCTTCCGAGGACGTCAAGGAAGACGATGTCTACCGGATCAAGGACGCGCAGGGCAACGCGGTCCTCACGCTGCCGATCGCCTTCAAGGTCGCCGACACCGTCGTTCCGGTGAAGCCGGTGGTGAAGGACGACAACACGGTGCTCGAGCTGACGCCTGAGCAGGGTGTGACCGTGCCCAAGGACAAGCCGGCCAACGCGGTCAACGTTGTCGCGCAGCCGATCGCCTCGCCGATCGAGAACCAGCGCGCGCAGAACGAGTTCGCCAGCCAGTTCGGCATCGCGACCGCGGTCGGTGGCTTCCTCGGCACCGCCGTCGGCGTCATCGGCGGTGCGGTGATCGGCTGCATCCTCGGCCTGCCGTTCCTGGGTGTCGGCTGCATCCCGGCCGCGATCGCGGGCGCGGGCATCGGCGGCATCCTCGGCACCGTGGCGGTCGGTGGCCCCATGCTGGCTGTCGCGGGTATCGACCTGATCAACACGCTGCAGGCGCCGGAAGGCACCACGAAGTGGGCGGACAAGCCGGCGAAGTAAGCCTCCGGCCCGGCCCTCCGTACATCCCGGCGGCCCGCTCTCCTCGGAGAGCGGGCCGCCGGTCGTTCACCCGGTCAGATCGAGCAGGCCGCGCACGACGACCTCACCCAACTCCTCGCCCGATCTGCCGAACGAGCGCTCGACCATGTCGAACGTCCCGTCCTCCCGGACGATCAGCACCGTGCTCGCCCTGGTTCCGTGCACGGTGTGCGCGATGAACCTGGCCGAGAGAGCCCGCTCCATCTCGTGGGGCACCCCCGTGTGCGGCAAAAGGTCGTCGGAAGCTTCGGTGCGGTCGGCCAGCACCTCGAAGTAGCGGTCCACCGCACCGGGCTCGGTGTGCACCACATCGCGCAACTCGGTCACACCCGCCCGTATCTTGGGCCAGATGGGCTGTGGCGCGTTCAGCTCCGGTTCGACCGGGTTCAGACCTGCGGAGGTGACGAACGTGCCGTTGGAGAGGCCGTGGAAGCCCGGAGCGAGTTCGCGTGGTTCCCCGGCGCTGCGATTGGAATGCCACCACAGCGTGCGCAGGTCGGACGCCACCAAGTTGTAGCCGTTGTAGTCGTCCGGCGCGGCGGCGACGTCGAGGACATACTTCTCCGGCCCGGCGAATTCGGCCGCCGCACCGCGGTCGGAGGCGCCGCGCAGGAAGTCCATCAGCAGCGCGCCGCGGGAACGGGCGTCAAGGCGTAGATCGGCGGGATTACGCACGTTCGTGACAGCGGCGAAGCGATTGTCGCCGTGCGGCTGGATGCTGAGGCCCAGCCAGGTCCCGGGAGGCTCACCGTGGGCCCGGCCCGGGGCTCCGGTGTCGCGTCCGGCGAGCAGACCGGGCGCCTCGGGCCACCAGCGCATGGACTCGGTCGGCCGAGTGTAGAACTCGTCCCGGTTGGCGGCCACGATCAACCGGTATTCCGGGTGCGCGCGCCAGCCGATCAACACCAAACACATGCGGTCCAGGATGCCGGACCGCAGCCGCACTCCATGCGGCGTTTCCGGCGTGGGGGGCCGCGTAAGGGCAGTGGAAAGCCGCCGAGACGGCAAAAAGGCCGACAGCTCGACGCTGCCGGCCTTTTGCCGTTCCTGCTGTCAGTTGGTGCGCACGCGCAGCCCCGGGTTGTCGGAGAGCACGACGTGCACCGGCTGCGCGAACAGCTGCGGCACGTTGCCGGTGAGGGCGCCGATGAGATTCGGGATCTCGCAGATCGGGTAGTCCGCCACCGAGGACGCGCTGGAGATGCCGAGCGCCAGGCGACCGGTCACGATCGGGCCGCCGCTGTCGCCGGGCAGCGCGCAGATATTGGCCGAGAAGCTCTGGGTGAGCTCCCGGTCGCCGACCTGCACGGTCTGGTCGACAGCGTTGACCACGCCGCAGCTGAAGCCGGTGCGCGCACCGGACTTGCACACGGGGGCGCCGACGACCGGGGTCGCCACGCCGTCGACCGGGATCGGAGCCGCGCCGGGCGCACGGACGCCGTTGTTGGCGAACCGGTCCTTGGCCTGGTCGTTGACCCGGATGATCGAGTAATCCTGCTCGCCGAGCACCGACTTCTGGAAGACGCCGAGCTGCGCGCCGAGGCGGTCGCCGTTCATCTCGTACACGCCCGCGGCGTTGCCGCTGCCCGCGGAGGGGATGTCGGGGTTGCAGTGGCCCGCGGTGATGTTCACCGTGTTGCCGTTGCGGTCGGTGCCGTTGAAGCCGAGCGAGCAGCGCAGGGAGCTGCGTCCGGCGACCGAGGCGTAGCCGTCGCCGCCCGCGAGCGCGCCACGCGCCTCACCGGCGATCTCACCGGCCTGGATGGGGCCCTGCTCACCCGCCACCGGCGGGGCCATCACGATGACGCGCGCCGGGTCGATGAAGTTCGGCATCGGCAGACCCGCCTGGTCGACGCGGACCGCGATCGCGTTGTTCACGGTGTCCACCACCGCCCCGCGCACCAGCGCCCGCACCGCCTCCGGCTGACCTTCCAGCCAGCGCTCGAACGCGCTCTTCTCACCACGCAGGGCCGCTTCGCTCTTGGCGACGTTGCGGACCTCGAAACCGGCCGACTCCGCGGCCTTCTTCGCGTCGTCGGCGCCGGGACCCTGCGCCAGCGCCACGACCGCCTTGCCCGCGTCGTCCAGCCAGGAACCGGCGAACACGGCCGGGTACTGCCGCTGGGCGGTGGTGGCGAACGCGGCCACCTGCTGCGCCACCTCCGCGCGGTGCAGGTACTCGTCGGCCGAGATCTTCAGATCGCGGGTCACCGCGGCGACCAGTTCGGCGGGAAGGCCGGGACCCTGGTCGGGCTGAGCCGTCGCTACTGCCGCCGTGGGCCCGAACAGCAGTATCGCCGCCGAGGCGGCGATCACTGTCTTTCGGATTACGGTCTGTCGCGCAGTCGAGCGGGGAGGTCCTATACGTGGCAGGAGCATGAGCAGACTATATGGGGTTTGGCGCGGTATGCCTACTCATCTTGTGGTTCTCGACTCCGTCATAGCCCCGCGAACGGGGATATGTGGATTGCCACAGATTTCGGGCGCGCGCTCAGCTCGCGTTCGGCCGGGTGCGCACGGCGATTCCGGTGCCGATTCCGCCGCCGGAAGAGGCGTCGATATCGGCCAGGATCGCCCGGATCGGGATGCCGAGCGAAGCGGTGCCGCCGTACTGCGCGAGCGCGACGTTGGCCTCGTTGCAGTTCGGCGCGTCGGCGGCGTTGGAACCGCTGGTAATGCCAAGCGCCAACGTGCCGGACACGATCGCGCCGCCGCTGTCGCCGCCAAGGGTGCAGGCCGAGCTGGCGAACCCGCGCACGGTCTTGCTCTCGCCCTCGGCGGTGTAGAGCTGCGTCTCCACCCGATCGGCCACGACGAAACCGCAGGTGAAGGTGGACGACTGACCGGACTTGCAGACCGGAGCGCCGGTGATCGGGTCGGCGGTGCCGGTGATCGCGATCGTGGTGCCGTTGGCGCCGCGCACCGAGGGCTGGTCCATGCCCGCCCGCACCGCGCGCTCGTTCAGCTTGATCACCGAGTAGTCCAGCGCGGACTGTCCGCCCAGCGAGGCGCGCACGAACGTGCCGAGTTCGGGGCTGGCCGGGATGTCGCGGACGTTCGGCAGGTAGACGCCGGCTTCCTGGTTGCCCTTGCCCAGATTCGGATCGCAGTGGCCCGCACTGATATTCAGCGCGTTGCCGGACGCGTCGATGCTGTTGAACCCGAACGAGCACACGTCGACCGCGCGTAGCGACGAGTCGGCGAGCGAACCGGGAGCGCTGATGTAGGTGTCCCCGCCCATCGGCCTGCGCTCGACCGGGCCTCCGCTGTTCGGTGACAGGATGACCTTGATGTTCGCCAGCAGGGTGGGCAGGTTGAGCATGTGCCCCGCGGGCGTGTTGGCGACGCTGAGCACCAGCTGGCTGTTCAGGAAGTCGATGGCCACGGAGTTGATCGCCTGCGAGATCTCCCGCGGCAGTCCGGTGATCCACTGGTTGAGCTGCACCAGCGAGGTCTCCAGGCTGTCCGCGGACACCGGGGCAAGCCGGGTCTGGTAGCCGTCGGCCGCGACGATCTTGGCGGCGTCCAGCGAAGTCACCGCCATGACGGGCTTGCCGTCGGCGCCGATCCAGGCGCCCGCGTAGGAATCCGGTCGTTCCGAACGGAAATCGCGCGCGTAGTCGCGCAGCTGCTGGGCGCGCGCGGCGCGGTCCAGGTACTCCGTCGGGGTCATCTTCAGATCCCGCGCGATGGCCTGCACGAGTTCCGGTGGGAGGTTGTCCGCGGCGAGCTGCGCCGGGGCTTCGGGAACCGCCGAGGCGGTGGTGGTGCCGAACAAGGGAGCCAGGAGAACGGTCGATGCGATGGCGACAGCCTTGACCGCGGCGCGACGCGCCACCAACTTGCGCATGAAGTCCCTTCGTCGGCACGCACGTGCCAGCTAAATCCGTGGCCACGGGCAGAATCCGTTGGCGCACAGCCTTCGTCCAGCAACCGACCGGTGTGGGAATTCATCCGACAACACGGTCAGCGCAACACTCTAAGCCACAAACCCGGATAGGACGCTACTAATCACCGACTACCCGGTATTCCCATGCCGGGGATGGTGGGAATCTGCGGCAGCTGCTGCCCGAACGGGTTGGTCGTGGTCGTGGGGCGCGTGGTCGTGGGGCGCGTGGTGGTGGTCGGTGTCGTGGTCGGCGGCTCGGTGGTGGTGGTCGGCGGCGTGGTGGTCGGCTCCGGCGTCGTGGTCTCGGTGATCACCACCGGCGGCTCCGGTTCGGTGGTGGATGGCGTCGCCGAGGTGACGACCGGCGGCGGGGGCGGGGCCGGACTCACCGACGTCGGCTCGGACTTGGCGTCGGGCAACGGCGGCACCGGCGTCTCGCCGCCGTCGCGGAACAGCAGGGCCACCACGATGCCGCCGAGCATCAGCCCGACCGCAGCGGCGCCCGCGACCAGCACGGGCGTGCGTTTCGTCTCCTTCGCGGGAGCCGGTGCCTGCGCGGGCTTCTCGGCTTCCGGCTCGGATTCGGCGACCAGCGTCGGCTCGGCGATCGGGAGGGCCGCCGAATACGCCTGCGGTAGCGCGTCCGCCGCGGGCACGGCCGGGATGACGATGGTGTCCACCGTCGAGTTCTCCGCGGTGGTGGGGTCCGGCGGGGTGGCCCCGGCGGGAGTGGCGAGCACGGCGGCCAGCGCTCCCCGGGCCGCGTCGTGGGCGAGGGACCGACCGTCGGCTCCGGTTTCGGCGCTGGGCAGCTCACCCTCACTGACCAGCAGCACCGAGCGCAGACCCAGGTAGTCCAACGCGTCGCGCAGCGAACGCACATGCTCGGCGGGCCAGTGCGCCGGATGCGTCGCGTAGAACTCGGCCGGACCGCTGAGATGTTCGGCGGTCAGGTTGATCAGGCAGAACAGCGCGGTCGCGACCAGGTCTTCGGCGCGATACGCCTCGCCGTCGTCGACCGGGATTCCCGCCGGGTCGCCCACGGCGGGCACGAAGCCGGTGATCGAGTGGGAGTGCCCGCTCGGCGCGGGACCGCCCAGTTCGGCGTCCCCTTCGTCGGACATGTGCAGGACGGACTCCCGGACGATGTACCGCGGCTCGTCGCCACCATCGGTGACGATGACCGCCGTGCACTCGTCCGCGGCGACGCGCAGGCCAACCCCAGTGGCCATTTCACCTACCTCGCTTCGGCGTTTCCGCTGACGGAACCGCACCCGGTCACACCAGAAGCGAACCGTGTCCCATGGCGCGGAGCATCGACAATAACTCCGAACGGGAACGGGCACCGACCCGGCGTCGGATGCGCGCGACGTGGTGCTCGACCGTCTTCGCCGAAATGTACAGGCGCGCACCGATCTCGCGGTAGGTGAGCCCGAGCAGAACCAGCTCGGCCACTTCGCGCTCTCGTTCGCTGAGGATCGCGGCCTGTGGCGGCGTGGGCGGCGGCGGAGCGTCTCCGTTGTGCGCCGCCGGTGCGGCGGGCCGAGCCTGCGGCTCCTGGGGACGGG
Source organism: Nocardia niwae NBRC 108934 = DSM 45340 (assembly GCF_001613465.1). Taxonomy (GTDB): domain Bacteria; phylum Actinomycetota; class Actinomycetes; order Mycobacteriales; family Mycobacteriaceae; genus Nocardia; species Nocardia niwae. The sequence continues at coordinate 102,032 of NZ_BDCK01000002.1, read as the reverse complement.
CGTCGGCGCGGACCGTGCGGGCCAGTTTCAGCAGCGCGGTGGCCGTGGCCGAATCGGCCGCCGCGAGCGCCGCCTCGCTGGCCAGCCGGGCGCCGTCCCAGGTCATGCCGATCTCGGTGAGCGCGGCGACCGCGGCGTGCACGGGTGCGGTGGCGACCTGGCCGCGCAGCACCAGCACCCAGGTGCGGCCCGCGTCGGCGAGCACCGCGGCGTGCCGGTCGCCCGCCTCGGCCGCGGTCTTCAGCGCGTGCGCGTGCGGCAGCAGTTCCTCGGGGCTCTCGTGCGCGATCGCGGCCTGCACGCCATACCAGTGGAAGGCGTTGGACCAGGCGGGCGGATCGTTCAAGCGGCGCAGCAGCGCGAGCGCGGCGTCCACCAGGGGCGCGATCCGGCGTTCGTCGCGCATCCGGATGGCCGCCAGCCACAGCTCGCCGATCGGCAGCAGCGCCAGCAGGTCGGCCTGCACGTCGTCGAACAGCGGATACGCCGCCTGCCACGCACGGGTCAGCGCGGTGTGATCGCCGCTGCGCCGGGCCAGGCCGACCGCGACGCCGTGCGCCAGCAGCCGGTCACGTACGTCGAGTCGGTCGTGGTCGAGCGCGGCTACCGTGGCCGCGGCGGCGCGCTCGTCACCGCAGAGCATCGCCGTCCAGGCCGCGAGCACGTCGAGCTGATGGCAGCGCAGTCCGCTGGCGGTGGCGCGACGCAAGGCGTCCTGAGCGCGGCGGGGCTCGCCGGTGCCGAGCGAGAGCAGCGTGGCGATGGAGGCGGCCGTGCAGGGCAGGAAGCGGTCCACGCCCGCGTCCGCGTGGGCGGCCTGGACCAGCGCCGACACCGCTGACGCGGTGTTGTTGCCCGGTTCGATGGTGTCCGCGAGCGCGGTCGCGATCAGCCGGGCGTGCGCGCCCGCTTCGGTGGGCGGCCATTTCGTGGCGGAGGAAGACATCTCCCTGGCCCCCGGCACGTCGCCGGCCAGGCACAGCACTGTCGCGCCGACCGCCCAATCGGGGCCGACCCGATGCCCGCCGAGCCAGGTGTACAGCTGTGCCGCGCGGCCGACCAGACCCCGGCGGGTGAGTACCGCCGCGCAGATCCGCACCGCCGTCGCGAGTTCCGTGCCGGTGCTGCCCGACCGCGCCAGCATCGGCTCGGCCAGCCGCATGGCCGTGTCGCCGTCGCCGGTCCGTGCGGCCGCCTCGGCCCAGCGCAGCGCGATCAGATCGAGTTCCGCCCCCGCGGCCGCCGCGGCGGCGTAGTAGCGGACCGCCTCGCGGCCGGCCTGGCCCGCGGCGTCGACCAGGAAGTCGGCCAGACGCGGATCGCGGACACCGGACTCGGCCAATTGCAGTGCCGTGCGGTCGCGCAGCAGGCCCGCCTCCAGGCGGGCGCCGAGCAACCGGCGTTCGACCGCGAGGAACCTGCGGTCGCCGAGCAGCGTGCGCAGCGAGGCGACGGCGGGTTCCAGCAGCAAATCGGCATCGGTGACCAGCGCGCTGGCCCTGGCGCGGTCGATGAGATCCTGCGCGACGGACTGGTCCACGCCGAGCACTTCGGTGAGCTCGCTGGAATCCAGGCCCGTGCCGGTGGTGGCGACCACCAAGGTCTCCAGCAGGTCGGGCTCGAGGTTGTCCAGCAAGCCGCGCGCCCACGCGGCGACGGCCGTGTCGACGGCGGTGATGCCCGCGTCCAGACGCGCCGAGCACGCGGCCGTGAGTGCGGCCACCACGCCGCCGCGAATACCCGCGGTCTGCACATGGATGTGCTGAGCGACCTGACGCGGCACCATCATGCCCAGCTCGCGGGCGAACGGCGCCATGTCCGCGACGCCGAGCGGGCGCAGATCCACGACGCGGCCGCGGCGGGCGACCGCTTCGGCGAGCATCCGCAGTCGCGGATCGTGCGGGCGCGGCTGGGCGGCGATCACCATCGTGCGATGCCCGGATTCGACTGTGTTGCAGAGGTATTCGAGATCGCGGTGGCCGAGTGTGTGGGCGTTGTCGATGATCAGGGCCGGGCGTGCGGTGTCGGTGGTGACGCCTGCCGTGCCGCCCCCGCCCGACGCCCGGGTGACCGGGTGCGCGCCGTTGCGGGCGTGGGCGTGCTGGAGAGCGGCGATGTCGTCCTGCAGCGGGACACCGCGGGCGCGCAGCCGGGCGCGGATCTCCGCGAGCAATGTCGATTTGCCGGTCTGCGAGCGGCCGCGGATCAGGTAGACCACCGGCTGGTCGTCCGCGGCATCCAGATCGCGGAAGATGTCGCGGGCGCAGGGGAGAGTATCGAAGGCGGTGTCAGCCACCGGAGCCTCCCAGGATCTCTCCGGGAGCGCGCAGCACCGTGCCGAGGGTGTCGCCCAGCACGCCGGTCGGCAGGCTCGGCGCGCTCGGCGGCGTCGGCCGCGGCTGCTGCTGGGTTGGCGCGGGCGGGTTGGTCGGCGCGGGCGCGGGGGCCGGGGAAGGCTGCTGGGATTGCGGTTGCGGCGCGGGCTGCTGAGCCGGGGAGTCCGCGGGCGCGGGAGCGGGTTGATCGGGGTTGTGCTCGCTGTTCACCACGGCCACGGTGGTGTTCTGGGCCGAGGACGACGGCGAATCGGCTCGCGGCGCCTCGGTTTTCGGTCGGCCGGTCGCGGACGCGGAGTCGGTGGCGGCGACACCGGACGGTGCGGACGGGTCGCCCGCCTGCGCGCCCGTGGTCGCCGCGACCTGCACGGCGCCGGTGGAGGACTGCTCGGTCGAGGCGGGCGTGTTCGAACCGGACTGGATGCCGGTGCCGATGGCGAGCGTTCCGGTGGCCAGCACGCCGATGGCGGCCGCGACACCCGCCACCACCGCGAGGCGCTGCCTGCCCGTCATCGCGCGCCGGCGCTCGGCGGGTTCCTCGGGCAACGCCGCGAGGCCCGCCGAGGGAAGCGCCCGGGGCTGCGGCACGGTCTCGTCCTCGGCCACCGGATCGGCCACCATGGGGAGCTGGTCGGTCTCGGCGGCGAGCAGATCGGCGGCCAGCAGCGCCGCCCCGCGTGCCGTGGTGTGCTCCGGGTCGGGAGCCGCCACGACGGGCAATCCGAATTCCGAGGAGATGAGTTCGGCGACCAGGGGGATCGCGCCGCCCCCACCGGTGAGCAGGACGCGGCCGACGTCGCCGATGTCGAGCCCGGCGCGGTGCACGGCGTCGCGGATCAGGTTCATCGCGATCGATAGCGGTCCGCGCAGCAGATCTTCCAGCTCGCCCCGCACCAGCCGCACGGTGCTGCCGTGCGGATCCGCGGGGTCCGCCCGCACCGGAACAACCGTCGCGGTATTTATGGAAAGCTCTTCTTTCGCTTTTCTGCAGCGTTCTCGCAAAGCCGCTAATTCGCGTTCCACCACCGGATCGAACGGGTCGAAATCCGCGGCGAGCACCGCATTTGCCAAGACATAGCGCATGGTCAGCAGATCGAATTCCGCGCCGGCCACCTCGGTGCTGCGCAGCGGCGAGCCCAGCAGACTGGCGTGCTCGCCGGTGCGGACCACCGAGACGGTCGAACCGGACGCGCCGAGATCGAAGACGATCACCGCCCCGTCGTCGATCCGGCCGTGCGCGGCGTCGAGCCACCGGATCGCGGCGGTCGGCTCCGGAACCAGCGTCACCTCGCCGAGCCCGGCCCGCTCCATGGCGTCGCGCTGGATGTCGACGGTATGCCGCGACCACCAGGCCGGATGGCAGGCGACCATCGCCTGGACGCCGCTTCGCCCCGTCTCCGCGGCGATCTCGTCGACCAGGCATCCGATCGCGGTGGCCACCAGGTCGGGCGCGGAATACGAGGAACCGTCCTCGGCGAGCATGGCGACCGGGTCGCCGACCCTGGCGAGGAAGCCCTCCAGCAGGACATCGCTGGAATGGCGGCCGGTGGAGCGAGCGCCCGCGCCGAGCGTGGGCGCCATATCCGGCGAGAGCCGTAGCACGCTCGGATGAGAGCGTAGATATCCGCCGCCGGAGGGGCTGAGGCCGTCGTCGCCCTCTTCCGTTGCCGCCACGGCGACCGAATTCGACGCCCCGACAGTGATGCCGAGCGCCAGGCGCTGTGTCATTCGAGAACCCCGTTCGAGAAGCTGTCTGGTCCGGTGTCGCTGCTGTGTGTCCGAGCTGGTGCGCTGGGCGTGTAGTTGCCGACGCAACCGTTCTGTCGGTTGCTGGCCATCAGCCGTTACCTCGTTAGGGGATCGTTTAGGGAAATTCCCCTAATTCCGCTCACACCCCTATCGGGTGCCCCCGGCCGGTCATAGGGGTTCGCCCCGTTTCGGCGTAACGCGATGCGCTTCTAGCGTGATTTGCATTCCAACGACTGCGGATCAGCGAGGTCCGCCGGGACTCAGGAGACGATTCTCATGACACCCAATGCGATTCTGGAGTTCATCCTCGATCTGCTGCGGAACCACGAGGCCGCGGTCGCTTACTGCGCCAACCCGATTCAGGCGCTTGCCGCCGCGGGCCTGAGCGCGGTGACGCCGGAGGACATCGCCCTCTGCGCCCCGATGGTGGCGGAGTCGGCGCTGGTGACCGGCGGTTCCCAGCTGCAGTCCATCGTGGCGGCGGGCGCGCAGACCGGCGCGGCCGCCGCGGTCGGCGCGGCGAGCACCGTCGGCGCGGCGGCGGTGGCGGATGCCGGAGTCGATTTGGGCGCGGATCTCGGTGTGGATCTGGGCGCGGGTGGGGGTGCCGACGTCGACCTGGGCGTCGGCACGGGCGTCGACGTGGGCGCAGGCTTGAACACCGCGATCGAAACCGGGTTGGAGATCGGAGCAGGGCTGGGCGCCGGACTGGCCGCCGGGCTCGAGACCGTGGTGAACGCGGGCGCCGACCTCTCCGCCGCCGTGGGCGGTCTGCTCGGCGCGGGCGGCCAGGTGATCAGCGGCATCGGCGCGGGCATCGATCTCGATGCCGAAGGCACGGGAGACATCGCCGCCGGACTCGGGACCGGCCTCTCCACCGGCATCGACGCGGCGGCCGGCGCGGGCTTGGAAGGCGCGGTGAATGGGGCGGCGGGCTTGGGTGCCGGGCTGGAAGGCGCGGTGAACGGGGCGGCGGGCTTGGGTGCCGGGCTGGAAGGCGCGGTGAACGGGGCGGCGGGCATGGGCGCGGGACTGCAGGGGGCTGTAGACGCCGCAACCGGCCTGACCTCGGGACTCGACGCGGCGTTGGGCGCCGGTGCGCAGGCGGGCGCTGACCTCGGTGCCGGGCTCGGCGCGGGCATCGGGGGCGCCGTGGATGCGACGACCGGCCTCGGCGCGGGCCTGGAAACCGCCATCGGTGGCGCGGCGGACATCACCACCGGCCTCGGTGCGGGTTCGGAAGGGACGGTGCAGGGCGCCACCGACATCTCCGCAGGATTGAACGCGGGCCTCGAGGGCGGCCTGGATGGCGCCATCGATGCGACGACCGGTTTGACCACCGGGCTCGGCGCAGGGCTCGGCGGAGCCGTCGGTGGTGCGGTGGACGCCTCTGCCGGTCTGGGCGCGGGTTTCGAGAGCGCGATCGGCGGGGCGGCGGACCTGGGCGCCGGTGTGGGTGCGGGCTTGGAGGGCGGTCTGGGTGCGGCGACTGATTCGAGCGCGGGGCTCGGTGGGGGTTTGCAGGGGGCTGTGGACGCGGCGGCCGGTCTCGGCGCGGGTCTGCAGGGTGCTGCTGATGTCACCACGGGCCTCGATGCGGGACTCGGGGGAGCTGTCGACGCGACGACCGGCTTGGGTGCCAACTTCGGAGGCGCTGTGGAGGGCGCCGCAGGTGCCGCGACCGATCTGACGGCTGATCTCGGTGCGGGTGTGGGCGGCGGGCTACAGGGTGCTGTCGATGCGAGCACCGGCCTGGGTGCGCATCTCGGAGGCGCTGTGGACAGCTCCGCGGGTGCCGCGACGGACTTGACCGCAGGTGTCGGCGCAGGTCTGGATGCTGCCACGGGTATCGGCGCCGGTGCGCAGGCCGGTCTCGGCGCGGGGCTCGAGGGTGCGGTCGATGCGACGAGCGGTCTGGGCGCGGGTCTCGGCGGTGCGGCGGGTGTGGCGGCCGATCTCGGCGCCGGTGCCGGTGCGGGTCTGGAGGGCGCACTGAACGGAGCCGGTGGGGTGGCCACCGGTCTCGGCGCGCAGGCGGGCGCGGGAATGTCCACCGGACTGCACGGGGCGGCCGACGCCGGCGCGCAGATCGGGTCCGGTCTGGAATCCGGGCTCGGCGGAGCGCTTGACGCCACGGGCCAGGCCACGACCGGCCTCACCGGCGGAATCGACACCGCCGCACAGGGTTCCGGCAACTCGGCCGCGGGACTCGGCAGCAATTTCTCTTCCGCCGTCGGCGGCGCGGGCAACCTCGGAACGCAAGCCTCCGCGGGCCTGGAGAGCGGGCTGGCCACCGGTCTCGGCGCGGCCGTGAGCACCGGAGCGGAGCTCGGCGGCGGACTGGACAGCTCGCTGAACACCGGCGGACAGGTCGGCGCGGGTCTGGAGTCCGGAATCGGCGGGGCGTTCGACGCCGGGGTCCACGGTGCGCCCGGTTTGCAGACGGGCCTTGGCGGTGGCCTGGACGGCGCGGTGCAGGCCGGGACCGGGCTCACCGGAGCACTCGATGCCGGTGCGCAGGCGGGCGCTGGCCTCGGTTCGGGTCTGTCGGCCGGGCTCGACGCGGGTGCGCAGGCGGGTGCGGGACTGGGCTCCGGTTTGTCGTCCGGACTCGATGCCGCGGCGCAGGCCGGTGCTGGCCTCGGTTCGGGTCTGTCGGCCGGGCTCGACGCGGGTGCGCAGGCGGGCGCCGGACTGGGCTCCGGCCTCTCCGCAGGAATCGACAGCGCTGGTCATGCGGGTGCGGGTTTGGAGTCCGGTCTGTCGACCGGGCTTGGTGCTGCGGGTCATGCGGGTGCGGGTTTGGAGTCCGGTCTGTCGACCGGGCTCGGTGCTGCGGGCAACGCCGGTGCGGGCCTGTCGAGTGGTCTGGAAGGCGCGTCGAGCGCGGGAGCGCACGTCGGTTCCGGCCTGGACAGCGGCATAGGCTCGCACGCGACCTCCGGCCTGTCCTCGGGTCTGGACGCCACGGCCGGTCTCGGTGGCGCGGCGCAGTCGACCGTCGGCGGCGCGGCGGAGGCGGGCGCCGGACTGGCGGGTTCGGCGAGCGGCGCGGCGCACGGCGCGGTGGATACCGGCGCCGGGCTCGGCGGCAGCGTCGGTTCGACCGCGCACACCTGGTCCTCGCTGGACGTGTCGAGTGCCTTCGGCTCGGGCCTGGACAGCAGTGGCCAGACCGATGCGGGCCTGTTCGGCGAGAGCCACGCGAGCACGGAGTTCAGCGGTTCCGCGGGCGCCGACCTGGGTGGCGATACATTCCTGCACTGACAGTTGCCAGGTAATCCAGGTAATACGGAAAGAGGTCCATACCGCGATGGGGATGCCCGCGCCGAACGCCACTCCACCGGCGGTACCGCTGCTGTCGGTACTCGGTGAAACCATCGCGGCGGCCCGTGCCGCGGGCCGCACCGACCTGGTCGGCCGCCTCGAAGTGGCGGCCGACCGGGTCCGCGACCCGCGCCGGCGCATCGTCGTGGCCGGGCAGCTGGACCAGGGCAAGAGCCGTTTCGTCAATGCGCTACTGAACCTGGACATCTGCCCGGTCGGCGACGACGCCACCACCACGGTGCCGATGCTGCTCGCGCACGGCCCCGAGCCGCGCGCACAGCTGGTGCTCGCCACGCACGGCGACTCCAGCGGCGCGGAGACCAGGGTCGAGGTGCCGATCGCGGAGATCGGTGCGATCGACCAGCGCTCCCCGCTCGCGCAGGGGCGGCGAATCGTGCGCTTGGAGGCGCAGCTACCCAACGCGCTACTGGCCGACGGCATCGTGCTGATCGATACTCCGGGCGTCGGCGGACACGGCAACGCCCACGCGGCCGGCGTGCTCGGCCTGGTGCCCGCAGCGGACGCGGTATTGATGCTGTCGGACGCGTCGACCGAACTCACCGAACCCGAGCTGGCGTTCCTGCGGCAGGTGCGGGAACTGTGCCCGACGGTCGCGCTGCTGCTCACCAAGACCGACCTGTACCCGCACTGGCGCCAGGTGCACGAGGCCGATCTGGGCCATCTCGCGCGAGCCCGCCTCGACGTGCCGATGATCCCGGTGTCGTCGCTGCTGCGCAGCCACGCGATGCGATTGCAGGACGCGCAATTGGGTGCGGAGTCCGGTTTCGGTGTGCTCTACACCTTCCTCCGCGACCAGGTCGTGGCGCGCGATCAGCAGGCCACCCGCACCGCCGTGGCCCGCGACATTCGCTCGGCGGCGGAGCATCTCGCGCTGGCCCTGGGCAGTGAGCTGGTCGCGGTCCGCGATCCCGCGCAGGGCGCGGCGGCGGTGCGCGAGCTGCAATCCGCCCGTTCCGCGGCCGAGGAACTGCACCGCAGGACCGCCGCCTGGCAGCAGACGCTCGCCGACGGGATCACCGACCTGGCCGGAGACGTCGACCACGACCTGCGCGACCGTCTGCGCAACATCGCGCGCACCACCGAGGAATGGATCGACGAGCACGATCCGGGCCGCCACTGGGACCGCATCGCCGAACACCTCACCGGCACCGTCGACACCGCGCTCGGTGACAATCTCCTGTGGACCCACTCCCGGGCGATCCAGCTCGCCGAGCGGGTCGCCGAGCATTTCGCCGAGCTCGGCGCCGTCGACCTGCCGGACGTGCGTCCCGGTGCGGGAGCCGACACCGGCCACGCCATCTCCGGCACGCTCGCCGATCTGGAACCCGATATCGGTTTCGGCAGCAAGCTGCTCGTGGGCATGCGCGGCTCCTACGGCGGCGTGCTCATGGTGGGGCTGGCCAGCACATTCGCCGGGCTCGCGCTGCTCAACCCGATCTCGATCGGCGCGGGGTTGATCGTGGGCGGCAAGGCCTTCCGCGACGACAAGCAGGCCAGGCTGGCCAAGCGGCGCAACGAGGCGAAGGCTGCGGTGCGCCGGTTCGTCGACGACGTCGCGTTCCAGGCGGGCAAGGAGTCGAAGGACCGGCTGCACCGCATCCATCGCGCGCTGCGCGACCACTACGCGGGCGTCGCCGAACGCAGTCTGCGCTCGATCGACGAGTCGCTGCGAGCCGCGCAGGAGGCGGCGTCCATGGTCGCCACCCGCCGCGCCGAACGTGGTGCGCAACTGGAACAGCAGCTGCGCGTGGTCGCCGAGCTGCGCCGCTACGCCGATGCCATGCAGACCGCGCTACCGATGGGACCCGCCGGTACGGTAACCCCGTGAGACGTGATGGTGGCCCGGTGCCGGGAATCGTCGCCGAGGCGCATCGGCTGGTCGGCGCGGCGCAGGCGGCGCTGGCGGGTGAGCCGCGCCCGCGTGCCCTGCTGGCCGATTGCGCCCGCCGCTTGGATCAGCCGCTGCGGGTGGCGCTCGCAGGCTCGATCAAGGCGGGCAAATCGACCCTGTTGAATTCCCTTGTCGGACAGGACATCGCCCCCACCGACGCGACGGAGTGCACCCGGGTCGTCACCTGGTACCGGTACGGTTCGACACCCAGCGTGACCGCCTACGCCCCCGACGGCGCGCGTGCGCACGTCGTGGTCCGGCGGGGCAGCGGAACCCATGGGCTGACCTTCGACCTGGACCGGCTCAACTGGAACGCCCCGGCCCCGCGCGAGGTCGACCATCTCGAGGTCGAGTGGCCCGCCGCGGCGCTCGCGCACACCACCATCATCGACACGCCGGGGACGTCCTCGCTGTCGCGCGAGGTGTCGCGGCGCACCGCGCGCCTGCTGACGCCGGGGTCGGACGACGAGCGCGCCGAGCAGGGGATCGCCATCCCGGGCGCCGACGCGGTCGTCTACCTGCTGCGCAGACTGGACGCGACGGACGTGCAGTTCCTCGAGCGCGTGGGCGCGGGAACCGCCGCGGCCAACGGCGGGCCGGGGGCATCTGGTCCGCTCGGCATCGTCGGCGTGGTGTCGCGGGCGGACGAGATCGGGGCGGGCCGGATCGACGCGCTGCACTCCGCGCGCGATGTCGCCACGCGCTTCGCCGGGGAGTTGGAGCGGACGGGTCTGTGCCAGGCCGTGATCCCGGTCGCCGGGCTGCTCGCGTTCGCCGCGGCGACGTTGCGTCAGCAGGAGTTCGCGGCGTTCGAGACGCTGGCGCGGGTCCCGGTCGAGGAGCTGAGCGCCGCGCTGCTCTCGGCCGACCGTTTCGCGCGCGCGGACGTGCCGCTTCCGGTGCCGCCGGAATTGCGGGCGCAGCTCGCCGAGCGGTTCGGGCTGTTCGGCATCCGGATGGCGGTCACGCTGATCCGGCTCGGCGTGCGCGATTCGGCCACGCTGGCCGCCGAATTGACCAACCGCAGCGGTGTCGACGAACTGCGGTCGGTGCTCGACGTGCAGTTCGGGCAGCGCGCCGACCAGCTGAAAGCGCATTCCGCGCTGACCGCGCTGGCCCGGGTGCTGACCGCCTACCGTGGCACCCCGGCCGACCGCCTGCTGCCCAGGGTGCGCACCTTGCTCGCAGACGTGCACGGTTTCGCCGAGCTGCGCCTGCTCGGCCGCCTGCGCACCGACGAATTGGCGCTGCCCGCCGATGATCTCGCCGAGCTGCACCGCCTCATCGGCGGCTCGGGTATCGCACCCCATCTGCGTCTCGGTCTTCCGCTCGACGCGCCGCTCACCGCGCAGCGCGCGCAAGCGGTGGCGGCGGTCCGGAAATGGCGCGCACGGGCGCGTCACCCCCTCGCCGACCAGTTCACCGCGACGGCCTGCCTGACCGCCGCCCGCAGTGCGGAAGGCACCTTGAGCGTGCTGCCGGAATGATCGACCGCTGACCACGTTCTCCGAAGCGCCGTGAGCTGCGGGGACGGTCGCATGCCGCCGCCACGGGCGGTGTAGTCGACGTGCCCCCGGGTATGCGCCCTGGTAGCGAGAGGAGGTAACGATGAGCCAAAAGGACGTCGTACACGAATTGCTCGTCCGCGCCGGCACGGGATACGCCGAGGAAGCGGGCATCACGCTCGACGATAAACCGGCCGCGCTTTTCCAGTTGCTGATGCTTTCCCAGCTGCTCAGCGCCCGGATCTCGGCTGATATCGCCATCGGGGCCACACGAGAGCTGATCGGCAGCGGCTACCGGACGCCGCACCTGGTGGCGGACGCGGAGTGGCAGGAGCTGGTCGACGCGCTGGGACGGGGGAACTATCGCCGATACGACGAGAGCACCGCGACGCGGCTGGGGCACAACGCCTCGCGCTTGCTCGACCGCTACCACGGCGACCTGCGGGAGCTGGCGAAGAAAGCGAACAACGACCCGCAGCGCGCCGCGGAACTGCTGCAAGAGTTCGATGGCATCGGCCCGACCGGGGCCCATATCTTCCTGCGCGAGATCCAGGACATCTGGACCTGGGTCCGGCCGCACTTCGACGAACGGGCGTTGCGCGGCGCCAAGCGGGTGCAGTTGCCGGAGGACCCCGACCGGCTGGCGCGCCTGGCGCCGGATCACCACACCGCGGAACTCGCCGCGGCCCTGGTGCGGGTGACGCTGGACGAGAAGATCGCCGACGAGGTGCTCGCCGCGGCGCCCTGAGCGGGTCTCACCTCAGTGCGGCGCCGGAACCGCGCGGGTCGATGAGGATCTTCGCGTGCCGCTCCGGGTTGCCGAGCGCGGTGAAGGCGTCCGCCACGCCGTCCAGCCCGACGGTCCCGGTGATCAGCGGGCTCGGATCGACTCTGCCCTCGGCGAGCATGTGCAACGTGTCGCGGAACTCGCCGGGGTCGTAGCCGAACGCGAACCGCAGTTCGATCTCCTTGTTGATCGCCATCGCGGGGTGGAAGCGGTCGGTTTCCATGCACACCCCGACCACGATCACGCGCGACAGCGGCGGGGCGGCCGCGACGATCTGGTCGATGATGCCGGGCACGCCGACGCACTCGAAGATCACCGGCCCGGCGGGGCCCGCGTTCATCGTGTGAGCCAGCCGGAAGACATACCACCACGGCAGGTTCGGTATCCGCCGCAGGCGATCCATGGTGTCGAACCCGAGCCCGAGTATGTCGGTGACGCCGTTGATCCGTCCCTTCTTCGGGGCGGCCTCCCACGGCGATTCCGTCGCCGGGTCGACCACGACGTCGGCGCCGCACGCGGTGGCGAGTTCCCGCCGCCGCGGCGAGAAATCGCTGGCGACCACGGTGCGCACGCCCGCGGCTTTCAACATGCCGATCACGGCGAGGCCGATCGGCCCGCAGCCGATGACGAACGCGGTCTGCCCCTTGCCGACGCGGCCCTTGCGCACCGCGTGCCAGGCCACCGCCATGGGCTCGGTCAGCGCGGCGTGTTCCGGGGACAAGCCGTTGGGCACCGGCATGGTCATCGATTCCTGGACCACCACCTGCTCGGCGTAGCCGCCCGGCGCCGCGGTCGACAGCCCCACCAGATGGGGTTGCCCGTCGTGCCGGACGATCGGAAGCGCCACCACCGGTGTGCCCGTCTTCCACCGCTTGCGGCAGTCCGGTCCGTACTCCGCGACCGTGCCGCTGAATTCGTGCCCCAGCACCACGCTCTGATCCGAGCGCATGAAGTGCTCGTAGCCCGTGGCCACGGCCAGACCGGCCAGTTCGTCGGCGTGCGTACGGGCGTGCAGGTCCGACCCGCAGATACCGCAGCGCGACACGTCGATCAGCAGCTGACCGGGACCGGGCCGGGGCGTGGGCAGCTCCGCGACCTCGAACTCGGCGGCGGTGACGACGGCGGCCCTCATGGTGACTCCTCGGATCGACGGCGCGCGGCGGGCTGCCCGGCCGGGCCACCCGCCGTCACCCTACTGCGCGAGCACGCCCGTCGCGGCCGTCCGCGGAGGTCTCACGCGCCCAGGCGATTTCAGTCCGGAGCCGTCTCGGTCCGGACGCTGCCCCCCGACCGTGCTGAGCGGGCCCGCCAGCAGGCGTCAGCGCAGTCGCCTGGCGCCGGGCGGCCGGGGACGTCCTTCGCCGCACCGGACCATCGGGCTCCGAAAACCCCGCCTTGCCGGCCTTCGTTGTGTGGCGGGTCACATCTTTGCGCCTCGCTTCGGGAATTAATCGCGCGGGCCGGCCGTTGAGCTTTTCGACAAGATTGAGTGTGTAGGGCTCAAGTTTCGGTTGACTCCGGGACTGCCGCGAGGCAGGATTGAGCCGACCACGCTCAGTGTTGCTGGGGCCGTGCTCCGTGAGGTGCTAGGGGCGAGGTCTCGCGGCGTTCGACATCGGATGCCGCAGGGCGGTTTCCGCCCGGCACCTGCACACATCGGTACGTCAATTAGGAGGAACCACTATGGCTCGTGCGGTCGGAATCGACCTCGGGACCACGAACTCGGTCGTCGCCGTTCTCGAAGGCGGCGAGCCGGTCGTCGTCGCCAACTCGGAAGGATCGCGCACCACCCCGTCGATCGTCGCGTTCGCGAAGAACGGCGAGGTACTGGTCGGCCAGCCGGCCAAGAACCAGGCCGTCACCAACGTCGACCGCACCATTCGCTCCGTCAAGCGGCACATCGGCACGGATTGGACCGTCGAGATCGATGGCAAGAAGTACACGCCGCAGGAGATCAGCGCGCGCACGCTGATGAAGCTGAAGCGCGACGCCGAGTCCTACCTCGGTGAGGAGATCACGGACGCGGTCATCACCGTGCCCGCCTACTTCGAGGACGCCCAGCGGCAGGCCACGAAGGAAGCAGGTCAGATCGCGGGCCTGAACGTCCTGCGCATCGTCAACGAGCCCACCGCGGCAGCGCTCGCCTACGGCCTGGACAAGGGCGACAAGGAGCAGACCATCCTGGTCTTCGACCTCGGTGGCGGCACCTTCGACGTCTCGCTGCTGGAAATCGGCGAGGGCGTCGTCGAGGTCCGCGCCACCTCCGGCGACAACCACCTCGGTGGCGACGACTGGGACGAGCGGGTCGTGCAGTGGCTGGTCGACAAGTTCAAGGCCAGCTCGGGCATCGACCTGACCAAGGACAAGATGGCCATGCAGCGGCTGCGTGAGGCCGCCGAGAAGGCCAAGATCGAGCTGAGCTCCTCGCAGAGCACCTCGATCAACCTGCCCTACATCACCGTCGACGCGGACAAGAACCCGCTGTTCCTCGACGAGCAGCTGACCCGCGCCGAGTTCCAGAAGATCACCTCGGACCTGCTCGACCGCACCCGTGCGCCGTTCCAGTCCGTGATCAAGGACGCGGGCATCAAGGTGTCCGACATCGACCACGTGGTGCTCGTCGGCGGCTCCACCCGTATGCCCGCCGTCTCCGATCTGGTCAAGGAACTCACCGGCGGCAAGGAGCCCAACAAGGGCGTGAACCCGGACGAGGTCGTCGCCGTCGGCGCCGCCCTGCAGGCCGGTGTGCTCAAGGGTGAGGTCAAGGACGTCCTCCTGCTCGACGTGACCCCGCTGTCGCTGGGCATCGAGACCAAGGGCGGCGTGATGACCAAGCTCATCGAGCGCAACACCACCATCCCGACCAAGCGCTCGGAGACCTTCACCACGGCCGACGACAATCAGCCGTCGGTGCAGATCCAGGTGTTCCAGGGTGAGCGCGAGATCGCCTCGCACAACAAGCTGCTCGGTTCCTTCGAGCTGACCGGCATCCCGCCGGCCCCGCGCGGCGTGCCGCAGATCGAGGTCACCTTCGACATCGACGCCAACGGCATCGTGCACGTCACCGCGAAGGACAAGGGCACCGGCAAGGAGAACACGATCAAGATCCAGGACGGCTCCGGTCTGTCCAAGGAGGAGATCGATCGGATGGTCAAGGACGCCGAGGCGCACGCCGCCGAGGACAAGGCCCGCCGCGAGGAGGCCGAGACCCGCAACCAGGCCGAGTCGCTGGTGCACCAGACCGAGAAGTTCATCAAGGAGAACGAGGACAAGGTCCCCGCGGACGTCAAGACCAAGGTCGAGGCGGCCATCGCCGAGGCGAACGAGGCGCTGAAGGGCACCGACATCGCCGCGGTCAAGGCGGCCGTCGAGAAGCTGGCGACCGAGTCGCAGGCGCTCGGCCAGGCCATCTACGAGGCCTCCGCCGCGGACGCCGCGGCGCAGGGCAACGGCGCTTCGAGCACCGCGCAGGACGATGACCAGGTCGTGGACGCCGAGGTCGTGGACGAGCCGGTCGACACGGAGAAGAAGTGACCGAGGGCAACGCCGAGAAGGAGCCGATCACCTTCGTCGACAACCGGAAGATCGATCCGGAGACCGGGGAGATCAGGCAGCCGGCCGCGGACAACGGCGCCGCGGCCGCGCAGGCCCCGGAACCGGGCAACGGTGCGGACAACGGCGACGGCGAGGCGCTCGCCGACACCATCAGCGGCGAGCTCGCCGAGCGAACCGCCGACCTGCAGCGGTTGACCGCGGAGTACGCCAACTACCGGCGCCGGGTCGAGCGCGACCGCAAGGCCGCGATCGATTCCGCCAAGGCGTCGGTGGTCACCGAATTGCTCGGCGTGCTCGACGATCTCGACCGGGCGCGGGCGCACGGTGACCTGGAATCCGGTCCGCTGAGGTCGGTGGCCGACAAACTGACGGCCGCGCTGCTCAAGCAGGGTCTCGAAGAGTTCGGTTCGGAGGGTGAGCCTTTCGACCCGACTTTGCACGAGGCCGTGCAGCACGAGGGCTCCGGCCACGATCCGGTGATCGGCATTGTGATGCGCAAAGGCTATCGCTTCGGCGATAGGGTGCTTCGGCACGCGCTGGTCGGGGTAACCGACGGCGTAGCCGATCTGACGGCGAACGCCGATCAGCCGACCGAAGAGGCATCGGATGTTGATGCCGGCGCGAACGACCGATAAGGACGCGAGAGGAGGAGATGCTCGGTGAGCCAACGGGAGTGGATCGAAAAGGACTTCTACAAGGAGCTGGGTGTTTCCTCCAGCGCCTCCCAGGACGAGATCAAGAAGGCCTATCGCAAGCTCGCGCGCGACTTGCACCCGGACGCCAACCCCGGTGACACCAAAGCCGAGGAGCGGTTCAAGACCGTCAGCGAGGCGCATGCCGTGCTGTCGGATCCGGCCAAGCGCAAGGAGTACGACGAGACCCGCAAGCTCTTCGCGGGCGGGGGCTACGGTCGCGGTGGGTTCGGATCCGGCGCGGGAGGCGGCTTCTCGCAGGAGTTCAACATCGGGGACATCTTCGGCGGCGGCGGCGCCGGCGACGGTGGCCTCGGTGACCTGCTCGGCGGTCTGTTCAACCGGGGCGGTGGTACTCGGACGTCGAGCCGCCCCCGGCGCGGCGCCGATGTGGAGACCGAGACCACCCTCGGTTTCCGGGAGGCGGCTCAGGGCGTCACGGTTCCGCTGCGGATGACCAGCCCGTCGCCGTGCACCACATGTCACGGCAGCGGCGCCAAACCGGGCACGAGCCCGCGAGTCTGCCCGATCTGCAACGGAACCGGCATCGTCAGCCGGAACCAGGGCGCGTTCGGCTTCAGCGAGCCGTGCGACGAGTGCCGGGGCAGCGGGTCGATCATCGACGACCCCTGCCTCGACTGCCAGGGCAGCGGCATCCAGAACCGCACGCGCACCATCACGGTGCGGATTCCTCCGGGAGTCGGTGACGGGCAACGGATCCGGCTGGCCGGTCAGGGCGAGGCGGGACTGCGCGGGGCGCCCTCGGGCGACCTCTATGTCACCGTCCACGTCAGCCAGGACAAGGTCTTCGGCCGCAACGGCGACGACCTGACCCTGGTGCTGCCGGTCAGTTACAGTGAACTGGTGCTCGGCACCACGGTTTCGGTGCCCACGCTGGACGGCCGGGTCGGCGTCAAAGTGCCTCCGGGCACCGCCGACGGCCGTACCCTGCGGGTCCGCGGTCGTGGCGTGCCCAAGCGCGGCGGCGGCGCGGGCGACCTGCTGGTGACGGTGAAGGTCGCGGTGCCGCAGAAGCTCGACGGTGACGCCGTCGAGGCGCTCAAGCGCTACCAGGAGGCGGAGCGGGCCAGCGGCTTCGATCCACGTGCGGGATGGGCAGGTGCGTGATGTCCTCGGAACCGAAGAACGCGTCCGGCGGGTCGCGGGCCGAGTTCTTCATGATCTCGGTGGCGGCCCAGCTGGCCGGCATGCACGCGCAGACGCTGCGCACGTATGACCGTCTGGGACTGGTCACGCCGCAACGGACTTCGGGTGGCGGGCGCCGCTATTCGGCCCGGGACGTCGAGCTGCTGCGCGAGGTGCAGCGGCTGTCCCAGGACGAAGGCGTCAACCTGGCGGGCATCAAACGCATCATCGAACTGACCAATCAGGTGGAGGAGCTGCGCCAGCAGGTCGCGGAGCTGGCGGCCGAGCTGGAGCGAACCCGGGCCGGATACCGCCCCGATCTCGCCCCGCAGCGCAGTACCGCGTTGGTCGTCTGGCAGCCACGGCACCGTCGCGAGGACGGTCAGCGCAGACGATAACCGGCACGACGACGGCCCCGGCTCCGGTCGCACAGCGCGACCCGACGCCGGGGCCGTTGTCGTTTCGGCCCACTGCCACGATGATTTGCTGAAAATAAGCCGGATTATGCTCGGTGGAAGGCCTGGGGCGGAGTTCATTTCGTTGTCGAATCAAGTGGGGGTATTCACCATAGATATGTTTACGGCACGAGATCGGTTTGCCCGGTTCGCACTTCGTGCGATGTTCTGCGTGTTGCCCCGAGATCGCTAGAACAGACCAATCGGGACGTAATTCCACTTGAGGCGCTTACCAATTCGGTGTGCATATGACCGATTTGGTGGCAGATCTACAGTCTTTCAGTCGGTTTCTCTGGCGTGTCTCGCTGGATATCCTCGTTTCGAGGAAATTGCACGCGTGATGTTCCTTCGAAAGATTCCGTTGCTGGCAAACCTCGCCTACACTCCTTGGCATCGGCTGCTGTCGAGTGGCCCCGCAGCACCTCACTCGCCGGCATAGTTCGTGAACGAGTGCGAAATGGGGTTGTGAGATCAATGGATTCACGCACTGTCGCTTTGATCAGAACTACGTTCAAGGCGGTTGCTGCGGAGGATGGGGGGCCGGAGAAACTGGCGAGATCGTTTTACGCGATCTTGTTCACCGACTACCCGCACGTCCGCGATTTCTTTCCCGCCGCGATGGACTCCCAGCGCGATCGCCTGGTCAAGGCGATCTCCTACGCACTGGACCGGTTGGAGGAGCCCGACAAGCTCCTGCCCTTCCTCGCCCAGCTCGGGAGGGACCACCGCAAGTACGGCGTGCAGCCCGCGCACTACACCGCCGTCGCCACGGCGCTGAAAACCGCGGTGAAGGTCTTCGCGGGCACCGAGATGTGGACCGATGAGGTCGACCGAGCCTGGGACGAGGGCCTGAAGATCATCGCGGACACCATGATCGGCGCGGCGGAGAAGGAGACCACCCCCTCTGCGTGGACCGGCACGGTGGTCGAGCGCCGCGAGGTCCTGCGCAATCTGGTCATCGTCCGGCTGCAACTGGACCAGCCGATGAGCTATGCCGCGGGGCAGTACTTGAGCGTGCAGATCCCATCGCGGCCGCGCATGTGGCGCTATCTCTCGCCCGCGGTGCCCGCGAACGCCAACGGCGAGATCGAGTTCCACGTCCGGAGCGTGCTGGGCGGCTGGGTCAGCTCGGCCATCGTCGGCCAGACGGTGGTCGGTGACCAGTGGCTGCTCGGCTCACCGCTCGGCGGTCTCGGCGTCCCGCGCAACACCAAACGCAAGATGCTGATGATCGGCTGCGGCACCGGGATCGCACCGCTGCGCGCCCAGCTCATGTCGATGGCGATGCGGCGCACGAATCCGAAGGTGCACCTTTTCGTCGGCGGGCATCACCCGTGCGACCTCTACGACCTGGAGACGCTGAGCAAACTGGCGATGGCCAACCGCTGGCTCACCGTGACTCCGGTGAGTGAGCACGAGGAAAACCCCTGGTGGTACGCCGAACCCGACGAACCCCGCACGACCTGGCCCGGCCTGGAACCCCGGGTGACCGGCCAGATCGGCAAGGTCGTCGCGAGCTTCGGCGCCTGGTCCGACCGGGACGTCCAGATCGCCGGCTCACCCTCGATGGTGCAGACGACCAAGTTCCGCCTCATGGCAGCGGGGACCCTCGCCAAGAACATCCGCCACGATCCGCTGTATTGATTCGCGGCGCGAACGGCGCATGCCCGGTTTCGCTTCGCTCGAAAAGCCGTGGAGCCGGGGTGATTCGCTCGTCTCGGTTTCGCGATCCGCTCACAGCCCCTCGAATTGGATTCGCTCCGGCGGGGTTCCGGTTTCGAGCAGCCGGTCCACCGTGGTCTGCACCATGGCGGGAGAGCCGCAGACGAGCACCTGGTGTTCGAGAAAGGCGCCGTGGGAACCGAGGACCTCGGCGAGCGTGCCGTAGAGGAGGTCATCGGGTGCGAAGCCGACGTCGACGCGGGACTGCTCGTACCAGTCGTCGACCCAGCTCGGGTCCTCCGGGTTCTCCACCACCGGAATCACGGTGAGCCAAGGCAATTCGGCGGCCAGCAAGTAGAGCATGTCCGAGGCGTACAGGTCACGGGGGGACCGCCCGCCGACGAAGAGGTAGGTGGGCGGTGGCGACGGCTTGCGCGCCAGCTCGAGGATCTGGGCGCGCATGGGCGCCAATCCGGTGCCGCCCGCGATCATCACCACCTCGTCGCCGTCCGGGTCGACCCAGAACCCGCCGGCCGGAGCGCCGATGCGCCACTCGTCGCCCGGCTGGGTGTCGGCGACGATCGCGCCGCTGCACCAGCCGCCCGGCACCGTGCGCACGTGGAACTCCAGTTTGCCGTCCAGGGAGGGCGGCAGCGCGGGGGAGAACCTGCGGCGCACCCCGGGGTGCTGGGGCACCCGCACTTCGACCGACTGTCCGGCGGCGAACGGAACGAACTCGCCGATCAGGCGGATCACCGCGAGGTCGTGCCGTAGCCGATGGTGACCGACGACGGTCGAGGTCCATTCCGGCGCCTGATGACCGTTACCGAGCATGCTCGGATCCCCCAACGGGGCCTCCTTCGTTACACAGGGTCGCAGCTGATGTTCTGCTCCGGCGTGCCGACTGCGAGCAGCGCGCGCTGGGTGTCCGCGATCATCCGAGCCGACCCGGCGATCTGGATCTGCCGGTCCTCCCACGCGCCGAAGCTCGCGACCACGGCGCCAAGATTACCGATCAGGCGCCGGTGCATGCCGTACGGTGCGTCCTGCGGCGGATGCGGGTACCACCACGGGTTGGTCTTCTGCTCGCACACCGGGACGATGGTCAGCCACGGGTTGCTCTGCGAGAGCTGCCACATGTTCTCGACGTCGTACAGATCGCAGGGATAGCGGCCGCCGATGAAGAAGTGCACGCGCGGGTTGATGCCGCGCTGGCCCATCTCGATCAGCTGGGCGCGCAGCGGGGCGATGCCGGTGCCCGCGCCGATCATCAGCACGTCGCGGCCGCTGTCCCGGTCGACGTGCAGTCCGCCGAGCGGGCCCGCGATCCGCCATCGGTCGCCCACCCTGGTCTCGTTGACGATCGCCGGGCTCACCCAGCCGCCGCGGATCTTGCGCACGTGGAACTCGATCTCGCCGTACGGGTTGGAGGGGATCGCCGGGGAGAGATAACGCCACATCTTGGGCCGCTGCGGAATCGTCACCGGCACGTACTGCCCGGCCTGATAGGGCACGGGCCCGTCGGACTGCAGCCGCACGATGGCCAGGTCCTCCAGCACACGGCGATGGCCGACCACGGTGGCCTCCCACACCGGCTGCGACTTGTCGGAGTTGGCGCCGATGGCCATGGACGCGGAGATCAGGATGGTGATGTCGCGCCAGCCCTCTTCCAGGCCCCGATTCCAGCTCGCGCCGTTGTAGACCCGGAACGCCGCCAGCAGCGCGCGGCCCGCCATGTCGTAGTGCGCGGCTTCGACGCCGTACTTGCGATGGTCGCGGGCGAGTTGCTCCAGAAATTTCTGCGCCCGGTCCCAGTCCTCCAGGTGGTCGAGCACGTACTGGATGGCCGTGGCGATCCGCTTCGCCTGCATCTCCATGGCGGGCGGGAACAATTCGCGCAGCCGTGGGTTCTCGGCGAACAAATGTCCGTAGAACGCACTGACCAACCGCTCGGGTCCATTCGGCGACTCGATCACCGAACGAAAATTGGCGCGGACCAGCGCAGCCGAACGCGCATCCACGACGTGGAGCTTCCTTTCCCTCAGTTCTGCCCGGGGACTTACCCGTTACCGGTGGTCTCCCGCCGACAAGTATCCCCGAAAATGCCGTGGTCGTGTGGGTATAGGCGTACCTTCGCCTTCGCTGCGGCCCAGCGCGGGCCGCAGACGGATCACGTCCGGCCACGCCCGTCGGTGCCGTGCGTCCCGCGCAAACGGTAATCGCTGGGCAAACGACGGATGCCGCTGCCCCGGCACGAACCGGCGTCGAGGGCGAGCCGTGCCGGAACCGCGCTGTCCGTCCTGGACGAGCAGAAGCCGATTCCGGCCGGTCAGGTCCCGGCGCCGGTGCGGACCTCGGGCACGACCTGCTCGGTATAACGACGGATCTGCTCGACCGGTTCCCCCTCCGTCGGCCAGAAGACGAATCCGTCGATCCGCTGGTCACGGTGCAGGGCGAGCAGATCGTCGACCCAGCGCTCGGCCGGGCCCTCGAGGAAACCGCGGTCGGCCCCACCCGAGGTGATGGTTCCCGACACGTTCAACACCCGCCGCACCGTCAGCGGGTCCCGGTCCGCCGCCGCGGCGGCGTCGTCGATCCGCTTGCCCGCTTCGGCGAGGAACTCCGGCGGCGCCCACGCGGCCGACGGCACCCAGCCGTCGGCGACGCGCCCGGTGAGCTCGAGCATGCGCGGCCCTCGCGCGCCGAGCCAGATGCCGGGCTCGTGCTCCGGACGGGGACCGGGATGCGCGCCCGCCAGGGAGTAGAAGACGCCCGGCACGCGGACCGACCGCGCGTCGCTCCACAGCGCGCGGATGACCGCGATCGCCTCGCTCAGGGCGCGTACCGCCTCGCCGCCGGTTCGGCGCGGTCCGCCCATCCCGGCGACCGCGTCCCAGAACGCTCCCGCGCCGAGGCCGAGCTGGATCCGGCCGTCGCTGATGATGTCGAGCGAGGCCACCGCCTTCGCGAGGAGCGCGGGATGGCGCAGCGGCAGGTTCGCCACGTCGGGGAAGAAGGTGATCCGCTCGGTTCGCGCGGCGAGCGCGGTGATCAGCGTCCAGGTGTCGAGGAAGCGGCGCTGGTAGGGGTGGTCCTGGATCCCGATCAGGTCGAGTCCGGACACGTCCGCGTAGACGCTCAGCTCGGCGAGCCTGCGGAAGTCGTCGGCCTCGGGGATCAGGAACAAGCCGAATTGGGGCGGTCGAGTGCTCAGCGCACACCTCCGGGGTGGTCTCGCGCGGGGCCCGTGCCACGGGCCGGTACGGCTCAGATGGCGAGCACGGTCTTGCCGCGCGCGCCGGGCGCGCCGATGACCGCGGGCCCCTCCGCCAGCGGGACGGTGGCATCGATGGGCACGACCACGTCGCCCGCCGCGACACGCTGGATCAGCCGGGCCAGTTCCGGCGCGCTGCCCTTCGATTCGATGTTGCCGCCCCGGAGCGACCGCGCGCGCAGCGCGTCCTCGTCGGCGGCGAAGGTGGTGGAGTAGACCGTGCCGCCGTCGCGGACCAGTGTGGTCAGCTCCGCGAGCGCTTCGGGCGCGCTCACCAGGTCGAACAGCACGTCGATACCGTCCGGATGCGCGGCTGCGACTTGGTCGCGCACCGGGCCCGCGGTGTAGTCCACCGTCTCGGCCGCGCCGAGCCGGGTCATCTGATCGGCGGAGCCGCCCCGCGCCGTGGCGATGACATGCGCTCCCGCGATATTGGCCAGTTGCACCAGGAAGGAGCCGACGCCACCGGTCGCGCCCACGATCAGCACCGTTTGGCCCGGCTGGATGTGTGTGGCGTCCACGAGGTCCTGCGCGGTCACCCCGGCGGTAGGCAGGGCGGCGGCCGCGACGGTCGGCACACCCGGCGGGATCGGCACGAGCGTGCCGCCCTCCGGGAGCACCGCGTATTCGGCGAAGCTACCGTGGCCCACCGGCGGGGTGAGGAACTTGCCGACCACCCGGTCGCCGACGGCGAACCGGCTGACGCCCGCGCCGATCGTGGCGACCGTCCCCGCCCCGTCGACTCCGAGGATCATCGGAAAGTCGTGCGGCAGTTTGCCCTCCAGGATGCCGTCGGCCACCTTCCCGTCGAAGGGGTTCACTCCGGCCGCCTGCAGCTGGACCCGCACGGCTCCGGGGCCGGGCTCGGGCATCGGCATCTCGGCCAGTTCCGGCGTCGCTCCGAACTTCCGTACCACGATCGCGCGCATCCATTCGCTCCTTGATTCGGGGTGAAGAGTGATGCAACAAGTGACGGCCGAGGTCATCGTAGGCATCCGAAGCCCGCCGACGTGCGGAATCATCGCATCGGCGGTGTCGCGGGGCGTCGCATTCGCCGGTGCCGCGGCGTAGCGTTCGACACGATCCGGCGGTATCGGACCGGCGCGGTGAAAAATTCCAAACTTGAGCGGAACAGACTCAACCTTTCGGACGTTGGACGGTAAGGAACGGCGCCGAGCCGAAGCGGAGCGGGCACGACGGAGCGTGGGCTCCGAGCGGACGATCGCGCTCTGCGCCGTGTGCATCGACTAGTAGGAAGGCGACTCGTGGACTCGTTCAATCCCACCACCAAGACCCAGGCGGCGCTGACCGCCGCCCTGCAGGCGGCCTCCGCCGCGGGCAATCCGGAGATCCGTCCGGCGCACTTGCTGGTGGCGTTGCTGGACCAGACCGACGGCATCGCCGCGCCCTTGCTGAAGGCCGTCGGAACGGATCCGGCGACCGTGCGACGCGAGGCACAGGACATCGTGGACCGGCTGCCCCGGGCGACCGGCGCCACCACCACACCGCAGCTGGGCCGCGAGGCGCTCGCCGCGATCACCGCGGCGCAGCGCCTGGCCACCGAGCTCGGGGACGAGTACGTCTCCACCGAGCACGTCATGGTCGGTCTCGCCGAAGGCGACTCCGACGTGACGATGCTGCTCAGCAAGTACGGCGCCACCGCAGAGGCGCTGCGCTCGGCGTTCACCGCGGTACGCGGCAGCGCCCGCGTGACCAGCCCCGATCCGGAGGGCACCTACCAGGCGCTGGAGAAGTACTCCACCGATCTGACCGCCGCCGCCCGTGCCGGCAAGCTCGACCCGGTGATCGGCCGGGACACCGAGATCCGGCGGGTGGTCCAGGTCCTCAGTCGTCGCACCAAGAACAACCCGGTGCTGATCGGCGAGCCGGGCGTCGGCAAGACGGCGATCGTCGAGGGCCTGGCCCAGCGCATCGTGGCAGGCGACGTCCCGGAGTCGCTGCGCGGCAAGTCCGTCGTCGCGCTGGACCTCGGCGCGATGGTCGCGGGCGCGAAGTACCGCGGCGAATTCGAGGAGCGGCTCAAGGCCGTGCTCGAGGACATCAAGAACAGCGCGGGCCAGATCATCACGTTCATCGACGAGCTGCACACCATCGTCGGCGCGGGCGCGACCGGCGAATCGGCCATGGACGCGGGCAACATGATCAAGCCGATGCTCGCCCGCGGTGAACTGCGCCTGGTCGGCGCGACCACGCTGGACGAGTACCGCCAGCACATCGAGAAGGACGCCGCCCTGGAGCGGCGCTTCCAGCAGGTGCTGGTCGGCGAGCCGTCGGTGGAGGACACCGTCGGCATCCTGCGTGGCATCAAGGAGCGCTACGAGGTGCACCACGGCGTGCGCATCACCGACTCGGCGCTGGTCGCCGCGGCCACGCTGTCGGACCGCTACATCACCTCCCGGTTCCTGCCGGACAAGGCGATCGACCTGGTCGACGAGTCGGCCTCGCGGTTGCGCATGGAGATCGACTCCCGGCCGGTGGAGATCGACGAGGTGGAGCGCGCGGTGCGCAGGCTGGAGATCGAGGAGGTCGCCCTCGCCAAGGAGACCGACGAGGCCTCCAAGCAGCGGCTGGAGAAACTGCGCTCGGAACTCGCCGACGACCGGGAGAAGCTCAACCAGCTGACCACCCGCTGGCAGAACGAGAAGAACGCGATCGACCAGGTGCGCACGCTCAAAGAACAGCTCGAAGCGCTGCGCGGCGAATCGGAGCGCGCCGAGCGCGACGGCGACCTGGGCAAGGCGGCCGAACTGCGCTACGGCCGGATCCCGGCGCTGGAGAAGCAGCTCACCGAGGCCGAAAAGGTCTCCGCCACAGCCGGAGACGGCGAGGTGATGCTCAAGGAGGAGGTCGGCCCGGACGACATCGCCGAGGTGGTGTCCTCCTGGACCGGTATTCCGGTGGGCCGCATGCTGGAAGGGGAGACCCAGAAGCTGCTGCGCATGGAGGACGAGCTGGGCCGCCGCGTGGTCGGTCAGACCGAGGCGGTGCAAGCGGTGTCCGACGCGGTGCGCCGGGCGCGCGCGGGCGTCGCCGACCCGAACCGGCCGACCGGCTCGTTCATGTTCATCGGCCCGACCGGCGTCGGCAAGACCGAGCTGGCGAAGGCGTTGGCGGACTTCCTGTTCGACGACGAGCGCGCGATGGTCCGCATCGACATGAGCGAGTACAGCGAGAAGCACTCGGTCGCCCGGCTGGTCGGCGCGCCGCCCGGCTACGTCGGTTACGACCAGGGCGGTCAGCTCACCGAGGCGGTGCGGCGCAGGCCCTACACGGTGGTGCTGTTCGACGAGATCGAGAAGGCGCACCCGGACGTGTTCGACATCCTGCTCCAGGTGCTCGACGAGGGCAGGCTCACCGACGGCCAAGGCCGCACGGTGGACTTCCGCAACACCATCCTCATCCTGACCTCGAATCTGGGCGCGGGCGGTGATCGCGAGTTCGTCATGAACGCCGTGCGTTCGGCTTTCAAACCGGAGTTCCTCAACCGCCTCGACGACGTCGTCATGTTCCACGCGCTGGACGAGGAGCAGCTCGAGCACATCGTCGACATCCAGCTCGAGCAGCTGCAGAAGCGGCTGGCGCAGCGCAGGCTGAAGCTGGAGGTCAGCGATTCGGCGCGGTTCTGGCTGGCCGTGCGCGGCTACGACCCCGCCTACGGCGCACGCCCGTTGCGCAGGCTGATCCAGCAGGCCATCGGCGACTCTCTCGCCAAGGAACTGCTCGCGGGCGAGATCACCGACGGCGACAACGTCAAGGTGAGCGTCAGCCCCGACGGAGACGGCCTGATCATCGGCAGGTGAGCGTGCGGCCTCGCTCCGGGCAGCGCCCGGAGCGAGGCCGACCACCCGTCAATGCCCTTCACGCTCGGCATTTTTCGTCAATCGGGAGCCGGCGTGCCGGATCTGGAATCGATTGCCGCGCGTGCGTCGCCGGGAAGGACTCGCACACAGGCGAAGGAACACCGGCCCACGAGGTGCGGGCGCGAGCGAGCGGACAAAGCCTACGCTGGAAGGCATGACCAACCCGAACGATCCCTGGGGACAGCGGCCGGAGGATGCGCCGACCGAGCACCTGGGTCCGCCGGGCAAGTCCGGGTACGGTGGCCCCGCGCACACCACGGAGTACCTGGAGGCATACGGCACCGGCGCTCCCTCGGAGTACCCACCGACGGAGCAATACGGGTCCTGGGGGCCGCCGCCGGGAGCCAACGCGACCCGCGAATTCCCGGCCTACGACCCTCAGTGGGCCGCGTATCCGGACAGCGGCGGTGACCGGTGGCAGGGCACGGCGGGGCCGCCCGGCGGCGTGATGCCGCCCGGAGGTGGACCGCCGCCGGGCGCGCCGCAGCCGCCCCGGCGCAACACCGGTCTCTGGATCGCCCTCGGCCTCGGCGTCGTCATGCTGATCGGTGCGATCGGGGTGGTCGCGGGTGTGTTGCTGGGCGGCAGCGATTCCGGTTCGTCCGACACCGCGGCGGCCTCGACGACGCGCGTCACGACACGACCCGCGCCCGCGCCGAGGAGCGCGCAGCCGACCCCGCCGAGCGGACTGCCCGGCGTGCCCGGCCTCGGCGACGTCGACGGGCTCGGCGCGACCATGGGCACCATCACCGCCAACGACGGAGGCACCCTGACGGTGAGTTCGGTGATGGGCAACACCATCACGGTGCGCACGGACGCGAACACACAGGTGATCGCGTTGTCCGGCACCGAAGTGTCGGACCTGGCCCCCGGAGAGCTGGTGCTGATCCAGGGCGACAAGGCGCCGGACGGATCGATCCAGGCCAAGGTCATCATCGGTACCTCGCTGCCCGGCGGCGGACGATGAGTCGCCCCCGCCGCCCGGTAGCGCGTATCCGTCCGTTGAGCGGGATCGATGACCGCTCCTGTTTCGCTCGGCCCGGCGCGGGGGTAATGACGGACCATGTCCGGCCGGGACCATTAGGCTAGGCGTCGATGACGGCAATGTGGTTCGGGTTGGCGGCGATCGCGCTCGTGGGCGCGATCGTGCTGCTGCATTTCGATCGGCTCCAGCGGCAGCGGACCGGTCACGCGCGACAGGTCTGGGCGAAGTCGCAGGGCTATACCTACGTGTCCGTGGAACCCGCGCTGGCGTCGACGTGGCGCCGGGGCGCGCTGGCCAAGCTCGGCTATCTCTCCGCGGTCGACGTGGTCTCCGGCATCCGTAAGGGCGAGAAGTTCGTGCTGTTCGACCTGGAGGATTCCGCGACGCTGGTCGCGGTGCGCCGCCAGATCGGCTCGGACATCGACGTGGACATGCGGTTGAAGACGGCCAGCCCGCCCAAGGACCACGATCTGGAACTGCTCGGCGCCATCGGCGACCGTGTGGTGTTCGCGACCAATCCCGAAATCGCCAGGCACGCTGTCGATCAGCGCATGGTCGCCTTCATCGAGAACCTCCCCGACACCGTGCAGATGCTCTGGAGCGAGGGCAACTGGACGCTGGGCATGCTGCTGGTCGGCACCACCCCGAAGGACTGGGAAGGCGCGATCGATGCCGTGCTGCGCCTGTCCGGCCTGCTGCACGTGCTGCCACCGGTGAGCGAGCCGCGTTTCGACAGCGAGCCGTCCCGTCCCCGGCCCCGCGAGCGTCAGCGGGGCGAGCACATCGAAGACGACGCCGACGACCGGCCGCGCGCCGAGACCGACGACGAGCGATCCGTCGAGGACCCCCACGCCGACGAACCCGGCCCGGAACCGGCGCGCCGCCCCTCGCTCGCCGTGGTGCCGAACGCGCGCGCCCGCGGGCGCGAGGACGCCGAGGCGCGGCCGCGCGAGGAGCACGACGAGGACCGCGCCGACCGCGAACCGCGGCAGCGCCCGGCCGACCCGCCCGGCGGTCCCTTCCATCCCGGATTCCGCCCCTACCAGGGACCCGTGCCGAAGTGATCGGCCGCGCGCCCACCGCAGCCCGCACCGCGCGACTGCGACCGATCGCGCCGTCATGACCGAGCATCCGCATCCGAGGCTGCCCGGCGCCACCCGCCCCGTGGCCCTGGTCACCGGCCCGACCTCGGGCATCGGCCGCGGCTTCGCGACCCGCCTGGCCGCGCTCGGTTACGACTTGGTGCTGGCCGCTCGGGACGAGCAGCGTCTCGTGGCCCTCGCGACCGACCTGGAGCACCGCTTCGGTACCCGCGCACAGATCATCGTCGCCGATCTGGCCCGCGCCGAGGACCGCGAGCAGGTCGCGGCGCGGCTGGCCGACGGCGTCGAATTCCTGGTGAACAACGCAGGTTTCGCGCACTCGGGCGAGTTCTGGACGGTGCCGCCCGAGCAGTTGCAGGCGCAAGTGGACGTCAACGTCACCTCGGTGGTGCGGCTCACCAGGGCCGCGCTGCCGCCGATGATCGCGGCGGCGAACGGCTGCGTCGTCAACGTGGCCAGCGTGGCGGGCCTTATCCCCGGACGAGGGTCGACGTATTCGGCGTCCAAGGCCTACGTCGTATCCTTCACAGAAGGGTTGGCAGGGGGATTGGCCGGAACCGGAGTCCGGGTCCAGGCCCTGTGCCCGGGATTCGTCCGCACGGAATTCCACCGGCGAGCCGGCATCGAGATGCCCTCGCTGCCCGAAGCGCTGTGGCTGAGCGTCGACCAGGTAGTCGCCGGCTCACTGCGCGATCTGGAGAAGGGCCGGGTGCTCAGCGTGCCCGGAATGCAGTACAAAGCGCTCACCACCCTCGCCGGAGCGATCCCGCGAACCCTGGGAGCCCGGCTCAATCGCGGGCTGTTCAACGCACGCGGAAGGACTTGACATGATCGACGTGATTACCAACGACAGGGACCGGTTGGCCGCGCTGGTCCGCGAGCTCGCCGTCGTCCACGGCCGGGTGACCCTGTCCTCGGGCAAGGAGGCCGACTACTACGTCGACCTGCGCCGCGCGACGCTGCACCACGGCGCGGGCCCGCTGATCGGCAAGCTGCTGCGCGAGCTCGTCGCGGATTGGGATTTCGACGCCGTCGGTGGTCTCACCATGGGCGCCGACCCGGTCGCGCTGGCCGTGATGCACGCGCCCGGGCGCCCGATCGATGCGTTCGTGGTGCGCAAGGCGGCGAAGTCGCACGGCATGCAGCGCCAGATCGAGGGCCCGGACATCGTGGGCAAGCGGGTGCTGGTGGTCGAGGACACGACCACGACCGGCAATTCACCGTTGACCGCGGTGCGAGCGCTGCGCGCTGCGGGTGCCACCGTGGTCGGCGTGGCCACCGTCGTCGACCGGGAAACCGGCGCTGACCAGGTGATCGCCGCGGAAGGGCTGGAGTACCGGTCGATCCTGGGCTTGAAGGATCTCGCCCTGGGATAGCCTGGAGCATGGTCTAAGTCTTCGAAGGTGAAGGGTCGTGTGAGTCACCAGTGGTGAGCATTGCAGTCAACAGAAGTCGCGAAAACGTTGCGATGCTCGGAATCGGCGCTTACCGACCCAAGCGCCTGGTCAGCAACGCCGAGGTCTGCGAGGTCCTGGATTCCACCGACGAGTGGATCTACGAGCGCACCGGCGTCCGCAACCGGCGCTGGATCAGCGGTGACGAGACGCTCCGGTCGATCGCGGCGGCGGCGGGCGAGCGCGCGATCGTCAACAGCGGAGTCGACCGGTCGAAGATCGGCGCCGTGATCCTGGCCACCTCCAGCTGGCTGACCCTCACCCCGCACGGCGCGCCGCAGGTGGCCTACGACATCGGCATGAACGGCGTCGCCGCCTTCGACCTGACCTCCGGCTGCGGCGGCTTCGGATACGGCCTCGGTGTGGCCGCGGACATGATCCGGTCCGGCTCCGCCGAGTACGTGCTGCTCATCGGCGCCGAGACGATGACCGTCGGGCTCGACCCCACCGACCGCGGGACCGCGATGATCTTCGGTGACGGCGCGGGCGCGGTGGTGGTCGGCCCGAGCGACGACAACGGCATCTCGCCGACCGTGTGGGGCAGCGACGGCGAGAACGCCGCCGCGATCATGCAGGACATCGACTTCCTGGAGTACATGCACCGCGCCCAGTCCATGCAGGGGCTGGACCCGGCCGTCGATCCGGTCGGCCGGATGTCGCTGCGCATGGAAGGCCCCCGGGTCTTCCGCTGGGCCGCGGTCACCCTGCCGCGCGCGCTGTCCACCGCGCTCGAGATATCCGGGGTGGCCAAGGAGGACATCGAGGTCTTCGTCCCGCACCAGGCCAACGCCCGGATCAACGAGCTGATGAAGAAGAACCTCGGACTGGCCGACGAGATCCCGATGGCCAACGACATCGAGAACACCGGCAACACCTCGGCCGCGTCCATTCCGCTGGCGATCGAGGAGATGCTGGTCACCGGCAAGGCGAAGGGCGGGCAGACGGCCTTGCTGCTCGGCTTCGGCGCGGGCCTGAGCTACGCGGGCCAGGTCGTCACGCTGCCCCCCGCCCCGGCCGAACCGAGTTTCTAGCGATGCGCCCGTTCCGAGCCGGGTTCCTCGCCGCGGCGGCGGTCACCGTCTACGGCGCCGTCACCGGGCGGGAGAAGGCGCAGTGGCTCGCGAAGCCCCTGCTGATGCCGCTGCTGGCGGCCGACGTGGCGACCCACGGCGGGCAGCTGCCGTCCACCGAGCGCACGGTCCTGATCGGGTCGCTCGGCGCGGCCACCGTCGGCGACATCCTGCTCATCGATCCGGACGACGACCGCAGGCTCATCGCGGGCGCGTCGTCGTTCGCGGTGATGCAGATCGGATACGCCACCCTGTGGTGGCGGATGGGCGGCAGACCCACCGCGGGGGTGGCGGTACCGCGGTTGGCCGCGTGGCTGGGCGCCGCGGGAATGCTGCGCAGCAAGGCGCCGACGGTGGCCGCACCGCTGACGGCCTACGGCGTCACCTTGGGCGCCGCGGCCGTGCTGGCGTCCGATCCGGCACTGGCACCTGCCGCGAAAAATGTTGCGGGCCTGACTATTCCGGGCGCCGATCCGCGCAGCCGCCTCGGCCTCGGGGCGCTGCTGTTCACCGTCTCGGACGGACTGATCGTGCTGCGGCGGTTGTTCGCGCGCGGTCAGCGGGCCCGCCGGGTGACCGAAGGCGTGATCCTGGCGACCTACGCGGCCGCGCAGTACCTGCTCGCCGATCCGAACGCGCACGTGAAACCGGTACTCACAGCACCAGAATGATGCGGTCCCGGTTCGCCGGGTCGACGCGGATCGAAAGGATCTCGCCGACCGCGAGCCGGGGTTTGTCGGCCGGAGTCGCGTCGAAAACAACAGTGCCCCGGTAACTCTCGGAGCCCGGCACAGTCAGTTCGAGATCGAGTTCGGTGAGTTCGGTGTGATGATCGGTGCGCTCCAGCGGGTGCACGCCCTCGACCGTCGCCCACCCCTCCAAGCCGTGTCGCCACAACTGGCGATCCGCCTTGGACGGCCGCGCGGCCAGCATCATCCCGATGCCGACGCAGGAGCCGAACAACCCGACCAGTGCCACGATCTGATACGGCACGGTCCCCGGCGGCGTCCGGTGCACCACCCACCCGAGCCACAGCGCCAGCAGGATCAGATACCCGGCGGTCACCCCGAGCACCGTGCGCAATATCCGCTCGTGATCCATACCAGCCTCCACCCCGAGTGCCAGACCTCCAGGATAGGCCCGGCCCTCCAGCGGAGCGGCGCTATCCGCCGGGGTGATCGCTGGACAGAGCGACGAGGTCGACCGTGATCGCGGTTCCGGCAAGATCAACTGTCACCGAGCCCGACCGCTCGGCGACGAGCTCGTAGTCGCCGCCGATCAGCCGGTAGGCGCTGAGACTGGCCGGTTCGTCGAGATCGATGAGCCAGTAGTGCTCGATGCCGACTTCGGCGTATTCGAAGAACTTGGTCACACGATCGGTTCGCCGGGAGCCAGCCGACAGGATCTCGACGGCGAGTTTCACATCTTCGGGATGCACGCGGGCGACATCATCCGCTAGCGCTTTGCGGCGGATGACCAAAACGTCCGGCACACGCACAGTAGGAGGTTGCGTGGGATCGACCACCAACTCGGCCTCTCCCACCGCAGCGAGTTCGTTCGGTAGTTGAGGGTGGATTTGCGCCGCCAGCCGCCAGACCGCGAATTGATGGCGCAAGACCGGCCTCGGTGACACGACCAGAACCCCCTCGACAAGCTCGTAATTTCGGCTGCTGTCCTCCGGCAGCGCGATCCAGTCCTCCAGGGTCAGCAGATGATCAGGCCAGGTCACGTCGACGGTCATCGCTTCCTCCCCTCCCCGCACGGATACCGCGTTGGGGCCAGTCTGGCACAGCATGCCGAGAAACCGCAGCGTCGTCAGCCCTTGAGTCGCAATACCGCCAGGACGCGGCGGTGGTGGGTGTCGGAGGGCGGCAGGTCGAGTTTGATGAAGATGTTGCCGATGTGCTTCTCCACCGCGCGTTCGGTGACGGTCAGCGCGGCGGCGACGGCGCTGTTGGACAGACCTTGGGCCATCAGTTCCAGTACCTCGCGTTCGCGCGGGGTCAGGCGGGCCAGCGAATCCTGCTGGCGCGAGGCGCCCATCAACTGGCTCACCACCTCCGGATCGAGCGCGGTGCCGCCGGTGGCCACGCGGTGCAGCGCGTCCACGAACTCGCGGACGTCGGCGACCCGGTCCTTGAGCAGGTAGCCGACCCCGCCCGCGCCGCCTGCCAGCAGCTCCGTGGCGTAGCGGGTCTCGACCCACTGGGAGAACACCAGCACGCCGGTCATCGGGTATTTGCGGCGCAATTCGATGGCGGCGAGCAGTCCCTCGTCGGTGTAGGTCGGGGGCATCCGCACGTCCACCACGGCGACATCCGGGTTGTGCGTACCGACCACGTCGGCGAGGGTGGTCGCGTCGCCGACCATGGCGACCACCTCGTGGCCGCGTTCGGTGAGCAGCCCGGCCAGCCCGTCGCGCAGGATGGCGCTGTCCTCGGCGATCACGATGCGCAGGCCGTCGCTCATCGTGACCCGGCCAGGGGCAGCGCGATCGTCACCACGGTCGGTCCGCCTGCGGGGCTCCGCACCGTCAGGGTCCCGTCCACGGTGCGGGCCCGCGCCGCCAGTCCGGACAATCCGCTGCCCGCACCGGGCGCGCCGCCGACGGGCGCCACCACGCCGCCGATGCCGTTGTCGCGCACCGTCACCGCGATGGTTCCTCCATGACCCGGCAGGACCGAGACCCACGCGCTGGTGGCCCGCGCGTGTCGCACCACATTGGTCAGCAGCTCGGCCACCGAGAAGTAGGCGATCGCCTCGATGGCCGGGCTCGGCCGCTCGGGCAGGTGCACCCGCAGTTCCACCGGCACCGAGCAGCGCGCCGTCAGCGTCTCCAGCGCCGGCTCCAGCCCCAATTCCAATGCGGGCGGATGGATTCCGCGCACCAGTTCGCGCAGTTCGGCCAGCGCCTCCTTGGAGCCGGCGCGCGCTTCGGCGATGAGGTCGCCGGGGTCGCCGCCCGCGGCGAGCCGATCCTCGGCCCGGCCGAGCGCCATCGCGATGGTGACCAGTCTGGCCTGGGTGCCGTCGTGCAGATCGCGTTCCAGTCTGCGCAGTGTCGCCGCCGCGTCCTCGACCGCGGTCCGCCTGCTGTCCCGCAGTTCGGTCACCCGCCGGTCGCGATCCGTCGCACCGAGCAGGGCGATGGTGAGCAGGCCGTGCAACCGGCAGACGCCACGCAGCAGCCAAGGCAAGGCAAAGCAGCCGAGCAGACCCACCAGCGCGAACCCGAGCACCTTCGGCCAGCTGTCGAGGTAGAAATCGCCGAACTGGACCACCGATGTGTGCTCGACGCCGTTCGCGTCGACGTTGGTCGGGTGGATCAGCGCCCACGGGATCGGGGAGAGCGCGGTGAACATGGTCATCGCCACCAGGACGAGCACGAAGTATCCGACCGCGACCCCGAGCACCGCCTGGGCCAGCAGGAACACCACCGCACGCCAGCCGGCCCGATCGGTGAAAGCGCTTTTGAAGAAGCCGATCAGGCCGGGCGCGGGCGTGAACGGCGGAGGCGGTGCGACGACCACGCCGAGCAGGTCCTTGGCCAGCGCGCGGTAGACCCGTCCCCACACCCGTCCACCGAGCAGCACCATGGCCAGTACCGGCAGGCCGATGACGGTGATCGCGATATACAGCCCACCGCCGAAGCCGAAGAACAGATAGACGACGGCAAGGCAGCCGAGCACGAAAACGGTGAGGACGTAGACGAGTTCCTTCCAGAACCGAGCGAGCACCGGCGCGAGCAACACCGTGCGCAGCAGGTGCTCCCCCGGTTCGGGCCCGGCAGGCGGCAGGTCGAGCACAAGGGTCGGTTCGGCGGGTGTCTCGGTCATGGGATACATACTGGTCGCGCGGGATTCGGCGATCGAGGGAGTTGTCCGCCGAAAATGTGGTGTAGCCCGCCACACCCATTACGATCCTGCTGATGAGCTACCCGCCGCAGCAGCCGCCGTACGGCTATCCAGCCTATGGTGCCTACGGACCTCCGGATCACCCGCAATCCACCACGATCCTGATTCTGGGCATCCTGAGCCTGGTGCTGTGCCAGTTCATCGGGCCCTTCGCCTGGGTGATGGGCAAGCGGGCGCTCAACGAGATCGACGCGTCCGGCGGAACCATCGGCGGCCGGGGCAACGTCAACGCGGGCTACATCTGCGGCATCATCGCCACCGGGCTGATGGTCGTGAGCCTGCTGTTCCTGCTGTTGTTCCTGGTGCTCGGGCTGGTCGGCGCGTTCGCGGGAAGCTCGTCCAGCTACTGAGCCACGCGCCGCGGGCACGACGGCCGGAATTAGCATCGTCGGGGTGAGTCACCCAATGCCGGACGCGGCGGAGCAGGACCTACCCGGGCCGACGGAGTGGGGCGAGCACCCGAACGGCGTCGGGCCGTGGGCCGGCGAGCACGCCGGGCCGCCGCCGGACGATCCGCGTCTCGACCCGGAATTGCTGGCCCACGGCGACCGCCGCAACGTGGTGGACGCCTACCGGTACTGGAGTCGCGAGGCCATCGTCGCCGACATCGACCGGCGCAGGCACCCCTTCCACGTCGCGATCGAGAACTTCGGGCACGACGCGAACATCGGCACCGTGGTGCGCACGGCGAACGCCTTCGCCGCCGCGGCCGTGCACATCGTCGGGCGGCGGCGGTGGAATCGCCGCGGCGCCATGGTGACCGATCGCTACCAGCACATCCGCCACCATGCCGATATCGGCGAACTGCTGGCGTTCAGCGAGCGGGCCGGGCTGACCGTGGTCGCCGTCGACAACGTGCCGGGGTCGGTCCCCCTGGAGACGGTCACCCTGCCGCGCGCGTGCCTGCTGCTGTTCGGCCAGGAAGGACCGGGCGTCACCGAGCACGCCAAGCAAGCCGCGACGATGACGGTGTCGATCGCGCAGTTCGGTTCCACCCGCAGTATCAACGCGGGCGTGGCCGCCGGAATCGCCATGCACGCGTGGATCCGGCAACACGCCGATCTCACCGAGGCGTGGTGATCGCCGGACCCGCGCTCGGCCTTGTGAGCTGGAGATCTTCCGGTGCCGGGGCGCACCGGCACGATTGCACATCGCTTTCGTAACAAATCGGGCGCATAAATCCGTTCTGGCCTGGCACCATTGACCCATGACCTCGCGGAGCGACGATATCGAGGTGCCGAGCGTGGAGCACGCCGAAAAGGGCTCCGCGGCACCGCGTCCGCCGACCGGCCGGGCGCAGGCGGGCCGAGACGCCGTCGCGCCAGCGACGCTGTGGTCCGAACGGGCCGACATGGCCGAATCGGCGGTCGTCTCGCGGCACCTGCGCGCGCTGTGGGCGCTGCCGGGCACCGAACTCGGCGTGGTCGGCTGGCCCGCCACCAGGCGCGAGCGGGTCTTCGGTGCGTGGCATTACTGGTGGCAGGCGCATCTCATCGAGTGCGCCACCGACGCCGCGAACCGTGCGCCGACGCCGCTGCGCCGCAGGCGGATCGCCGCGCTGGCGCGCTCGCACCGCATCCGCAACATCACCGGCTGGACCAACCGGTACTACGACGACATGGCCTGGCTGGCCATCGCGCTGGAACGCGCCGAGCGCACCCAGGGCGCCGACGTGCGCAGCGCGCTGGTCGCGCTGGAGAAGCAACTGCACGACGGCTGGCAGCCGCAGGTCGGCGGCGGCCTGCCGTGGCGCATCGGCACGGACTATTTCAACGCCCCCGCGAACGGTCCCGCCGCGATCGCGCTGTTACGCCTCGGGCGCGTCCAGCGCGCCCAGGAGATGGCCGACTGGCTGGACGCGACGCTGCGCGATCCGGAGACCGGGCTGATCCTGGACGGCATCCACCTGCCCTCCGGCGAGATCGAGCGTCCGGTGTTCACCTACTGCCAGGGCGTGGTGCTCGGCTTGGAGGCCGAGCTGGCCGTGCAGACCGGCGATCCGAAGCACACCGAGCGCGTGCACCGGCTGCTCGCGGCGATCGAGGAGCACATGACCACCGACGGCGTGGTCGACGGCGGCGGTGGCGGCGACGGAGGACTGTTCAACGGCATCCTGGCCCGGTACCTGGCGCTGGTCGCGGTGATGCTGCCGGGCGAGGACTCCCAGCAGGTCGCCGACCGCCGCGCGGCCGCCGCGATCGTTGCCGCGTCGGCCACGGCGGCGTGGAGGAATCGGCTGCAGGTCGAGGGCGAGCCGCTGTTCGGGCACGACTGGAGCAAGCCCGCGCAGCTGCCCGGCGGCAGCGCGGGAGCCGGTTACTTCACCTCCGGCGGCTCGGTGACCTCGTCGAAGGTGCCCGGACGCGATATGTCGGTGCAGTTGTCCGGCTGGCTGCTCATGGAAGCGGCCTACCAGGTCAGCGCCGCGGGGTTGTGAGGATCAGCTCTCCGGTTCCAGCACCGCGCTCGGGGTGGTCTCCAATGCGAAGTCCTCGGCGGGCTGGGACATCTCCTGCCGGTAGTGCCGCACGCCGAGCGCCGTCCCGACGATCAAGCCCACCACCAGCGTGCCGATCACGATCGGCATCAGCCATTCCACGCGCTGCAGGAAGTTGCCCGCGTAGTACCCGATGAGCAGCAGCACCGGCGCCCAGACGATCGCGCCGACGGTGCTGGCCACGGTGAATTTGCGATGGTCCATGCGCGCGGCGCCCGCGACCGAGGGGCACAGGGTGCGCACCCAGGGGATCCACCGGGCGATCAGTACCGCGACGAACCCGTGCCGGTGCAGCAGTTCCGCGACGCGTTGCAGGTTGCGGACGTTGATGTATCTGCCGTTCTTGCGGGCGACCAGGTGTCGTCCGGTCCGGTGCCCGATCACATAGCCGACCTGATTGCCCGCGATGGCGGCGACCATCGCGCCCAGCGACAGCGCCCAGACGTGCGCCTCGCCCGAAGCATGCGACGCCATCACGATGCCCGCGGTGATGAGCATCGAGTCACCGGGCAGGAACAGCCCGAGGATCACCGCGCACTCGAGGAAGACGAAGGTCAACACCACTGCCCAGACGAGCGCTGGGCCCGCCGACAGCAGCGGATCGAAACTGCCCACGGCTAGGGGCGACGATTCGGTCGTCACCGGCTTCAGCGGGTGGGCTCGCTGGTCGAAGCGGTCAGCTCGCTCGTGACCGCGTCGTCCGCGGGCGCGTTGCGGCCCAGCAGCTTCTTCGCCACCGCCGTGATGCCGGGCAGGATCGACACGAAGACGATGAGCAGGAAGATCGCCTCGACGTGGTCCCGGATGAACGCGACGTTGCCGAGGAAGTATCCGAGCACCGTGACGCCGCCGCCCCACAGCAGCGCGCCGACGATGTCGAACGCGACGAACTTGCGGTAGTCCATCTTGGAGACACCGGCGAGCACCGGCATGAAGGTGCGCACGATCGGCACGAAGCGGGCCAGGATGATCGTCTTCGGCCCGTGCTTTTCGAAGAACTCGTGCGTTTGCGTCACGTAGTGCTTCTTGAAGAACCGGGTGTCCTCTTTGTGGAACAGGGCGGGCCCGATGGCCCGGCCGATCCAATACGCGCACTGGTCTCCCGCGAACGCGATCAGGACGACGGCGGGCACCAGCACCCAGATCGACACCGGCGGATTCGGCTGCGCGGCGAGCAGGCCACCGGTGAACAGCAACGAATCGCCGGGCAGGATCGGAAACAGCAGACCGGTCTCGATGAAGACGATGACCAGGATGGCCGGCAGCACCGCGTCCTTCAGCCACGTCTCCGTGAGCAGGTGCATCGGATCGAGCAACTCGGTCAGCGCGAGGTTGCTCGTCACCGATTCTGTCGCTGCCTGCAGAATCACGTGGCCTCCTGTCCCGATACGGCTGGCCTAGGATCGCTTGCC
The DNA here is from genome assembly GCF_001613465.1 of Nocardia niwae NBRC 108934 = DSM 45340. Taxonomy (GTDB): domain Bacteria; phylum Actinomycetota; class Actinomycetes; order Mycobacteriales; family Mycobacteriaceae; genus Nocardia; species Nocardia niwae. The sequence goes on along the minus strand of NZ_BDCK01000002.1, from coordinate 63,316 downwards.
ACCGCGTCGGAAGCTGCCAGCGCAAATTACCGGCCCCACAGTACCGGCTCCGCCTGAGAATGCTCGTGCTGTGCGCAAAATTACCGGTGCGTCAACTGCGCACTCCCTCCCTGCATACCAGGCGAAACACCGCTGCCTTAGGGTGAAGGCTGACAAAATAGGTCTTTGCCGCACAACACGGAGGTCTTACTGTGCCCATCGCGACTCCGGAGGTCTACGCCGAGATGCTCGGTCGGGCCAAAGCCAATTCCTTCGCCTTCCCGGCCATCAACTGCACGTCGTCGGAGACGGTCAACGCGGCCATCAAGGGCTTCGCGGACGCGGGCAGCGACGGCATCATCCAGTTCTCGACCGGCGGCGCGGAATTCGGCTCCGGCCAGGGTGTGAAGGACATGGTCACGGGCGCGGTGGCGCTGGCCGAGTTCGCGCACGTGGTCGCGGCCAAGTACGACGTGACCATCGCGCTGCACACCGACCACTGCCCGAAGGACAAGCTGGACAGCTTCGTCCGGCCGCTGCTGGCGATCTCCCAGGAGCGGGTCAACGCCGGCCAGAACCCGCTGTTCCAGTCGCACATGTGGGATGGCTCCGCGATTCCGATCGACGAGAACCTCGAGATCGCCAAGGAACTGCTGAAGGCCACGCACGCCGCGAACATCATTCTCGAGGTCGAGATCGGTGTCGTCGGCGGTGAGGAGGACGGCGTCGAGGCCGAGATCAACGAGAAGCTCTACACCTCGCCGGAGGACTTCGAGAAGACCATCGATGCGCTCGGCGCGGGTGAGAACGGCAAGTACCTGCTCGCGGCGACCTTCGGCAACGTGCACGGCGTGTACAAGCCGGGCAACGTCGTGCTCAAGCCCGAGGTGCTCGCCGAGGGCCAGCGCGTAGCGGCGGCCAAGCTCGGCCTCGGCGCCGACGCGCAGCCGTTCGACTTCGTCTTCCACGGCGGTTCCGGCTCGCTGAAGTCCGAGATCGAGGACTCGCTGCGCTTCGGCGTGGTGAAGATGAACGTCGACACCGACACCCAGTACGCGTTCACCCGGCCGGTCGCCGGGCACATGTTCGCCAACTACGACGGCGTGCTGAAGATCGACGGTGAAGTGGGCAACAAGAAGGCCTACGACCCGCGCAGCTACCTGAAGAAGGCCGAGGCGTCGATGGCGGCGCGCGTCGTCGAGGCGTGCAACGACCTGCACTCGGCCGGACGCTCGATCAGCGCCTGACCCTGATACACCCGTCAGGGGCCAGGTGCACATGAGTCTGGATGTGCGCGTGCTCGGGCCCGTGCGACTGCTCGTCGGTGGTGAACCGGTGGCGGTCGGCGGGCCCAAACCGCGAGCTCTGCTCGCCGCGCTCACGGTGAATCGGCGGCGCGCGGTGTCCTCGGCCGCGCTCGCCGATCTGGTGTGGAACGAGGATCCACCCGACTCCTATGCCGCCAGCCTGCAGGTTTTCGTCTCGAATATTCGTAAGGCGTTGCGGAATTCCGGAGTGGACCCGGCGACGGTGCTGCGCACGGAATCGTCGGGCTATCGGTTGGAGATCGACGAGACCGCTTGCGATCTGGGACGTTTCGAGGCGGCCCGGGAGGCGGGAGCTCGCGCCGCGGAGGCGGGCGATCACGCCGGGGCGGCGCAGCTGTTCGGCTCCGCGCTGCGCGAATGGACCGGCCGGGCGCTGGCCGATCTGGCCGGTCTGCAATTCGCCGACGGTTTCGCCACCGCCATGGACGAGGAGCGGCTGCTGGCCGCTTCGGCCCGGATCGATGCCGAGATCGCCTGTGGGCGGGCGTCTTCGGTGATCGGCGAGCTGGTCGGGATGACCAACGAACACCCGCTGCGCGAACCGCTGTGGGGCCAGCTGATCTCCGCGTTGTATCTGTCCGGACGTCAGGCGGACGCGCTGGAGGCGTGCCGGAAGGTGCGCGGTGTGCTCGCCGACGAGCTCGGCATCGACCCGGGCCCCGCACTGACCGATCTGGAGCAGCGCGTGCTGCGGCAGGAGCCGCTGAGCACAGTCGAGCTCCGGCAGGTCGAGCGGCTGGCCGCGGCGATGACCGAGACGGTCACCGAGGTGCCGCGCGCGGTGCGCAGCGGACAGCTGCGGATGCCGGACGGTCGCGTGGTGGCGATCGCCCAGGGTGGCCTGCGCATCGGCCGGATGACCGACAACGACTTGGTCCTGGAGGACCCGCGGGCCAGCCGCTACCACGCGCACATCATGCCGAGCCGCGCCGGCCTGCTCATCAAAGACCTGCATTCGGCCAACGGCGTCTTCGTCAACGAAGGCGCGATCGATAGCGGCGCGCTGCTGGCCGACGGCGATCAGATCCGGATCGGCGGCACGATCCTGGTCTTCCAGGCGCTGCGCTAGTCGCAGGCCACGCCGTTGCCGTCGCGGTCGAGTTGCGCGTTGAAGCCGGGCTGCCCGCGATACAGCGGCCCGGCGCCCTCCGCCCGCACCTGATCGCAATCGGTGTAGATCCTCGGCGACCGCTCGGCGGGCTCCTCGGGCCGCTCGCTGTCGCCCTTCGGACCCGACCGGTTGTGCGGGATCGCGTGGTCTTCGTGCGGTCCGGCGATCGCGACGGCCGGAGTCGGCAGGGCGGACGCCGCCTGCGGCAGCAGCGCGCTCGCTCCGGCCGCCAGCAGCGCCGCCCCGATCGCGGGCGCGACGCGGAGAACTGACTTGGTCACGCCTTCCATCCTGCTCCGCAATCGGCCGGTGCGCCGGTGCGATTCACTCGCAGGCGACGCCGTCGTTGTCCCGGTCCAGGTGCGTGGCGTACCCCGGCTTATCCGGCGTGTCGGTCTGGCGAAGTTCGAAAGGCGAACGGGGTAGGGTCGATCCGCTGGTTCGTGTTCGCAAGGATCGTGTCCGCAGGGGATTTCGAGGGGTTGCTATGGCGATGCGAATGGTGGCCGCCGTCGGCGCGCTGGTGATCGGCGCGGGCATGCTCGTCTATGCCGACGGCCCTGCCGCCGCCGCGCCGGAAGCGACCGGCGGCCTCGCGGGAGTGGGGCCGTGCGCGTCCGATCCGGTGGCGACGCACGAGCCGCTGGTGCCGAAAACGCTGGAGGTGCCGATTCCCTATCCGGTGATCACCGTGCTCCCGGCGAACGCGCCCGACCCTGCGCCGAAACGCACGCGGATGGAGCTACCGCCGGACCCCTGCGTCAATCCTTGCCCGGATCTCACCGATCTGCCCGGCGCGCCCCCGAGCCTCGCCGCTCAGCTCGGGATTCCGGAGATCCTGCTGAATCCCAAGCCGTTCCACTTCGCGATTCCCGGCCCCGGCCCGGATCCCGGCCAGGTGCCGCCCCCGCCCGCGCCGGTGCGGCCGCCGGTCGAACCCGCGGCGCAGTCGCCGGCCCGGCCCGCGCCCCGCCTGGGTCCCGCCCGCGAGGTGGCGAAGCTGACCGGCGCGAACTCGGTGAACCGCACCGACAAACGGTGGCAGGTGGACGGCACCGACCTCGGCATCATGTGGGAGAGCGCACCGGGCGAGATCGCGGCCGCGTTCGGCGACACCGTGGGGCGCGGCTTCCATCCACCCGGTGGCATGGGGCTGGATTGGCGCAGCAACGTCCTGGCCTTCAGCACCGATCGCGACCTCGCCGACGGGGTGACCTTCGACCACATGGTGACCGACGACCGCTGCCACGCCGCCGAGGTGCTCTCCAGCCGCAAGCTCGACAACGTCGAGGTCACCACCATCCCCACCTCGGGTTTCGCGCTCGGTGCGCGGCAGTACCTGAGCTACATGTCCATTCGGACCTGGAACAGCCTGCCCGGCACGTTCTTCACCAACTACGGCGGCATCGCCTACTCCGACGACCACGGGCAGACCTGGACGAAGGATCCGCACGCGCGCTGGGACAACATCTTCGGGCTGGCGAATTTCCAAGTGAGCGCGATGGTTCCGCACGGCGGGTATGTCTACATGTTCGGCACGCCCAACACCCGCCTCGGCGCGGTCGGCCTGGCCCGCGTACCGGAGGACCAGCTGCTCAACACGACCGCCTACCAGTACTGGCGCGACGGCGCGTGGACCCCCGTCGGCGGATTCGGCTCCGCCTCGCCGATCGTGGAAGGTCCCGCCGGTGAACTGTCCGTCCGCTACGACGCCGCCCGCGACATCTGGCAGATGAGCTATCTGGACACGACGAAGGCCGCCATCGTCGTGCGGGAGTCCGACACTCCGCAGGGTGTGTGGTCGGAGAGCACGCCGACGGTATCGGCGCTGAGCTATCCGGAGCTGTACGGCGGGTTCATCCATCCCTGGTCGTCCGGAACGGACTTCTACTTCACCCTGTCGACCTGGAGCGATTACAACGTGTACCTGATGCACTCGGTGGTCGAGGAGTGATCCGCTCGCGCTAGCGCAGCCGGACCTCGGCCAGCGCGCGACCGAACAGCTTGCGCCCGTCGGCGGAGCCGCTGAGCAGGATCGTGGCGGTGCGCGCGCTCGCGTCCAGCGACTTGATCCGTCCGGAGAAATCGACCGTGCTCGCCGCGTCGGCGGCGACGGGCACGAAGCCGGAGAACCGCACGCTGAACTTCTGGATGGCGGTCGGATCACCCAGCCACGCGGTGAGGTAGCCACCGGCCAAGCCCATGGTCAGCATGCCGTGCGCGACCACGGTCGGCAGGCCGGCCAGCTGCGCGGCGTGGTCGCTGAAGTGGATCGGGTTGGCGTCGCCGGACACGCCCGCGTAGTTCGCCAGGTCGCCGCGGGTCAGCCGGAAGGCGCCGTCGGGAAGCCGCTCGCCGGCGGCGACCTCGTCGAACGCGGGCAGGGTGTGCACGGTCGTGAACTCGTGCGCGTCCGGCTCGACCAGTGGACTGACGCCCAGCGACATCAGCGCGTCGTTGTGCGTGAGGTCGGCGGCCGCCTCGGGCTCCAAGGGGCGCCCGTGCATCATGATGTTCTCGACCACGTCGTTCAGGGAGGAGTCGACCTCGGCGCCGCGGCGCGCGACGATCGTGGTCGACCCGACGATGGCGACCTCGCCGTGCTGGTTGCTCAGCGAGAAGCGCACCACGATGAAGTCGTTGTCCCCGAACTGGCGGATCGACTCGATGACGATCTCGCTGCGCATCCGGTCGCCGGCCAGGATCGGCCGGTAGATCTCGAAGACCTGATCGGTCTGCAGGAACTGGGACAGGTCGTATTGGGTGAGCACCGAGTCCAGCAGCGCCCTGGTCGCGGTCATCCCGATCACCGAGGCGAAGGTCGGCGGCGCGATGATCCCGGGATACCCGAGCGCGCGTGCGTCGGCTTCGCGCTGATGCGCCGCGTGGTGGTTCTGCACCGCGCGGGCGAACTCCCGCACTTTCTCCCTGCCGACCTCGTAATGGTCACGCACCCGGAATCGCTGTCCGGCCTGCGTCGCCGGAACGACATCGATATCCGGCCGCGCCATCGTCTGCTCCCTGCTCATGATCCGGGCCATGCTACTGCGGTACCGGACCATTGACCAGGTGTGTGTGACGGGCGCGACCGGCATCGATGTTCATCGGCTATCGCGTGGCTGGGTGGTTACTGGGTGCTACCGGGCGGGTCGCAGACCTTCCATCCGTCGTCGGTGCGCTGCAGATCGAAGGTGCGTGCGGACCGCTTCGCCGGATCGGCTTCGGTGTACACCGTGGCCTGTGCGATAGCCGTGCCGTCGGTGATGCGGATGGCGTCGATGCTGTCCACCACCGGAATGGTTTTGCGCTCCACGGACTGCTTGTGCACGCCGGCGAACTGGTCGCTCGGGATGCCCTGGTAGAAGTCGTGCAGCGGCCCGCACGTGGCGGATCGCAAAGCATCCAGGTCACCGGTCTTCAGTGCCTCGGTGTAGCTGGTGATGGCGCTGCGCACCTGCGCTTCGGGTGAGTCGTCGCCGGACATCGTGACGAGCGCCACGACCACCGCGACGAGCGCGAGCACCGCCGCACCCGCGACCCCCAGCACGACCAGACGTCGATTGGGCCGGGCGGGGCCGGTGGCGGACGCGCCGGCGCCGGGCTGCGGGGCCGGGGGGATCCGCTGCGGCGGCGCGACAGGCCTGGTCTGCGGCGCGCGGGGACCCGCCATCGACTGCGCGGGCACCGTCTGCTGGACGTCCGCGGGCGACGGAGCGGTAGCCACCTGGCGCGGCCGGTCCTGAGGGCGCTGCGGCGACGGGCGGGTCTCCTCGACTCCCGGTCCGTGCTGCGGCGGCGCGGAGGGGCCGTGCGGGCCGGGCTGCTTCGGGCCGGCCGCCGGACGGGGCGTGCTCGGCGGCTTCGTGACCGGAACCGGTCCCGCCGGTGGCGTGACCACGCGATCGGTCCCCGGCCTGCCGCCGTCGGCGGGGCGCTGGACGGGGAGCGCGACGGTCTTCGCGTCGTCCCGGCCGACCACGGGCATCGCCATCGTCACGTCGTCCGAACCGGGCGGGTTCTGCTGAGCGCCGGATTCGGCGGTCTTCTCCGGCGCGGGAGCCGCTGGTCCGGCCGGGGGCTGCGGCCTGCGCATCACGACCGTCGCCGATTCACCGCCCGGCGGGACCGCCGCGGAGCTGGTGGGCCCGCCGGGTGCAGTGGAGTCATCTGCCCCACCAGGCCCCGCCTTCTTCGCGGCGGCGCCGGCCGCGGGGGCCGGTCCGGATTTCGCTTCGGACTTCGGCGCTGCCTTGCCCTGGGCGGATTTTCCTGATTGCGGCGCAGCGTCTTTCGAAGCGGAGTTGTTCGAAACGGACCCGCTCGCGGGAGCCGTGCCCGGCGCGGAACCGGACGGCGTCTGATCCCGTTTGATCACCACGGTGCGCGCTTCGCCCGGCTGGTTCGGTGCGGAACCGGGCTTCGACGCACCGCCGGTCTCCGGCTGCTTCGGTGCGGACTTGCGGTCGATCTGGACTGTCTCCGCATCGGCGTTCGTGGGCCGGTTCGGTTCGGCCGTGCCCGCGCTGGAGCGCGCCGGTTCGCCGCCCTTGCCCGCCGGGGCGTTCGCCCGGCCGGGACCCGCCGGTCCGGACGGTGCCGCGCTCTTGGCGCCGGGCGCGCTCGAAGCGGCCGATCCGGAGGGTGGCGGCGGGTTCTGGCCGCCTTTGGGTTGGGTGGCCGGTCGGCCCGCCTGGGGCTGCGCGGAAGCAGGGGCGTTCGGATGACCGGTGCGGCCCGCCGCCGAACCGGGCGCGCCGCCCGCGGGTCTCGGCGCCGAACTCGGCGACGGAGCTTTCGCGCCGGGGGCGGGGCCCGCGGGTCTCGGCGCCGGACTCGGCGACGGAACTTTCGCGCCGGGGGCGGGGCCGGACGGCGATGTGCCCTTGGCGCTCGTGTCGCCGGTCGCGGTCGACTCAGCCGGGGTCCCGGCCGCCGGAGGGTTCGCGGGCGCAGGTCGCGCGGCCGGGCTTGTGCGGTTGTCGGGGGTGACGGGCTTCGCGCCGCCGGGGGTTGCGGGCTGCGCGGAACTGGCGATCTTCGGAGTGCCTGCCGCCGGTGCGGAGGTACCGGCGCTCGTGGCGGAGGCCGGTGAGTTCGTCTTGCCCGCCGGGCCGTTCGCCGGTTTCCCGCCCGCCGTGTTCGGCGGCGCGTCAGCGCCCTTGGCCGGGGCCGGACCGCCGCCCTGGCTCGCGGGCGCTTGTTTCGGGCCCGCGGCTCCCGGCGCGCTGGGAACCGGACCGCGGGTGCCCGCGGCTGCCTGAGAACTCGCCGCCGACGCGTCCGTTCCCGAGGCGGTGTTGCCGGTTCCGGATGTGGCGTTCGGCTGTTGCGGCTTGGCGATACGTTCGGTGGGCGCGGCGGATGCCGCCGGGCCGCCCTTGCCTGCGGCCGGGAGGTGTTCCGTGGCGGCGCCGGGGCGTGCGCCGGCCCCGGCTGCGTCGGCCGGTTCGGCGCTGTTCCGCGCCGGATTCTTCTCGTCGTTCGGGTCGGACACGCACACCCCTCGTCAAAGCGGAACTGTTTGAACTCGACGGCCAGCCTAATGGTCGCCGCCCGGCGAGGTCCGGCATCAGTCCACGTCGAACCGAACGGACGCCGAGCCAGTCTCGCGAGGACGCGCACGAGCGCAGCCGCCTGACGAGCAAACCGTCGTGCGGTGCAGAATGAACCGCATGACCTCGTTCGGTGACCTGCTCGGCCCACAGCCGGTACTGCTACCCGAAATCTCCGACGCCGAGGACGCGCTGCTCGACAACGTCGATCCGGTGCGCGTCGCGGCGGAGTATCCCGCCGCCTCGATCGCCTGGGCGCACCTCGCCGAGGCGGCGCTGACCCGGGGCGAAGCCCAGGACGAGGCGATCAACCACGACATCGTCGCGGCGTACGCGTTCGCCCGCACCGGCTACCACCGCGGGTTGGACCTGCTGCGCCGCAACGGCTGGAAGGGCTTCGGTCCCGTGCCGTGGAGCCACGAACCCAATCGCGGCTTCCTGCGCAGCGTCGGCGCGCTGGCTCGCGCCGCCAAGGTGATCGGCGAGACCGACGAGTACGCCCGCTGCCTCGACCTGCTGGAAGACTGCGACCCCAGAGCGGCCGCGGAGCTCGGCCTCGACTGAGTCGTAGTGATCGGTGCAGCGCGTAGCGATTCGATGAGCGATGGTGTCCGGGCGAGGGGTGCGTTCGACCCGATGTCCCGGGTGAGCGTGGCCCGCGCCAGCGGTATGGCGAGGTTGCGTACCTCGTGGGCGCGGCTGCGCCGGTCGGCGCTGCCGATCATCCAGTGTTCGGTCGGCGCCGCGCTGGCCTGGTTCCTGGCGCATCACGTCATCGGTCACGCGCTGCCGTTCTTCGCGCCGACCGCCGCCGTGGTGTCGATGGGCATCTCCTTCGGCGCGCGGCTGCGTCGCTCGGTGGAGCTGGTGGTCGGGGTCGCGGTCGGCATCGGCATCGGCGACCTGTTCATCTCCCGCGCAGGCACCGGCGTGTGGCAGATCGCGCTGGTGGTCGCGGTCGCCATGGCGGCGGCGGTGTTCCTGGACGGCGGTTCGGTCATCACCGTGCAGGCGGCCGGGTCCGCCGTGCTGGTCGCGACGTTGCTCCCGCCGTCGGCGGGCGGCGGGCTGTCCCGCATGATCGACGCCTTGGTGGGCGGTCTGGTCGGCGTGTTGGTGGTCGCCGCGATTCCCCTGCATCCCGTGCGCAGGGCGCGGTCGCTGGCCGCGGACATTCTCGGCGTGATGGGAAGATCGATCACCGAGTGCGCCGACGGACTGCTCGAGCAGGATCCGGAGAAGCTGCACCACGCGCTCACCGCGATGCGCGCCACCCAGCCGCAGATCGACTCCTTGCGCGCCACCCTGGAGGGCGGCCGCGAGATCAGCCGGATCTCGCCGCTGTACTGGAACTCCCGGCCTCGCCTCGAACGGATCAGGGCCACGGCCGACCCGCTGGACAACGCCATTCGCAACACCCGAGTCCTGTTGCGACGCTCGCTGACTCTCGTGCGCGACGACGAAATCCTCGACCCGGGTTTGATCGACGAGGTGGAGCGCCTCGGCCAAGCCGTGGACGTGGTGCGCCGGATGATGCTGGCCGACCCGGGCGAGCAGCCCGACCGCGCCGAGGCGGCCCGCGTACTGCGCTCCGTGGCCAAGGGCGCGCGCCCGGAACTGGTAACCGGCGCAGGACTTTCGGCGCACGTCGTCTTCGCGCAGGTGCGTTCGACGCTGGTAGACCTGATGCAGGTGTGCGGCGTGCAACGTATCTCGGCGATTGCCCTGCTGCCGCCGACGGTCAAGAACCCCTACGTGCAGCCCGAGGTCTGAACCCTTACTACTCAGCGGTATTCGGACATTCGGGCCGGCCACGTGGTCGGCGCCCGGCGCGGCGCGTCGATAGTTCGATCTTCGGGTAGTCCGCTACTCGCGTTCCGCGCGGTCCTCCGCCATAGCTTTGCCCTGTGACCGCGAGTCGCGGGGTATCGCGGTCGACCACTTCGCACGTGGACGAAAAGGACCCTCGGCCAAGGGGTGTGATGGCCGAGGGCGGGGCGGATCGGAAGCGGGCGAAGAAGCGGGGCCGTCCGGCCGACCCGGCCTGGCGGCCCCGCGCCATGCGCAGATCATCGACCGTAGGCGCGGATCCCCGCGGTTCACGTCCAGAATCGGGTCAGGTAGCCGCCGTAGCGCGACCAACTCGACGGCACACCGGACAGTTCGAACAGCGCGTACACCGCGTCGAAGAACACTTCGTTGATCGCGGGGGTGAACAGCAGCGCGAACAGGATCAGCATGCCGAACGGCTTGAACTGATCGAGCGAGCGTCTGGTCTGGTAGCTCAGGGACGGCTCGACGATGCCGTAGCCGTCCAGTCCCGGCAGCGGGATCAGGTTCAGCAGCGCCGCGGTGATCTGCAGGAACGCAAGGAAACTGACGCCGAACCAGAACGCGGGATGGGCGCTGGAGCTGCCGAGGATACGGACCGTCACCAGGAGCAGCACCGCGCACAGCGCGTTCACGGCGGGCCCGGCGCCGCTGATGATCCGTTGCGTACGCGGCGCGACATTGTGCGTGTGCACGTAGACCGCCCCGCCCGGCAGGCCGATCCCGCCGAGCGCGATGAACACCATCGGCAGCACGATCGACAGCAGAGGATGGCTGTACTTCAACGGGTTGAGCGTCAGATAGCCGCGCAACTCGACCTCGCGATCGCCCGCGCGCCACGCGGTGTAGGCGTGCGCGAACTCGTGCAGGCACAGCGACACCACCCAGCCGGCCACCACGAAGACGAACACCCCGGCCTTGGCCCTGGTCGAGTCCAGCGGCGCGTCCCAGGCCAGCGCCCCGCCCACCGCGGTGGCCGCGACCACGAGCAGGAACACCGGACTCGGCCGCACCGCGCGCGACCTGCGATGGATCGGAACGCTCATCGCACCAGCAGCCACGGTTCGTGATGGCGGTAGAAACTCGAACGCGGCACCGGCCGATCGGCCTGGACGCCGTCCCTGGTCACGATCGCGCCGGGCGTGCCGAGCTGCGCCGCTCGCCCCTCCACCCAGCGCCGCTTGCGGAAGCCTCTGCGCACGCTCGCCCGCACGCCGGGCGGTTCCAGGCACGGCGAGACGAGCATGGCCGTCACTCTCCCGGAGAACAGCAGCGTGTCGTCGACGTACGCTTCGCCCTCCAGCTTCTCGCCTTGGACGCCGGTGATCACCGCTCGCCCCGCGAGCACCTTGCCGGTGTCGTCGCGCACCAGCGGCGTCTCTACGGCGCGGCCTTCGATGGCCCGCTTGGCGGCGGCGTTACCGGTGCCGGTCTGGTAGGCGCGCGAGGCGTAGGTCCGCTCGACCGGCACGTAGCCGATCTCCACGTGCAGGCGTTCGGTGCGCATCAGGTGGGTGAGCACAGCGGCCAAGGCAGCGTCCTCGCCCAGCACGATCAGCCGGGGCAGGCTGTCGGCGGCCAGCACGGGAAGCAGCTCGTCGATCACGGCGGAATCGGGGATGGCGGCCGTTTGAGTGGTCGGCAGTGCCGCGAGCGCGATGGGTACGGGTGCGCCGTCGCAGCGGAGAACATGGGTACTCAAGCTGCCGTACACCCTCCTCGGTTCGAGCCGACACCGTCGGGCCCCTCGCCATCGTGGCCGAACCCGCCTGCGGCTCGTCCGTGCACACCGGGCTGCCGCTCGGCGTGCCGTGCAACCATAGCCCTGCCCGGCCGGGGCCACACGGTTGTCGAGCCTACGACGAGATCCGCTGCGATGCCGCTCCGGACGGGTCGGCTAGACTGTGCTTCCGGCCACCGCCTCAGTACGGCAGGTAGCTGCAACACACCAGTGTTGCCTGTCGAACCGTAGGAGACACGACCATGCCGGCAATCGTCCTGATCGGCGCCCAGTGGGGCGACGAGGGGAAGGGCAAAGCAACCGATCTGCTCGGTGGTCGGGTGAACTGGGTGGTCCGTTACCAAGGCGGCAACAACGCCGGTCACACCGTCGTATTGCCCAACGGTGACAATTTCGCGCTGCACCTGATCCCCTCCGGCATCCTGACCCCCGGCGTGACGAACGTCATCGGCAACGGCGTCGTCGTGGATCCCGGCGTGCTGCTCGCCGAGCTGGCGGGGCTGGAAGAGCGCGGCGTCGACACCACCGGTCTGTTGCTCTCGGCCGACGCGCACCTGATCATGCCGTACCACGTGGCCATCGATAAGGTCACCGAGCGCTTCCTCGGCAACAAGAAGATCGGCACCACCGGCCGCGGCATCGGGCCGTGCTACCAGGACAAGGTCGCCCGCGTCGGCGTGCGCGTCGCGGACGTGCTGGACGAGAAGATCCTCACCCAGAAGGTCGAGGCGGCGCTGGAGTTCAAGAACCAGGTGCTGGTCAAGATCTACAACCGCCGCGCGCTGGATCCGCAGCAGGTGGTCGACGAGGTGCTGACGCAGGCCGACAGCTTCAAGCATCGGATCGCCGACACCCGGCTGAAGCTGAACCTGGCACTCGAGCGCGGCGAGACGGTGCTGCTGGAGGGCTCACAGGGCACGCTGCTGGATGTCGACCACGGCACCTATCCGTACGTCACTTCGTCGAACCCGACCTCGGGCGGCGCGGCGGTCGGCGCGGGCATCGGCCCCAACCGGATCAACACGGTGCTCGGCATCCTGAAGTGCTACACCACCCGGGTCGGCTCCGGCCCGTTCCCGACCGAGTTGTTCGACGAGTCGGGCGCCTACCTGGCCAAGACCGGCGGCGAGGTCGGCGTCACCACCGGTCGTGCCCGCCGCTGCGGCTGGTTCGACGCCGTGATCGCGCGCTACGCGACCCGGGTCAACGGCATCACCGACTACTTCCTGACCAAACTGGACGTTCTATCCAGTCTGGACACGGTGCCGATCTGCGTCGCCTACGAGATCGACGGCGAGCGGGTCGAGCAGATGCCGACCACACAGACCGAATTCCATCACGCAAAGCCCATTTTCGAGCAAATGCCCGGTTGGTGGGAAGACATCTCCGGCGCGCGCACCTTCGAGGAGCTGCCCGCCAACGCCCAGGCGTACGTGTTGCGTTTGGAGGAACTCTCCGGCGCCCGTATTTCCTGCATCGGTGTGGGGCCGGGGCGCGATCAGACCATCGTCCGGCACGACGTCCTCGGCTAGAACCTGTTCGAATTCTGCGCGGGCCAGCGAAAATTCGGCGGTATCACCGAAAATTGGCCACATCTATCGTGCTCGCTCGGCTTCGATCATGATCGGTGAAGAACTACAGTTAGAGCATGGCTCGGAACTGGCCGATGATCGAGCGCGAGAGCGAATTCGAGGCGATCCGTGCGGCGCTGACCGGTCCGGAGCACGTCGGCGTGGTGCTGACCGGCGATGCGGGGGTGGGTAAGACCACCCTGGCCAGGCATGCCACCTCCGCGATCGGCGGCAACGTCCGCTGGGTGGCGGGCACCGAGTCGGCGCGCAGCATTCCCCTGGGGGTCTTCGCGCATATGGTCGGCGTCTACACCGCGCACGATCCGGTCACCTTCATGTCGGCGGCGCGCGAGGCGTTGCTCGCCGACGGCGACACGGTTATCGGCGTGGACGACGCGCACCTGCTCGACCAGCTCTCCGCCACGCTGCTGCTGCAACTGGCCATCGATAAGGCCGCGCATATCGTGGTGACCGTGCGCAGCGGAGTGCCGGTGCCGGACGCGGTCACCTCACTGTGGAAAGACGGTCACCTGACTCGCATCGATCTGCGCCCGTTCACCCAGAGCCAGAGCGTGGAGCTGGTGGAATCGATGCTCGGCGGGCAACTCGAAGGGTTCACCGCCAATCTGATGTGGGAGTCCTCCGCCGGAAACGCGTTGTTCCTGCGGCATTTGGTCGAGGGCGCGCTGGAGGCGGGCACGCTGCGCCAGGTCAACGGCGTGTGGCAGCTGCGCGGGCGCGCGGCGGTGACCTCGGAGCTGGCCGCGCTGCTGGAGGACCGGGTCGAGCAACTACCCGAGCCGGTGCTGCGGGTGCTCGAACTGTTGACCTTCTGTGAGCCGATCGATCTCGACGTCCTGGCCGAATTGGCCGGCGAGGACGCGGTGGAGGCCGCCGAAACGCGCGGGGTGATCCGGGTCGTGGAGAATTCCCGAGATCTGATCGTCCGTTACAACCACCCGCTGTTCGGTGAGGTGATCCGGCGCAGGCTCGGGATCGCCTCGGCGCGGCGGCTGCGCGGCAGATTGTATTCGTCGCTGAAGGAGCGCCGGATAAATTCCGCCGCCGACCGTATCCGGCTGGCGGAATTAGCGCTCGACAGTGATAAATCCGCGGATCTGGAATTGTTCGAGGCGGCCGCGGCCGACGCGATCGGATTGGCGAATCTGCCGCTGGGCGAGCGCTTCGCCCGCGCCGCGGTGGAGCGGCGCGGCGGCGTGGAGGCCGCCGACCTGCTGGCGCGCGCGCTGCTGTGGCAGGGGCATCGGATCGAGGCCGAGCGCACCCTGGCCAGCTTCGACCCCGACCAGCTCGACGAGGTGCAGCTGGCGCGCTGGGGCAGCACCCGGGTGGCGAACCTGTTGTGGGCAATGGGCGACGCCGATCGCGCCGACGAGGTGTTGAAGCTGGTGCGCGGGAAGGTGCGGCATCCGAAGATCGCGGCCATCTTCACCGGTCTGGCATCCGCGAGTCTGGTCAACGAGAACCGGGTCGACGACGCGATCGCCGAGGCGGAGGCGGTGATGTCCGTCGACGGCGCACCGCCGTGGGCGATGTGGTGGGCCGCGTTCGGCGGCAGCCTGGCGTCGGCGTTGCTGGGCAAGGCCGAGGCGGCCAGGCAGTACGCCGCGCGCGGGCACGAGGTGGAAAAGCACATCGACGGGCTCAACCGCTTCATGTCCACGCACGCCGAGGTGCTCGCCTTGACCTTCGCCGGCGATCTGGAGGCCGCCCGGCGCTGCGCCGGGGCGTTCGTCGGCTATTCCGCGCCGGGCCAGTATTTGGCCTGGGGCATGTCGAAGATCCTGCAGGGCACCGTCGACGTGGCGCAGGGACGGTTCCTGGACGGCATCGAGAATCTGGAACAGGCGTTGGCCGCGCTGGCCGCGGAGGGCGCGGCCGCCTGGATGTTTCCCGCGAGAATTCGCTTGGCGGAGGCGTATTCGGCGCTCGGCCGGGCCGCCGAGGCCGCCGAGTCGATCGCGCACGCCACCGCGCGGGGCGGCAGGCACAGCGCGGTGTACGAACCGCAGCTGGAAGTGGCCCGCGCGTGGCTGTCCGCCGCCGAAGGAACCGTGACCCCGGCCATCCGGATCGCGGTGGGCGCCGCCGACGCGGCCGCACGCTCACATCAGCACGCGATCGAGGCCATGGCGCTGCACACCGCCGCCCGCTTCGGCGATCACTCCGTCTCCGGACGGCTGGCGGAGCTGGCCGGCCGGGTGGAAGGGCGGCTGGTGCAGGCGCAGGCGCGGCACGCGGTGGCGCTCGCCGCCCACGACGGACCCGAGCTGGACGCGGTCGCAGCCGAATTCGAGCGCCTCGGGGTGCTGCTGTCGGCCGCCGACGCCGCGGCGCAGGCCGCGTCGGCGCACGAGCGGACCGGCGACCGGCGCCGGTTGCTGGAGTCCGCCGCCGCGGCCAACCGGCTCGCCGCCGCCTGCGGCGGAGCGAGCACCCCTGCGCTGCGGCAGGCCGCGCAGCCCCTGCCGTTGACCGCGCGGGAACGCGAGATCGCGAATCTCGTCGCCGCGGGCCTGTCCAATCGACAGATCGCCGACCGGCTCACGGTCTCCGTGCGCACCGTCGAGGGCCACCTCTACCGGGCCTGCATCAAGATGGACGTCACCGATCGCGAGTCCCTCGGAGCGCTGATGCGCGGTGAGTCCGGGAGCGGCGGATGACCCTGCGACCGGTCGCGGTGATCTGTGCGCTGGCAGCAGGAATGGTCCTGGCAGCCGGGTGCTCGGACGGGCAGCCGCAACCGGTCACGAGTTCGGCGCGTCCCTCGGCGACCATCCCGTCGAAGACCGAGACGACTCAGGAGCGTAACGCGCGGATCAGGCAGAAGCTGATCGAACTCGGCTGCTCGACGAACGCCTGCATCCAGACGTACTTCGGCTGCGAGGACGGCTACATCACGGGCGATGCGTGCGAATTCTTCCGCACGCATCCCCTGCGCTGAGCGGCTACCCGGCGGCCTGCTCCGCGCCGGTGAGGAACGAACCGGCGACGGGGGCGAGCAGCCCGATGTTCGGATTGTGGCTGAGCCCGGGAATCTCATGGAAAGCAGCGTCGGGAAGTACCGCGGCGGCGGCGCGGGCGCCCTTCCGGAGCAGTGCGTCGGATTTGCCACCGGCGATGACCAGCGTGGGAACGCCGACTCCGGACCAGTCCTCGGGTCGCAGCGGCTCGCCGCGCATGAAGTCGCGCATCACGGCCCAGTCGTGGGCGGTGGAGGGTGCGGTGGCGCACAAGTCTTTCCAGAAGGGAGTGAATCGCATGACCGCGGTCATCACCCGCGGCATTCCCATGGCTTTGGTCATGTAGAACCGAACGGTGTCGCCGCGGGAATCCGCGGCGATCAGTTCGTGCAGCCGCGCTTCCAGGCCGGTCTCCGGCACGAACCCCGTCCGATCGATCACGAAAGGCGGCTCGAACGCGACGATCTTCGTGATGCCCTTCACTCGCCCGGACTCGGCGGCTCGTAGTGCGAGCGCGGCGCCCGAGGACCAACCGAACAACGTCGCCGTACCGCCCGCGGCCTCGAGCACGGCGGCGATGTCATCGATCTCGCGGTCGACGTCGTAGACGCCGGGCGAATCCGTGCTGTCGCCGCGGCCACGTCGGTCGTAGTTGAGCACGGTCAACTGGTGCTGCTCGGCGAGTGCGGCGGCCAACTCGACCATCTTGGGGAACTTCCGAAAACCGAAGGCGCCGCCGATCAGGATCACGACTCCGTTGTCACCGCCGACGTGCCGATCGAACGCGATCACGGTGCCATCGGCCGATGTCACAGTCTCCATGGTCTGCTCACTTTCGTTCCGGATCGGCGGGCGCTGCCGATGTCTCGCTCATAGGGACGAAGCGAACTACGCGAATTCATCGGACTGTTGGCGGATCCGTCACTCGAGAGCAGGACCTCGTGTCGGGTGGGTGCCTCAGAACAAGGTGGGTTCGCCGAATCCCGGTGTGCGCTCGATGGTCAGTAGGCGCTGCTTGGTGTCTATGCCGCCGGGGGCGGAGAAGCCGTGCAGGGCGTGGTCGGCGGCGAGGACGCGGTGGCAGGGGATGATCAGCGGGATCGGGTTGCGACCCAGGGCCTGTCCGACCGCCTGGGCGGCGCCGGGCGCGCCGACACGGTGGGCGACCTGGCCGTAGCTGAGGGTATGGCCGGGGTCGATGGCGCGCGTGACGGCGTAGACGGCGCGGTGGAACTCCGGGATTCCGCTGGTGTCCACGGCGATCCACCGCAGATCGTCGAGTTCGCCCGCGAGGTGGGCGCGAATGCCCGCGATGGCCTCGGCGATGGCGGCGGTGGGTGGCTCCTCGGGAAGCTTCTGACCCGCATGAGCGCGTGTGATACGCGCTCGGGTGGCCGCCGGGCTCCCCTCCGGAAGCTGGAAGCGGATCACCCCCGCGCCGCTCCACGCGATCGCACAGCGGCCGATCGCGGTGTCGAACAGCGTCGCCGCGACCGGGCGGGACGGGGCGGTAAGGCCGGAGACCGCTGGCTCCGTCGCCGGACCGGTGGCCTCGATCGCCGGACGATCGGCGGCGAGGCTCGTGGCGTCACTCATGCGCCAAGTCTGCACCGCGGGACCGACAAATTCGCAACGACCAGTCCAGTACTGCGGAACTGGCCTTTGATGCGCGATGGTACGAGACGGTCGTGGTGGGCGACCCGGGTCGGATGAACGTACGCGGGCTTCCGCCACTGGCCTGGTGCGGCCGCCGTGGCTTCTCGCACCGCTTTTCCGTGCGTGGCCACGAGTGACTCCGATCTGGTTCGCGGGGGACTACGCGTTGCCGGGCAGCTCCGGGTCCGGCACGTCGCCACGGCCGTAGATCGCGCCGAGATCCGAGTATCGCCGCTGGTAATCGTAGGAAGAGGGCGTCTGATCGGACATCGGCGTCCCCGGGTGGAAGCGTTCGAGACGGAAGGTGCGCGGGTCGCGTCCGGGTGCGAAGCGGTAGATCGGATAGGCGAGCAGCGCGGCGAGGAGCAGGATGGTGAGGGCGGTCATGTCCGCTAGCGTGCGCGTCACTGGCCTTGCCAAGGAATATCCAATCGTCCGATACTGGACCGCATGGCGACGAGAGTGATCGGCGCGGGCAGCCTGGCCCGCGATCTGGGCCATTGGCGGCACGCGCACGACGGTGATCCGGATTCGGCCGGGCGGCGCTCCGCTCGCCCTGCTTATCTGGCGCTCGCCGAAGGCATCCGGTTGCTCATCCACGACGGCCGCGCACCGCTGGGCGTCGCTTTGCCCAGCGAACGCGATCTCGCCGCCACCCTCGGGGTCAGTCGAACCACCATCACCTCCACCTACGCGCTGCTGCGTGAGCACGGCTACCTGATCAGCCGCCAGGGATCGCGCAGCACGGTCGCCCTGCCCCGCGACGTGCAGCACGACGGCGTCAAACCGGCCAGGAGCATCCTGGCGATGATGGGCTCGCCGGAACTGCCCACCATCGACATGACCTATGCCGCCATGGCCGCCCCGCTGGAGATGCAGGAGGCGTATTCGGCCGCTCTGGAGGGAATTCCCGCCTATCTCGGCACGCACGGCATGGATCCGGTCGGCGTGCTCGCGCTCCGCGAGGCGATCGCCCGTCGCTACACCGCGCGCGGGCTGCCGACCGAGCCCGATCAGATCCTCGTCACCCTCGGCGCCCAGCACGGCCTGCGCCTGCTGCTGAACGTGCTGACGGCGCCCGCCGCTCGCGTGCTCATCGACCACCCGACCTATCCGAACGCCATCGAGGCGATCCGCGACGTCGGCGCCCGGCCGGTGCCGGTGCCGCTGCGCCCGGAGGACCCGGCGGGCGGCTGGGACCTGGACGGAATCCGCAGCGCCGCCCGGCAGACCGCGGCGAGCCTGGCCTACCTGGTGCCGGACTACAACAACCCGACCGGCCTGCTGCTCGACGCCGGCGGCCGCGCCGAACTGGCCGCCATCGCGCGGGACACCAGGATGACCGTGGTGATCGACGAATCCATGGCGGATCTCGGGCTCGGCGCGGAGGTCATTCCGCCGCCGGTCGCGGCCTTCGCGAAGGGCTCCGAGATCGTCACCATCGGTTCGGCCTCGAAATCGTTCTGGGGCGGTCTGCGCGTCGGGTGGATCCGGACCAATCAGGCGCTGATCACCAAGCTGCTCGGCATTCGCTCCACCGTCGACCTCGGCACCCCGGTGATGGACCAGCTGGCCACCGTGCACCTGCTCGAGCATGCCGATATGATCCTCGACCGGCGCCGCGACCAGTTGCGTTCGCAGCGCGCCGCTCTGCTCGACACGCTTGCCGAGGAATTGCCGGACTGGCGCGTCACGGTCGGAGCGGGCGGCATGTCGGTGTGGGCGCAGCTGCCGACCTCGGTCTCCACGGCGCTGGCCGCCACGGCGCCCAACCATGGCGTATTGCTCGCTGCCGGGCCCCGATTCGGCGTGCAGGGCGCGTTCGAACGATTCCTGCGGCTGCCGTTCACGCACCGGGAGCCCGAATTGCGTTTGGCGGTCAAAGCCATCGCGTCCGCCTATGCGGCGCTGACGCCCCGCGCCGCGGATCCGTTGACGCCGTTGACCTGCTACTGAGGCGAATCCGCCGCGCGGGGGGTGTTGTGACGTTGGGGAGAGCCTCCGCCGGCGGCACTCCCCTCCGAGCGCCGCCGGGCACGAATAGGCCGGTCACCCCTCGGGACTGGCCCACCTCGTGTTCGGGCGGCGTACGGAAGCTCGCACGGCGCCGAGGCCTCCAACTAGAGCGGCGGTCAACGTGCGGACCGGACGATGTCCGGGGATGTCCGCTGTTCTCGAAAGCCGCCTGCTCGCAGACAGTATGGCAGGCCCGGTGCGCAACTGTCGAACCGGTTGGTCTGTTACAACTTTCAATTATCAAGCGCGGCAAGGTATCGCCGCGTGGCGGGGTGCCGTGGCGGCGTGCCACGGCACCCCGGAGGTGCTCAGTCGGCCCAGACCGACTCGATCGGGGTGGCGGTGGTGGGCGGCGGGGTCGGAATCCCGTTCGGGGTGCGGGAGAATCGCGGGGCGGGGGCGTGCTGGGTGATGCCGTCGAGCTCCAGCAACGAGCCGCGGGCGGCGACGTGCTCGTTGCGTGTCGCCTCGTCGAAGGTGAGCACGGGGGAGACGCACGCGTCGGTGCCGACGAAGATCTCCGCCCACTCGTCGCGGGTCTTGGTCCGGAAACGCTCGGTGAACAGCTTTTTCAGAGTTTCCTGCCCCGCGGGATCGAGCTGGAAGGGCAGGCCGTCGGCGTCGATCTCGAGGCCGGCGAGCAACTGCGCGTAGAACTGTGGTTCGATCGCGCCGACCGCCATGTATTTGCCGTCGGAGGTCTCGTAGGTGTCGTAGAACGACATTCCGGTGTCCAGCAAGTTGACGCCGCGCTCGTCGGACCAGGCGCCCGCGCCGCGCATGCCCCAGATCATGTGTGAAAGGGCAAGGGCGCCATCGACCATGGCCGCGTCGATCACCTGCCCCTTGCCGGACTGCTGCCGCTCGACCAGCGCGGCGAGGACGCCGAACACCAGGAACATCGAGCCGCCGCCGAAATCGCCCACCATGTTCAGTGGCGGAACCGGGCGTTCACCCTTGCGGCCGATCGCGTGGAGCACGCCGGTGATGGAGATGTAGTTGATGTCGTGTCCGGCGCGGTCGGCCAGCGGGCCCTCCTGGCCCCAGCCGGTCATCCGTCCGTAGACCAGGCGCGGGTTGCGGGCGAGCGCGTCGTCCGGACCGAGACCCATGCGTTCGGTGACGCCGGGGCGGAAGCCCTCGATCAGCACGTCTGCCTTCTCGATCAGGCCCAGCACCTTCTCGATGTCGGCGGGGTCCTTGAGGTTGGCCTCGACGATGGTGCGGCCGCGCAGCTGGGGGCGGTCGAATCCGCCCGGCAGCTGGCCCGCGCGCTGCACCCGCACCACGTCGGCGCCCAGATCGGCGAGCAGCAGCGCGGCGTGCGGACCGGGGCCGATGCCGGCCAGCTCGATGACCTTGATGCCCGCGAGCGGGCCCTGCTTGACGGTGGATGGAGTACTCACGCCCTACCTCGGTTCGTCGTTGATCCAGCGCACCGGTGCCGGTGCGTCCCCCCGGACGGACCGGGAGGGTTGTATTGACAGTATGACAATAACGCCGGGTCGCTCCGGCTCGCCCGGGTCGGCGCCCGCCTCTAGGCTGCACGTGTGGAAGCGCTGTCTGATCAGGGTTGGTACAACCTTCTCGCCGGTCTCGCCATCCTGGTCGGCTTGGCCGGGGTCGTGGTGCCGATCCTGCCCGGTGTGATCCTGATCTTCGCGGCCATCGCCGTCTGGGCCTTCCTGACCGGCGGCGCCACGGCCTGGACGGTTTTCGCGATCAGCGCGCTGCTGCTGGTGATTTCCGGCGTCGTCAAATACACCTGGCCCGGCCGCAGGATGAAGGACGCGGGAGTGTCCAATCGGGCGCTGTTGCTCGGCGCGGTGCTCGGCGTCGTCGGCTTCTTCGTGATCCCGGTGGTCGGCCTGTTCGTGGGTTTCGTTCTCGGCGTGTACCTTTCGGAACTCCAGCGGCTGCGCGCCACCCGGCAGGCCTGGCAGGCGACGGTGCACGCGTTGAAGGGCGTCGGCCTGTCCATGGTGATCGAACTCTTCGGCGCGTTGCTGGCCACCGGCGTCTGGCTCGCCGGTGTCCTCGCGATCTGAGCGCTAGCGATCGATGGCGGGGAACGGAATCGTGTCTCCCGCCTGGCTTTCCGGCAGTTCGTCGCGGCGCAGCCGCAGCGTCGGCGGTTCCGGGCGGTACAGCGGCAGCGTGGGGGCCGGATCGTCGCGGACGACGCGCTCGCGGGCCGGGAGCCGGTAGAACGCGCGCGCGTTGTCCTCCAGCACCGCGAACATATCGGTGCCCACCACGTCACACAGCAGATCGACGTCCGAGTCCCGGAACGGGCGTCCGGCTCGGGTGCCGGGCAGATCGGTGCCGAACATCAGCGCCTCGGGATTCACCGCGTGGACGCGGCGCAACGTGTCCGCGACGTTCATCGCGACCCGGCCGAAACCGGTCGCCTTGACCTTGGCGCCGCGGTCGACGAGGTCGAGCAGGAAGGGCAGCCCTTCCGCGGACATACCCAGATGGTCGACCGACAGCGCGGGCAGCTTGGAGATGACCGGTTGCAGCGAGGCCAGCATCGTGCCGTCGATGTAGAGCTCGACGTGCCAGCCTGCCAGGTCGTAGGCGCGCAGCGCCTGCAACGTCATCCCGGTGATGTCGGTGGCCGCGCGCTTGAGGTTGAAACGCAGCGCGCGGACTCCGATGCGGTCCAGTTCGAGGATTTCCTCGTCGCTGGCGTCCAGGTCGAGCCGGGTGACGCCGACCCAGCCCTCGCCGAGCTCGGCGAGGGCGGCCTTCAGGTAGGTCTGGTCCGTTCCCTGGAACGACCCGCTGACCACCGCGCCGCCGGCGACGTCGTACCGCGACATGCGCTTGCGGTAATCGGCGATGGTGAACGGGTCGGGCAGGTAGCCCTCGTTCTCGGCCAGCGGAAACCGCGGGTCGAAGATGTGCAGGTGGGCATCGAACACTTGTACAGAATGCCTCAGGGTCGAATTTTCCGCTGCCACACCGTGGGTGTGGCGGTGGCAGCGGAGTCGGGCACCGCGGTGTGATCAGACCTTGTGCGGTTCGCTCGCGCGCAGCATGTCCTCACGCTCGACGACCTTGACCCGCTCGCGGCCCTCGGGTTCGCCGAGGGAGCGCTCGTGCGCGTCGAGGCGGTACCAGCCCGCCCAGGTGGTGAACGGGATGCCCTTGCTCTCCAGGAACTCGGTGACAGCCTCGGGCTCGGGCCGCTCGGCCGGGGTAAAGCCGGGAGCGTCGTCCAGCAGGCAGGCGATGGTCTCGTTGGCGTCGCCCTTGGTGTGGCCGATCAGGCCGACCGGGCCGCGCTTGATCCAGCCGGTGACGTAGGTGGCGGGCAGGTAACGCGCGGCGCCGTCGGCGTTCTCGTCGGCGAGCACGCGGCCCGCTTCGTTCGGCACGGTGCCCGCCTGGTCGTCGAACGGCAGGTTGGTCAGGTTCTGCGACAGGTAACCGACGGCGCGATACACCGCCTGTACGTCCCAGTCCTTGAACACGCCGGTGCCCTTGACGTTGCCGGTGCCGTCGAGCTGGGTGCGCTCGGTGCGCAGGCCGACGACCTTCCCGTTCTCGCCGAGCACCTCGGCCGGGGATTCGAAGAAGTGCAGGAACAGCTTGTGCGGCCGCTCGCCGACGTCGCGGATGGCCCACTGCTCGAGCGTGTTGGCGACCATGTCGACCTGCTTGGAGTGCCTGCGCGCGGCCTCGGAGCCCTCGTCGTAGTCGATGTCCTCCGGGTCGACGATGACCTCGATGGTGGGCGAGTGGTCGAGTTCGCGCAGTTCCAGCGGGGTGAACTTGGCCTGCGCGGGACCGCGGCGACCGAAGACGTGGACCTCGACGGCCTTGTTGGCCTTCAGGCCCTTGTAGACGTTCGGCGGGATCTCGGTGGGCAGCAGCTCGTCACCGGTCTTGGCCAGCACGCGCGCGACGTCGAGGGCGACGTTGCCGACGCCGAGCACCGCGACCTTCTCCGCGTCCAGCGGCCAGGTGCGCGGGACGTCGGGGTGGCCGTCGTACCAGGAGACGAAGTCGGCGGCGCCGAAGGAGCCGTCCAGATCGATGCCGGGGATGGGCAGGGCGCGGTCGGCGTTGGCGCCGGTGGAGAAGATCACCGCGTCGTAGAACGCCCGCAGGTCGTCGAGGGTGATGTCGGTGCCGTAGTCGATGTTGCCGAGCAGCCGGACCTGCGGCTTGTCCAGCACCTTGTGCAAGGCGGTGATGATGCCCTTGATCCGCGGGTGATCGGGCGCGACGCCGTAGCGGATCAGCCCGAACGGGGCGGGCATGCGCTCGAACAGGTCGATGCTCACCTCGGCGTCCGACTTCATCAACGCGTCGGCGGCGTAGATCCCGGCCGGTCCGGCGCCCACGATCGCGATGCGGAGCGGGCGGGCTGCACTCTGTTCGGTCATCTCTTTACGCGCACCTTTATGGTCGAAACAATTAAGGACGTCAGGCTTAGCTTAGGCTAAGTTGACGCACCGGCTCTCTCGCACCCGTCCGGTGCGGACGCCGGCGATGCCGGCTCGTAGCTGCACGGTGCTCCGTTCGCCGCGGCGAGGAGCTGCCGATTCGCTATGACAGCAGGCCGCCGTCCCGCGATTCTATCGGGATGGTCGATGCCGCCCCGCGTCGGTGCGTGAACTCGGCGGATGCCATCCAAAGCCACAATCGTCGCTTACCCGCTCGCGCGCGACCTATCGCGGCCGACGGTATCCGGACGGAGCCCGCGCGGGTACCCAGCCGGGGGCCGGGCGCTGGATACCCGCGCCGACCAGGGATCATCGAGCCATGACCGAACAGCAGCCGGAGGACGAGATCATCCGGGTCGATCAGACCGACAAGCGCTCGGTGGTCCCGTTCGTGGCGGCCGCGGTGGTGGCGGCGATCGTGCTGATCGCGATCGTGCTCGGCGGTGTGCTGTCGCCCGCTGAGAAAAATGTCACAGAGTCCGACCGCATCGCGGCGGCCGTCCGCAACTTCGTCGACGGCGCCAACCGCAGCGACGCCGTGCCCCCGCCCGGCACGGCGTGCCAGAACTTCGACGCGAGCCGATCCCCGCTGGCGGGCCAGGACGGCGCCGGAAAGCCGGTCGAGATCACGAAAATCGACAGTCCGATGGTGGACGGCGACCGGGGGAAGGCGACCGTGACCACGAAGGTGGGCGACCGGGAGGCGACGTCGACCTGGAATCTCACCAGGTCCGGCGGCAAGTGGCTGGTCTGCACCTGAGCGTTCGCGCGGTCCCGGCCACCGTTTGACAGGGTGACCCGGGGCGGTGCAATCTCAGTCGAAGGTCATGAGAACCAGTGTCAAGCCCCGGCATTGCTGGTCGGCAACCCTCCTCCGCGGTGGGGTGCTCCGGGTGACGACCTGGCGGCGCCCTGGTCCCGGGCGCGGCAAGTGCGGATTTCGCAGGAGGTGCACATGAGTTATGCCGGTGACATCACTCCGCAGCAGGCTTGGGAGCTGCTGCGGGACAATCCCGAAGCCGTCCTGGTGGACGTGCGGACGGAAGCGGAATGGAAGTTCGTCGGCGTCCCCGACACCAGCTCGATCGAGCGGCCGACCGTGCTGATCGAATGGGTCGACTCGACCGGCGCGCGCAACGAGGCGTTCGTCGAGCAGCTGAAGCAGGCGCTCGACGGCCACGACCCCGAGGCTCCCGTCGTCTTCCTCTGTCGCTCCGGTCAGCGTTCGGTCGGCGCGGCGATCACCGCCACTTCGGCTGGTTACCGCACCTCTTACAACGTGCTGGAGGGCTTCGAGGGCCCGCTCGACCAATTCGGACATCGCGGCGGCGCGGGCTGGCGCGCCCTCGGATTGCCCTGGCGGCAGTCATGATCACCGGCGGCGCGTTCGACAAGCCGCTGCCCGAGGGCGTCGGTCCCGCGACGCTGGGCGTGCGCGGCGGGCTGCGGCGCTCCGGTTTCGAGGAGACCGCCGAGGCGCTCTACCTGACCTCCGGCTTCGTCTACGAGAGCGCCGAGGCCGCGGAGGCCGCGTTCACCGGCGAGGTCGAACACTTCGTCTACTCCCGCTACGGCAACCCCACGGTGGCCATGTTCGAGGAGCGGATGCGCCTGCTCGACGGGGCCGAGGCGTGCTTCGCGACCGCCAGCGGCATGTCCGCGGTGTTCACCGCGCTTGGCGCGCTGCTGGGCGCGGGCGACCGGCTCGTCGCCGCGCGCAGCCTGTTCGGTTCGTGCTTCGTGGTGTGCAACGAGATCCTGCCGCGCTGGGGCGTGGAGACCGTCTTCGTCGACGGCGAGGATCTCGACCAGTGGGAAGAGGCGCTGTCGGTGCCCACCCGGGCGGTGTTCTTCGAGACGCCCGCCAATCCGATGCAGACCTTGGTCGACGTGCGCCGGGTGACCGAGCTGGCACACGCGGCGGGCGCGAAGGTCGTGCTGGACAACGTGTTCGCCACTCCGCTGCTGCAACGCGGCTTCGAACTCGGCGCCGACGTGGTGGTCTACTCGGGCACCAAGCACATCGACGGACAGGGCCGCGTGCTCGGCGGCGCGATTCTCGGCGCCGCGGACTACATCGACGGCCCGGTGAAAACGCTGATGCGCCACACCGGTCCGGCGCTGAGCCCGTTCAACGCGTGGACGCTGCTCAAGGGTCTGGAGACGATGCCGCTGCGGGTACGCCATTCGACCGAGTCCGCCTTGCGCATCGCCCGCTTCCTGGAGAGCAACCCGGCCGTCAGCTGGGTGCGCTACCCGTTCCTGGAATCCCATCCGCAGCACGCGCTGGCCGCCGGCCAGATGAGCGGGGGCGGCACCGTGGTCACCTTCGAACTGAACGCACCCGAGGATCAGGCGAAGAAGCGCGCTTTCGAGGTGCTCAACCGGCTGCGCATCGTCGATATCTCGAACAACCTCGGTGACGCCAAGTCCCTGATCACGCACCCGGCCACCACGACCCACCGTGCCATGGGTCCCGAAGGCCGGGCCACGATCGGCCTGACCGACGGCGTCGTGCGCATCTCGGTGGGTCTGGAAGACGTCGAAGACCTCCTCGGGGACCTCGACCACGCCCTGTCCTGACCGGACCGTCGCGCGACCGGTCAGCGGACCGGCATGGTGATGCCGGGCGAGGACGGGCCGCCGTGCAGGACCAAGTGGCTGGCCGCCTCGTCTTTCTTGTCGTTCTTCTTGCCGTTCTTGTTCTTGTTGCCCGGCAGGTCGAAGGCCAGGCGGATCGTGCCGGCGCGGCCGGGAGCGATGCGCGCGAAATCGCCGGGCGGGTTGAGTTCGGCGGTGCCCGCCGCGTCGGGCGGCACGGAGCGGCCGCCGGTGGTGACCAACCGTTGATCGGCGATCACCAGCGTCCGGTCGTGGTCGGACAGGTTCGTGACGGTCAGCGTCACGAACGTGCGGGAACCACCGTCGGGAGTCACGCCGGTCACGGCGAAAGCGAAGTCTCCATCGCGCACGGCAGGACCCTCGTCGGCGGGTTGTCCGGCGGTCGCGGGGAGCGAAGGATCGGTCGGCGTGGCGGCTCCGCGCGTCGTCGGGCCGGTGGCAGGTGTGGATCCGAAGTCGATGCCGCCAACCGATAACCACAGCGCCGCCGCGGCGACGAGCGCCGCCCCGGCGGCGACGGGGATCCATCGGCGCTTCCGCCGACGATCGCGAGGTCCGGCCGGCTTCGGTGACCAGTCCCCGGGCGTCGGCTGTGCCGAAGTGGCGGCGGGCATGATCCGGGTAGGCGGAGGGGCTGTCGTGGAGCGCACGGTAAGCGGGCTGCGCGGTGCGGGTGCGGTCCGGTTCAGGGCTGTCGACGCCGCCGCGGCGAATTCACCGGCGCTGCCGTAGCGTGCGTCCGGCTCCTTGGCCATTCCCTGGGCGATGACGTCGTCGAGCTCGGCCGGGATACCGCCGACGGCCCGCGAGGCGCGCGGCGGTTCGGTCATCAGATGTGCGCGCATCTGCTGCGCGGGATCGCCCGCACCATAGGGCGGTTGTCCGGTGAGGGTCTCGTACAGCACGCAGGCCAGCGAGTAGACATCGGACCGGGCGTCGACCGTGCCGGTGAATCGTTCCGGCGCCATGTACCCCAGGGTGCCCACCACCAGCCCGGTGGCGGTGAGCGCGGTGCCGTCGGCGGCGCGGGCGATGCCGAAGTCGATCAGATAGACGAAACCACTGGTGTGCAGGAGTATGTTGCCCGGCTTCACATCGCGGTGTACCAGTCCGGCCGCGTGCGCGGCATCCAGCGCCTCGGCGGCTTGGGCGATGACGTCGACGGCCCGATCCGGCGGCAGCGGACCGGTCTTCAGTCGTGTGCCGAGGTCGATGCCATCGATGTAGGCCATCTCCAAGAACAGATGGCCGTCCACCTCGCCGAACGCGTGAATCGGCACGATGTGCGGGTTGCGTGCCCGGGCGCCCAAGCGCGCCTCCCGCTCGAACCGCTGCCGATAGAGCGAATCGGCGGTGAACGCCGCGGACAGCACCTTGAGGGCGACGGCACGGCCGTCGTGGTCGTGCGCCAACCACACCTCACCCATGCCGCCACGACCCAGCAAGCGTTCGAGGGAATAGGCCCCGAACGTGCCACCGGCGCTCTGCGCGGACATGTCTCGACCGTATCGCCTGGGTGGCGTCGCGGGTGTGGGCGGGCGGCCGCGGCTCACCGGAGGCCCATGATGACGCCGGGGGCCACGCGGAGATGGCCGTGTCCGTCGTCAGGCATCGGCGGTGCGTTCGATATCGGCGAGATGGGCGATGTTGGCCCGGTCGTCGGGGGCCGAGCTGGGGTCGGTGGTGAACCAGGCGTCGAGGATCTCCAGGAGTTCGGCGCTCGAGGTCGAACGCAGGCTCAGGGCGAGGACATTCGCGTCGTTCCAGGTCCTGGCGCCCGCCGCGGTGGAGGCGTCGGCGCAGAGCGCGGCGCGGATGCCGGCGACCTTGTTGGCCGCGATCGACGCGCCCGTACCGGTCCAGCAGCAGACGACGGCCTGATCGGCGTGCCCGGATGCGACGTCGCGGGCCGCCGCCTCGCTGGCCCAGGCCCAGTCGTCGCGTTCCTCGTCGGACAGTGCCCCGTGCAGCACGATCTCGTGGCCGCGCTTGCCCAGTTCGTCGACCAGTTCCGCGGCCACCCCCACCCGCTCGTCCGCCGCCACCGAAATCCGCATGCCC
This sequence comes from Nocardia niwae NBRC 108934 = DSM 45340, assembly GCF_001613465.1. Classification (GTDB taxonomy): domain Bacteria; phylum Actinomycetota; class Actinomycetes; order Mycobacteriales; family Mycobacteriaceae; genus Nocardia; species Nocardia niwae. The sequence goes on along the minus strand of NZ_BDCK01000002.1, from coordinate 34,408 downwards.
TCAGGGTAGTTGCCGGTCCGGCGAGTCGGCCGGGTTCCGGAACCGCGAACACATTGACAGTATGCTGTCATTTATGACAGCATACTGTCATGGCAACGAAGACAGTGCACATGGCCGTTTACGACACCCTCGCCGACTGGGAAGTGGGCGCGGCCACCGCGCACATCAACAAGCCGAGCTGGCATCGGGAGCCGGGGACGTGGCAGGTGCGGACGGTCGGCCCGACCGCGGAGCCGATCACCACGATGGGTGGCATGCGCATCGTGCCGGACGTCGTGCTCGCCGACCTCACACCCGCGGACAGCGCGATGCTGATCCTGCCCGGCGCGGAGACCTGGGAGGGGCCGGAGCTGGATCCGTTCACACAGAAGGCGCGTGACTTCGTCGGCGCGGGCGTTCCGGTCGCCGCGATCTGTGGCGCGACGTTCGGCCTGGCCAAGGCGGGTCTGCTGGACGCTTGCAAGCACACCAGCAACGTCGCGGAATTCTTGGTCTACAGCGGTTATTCGGGCGCCGACCACTACGTCGACGCACCGGCCGTTACGGATGGCGACGTGATCACGGCCAGTGGGAGCGCGCCGTTCGAATTCGCGCGTGAGGTGCTCGGCAGGCTCGGCGTGTACGAGCCGCATGTGCTCGACGGCTGGTACCGGTTGTTCGCGCACGCCGATCCGGCAGGCTGGGCGGTGCTCGCCGAATACGAGGCGCAGCACGCGTGAGCGAGAATTGCCGGTGATCCGGCCGGATCACCGGCATCGGGAGGTGGCCCATGACCCCTGAACAGGAGTTGTTCGCCGCGGCGGCGATCACATCGTTCCGCCTGAACGGTCAATTCCTCGGCATGGCCGAGGAATTGGCGCGACCGGCGGGCCTGACCGCCGCTTGGTGGCAGGTGCTGGGCGCGGTGTTGCGTGCGCCGCTACCCGTCGCGGGCATCGCCCGCGAAATGGGCATCACCCGCCAGAGCGTCCAGCGCATCGCGGATCTGCTGGTGGACAAGGGACTCGCCGAATACCTCCCCAATCCGGCCCACCGGCGCGCGAAACTCGTCGCGGTCACCGACGCGGGCCGGGCCGCGGTAGGCCGCATCAATCCGCAACACAAGGTGCTGGCCGAACGGCTCGTGAACGAAGTCGGCCGCGAGCAGCTCGCGCGCACCGTCGAGGCGCTCACCACGCTGTCCGCCGCGATCGACGCGATCACCACGGACGGCGACCAACTGCGGTAACCGGCGGTGATCGCCTGCGACGGCAGCGCACATCGCCGTGCCGTGTGGCAATGCGGGGCGGGGCGCGAATGCTGTTTCGAGCCCGGCTCGCCGTCCGCTCGGCGAGGTGGTAGCCGAATGGACGCCTGTCCGGCGCCGGGCGACTTCCGAGACATCGTGGGCCGGTGGTGATGGGTTTCCGACGTACGGCGGCGAGCTGGTGGTCTCGTCGACAAGCGCGATGGGCGGACAGCGTTCGTCCCCCGTCGGCCCGGCCGGTCAGTCCGGCCAACTGCTCAGTCGGTGAACGGGGATTCGGTCTTCCCGATCAGGTCGGCGACGGAGTCCACCACCATCGTGGGACGGTAGGGGTAGGCCTCGAACGACGCGCGGGTGGAGATGCCCGAGGTGACCAGGATGGTGCGCATGCCCGCTTCCAAGCCGGAGATGACGTCGGTGTCCATCCGGTCGCCGATCATCACCGTCGACTGGGAATGGGCGCCGATGCGACGCAGCGCGGAGCGCATCATCAGCGGGTTCGGCTTGCCGACGTAGTACGGGTCGCGTCCGGTGGCGCGGGTGATCAGCGCGGCCACCGACCCGGTCGCGGGCAGCGAGCCATCACGGGACGGCCCGGTCGGGTCCGGATTGGTCGCGATGAAACGGGCGCCCCGCTCGACCAGCCGGATCGCGGTGGTGATCGCCTCGAAGGAATACGTGCGGGTCTCGCCGAGGACGACGTAATCGGGGTCGCTGTCGGTCAGCACGTAGCCGATCTCGTGCAGCGCGGTGGTGAGCCCGGATTCACCCACCACGTAGGCGGTGCCGTTGGGACGCTGTTCGTTCAAGAAGGTGGCGGTGGCCAGCGCCGAGGTCCAGATCGCTTCTTCCGGGATGTCGAGGCCGGTGTGCCGCAGCCGCGCCTGCAGGTCGCGCGGGGTGCGGATCGAGTTGTTCGTCAGCACGAGGAAAGGCGTGTCGTTCGCGCGCAGTTCGGCGAGGAACTTGTCGGCGCCCGGGATCAGGTGGTCCTCGTGCACCAGCACGCCGTCCATATCGGTCAGGTAGGACAGGATCGGCTCGTCGTCTGCGGTCACGCGGGCCATTATCCGCTATCTCCGCACTGGGGAAACGGCGCTGACCGGCCGCACCATCCACCGCAGAAACATTTCGCCCCCGCCGCCGCGTTCTCTCGCTGGGAAGATCATCCGCGCCAGGCCGTCGACGCGGAGGCGGCAGCGTTGACTACTGTCGAGGACGGATCGCGATGGCGGCGAAACGAAACGCGAGGAGCGTGGCAGATGAGCGGACTCAAGCTCGGATACAAGGCATCGGCGGAGCAGTTCGGCCCCCGTGAACTCGTCGAGATCGCGGTGCTGGCCGAGCAACACGGCTTGGACAGCGCCACCGTGAGCGACCATTTCCAGCCCTGGCGGCACAAGGGCGGGCACGCGCCCTTCTCCCTGGCCTGGCTGTCCGCGGTAGGCGAGCGCACCCAGCGGATCCAGCTCGGCACCTCGGTGCTCACCCCGACGTTCCGCTACAACCCCGCGGTGATCGCGCAGGCGTTCGCCACCTTGAGCTGCCTGTACCCCGATCGCGTCATGCTCGGCGTCGGCACCGGTGAGGCGCTCAACGAGATCGCCACCGGGTATACCGGCGAGTGGCCCGAATTCAAGGAGCGTTTCGCGCGCCTGCGTGAGTCGGTCGACCTGATGCGCGCCCTGTGGACCGGCGACCGCGTCGACTTCGACGGCGAGTACTACAAGACCGTCGGCGCCTCCATCTACGACGTGCCCAAGGGCGGCGTCCCGATCTACGTCGCCGCGGGCGGCCCGCTGGTCGCGCGGTACGCCGGACGCGCGGGCGAGGGCTTCATCTGCACCTCGGGCAAGGGCATGGACCTCTACACCGAGAAGTTGATGCCCGCCGTCGCCGAGGGCGCGGCGAAGGCCGGGCGCAGCGTCGACGACATCGACCGGATGATCGAGATCAAGCTGTCCTACGACACCGATCCGGAGCTGGCCAGGGAGAACACCCGGTTCTGGGCGCCGCTCTCACTCACCGCGGAGCAGAAGCACAGCATCACCGACCCGATCGAGATGGAGGCGGCCGCCGACGCGCTGCCCATCGAACAGATCGCCAAGCGCTGGATCGTCGCCAGCGACCCAGACCAGGCGGTCGAACAAATCAAGCCCTACCTCGACGCGGGCCTCAACCACCTGGTCTTCCACGCCCCCGGCCACGACCAGCGCCGCTTCCTCGACCTCTTCCAGCGCGATCTCGCCCCCCGCCTGCGCGCCCTGGCCTGACCGGCACGAGTGGCACACCACGCAGCGGCCTCCTCGGCCGATGCCGCAACCGTGTGCCACTCGCGGTTAGGTCCGGCGGAGGGCGAAGATGCGGAGGTCGCGGGTGGTGCGGGAGCGGTAGGCCGCGTAGGCGCCGGTGATGTCGATGAAGCGCTGGAAGACGGCTTCTTTGTCGGGGTCTCGGACGGGGGTGGCCGTGACTTGTATGCGTTCGCCCGCGATCGCCACCGTCGCGGTGGGGTTCGCCAAGAGGTTGGCGGTCCAGGCGGGGTGGTGTGCCTGGCCGAAGTTGCTGCCGATCACGTAAAGGGTGTCGCCCTCGTGCACGTACAGCAACGGCTGGGTACGCGGTTGGCCGGACTTGCGGCCGATGGTGGTGAGCAGGACGATCGGCGCGCCGATCGGGCCGAGCACGGTGTACTTCCCGCCGGTGCGCTCCAGCACCGCGCGGTCCAGCGGGGTGAGGGCGCGAACAAGCCGGGAGCCGGGCTTGGTCGCCGCGAATCTGCTTGCCGCGCGGGCGAATAGATTGGTGCGCGAACCCCACTGCCGATCCGGAAAATGCTCAGCCATGCCCGGACTATAGCGGCACGGGTCGCGGGGCTCGGCGGCTTCGCGTCCCGGAGGCATCAGCCCTCGTCTCGCAGGCCGACGCCATCGCCCTGTGGCGCGCCGCCACCATGCTGCCGTCGACCACCGGCAGGCCGGATCGCTCCGCGACCTCGTCTCTCGCTGTCATCGCAGCGGGTGCCCCGTGGCGGGTCCGCCCGCGAGGTGACGATCGTCGCGCGGCGGCGGCCGGTTGCCGCTGGTTCACTAAGCTCTCGGACATGGCCGACAACGCTCTATCCGCCGTGTACCTCGCCTCTCCCGAGGGCGACACCGGTAAGTCGACGGTGGCCCTCGGGGTATTGCAGGCGCTGTGCGCGACGACCGCGCGGGTCGGGGTGTTCCGGCCGATCACGCGCTCGACCACCGAGCCCGATTACATTCTCGAACTGCTGCTCGAGCACAGCACCGCCGACATCGACTACGCGCAGGCGATCGGCACCACCTATGAGCAGGTGCACGCCGACCCGGACGCGGCGATCAGCGAGATCGTGCTGCGCTTCCACGAGGTCGCCGAGCTGTGTGACGCGGTGGTCGTGGTCGGCAGCGACTACACCGACGTGGCCAGCCCCAGCGAACTGCGCTTCAACGCCAGGATCGCGGTCAACCTGGGCGCACCGGTGCTGCTGGTGGTCCGCGGCGCGGGACGCACACCGAACGAGGTGCAGCAGCTGGCCGAGCTGTGCGCGGCCGAGCTGGCCCACGAGCACGCGCAACTGGTCGCCATCGTCGCCAATCGATGCGACCCGCAGCGGCTGGACGAGGTGGCGTCGGCGCTGCGCGTCTTCGAGGTCCCCTCCTGGACGTTGCCCGAGGTGCCGCTGCTGATCGCGCCCACCATGGCCGAGCTGTGCACCGCCATCGGCGGCGAGATGTACAGCGGCGATCCGGAATTGCTGCACCGCGAGGCATTGCAGATCATGGTCGGCGGCATGACGGCGGAGCACATTCTGGAACGGCTGGTGGAGGGCGTCGTGGTGATCGCGCCGGGCGATCGGTCGGACGTGCTGCTCAGCGTCGTGAACGCGCACGAGGCGGAAGGTTTTCCGTCGCTGTCGGGCATCATCATGAACGGTGGCCTGCTGCCGCATCCCGCGGTGGCGCGGCTGATGACCGGCCTGAAGCCGAAGCTGCCGATTCTCACCACCGACCTCGGCACCTACGACACCGCGGGCGCCGCCTACCGCACCCGCGGCCGCATGTCCGCGGGCAACCCGCGCAAGGTGGACACCGCGCTGGCGCTGATGGAAGAACACGTGGACGCCGCGGAGCTGTTGCGGCGCATCGACGTCCCGCCCAGCCCGGTCGTCACACCGCAGATGTTCGAATACCAGCTCATCGAACGCGCGCGAGCCGATCGCAAGCGGATCGTGCTGCCCGAAGGCGACGACGACCGCATTCTGCGCGCGGCCGGACGGGTGCTGCAGCGCAAGATCGCCGAGCTGGTCATCCTGGGCGACGAGACGACGGTGCGGGCCAGGGCCGCCGAACTCGGTGTGGACATCTCCGCCGCGCAGGTGCTCGACCCACGTACCTCCGGCTACCTGGACGAGTTCGCCGCCGAGTACGCCGAACTGCGCAAACACAAGGGCATGACGCTGGAACGGGCCCGCGAGACCGTCGCCGACATCTCGTATTTCGGCACCATGATGGTGCACAAGGGAATCGCCGACGGCATGGTCTCCGGCGCGGCGCACACCACGGCGCACACCATCCGGCCGTCGCTGGAGATCATCAAGACGGTGGAGGGCGTGTCCACGGTCTCCAGCGTGTTCCTCATGTGCCTGGCCGACCGGGTGCTCGCGTACGGCGACTGCGCGGTCGTGCCGGATCCGACGGCGCAGCAACTGGCCGATATCGCGATCTCCTCCGCGGCGACCGCCGACCGCTTCGGCATCGAACCCCGCGTCGCGATGCTGTCGTATTCGACCGGCGAATCGGGCAGCGGGGCGGACGTGGACAAGGTGCGGGTGGCGACCAAGCTGGCGCGCGAACGCGCACCGGAATTGCCGGTGGAGGGGCCGATCCAATACGACGCCGCGATCGAGCCGACCGTCGCCGACACCAAGCTGCCCGACTCCGAAGTGGCGGGCCGCGCCACGGTGTTCGTGTTTCCCGATCTCAATACCGGCAACAACACCTACAAGGCGGTGCAGCGCAGCGCGGGCGCGATCGCGATCGGCCCGGTGCTGCAGGGCCTGCGCAAGCCGGTCAACGACCTGTCGCGTGGCGCGCTGGTGGCCGACATCGTCAACACCGTGGCGATCACCGCCATCCAGGCGCAGGAGAGCTGATATGCGCGCGCACCGCTGCGGCGCGGTCGCGGCGCGGAACAATCGCGTCGTGATCGTGGTTGCCGAGCGAGTGCGGCGAGCCCGCGGGATACAGGAGGCGCGATGAGCAAGACGGCCGAGGGCATGGTGCTGGTGATCAACTCCGGCTCCTCCTCGATCAAATACCAGCTCCTGGATCCGGATTCGAGCATGGTCGCCGCCTCCGGCATGGTGGAGCGGATCGGCGAGGCCGAGGGCGGGCTCGAGCATCGCGCCGACGGCGAGACCACCGAGCGCCACGAGCCGATCGCCGATCACGCCGCCGGGCTGCGGCTGGTCTTCGACACGTTCGCCGCGACGGGCCACGATCTGGTGCGCGAGGGCGTGCGGGCGGTCGGGCACCGGGTGGTGCACGGCGGCGAGGTGTTCTACCGGCCCACGCTGATCGACGACGACGTGGTCGCCGCCATCTCCGACCTCGCCGCGCTGGCGCCGCTGCACAATCCGGCCAACGTCGCCGGGATCGACAGCGCGCGAGCACTGTTGCCTGGCGTGCCGCAGGTCGCCGTGTTCGACACGGCGTTCTTCCACGGCTTGCCCGCCGCCGCGAAGACCTACGCCATCGATGCCAAGGTTGCCGCCGCGCACGGCATCCGGAAGTACGGCTTCCACGGCACCTCACACGAGTACGTGTCCGGCTGTGTGGCCGAATTGCTCGGGCGCGATCCGGGCGAGCTGAACCAGATCGTCTTCCATCTGGGCAACGGGGCGTCGGCCTCGGCCATCCGCGGCGGGCGTCCGGTCGACACCAGCATGGGACTCACCCCGCTGGAAGGCTTGGTGATGGGCACCAGGTCCGGTGATCTGGATCCCGGCATCGTCGCGCATCTGGCCCGGTCCGCGCACTTGGACATCGGCCAGATCGACACCCTGCTCAACCGCGACTCCGGTATCAAGGGCCTGTCCGGCGTGAACGATTTCCGCGAACTGCGACGCCTCATCGACAGCGGGGACGAGGACGCGCGGCTGGCCTACGACGTGTACATCCATCGGCTCCGGCGCTACCTCGGGGCGTACCTGATCGAGCTCGGCGGGGTCGACGCGATCACCTTCACCGCCGGGGTCGGCGAGAACAGCCCGCAGGTGCGCGCCGACGCGCTGGCCGGCCTCACCGGCTTCGGCATCGACGTCGATCCGGCGGCCAACACCGCGCACAACCGTGCCGCACGGCGCATCTCGCCCCCCGATGCGCCGGTCGCGGTTCTCGTGGTGCCCACCAACGAGGAACTGGCCATCGCGCGTGCCGCCCGGCGAGTGGTCGAGCGGCTCGGCTAGATCCAGGTCTTCGCGCGAATCGCGTTGGCCAGGTCGACGAGCGCGTAGCGGTGCTTGCGATCGGGCGCTCCGCGCGCCAGGGAGCGCAGCCCCGCCTCGGTGCCCGCGCGCAATTCGCGCTCGGTGAAAGGCGCGCCGAACAGTGTGGCATCGGGACGCTTGGGCGTGTTGCCCGACTGGAGCCACGCCAACGCCGCGCCCAGCACCAGCACCCGCATCTGCACCGCGCGGCTCTCGCCCGCGGGCAGGCTCGCCACCCGCGACGCCGAGATGTGCAGGGTGGCCTCGCCGAGCTCGGCCACCGGTGCGGCCGTGAGCAGGAACAGCACGGCGGTCATCCGCGCGGTGGTGAAATGCCGTGACGCGGCGGGCACGGCGTCCAGCGCCTGCACGGCCTCGTCTACGCGGGCGTCCGCGGCCAGCTGCCTGGCCAGCCCGAAGGCGGCGCTCACCACGGTGCGGTCGGTGCGCCAGACCGTCTCGTAGGCTTTCTCGGCGTAGGAGCGCCATTGTTCGGGGTCCGGCGAATCCCAGTGTTGGAGAACCAGTTCCGCGGTGGCCGCGAGCGCGAGCTGCGGGGCCGGCTCGCCCGGGAGCACGCGGAAGACCTCGTCGAAATCAGTGAAGGCGCGCTCGTACTCGCGATCGAGCAATTCGGCCATGCCGCGATACCAGCTCACCCGCCACTCCCGTTCGGGCAGACGCGCGAGCAGATCCAGCACCGTGGCCGACTCCCGCAGATCGAGCCGCACGCGCGCCTCGGCGAGGGCGAGTTCCAGATCGAGCGTCTCCGGGGCGTTGCCGGGATCGGCGGCGGCTCGCTCGCGGGCCTCGCGCAGCGCCTCCAGCGCGTGGGAGGGCTCGGGATGCACCGCGGCCGAGAGCAAGGGGGCGGACGGATCGGCCGGGTCGAGCAGTGGGATCGGCAGTCCCGCCACCACTTCGAGCGCGTCCAGCATGCTGCTGCGGGGCCGGCCGTCGGTGTAGGCGTCGGTCTGGCTGATCAGCTCCTCGGTGCCGAAACTGGCCCGCGGCGGCGTGAAGACGGTGGACAGCTGCGGATGCTCGGTGCCGGTTTCCAGCGCGAGGATCTCCCGCAGCACGCCCGACATCTGGGTGGACATCGCGCGGGCGGAGGGGAATCGGCGCCGCGGATCCGGGTCGGTGGCGCACAGCAGCAGACGATGGAAGGTCTCGTAGCGCGCCAGCACCGGTTCGTCGGCGGGGTCGGGGAGGCCGTCGAGATAGCGTCCGTGCTCCGCGGGCATGGGCAGTGTGAGCACGGCCAGTGTGCGCCCCACGGTGTAGATGTCGGAGGCGACGGTCGGGCCCGTGCGCGCGATCTCCGGCGCCTGGAACCCCCTCGTGCCGTACAGGTTCCCGTAGGCCTCGATGGTGGCGACGGCGCCGAGGTCGATCAGCTTCACCTGGTCTTCGGTGACCATGATGTTGTCGGGCTTCAAGTCGTTGTAGGTCAGTCCGGTGGAGTGCAGGTAGTCCAGTGCGGGCAGGATCTCCAGCAGGTAGGCGATCGCCTCGGTGACCGGCATGCGCTTCGGGCGCGCGTAGGAGTCGAGGATGTCGCGCAGCGACCGGCCGCCCACGTACTCCATGACGATGTAGCCGACGGGTGTGCCGTCCGCGCCGGTGTGCTCGACGAAGTTGTAGATCTTGACGATGCTGGGATGCGCCACCTCGGCCAGGAATTGGCGTTCGGCCATGGCCACCGCCTGCGCTTCGCCGTCACCGGCGTGCAGCAGGCCTTTCAGCACCACCCAGCGGTCGCTGACGTTGCGGTCGATCGCCAGGTAGATCCAGCCGAGCCCGCCGTGGGCGATGCACCCCTGGATCTCGTACTGCCCCGCCACGATGTCGCCCGCGTGCAGCGTGGGGCGGAAGTCGAAGGGCGCCTCGCAGGTCGCGCAGGTGCCCGCCGTGGTCGCGGGCCGGGTCGCCGACGCCCGGCCGACCGGCTTGCCGCAGCGCCAGCAGAATCGCCTGCCCTCGGAGACCACCGCGTCGGCGAGCACGGCGTCGCGGGGGTCCGCGGGCGTCACCGTGGGGATCGGCACGAGTCCCGCGCCGAGCCGCCGCACCGCCGGTCGGGTCCGCGCGGTGCGCACGCTCCGTCCGGAGGTGCGCTGCGGGGACGACGTGGGACCGGAGGTGGTGCGCCGCGTCTCGTCCGGCCCGGCCGCGGTCGCCGTCCGGTCGCGCGCCTGCTCCGTGCCGGGGTGCTCGTCCGCGGTGGATGCGGGCGGGTCCTGCCGTCCGGAATTCTCGCGGTTCCAGGCGACCGTGCCGGATGGCGGACGGTTGACCTGCATCCGGGTCGCGTCCGAGTCCTGCTCCGGGGCCGTCTGTCCCGATTCCACGGACGATGCCGATCGTGCCTCGTCCCCAGTGCCGGTCGGCGTGGAGGTGGCGTCCTGTTCTCCGCCGCCCGGTGCTTCGCCGGAGGTCGCTGGAGTGACCGGATGCGGTGATTCCCGCGCTGCCCCGGACGTGTCTTCGGCGCGGTTCCAGGCGACGGTGCCGAGCGGCGTGGCCGTGCGATCGACCGGCGCGTGCCGATCTTCTTCGGCCGCGACCATTTCCGGATCGATCGAGCCCGTCTGTCGCCCGGGCATGGCGTGACCGTCCAGGTGTCGTGCCCCCGTGTGGGTTCCGCGCGGCGGCATCGCCTCCGGGTGACGCCCGGCCGATCCGGTGCATCCGCCCTCGAACACCTCGGCCGGACCGGGCCGTCCCGGGGTGGTTTCGTCCGGGTCGGGCTCGGGGGCGGGCCGTGTGCTCATCGGCCGGTCAATCCTGATAGGTAGGGGCGGGCGGGACGGGAACGGGACCGAGGACGGTGAGGTATTTCTGGTACAGCCCGACCCACGTGCCGTCGTTGCGGATGCGTTCCAGCGTGCCGTTGACGAAGCGCACGAGATCGTCGTTGCCCTTGGTGATGCCGATGCCGTACGGCTCTTCGCTGATACTGCCGCCGACCAACTCCGTGTACGGGTCCTGCGCGGCCAGGCCGGCGAGGACGGCGTCGTCGGTGCTGACCGCGTCGACCTGGCGCTGCTGCAGGACGACCAGGCAATCGGCCCAGCTGGGCACGGTGAGGATGGTCGCGGCGGGCTGGTCGCGCCGCATGTGCTCCAGCGACGTGGTGCCGGAGACGATGCACACCCGGCGGCCCGCCAGATCGGCCAGGCTCCGGATCCCGGAATTCTTCACCGCGAGCACCCGCTGATTCGCGTGCAGGTAGACGGTGGAGAACGCGACCTTCTCGCGCCGCTCACAGTTGATCGTCATGGTCTTGGCGACCAAGTCCACGGTGCGGTTCTGCAACGCCATCTCGCGCTCGGCGGAACCGAGGCTGCGGAACTCGATCAGATCCGGGCTGCCGAGCAGGTCGCGGGCCACCTCCCTGGCGATGTCGGCGTCGAAACCGACGATGGCGCCGGAGATCGGGTCGCGGTAGCTGAACAGATTGCTGCCGGTGTCCAGGCCGACGAGCAGCCGCCCGCGCGCCCGGATCGCATCGATCGTCGGTCCGCGCGCGCCCGCTCCAGCGCCGGTCGGGCGCAAGCTGGCGGTCGGGTCTCCGCATCGCGGCGTGCCGGGCGGCGGGGGGACGGGCGAATCGGTGAGCACCGGAACGGCTTTGGCGGGAAACGGCGGGTCGGTGTACTTCGGCGTCTTGGCCGACACCGGCGCGCTGGAATCGCTCGCACAACCGCTCGTCAGCGCTACCACGAGGAGGGCGGCCACCAGAACGCCGCGCGCGGTTCTCATCGGTACTCCCGAAGCCGGGGCCATATGCCGAGTCCGACATAGCCTGCCGCCAGAATGCCCAGCACCATCGCTCCCGCGCCGAGGAAGTCCAGGACGCGTGCCGCCTGGGAGATCTCGCCGCGCAGAGTGTCCCTGGTCTGGGCGATGCCTTGCTCGAGCGAACGGTCCAGCGCCTCCACCTGCACGGTGGCGTCCGCCGAGCCGGGACCGGTCGCCACCACGGCCGCGCTGTTGAAGTCACCCTTGGCCAGCGCGTCGTTCATGCGCTGATGCGCGACCCGCCAGCGCGCCAGCGCCGGAACGGCGTTGCGCACCTCCGCGGACGCGGGCGCGGACGCGGGATAGTTGCCGATCAGATCGGCCAGCCGTTCGATGTCGGCGTCGTAGGTGCGGTCGTAGTCGCCGGTCGCGTCCCGGCGCACCAGTTTCAACGTCTCCGCGGCGCGCGCCTGCTGCGCGAGGATCCGGCTCTCGGTCAAACGCGAGGAGGGCACCGCGCCGTCGTCGCGGGCGCTGATCATGGACGTCGCCGACACCGAGCCGGCGATCACCGTCCACGCCAAGAGGATCAGCATGGACACCGACGCGAGCAGCAGGCCCGGATTGAGCACCCGCCGCCAGCGGCGCGCCAGATCCCGCTGGACCCAGACCAGCACGCCGAGGGTGAGGATCAGCAGTCCGATCGCGGTCCACGGCGGGCGCACATGATTGCGCTGCGCCTCGCTCACCGCCGCCGAGCGATGGTTGTGCAGCTCTTCGGCCATCGGTAGCAGCGTCGTCTGCATCTGGTTGGACGCCTCACTCAAATACGCGGCGCCGACCGGATATCCGCTGCGATTGTTCGTCCGTGCGGTTTCCACCAGACCCGAGTACACCGGCAGGCCGGTGACTATGCCCGTGCGCAACCGTGCATCCGGATCCATCGCCGCGTTCGGCCCGACGGCACGGTCGGATCGGGTCACCAATTCCGCGGCCGCCTCGCCCAGCGCCTGCGTGTAGCGATCCCGCACCGCCTGCGGCTCCAGCCCGCCCGCGATGAACGCGGTGCTGGCTGCGGCGTCGGCGATCGACAGTGAGGTGTAGAGCCGATGCGCGGAGTGCGCGTCCGGTTCGGTGTCGTAGAGCAGCACGTCCAGGCTCTGCTGCCGGTCGCCGACGGTCGCGGCGGTCATCGAGCCCGCGGCCAGGCACAATCCGATCAGTAGCAGCCCCAGCGCGATCAGCCGTCCCGGTGAGGAATTGGCGAACGACCGCAGATTGGCCAGGTCGAGACGTTCGCGCACCACCGCGACGCTCAGCCCGCCCGGATCGTCCCGACCGGCGGCCTCGGACGCGGACGATGGCCGGAGATCGGCCGTCGTCGGCTCGGAGCTAGCCATGTCCACCTCCCCAGTTTGGGCCGCGTACGCGGATTTCTCGACGGCTGGACCGAATATCCGATCGACCCGTGCGTGTTGGTGCGGAGTTTATTGTGGTCGTACGGGCGCCGCGGCGTGTGAAACACCCCCGGTTGGGAGGAAACGGCGGTGGGGTGCTGCCGTACTGGATGAGGATGGTACGAGATGCGTGGTGACGGTGACGGTTGGTCGCGTGGCCCGGATGGACTTCGGCACTGGGGTCGATTCGGCGCCGCCGGACTTCTGCTGCGCGCTCCGCTGGCCCGAGGCGGTTCGGCGGTGCTGTTGCAACACCGCGCTCCGTGGAGTCACCAAGGCGGTACCTGGGCGCTGCCCGGCGGTGCGCGCGACAGTCACGAGACGCCCGTGCACGCGGCGGTCCGCGAGGCGTGGGAGGAGGCGGGCATCGAGCCCGCCGACGTCCGGGTGCGCGGCGAGCGGGTGACGGCGTCGGCGCTGAGCGGCTGGACCTACACCACCGTCGTCGCCGACGCGGTGATGACCCTCCCGACCACCGGCAACAGCGAGAGCGTCGAGCTGGCCTGGGTTCCCGAGGACGAGGTGGATGCCCGTCCGCTGCATCCCGGCTTCGCCGCGTCCTGGCCCGACCTGCGCGCCGCCCCCGCGCGGGTGCTGCTCGCCGAGATCGGTGACGACCGTGCCGTCGCCGCCGCGCTGCCGCGCACGCTCGATCTCGCCGACCTCGGTTTCGTCTGGTTGCATTCGGATCCGTCCGGGCCGGGAGATCGCGCCAGGATCGTCGACGAGCCGGTGGCGGAGCCGGCGCCGAGCGGGAACACGGCGGTGGAGACCGCGCTGTCGTTCACCCGCGGGCAGCTGCTGTCCTGACCGCGACGCTCACGCGTTCGCCAGCAGCGCCGTTTTCAGCTCGCGCGCCGCGGCTTCCGGATCACGCGCCTCGGTGATCGCGCGCACCACGACGACGCGCTTCGCCCCGGCCTCCAGCACTTGCCCGATGTTGCCCGCATCGATTCCGCCGATCGCGAACCACGGGCGGGTGGGATGGGCCTCCGCGGTGGAGCGGATCAGTTCGGGGCCCGCCGCCTGCCTGCCGGGTTTGGTCGGGGTCGCCCAGATGGGGCCGGTGCAGAAGTAATCGATGTGCTCATCGATCGCGGCCAGCCCGGCTTGGGCGCGATTGTGCGTGGATCGTCCGATCACCACGTCGGGCCCGAGGATCCGGCGCGCGTACCAGGGCGGTAGGTCGCCCTGCCCGAGATGCAGCACGTCGGCGGTCGCGGCGAGCGCGATGTCGGCGCGGTCGTTCACCGCGACCAGCCCGCCGTGTCTGCGCGCGGCGGCTTTGAGTTCGGCGAGCGCGCCGAGTTCGGCCCTGGCCTCCAGCGGACCGAATTTGGCCTCGCCCGGTGAGCCTTTGTCTCTGAGCTGGATGATGTCGACTCCGCCTGCGAACGCGGCCTCGGCGAACTTGGCCAGATCGCCCTTCTCCCGGCGGGCGTCGGTGCACAGATACAGCCGCGCGTTCGCCAGACGTTCCCGCGGCGAGGCGGGTCGATTCGGGTGGGAGGGTTGCACGCCTTCGACCGTAGCCGCGCTACCGTGGGGATGCGAAACAGGAGGCAGGTGGATCGGGATGCGGACTCTGGCCGTCGTCGGTGGCGGCGCCATCGGGCTCGCCGTGGCCTGGCGGGCCGCCGAGACCGGTTGGTCGGTCACACTCCTCGATCCCGCTGTGGCTTCGGGCGCGTCGTGGGTGGCGGGGGGCATGCTCGCGCCACTGTCGGAGGGCTGGCCCGGTGAGGACCGGGTGCTCGAGTTCGGCGCGGCGTCGCTGGCCCGCTGGCCCGGCTTCGCCGCCCGGCTGGCGGCCGTGACCGGAGTTTCGGTCTTCGTGGCGGACGAGACCTTGACCGTCGCGCTGGACGCGGCCGACGCGGCCGACCTGCGCACCGTGGCCGACTGGGTCGGCGGACGCGGGCACGAGTTGCACATACTGGACCGCGCCGGGGTGCGCGAGCGGGAACCGAGCCTGGCCAGGACGGTGCGCGCCGCGCTGCTGGCCCCCGCCGAACCGGCGATCGACAATCGCAAGCTGGTCGCCGCGCTGCGGCAGGCCGCCGAAGCGGCGGGCGTCGTGGTGCGCGCCGAATCCGTAAACTCGCTGACGGAACTTCCGCACGACCAGGTCGTCCTCGCCGCGGGGGCCGCGTCGGCCGCGTTGTGGCCGGAGCTGCCGGTTCGCCCGGTCAAGGGCGAGATTCTGCGCCTGCGGCAACGCCCCGGCGTCGCCCCCGCGCCGCGCCGGGTCATCCGGGCGCGGGTGCACGGGCGGGCGGTCTACCTGGTCCCACGCGCCGACGGGATCGTCGTCGGCGCCACGCAGTACGAGGCGGGTTTCGACACCGCGGTCACGGTGGCGGGCGTCCGCGACCTGATCGCCGACGCGGAGACGGTGTTCCCCGGCATCGGCGAATACGAGCTCGCCGAGGCGAGCGCAGGTTCCCGGCCGGGCAGCCCGGACAATCTGCCCCTGATCGGCCGGCTCACCGACCGGATCGTCGCGGCCACCGGGCACGGCCGCAACGGCATGCTGACCGTGCCGATCACCGTCGACGCGGTGCTCGGCCTGCTCGGCGGGGCGGCGCTGCCCGAAGCGGAAGTGGCCGACCCGCAACGCTTTTCGACGACTGTAGGAGGAATCAGATGACGCTGTCATCCGTCCCCATCGGTGTCACGGTGAACGGTGACGAGCACGAGTTCGCCGAGCCGCTGACCGTGCGCGAGCTGCTGGAACACCTCGGGTTGCCGTGCCGGGGCGTCGCTCTCGCGGTGGACGGCGCGGTGTTCCCCAAGTCGCGCTGGGACGAACCGGTCGGGCGCGGCTGGCAGATCGAGGTGCTGACGGCGGTCCAAGGTGGCTGAGGCGGCGATGGCATCCGGAGCGGCCGACGCCCCGTTGCGGATCGCCGACCGGGAGTTCGGCTCCCGCCTGATCATGGGCACCGGCGGCGCGGAGAACCTCGCCGTGCTGGAGGAGGCGCTGATCGCCTCGGGCACCGAGCTGACCACCGTGGCCATGCGGCGCATCGACGCCGCGGGTGGTACGGGCGTGCTCGACCTGCTGAAACGCCTGGACATCGCGCCGCTGCCGAACACCGCGGGCTGCCGCACCGCGGCCGAGGCGGTCCTCACCGCGCGGCTGGCACGTGAGGCGCTGGACACCGACTGGGTGAAACTCGAGGTGGTCGCCGACGAGCGCACCCTGCTGCCCGATCCCGTCGAGCTGCTCACCGCCGCGGAACAACTCGTCGACGACGGGTTCGTCGTGCTGCCCTACACCAACGACGATCCGGTGCTGGCTCGTCGCCTGGAGGAGACGGGTTGCGCGGCGGTGATGCCGCTGGGCGCGCCCATCGGCACCGGCCTCGGCATCGGCAATCCGCACAACATCGAGATGATCGTCGCCGACGCGAAGGTCCCCGTCATCCTGGACGCGGGCATCGGCACCGCGAGCGACGCCGCCCTCGCGATGGAACTCGGCTGCTCGGCGGTGCTCCTGGCCACGGCCGTGACCAGGGCGAAGCGCCCCGAGCTGATGGCCGCGGCGATGGCGGACGCCGTGCGCGCCGGGTATGCGGCCCGGCTGGCCGGGCGCATCCCCAAACGCTTCTGGGCCCAGGCGTCGTCCCCGGCGCTGTGAGGCGCTGGGGCCGAACGCTGGATCGCCCCGGCGGCTGAGCCGTTGCCGGGCAAGGATTGCCCGTCGCCACCACTCGGCAGGCGAGTCCGGTTCGGCCAGACGGGGCCGCCCCGAACTCAGCGGTTGACGAAGGTGAGGTTCGTGGCGTCGTAACGGGTGCCGACGACCTGTTCCGGCGGAGCGGCGGCCTCGATGGCGGCGAGATCCTCCGGCGAGAGTTCGACGGTCAAGGCCCCGAGGTTCTCCTCCAGGTTGCGCTGCCGCCGGGTGCCGGGGATCGGGACCACGTCTTCGCCGCGATGCTGTACCCAGGACAACGCGAGCTGCCCCGCCGTCACGCCCTTCGCCGCGGCCAGCTCGTTCAGCTTTGCGACGATCGCGAGGTTGCGTTCGAGGTTGCCCTCGGCGAAACGTGGCTGGCTGCGCCGCACATCGTTGTCCGCCAAGCCCTCGACCGAGCTGTACCGGCCGGTCAGGAACCCGCGCCCGAGCGGGGAGAACGGGACCACTCCGATGCCGAGGTCACGACAGACCGGGAGGATCTCGGTCTCCAGGTCGCGCGTCCACAGGGACCACTCGCTCTGCAACGCGGCGATCGGATGCACCGCGTGCGCGCGCCGGATGGTGTCCGCGCTCGCCTCCGACAGCCCGAGGTGGCGGACCTTTCCCTCCCGTACCAGTTCGGCCATCGCGCCGACGGTCTCCTCGATCGGCACCTGCGGGTCCACCCGATGCAGGTAGTAGAGGTCGATGTGGTCGATCCCGAGCCTGCGCAGCGACGCCTCGCACGCCTCCCGCACGTAGGCGGCGTCGCCGCGGATGCGGGTGGGCTCGCCCAGGCGGTTGGCGAAGCCGAACTTCGTCGCGAGCACCACCTCGTCGCGGCGGTCCGCGATGGCCCGCCCGATCAATTCCTCGTTGTGCCCCGCGCCGTAGAAGTCGGCGGTGTCCAACAGGGTCACTCCGAGGTCGAGGGCGTGGTGCAGCGTCGCGATCGACTGCGCGTCGTCCGCGGCGCCGTAACCGTGACTCATGCCCATGCATCCCAAGCCCTGCGCGGAGACCGCCAGTTCGCCGAGCTGCCTGGTGGGAATATCGGTCATGTTGTTACCTCCTGCACTCGAATCCGTCGGCTCCGACGCTAGGTGCTGGAGCGCGCTCCATGTCAACAGCGCGCACACAGTCACGAGTGCGGCGCCTCGACGCGGGCAGGCCGGAAGCACACCGCGAGTGGCACATGGTGGAGAGGTCTTCTGGCGTTTCGCCGCAGCCATGTGCCACTCGCGGTCCGCTACCGGCGGGGGCGACGGGAACGGGCGAGGGTGTGGGCGGTGTGGAGGAGGGCGCGGGTGGGTTCGTCGGTTCGGGGGCCGGGGTTGATCACCGATAGCCAACTTGCGGATGCGTAGAGAGGGTGGGGGAGCACGGTGTCTACCGCGCTCGGGTCGGCGGGTGGGGACGATTCGCGGGGGGTGTGGCCGGTCCAGTGGGTGAAGGCTTCTTTTCCGGCGGCGATGTTGACGCGGAATGTGTTCGGGCGGTCCAGGCGGGAACTTTCGTCGCCGGGGTAGTTCTTCGTCACGATCGTCGCGAAGGGCTGGGTCGCCTTCGGTACGACGCCGTCCGGTGCGTAGTAGAAGAACGTGTCGCCCCAACTGATTTCGGGAGAGCCGTCACCGGGGCCGGGGCGCAGTGTCAAGACCCCGTCGAGGGCCGAGACGAAGTCGATGATCTCGTCGATGGTCATGTGCTCCAGCGTTTCATTAAGGTGCTTGTGGAGACTTCGGGCGAGATATACAGGGGAGTAAGGGTGGAAACTCGCAACTCCACACTGCGCACGGCCGACGTGGCGCGTCTGGCGGGGTACTCCGTGCAGCAGATACGCAACCTCGAAAGCGACGGCGTGCTGCCGACAGCGATACGCACCACGACGGGCTATCGCAGATACGGCGAGGTGCACGTGCTTTCCGCGCTCGCCTATCGAGCGTTGGCGGCGGGAGTCGGCCCCGTCGAGGCCAAGCGCATCGTTCGCGCCGTCCACGAGGGACCGTTCTTCCAGGTGCTCGCCCTGCTCGACGCGGCACACGCCGGGCTGCACCGGGAACGCGCCGATTTGGCACTCGCCAAGCGGGCAGTGGAGGTGATCTCCGCCGAGCCGATCGCCGACGTGCGCGCGTCGGATGCGATGAGCGTCGCCGAACTCGCCGCCGCGCTGGACGTGCGCCCGTCGACACTGCGGCATTGGGACGCGGAGGGACTCGTAGTCCCGGATCGCGCGACCGCGCAGGGCGCGCGACGGTACTCGCCCGCCCAGGTCAGGGACGCCCGGATCGTCCATCAGCTCCGCAACGCCGGATATCGCGTCGACACCCTGAAGACCTTGATGCCCGACCTGCCGCGCGGCCACCGATCCGATGAAGTCCGGGCGGCACTGTCGGCCCGGGACGCGAGCATCACGGCTCGCTCCCACGCCCTGCTCGAGGCGGCCGCCTCCCTCGCCGCCGTGACCGCGCTCGCGTAAACGCCCGGTGGTCCGGTCGCGATCCTGTACAGAGGCTTTCGAAGCGGCATCGCAAGGATTGTCCAAGCCTCCGGGAAGGTCGCTCGCCCACACTCCTGAAACGGCCTGCCGACCGGCAGACGGCGTCTGCGCTGGAGGGATCGGAGATGGAAGCGGGACAGGCCATGGGCGTGTTGATCGTGACGATCTTCGTGTCGTTCGTCGTGCTGCTCGCCGTGGCGATTCCGCTGGCCATCCGCGCCGAACGGGCCCGCAAGGCGACGCTGGGGCAGTGGGCGGCGGCCCACGGATGGACGTTCGCCGAATCCGGCCGCGCCCAGTGGACCGCGCGCCTGCCCGGCCGCAACTCGCGCGGACTCGGCGTGACCATGAGCAGGCAGCTCGGCGACCGCTGGGTGACCGTGGCTGAGTACTCGTACCGGACGACGTCGTCGAGCAGTACCTCGACGACGGGCACGACCAGCACGACCACCACCACACATCACTTCGTCGTCGTGGTGGTCCTGCTCGATCGGATGTACCCGCCGATCGAGGTGCTCCCCCGAGGCTTGCTGTCCCAGCTCGGCCGCGCGATGTTCGGCGACAAGCCGACGGCGACCGGCAATGTGCTGTTCGACTCGCAATACCGGATCGCCACAGCGGATCCCGGCTACGCGAAGGCAGTGGTGGGTCCGCCGTTGATCGATGCGCACATCGCCAGGACGGTTCCGCCGTGGAGCCTGGTGGGGGCCGAATTGCTCACCTTCGTCCGAACATCGTCGGCGCTGCGTGATCCGAGCGCGATTCCCGGGTACGCCGCGCCGCTGCTTCAGGTCGCCGAACTGCTGGGCCGCTGAGACTTCGGCGGATCCGCGCGGACCTCCGCGGCCGAGCAGAGCTGGACCTGTCCCACCTCTGGCCTCATCTCGCGGGCAGCATGAATACCCTGGCCCCGCTTCCGCGACGGGCAGTTGTCGCCAGATGACGCACCTGGTTGTCGAGTTCTACGCCGGGCTGGTCGTGCTCTCCGGTCCGTGGCCTGTGCCGCGCTCCCGGAGCCACCGCTCAGCGGACAACTTGCGCGGACACGGTGGGGTACATATGGCGTGGAGCTTCAACAGGCCACGTGCGTGCTTCTCATCAACAGGCCAGTTGCTGTCCTCGCAGTAGTCCTGGATCCAACTGCGCCGCGGCGTCATCGCTGCTCCTCGCGTTCGATGCGGTCCATCATCTCGCGGAACGGAACTCGCTCGTCTGGATCGCCACCGAGTTCGAGTAGCCACGGCAACACCCAGAACAGCAGGATCAGCAGGCCGCCGACAGCGGCTATGACGATCAAGGTGACTGCGAGGTCTGTGGGCATTCGCTGTACCCCTTCGCGCGTTGTGGTGTGGTTGGTAGGCACCCGACGCCGGGATTCGGGGTCTACCCGACGTCGGGGCCACCTTCAGATTCGGTCGACAGGCCATGTCCAAGCGATGACGGAAGCGGCGTCAATCCGTGTCTATTCAGGGCGACATTTAGGCGTCAAAGGACTAGCGTGGCGACATGGCTTCGGCACCTAACACGGCTCTCCGCGCGGCCAGGAACGCGCGTCTGATGAGCCAGGACGACCTAGCACGGGCACTACGGGAAGCGGGATGCGCCAGCGCCACGAAACGTCTCGTGCAGCGTTGGGAATCCGGCCTCACCACCAACCCGCGGCCCTCGCACGCGCGAGCATTGGAGAAAGTCATGCGACTACCTATCGAGTCTCTCGGTTTCGGTGCCGTGATGGCGGGCCGCAGCCTCTCCGGGGGCGAGGACGGAACCGTGGTGGACTCGGCTATCGGCGAAGTCGCGCCCGAGCAGTTCGCCGCCGCGCGGCGGCCGAGGACACCAGGCAACTACTCGGGTATCTGGCTGTCGCGGTACGAGTACTACTCGTCCGGACGGGATGCGACGTTCACGGCTGCGCACCATGTCGTCGTCTTGCAGCACGACAACCGGCTGACGGTGCGTAGCCTGCCGAACTCCGCGCAGTCGTCGATGGAGATGGACCTCACGGTGGACGGGCACGTGGCTACGGGTACGTGGCGCGAGCACACCGCGCAAGACGGCTACTACCGCGGTGCCTACTACCACGGCGCGATTCAACTGTTGATCGAGCTGACGGGTGCGCGGATGGCCGGCAAGTGGGTTGGATTCGGCAAGAGCTTCGAGATCAACTCCGGACCGTGGGAGCTGGTGCTACAGGACTCATCGACGGCCAAGGCCGCCATCGACGCCTACGACCGACCGCCGGACACCGCGTGAACTGCTACGGGGGCTTGCACCCACCCGGACCCGTCTTCCTCATCCTCGAGGATGATTCAACTCGGCACCAATTACCGACGCGCGCGGCCGGGATTTGCGGAATGCTGGGCGCATGATCGAGCTGAGAGGCCTGACCAAGCACTACGGGCAGACCGTAGCGGTGCAGGATCTGACCTTCACCGTTCGACCCGGGCAGGTGACGGGGTTCCTCGGGCCGAACGGTGCGGGCAAGTCGACCACCATGCGGATGATCCTCGGATTGGACCGGCCCACCGCGGGCACCGCCCTGATCAACGGCAAGTCCTACCACGAGCTGGACCATCCGCTGCGCACCGTCGGCGCGCTGCTGGACGCCAAGTGGGTGCATCCGAACCGGTCGGCGCGCGCCCATCTGGAATGGATGGCCGCGTCCAACGACATCGCCAAGTCCCGGGTGGAGGAGGTGCTGCGGCTGGTCGGCCTGTCCGAGGTGGCGGGCAAGACCGCGGGCGGGTTCTCGCTGGGTATGTCGCAGCGGCTCGGCCTGGCGGGCGCGCTGCTGGGCGACCCGGAGGTGCTGCTGTTCGACGAGCCGGTGAACGGCCTCGACCCGGAGGGCATCCTGTGGATCCGCCGGTTCATGCAGCGGCTGGCCGCCGAGGGCCGCACGGTGCTGGTCTCCAGCCACCTGCTGTCGGAGATGGCGCAGACCGCCGAGCACCTGGTGGTGATCGGGCGCGGCAAGCTGATCTCGGACTCGACCACCCAAGAGTTCATCGAACGCGCCTCCGAGCAGTCGGTGCGGGTGCGCAGCCCGCAGCTCGACCAGCTGCGCAGCGTGCTCACCTCGAACGGCATGACCGTCCGCGAGGACGGCGCGGGCGCCGACGGCCCCGCGCTGGTGGTGGCGGGCGTGTCCAGCGACGCGGTCGGCAAGCTGGCCGGTGAGCACACCATCACGCTGTTCGAGCTGGCCCCGCAGCGCGCGTCACTGGAAGAGGCGTTCATGCGGATGACCGGCGGCGCCGTGCAGTACCACGGCGAAGGCTTCGACCAAGTTATGGGAGGTGCGCTCTGATGGGCGTGCTGGCAGCGGAACGAATCAAGCTCACCTCCACCAGGTCGCCCTGGTGGTGCTCGGCGATCGTCATCGCTCTCGCGCTGGGTATGGCCGCGCTGCTCGCCTCGGTGGCGCGCGCGTCCTACGGCAAGGAGGGCGCGATCGACC
Organism: Nocardia niwae NBRC 108934 = DSM 45340; assembly: GCF_001613465.1. Classification (GTDB taxonomy): domain Bacteria; phylum Actinomycetota; class Actinomycetes; order Mycobacteriales; family Mycobacteriaceae; genus Nocardia; species Nocardia niwae. Next base: position 11,802 of record NZ_BDCK01000002.1, on the reverse strand, counting down.
TGACCGTCTCCACCGCGGTGGCCGGGGTCAGCGGCTTCGGCGTGATGGTCCTGATGATCATGGCCACCTTGACCGTGACCAGCGAATACCGCTTCGGCATCATCCGGACCACGTTCCAGGCGACGCCGCATCGGGCCAAGGTCGTCACGACCAAGGCCGGGCTGGTCGGCGTCTACGGAGCCGTGCTGACCCTCGTGCTGGTGTTCCTGGCCTACGCGGTGGCAAAGGCCATCAGCGGCCCGGACGCGGGAGCGGCCCTAACGCTGTCCAGCGCGGAGGACTGGCGCGAGGTCTACGGCATCCCGATCTACGCGTTCCTGTGCGTCCTGCTGGCGATCGGCGTCGGCGTGCTGGTGCGGCAGTCCGCCGCGGCCATCTCGCTGATCGTGCTGTGGCCGCTGCTCATCGAGGGGCTGCTCGGCGCGTTCGGCAGCTTCGGCCGCAATGTCACGCCGTTCCTGCCGTTCGCGAACGCGAACCGTTTCTTCAGCGCCTCCGCGTCCACGGCCAACTGGCACTGGGGGGCGTGGGGCAGCCTGCTGTACTTCACCGTCTTCGTCGCGATCGTCTTCGGCGCGGCCCTGGTCGTGGTGAATCAGCGCGACGCATAGCGGGAAGCTGCCCGAGTCGCCTTCCCTCGCAACTCGGGTTGTCGGGGCGCCGACCTTGTCGGGAGGTCCGGCGCTTCGCCCACCGTCCTGTCACTGCCCGGCGGACGGTGCCGCGATCGGCCCGGTGCGAGTCCTCGCGCCGGGCCGATCGCGCGTGTGAACATCGAGGAAACTATGCCGCCCGCCGGTTCCGAGGCTTGCGCTGCGCCGAGTAGCCTCGGTTCAGCAACCAGCTCGTTATCCAACGCGGAGCCCACCGACGTGCTCGCTGTGTTCGTCGCGGAGGTGAGAGATGGCGATGATCGGTAATCTGCCGACGTCAGATCGGCTGAGATACTCTCGGGGCGTGAACGAAACACCTTCCGGCGGTACGGAGCCGGAGTCGGGGCGTGAGGCCGCCGGTGGCGTACCGCCCGAGGTGGTCATTCCGTTGGAGCCGTCCGACGGGTTCGATTCTTCCCGCCGCTCCGGCGGATCGCGCCGCCGCCAGCTGTCCGCGCTGATGAACGCCGCAAATCAGCGTGCGGATCTCATCGGCGTGCTGCGCAGGGCACGGGAACAGCTGCCCGGTGACCCTGCCTTCGGCGACCCGCTGTCGGTGTCCGGGCCCGGCGGCGCGCGAGCGGTCGCGCGGGCTGCGGACAAACTGGTCGGAGACGCCCCCAGCGCCGCGCGCGAGATCGGTTTCGGCGCTTTGCAGGTCTGGCAGGCCGCCTTGGAGCGAATGGGACGCGGCAAAGGTAGCCAAGAAATAACTGTTATGTTCACGGACCTGGTGGCCTTCTCGCGCTGGTCGCTCTCGGCCGGTGACGAGGCCACCCTCGAACTGCTGCGCAAGGTGGCCAAGGCCATCGAGCCGCCGATCGCCGAACAGGGCGGGCAGGTGGTCAAGCGGATGGGTGACGGCGTGATGGCGGTGTTCCCCTCGGCGGACCGGGCGGTGCGCGCCGCCGTGGCGGCCAAGCGCAACCTGGCCGACGTGCAGGTGCGCGGCTACACCCCGCACATGCGAATCGGGTTGCACACCGGTTCCCCGCGCGAGATCGGGGGCGACTGGCTGGGCGTGGACGTCACGATCGCGGCGCGGGTCATGGAGGCGGGCGGCAACGGCCACACCATGCTGTCGGAGGTGACGCTGGAGGGTTTGCGGCCGGAGACGCTGGCGGAGCTGGGTTTGGCGGTCAAGCAGTATCGCCGCAGCTTTTTCGCCGCGCCGCTCAACGGCGTCCCCGAGGACCTGCGAATCTTCCGGTTGTCTAGGAGTTAGCCGAGCCACCAGGCCAGCGCGCCGCCCGCCGCGAGGACGGCGCAGACGGCCAGCGCGACCGACAGCGGCCGCGCCGTTCTCCAGGTGGTGTAGGCGCCGCCGAGCAGGAATCCCGCCAGGGCGAACAGAACGATCACGGTGACGTCGCTGGACACCGTGCCCATCTTGCTCCAGCCCGCGCGGAGATGGGTGGCGGGGTGGCGGCTCGCCGGTTGCCAAGTAACAAGCACGCATGCTTGCTTTTTTCTGACCCGGGTGTGATGCTGGTCGCGGAACGCGGACTTCACGGGTGCGGCATGCGGCTCATCCTGACGGTTCGCCGCACAGGAGGCATTCCCGCTGATGAGTATGCTGGCCGCCGACCCGGATGTGCTCCGGATCGGCAACTGTTCCGGCTTCTACGGCGATCGGCTCGGTGCCATGCGCGAGATGCTGGAAGGCGGACAGCTCGACGTCCTCACCGGTGACTATCTCGCCGAACTCACCATGCTGATCCTCGGCCGGGACCGCATGAAGGACCCGGACCTCGGCTACGCCAAGACCTTCGTCAAGCAGATCGAGGACTGCCTCGGGCTGGCGCTGGAACGCAACGTGCGCATCGTGGCCAACGCGGGCGGCCTGAATCCGGCCGGCCTGGCGGGAAAACTGCGCAAGGTGGCCGCCGATCTCGGACTGGACGCGAAGATCGCGCATGTGGAGGGCGACGACCTGCTCGCGCGCGCCGGAGAACTCGGTTTCGGCACGCCGCTGACCGCCAACGCCTATCTCGGCGCGTGGGGCATCGTCGAATGCCTGAACGCCGGTGCGGACATCGTGGTCACCGGCCGGGTCACCGACGCGTCGGTGATCGTCGGCCCGGCCGCCGCGCACTTCGGCTGGGGTCGAACGGATTACGACCGGCTGGCCGGTGCGGTGGTGGCCGGGCACGTGATCGAGTGCGGCACCCAGGCCACCGGCGGGAACTACGCCTTCTTCACCGAACTCGCCGATCTGGGCAGACCGGGCTTCCCGATCGCGGAGATCCGCGCCGACGGCGGCAGCGTCATCACCAAGCACGCGGGCACCGGCGGCGCGGTCACCGTCGACACGGTCGAGGCCCAGCTGATGTACGAGATCCAGGGTCCTCGCTACGCGGGGCCCGACGTGACCACGCGTTTGGACACCATCCGGCTCGACCAGGATGGTCGGGATCGAGTGCGGATCAGCGGCGTCACCGGTGAGGCCCCGCCGCCCCGGCTGAAGGTCTCGCTGAACACCCTCGGCGGCTTCCGCAACGAGATGGAGTTCGTGCTCACCGGCCTGGACATCGAGGCGAAAGCCGAACTGGCGCAACGTCAGCTGGAGTCGTGGCTGCCGAGTCGCCCCGCCGAGCTGAGCTGGACGCTGGCCCGCCTGGACCGGCCGGACGCGGAGACCGAGGAGCAGGCCAGCGCGCTGCTGCGCTGCGTGGTCCGCGATCCGGACCCGAACAAGGTCGGGCGCGCGTTCTCCAACGTCGCCGTGGAGCTGGCGCTGGCCAGCTATCCGGGGTGCAGTTTCACGACGCTGCCGGGCAACGGATCTCCCTATGGCGTGTTCACGCCCGGTTACGTCGACGCCGTCGAGGTTCCGCACACGGCGGTGCTGCCCGATGGCACTCGCGTACACGTCGCGCCTGCCACGGAGACGGCCGAACTCGCCGACGTCACGGAGCCGCCCGCCCCGGAGCCCCTGCCCGCGAGGGAAACTCGCCGCGTCCCGCTGGGGACGATCGCGCTGGCCCGCAGCGGTGACAAAGGCGGTGACGCGAATATCGGCGTGTGGGTGCGCACCGACGAGCAGTGGCGCTGGCTGGTGCACATGCTCACCGTGGCGCGCGTCAAAGAACTCCTGCCGGAGGCGGCGTCGCTGACCGTCACCCGGCACGTCCTGCCCAATCTGCGGGCGCTGAACTTCATCATCGAAGGCCTGCTCGGCCGAGGCGTGGCCTATCAGGCCCGTTTCGACCCGCAGGCCAAGGGACTCGGCGAATGGCTGCGGTCTCGTCACCTCGACATTCCAGTGGAGCTTTTCGCATGACCGGTCAGGACCGGAGGCGGCAGCTCGCGTCACCACGCAGGGCCCTCGGTCATGCGAGAAAGGACACCGCATGACGAAACTCTGGGAGACGCCGGAACGACGCGAATTACGTTCCACGGTACGTGGATTCGTGGAACGCGAGATCCTGCCGTACCTGGACGGCTGGGAGCGCGCCGGGGAGATCCCGCGCGAGCTGCACAAGAAGGCCGGCGCGCTCGGCCTGCTGGGCGTGCAGTTCCCGGAATCCGCGGGCGGCTCCGGCGGCGACGGCGTGGACGCCATGATCGTCTGCGAGGAAATGCACCAGGCCGGTGCCTCCGGCGGGCTGTTCGCCTCGCTGTTCACCTGCGGCATCTCCGTGCCGCACATCATCGCCTCGGGCAACGCCGAGCAGATCGAGCGCTGGGTGAAGCCCACGCTGGCGGGCGAGAAGATCGGCTCGCTCGCGATCACCGAACCCGGCGGCGGCTCCGACGTCGGGCACCTCACCACCACCGCGCGCCGTGACGGCGACCACTACATCGTCAACGGCGCCAAGACCTACATCACCTCCGGCGTCCGCGCCGACTTCGTGGTCACCGCCGTGCGCACCGGCGGACCGGGCTCCGGCGGCATCTCGCTGCTCATCGTCGACAAGGACACGCCCGGCTTCACGGTCAGCCGCAAGCTGGACAAGATGGGCTGGCTGGCCTCCGACACCGCCGAGCTGTCCTACGTCGACGTCCGGGTGCCGGTGGAGAATCTGGTCGGCCCGGAGAACTCCGGCTTCTTCCAGATCGCGGGCGCGTTCGTCAGCGAGCGCGTCGGCCTGGCGGTGCAGGCGTATTCCAGCGCGCAACGCTGCCTGGACCTCACCCTGGAGTGGGTGCGCAACCGCGAGACCTTCGGCCGCCCGCTGATCAGCAGGCAGGCGGTGCAGAACACGGTCACCGAGATGGCGCGGCGCATCGACGTCGCCCGCGTCTACACCCGCGACGTGGTGCAGCGCAGCGCCGAAGGCGAGACCGATCTCATCGCCGAAGTGTGCTTCGCGAAGAACACCGCCGTCGAAGCGGGCGAGTGGGTGGCCAACCAGGCTGTCCAGCTGTTCGGCGGGCTCGGCTACATGCGTGAGTCCGAGATCGAGCGCCAGTACCGGGACATGCGCATCCTCGGGATCGGCGGCGGCACGACCGAAATCCTGACCGGACTGGCGGCGAAGCGATTGGGGTACCAGTCATGACCACTCTGCGTAGCACCTTGGACACCACCGCGCCCGAGTACGAGGCCGCGGCGGAGGCGATGACGGCCAAGCTCGCCGAAGTCGAGGCGGAGTTCGCCAAGGCCATCGCGGGCGGCGGGCCGGACAAGCTGGCGCGGCACCGCAAGCGCGGCAAGCTGACCGCGCGCGAGCGCATCGAACTGCTCGTCGACGAGGACTCGCCGTTCCTGGAGCTGTGCCCGCTGGCGGGCTGGGGCAGCGAATTCCATGTCGGCGGCAGCACCATCGCGGGCATCGGCATCGTGGAGGGCGTCGAGTGCATGATCGTCGCGCCCGACCCGACCGTGCGCGGCGGCACCTCGAACCCGTGGACGCTGCGCAAGACGTTGCGCATCAACGACATCGTGCGGGAGAACCGGCTGCCGGTGATCTCGCTGGTGGAGTCCGGCGGCGCGGACCTGCCGACGCAGAAGGAGGTGTTCGTCCCCGGCGGACGGATGTTCCGTGACCTCACCCAGGCGTCGGCGGCGGGCATCCCGACCATCGCGCTGGTGTTCGGCAACTCCACCGCGGGCGGCGCCTACATCCCGGGCATGTCCGACCACGTGGTGATGATCAAGGAGCGCTCCAAGGTGTTCCTCGGCGGTCCGCCGCTGGTCAAGATGGCCACCGGTGAGGAGTCCGACGACGAATCCCTCGGCGGGGCCGATATGCACGCGCGGGTCTCCGGCCTCGCGGACTACTACGCACTGGACGAGCAGGACGCGATCCGCATCGGCCGCTCCATCGTCCGGCGGCTGAACTGGCGCAAGCAAGGCCCCGCTCCGCGCGCCGAGGTGATCGAGCCGCTCTACGACCCGGAGGACCTGCTCGGCATCGTGCCGTCGGACCTGAAGATCCCGTTCGACCCGCGCGAGGTGATCGCCCGCATCGTGGACGGCTCGGACTTCGACGAGTTCAAGCCGCTCTACGGCAGCAGTCTGGTCACCGGATGGGCGGAGCTGCACGGGTACCCGGTCGGCATCCTGGCCAACGCGCGCGGGGTGCTGTTCTCCGAGGAGTCGCAGAAGGCCACCCAGTTCATCCAGCTGGCCAACAAGACGAACACGCCACTGCTGTTCCTGCACAACACCACCGGCTACATGGTGGGCAAGGAGTACGAGCAGAAGGGCATCATCAAGCACGGCGCGATGATGATCAACGCGGTCTCCAACTCGAAGGTGCCGCACATCTCGGTGCTGATGGGCGCGTCCTACGGCGCGGGTCACTACGGCATGTGCGGCCGGGCCTACGACCCGCGCTTCGTGTTCGCCTGGCCCAGCGCGAAATCCGCCGTGATGGGCGGTGCGCAGCTGGCGGGCGTCATCTCGATCGTCGGCCGGGCCGCCGCCGAGGCGAAGGGCCAGCCGTTCGACGAGGATGCCGACGCGGGGATGCGCGCCATGGTGGAGGCGCAGATCGAGGCCGAATCGCTGGCGATGTTCATGTCCGGGCGGCTCTACGACGACGGCGTCATCGATCCGCGCGACACCCGCACCGTGTTGGGAATGTCCCTGTCGGCCATTCACAACGCCCCGATCAAAGGCGCCGACGGCTTCGGCGTCTTCCGAATGTGAGGCCGACCATGACAGGTGCGCACATCACGAACGTTCTCGTCGCCAACCGTGGCGAAATCGCCCGCCGGGTCTTCGCCACCTGCCGCCGGATGGGTCTGGGCAGCGTCGCGGTGTACTCCGACGCGGATGCCGCCGCGCCGCACGTCGCCGAGGCGGACGCTGCGGTGCGGCTGCCCGGCAACACCCCCGCGGAAACCTATTTGCGCGCTGAGCTGATCATCGAGGCCGCGCTGGCCACGGGTGCCGACGCCATCCATCCCGGCTACGGATTCCTCTCCGAGAACGCCGAATTCGCCAAAGCCGTGCTCGATGCCGGGCTTGTCTGGATCGGCCCGCCCGTCGAGGCGATCGAGCAGATGGGCTCGAAGGTCGCCTCGAAGAAGATGATGGACGCCGCGGGCGTGCCGGTGCTCGCCGAACTGGACCCGGACGAGGTCACCGAGGCGCACCTGCCGGTGCTGATCAAGGCGTCCGCGGGCGGCGGTGGGCGCGGCATGCGCGTGGTCCGCGAACTCGCCGACCTGACCCCGCAGATCGAGGCCGCCCGGCGCGAGGCGGAATCCGCCTTCGGCGACCCGACGGTGTTCTGCGAGCGTTACCTGGAGACCGGCAGGCACATCGAGGTCCAGGTGATGGCCGACACGCACGGCGTCATCTGGGCGGTGGGCGAGCGCGAGTGCTCCATCCAGCGCCGCCACCAGAAGGTGATCGAAGAGGCCCCGTCGCCGCTGGTGGAACGCACCGAAGGCATGCGGGCGCGTCTGTTCGAGGCGGCGCGGCTGGCGGCGGGCGCGATCGGCTACACCGGCGCGGGCACCGTGGAGTTCCTCGCCGACGAGCGGGGCGAGTTCTTCTTCCTGGAGATGAACACCCGTCTGCAAGTGGAGCATCCGGTCACCGAGTGCACCACCGGCCTGGATCTGGTCCGGCTGCAACTGGACGTCGCCGCGGGCGGCGCGCTGCCCGCCGAACCGCCCGCGATGCGCGGACATTCGATCGAGGTGCGGCTCTACGCGGAGGACCCGGCGCAGGATTGGCAGCCGCAGAGCGGAACCGTGCACCGGATCGACATTCCCTCGGTCCGCACCGAATTCGACCTGCTGGACCGGCCGGGCGTGCGCCTGGACACGGGCGTGGTGGACGGCTCGGTGGTCGGCGTGCATTACGACCCGATGCTGGCCAAGGTCATCTCCTACGCCGAAACGCGCGGCGAGGCAGCGCGATTGCTCGCTTCGGCGCTGCACCGCGCGAAGATCCACGGCCTGGTCACCAACCGGGACCTGCTGGCGCGCGTGCTGCGTCATCCGGCGTTCCTCGCCGGTGACACCGACACGGCGTTCTTCGCCACGCACGGGCTGGACGCGCTGGCCGCGCCGCTGGTGTCGGAGTCCGGCGAGGCACTGTCCATCGTGGCCGCAGCGCTCGCCGACGCCGCCGCTAACCGCGGCCGCGCACGGGTGGGCGGCGGACTGCCCAGCGGGTGGCGCAACCTGCCGTCGCAGTCGCAGCGCAAGTCCTACGAGAGCCGCGCCACCGGGACGCACGAGGTGGGTTACCGATTCGGCCGCACCGGTGTCGTCGTAGACGGTCACGACGGTCTCGAACTCGTCGAAGCGGCGGCCGATCGCGTCGTGCTGTCGGTCCCGGGTGAACGCGGACCGGTGCGCAGGCAATTCGCGGTCGCCCGCTACGGCGACCAGGTCTACGTCGACTCGCCGCTCGGCCCGGTGGCCCTGCGCAGGCTGCCGCGCTTCAGCGACCCGGCCGACCAGGTGGCCACCGGCTCGCTGCTGGCGCCCATGCCGGGCAGCGTGATCCGGCTCGGCGCGGAACTCGGCAGCCACGTCGAACAGGGCCAGCCGATCCTGTGGCTGGAGGCGATGAAGATGGAGCACACCATCGCCGCGCCCGCCGCGGGCGTGCTCAGCGCCGTCAACGTCACCGTCGGCCAGCAGGTCGACGTCGGCGCCGTGCTCGCGGTCGTCGAACCCGTAGAAAACCAGGAGAACTGATGTCGTTCATCGAAACCGACGAGCAGAAGGCGCTGCGGGCCGCCGTCGCCGCGCTGGCCGCGAAGTACAACTACCGCGACTACGTGCTGCCGAAGGCGCGCAGGAACGAGCCGCTGGACGAATTGTGGCAGGAGGCGGGCAAACTCGGCTTCCTCGGCGTGAACCTTCCGGAGGAATACGGTGGCGGCGGCGCGGGTATGTACGAGCTGTCGCTGGTGATGGAGGAACTGTCCGCGCAGGGTGCGGGCCTGCTGCTGATGGTGGTCTCCCCGGCCATCTGCGGCACCATCATCACCAAGTACGGCACCGACGAGCAGAAGCGGGAATGGCTGCCCAAGCTCGCCGACGGCTCCGGCAAGATGGTCTTCGGCATCACCGAGCCGGACGCGGGCTCGAACTCCCACCAGATCACCACCACCGCGCGCCGCGACGGCGACGACTGGATCCTCAACGGCCGCAAGATCTTCATCTCCGGTGTGGACCAGGCCGAGGCCGTGCTGATCGTGGCCAGGACCTCCGACCACAAGACCGGCAAGCTCAAGCCCGCCCTGTTCATCGTGCCGACCGACGCCGAAGGCTTCACCAAGACGGCGCAGGAGATGGACATCATCGAGCCCGACCACCAGTACAACCTGTTCCTCGACGACCTGCGGCTGCCGTCCACCGCGCTGGTCGGCAAGGAGGACGCGGCGCTGATGCAACTGTTCGCGGGCCTGAACCCGGAGCGCATCATGGGTGCCGCCATGGCCGTCGGCATGGGCCGCTACGCCATCGAGCGCGCCGTGGAATACGCCAAGGAGCGCACGGTGTGGAAGACGCCGATCGGTGCGCACCAAGGCATTTCGCATCCGCTCGCCCAGGTGAAGGTCGAACTGGAGCTGGCGAGGCTGATGATGCAGAAGGCCGCCACCCTTTACGACGCGGGCGACGAGATGGGCGCCGCCGAGGCCGCCAACATGGCGAAGTACGCCGCGGCGGAAGCCAGCATCAAAGCGCTCGACCAGGCCATCCAGACCCACGGCGGCTCCGGTCTGACCCGGGATGTCGGGCTGGCCGCCATGCTCGCCGCCGCGCGCATCGGCCGCATCGCGCCGGTGAGCCGGGAAATGGTCCTGAACTTCGTCGCCCAGTACTCGCTGGGCCTGCCGAAGTCGTACTGAGAGGACGCCATGACCGAGACGGGCCCGTACGTCCGCTACGAGGTGAGCGGCGGCGTCGCGACGCTCACGTTCGATTCGCCGCACAACCGCAACGCGCTGTCGTCCAAGCTGGTCGCCGAGCTGCTGCGCGGGCTCGATGACGCGGCCGCCGACGAGAAGGCGCGCGTCATCGTGCTCGCGCACACCGGCAACACCTTCTGTGCGGGCGCGGATCTCAGTGAGGCCAGCGGCGCCGATCCGGCCGTGGCCGCCGACGAGCGGACTCGGGTCATGATCGGCGTGCTGCGCAGGCTGGTGGAGATCCCGAAGCCGGTGATCGCGCGGATCGACGGCAATGTGCGCGCCGGCGGTATGGGCATCGTGGCGGGCTGCGACATCGTCGTGGCCGGTCCGGGCAGCAGTTTCGCGCTCACCGAGGTGCGCATCGGGCTGGCCCCGTTCATGATCTCGCTGACCCTGCTGCCCAGGCTCGACCCGCGCGCGGCCAGCCGGTACTACCTCACCGGAGAGAAGTTCGACGCCGCCGTCGCCGAGGAGATCGGCCTGGTCACGGTAACCGCCGACGACCCGGCGGCCGAAGTGGAGCGACTGTGCGGGGAGGTGCGCAAGGGCTCACCGCAGGGACTGGCCGAGGCCAAGCGGTTGGTCAACGCGGGCATCCTCGCCGAGTTCGATTCCTCCGCCGAGGAACTCGCGCGGCGTTCGGCGAGCTTCTTCGGCACCCCCGAGGTGCACGAGGGCATGCTGGCCTTTTTGCAGCGCCGCCCGCCGAACTGGGCAGAATGACGACCATGGCGACACCCCACGAACCCAAGCAGGACCGCAGCCGCGCCACCCGGCAGCGCCTGCTCGAGGCGACCATCGACTGCCTGGCCGAGATGGGCTGGGCCGCCGCGACGGTCGCCGTCGTCGCCGAACGGGCCGGGGTGTCGCGTGGCGCGGCGCAGCATCACTTCCCGACCAGGGAGGATCTGATCACCGCCGCGCTGGAGTACATGTTCGACACGCGCAGCGGGCAGGCGGTGCAGGAGGCGTCGACGCTGCCGGAACTGGGTGACGGCATCGCCCGCACCGAAGCGGTGGTGGCGGGGCTGGTCGAGTCCTACACCAGCCCGTTGTTCAAGGCGGCGTTGCAGGTGTGGACGCATGCCGCCGCGGACCCGGCGCTGCGCGAACGGATCGTCCCGCTGGAGGCCCGCTTCGGGCGGGCCTCCCATCGCCGCGCGGTCGAGGCCCTCGGGGTGGACGACTCGGACCCGGTCGCCCACCACCTGGTCCAGGCCACCCTGGACATGGCGCGCGGTCTCGGGCTGGCCGACGTCCTCACCGACGATTCGGCCCGCCGCAAGCGGATAGTCGAACAATGGGCGGTCACGCTGCACGCCGCCTTGCACGCACCTCGCTGAGCAAAGCGCGATATCGGGCCGGCGACCGCGGCGTCGCGGGCGCTGGTGGTGGCGCACACGCAGGACGGCCGCCGCGACGAGTGAATCGGGCGGGACGGGAGCGGGAGGAGCGGCCGGTCCGATCCGGCTGTAACCTGTATCACTACCGACGTAGTATCTGAGCGTGTCCACCAAACGCGAGCTCGTCTTGGACGCCGCGATCGACCTGCTGGGATCGCGCGGCACCCGCGCACTCACCCATCGCGCGGTCGACGAGGCCGCGGGTTTGCCCGCCGGATCGGCCTCCAACTACTTCCGCACGCGGGAAGCGCTGCTGATCGGCGTCACCGAGCGTCTGGAGGCACGTGACTACGCGAATTGGGAGGTGCTCATCCGGCAACCCGCACCCGGGACGATCGACGAACTCGTCGACGGCATGGCCGCTTTCGTCGCGCACGCCGCGGGCGGCGACCGAGTGCGCACCCTCGCCCG
>NZ_BDCK01000001.1 GCF_001613465.1 Nocardia niwae NBRC 108934 = DSM 45340 | reverse complement strand
GTTCAGCACAGACCCTGCTGCTCGAGCCGTCCCGAATCGATGGCGTAGGAGGAGGCTCCGATGGCCGCGCCGATCAGGCCGACGATGATCGCGCCGGGGATCGCGCCGACGAAGAAGACGGGCAGGCCGACGAGCGCGCCGATCGCGGCCCCGATCGCCGCGCCGATTCCCGTGCGCAGTTCGATCGTGTCGCCGGGCGGCAGGCACGCTTTGATGTAGGTCACCTGCGGGGGCTCGCTGGTCGCGGCGGCGATCGGTTCGGCCCGGTCGGCGGGCGCGGCCGACGCGGTGGCGGCGAATCCGACGGTGAGCGCGGTTGCGACCAGTGCGCTGACCACCGTCACGGCCAGCTTCATGAAAGCGTTCAACTGTTTCCCTGAATGTTCTCGGTGGCACGTGACCTGATGGTCCGGCTTCCGGCCCGGAGCCGTCACGCGTCCGATCATCATCGCTGGAGTTTTGCGGGATGCCAAGAGCCGAAGCCGGATTCATCGCACAACGCGATCCGCACCGGCGCCGAGGTATGGCGCCGGTGCGGATGCGGTGTTCAGCGGGCGCAGGGGGTCGCGCTGAACACCGGGAGGCGATGCGGCCCCGTGGAATGCAGGGCGACGGAACCGCATCGCGTGATTTCAGTGGGCCGCGGTGAGGTCGTACAGGGTGACCCCGTCCACCTCTGTGGCGGTGAAGTTCTCCTGAACCCACTGCGTGATCTGGGCACTGGGCGAGGAGCCGGACGAACCCGGTCCACGTCCGCCGCCGACGAAGTAATGGATCTTCCCTTCGGCGACATACTGCTGGAACTGCTCCAGCGTCGGTGCGGGGTCACTGCCGTTGAAGCCGCCGATCGGCATCACGGGCAGTTCCGTGGCCAGCTGCAAGCCCGCGGCGCTGTTCGAGCCGATGGCCGCGGCCACCCAGGTGTAGTCGCCGCCGTTGTGCTCGAGCAGGGACACCACCTGCGCGCTCGGTTCGCTCGCCCCGAGCAGGCCGCCGATTCCGCCACCGTCGGGTCCGGGACCGCCGTCCCCTGGCGCGCCTTGTGTCGGCCCGGTTCCTTGCGGAGCCTGCCCGCCGGGCATCGTTCCGGTATCTGGTGAGTTGCCCTGCGGCGCAGTGCCAGGCGGGAATCCGGGCGGGGTGCCCGCGCCGTCGGGGAACTGCCCGTCGGGTGTCGCGCCCTGGCGACCGTCGTTCGGCATCCGGCTGGCGGGGCCATTCCCCTGCGGCACCTGGCTTCCGGGCATCCGGCCATCCGGTGTCATGCCCGGCGAACGTCCGTCCGGTGGCATACCGCCGGGGGCTTGCGCGCCGCCGTCGCCATTGGTTCGCGTTCCGTCCTGCATGCGACGGCCCATTCCCGGCATTCCCTCACCCCACGGCGGCCGACCACGCATCGCGACGTTCGGTCCGGCCGAGGGGATGGAACCGGCGTGCGGCGTCGCGATGGTGTCGACGGCGTAGGCCACCGGTCCGGCCAGGAACGTGAACGCGACCGCCAGCGCCGACACCACGGCAAGCTTGCGCGGCGTGGGCAGGAGCACGGCGAGCGTCGCGAGCGCACCGACGACCAGCACCGTCCAGCGCAGCCACGACTGCCATTCCGGACTGCGCGACAACAGCATCCACGCGGTCGCCGTGGTGAGGCCCACCGCCAGCGCCGAGGTCAGCCGCACCCACAGGCGATGGCGCTCCCGCCACGACAGGACCGCTCCCGCGCCGACGAGCGCGGCGACCGCCGGAGCCAGGGCCACGGTGTAGTACTGGTGGAAGATGCCGGCCATGTAGCTGAACACCAGCCCGGTCACCAGCAGCCAGCCGCCCCAGAGGACGAGCGAAGCGCGCTGCCGGTCGGTGCGAGACGCCCTGCCGCGCAGCAGGATTCCGGCGACGAGCGCGACCAGCGCCGCGGGGATCAACCACGCGATCTGACCGCCCTGCGCCGGTTCGAACATCCGGGTGATGCCGCTGGATCCCCACATGCCGTTGCCGCCCGGCGGAAGGTCGCCGCCCGGTCCGACGCTGCCGCGCTCGTTGCCGTTGAGCCTGCCGAGCCCGTTGTAGCCGAGAGTGAGTTCCAGGATCGAATTGTCGTGTGAACCGCCGATCCACGGCCGTGACGAGGCGGGCCACAGCTCCACCGCCAGCAGCCACCAGCCCGCGCCCACCACCATCGCGGCCGCCGCCGCGAAGAGTTGCAGGATGCGCTTGCCCAGTTTCGGCGGACCCGCGAGCAAGTAGGTCAGCGCGAGCGCCGGAACCACCAGCAGCACCTGCAATTGCTTGGTGAGAAACCCGAATCCGATCAGCGCGCCGGTGAGGATCAGCCACCGCCAGCGGCCGTCGTCCACCGCCCGCGTCATCGCCCAGGCCGCCGCGACCATCAAGAAGACCAGCAGCGCCTCGGGATTGTTGAACCGGAACATCAGCGCCGCGACCGGCGTCACCGCCAGCGCCAGCCCGGCGAGCAAGCCGGCGGCGGGGCCGAACGGCCTGCGCACCGTCGCCCACAGCGCTGCCACACTCGCCACGCCGAGCAGGACCTCCGGAACCAGGATGCTCCAGCTGTTCAGCCCGAAGGCCCGCACCGAAAGCTCCATCACCCACAGCGAGGCGGGCGGTTTGTCCACGGTGATCGAGTTCGCCGCGTCGGAGGATCCGAAGAAGAACGCCTTCCACGAGACCGAACCCGCCTGTACGGCGGCGGAGTAGAACGAATTCGCCCATCCGTTGGCGCTCAGGTTGCACAGATAGGCCACCGCCGTGCCGAGCAGCAGCGCGGCCAGCGCCGGGTACTCCCAGTTCCGGCGGCGCTTCGGCTGCGGTTCGGCCGCGACCGGCGGTGCGGGCATGGTCGCCGTCATCAACGGTCTCCCTCGGCGGAGCGTGCGGTAGCGGCGAGAGCCGGTGCGTTCGGCGCACGATCGCCGCCGCTGTCGCGGAATACCCAGCGCAGCCCGACGAACCGCGACAGCGTCGCCACCAGATTGGCCACCACCAGGACGAACAGCTCCAGCTGCACCGAGGCGTCCGGCGCCCACCGATGCAGCGCGAACAACGACCCGCTGGTGAGCGCCAATCCGACCCCGAAGATCACCAGCCCTTGGAACTGATGCGACACGGCGCCGTTGGAGCCGCGCACGCCGAAGGTGAAGGCCCGGTTGGCCGCGGTGTTGCCCACCGCCGTGATCAGCAGCGCCGCGAAGTTCGCCACCTGCGCGCCGGTCAGCGACTGCAACACCGTGTAGAGCAGCAGATAGGCCAGCGTGCTCAGCACACCGACGATCGCGAACCGCACGAGTTGGCCCACCATGCCCGGCGGCACCCCGGCCACCAGCGGCTCCCTGCCCACCGAGCGGCGCAGCTCGTCGAGCGGCAGCGCCCCGGTGGCCAGCGCCCGGCCGAGCCGCCAGATGCCGAGCAGATCCTTGCGCGCGGTGTCGATGATGTCGACGCGGCTGTCCGGGTCATCGATCCAGTCCACCGGGACCTCGTGGATGCGCAGCCCGGCTCGCTCGGCGAGCACCAGCAATTCGGTGTCGAAGAACCACTCCCCGTCGCGCACCAGCGGCAGTAGGCGGCGCGCCACGTCGGTGCGCATCGCTTTGAATCCGCACTGAGCGTCGGAGAAGTGCGCGCGCAGCGAGGCCCTCAGCAGCAAGTTGTAGCAGCGCGAGATGATCTCGCGCTTGGGGCCGCGCACCACGCGGGAGGCGGCGTCGAGCCGGGTGCCGATGGCCAGGTCGGAATGCCCGGTGATCAGCGGTGCGACCAGGGGCAGCAGCGCGTTCAGGTCGGTGGACAGGTCGACGTCCATGTAGGCGACGAGCTGCGCGTCGGAGCGCTCCCACACCGCTCGCAGCGCCCGCCCGCGTCCCTTGGCGGACAGGTGAACGACGCGCACGTCGTCGAGTTCTTCGGCGAGCAGCTGTGCGACCTGCAGCGTGTCGTCGGTGCTCGCGTTGTCGGCGACCGTGATGCGCGCCGGGAAGGGGAACCCGTCGCGCAGGTAGGCGTGCAGTCTGCGGACGCACACGCCGAGATCGGTCTCTTCGTTGTAGACGGGGATCACCACGTCCAGCACGGGCGCGCCCGTGGTCTCGGTCCGTTCCGTCGCCGCGACGGTCGAGGTCTCGGTCATGCGAACCAGAGTCGAGGGTCACGCTGCTACGGTGCTGGGGCCCAGCTGTGAGGTTCCTGGGGGTGCCGCCCATGGTGTTTCGCGTTCCCGGCAGCCGCCGTCCCGGACGACCCTCGAGGAAAAGCGAGCGGAGAAGAAGGCCGAGGCCGCGGGGGACGGCGGCAGCGGTTCCGGCGAACACCGACCGGTAGGACGAGGCCCGGCACACGGTCGGGGCTCGGTACCCCGAGCAGGTAGCATCCGCATTCGTGATGCTGCGCGGCCGGACGGAAGACGACCAGCCGCCGAAACGTGTGGACGCGCGCACCGAGCGCTGGCGTGAGCATCGCCGGAAGGTGCGCGAAGAGTTCGTGGACGCCGCCTTCCGCGCGCTCGACAAGGTCGGTCCCGCCGTCAGCATGGGCGACATCGCCAAGGAAGCGGGCGCGGCCAAACCGAAGCTGTACCGTCATTTCGAAGACAAGACCGACCTCTACAACGCGATCGTCGACCGGGTGCGCGACATGCTCTGGGAGCAGGTCATGACCAGCTTCGACCTGACCGCTGACTCGGCCGGCGACCTGGTGCGCCGCGCCGCGACCGAATACGCGCGGGTGGTGTCGCGGCAGCCGAACGTCTTCCGGTTCATGCTGCACAGCCACTTCACGCAACGGTCCGGCGACGCCGACCGCGCCTTGCAATCGGCCAGGCAGTCCGCCGAACGCGCCGCCGAGCTGTTCGCGGGCGCGGTGAACGACGAGTCGGTGCGGGTCGCGAGCGTGGAGCTGGTGATCTATTCGATCTTCGGCGCGGTGGCATCGGCCACCGATTGGTGGCTGGGGGTGAACCGGCCGGAACCACCCGCCATGCCGGTGGAGCAGTTCGCCGCCTATCTGAGCGAGATCGTCTTCGCGCTGGTGGCCGCGAGCGCGCGGCTGCACGGCATCGCGATCGCGGCCGATCGGCCGCTGCACCTCGCGGTTTCCGCTATGTGACCGGAGCGCCCCCCGGGCCGGGCGCCGAGGTCGTGCCGCGTTCACGCCGAACTTCGTTGTTCCGATCGCCTCGCCGTTGAGGCCATCCGTGTCGGCGACGTCCTCAGTATCGCAGTCGCCACCGACAAGAAATGGCGCGCGCCGAGCGATCCGCTCAGCTCCGATGCAACCGCCACAGCGGCGACACCGGCCCGTGGCCCGCGCCGAGATCGTAGGACGCGGCCAAACAGCGATAGGTCCACTCCTTGGCGAACTCGACCGCTTCGGGCACCGGATAGCCGTGGGCCAGCGCGCAGGCGATCGCGGCGGCCAGCGTGTCGCCGCCGCCGTGGTCGTTGCCGGTCGCGATGCGCGGCGCGGTGAACTCGAGGAACTGCTCGCCGTCGAACAGCAGGTCGGTGCTGTACTCGGAGGAACGCAGGTGCCCGCCCTTGACGATCGCCCAGCGCGGCCCCAGCTTGTGCAGCGCCTCGGCCGCGCGCCGCGCCGAATGGTCGTCCTCGACGTCGATTCCGGTGAGCAGGCGGACCTCGTCCAGGTTCGGCGTCACCACTGTCGCGAGCGGAATCAGCGTGGAGCGCAGCGCGTCGAGCGCCTCGGCGTGCAGCAGGGGATCGCCGTGCATGGAGGCCGCGACCGGATCGACGACCAGCGGGACCTCGCCGTCGCGACCGATGCTGACCTCCCGGCACACTGCCGCCACCGCCTCGATGATCGCGGTGGAGGCCAGCATGCCGGTCTTCGCGGCGCCGACTCCGATGTCCCCGGCGACCGAGCGCACCTGATCGGCCACGACGTGCGGCGGAATCTCGTGAAATCCGCTGACGCCCACCGTGTTCTGCACGGTCACCGCCGCGACGGCCACCAGCGCGTGCACGCCGCACAGAGCCATGGTGCGGGTATCGGCTTGAATTCCGGCGCCTCCGCCGGAATCGGTACCGGCAATGGTGAGCGCCCGGACAGGGGTCTGCCCCTCGGCGGGCAATGGCAGCAATTTCACGACACAAACCCTACGGCGATCCGGCTGGCCCGCCTCGGGCAACCGGGACCCGCTCGCGTCTAGCAAATGAAAATCGTTATCATTAATGCATGGACTCCGATCTGCTTCCCGTCACCGTGCTGTCCGGCTTCCTCGGTGCGGGCAAGACGACGCTGCTCAACCACATCCTCGCCAACCGGGAAGGCCGTCGAGTGGCGGTCATCGTCAACGACATGAGCGAGGTCAACATCGACGCCGCGCTGGTCGCGGGTCAGGGCCACCTGGATCGCACCGAGGAGAAGCTGGTCGAGCTGACCAACGGCTGTATCTGCTGCACGCTGCGCGAGGACCTGATCGAAGCCGTGGCGCGGCTGGCTCGTGCGGGGCGGTTCGATCAGCTGGTGATCGAATCAACCGGCATCTCCGAGCCGATGCCGGTGGCCGCGACGTTCGACTGGGAGTTCGAGGACGGCTTCCGGCTCGGCGACGTCGCCCGGCTCGACACCATGGTGACCGTGGTCGACGCCTCGACCTTCCTCGCCGAGGTGGCGCGCGGGCAGGCGCTGGCCGAGCGAAACCTGCAAGCGGGGCAGGGCGACGCGCGCACCATCGCCGATCTGCTGGTGGATCAGGTCGAGTTCGCCGACGTGCTGCTGGTCAACAAGACCGACCTGGTCGGCGCGGCCGCGGCGGGAGCGGTGGAGGCGACGGTCCGTCGCTTGAACCCGCGCGCCCAGGTGCTGCGCACCAGCAACGGCGTGGTCGATCTGGCCGAGGTCCTGGACACCGGGCGCTACAACCCGATGGTCGCCGCGGAGGCCGAGGGCTGGGCGGAGGAACTCGCCGGTGGGCACACGCCGGAGACCGAGGAGTACGGCATTCGCAGCCTGACCTACACCGCTGAGCGGCCGTTCCATCCGTTGCGCCTTTCCGGTGCGCTGGAGCAGCTGCGCGGTCTCTTGCGCAGCAAGGGGTTCTGCTGGATCGCGAGTCGATCGACGCTGGCCGCGGTGTGGTCGCAAGCGGGGCCGAACCTGGTTTTCGAGCCCGCCGCCTGGTGGTCGTCACTGGAAGTGCCGCCGGGGCAGGAGATCGTCTTCATCGGGATAAAACTGGATGGCGACAAGGTGCGGGCGCTGCTGGACGACGCGCTGCTCACCGACGCGGAGTTCGCCGAGGGGCCCGGTGCGTGGGCGGAGTATCCCGATCCCTTTCCGGCCTGGGGCGACCTGCACGAGCACGCCTGAGACCACAGCGGCACGCTCCGGGCTCGCGGGTGAGCCGCTCGCGTTCCGCCGCATGGCGCGCTCAGTTCGAGATGCCGGGCGCCTGGCGGAGGTAGGTCGTGTCGGTCAGCTGCTCGATCATGAAATCGGCGATGTCGGCGCGGGCGATCTTCAGGGTGAGGCCGCGCTCGCCCGCCGGGAACCCGCGCCGGTAGCTGCCGGTGGCCGGTCCGTCGGTGAAGGCGCTCGGCCGCACGATCGTCCAGTCCAGGTCGCTGGCCAGGACGTACTCCTCCTGCTGGACGTGGTCGGCGTAGGCCGGGCGCAGCAGCAGCCCGAACATCACGTACTTCCACAGGAAGTTCAGATTGCCCCGGCTGTCGCCCACGCCGAGCGTCGTCTGGCAGATCAGCCGCGCGACGCCCGTGCGTTGCATCGCGGCGATGATCGCCCTGGTGCCGCCTGCGCGGACCACGCCCTTGCGGCCGTTGCCGAGCGAGATCAGCACCGCGTCCTGCCCCTCCACCGCTCGCTGCACCGAAGTCGTGTCCAGCACATCGCCTTCCACGACCCGCAGCCGCTCGTGCCGCTGCGGGACGCCCGCGGCGCTGCGGGTGAAGGCGGTCACCTCGTGCCCCTCCCGCAGCGCCCGCTCGACGACGAGACGACCGACGGTACCGGTGGCTCCGAAGACTGCGATCTTCATGGTTCTCTCCTTGTTCGAAAGCTGTTGTGCTGTTGCTGAATCCAGTACATCAGCGGTGAACGAGACGATCCATGGCCGTGAGTCTCGTCGCCATAAGAGACTGTCTCAGCGCAGCGGCGCGAAGAACTCCGTGATCTCCTCCGCCATGAGCGCGGGCGCCACGTGGTGCAGGTAGTGGGTGAACACCTCGTGCGTGCGCCACGACACGATGTTGTGGTCGCGCTCGGCGAAGCGGCGGATGCCGTGGAAATCGCCGGTGGAGCCGCACAGCGCGAGCGGAACCGTACTCGGCGTGGTGGAGTGCTCGGCCTTGTCCTTCTCGAAGTAATGCCGGATCGCCGAACCAGCGGTGCCGGTGAGCCAGTGGATCGCGATGTTGGTCAGCACGAAGTCGTCGTCCAGGTCCGGGCCGAGCAGCTGGCCGTTCCAGCCGACCAGTCCGGCGGGCGAATCCGTGATCGCGTGCGCCAGCGTCTGCGGCTGCTGCGATTGCAGCACGTTGAAGCCCATCTTGTTCTTCACGAACCAGTCCAGGGTGGCCAGCGACCGCTGCTCGTCCTCGTCGAGATCGGCCAGCTCCGCCGGATCGCCCGAGGGGAACGAGTACACCTGTGTGACGTGCACGCCGGCCACCTGCTCCGGCGCGACCCGCCCGAGTTCCGGGGAGATCTGTGATCCGCCGTCGTTACCCACCGCGCCGTAGCGGGTGTAGCCGAGCCGCCGCATCAGCTCCGCCCAGGCGCGGGCGATCCGGGCGTCGTTCCAGCCCGCCTCGGTGGTCGGGCCGGAGAATCCGTAGCCGGGCACCGAGGGGATCACCAGATCGAACCCGGCGGCGGTGAGCGGCTCGATGATGCCGACGAATTCGACGAAGGTGCCCGGCCAGCCGTGCGTGAGGATCAGCGGGAACGCGTTGTCCTGGGCGGATTTCACGTGCAGGAAGTGGATGTTCTGGCCGTCGATCTCGGTGGTGAACTGCGGGTAGGCGTTCAATGCCCGCTCGACTCCGCGCCAGTCGAACCCGTCCCGCCAGTACCCGACCAGGTGGCGCACCCGATCGACGCTCACCCCGTAGGTGTCGCCCGAGCCGGGGATCTGCTCGGCCCAGCGGGTGCGGGCCAGGCGGTCGCGCAGGTCGTCCAGTTCGGCCTGGTCGATGTCGATGCGGAAGGGGGTGATGGCGGTCATGTCCTGCTCCTTTTGAAACGGAATGCTCTGTTCTGATTGAACCGTAACAGAACGGATCATTCCGTTCAAGTGCTATCCTGGAGTCATGCCGAAAACCTCCGATACCCCAGCTCAGAAGGGCCTACCCGGCCGCAAGGCGCAGGCCGCCCGCAACGACGGGTTGATCCTGGAAGCCGCCCGCGCGGTGTTCCTCGCCGACGCCACAGCCCCCATCTCCGCCGTCGCGGAACGCGCCGGCGTCGGGATCAGCGCGCTCTACCGGCGCTACCCGAGCAAGGAAGTGCTGCTGCGCACGCTCTGCCACGAGGGTCTGCGCCGGTACAACGCGGAAGCCGAAGCGGCACTGGAGGAGCCGGACGGCTGGCGCGCTCTGGTCGGCTTCCTGGAGCGGGTGGTGGACGCCGACGTGCACTCACTCGCCGTGCATCTCGCGGGCACCTTCACCCCCGACGAGTCGATCCTGCCCGACGTCATCCGCTCCGGCGAAGCGACCGAGGAGCTCGTGCGCCGCGCACACGCCACCGGCAAGCTGCGCCCGGACGTCACACCCCAGGACCTCGTCCTGATCTTGGAGTCCTGCGCGGCCATCACGCTGCCGAGTCAGGAGCGCACCGTCCAGTTGCGCCGCCGGGTACTCGCCATGCTGCTGGCCGGGTTGAACGCGGAGGGTGAACTCCCCGGCCCGCCACCCGCGCCGGACGAATTCGGCTGGCGCTGGATTCGGCGATGAATTCTGCCGCGAACACCGGTCCGCACTGGTACGAATACCGTTGTCCGTCCCGAAAGGATGCGCCGTGAACTGGACGCTCGAGGTCGTGATCGTGCCCGTATCGGATATCGAACGCGCCAAGCGCTTCTACGCCGAACAGCTGGGCTTCGCCGTAGACCACGACACCGAGATCGATGACAACGTTCGCATCGTGCAACTCACACCGCCGGGCTCGGGATGCTCGATCGTGATCGGCAAGGGCGCGGTACCCGACATGACGCCCGGCTCCCAGCAGGGCCTGCAACTCGTGGTCAACGACCTGCGCCAGGCCCACCAGGAGCTGACCTCCCGTGGCGTCGAGGTCACCGAGATCCAGGTCCTCGGCGAAAACCCCACGCCCATGCCCGACCCCCTCGACAACGTCGGATTCTTCTTCTTCACCGACCCCGACGGCAACGGCTGGGGCGTCCAACAGATCTCCACCCGCCCCTGACCGAGATTGCCCGCCACCGGACGTGTGCCGCTTCGCGGGCAGTGTCGTCAGCTCCCTACGCGATGCAGGCAGAACGACACCGGCGGCTGCTTGTGCACGATCTCGGCGGTCTGACCATATTCGCTGTTCGCGGCGTGGCAGACGCCGTAATCCGCGCGCTCGACGCGGGTATTCACCTCGTACGCCTCCGGCGTCGAGCACGGCACTTTCCGCAACCGGTGCAGATGCGCATACTGGTTACCCGGGTTGTTGAAGCAGTCCCCGACCTGAGCGTTCAAGTGAGTGCACACCTGGAGCGCGCGGCTGCCCCGGCTGGACCAGCTGAACGGGAGGTCGGGGCAATCCACCTTCGAGGCCCCCCGCACGACGACCAGCGCGGCCTCCGGATCGGCGCAACTGCGGCGCTGTACGTCCCACGCACGGTTCGCTTGGCCCCGCGTGAAATAGCCGCATTCCCCGACCTTCATGTCCACGGTGCCCGCATCGCCGCAGCCGGATGTGGCCAGGGCGAGGGCGAGCAGGGCAACGGTCACGGCGCCACGCGGCGGAATCGCGAAGCGCACGACGATCTTTCGAAGTCGACGAGACATGGTGCCCACACTGCCACGCGGTCAGCACGCCGACCTGTGGACGAGGGCGATGAGCTCGTCGGCGATAGCGGGCGAGACAGCGATCGTGTCGGGTGTCGGCGTGGCGGTCGGGATCGCCACTCCGGTGAGTCGCGCTCTGGGTTAAAGCTCGGCCGTGCATCGGATTTCGACCAGTCCGTCGACGTGTCGGTGACGAATTGTCGGGTGGGTCTGCCTCGGCTACCGGGTGCCGAGGAAGAGGGTTTGTGTGCTGCGGCCCAAGGGACCTTTTTCGTCGTAGAGCGCCGACTCGGCCATACCTATGCCATGGGGTTGGGGGTAGGTGACGGCGTCGAGGCAGACCCATTCGCCTGCGGGCTGGCGATGCAGAGTGACCGTCAGGTCGGTGTTGATGAACAGGAACTTCGACCAGTCCAGGATCGCGCTGACGCCGTTGCCGGAATCCGCGGCCGCGAGGGTGCGCTCCAGTGGGCTCGGGTCGGTGCCCGCGACGATCGGGTGCTTGATCCGGATCCAGCAGATCGCGGGGCCGGGCTCGGTGAAGGACCCGCTGAGGAAGCGGTAATCGATGGCGGTGTGGAAGCCGATCGGCTGGGTGGACGGGAACGGCTCGGGCTCGTGCGCCTGCTCCGGGCCGGGGCGGGTGCCGGTCGGCAAGAAGCGTTCCGGCAGCGGCAATTCCGGCTCGGACAGCTTGAACCGCCAGGCGTTGGCTCGCATCACCGGTCCGCGCTCGGTGGACAGCGTCGCCTCGATCAGCTCGACGCTGCGGCCGGGACGGACGACGCGCGCCGCCGCCGTCAGCGGTTCCAGCGGCACCGGGCCGAGAATCTCGACCGCCACCCGGCCGATCTGGAACCCCGGACGCGGCTCGCACCGCTCGATCACGTGGCCGAGCAGCGCGGAGGGTGGTCCCGCGTGCTGGGCATCCGGCGACCACGGCCCGCGGGTCAGCTCGGTGGAAAGAAAGCGATCCGGCTGGTCGGGGTCGGGGAGGTAGAAGGCGTCACTCACGGCTGTTGTCCGTGCGCGCTCGACTCTGTCGTGCGCGACCGCACGCTGTGTCCTCGGTTCTCTCGCTCGCTCACGGTCCGTCCTCAGGCCAAGTGGTCGGTTGTCTCACGACGTTAGCCCGGCCGGATGCGGCCCCCGCCATCAGACCCGGCCGAATGCCAGCGCGACATTATGCCCACCGAAGCCGAACGAATTGTTCAGCGCGAAGTCGATGCGCTGAGTGCGCGGCGCGCCCGCGACGATGTCCAGATCGATCGCCGGATCCGGGTTGTCCAGGTTCAGGGTGGGTGGAACGACCTGGTCGCGAAGGGTGAGCATGGTGACAAGCGATTCCAGCGCGCCGACCGCCCCGATCGAGTGCCCCAGTGCGGATTTCGGCGCGTAGACCGAGGCATCGGGGACGACGGAGGCGATCGCGTTGGCCTCCGACGCGTCGCCGATGGAGGTCGACGTGGCGTGCGCGTTCACATGATGGATATCGGAAGCCCGCAGCCCCGCGGTCTCGATGGCCTTGCGCATCGCGCGGGCCGCGCCGATCCCCTCCGGTTCGGAGGCGACGATGTGATACGCGTCGGAGGTTATGCCCGCGCCGAGCACCCGCCCGTGCACGGTGGCGCCCCGCGTGCGGGCGTGCCGCTCGGATTCCAGCACCAGCAGCGCGCCGGCCTCGCCGAAGACGAACCCGTCGCGGTCCCGGTCGAACGGACGCGACGCGCGTTCCGGGTCGTCGTTGCGGGTGCTCATGGCGCGCATCATGGCGAAGCTCGCGATGGGCACGGCGTCGATGTGTCCCTCGACGCCCCCGGCCACCACCACGTCCGCCTCGCCGGTGGTGATCAGCCGCCAGGCGTGCGCGATCGCCTCGGAACCCGACGAGCACGCCGAGACCGGAGCGAAGACACCCGCTCTCGCGCCGATTTCGAGCCCGACGGTGGCGGCGGGACCGTTCGGCATCACCATCGGCACCGACATCGGCGACACCTTGCGGTAACCGCCCGCGCGCATCGCGTCGACCGCGGAGATCAGCGCGTCGCCGCCGCCGAGCCCGGTGCCGATGGCCACCGCCAACCGGTCGCCGTCCACCTCGGGCGCACCCGCCGCACGCCAGACCCGGCGGCCGAGCACCAGCGCCATCTGCTCGACGTAGGAGTGTCTGCGTTGTTCGACCCGGGTGAGCTCGGCGCCCGGCTGTGACTGCAACTTGCCGCCGATGCGGACCGGCAAGTCGTACTCGGCCACGAAATCGTCGGAGAGTGGACCGATGCCGCTGTGCCCCGCCAGCAGCCGGGACCAGGTCGTGTCCATGTCATCGGCCAGCGACGTGGTGGCCGCGTACCCGGTGACCACGACCGAATCCCGAGTTTCTGAAGCGATTGTTACAGTCACGATGTCATGAATACCTGTACCAATCGCTACAGTCAACTCATGGCCCGCCCTCTCGACCACGTCAAACGCACCGAACTGCTCGCAGGCGTCGTGCGTTACATCGCCGAGCACGGCCTCGCGGACCTGTCGCTGCGCCCGCTGGCCGCCGAACTCGGCACCAGCTCGCGCATGCTCATCTACTACTTCACGACCAAGGAAGAGCTGCTGGTCCAGGCGCTGGCGACGCAGCGCCCCGACATCGCGGCCGTCTTCGCCGACATCGGCGACGCGTCCGAACTCCGCGACCGGCTGTGGGATTTCTGGACCGCCAACGCCTCGGGTGACGGGCGCACGAGCGTGCGGGTGATGCTCCAGGTGCTCGGCGCGGCCTGTGCTCCGAGCAGCCCCTACGGCGACTACGCCACCTCGGCCATCGCCGTCTTCGTGTCGGCGCTGGCCGACGGGCTGCGCAACCTTCCGTCCATTGACGCCCCCGAAATCGTTGCGACTTTGCTTGTGTCGGGCTTGCGAGGGATTTTGCAGGACAGGATGATCACCGGCGAGGTCGAGCGCACCGATCGCGCGGCCCGCCGCCTGATCGAGCAGACGGTGCTCTGATCTCGCATATCGGCGCGGGCGGCGGTACGGCCGGTCGCGGTGCGACGGTGACCACACGCACCCGGCTCGTGCGAGCGGCAGAGCGAAGGTGGTCCTGACTCGTCCGATGCCGCCGACGATCCTCCCGCAGCGGGTCGTCGCCGAATCACTCGATAGCGGACTCCGAATGCGCTTGCGCGAAGACGCGTTCCAGCATCGCATGCAGTTGATCGCGCTCGGCCGGGGTCAATGGGGCGAGGATTTCGTTGCCGACCCGACCGGCCTCGCGATCGAGGGAACGCAATGCCGTGCGGCCGGTGCGGGTGATGCGCACGGTGATCCGGCGACGGTCGCGGTCGTCGCGCGTGCGTTCCACCTGACCGGCGGCTTCCAGTTCGCCGACGATCTTGGCGACGTCGCTGTTGTGGATGGCCAGGCGCTCGGCGAGATCCCGTTGGGCGTGCGGGCCGAAATCGGCCAGCGCCGCGAGGATCGCCATGTGCCACAGCCGCAGACCGCGGGCGGCCAGCCGGTCGGCGAATCGGCCGCGCGCGGTCTTGCCCACTCGGGACAGGAGGTAGACGTCGAGGCCGAGCAGGCTCGGTGGCAGTGCGCGTCCGGAGTCCATCGAACTATTGTAGGTGTGAACCTAAAGTAGGTCCGCACCAACTAGTTGGAGACGCCGTGGACGCACTTCATCCGAGACTTCTGGTCACCCGATTCGCCGAATGCTTCGACTTCTACGCGGCCGTGCTGCCCGAGCTGATCGGGGCGACCCTGATCAAGGGAACCGCTGCGGGTCCCTATGCGAACTGGGACGTCGGGGACGAAGGCGCGCTCGTGCTCTTCGATCGCTCCGCGATGGCGGAGGTCGTCGCGATGGCGGCGCTGCCGGAGCGAGCCGCGCCGTCGCAGGACGCGGTCATGTTCGTCTGCCGGGTCCGCGATGTCGACGCGGGTGCGAAACTGTGCGCCGAGCACGGCGCGACGGTTGTCGCAGCTCCGGCCGATCGGCCGCAGTGGGGCCCCGGGCTGCGCACCGCCCACTTGCGTGACCCGGAGGGCACGCTGATCGAACTCCAGTCCTACTGATCGCCGAGCGGTTCTGATCGGAAAGCGCATCGCAGAGCGTGAGGGCGTCGAGATGGGCGAGGTCGACGTGGCGAAGTCGGAGTTTCGCGAGGACACTGAGAACGTAGCGCCCAACTCGTCCCCAGGAGCACATGCGATGCCAACCAACGGGCCTTTCGGCATCGACCCGGAAGAATTCGAACGCGCACTGCGTGGAGCGGGAACCGAGCTGCGCGACCTGCTCGGGAAAGCCGGCGTATACCTGGATCGCGTAGATCAGGCGAGCGTCGGTTCACTGGCGTCGCTGCTCGGTCGGTTCGTCCAACCGGAACGGCCGCGTCCACCGGAACCCGAGGGCGAAACCGCCGGTGAGACCGGCAGCGGGGTGTGGGCGATCTACCGCATCGATGACAGCGGCGAGGCCAGGGTCGAACAGGTCTTCCCGAGCGAACTCGAGGCCTTACGCGCCCATCGCGACAACACCGACGACCGCCGTCGGGTGCGGTTCCTGCCCTACGGGGTTCCGTCGAGCGTGCTGGATGCGCCCTAGTCGGCGTCCGCGGTGAACACGGCGGCGAACGCTTCGGCGTCGTTCTCCGCCCGCGATGCGGTCTGACGGTCGAGCAGGTCAGCGATGGGCGTCCCCGTCGGCGCGAACTCGTGCTCGACGTGTTCGATCGGCTGCACGAGACGTCGTTGCGGGTGGCCACACTGCTGCGGGGCGAGGGATAGAGCACCGCCGCCCGCCGGGTCGCGGCGGGCGGCGGGTGGTCGTTACGAGACCACGGGCAGATAGACGGCGTTGCCGCGACTGGCGAACTCGGCGGACTTCTCCGCCATACCGGCTTCCAGCGCCTCGGCCTCGTTCAAACCCTGGCGTTCGGCGTATTCGCGCACGTCCGCCGAGATCCGCATCGAGCAGAACTTCGGGCCGCACATGGAGCAGAAGTGCGCGGTCTTGGCGGGTTCGGCGGGCAGGGTCTCGTCGTGGTACTCGCGCGCGGTGTCCGGGTCCAGCGACAACGCGAACTGGTCCCGCCAGCGGAACTCGAAACGGGCCTTCGACAGCGCGTCGTCACGCTGCTGCGCGTGCGGATGGCCTTTGGCGAGGTCGGCGGCGTGCGCGGCGATCTTGTAGGTGATCACGCCGACTTTCACGTCGTCCCGGTTGGGCAACCCGAGATGTTCCTTCGGGGTGACGTAACACAGCATCGCGGTGCCCGCCTGCGCGATGATGGCGGCGCCGATCGCGGAGGTGATGTGGTCGTAGGCGGGAGCGATGTCGGTGGCGAGCGGGCCGAGGGTGTAGAACGGAGCCTCCTCGCACAACTCCTCCTCGAGCCGCACGTTCTCCACGATCTTGTGCATCGGCACGTGCCCGGGGCCCTCGATCATCACCTGCACGCCATGGGATTTCGCGATCTTGGTCAACTCGCCCAGGGTGCGCAGCTCGGCGAACTGCGCCTCGTCGTTGGCGTCGGCGATGGAGCCGGGCCGCAGGCCGTCGCCGAGGGAGAAGGTGACGTCGTAGCGCGCCAGGATCTCGCAGAGTTCTTCGAAGTGGGTGTACAGGAACGATTCCCGGTGGTGCGCCAGGCACCAGGCGGCCATGATCGACCCGCCGCGCGAGACGATGCCGGTCACCCGCTTGGCGGTCAGCGGGACATAACGCAGCAGCACGCCCGCGTGCACGGTCATGTAGTCCACGCCTTGCTCGCACTGCTCGATCACGGTGTCGCGGTAGATTTCCCAGGTGAGCGCGGTGGGGTCGCCGTTCACCTTCTCCAGCGCCTGGTAGATCGGCACGGTGCCCACCGGGACGGGGGAGTTGCGCAGGATCCACTCGCGGGTCTCGTGGATGTTCTTGCCGGTGGACAGGTCCATGATGGTGTCCGCGCCCCAGCGGGTGGCCCACACCATCTTCTCCACCTCTTCGGCGATCGAGGAGGAGACGGCCGAATTACCGATGTTCGCGTTGATCTTGACCAGGAACTTCTTGCCGATGATGGTCGGCTCGAGCTCCGGATGCTTGTGGTTGGCCGGGATGACCGCGCGTCCCGCGGCCACCTCCTCGCGCACCATCTCCGGCGAGACGCCTTCCCGTGCGGCGATGAACCGCATCTCGGGCGTGACGATGCCCTCGCGAGCCCAAGCGAGCTGGGTGCGCGGGCCCTTGCCTTCCGGTTTCGCCCACGTGTCGCGCAGCTTCGGTAGACCGCCTTCGAGATCGATCGTCGCCGTCTCGTCGGTGTACGGGCCCGACGTGTCGTACACGTCGAAGTGCTCCCCGTTGGTCAGATTGATCCGGCGCACCGGAATGCGCAGGTCGTCGACTTCGAGATAGTGCTTGACACTGCCCTCGATCGGGCCGGTGGTGACGCTGTCGACGGGTGCGGATGCGCCGTCGGACGCAGCGGCGGGTGCCATCTTTTCCTCCCTACGCCGGCATTACCCGGTCAGGTTCATACGGTCGACGGCCCTGACGCCTTTCGGCTAGCCGTCCTCTCAGCCCGCTGGTGCGAGCCCCCGTTGGTTGTGAAATTTTCCCGCCCGACCATACCCGGACAGCCTGAACGCGTGCCCGGCGATTCGCGGAGATCGAGCGAACAGCCAGACAGCGGCGTCAGCGCTCGTGCGGGCCGATCGGGAAGCCGAGCGCGCCGAAGGTCGCGTTCAGGTTGATCTCGAGCTGTGTCAGCAGCGCGTCGGCGTCGGCGAGCATGGACACCACGTCCTCGGTGCGGCAGCCGATCTGATCCGGCGCCTCCGGCGCCAGGCGTTCCCGCAGCCACTCGAAGGTGCGAGCCATGCCCAGCGAGGGCAGCGTCAAGTGCTCGCTGAAGTGATCGCGCTCGAACAGCACTGAAGCGCCGCCCGCGCAGTACTGCCGGACCAGCCGCTCGCTGGTCCAGATGGGCACCGCCTCGTCGAAGACGCCGTGGTAGAGGAAGATCGGCGCGGTGGGGATGGTGCGACCCAGAACGGTCGCCTCGAACACCTCCGCGATCTCCGGGACGGCGAGGAACTCGGCGATCGGGATCGTCAGCATGCGCTGGTAGTCGACGAACATCTGAGTGAGCGCGTTCCGTGGGAGACATTGCGCCGCGGTCCGGTCCATCAGCGCTCTGCCTTCGGCCGTCAGGTAGCGATCGGACGCCGCGCGGAACTTCGGGTACGCCTTGCGCAGCGACGAGATGCCGATGCCGATCAAGCTCGAGAACATCGAGCCGTTGACGTGCAGCAGGGATACGACGTCCGAGGTGGGCGCACCGAGCGCGACGCCCTTGACGTTCAGCTCGGGAGCGTAGGTCGGCTCCATCTCGGCGGCCCAGCCCGAACCCATTCCGCCGCCGGAATAGCCCCACAACGCGACCGGCGTGTTCGCCCCGTCGAGACCGAGCGGCTCGAAGCGCTCGGCGGCGCGGATGCCGTCCAATGTCAGGTATCCGGGTTCCTCGGCCACCGCGAGGTGCCCTTCCAGCCCTTCGTAGTCCGGGACGGATACCGCCCACCCCTGGCTGAGCAGCGCCGCGATCGCGATCAATTCGCTCTGTGAGTGGATGCCCTCCAGGCCTGGAAGACCCGCGCCCTGGCGCAGCACGAACGACGGGGAGCAATCGGGACTCGCGCTGTCGTAGTAGAACTGCAGCGAGACGAGCGGGCGGGAACGGTTCGGATCGGCGCCCGCGGGCAACAGCACCGTGGTCACCGCCGCGGCGGGTTGCCCGAACAGATCGGTGGTCCGGTACAGCAGCTGCCAGGACCGCACGTTCAGCGGAAGGGCGGTGAGCACCGCCAAGCGCACCTCCCGTGCGCGCAGAACGTCGCCCGGTGCGCGGGACTCGAATCCTTCCGGCGCTGTGTAGAACGAATCCGCCTGCGGCAGTGGGATGGCCGATGCGGGCGACGCTCCCGCGAGCAGGGCGCAGCTCGCCAGGGCGGACACGACAACCGCCGCCAGCGCGCGCAGGCCGCGACGGCCGTGCTTCTCTCCAGTGATCCCCGACACGTCCGGTCCTTCCTCATCGACGTGACGACGATTACAGCATGGCATCTTGTTATCAACAAGAGCTCTTGTTGAAACTGGCGCGGCGCTGACCGCGGACGGCCCGCGGCCGCGTCTGATCAGGAGTCTTCCGCTGTCTCCGGCGTGGCCGCATGGCCCGGTGCGCCGTGGGTGCGACGGGCTTCCTTCATCTCGGCTTCGAAGAGGTGGCGGCGTCCGTCGAGCAGTTCGTCCCGCGCGGCCCGCTCGATGTCGCGGAACAGGCCGTAGTAGCCGTCGTCGTATTCCTCGACGATCTGGAATGTCCAACGCCCCGCCAGCACGTTGCGACCGATCAACTCGGTGGAGATCCGCTCGGCGATGTGCGTGTGCCCGGCCTCGCGGAACAGCTCCACCGCCTCGTCGAGCGCCAGATCGGCCCCGCCGGTCAGTTGGTGGAACGCGTACAGATGGCCGCGCGCGCGTTCGATGGTCTCCAAGGCTTCCGAGAGTTTGCCGGTGGCGGCCACGGTGACGTCGTCCACGCCATCGGGGCGGCGGTGCGCTGCGTGCGGGCGATCGGTCATGACCTCGCTCCTTCGCGGGCGGATGGGGCCGTAGCGGCGGCGTACCCGGATGTGCGGCGCTCAAGCGGCAGCCGGTTGCTGCCGCGGCCCGGCTATCGTCGGTGCCATGACCCCCAGCACCTCCGCCGCGCGGCCCGCCGCGAGCCCGGCGCGGCGCCGGATCCGTGGACTCGACGCCGAGCAGCGCAGCGCCCAGCGCCGCGGCCTGCTCTTGGACGCCGCCACCGAGCTGTTCGCCGAACAGGGTTATTCCGGCACGTCGATCGAGCAGATCTGCCAGCGCGCCTACGTGGGGACCAAGGGTTTCTACGATCACTTCGAGAGCAAGGAAGCGTGCTACATCGCGTTGCTCGAGCAGGTGACGGGACAGATCCAGCAGCGCGTCGCCGACGTCGCGGCCGCCACCGCGGAGGCGTCCTGGCCGGAGCGCGTGGCCGCGATCGTCGGCGCTTTCGTCCACGCCATCACCGAGGACGCGCGGCTGGGCAAGGTGACCTTCGGCGAGGCGGGCGGCATCTCACCGGTGGTGGAGCGGCAGCGCCGCGCCAACCGACGCTGGGCGGCGGCGTTCCTGGACCAGCACTGGCCGGAGGCCGCCGCGCGAGTCGTGGACGAGCCGCGTCGTCGGCAGATCTTGGCGCTCGCCACGGTCGGCGGCATTTTCGAGCTGGTCACCGACTGGTTGCACAGCGACCACCCGCAGGACAGTTCCGCCCTGATCGATGACCTCACGTCGTTCGTCACCGTCGTTCAGGCCGGACGACTCTCTCGTTGATCCCGCGCGACGATCGGGCCGTGCCCAGCTGAAGTGTGCATGAGGTCCGCTGGTAGGGCGTCAGCGGGTGTCGGCCGAGCCGGACCGGCGGGTGGACCAGGAGTGAGCCGCGCGGTGGCGGCCGACTGGGGAGAACCGGGCGGCCGTCGAAATGCGGCAGCGGCGAATCGGGCTGTTCACGACTGGTGTGCCGGAATGATGCGACCGGTGACCTCGCCCAATCCGATTCGCGCAGTCCCGGGACCGGGCGCCGACGCGGTGATCGTCACCTCGTCGCCGTCTTCGAGGAAAGTGGATTGCCGGTGGTTCACCAGGACGGGCTCACTACCGCCCCAGGACAACTCGATGAACGAGCCGCGCTGGTCCGGTCCGGGGCCGGAGACGGTGCCGGAGGCGTACAGATCGCCGGGGCGCGTGGCCGCGCCGTTGGAGGTGAGATGGGCCAGCATCTGGGCCGGTGACCAGTACATCCGGCGGTAGGGCGGGTACGCGACCGGCTGCCCGTTCCACGCCACGGTCAGCTCGATGTCCAGACCCCAGTGCTCGGTGGCGAGCAGGTAGGGCAGCGGCGCGGGCGACTGCTCGGGCAGCGGCACCCGCGCGGACTCGAGGGCGGCCAGCGGGGTGATCCACGGCGACATCGAAGTCGCGAACGATTTGCCGAGGAACGGGCCGAGCGGTTGGTACTCCCAGGCCTGGATGTCGCGTGCGGACCAATCGTTGATCAGCGCGACGCCGAACACCCGGTCGGCGAACTCCTCGATCCCGACCGGCGCGCCGAGCCGCGAGCCGACGCCGATCACGAAGCCGAGTTCCGCCTCGATGTCCAGCCGCCGCGACGGTCCGAAGTCCGGCGTACCGGATTCCGACCTGCGCTGCCCGCACGGCCGCGCCACGTCCGTGCCGGATACCACCACCGTCCCCGCCCGCCCGTGATAGCCCACCGGCAGGTGACGCCAGTTCGGCAGCAGCGGGTCACCGTCCGGCCGGAACAGGCGGCCGAGGTTCGTCGCGTGATCGATGCTCGCGTAGAAGTCCACATAGTCACCGATCCGCACGGGCAGCCGCAGTGCCACGTCGGACAGGAGGTGCACGGCGGCGCTGTCCACTTCCCCGCCGACCGCCTCGCGGACGCGGTCGCGCACCGCGCGCCAGCGTGTGGGACCCTGCGCGAGGAAGGCGTTCAGGCTCGGTTCGGCGAACAGTGGATCATCGAGGAGCGCAGCCAGATCGATGACGTATTCGCCGAGCCGCACCCCGACCCGGGGACTCGCGCCGGTCGGCGCGAATACGCCGTACGGCAGGTTGTCCGGACCGAACGGGGACTCCGCGGCTACCTCTATCTTCGTCCTCACTCGGGGCCCCGCCCGGACCAGGTCCACGCGTAGGTCGGGTCTTCGCAGGCCAGCGCGCCTTCGCCGAGTTCCAGCGGGCGGAAGGTGTCCACCATGACGGCCAGCTCGTCGAAATACTCGATGCCGATACTGTTCTCGTAGGCGCCGGGCTGCGGGCCGTGGGCGTAGCCGCCGGGATGCACGGACACCGAGCCCTGGGTGATCCCGGAGCCCTTGCGCGCCTCGTAGTTCCCGCCGCAATAGAACATGACCTCGTCGGAGTCGACGTTGGAGTGGTAGTACGGCACGGGGATAGACAGCGGGTGATAGTCCACCTTGCGCGGCACGAAATTGCAGACGACGAAGTTGCCGCCCTCGAAGGCCTGATGGACGGGCGGCGGTTGATGGATGCGGCCGGTGATCGGCTCGAAGTCGGCGATATTGAAGGTGAAGGGATACAGGCAGCCGTCCCAGCCGACCACGTCGAACGGATGGGTGGCGTAGATCATCCTGGTGCCGACGACCCGCCCGCCGGGGCGGTGCTTGACCAGCACCTCGACCTCGGTGCCGGTCGTGGTGATCGTCTCGGCCGGTCCGCGCAGGTCGCGCTCACAATACGGGGCGTGCTCGAGCAGCTGGCCGAACTTCGACAGGTAGCGCTTCGGCGGCGTGATGTGCCCGGTTGCCTCGATCACATACGCGCGCAGCGGATCCGGGCCGGTCGGACGCCAGCGGTGCGTCGTGGCGCGCGGGATGAGCACCTGGTCGCCCTGCCGCGCGGGCAGCGCGCCGAACACGGTCTCGACCACCGCCGCGCCGGACTCCACGTACACCAGCTCGTCGCCGATCGCGTTGCGGTACAACGGTGATCCGCCCTTGGCGACGACGTAGGAGATGCGCACATCCGCGTTGCCGAGCAGCAGGCGCCGGCCGGTGACCGGATCGGTCTCGGCCGGGGTGTCGCCGGGGAACAAGGCGTGCAGGCGCAGATGACGGTGGCGCAGTGGATGATTCGGCGTGGTCCGCTGGTCGGGCAACTCCCAGACCGTCGAATCGACCAGCGCGGGCGGCAGGCCGCGGTGATAGAGCAGCGAGGAGTCGCCGGAGAAGCCCTCCTCGCCCATCAGCTCCTCGTAGTAGAGCCTGCCCTGCTCGTCACGATGCTGGGTGTGCCGCTTCGGCGGTACCGCACCCACTTGCCGATAGAACGCCATGACCGTTCCTCCGCCAGCCGGTGGTCGGATAGTTGATCACCATCGTAGTGCGGCCGGATCCGCTATCAGGCGTTTCGCAGTGCCCGGTAGACCGCGGCCCCGACGAACGCGCCGAGATCCGCCGGTGTCCAGCCGTCCTTGTCCGCGAGCAGCGCCCGCACGGCAGCCTCGCCCGCGGACACCCACTGCTCCACCAGCACGGGCAGCTTGCGCTCGGCGTCCGCGGTGCCCCAGGCGCGCAGCGTCGGACGCAGCAGCTTGGCGCAGCGCTCGACGACGAGCGCGCGGCCGCGCCCGAACGAACTCGCCACGGCGGGATCGGGGTTGCCGTAGACCAGCCGCCAGGCGTCGGGCCTGCTCGCGGCCTTCGCCAGCAGCGCGCGGAATCCCTCGACGAACACCGTCTCGTCCGCGTCCACGTCCCGCGGCGTCACCACCTCCAGCACGCCGCTGACCAGGTAGCCCTCCTCGCGCTGGATCAGCGCCTCGATCAGCTCGACGCGATCGGCGAAGCAGGCGTAGACCACCGGCCTGGTCACGTTCATCCGCTCCGCGATCGCGGCCATGGTGACCGCGGCGATGCCGTGCTCCACCGCGATCGCGAGCGCGGTGTCGAGCACCTGCGGGCGGCGGCGCTCCGGGCCGAGGTGCTGTGCCCGCTGCCGCGGCCCCAAGCCCGCGTCGCCGTTCGCGCCGCCGAGCCGGGCGCCCGCCGGCCGGTTCCCGCTGCTGCGGCGCGGGAAAGGCGGCTGCGCCGGGCGGGTCACGAGGGCCCGGGCGCGTCGGCGAACTCGGCGACCACCGGAGCGTGGTCGCTGGCGCCCTTGCCCTTTCGCGCCTCACGATCGACCATCGCGTCCGTCACGGTGGCGGCCAGCGCGGGGGAGGCGAGGATGAAATCGATGCGCATCCCCTCTTTACGCGGGAAACGCAGCTGGGTGTAGTCCCAGTAGGTGTAAACGCCCGGTCCCGGCGCGAACGGACGCATGACATCCGCGTATCCGGCCTCCACGACGGCCTGGAAGGCCGCGCGCTCCGGCTGCGACGTGTGCGTCTTGTCGGCGAAGTACTCCACGGACCACACATCGTCGTCGGTCGGGGCGATGTTCCAGTCGCCCACCAGCGCGATCTTGGCCTGCGGGTCCTCGGCCAGCCAGCGCGTGCCGTTGTCGCGCAGCGCGGCAAGCCATTCCAGCTTGTAGGCATAGTGCGGATCGTCCAGGGTGCGGCCGTTGGGCACGTACAGGCTCCACACCCGCACGCCCCCGCAGGTGGCGCCGATCGCGCGGGACTCGACGACCGGCGTGCTGATCAGCGACTCGCCCGCGTCCTTGTCGAAACCGGGCTGGCCGGGAAAGGCGAACTCGACGTCGGCGAGGCCGACCCGGGAGACGATCGCCACCCCGTTCCACTGATTGATCCCCAGATGGGCGACTTCGTAGCCCAGTTCGTCGAAGCGCTCGAACGGGAACTGGTCGTCGCGGCACTTGGTCTCCTGGATGGCCAGCACGTCGATGTCCTGGCGGTCGAGCCAGTCCGCGACGCGATCCAGCCGAGAACGGATCGAATTGACATTCCAGGTGGCGAGACGCACTGCGGCCTTCCTTCGCGCGGGTGACAGGGTCTGTTCTACCGCAGGCCGCCGGGCCCGGCGAGAGGTTCGGGCGCGGCGTAGCGGTAGGCGTGGTGTTCGACGAAGCCCAGTTCGCGGTACATCGCGAGGGCCGCCTCGTTGATGGCCTCGACCTGGAGGTAGGCGTGCGTCGCGCCGCGGTCGTGACCCCAGCGCATCAGTTCGGCGCAGACCAGCGAGCCGAGCCCGTGCCTGCGGTGCGCGGTGGCGACGGCCACGCAGGTGAGGCCGACCCAGCGTCGTCCGTCCGGGGCGGTGGTGAGCGCGCCTCGACCGATCGCGATGGGGCGCGGCAGGCCGAGCGAGGCGAAGCCCACTTCGCCGTCGAGGACCGCGGTCAGCACTTCGGTATCCGGCACGGGAGCGGAAATCGCCTGCGCGGGCGCATCTTCGCCGCCGCAGCGGTGCATCTCCAGCCAGGCCGGGTCCGGCGCGGGCGCGATGCGCACCATCGAGGGGCCCTGCGGCAGCACGAAATTATCGATATCGATGGCCAGCATCAGCGTCTCCCGCCGGCTGCGCCAGCCGGGCGGCACCGGGGCCAGCCGATCGGGCAGCGCGAGCTGCACGGGCAGGCCGTGCGCGGTGTACCACTCGCCGATCCGATGCAGCGTCTCCGCGGACACGGTGGCGGGCCCGTCCGAGCTGCCCAGCGGCACAGCGGAATTCGCGCGCCCCGTGTACCCGTTGCCCGCGCGCGCCAGCCAGCCGTCGATCCACGCGTGCTCGACGCCCGGCCAGGCGAATGCGGCCGCGGCCTCCAGCGCGCGAATCTCCTTCGTGCGAATCGGCCTCGGCCCGAGCGCTTTCAGCGCGACCACGCGCTCCGGCGCCACCGAGACGACCGCGCCGTCGGCGCCGCGCACGGTCGGCGGGTCCAGGGAGAGAAGCTCGCCGATCACGTCGGTCAGCGGTTGGGGATAGCCCGCGGGCAGCTGGTAGCGCAGCACCACGCGGCGGCCGAGCGGGATATCGGGCAGGCCGGCGGCGGGATCAGTCGTCATGCCCGAACGGATCGGGATCGGTGCCCGGCAGCCAGCTCAGACCCGGTGTGCCCCAGCCGTTGCGTTTGATCGCCTTCTTGGCGGAGCGCGCGTTGCGGCCGATCAGCACGTCCACGTAGAGGAACCCGTCCAGGTGCCCGACCTCGTGTTGCAGCATGCGGGCGAAGAAGCCCTTGCCCTCCACCTCGATCGGCTCGCCGTGCTCGTCGGTGCCGGTCACCTTCGCCCACTCGGCGCGGCCGGTCGGGAACTGCTCACCGGGAACCGAGAGGCAGCCTTCCTCGTCGTCGTCCGGGTCGGGCATGGTCTCCGGGATCTCCGAGGTCTCCAGCACCGGGTTGACCACCACGCCGCGGCGGCGGGTGGTGGCGCCGTCCGCGCCCAGGTCCGGGCAGTCGTAGACGAACAGGCGCAGCGGGACACCGACTTGGTTGGCCGCGAGGCCGACGCCGTGCGCCGCCTCGAGCGTCTCGTACATGTCCGCGATGAGCGGCGCCAATTCCTCCGGCGATTGCGTGACCCGCTCGGTCGGGTTGTGCAGGACCGGGTCGCCGACGATCACGATCGGGAGGATTGCCATGGGCCAATTATTGCCGTGCGCGCCACGTCACGCTGCCTCGGGTGCCGCGAACTACCGGCAGGTAGGGAACACGCCGCGCCGTGGCCCGGGCGATTACCGGTGCGCGTGGTTGAATGTTCCGCGACGTACAAGCACCATTTTCGTCTGGTGGTCACTCGGCGAGGGAGCGAGATGGACGGCGCAGCGGCACGGAATCTTTCCGAGAGCCAGGACGGCTTTTCCGCGAGCGAAGATGTCACGACGGGGCACGCTGCGGCCGAGCAGGCCGACGGCGCCGGACTGAGCCGTCGCGAACTCGACATCCTGGCCTTCGAGCGACAGTGGTGGAAGTACGCGGGGGCGAAGGAAGAGGCGATCCGCGAGCTGTTCGCCATGTCGCCGACCCGGTACTACCAGGTGTTGAACGCGGTGGTCGACCGGCCGGAGGCGCTGGCCGCCGACCCGATGCTGGTGAAGCGGCTGCGCAGGCTGCGCGCGAGCAGGCAGAAGGCGCGTGCGGCGCGCCGGCTGGGATTCCAGGTCTGACCCGGCGATGCGGACGCGGACCCGTTCGGTGCGACTAGGCTCGCGAGGGTGAGCTACCCGAATCCCACCTCCGGTGGGCCACCGTTGCGCGCCCTGGCGATGGTGCTGATCGCGTTGGCCATCGTCTTCGCCGGTCTCGGCGCGATGTCGCTGTCGAATTCCGACGCCGACACCGACGCCTCGGGAACCAGCGATTCGCCGACCTCCAGCGCGACCGCCGCGCCCCAGGTCCCGGCGAGCACCACCGCGCCCAAGGCGCCCACCTCGGCCGCGTCCTCCTCCGCCGCGGTGACGCCCACCACCACCGCCGCGCCCACCACCTCCGCGGCGGCCCGTTCGGTCCCGGTTCGGGTGCTCAACAACAGTATGGTGGCCGGGCTCGCTGCCAAGACCGCGAGCCAGCTCGCGGCGAGCGGGTGGCCCATCGCGGAAACGGGCAATTACCCGGGCACGAATATCGCGAAAACCACGGTGTATTACGGCAATTCGGCCGGCGACAAGGAAGCGGCGCAGGCCATCGCGGTCGAGCTCGGCGCGGCGGTGGCGCCGAAGTCGGACGGGATCGGGGACACCGGGCCGGGTGTAACGGTGATCGTCACGGGTAACTGACCCGTGTGGCCGCTGTTCGGACGCTCGGACCGGTGAACGTCAGGTGAGGGCACGCCGCCCTGTCGGGGGCACGGCAGCACGGCGTGGCATCATCTTGTCCGGTAACGAACGTGTCCACCCAGCTTTACTCGTAAACTCGGTACTCGTAAAGGAGTTCCCCGATGGCCCCGTCCACAACTCGACGCCCGTCCTGGCGGACTGTGACCCCGGTGCTCGCGGTCGCGGTGTTCGGCCTCGCCGCCTGCTCGAACAGCCAGGAGTCGAGTGACGTCCAGGGGACGACCCCGCCGGTGTGGACCGGGTCCCCCGCTCCGGCCGGGCAGTCGAGCACCGAGCACGGCGGCACGCCGAACACCGAGCAGGGCGTGAACGTCCAGCTGAAGGATCCCTCGGGGGCCTCGGTCGGCACCGCGAACTTCGCCAAGGACGGCAACCACCTGCAGATCACCGTCGAGGCGCACGGGCTGCGTCCCGGCTTCCACGGCCTGCACGTGCACCAGGTCGGCAAATGCGAGCCGAACTCCGTCGCGCCGACCGGCGGCCCGGCGGGCGACTTCCTGTCCGCCGGTGGCCATCTGCAGGTCGGCAGCGCCAACGCGCATCCGGCCAGCGGCGATCTGACCTCGCTGGAGGTGCGCGGCGACGGCGCGGCCAAGCTGGTCACCACCACCGACGCGGTGACGCTGGACGACGTGAAGGGCAAGGCCCTGATCATCCACGCCGACGCCGACAACTTCGGCAACATCCCCAATCGTTACTCCCGCGCCGATGGCGTCGCGGGTCCCGATGAGTCGACCCTAGCGACGGGCGACGCGGGTGGCCGTGTCGCTTGTGGCGTGATCCAGTAGCGCGGTGGCATATGGCCGGGGCAGGAATCGAGCACGTTCCCTTCGAAGGTTCGCCCCGGCCCACCATCGGGGTCGAATGGGAGATCGCCTTGGTCGACCAGGTGACCCGCGATCTGTCGAATACCGCTGCGGAGGTGTTCGATTCCCTCGGTGAACTGCGCGCCCACGACGGCACGCCGCAAGTCACCAAGGAGCTGCTGCGCAATACCGTCGAACTCGTCACCGGCGTGCACGAGACCGTCGGCGCGGCGGTGGAGGACCTGACCGGCACCATGAACACGGTGCGGCGCGCGGCCGACCCGCTGGGCGTCGATCTGTTCTGCGCGGGCACCCATCCGTTCGCGCAGTGGTCGGCCCAGCAGCTGACCCGGTCGGAGCACTACGACGAGTTGATCGAGCGCACACAGTGGTGGGGTCGCCAGATGATGATCTGGGGCGTGCACGTGCACGTCGGAGTCTCCCACCGCGACAAGGTGTTTCCGATCCTCAACTCGCTGCTGCTGTCGTATCCGCACCTGCTCGCGTTGTCGGCGGGCTCGCCGATGTGGTCCGGATCGGACACCGGCTACGCCAGCAACCGGACGCTGATGTTTCAGCAGCTGCCGACCGCGGGCCTGCCGTTCCAGTTCGAGAACTGGACCCAGTTCGAGCATTTCGTGCACGACGAGGTCAAGACCGGTGTGTTCACGCAGCTGGGCGGCATGCACTGGGACATCCGCCCGGCGCCCAAGTGGGGCACCATCGAGGTGCGGGTCTGCGACGGCATCTCCACGCGCACCGAGCTCGCCGCGCTGGCCGCGCTCATCCATTGCCTGATCGTCGACCTCGATCAGCGCGTCGAGAACGGCGAGGACCTGCCCACCCTGCCGCCGTGGCACGTGCAGGAGAACAAGTGGCGGGCCGCCCGTTACGGGCTGGACGCGATCATCATCACCGACGCCGACAGCAACGAGCGTTTGGTCACCGACGACCTGGACGATCTGCTGAACCGGTTGGAGCCGACCGCGGCGCGGCTCGGCTGCGCGGACGAACTCGCGCTGGTGGCCGAGATCCCCAAGCGAGGGGCCTCCTATCAGCGGCAGCGCCGCGTCGCCGCGGCGTCGCAGGGCGATCTGGTCGCGGTGGTGGACGCGCTGGTCGAGGAGCTGAAACAGTAGCGTCCGGCCGGGTAGCGGTCGGCTGCTGTTCAGCTGGCCAGGGGGACGGCGTTCACCCCCCGTTTACTATGGTCGGATGCTTGTCGAATACCCGGGTTCCGGAGTAGGAAGCGCGGTATCGCGCCGCCGCGTACCGCACACCCGGGTCCGGGTCGTCGCGGCGGTGGCCGCGGTGCCGGT
The DNA here is from genome assembly GCF_001613465.1 of Nocardia niwae NBRC 108934 = DSM 45340. GTDB lineage: Bacteria > Actinomycetota > Actinomycetes > Mycobacteriales > Mycobacteriaceae > Nocardia > Nocardia niwae. Next base: position 64,503 of record NZ_BDCK01000001.1, on the reverse strand, counting down.
CCTGCTGATCGCGTTGCAGGGCGTCGCCATCCGGCAGGGATTCGAAGGTCCGCTGGAAAGCCTCGGGCGGGACTACCTCGGCACACCCAAATCCATGTCCGTGCCGTGGGCCGGGCTGGTTCTCGCGCTGGTGGGTATTCCGGTCCGCCGCAGGCTGGTCGCGGTCGGCGTCGCCGTGGCCATCGATGTGGTGTGGGCGGGCGTCCGATTGCTGGCGGGTGCGCCGTTCGCGATCGGGAACGGCCCGGTGATCGCGCTGACCGGATTGGCGCTGGTGGCCTGGCTGCGCTGGTCCGGCGCCGAACGGCGCGACGCGCTGCACGCGGCCGCGCTCGGCGCGCTGCTGGTGCTGGCCACCAAGGTGGGCGATGTCTGGCTGCACGTCACCGTGATCGGCAGACCGACCGTGCTCGACGAATACGTGATCCTGGCCGACCACGCGCTGGGCGATCCGTCGTGGGTGCTCGGCCGGGCGGTCGACGCGATGGGACCGGTGGTCTACGCGGTGCTGCACTGGGTCTACATCGAGCTGCCCGTGGCGGCGATCGTGGTCGCGGTGTGGCAGCTGCGCCGAGTGGTGTCGTCGGGCCGCTGGCCGTCGCATTACCTGGTGCGCACCTTCCTGGTGCTCGGCTTGGTCGGCCCCCTGGTGTACGTGCTGTTCCCGGTAGTGGGGCCGATGTTCGCGTTCGGACCGGACGGCAACGGGCTGCAACTGGGCAACTACTGGCCCGGGGTGGTGCCGCCGATCGACCGGAACCCGATGCCGCTGCCGTTCGACTCGCCGGTTCCGCGCAACTGCATGCCCTCGATGCACACCGCCTGGGCGCTGTCGGTGTTCCTGCACACCCGGCGCGACAGCGATGGCGAGCCCGCCCCGGCCTGGCTGCGCTGGGGCGGCGCGTTCTGGCTGCTGGCCACCCTCACCGCCACTCTCGGCTTCGGCTACCACTACGGCGTCGACCTGGTGGCGGGCGCGGTGCTGTGCCTCACCGTCGAATCGGCGCTGCGCGAACCGGAGCGCGGCTGGGGATGGTTCCGGGTCCGGTTGGTCGGTTCCGGTGCGGTCGTGCTGGCGGCGCTGTTGCTGTCCTACCGCTACCTCGCGGTGCCGATGGCCGAGTACCCGGTGCTGGCGGGCACCGTCGTGCTCGGGTTGCTGGCGGGGCTGGCGGCGGCATTCCACGCGACCTGGTTCGCGTCCGTACGTCAACCGCTGCAAGCCGAACGGAAGGCCGAGCCCGCCGCGCGTTGAATCGGTTCACGCGGCTAGTCGACGTCGTCGTCGCGCATCTCGTTGACGCGCAACAGCCCGTCCCGGTGGCGCTGCTCGCGGTAGGCGGTGCGGCCGATGAGGTGGGCGATCACCGGCGCGGTGAGCAGGGTGAACAGCCCGACCAGCACCAGCACCCAGATGTTGCCGTGCCCGCGCAGCTGGATCGCGGCGCCCGCGAGCACCAGAATCAATCCGATGACCTGCGGTTTGGTGGCCGCGTGCATCCGGGTGAGCGTGTCGGGGAAGCGGACGATACCGATCGCGGCGGTCAGCGCCAGCGTCGAGCCGAACAGGATCAGAGTGCCCGCGAGCACGTGCCAGAGGTTCATTTGTCGTCCCGCACGCGGAATCGGGACACCGCGGCCGAACCCAGGAACCCGACCAGCGCCAGCGCGACGATCGCGGGCACCACGGTGGTGTCGGCGCTGTAGGCCGCCCACACGGCCAATCCCGAAGCGGCGATGGCCATCAGCGAGTCGACGCCGACGACCCGATCCAGCGTGCTCGGTCCCATGACGACGCGGTAGGTGGTCAGCAGCGCGGCCGCCGTCAGAATGACGGCGGCGAGGACGGCGACGACGGTCACGATGCCACCTCCGGGGGTGCGGGCGGCCGGGAGTACGGCCATCCGGTCGGACGTTCGAAGGCTTCCATCAGCAGGCGTTCCAGCCGCCGGGTGGTCCGGTAGAACTTGTCCACGGCCGCGTCGCTGCCCACATCGAGGACGTGGACGTAGACCACGCAGCGCCTGCGGTCGATCTCCAGCACCATCGTTCCGGGGATCAGGTTGAGCACATCGGTCCACAGCACCAGCACCAGATCCGATCTCGTGCGGGCGTACACCCGCAGCACGCCGGACACCGGCGTGGGGGCCGGGCGGATGGCGAACCACGCGACCTGCAGACTCGACTCCAGCGCGTAATACGCGCCCACCACGACCAGTCCGAGCAGCGGAAGCGGGTTCAGCCGGCCCGACACCGGTACGCCCGGCAGCGGCAGCGCCACCATGATCAGCGCGCCGACCACCAGCCCGCCCAGCAGGTTCGCGAGGCTGAGATCGCCCCACAGCGCGAGCCAGACCACGGTGAGCCAGACGAGGACGCCGACGCGCACGACCGTCTCGCGTCCGCGGCGGCGCACGGTCCGCTCGTCGCTCATCGCGGGTCACCCAGCACCGCACCGATGTACACACCGGGATCGCGCAGGTCCGCCGCCGCCCGGTCGGCGATCGACAAGATCGGCCCGGCCAGCACGGTCAGGCACAGCCCGACCGCCACGAGCGCCGCGGTGGACAACACCATCAGCGGCGGCATCCGGCCGGGATCGGTGCGCTCGTCGTAGTGCACGTCGGTCGCCTCCTCGATCAGCGTCGGCGGCTTCGCCGCGGTCAGATGGCCCTCGGGGGCGTCCGCGCGGGGGCGCCAGAACGCTTTGCTCCACACGCGGGCGACGGTGTAGAGGGTGAGCAGGCTGGTGAGCACCGCGCCCGCGACCAGCACCCAGGCCAGCACGCTGCCGCGTTCGGCGCCCGCCTGCAAGAGCGCGACCTTGCCGATGAACCCGGAGAACGGAGGTATCCCCCCGAGATTCAGCGCGGGGACGAGGAACAGCACCGCCAGCAGCGGACTGGCCGCGGCGAGCCCGCCCAGTCTGCGCAGCGAGGTCGACCCGGCCTGCCGCTCGATCAGGCCCGCCACGAGGAACAGCGCGGTCTGCACCAGGATGTGGTGCGCCACGTAGAAGACCGCGCCCGCCAGCCCCGGCGTGGTGGCCAGACCTACCCCGAACACCATGTAGCCGATGTGGCTGACCAGGGTGAACGACAGCAGACGGCGGATGTCGCTCTGCGCGATGGCGCCGAAGATGCCCACCAGCATGGTCAGCAGGCCGCAGACCAGCAGGATCGAGTCCAAGCCGCCCCCGGGGAACAGCAGCGAGTGCGTCCGGATGATCGCGTACACACCGACTTTGGTGAGCAGGCCCGCGAACACGGCGGTGACCGGAGCTGGTGCGGTCGGATAGGAGTCGGGCAGCCAGTTCGACAGCGGGAAGACGGCCGCCTTGATGCCGAACGCCACCAGCAGTACCCCGAAGATCGCCGTGCGGGTGCCCTCCGTCACCGCCCCGAACCGCACCGCGAGCTGGGCGAGATTCAGCGTTCCGGTCGCCGCGTAGGTGAGCCCGATGCCGGTGAGGAAGATCAGCGAGGAGACCATCGACACCATCACATAGGCCACGCCCGCCCGGATGCGTTCGGTGGTCGCGCCCACCGTGAGCAGCACGAACGACGCCGCGAGCAGGATCTCGAAGCCCACGAAGAGGTTGAACAGGTCACCGGCAAGGAAAGCGGCCGAGACACCGGCGGTGAGCACCAGGTACGTGGGCCGGTAGATGGAGGTCGGCTGCCGCGCGTCGCCGTCGCGGATGTTCTGGCCTGCGCCGTAGAGGGCGACCGACAGCAGCACGATGGACGAGACGAGCAGCATCGCCGCGGAGAGCCGGTCGACCACCAGCGTGATGCCGATCGGTGCCGCCCAGTCGCCGACCTGCAAGGCGGTGGTGCCGTCCCGGTCGGCCAGGAACAGCAGCAGCCCGCAGATCACCACCACGCCGGTGAGCGCCCCGACGATGACCACGCTCTGGACGCGGGGCCTGCGGCCGAAGACGAGCGTCGCCGCGGCGCCCAGCAGCGGAACGAGCACCGGCAGCGGTGTGAGGACCGGCAGCAGGCCGGAGGACAGGCTCACGTCTCCGGGTCCTCTCCGGCCCGTCGCCGGGCGACCTCCGCGTCTTCCTCGTCGTTGGCGACGTCGTCGCTGGTGGTGAGCATGTACGCGCGGTAGGCCAGCGCGAGGACGAAGGCCGCGATGCCCATGGTGATCACAATGGCGGTGAGCACCATCGCCTGGGCGAGCGGGTCGGCCATCTGGTCGGTGCCGGCCCCGCCGTGGATGGGCGCTTCGCCGTCGCCGCCGCCGGCGGTGAGGATCAGCAGGTTCACCGCGTTGCCGAACAGGATCAGCCCGAGCAGCATCTTCGACACGGCGCGTTCCAGGATCAGATACACCCCGCACGCGACCAGCACGCCGATCACGATCAGCAGGGTCAGATTCGCGGTCATGCGCCGGAACCGCCTTTCCTCGCCGGGGGCTCGGCGTCGGCCAGCTCGCTGTCCAGCCGCGCGCCGAGGCTGCGCAGCACATCCAGCACCAGGCCGACCACGATGAGATAGACGCCGAGATCGAACAGCAGCGCGGTGACCACTTTGACGTGGCCGACCACCGGTAGCGAAACGTCGATGATCGCCGAGGACAGCGGCGGCGCGCCGAGCAGCAGCGAGGAGACCGCGGTGCCGGCGGCCAGGGTGAGGCCGGCGCCGAGCACATGGCCCGCGTCGACGGGCAGCGCCTCGCCCAATTCGTAGCGGCCGCCCGCGAGATACCGCAGGGTCAGCGCGAGCCCCGCGGTGAGCCCGCCCGCGAACCCGCCGCCCGGCGCGTTGTGGCCGGAGAAGAAGAAGTAGACCGACAGCAGCATGATGGTCGGGAACACCAGCCGCGTGGTGATCTGCAGGACCATCGACCGTTCGGCCCGGTCGACCAACCGGCCCGCGGGCAGCCAGCTCACCAGTTCCGGGTCGTAGTCGGGGGAGTCGGCCGCGCGCGGCGCGCTGCCGAAGCGCCTGCTGCGGAACACCAAGGACGCGACGCCGGTGGCGGCCACGACGAGCACCGAGATCTCGCCGAGGGTGTCCCAGGCTCGCAGGTCTACCAGCAGAACGTTGACCGCGTTCTTCCCCCCGCCGAATTCGTAGGCGGCATCGGGGATCCGGGGCCAGATGGGTTCGGCGGTGCGGGCGGCGACGGCGAAACCGGCCAGGACCGCGACCACCGCTCCCGTCCCCGCGGCCAGCATCGCCCTGCGGACCTTGAACGCCGCCGCGCGGCTCGCCTCGATCCGCGCGGGAAAGGCGCGCAGGACGAGGACGAAGATCACCAGCGTCAGCGTCTCCACCAGGAATTGGGTCAGCGCGAGGTCGGGCGCGCCGTGCAGCGCGAAGATGACGCCGCTGCCGTATCCGGTCACGCCTACGACCAGCACGCTCGCCAAGCGATTGCGCAGCACTGTCGCGGCCAGCGCGGTCACCACCATGATCACGCCGATGGCCGCTTGCGATGGCGAATCCCACCACCGCAACGTCACGCCGGTGCGGGCGCCGACGGCGAGCAGGGCGGTCGGCAGGACGATCAGCGTGACCAGGATCGCCGCCTGGCTCAGCGGCAGCGACCCGCGCTGCACGGCGCCGGTCATCCGCAGCGAGAGGGCGTCCATCGCGCGCAGTGTTGCGTCGTAGGCGCGGTCGGCGTTGCCCAGGCGCGGGTGCGCCGATTCGGCGAAGCGGTCGCGCAACCGGTACAGCACGACGCCGACGGCGACGATCAGCAGCGTCGTTGCCGCCGCGGGGGTGAATCCGTGCCACAGCGCCAGATGCTCGGGCGCGGGCCCGGCGAGCGTTCCGGCGTAGGGGCGCAGCCGTGCGTCCAGCCAGGACGGCACGAGACCGGCGACGAGACTCGCGATGGCGAGCAGCGCCGGTGGCGCCAGGAACAGTGCGCCCGGCGGGTGCCAGCGGCAACGATCCTCGCCTTCCGGCTGGTCCGCGGGGACAGGTACTTCACTCGGGTGGTGGGCGAGTGCGATCGCGCCGGGCGCGGGTTCCGGCTCATCGCGCTTGTCCGCGAAGGCGCCCCAGACGAACCGGATGCTGTAGCCGACGGTCAGCATCGAACCGAGCGCCACGCCGGCGAACACTGCGGCCCGGGCGGGTTCGGTGAGCACGTCGGCGTCGAGCACGGCGCTCAGCGCGCTCTCCTTGCCGACGAAGCCGAGCAGCGGCGGGATGCCCGCCATACTGAGCGCGGCGAGGACCGCGGTCGCGCACAACACGGGAGCCCGGCGGCCGAGGCCGGACAACCGGCGCAGATCCCGCGTTCCGGCACCGTGATCGATGATCCCGACCACCAGGAACAGGCACGCCTTGAACAGCGCGTGCGCGACGATCATCGTCACCCCGGCCAGCGCGGCGCCGGGCGTGCCGATGCCGACCAGCACGATCAGGAACCCCAGCTGACTCACCGTGCCGAAGGCCAGCACCAGTTTCAGGTCCACGACCTGCAGCGCCCGCAGCCCGGCCAGCAACATCGAGGCCGAGCCGAGGGTGAGCACGAGCGGGTGCCAGACCGGATTCTGCGCGAACACCGGAGCGAGGCGGGCGACCAGGTACACACCCGCCTTCACCATCGCGGCCGCGTGCAGGTACGCGCTCACCGGCGTCGGCGCGGCCATCGCGCCGGGCAACCAGAAATGCAAGGGCACCACAGCGGATTTGGTGAGCGCGCCGACCAGCAACAGTGCTACCGCGACGCCGACCGCGGGCCCGCTCGGCGGATCAGCCGCGGTCAGCAGATCCGACAGCAGATAACTGCCGCTCACGGTGCCGAGCACGACGATGCCTGCCAGCATCGCCAATCCGCCCGCCCCGGTCACCAGCAGTGCCTGAATCGCGGCGCGCCGACTGGCCGCCTGTTCGGCGTTGTGGCCGATGAGCAGGAACGACAGCACGGTCGTCGCTTCCCAGAACACGTAGAGCAGCACCATGTTGTCGCTGGTGACCAGCCCGAACATGGCTCCGGCGAAGGCGACCAGCTCGGCGGCGAACACACCGAGGCGCGGCTCGTCGTTCTCGAAATATCTGCCGCAGTAGACCAGAACCAGCGCTCCGATGCCGAGCACGAGCGCGCACAGGACAGCCGCGAGGGTGTCGAAACGCAGCTCGATGTTCAGCGCGATGCTCGGTGCCCAGGCCAGCCGGACGCGCTGTGGCTCGGACCAATTCGCGATAACCCACCCGAGGCTGCCGAAGGGGACCGAAGCCAGCAGGAAGAAAGCATTCCGTCCCAGTACCCGCACACACAGCGGAGCCAGCAAGGCGGCTACGGCATGGATGAGCAGGATTACGAGCAAACTTCACTCCGTCGAGTAGGGGCGGCGGGGTGTTCGGGACAAGCCTACGGAAAGGGTGTATTTCTCGCGGAAGGGGCGCGTATGGCGTACGCCATTCGCGCGGACTCCGGCTATATGTCCGCTAATGATTCGCTTTCCGGCTGCCCTTTCGGTTGCGGCTTGCTGCGGGGCCGCAATTTACGCAGCATGACGAGCCCGAGAGCGCTCCCGATGACGATGGCGAGCGCGGTCCGGCCGGGCGTCGCGTCGTGCACCTCCACCTCTTCGCGCCAGTCCTTGACCCGGTCCGGCATCACCGACACCGCCGAAGGGAGGTAGAGCGCGGTGAGCGCGAGCACGCCGCTGGGCGCGTAGTGCGGTCGCACCGTGCCGCAGCAGTAGCCCGCGGTCAACGCGATCACCCCACTGATCACGGCGAAGGCGACAGTGCTCGCCGACGTCGAGGTGACGAGGGCGAAGACCGAGATGCCCGCTAGAAGCAGGATGGCCAGCGCGGTCGAGGGCATGCGTGCGCCGATGGCCACTCCGGCCGCGGTCAGCGCGATGAGCACCGCGGAGGTCCAGCCGGGCCGGACCGCGTATCCCACGGCGTCGACCGCCGCGGTGAGGCTCACGGCCAGGTACACGCCGGTGCCGTCCCGGCCGGGCAGCAGCATGGCGGCGGCGGTCGCGCTGACGATCGTCGCGGCGACGACGATCGTGATCTCGACGGCGTGACTCTCGGCGGGCAGTTTGCTGTACTGGCGGCCCAGCCATTCGGTGCCGGCCAGCACCACCAGCGCGAGCACCATGGCGGCGAGGATCGGCGTCACCGGCAGGGCGATCGCCATCCCGGGCGTCTTCGGCTCCTCGGTGCGCCTCCAGTTGTGCAAGGTGCTGATCACCAGCAGCGCCAGCGCCGCGCCGATCATCCAGCGCGTCGGCGTCTCCAGGACCGCGTACGGATCCGCGTTGATGTTCAGCAGGCTGGCGAGATCGCCGAAGCCGAAGAACCCGACGCCGCCTATCGCGAACGCCGCGCCGGGTAGCGGGCGGCGCAGCGCCACCGCGCCCAGCCCACCGAGCAACACCGCGGCACAGATGGAGTCGATGTAGTTCTGCGTGGTCAGCATCTCGGCCGTGGGCCCTTGACGGCCGGCGAAGTGATTGAGCAACTGCGCAAGGGCCGCGGCCGTCGCCGTCGCCCAGCCGGTCAAGGGCCGCTTGGTGGTCGCCACCAGCACGGCGATCGCGACGGCGACGATCATGCCCAGCGCGGCGCTGCGCGGCACGCTGTTGAGCAGCCCGGCGATCCGGTACGAGGTGGTCTGGCCTTTGGTGCTGACGGTGACCGGCAGGAACAGCGTGACGCCCGCGACCGCGGCTCCCGTGAAGGCCGTGATCGCGTCGACAATGTCGCCGACCTTACGCACGGTTGTCGAACATACCCGGGGCACGGGCGCGATCTTGTGATTGCCGATGATTCGCCCAAAAATGTCTCCCGCGCGAAAAATGCGGCGTAAGCCGATTTACCAGAGATTGGCTGAGGAGACCGTCTAGCCGCGACTTTCCGCGTACCGGCGCAACGTGTCGATCTGCGCCGGGTCCAGCGAGGGCCGTACCACCGCCTGGGCGGCCAGCACGTCGGCCGCGGTGACGTCGGCGGCGTGCACGTCCCGGCGCATTGCCGCGAGCGCGGACTCGCGCAGCAGCGCCGCGCAGTCGGCGGCGGAGTAGCCCTCCAGTTCTCCCGCGAGCGTGTCGAGGTCGACGTCGTCGGCCAGCGGCACGGCGCGGCCAGCGGTGTGCAGGATCTCCCGCCGGGCGTCGGCGTCCGGCGGCGGGACATAGACCAGCCGTTCGAGCCTGCCCGGGCGCAACAGCGCTGGATCTATCAGCTCCGGCCGGTTGGTCGCGCCCAGGACCACCACGTCGCGCAGCGGCTCCACACCGTCGAGTTCGGTGAGCAGCGCGGCGACCACACGGTCGCCGACGCCCGCGTCGGCGCTCTGTCCGCGACGCGGGGCCAGGGCGTCCACCTCGTCGAGGAAGATCAGCGAGGGCGCGGAATCGCGAGCGCGCTGGAACAATTCGCGCACCGCCCGCTCCGACGAGCCGACCCACCGATCCAGCAACTCCGCGCCTTTGACCGCGTGCACGCTGAGCTGACCGCTGCCGGCCAGCGCGCGCACGAGGAAGGTCTTGCCGCAGCCGGGCGGGCCGTAGAGCAGCACCCCGCGCGGCGGCTCGATGCCGAGGCGAGCGAAGGAGTCGGGGTGGCGCAGCGGCCACAGCACCGCCTCGGTCAGCGCCTGCTTGGTTTCCGCCATGTCGCCGACGTCGTCGAGACTCAGGCTGCCGATGGCGAGTTCCTCCATGCCGGAGCGCGACAGCGGCCGGATGACCTCGAGCGCGCCGAGCAGGTCGGGCTGGGTGAGCTGCGGCTCGCCGTTCTCCCTGGCCCGCGACGCCGCGCGTAACGCGGCCTCCCGGCACAGCGCCGCCAGATCGGAGACCACGAATCCGGGGGTGCGCGCCGCGATCTCCTCGAGCTTCAACTCCGCGGTCGGCACCCGGCGCAGCAGATGTTCCAGTAGGGCCTTACGCACGGCCGCGGTGGGCAGCGGCAACGCGAGCTCGCGGTCGCACAGATCGGGCGCGCGCAGACGCTGGTCGATCCCGGCGGGGTGCGCCGTGGTCGCGAGGAACGCGACGGAGGGTTCGGCGATCGCGGCGCGCAGCTGGTCCAGGATGAGCGTGGCGACCGGTTCGGCGTCGGCGGGCAGCAGCGCGTCGATGTCGGTGATCAAAAGGACGCCGCCCTTGCCGCAGCCGATGTCGGCCACCGCTTCGGCGACCTCGCGCAGCCGCGCGCCGCTCTCGGCCGCCCCGATGGTGGGGCCGTCCAGTTCCACCACGCGCCGCGGCGCCGCGACCGCGCGGGCCAGTGTGGTCTTGCCGACGCCGGCCGGGCCGGTGATCAGCACGCCGAGATGCGGTCTGGCGCCCAGCGTGCGCAGCAATTCGGGCTCGTCGAGGGCGAGGCTGAGCCATTCGCCGAGCTTCGCGGCCTGGCTGCGCGCGCCCGCCAAGTCTTCGACCGAGACGCTCGGCATGTCCCCGGGCGGCGTGGTCCGGGTCGCCGCGCCGTCGGCGCTGTCGCCGGGGGCCGTCGCGCCGGCCGCGAGCGACGCCGCGGCCGAGGCGGGAGCGTCTCGCGCGGCGACCGCGCCCGCGCCCCAGACCACGGCGGTGTTCGGCTGTACGCTCACCGGGCCGCGCGGATCGGTGGCGGTGACGGTGAGCAATTCCGTGGTCCAGGCGATGCCGAAGGTGCGCGACAGCGCCTGGGTGGCGGCCGTGGAACTGATGTCGGGGCCGAGGTCGCGCGGCAGCAGGGAGACCGCGTCGCCGACCGTGACGACCTTCCCGAGCAGCGCCTGCCGCAGCGTCGCGGCCGGAATCGTGCGGGTGGCGTGCACCGAGCCGCTCACGGTGATCTGTTTCGCGCCGTAGACGGTCGCGGGGGAGATCACCACCGTCGCATCCTCGCGCAGCCCGGCATTGGACAGCGTGACGTCGTCGAGCAGGGCGAATCCGGCGGGCGTGCCCGGACGGGCGACGCCGACGACCGCGGCCGTGCGCCGGGAGCCGACCAGCATGACCCCATCCCATTCCCGCAACCCGAGCGCGGTCAGCGCTTCGGGATGCAGCCGGACTACGCCGCGGCGGGCGTCGGCGGCCGAAGGATTCAGGCGGGCGGTGAGTGCCAGTTCTGCCACTGTGCCATTCTGCCGCGCGAGCCCGCCCTCGGTCACGGTTCGTCATCCCGGAATCGGACGCGGACGACGAACCCCCGGCTACTTCTTCGCGATTCCGGCCGCGACGGCGACCGAGGTGTCGGCGACGCTCGGCGACAGGCACACGAGCTTGGCCGTCCCCAGCGCGACATTCGGGCTGCCGTCGAACGGGCCACCGGGGTTCTCCGCGAGGATCTGCTCGATCAGCGCTTTCTCCTGGTCGCTGTCGAGCTTCCGGAACTCACCGCAGGTGGTGCTGGACGCCGGGCCGAGGGCGGAGTCGCGCTGCTTCGTCGTGGCCGGTGCGTCGGTGTCGGCCGTGGCGGTCGGCGTCGCGGTGCCGGGTGCGGTCGTGGTGCGCGGTGCCGAGGCGGACGTGGTCGCGCTGGCGGAGCCCTTGCGCAATCCGTTCGCGTCGGTGGACTCGTCCCCTCCGCCGCAGCCTGCCAGCAGGAAACCCACCGTCCCGGCGATCAGGACGATGGCGGAAGTTCGTTTCATACCGTGCTTTCCCCGGGTGGATCGTGGTGCCGGAGGCCCGGCGTCCGCAGCAGCGTACCGGTTCTCGCGGTTCAGTGGATGTGTGCCTGCCAATCCTCTGGCACCCGTTCGCGCGGACCCGGCACGCCTTGATCGGCGGGGTGACTGTGCGGTGGCGCCAATTCCGGTCCGCCCGTGTACATCTCTTCGGTCTCGAAGTTGTAGAACCAGTCCTCGCCCGGCTCGAAACTCTGGATGAACGGATGACCGGTGCTCTTGGCGTGGGCGGTGGCGTGCTGCGCGGGCGAGGTGTCGCAGCAGCCGACGTGCCCGCACTGGGCGCAGCGGCGCAGATGCACCCACCAGCCGGAGTTCTGCTCGCACTCCAGGCAACCGGGGCCGCTGGGTGGTACCGCGGGGTCGATGCCCGCGAGTCGCTCGGTCATGACTGCCCTTCCGTGTCGATGGCGGCGACCGGCTCCTGGTCGGGGCGGTGCAGCGGCAGCCAGACGGTGAACTTGGTGTCGCCCGGCTCGGAGTCCACCCGGATGTCGCCGTTGTGTTTGTTGACCACGATCCGGAACGAGATGTCCAGCCCCAAGCCGGTGCCCTCGCCCATCGGCTTGGTGGTGAAGAACGGTTCGAAGATCCGGTTGCGGGCCTCCGGGGCGATGCCCGGCCCGGTGTCGCCGATCTCCACGACCGCGCAATCGTTCTCGTGCCTGGTGCGGATGGTCAGCGTACCCTCGCCGTTCATCGCGTACACCGCGTTGTCGATCAGGTTGGTCCACACCTGGTTGAGTTCGGCCGCGAAGCACGGCACCTGCGGCAGCGTCCGGTCGTACTCCTTGACGACGTGCACGCCGTCGCCGATCTTGCGGCTGAGCATCACCAGCGTGCTGTCCAGCAGTTCGTGGATGTCGACCACCTGGAACGGCGCCCGGTCCATCTGCGAGTACTGCTTGGCCGCCCCGACCAGCGACGAGATGCGGGTCGTCGAATCCGCGATCTCGTTCATCAGCAGCTCGGTCTCGATGGTGTAGTTCAGCCAGCGGATGGCCCCTTGGAACACCTGCTCCGGCGAGCCCTCCAGGGTGGCGGCCACCCGTTCCAGCCAGTCGGTGTCGAATCCGGCCTGCACGAAGTTCGGCGCGAGGTTCCAGCCGTCGCTGATCCCGTGCTCCTCGAGCCACTCCCCGAGCAGATCCTCGCGGTCGGCGGCCTCCATCGGCGTGAGCTCCGGCGCCTTCGCGACCTGGGCGGCCGCCTCCTCCTGCAGGCGCACCAACGCGCCCAGCGACGACGGATCGAACTTGCCTTCCGCGATCATGGCGAGCTTGTGCCGCATGCCGGCGACCCGCTCGCGCAGCCCCGAGGTGGCGCGTACCGCGGCGGCGGCCGGATTGTTCAGCTCGTGGGTGAGCCCCGCTGACAGCGAACCGAGCGCCAGCAGCCGTTCCCGCTCACCGATGCGCGCGTTGGTGTTGCGATTGCCGAAGAACACGCCCTCCAGCAGGTGCACGGCCATCGGGAACCATTCGTGCATCATCCGGGCGAAGACCTCGGCGTCCAGCACGTAGAACCGGGACGGTCGTGTCACCTGCATCGTCCCGTTGTAGGTCTGCTCGACCTTGTCGCCGATGTAGGACGTCCAAGCGCCCGCGTAGGAACCGCGGTGCTCCGTGCGCACCAGCTCGATCTCCGCGCCTGCCGACTGCTTGGTGAGCACCACCTCGCCGTCCATCAGCACGTACAAGCACGTGGCCGGATCGCCCTCGCGGAAGACCAGCCCGGGTTGGATGGTCTCGATCCGCCCGTCGGCGCACAGCCATTCCAGCTGCTCGTCGGTCAGTTTCTCGAACAGGAACAGGCTGCGCAGCTCGGCGGGATCGCACACCGACCGGCTGCTGCGGTCCGCGGTCTGGTTCGAAGTCATCTGCGGCCTCCTGGTTAGGCGAGATAGCGGTGCACGAGCATGACGGCCATGGCGCCCTCGCCCACGGCGGAGGCGACGCGCTTGGCCGATTCGGCGTGCACGTCGCCCGCCACGAACACGCCGGGCACGCTCGTCTCGAGATGATGCGGTGGCCGGGACAGTTCCCAGCCGGTGGGGCGCGCGCCGTCGACCATCAGGTCCGGCCCGGCGAGCACGTACCCGGCGCTGTCCCGGATGACCACGCCGTCGAGCCAATCGGTCTGCGGCGCGGCGCCGATGAACAGGAACAGCCGCTCCGCGTCGGCCTTCTCCTCGGCGCCGGTCCGGTTGTCGCGCAGCACGATCTGCTGCAAGTGGTCGTCACCCTCGGCGGCGATCACCTCGGTGCCGGTGTGCACCTCGATGTTCGGAATCTGCGCGATCTGCTGGATGAGGTAGTGCGACATCGACTGTTCCAGCGACTCCGCACGGACCACCAAGTGCACGGTGCGCGCGTTGCGGGACAAAAACACCGCCGCCTGGCCCGCGGAGTTCGCGCCGCCCACGATGTAGACCTCGTGATCGGCGCACTCGGACGCCTCGGTCATGGCCGAACCGTAGTAGACGCCGCGCCCGGTGAAGTCGTCGACGCCCCGCGCCGGGTGGCGGCGGTAGTCGACGCCGGTCGCGATGATCACGGTGTGCGCGCACAGGCTGCCGCCGTCGGCGAACCGCACGGTACGCGCCGACCCCTGCACCTCGAGTCCCACCACCTCACGTGTGGTGATCACCTCGGCGCCGAATTTCGCCGCCTGCCGCCGGGCCCGGTCGGCCAGTTGCGCACCCGACAGGCCGTCGGGGAACCCGAGATAGTTCTCGATGCGCGAACTCTGCCCCGCCTGCCCGCCGGTGGCCGTCCGCTCCACCAGCACGGTGCGCAGACCCTCGGACGCGCCGTAGACCGCCGCGCCGAGACCGGCGGGACCGCCGCCGACCACGATCAAGTCGTAGAACTCGCCCGCCGGATCGACGGTCAAGCCCACGTTCTGGGCCAGTTCGCTGTCGGAGGGCTGCACGAGCGCCTCGCCCGCCGAGGTGATCACCACCGGACAGCGGTCGGGATCGGCGCCCGCCGCCTCCAGCAACCGCGCTCCCTCGGGCTCGTCGGCCAGGTACCAGCGGTAGGGCAGCTGGTTGCGCGCGAGGAATTCGCGCACCTGCGACGACCGCGGCGACCACCGATTGCCGATCACCTTGGTCTCGGTGACCGGCCGGTGGTCACTGCTGCGCCAGGCGTCCAGCAACCCGTCCAGCACCGGATAGAGCTTCTCCTCCGGCGGGTCCCACGGCTTGAGCAGGTAATGGTCCAGATCGACGACATTGATCGCGTCGATCGCGGCGTTGGTGTCGGCGTAAGCGGTCAGCAGCACGCGGCGCGCGTAGGGGTGCAGGTCCATCGCCTGCTCCAGGAATTCGATGCCGTCCATGCCCGGCATCCGGTAGTCGGCGATCAGGACCGCGACGGGCTGCCCGCGCAACTTCATCTCGCGCAGCGCGTCGAGCGCCTGGGCTCCCGATTCCGCGCGCAGAATCCGGTAGTCGGCGCCGTAGCGGCGGCGCAGGTCGCGCACGACTGCCCGGGACACCCCCGGGTCGTCGTCGACGCTCAGGATGGCCGGTTTCGTAGCAGCGGGTGAAGTCACCTGACGAGTATGGAGCCTCGCGGCGCCGTCTGTCGTGGGCGTTCGCGCAGGGCTCAGAGCCGATGGTGCAGGACGAGATCCAGCTCACTGGGCGTGAGCAGACGCTCCAGGCGTTCTTCTTGCGCGGCCGATCGGATGTGCCGCGGGAATGCCGAGGCGCCGCGCGCTCGTCGCTCGTCCTCGGGCTCGACGGCGGGAAGCAGCGGAACCTGGTCCGCCGGTCGCCGATGTAGCAGGGAGCGCAGTCTCACGGCCGATCACCTCACGTTGGGACGCCGAAATGTTGGAGGCAGTGTCTGTGCTTGATCTATCTGCGATTGTGCGCCGATCATTACAGCGACCGGCGCACGAGTAGCGAAAATGTGACGCAACTGTCTTCCGGTCTACGATGTGCGCGACTCGTTCCACCGCGTTCGGACAGATGGCCGTCGGTCCGTCGCTCGTATCCCGGAGGCAGCGTTGCCGAAAAATCTCGAAGTCAGCATCGACATCTCCGCGCCCCCGGAGCGGGTGTGGGCGGTGGTCTCCGATCTGAAGCGGATGCCGGAGTTCAGCCCGCAGTGCGTGCGCATGGTGGCGCTCGGCTCGCTGAAGGCGGGTACCTGGACGATCAACCTCAATCGCGACGGCAACAAATACTGGCCGACCACCGCCCGTATCGTGCGGTTCGAGCCGAACCAGGCGTTCGCCTTCCGGGTCAACGAGAACCGGACGGTGTGGAGCTACACCCTGGAGCCGACCGAATCCGGCACCAGGCTGATCGAACGGCGGGACGTGCCCAACGGCACCACGTGGTTCTCCCGCAGGGCGATCGATGCCGCGCTCGGCGGCGAGCTGCCGTTCGAGGAGGCGCTGGTGCGCGGCATGAACGAGACGCTCGGCAACATCAAGACCGCGGTCGAAGCAGGCGCCTGAGCGGGGTCGCGGCACGCGCCCCGAACGCGCTCGGCGCGGTGACGGCACGGGCAGCCGTGCTGGTCACCGCGCCGAACGACCGGCGTTCCGCAGTCGGGGTTACTTCCAGTTGGGCAGGGTCACGACCTGTGCCGCGTAGGACAGACCCGCGCCGAACGCGATGAGCAATGCCGTGTCGCCCGGCTTCGACTCGCCCTTGCGCAGCAGCGCCTCCATCGCCAGCGGGATCGAGGCGGCCGAGGTGTTGCCCGCCTCCTCGATGTCGTTGGCGAGCGCGCAGTGCTCGGGCAACTTCAGCACCCGGGCCATGATCTCGATGATCCGGCCGTTGGCCTGGTGCGGGATCATCGCGTCCAGGTCCTCGGGGGACAATCCCGCGCGATCGATGGCATCGCGGCACACCTTCTCCAGCGAGTGCGCGGCCCAGCGGAACACCGCGGTGCCCTCCATGGCCAGGTAGGGCCGCACCGCGTCCAGGCCCTTCTCATCGATTTCGTGGAAGTACTCCATCCAGTCCTTGTCCTGGCGGATTGCGTGGTGCTGGGTGCCGTCCGAGCCCCAGACGGTGGGTCCGATGCCCGGCTCGTCGGACGGGCCGACGATCACCGCGCCCGCGCCGTCGGCGAAGAGGAAGGCGGTGGAACGGTCGGTCGGGTTGACCGTGTTGGTCAGTTTCTCCACGCCGATCACGAGGACATGGTGGGCGGTACCGGCCCGGACCAGGTCCGACGCCAGCGCGATCGAGTGGCAGAAGCCCGCGCAGCCGGCCGAGACGTCGAACGCGGCGGCGCCGTTCATGCCGAGTTCGGTGGCGATGCGCGGCGCGGCGGCCGGCGTCAGCAACAGGTGGGTGGATGTAGCAACGATCACGCAATCGACTTGGTCGACGGCGATGCCCGACGATTCCAGCGCGCCGCGCGCGGCGGCGACGCTCATGCTCTGAATCGTCTCCGAGTCGTCGGCGAACCGCCGGGTCTTGATGCCCGACCTGGTCCGGATCCATTCGTCGCTCGAGTTGATCGGACCTGCCACCTCGTCGTTGGTGACCACGCGAGCAGGGCGGTAAACGCCGAGCCCGAGGATCGCCGTGTGCTCAGCTCCGGTGGTCTGGGCGATTCGAGCAGCCATCTGCGTCTCCTATGTACCTGCGGCGGCGCCGCCGGGTTTCCCCGAAGCATCGAAATCGTTCCCTCATCAGCCACTGCCCATCAGCGGATAGACATGAGGCTTCCTCATATTAGCTTGAAAGTCGCTCATCTGCCGCGCGTATTCCGACAATCGGTGGGTATCTCGTCTGCGCACGCCACTGCTGTACGAGGCGTGGCCCAACTAGGATGCGAGGACACAATGCTCGGTCTCGGGATTATCGGATGGATCATCATCGGCGGTCTGGCCGGTTGGATCGCCAGCAAGATCATGAAGACGGACGCCCAACAGGGCATTCTGCTCAATATCGTGGTCGGCATCGTCGGCGGTCTGCTCGGTGGGTTCCTGCTGAAGCTGCTCGGCGTCGACGTCGAGGGCGGCGGCCTCTGGTTCAGCTTCTTCACGTGCCTGGGCGGCGCGGTGATCCTGCTGTTCCTGGTTCGACTGGTCACGGGGGCCCGAGTCAGGTCGTGACCTCGCGTGCCACAGGCTCCTTTCCCGTAAGGTGTGAACGCTTGCGCCCGTCCTATCGTGGAGAGGCGCGAACCGTTTGCATCGAGCACGAAAGAGGAGCCTGTGGCCCGCCGTCCCACCCCGCCCGGCACGCCTGAACGCACCGGAGTCGGCCACGTCGCCGACCTGGTCCGCAACGCGATCCCTCCGTTGCATCCCGCCGGGCTCCCGTTCGTCGCCGCGCCCTTGGCGGTCGCCGTCGTAGGCGGCAAGCGCAAATGGGTGCGGCGCACGGGATTGTTCGCCGCGGCGGCCTGCGCGACATTCTTCCGCCACCCGCATCGCGTGCCGCCCAACCGGCCGGGCGTCGTCGTCGCCCCCGCCGATGGCGAGATCGCCTTGGTCGATACCGCCGCTCCCCCCGCCGAACTCGGTCTCGGTGACGCGCCGCTGCCGCGGGTCAGCATCTTCCTCTCCGTCTTGGACGTCCACGTGCAGCGCACGCCGGTTTCCGGCGTCGTGCGCGCGGTGCAGCACCAGCCGGGCCAATTCCGCTCCGCGGACCTGCCCGAGGCGAGTTCGGTGAACGAGCGCAACAGCATGCTGCTGGAGACCCCGGACGGCAGTCAGGTCGTGGTCGTGCAGATCGCCGGGCTGCTCGCACGCCGGATCGTCTGCGACGCCCAGGTCGGCGACGTGCTGACCATCGCCGACACCTACGGCCTGATCCGCTTCGGCTCGCGGGTCGACACCTACTTCCCGGCGGGCACCGAACTGCTCGTGCAGCCCGGCCAACGCACCATCGGCGGCGAGACCGTGCTCGCCGTGCTCGGCTCACCCGCTGACGCCTGATGGAAGCGGCGGTACCCACCCAGCGGCGCAGGCGGCGCAGCATCCGGCTGCTGCCGAGCATCGTCACCATCCTGGCGCTGTGCGCCGGGTTGTCGGCGGTGAAATTCGGCCTCGACGGCGAACTCGATATCGCGCTGGCCATGATCGGCGCGGCGGCCGTGCTGGACACCCTCGACGGCAGACTGGCCAGAATGCTCGACGCCACCACGAAGATGGGCGCCGAGCTGGACTCGCTGTCGGATGCCATCTCCTTCGGCGTCGCCCCCGCGCTGGTGCTGTACGTGACCCTGCTCAGCAGCAACAGTGTGGGCTGGATCGTCGCGCTGCTGTTCGCGGTCAGCATCGTGCTGCGCCTGGCGCGGTTCAACACCCTGATGGACGACGACACCCGGCCGGACTGGGCGCGGGAGTACTTCGTGGGTGTGCCCGCCCCGGCCGGCGCGCTCATCGCGATGGTGCCGGTGGCGTTGTTCGTGCAGTTCGGCGACGGCTGGTGGGTCGGCTTCTACGAGGTCGCGGCGTGGACGGTGTTCGCCGCCGCACTGGCTGTCAGCACCATTCCGACGCTGGCCATGAAGTCGGTGTCGGTGGCGCCCCAGGCCGCGGCCGGGCTGCTGGTGCTGGTCGCGCTCGCCGCGGCGGCGCTGGTCACCTATCCGATCGTGCTGCTGCTGGTGCTGGTGGCGCTGTACCTGGGACACATTCCGTTCGCCTGGCATTCCCAGCGCTGGGTGGCCGCGCGGCCGGAGACTTGGACGCACAAACCCGCCGAGCGGCGTGCGCAACGGCGAGCGGACCGGCGGCTGCCCGCCATCCGCCGTCCGGCCATTCCGCGTCCCGCGATCCGCGGTTCGGCGCGTCTGCGGCTGCGCCGACCTGGGGCGAAGCAACGTCAGAATGGTCATCCGCCGCCCAACGCGGGACTCTGACCCCGGCCTGCGCAGAAGGCTGGTCTCCTTCGGCGCGGCATCCGAGCGGCGCACCGGCGCCTTCGCGCGCCCCGCTGGGGGCGGTACGGTCATATCCGTCGGCCGGGGTGGAGGAAGGTGACCATGGAGTCCGACGGATTGCGGGAATTCGAGGGGCATCGGCCGCGCCTGTTCGCGCTCGCCTACCGGATGCTCGGCTCGGCGAGCGAAGCCGAGGACGCGGTGCAGGAAACCTATCTGCGCTGGGACGGCGCCGATCGGGCCACGATCCGGTCCGCCGAGGCGTGGTTGACCACGGCCCTGGTGAATCTTTGCCGTACCTGGCTGGTTTCGGCGCGAGCCCGGCGGGAGAGCTACGTCGGGCCGTGGCTACCCGAGCCGGTGCCAACGGCGCGCGGCGAGCTCGGGCCGCTGGAGACCGTCGAGGAGCGCGAACTGGTTTCGCTCGCGCTGCTGACGGCGCTGGAGCGCCTCAGCCCGGTCGAGCGGGCCGTCTTCGTGCTGCGTGAGGCGTTCGGCTACGCGCACCGCGAGATCGCCGACATGCTCGACGTCACGGAGACGAACTCGCAGCAGATCTTCCGCCGGGCGGCCCTGCGTGTGCGAGAGGGCCGGGCCCGCTTCGGCGTTCCGCCAGAGCATGCCCGCGAGCTGATCGAGCGATTCATGAAGGCGGCGCGCGAGGGTGATGTCGCGGCGCTGGAGCGGATGCTCGCCGCCGATGTGAGCGCGACGGCCGACGGCGGCGGCAAGGTCAACGCGGCCCGGCGCTCGATCCACGGTGCGAATCAGGTGGCGCGGTACCTGGCGGGCCTGTTGCGCTGGGAGGTGCCGGGGATGCGGCTGCTCGTGGAAGAGGTCAACGGGGCGCCCGCCGCGGTCGCGCGGGCGGACGGCGCGCCGCTGCTGGTGGTGGGCATCGATGCGGCCGACGGCGCGGTCACCGCGTTGCGGCTCATCGTCAATCCGGACAAGCTGGCCTATTTCGCCGGCTCGGATGGCGGGGTGGGCAGGCTGCCGGACCGTCGCCGTCCGATGTGACTCGCTTCACCGCCCCGGTCTGTCAGGAATCGGGGACCTGTCCGGTCTGAAGGGTGATGGCCGATCGAAAGGAGCCACATCATGACCGGACAGCACCGGATCGTCGTTCTCGGCGCCGGGTACGCGGGGCTGGCGGCGGCCCGCAGGCTCGCTCGCACGGCGCGGGACGCGCGGGTCACCGTGGTGGACGCCCACGCGTCGTTCGTCGAGCGTGTGCGCCTGCACCAGCGGGCGGCCGGGCAGGGGACTCCCACCTGGGATCTGCGGGAAGCCCTGGACAACAAAGGGATTCGCTTCGTGCGCGCCCGTGCGACCGAGATCGACACGGTCGCCAAGCGCGTGGCGCTCGACGCCGCGCCCGCCCTCGACTACGACACGCTGATCTACGCCCTCGGCAGCGTCGCCGACGTCGAGACCGTCCCGGGCGTCGCCAGACACGCCTACTCCATTGCGACCCAGGATGATCTGGCCGACCTGTCCGCGCCCGACGGGCCGGTGGCGATCGTCGGCGCGGGAGCGACCGGTATCGAGCTGGCGGCGGAACTGGCCGAATCGCAGCCCGGGACGCGGGTGCTGCTGCTCGGGTCGGAGGAGCCGGGCGCCTGGCTGTCGGCGCGGGCGCAGGCGCACATCGGGCGGACGCTCGAGCGTCTCGGCGTAGAGATCCGCTCCGGCGCAAAGGTGATCGAGGTGACGCCCGACGGTGCGCGCTTGGCCGACGGTTCGCTGGTCGAGGCCGCGACGACGGTGTGGACCACCGGTTTCCGGGTGCCGGATCTCGCCGCCCGCTCCGGTCTGGCGGTGGATGCCGACGGCCGGGTGCTGACCGACGCCACCCTGCGGTCGGCGTCGCACCCGGACATCTTCGCCGCGGGCGACGCCGCCGTCGTCGCGGGGCCGGGCGGGCGTGAGCTGCGCATGGCGTGTGCCACGGCGCTGCCCACCGGTAAACACGCGGCCGATGCCGCCGTCGCCCGGATGCGCGGTCGCGAGCCGCGAGACCTCCGGTTCCGTTACGTGCTCCAGTGCCTGAGCCTGGGCCGCCGGGACGGCGTCGTGCAGGTCGTGCACGCCGATGACGCACCGGCGCGGACGGTGCTGACCGGGCGGGCGGCGGCGTGGGTCAAGGAGCGCATCGTGCGCGGCGCGGCTTGGTCGGCGCGCCCCTGACCCGAATCGTCAACCGATAGTTGACGACTGCCCATCGTCAACCTATGGTTGACGCATGACCTCACAATTCCGCCTCGACGACCTGATCGACGGCATCAAGAAGGCCCGCCCCGACAACGTGCTCGACCAGCTGTCCGACGCTGTCGTCGTGGCCAACCACCTCGGCGAAGTGGCCGATCACCTGATCGGACACTTCGTGGACCAGGCGCGCCGCTCCGGCGCCTCCTGGACCGACATCGGCGCCAGCATGGGCGTCACCAAGCAGGCCGCGCAGAAGAGGTTCGTGCCCAAGGTGCCCGAACCGGGCGCCGCGGCGGCCATGGACCCGAACGCGGGCTTCGCCCGTTTCACGACCCGGGCGCGCGCGGTCGTGATGGCGGCGCAGGAGGCGGCGCGCAGCGCGGGCAACCGCGAGATCGCGGTCGGGCACGTGGTGCTGGGGCTGCTCACCGAACCGGAGGGACTCGCGGTGCACGAAATCGTCCACCACGGCGTGGCCGTCGATGTCATCGCCGCGGCCGCCTCCGCGTCCCTGCCGCCGAGCGAGGGGGATGTGCCCGCGCTGGTGCCGTTCGGGGCGGAGGCCAAGAAGGTGCTCGAGCTCACCTTCCGAGAGGCGCTTCGGCTGGGGCACAACTACATCGGCACCGAGCACATCCTGCTCGCCCTGCTCGAACAGGAGAACGGCGCCGGCCTGCTCAGCGATCTCGGCCTCGACAAGGCGAGGGTCGAGACGCATCTGGGGGAGTTGCTCGCGTCCATCACGGCCGAGAAATCCTGATCCTCGTGGGCGGCGGGAAGTTCCGTGCGCGGAGCGCCCTCGCGGTGCCCTCGCTGGTGATCGGCGCGGCCCGGCGAACAGACGCCGGTCACCGGATCCGCAACGTCGTCAACGGGGTTCGCGGGGCGCACGCCGCGCGGGCGCGTCGTCGCCGGGCACTGCGCACCCGGGGAGCCGGTGTCCGCGGGCCGCGCCGGAGCGCGCGGGTCGAACAGCACTCGGCCCGAGCGGCCTGATCACCCCCGCCCGGCCAGCCCGCCGCCCCATCGCGGCCAGCGGGCCTGTGGTTTCGGCTCGGAGACCAGCGGTTCACGGCGAATGTCGGTGATGTACAGGGGCAGGCGCGGCTCCAGTTCGGCGAGCAGCGCGAGGGCGCGTCCGCCCTGCGCCGCTCGGTATTCCGGCATGGTCAGCCCGAGGATCTGCAGGAAATGCACGCGGCCGTGCCTGCTGTCGACGACGCGGAGTTCCGGGTCGGTGGTGAAGCAGACGGCGTGATTGGTGCAGTCCGCTTGGTCGGCCGCGATCGGCCCGTTCGTCTTGATGGTGTGTCCCGGCTCGAACCACTTGCCGGACTGGAAGACGTAACGGGCGAGGTTCTGCATGAAGTTCGCCGGCCACGCGGGCGGTTCGGTGTCCGCGCGCCCGCGGGCCAGCCGGAAGGTGAATTCGAAGCCCCAACCGGACTCGGCCGGGTTGTCCCACTCCTTTTCGTACAGCTCGGTCATGCCGTAGCTGACGTAATGCCAGTGCGGCACCGGATCGGTGCGGGAGTAGGCGCTGATCCCGTCGAGCGGGTCGGACCCGCCCAGGGACCACGGGTGGTCGGACGCCCAATGGAAGGGCTCGATATCGCCGTACAGCGGCCGCAACGCCTCGTCGATCGCATCCCAGCCGGGTTTCTCACTCACGCAGCCACCATAAGCAGCGCGCATCCGGCCGTTTCAGGGGCGTCGGACGCTGCGGCCGCTAGGCATCCGGCACGTTGCGGGCGAGCTCCTCCAGCCAGGCCGTTGCGGACGCGTCGCTGGGCGCGCGCCAGTCGCCGCGCGGCGAGAGCGAACCGCCGGAGCCGACCTTCGGCGCGTTCGGCAGCGTCGAGCGCTTGAACTGGCTGGTCTGCACGAAGCGGAGCAGGAACTCGCCCAGCCAATGCTTGATCGTGGCGAGGTCGTAGGCGTTGCGCTGGTCGGCGGGGACGAGGTCGGGCCAGCGGCCGGTCGCGGCATCCGACCAGGCATGCCGGGCCAGGTAGGCGACGCGGCTGGGCCGGTAGCCGAAGCGCAACAGGTAATAGAGGTGGAAGTCCTGCAGTTCGTACGGGCCGACCGTGGCCTCCGAACTCTGGGCGGGTGCGGAGGAGTCCTCGTGCGGAATCAGCTCCGGTGAGATCTCGGTGCGCAGGATCGACGACAGCGCCTCGTCGGCCTCCGGGCCGAACTGCTCGGTGTCCACCGCCCAGGCGATCAGGTACTTGATCAGGGTCTTGGGCACCGAGGCGTTCACGCTGTAGTGCGCCATGTGATCGCCGACGCCGAAGGTGCACCAGCCCAGCGCGAGTTCGCTGAGGTCGCCGGTGCCCACCACGAGCGCGCGGTGCATGTTGGCCAGCCGGAACAGGTGCGAGGTGCGCTCACCCGCCTGCACGTTCTCGTAGGTGATGTCATAGACCTGCGCGCCGTCGGCGGCCGGGTGGCCGAGGTCGCGCAGCATCTGCGTCGCCGAGGCGCTGATGTCGATCTCGCGCGCGGTGACGCCGAGGGCGGCCATCAGGCGATGCGCGTCGGTCCTCGTCCTGGTGCTCGTCGCGAAGCCGGGCATGGTGTAGGCCAGCACGTTCGAGCGGGGCAGGCCGAGCCGGTCCATCGTCTTCGCGGCCACGATCAGCGCCTGAGTGGAGTCCAAGCCGCCGGACACCCCGATCACCACGCGCTCGGTGCCGGTGGCGCGCAGTCGCGTGCTCAGGCCCTCGATCTGGATGTGGTGCACCTCGGCGCAGCGCTCGTTGCGCAGGGCCGGGTCGGCCGGGACGTAGGGGAAGCGCTGGATCTCGCGCTCCAGCGCGACCGGCTCCTCCGGAACCGGCAGCCGCACGTCGATGTGCCGCATCGCGGCCAGCCGATCCCGGTGGTCGTGCACGTTGTCGGCGAAGCTGGTGGCGCGCAGCCGGTCGGCGACGAGGCGGCGCACGTCGAGGTCGGCGGTGACCAGCTGGGGATGGTCGCAGAACCGCTCGCCCTCCGCGAGCAGGTCGCCGTTCTCGCAGATCAGCGCCTGGCCGTCCCAGGCGAGGTCGGTGGTCGACTCGCCGGTCCCCGCGGCGGAGTACAGGTACGCCGCGAGATAGCGCGCCGAGTGGGAGGTGCACAGCGACCGCCGGTAGTCCGCCTTGCCGATCACGATATTGCTCGCGGACAGGTTGACCAGCACGGTCGCCCCGGCCAGCGCCGCGAAGCCGCTGGGCGGCAACGGCACCCACCCGTCCTCGCAGATCTCCAGGTGGAAGACGAAGTCGTCCAGATTGCTCGCCCGGAACAGCAGGTCGGACCCGAACGGCGCCCGATGCCCGGCGATGGTGACGTGGTCTTCCAGCGCCTCGCGCGCCGCCGCGAACTGGCGCTTCTCGTAGAACTCCCGGTAATTCGGCAGATAGCTCTTCGGCGCCACGCCCAGCACCAGGCCACGGCAGATCGCGATCGCGCAGTTGAACAACCGATGCTGGGCCCGCACGGGGGCGCCCACCACGAGCACCGTGTCGATGTCCGTGCTCGCCGCGACGAGCCGGCCCAGCGCCGCCTCGACCGCGGCGTCCAGCGCATCCTGGTGGAACAGGTCGTCGGCGGTGTAGGCGGACAGCCCCAGCTCGGGGAACACCGTCAGCACGGCGCCGGCCGCCGCGGCCTGCGCGGCCAGCTCCACGGTCTGCTCCACGTTGTAGGCGGGGTCGGCCACCCGCACCCTGGGGACGGCGACCGCCACCCGCGCGAAGCCGTGCCGATAGAGCGAATCGAACGGCAGGTCGTCCACCCGCGCCCCCTTCCGGGCCGAGGTTGATCATGGTCCAACCGGAATCTACGCCGCCGCAGACGGACGGGCGCGGCGGCGAGTGGCCGAAGACCCGGGGAGCAGTGCCGTGACCTGCGCTTTTGACGCCCCGGTCGGTTGGCGCGAATCGTCCGGCCGGAGATGTGAACCGCTGGCGGCTAAGCTATAGCAATGGCGGATGAAACGGATTCCGACCTAATAGCGGGGGAACGGCGCGCAGATCTGCTGCGCGCGCTTTCGTATGTGTCCACCGAGTCCCAGCCGGACGGCAGTTACGTGGTGAACGGCGACCTGCCGCCCGACGTCGCCCCGCCGTTCATTCGCGCCATCATGCGGGTGGAGGCGGAGCTGCTGCTGCACGACGCCGAGCTCGTCACCGTGGAGGGCGGCGAGCCCCGCACGCCGGAGGAACGCCGCACCGACGCGTTCGTCGCGCTGGTGCTGCGCGTCGACGACCGGCCCTGACCCGGTGCGGACCTTGCACTCACCACCCCAGAGTGCTAAAAATGCTTTTGGCACTCTCGACCTGTGAGTGCCAGGTCGGGACGGTGAGACCGGGTTCCGTAGACACCCTCGGTCGTCCGTCGCGGGCACCGAACCTGGCCAGCGTAACTGGGATGACCCAACCGGCGGTCGTCCTGTGTGTCAGCCATCCACATGGAGGATCTCAACAACGCCATGGCCAAGACAATTGCGTATGACGAAGAGGCCCGCCGCGGCCTCGAGCGGGGTCTGAACAGCCTCGCCGACGCGGTCAAGGTGACGCTGGGCCCCAAGGGTCGCAACGTTGTCCTGGAGAAGAAGTGGGGCGCCCCCACGATCACCAACGATGGTGTGTCCATCGCCAAGGAGATCGAGCTGGAGGACCCGTACGAGAAGATCGGCGCCGAGCTGGTCAAGGAAGTCGCCAAGAAGACCGACGACGTCGCGGGTGACGGCACCACCACCGCGACCGTGCTCGCCCAGGCGCTGGTGCGCGAGGGTCTGCGCAACGTCGCGGCCGGCGCGAACCCGCTGGGCCTGAAGCGCGGCATCGAGAAGGCCGTCGAGGCCGTCACCGCCAAGCTGCTCGACACCGCCAAGGAGGTCGAGACCAAGGAGCAGATCGCCGCCACCGCCGGTATCTCGGCCGGCGACGCGTCCATCGGTGAGCTGATCGCCGAGGCCATGGACAAGGTCGGCAAGGAAGGCGTCATCACCGTCGAGGAGAGCAACACCTTCGGGCTCCAGCTCGAGCTCACCGAGGGTATGCGCTTCGACAAGGGTTACATCTCGGGTTACTTCGTGACCGACCCCGAGCGTCAGGAAGCGGTCCTCGAGGACCCGTACATCCTGCTGGTCGGCTCGAAGGTCTCGACCGTCAAGGACCTGCTGCCGCTGCTGGAGAAGGTCATCCAGGCGGGCAAGCCGCTGCTGATCATCGCCGAGGACGTCGAGGGCGAGGCCCTTTCCACCCTGGTGGTCAACAAGATCCGCGGCACCTTCAAGTCCGTCGCCGTCAAGGCGCCCGGCTTCGGTGACCGCCGCAAGGCTCAGCTCGCCGACATCGGCATCCTGACCGGTGGCGAGGTCATCACCGAAGAGGTCGGCCTCTCGCTGGAGAGCGCGGGCATCGAGCTGCTCGGCCAGGCGCGCAAGGTCGTCGTCACCAAGGACGAGACCACCATCGTCGAGGGCGCGGGCGACCCGGAGGCCATCAAGGGCCGGGTGCAGCAGATCCGTAGCGAGATCGAGAACTCCGACTCGGACTACGACCGCGAGAAGCTGCAGGAGCGTCTGGCCAAACTGGCCGGCGGTGTTGCGGTGATCAAGGCGGGCGCGGCCACCGAGGTGGAGCTCAAGGAGCGCAAGCACCGCATCGAGGACGCCGTGCGCAACGCGAAGGCGGCTGTCGAAGAGGGCATCGTCGCCGGTGGTGGCGTGGCTCTGCTGCAGTCGGCTCCGGCGCTGGAGGAGCTGAAGCTCGCCGGTGACGAGGCCACCGGCGCGAACATCGTGAAGGTCGCGCTGTCGGCTCCGCTGAAGCAGATCGCGTTCAACGCGGGCCTCGAGCCCGGTGTGGTCGCCGAGAAGGTGTCGAACCTGCCCGCGGGTCACGGCCTGAACGCCGACTCGGGCGAGTACGAGGACCTGCTGGCCGCCGGCGTCGCCGACCCGGTCAAGGTCACCCGTTCGGCGCTGCAGAACGCGGCTTCGATCGCGGCCCTGTTCCTGACCACGGAGGCCGTTGTCGCCGACAAGCCGGAGAAGGCCGCCGCTCCCGCCGGTGACCCGACCGGTGGCATGGGCGGCATGGACTTCTGAGTCCGGCCACCCGCCAGCGCATTTCGAACCGGAAGCCGGTCCACCGCGAGGTGGGCCGGCTTCCGGCGTTCGGGGGTCAGATTCCGTCGAGGGTGACGACGGTGAACGGCGTCTTCGGGGTGCCCGGGCTCATCGGGCCGCCCTTGTCGAACTGGGAGGAGACGATCAGGGTTCGGTCACCGGCGCGGGCCAGGGTCGTCGGGATGGCGAGCGCCTCGTCGCTGCGCCGCTCGGCCAGCGTCGCGGTGGCGCCGTCGTCGGACACGGTCCAGCGGCTGATCTGGTTGGTGGTGTTGTGTGCGGCCCACAGGACGCCGTCGCGCAGGTCGAGCCCGTCGCCCTGCCGGAGATCGCCGCCGCTCAGCGTGACCTTGCCGATCGGGTTCGCCCCCGGCGTCAGCGCGATCCGGTACAGGTCGCCGCGCGGCATGTCGACGGTGAGCAGATAGCGCCCTGCCGGATCGGCGACGATGCCGTTGAGGCTGAAGCCGCCCGGCTCGATCGGCGGCAGCGCGGCGCGCAGGTCGAACTGCGGGGTCAGCTCCCCGCGCCCGCCTCGGGCTCTGGCGGCGGCCAGCTGGTCCGGGGTGACGCGATAGACGACCGCCCGCGTGCTGTCGGTCAGATACGCCGTACCGTCCGGGGTGAGGGCGAGATCGTTCACGAAGCGGGGATCGCTTCCCGGCACGGTGAAGTCGGCGAGCAGGGCGCGGGTCGCGATGTCGTACACGGCGACGCCGGTGGTCGAGTCGGTCACCCACAGCCGGCCCGCGGCGTCGACCTTCAAGCCGTTGGCGGTCTTGTGGTTGTTGGCGCCCTCGGGCAGGAAGATCTCGGCTCGCCGGGCGTCCGGGGCCGCTCGATAGACGGCGCCGGTGGTGTACGAGCCGACATAGACGTCCCCGGTGCGTGCGTCGACCGCGATGCCTTCGGGGTATGCGCGGTCGCCGGGAAGTTCGTATGCGGTGTGGACGGCGGTGCTGGGCGCGCCACCGGCGCCGCAGGCCGCGAGTGTGACGCAGGCGCTCGCGGCGGCCAGGCTCGACAGCAGGCGGCGGGGGAGTGCGTAGGGCATCGACTTACCTCTTCGAGTCCGTTCGATCTAATGCATTCGCATCTAAGAACGGCCATGAATTTATGTTAGAACTCTAATATCAGTCAAGGTTCAAATGGTGAGACGCACGGATACCATGCGGTTATGACGTCGCTGCCCGCCGCCGAACGGATCGGCTCGTATCTCAAACGTGCCGAGCAGTCCCTCAACACGGCCAAGAACGCCGCGTTGAAACCGGCGGGCGTCACCGTGCCGCAGTACGCCGCCCTGCTTTTCCTCGCGGAGAATCCCGGCATCTCGGCGGCCGCGCTGGCCCGGCTCTGCGGCGTCACCCCGCCGTCGATGAACACCGTGCTGAGCAATCTGCAGGACCGCGGGCTCATCGAGCGCACGCCGCACCCGTGGCACAAGAACGTCCTGGAGACCACATTGACCGACAGGGGCGCGGCGGTGATGCGTGACGCGGACGCCCGCGCGGTCCGCGTCGAGCGGGCGCTCGCCGAGGAGTTCACCGACGCCGAACGGGCCACGTTGCAGGAGTTGTTGACGCGATGCGCGGACCGGCTGGACTCGATCCGTCCCGGCCCTGCCGCCTAGCGGATTGCCGAGGCGGCGCGACTCGGGGTCGCGCCGCTCGCGGATCGGGTCGGGCGGGAACCGGAAGCGCGGTGGGAGACTTGGTCTTTCCGAGCGCGAGCGCGAGCGCCAGGCCGGCGATGAGCGTGGAGGCCAACGGCAGCCACGCGCCGCCGTGTGAATCCGGCACGGTCGCGCCGATGATCGACCCGAGGCCCGCGCCGAGATAGATGGCCGATCCGTTCAGGCCGAGGGCGACGGTGGGTGCGTCGTGGGCGATGCCGAAGAGGCGATGCTGCTGCGGGACCAGGATCGCCGAACCGAACAGCCCGGTGACGGCGAGCACGACGAACACCGCCCACGCGGCATGGATGGCCACG
Organism: Nocardia niwae NBRC 108934 = DSM 45340; assembly: GCF_001613465.1. Classification (GTDB taxonomy): domain Bacteria; phylum Actinomycetota; class Actinomycetes; order Mycobacteriales; family Mycobacteriaceae; genus Nocardia; species Nocardia niwae. Next base: position 34,680 of record NZ_BDCK01000001.1, on the reverse strand, counting down.
CCGGGCAGCGCCAGGCCGACCAGCGCGCCCGCGAGCCCCACCGTCAGGGTGCGGCGCGGGCCGTAGCGGTCGACCGCCCGCCCGGCCTGCGCATTGCCGATCACCTGGCCGATGCCCATGGCCAGCAGCAACCAGGCGATCATGCTCTGTGGCACGGAGGTCGCGACCACGACCGGCAGGTAGACCATCCAGCGGCCGCTTCGCGGTAAGCCGCCGCGCCGCGACCGGCTCGCGCCGCGATCATCGTGCCGCCCGCCCCGGGGGCGAGGTGGTCTCGGTGATGTCGGTCGGCGTGCCCGGCGGGCGGGCCGGTCGTACGCTGAAGCCATGCCTGACCGCGGTCGGATCAGAGGCGTGCTCTACGACATCGACGGCGTCCTGGTGACCTCCTGGCGGGAGATCGAGGGCGCCGCCGCCGCGGTGCGCCGGATCGGTGCGAGCGGGCTGCGCCGCGCCTTCCTGACCAACACCACCTCACGTACCTGCGCCGAGATCGCGGAACGCCTGTGCGGCACGGGTATCGAGGTCGAGCAGGCCGAGATCGTCACCGCCGCAAGGCTCACCGCCGAGTTCGTGCGCGGCCGCTACCCCGATGCCGTGGTCTGGGTGCTCAACCACGGCGACATCACGGCGGACCTCACCGGTCTGACGCTCGACGACGGTCATCCCGACGTGGTCGTGATCGGCGGTGCTGGACCGGAATTCGATCACGCCGCACTGAGCCGGGTGGTGGAACTGATGCTGGACGGCGTGCCCGTCGTCGCGATGCACAGCGGACTGACCTGGGCGACAGCGGATGGGCTGCGCATCGACGCGGGCGCCTACCTGCCCGGCCTGGAGGCGGCGGGCAACTCGCGCATCGAGGTGGTCGGCAAGCCCGCCGCGCCCGGTTTCCGCACCGCCGCGGCGTTGATGCGGCTCGACCCGGCGGAGGTCTTGATGATCGGTGACGATCTGTCTTCGGATGTGCTTGCGGCGCAAGACGCCGGGTTGACCGGCGTACTGGTGCGCACCGGTAAATTCCGGCCGGAGGTGCTGGCGTCGGCCGACCGCGCGCCCGATCACGTTATCGATTCCGTGGCCGCGCTGCCGGAATTGCTGGCCCGGCAAGCGGGTCGGGCGAACCTGCCGTAACCGACGAATCGGAATGAAACAAAAAATTCTACAGTTTCCCTCTAAAATTGCCCGCAATCGCAACGCATCTGGGTATCGTCTGTTTCGGCAAATAGCCAGTGACAAGGAATGTCTCACGGACAGATCGGAGTTGCCGGATGCTCGATTCGCTGATGAGCGTGCTTGTGCGCAAACTACTATGGTCGCCGGGCTTCGGCTCGGCGACCGATCAATGAGGTAGCAACTGCTCAGCCAACTTTCGGCTAACGTGATGTCGGTCGAGGGTTGTAACGAAGGGCCCGATCCGTGACGATGAGTTCGGGCCCTTCTGTATTGTCTGCCCCAATGTCACAGGATGCGAATACGGGTCGAATGTATGCCGGGCAACCCGTGGAGGACCGGCAGCGTCAGCGGCGTGCGCGTTTTCTGGAGTCAGGCCTGACGGTCTTCGCGCGGGACGGCTACGCCAATAGTTCGGTCGGCGCCATCTGCAAGGACGCCGGACTCTCCTCGCGGCAGTTCTACGAGGAGTTCACCGGTCGCGAGTCCCTGCTCCTAGAGCTGTACGAGCAGATCGACCGGGAGTCGCGGGACGCGGTGAAGAAGGCGTTGGACGCGAAGACCGGCGCGAAGGCGCTGGACGTCATCGACGCCGCCGTCCGCGCCTACGTCGAATCGATCGGATCCGATCCGCGCAAGGCGCGCGTCGCCCTGGTGGAAGTGGTCGGCGCGGGCCCGAAGGTGGAGAAATTCCGCCTCGCGGTGCGCCGGGAGTGGGGTTCGCTGCTGGCCGGCGCCGCCGAGGATGCCGCGCTGCACGGTGAGATACCCGCGGGCGACTACGAGATGCGGATGCTCGCCATCATCGGCGGCGTCAACTACGTGGTGGACTCCTGGAGCGGCGCGGAGCCGCGCCCGCCGCTCGACGACGTCATCCGGGTGCTGAGCAGGGTGATCATCGGCGCGGTTCGCGCCTAGCGTCCCGGTCCGCCGGATCGGAGCGTCGAGCGCGGTAACGTGCGGGGATGCAGACAGTTCCGATCCAGATGCCGGACGGCACCACGGTCCCGGTGCGGTTGATCCCGGCCGAGGGCGCGCACCGGCACCCGGTCACCCCGGATACGCCGCGCCCGGTGCTGGTCATCGTGCCCGGCCTCGGCGTGCCCGCGGGCTACTACGAACTGTTCGGCGCGGGCCTGGCGGCGCGGGGGTTCGACGTGGCCATCGGCGAGCTGCGCGGCAACGGCGACAGCAGGCCGAAGCCGAGTTCCGCCAGCACGTACGGCTACCACGAGCTGGTCTCGGTGGACTTCCCGGCGATCTTCGAGGTGGTCCGCGAGCAGTTCCCGGACAGCACGCCGTATCTGCTCGGGCACAGCATGGGCGGCCAGCTCGGCGTCATGTACGCCGCGCGCATCCGCGGCAGGCTCGGCGGGCTCGTCCTGGTCGCGTCCGGCACCCCGTATTACCGCGGCTACCGCGGACTTTCGGGTCCGGGCATGCTGGTCGGCACCACGGCGATCTCGCTGACGGCCAACCTGGCCGGCTTCTGGCCCGGCGACCGGGTCTCGATGGGTTTCGGCCGCCAGTCCAAGGTGCTGATCTCCGACTGGGCCCGGCTGGCCCGCACCGGCCGGTTCGTCCCGGTCGGCGCGGACATCGACTACGAGGAGCGCATCGCGCGGCTGAAACTTCCGGTGCTGTCCATCACGATGACCGGAGACGACCTCACCCCGCCCAGCTCCGCCGAGCACCTGCTGGAGAAGCTGCCCAACGCCGAGGTGACGCGCTGGCGCCAACCCGAACCGCTGGGGCACAACGGCTGGATCCGCCAGCACGCCAGCACCGTGGACCAGATCGAGAAGTGGCTGCGCGACCGGTGAGCGGGCCTCCGCTGTGGCCGCGCGCCGCTGAGGACGGATCGCGTCCGGCGGCGACCGTTCGTCAGGGGCGGCGTTCGATCAGCATCTGGGTGAAGAACTCGTAGATCAGCGCCGCCTGGAAAGCCGACTGCTTGTTGTCGGCCGCACCGCCGTGGCCGCCCTCGATGTTCTCGTGGTACCAGAACTCGTGGCCCTGTTCCTCCAGCAGCGCGGCCATCTTGCGGGCGTGGCCGGGGTGCACACGGTCGTCCCTGGTGGAGGTGGTGAGCAGGATCGGCGGGTAGGCGCGGTCGGCGCGAGCGTTCTGGTAGGGCGAGTACTTGCCGATGTACTCCCAGTCCTCCGGCTTGTCGGGGTCGCCGTACTCGGCCATCCAGGACGCCCCCGCGAGCAGCAAGTGGTAGCGCTTCATGTCCAGCAGCGGCACCTGGCAGACGATCGCGCCGAACAATTCGGGGTAGCGGGTCAGCATGACGCCCATGAGCAGTCCGCCGTTGCTGCCCCCGACCGCCCCGAGCTGGTCCGCGGTGGTGATACCGCGCGCGACCAGGTCCTTCGCGATCGAGGAGAAGTCCTCGTACACCTTGTACCGGTTGGCCTTCTGCACCGAGGTGTGCCACTGCGGCCCGTACTCGCCGCCGCCGCGGATGTTGGTCATCACCCAGGTTCCGCCGCGCTCCAGCCACCCCATGCCCGACGCGCCGCTGTAGGCCGGGGTGCGCGACACCTCGAAACCGCCGTAGCCGGACATCACCGTCGGTCCCGGGACGTCCTGACGGTCGCGATGGCGCAGCACGAAGTACGGCACCTGTGTACCGTCGTCGGACGTGGCGAAGAACTGCTCGGTCACTACGCCGTCGGCGTCGAAGAACCCGGGCTCCTGCTTGAGCCGCTCGGTGCGCCCGCCGACCGCGCTGGCCAGCAGCGTCGCCGGAGTGGTGAACCCGCTCGTGTTCAGCATGAACTCGTCGCCGCTCTCCAGCGGGTCGAGATTCAGGACGCTGGTGGTGGCCATCGGCGGGGTGTCGGCCAGCGGCTCGCGGCGCCAGCCTTCCGGGCCGGGGGTCAGCACGTAGAGCTTGGTCTGCACGTCTTCGAGCGTGACCAGCAACAGGTGGTTCTCGGTCCAGCCGTAGCCGTGCAGCGAGGTGTGCGCGTCCGGAGTGAAGAGGACCTCGAAATCGCGGGCGCCGGCCAGGAACTTCTCGAAGTCGGCGGCCAGCAGCGCGCCCGCGGGGTAACTCGCGCCGCCGATCTCCCACGGCGACTTCAGCCGCACCAGCAGCCAGTCCTTGTACCAGGATTCACTGGCGTCGCTGGGGATGTCCAGGTACCGGAGCGTGCCGTCGGCTTCCAGCAGGTAGACCTCTTCGTTGAAGAAGTCGGTGGCGCGGCCGACGTAGTGCCGTTCGTAACCCGGCGTGCGGTCGTAGCCCGCCGAGACCGCGACATCGCCGCTCTCGCCCTCGAAAACGGTGACCGCCTCGGTCAGGGCGGTGCCGCGACGCCAGCGTTTCGCGATCCGCGGATACCCCGAATCGGTCAGCGAGCCGGGGCCGAAGTCGGTGCCCACATACACCGAGTCGATGTCGATCCAGCGGATCTCCGACTTCGCCTCGGGCAGGAAGAAGCCGCCGTCGGCCGGGTCGAGGAACACCCTGCGCTCCAGGTCGAATTCGCGGACCACCTTCGCGTCCGCACCACCCCGCGACAGGCTGATCAGCGCGCGGGACTGTTCCGGGCGCAGCACCGCCGCCCCGCCCCAGACCCAGTTCTCGTCCTCGGCGGCGGCCACCGCGTCCAGGTCGATCAGCACGTCCCAGTCCGGCGCGTCCTCGGCGTATTCGGCGAGGGTGGTGCGCCGCCAGAGGCCGCGCGGATGCTCGGCGTCGCGCCAGAAGTTGTACAGCCAGCGGCCGCGCCGCGCCGGGTAGGCGATCTTGGCGTCGGTGTCGAGCATGTCGAGGATGCGACGCTCCAGCTCGCGGAAGCGATCGGAGTCGGCGAACCTGGCATGCGCGACCGCGTTGTGCGCGCGCGCCCAGTCGAGGGCGCGCTCGTCGGTCACTTCTTCCAGCCAGAGGTGGGGGTCGGTCACATTCCGCTCAACGCCGCTCATCCCCACATTGTGGCCGAGCGGCGCGGCGCGGGTTTACCAGGTGTGCGCTACGTCGACGACGACGCGCGATCCGCCCCCCGGTCCGGGGAGGGTGGATACCTGGAACGGCAACCGGGCGCGCGTGCCCGCGCCGATCGTGGTCTGGCCTTCGAAGGAGCCCGCCCAGGCCACTTGGCGGAAGGTCCGGTAGTCCCGCACGTCGGCGAGCTCGGCCCGGTTCGGCGGGTTGTAGGTGGAGGAGAACGCGTCGTCGTAGGCGGGGGCGTTGAGGCTGATGCTCAGGAACGCTCCGCCACGCAGCGGCACGAGCGCTCCGGAGCCGTCCATGACGACCCGCTCGACGTAGCCGGCGTGATAGCCGGTCACCGGTCCGGCGATGTCGAACACCAGGCGGTCGAAGCAGTCGTGCCGGCCGGCGCGGACTCCGGTCAGCGGTGCGAGCGATCGGGCTTGGCTCGTCTTGGGGATCGAGCCCCAACCGGACGCGCACGCCGGGGCGGCGGAGGCCGGAGCGGGCGCGATCCAGAGACCGGCGAATGTCACGAGGGAAAACAACAGCAGAAGCAAGCGACGCATGGTCGCACCGCCTTCGGGGGCACGGGAGGATTGATGTACTTCATGCATCGGTCCAGGTGGGCGCCCTGTTACCGTCGATAATGGCGAAAAGTGTTGGCCGGTGCGGCAACTCGTTCGCTACGCGAAGCCCTCCGGTCGCTCGCCGTTCGCCGCGGACCGATGCTCGCTCCGCGCGGACAGTAGGATCGCTGCTGGTGAGGCCGATCCGACCAGGAGGTTCGAGGTTGCCACCCTTCCTCTGGGAGCAGCACTGCTGTCTGCCGCTGACACCCGCCGCCCGCATCGGCGACCTCGCGCGCTACCCGGCCGGATCGTACTTGTCGGTGAACGTCGGATACTCCCGGCAGTCGACCGCCGATTCGCTGGCGCTGCTGGCCCGATTCCGGCGAGACGCCATGGCGGACAGCCGGTTTCATCTGGTCGACAGCGCCGACGACATCGGAGCGCCCGACACCATCGCGCTCGCGTTCGACCTGGAGGACTCCGGCCCGCTCGGTGGTGATCTGGACAACGTCGCGCGCTTCGCCGAGCTCGGCGTGCGGTCGCTGCTGCCCACCTACAACCACGCCAACGCCGCGGGCTGCGGATGCCTGGACGCCGAGGACACCGGGCTCACCGGATACGGACGCGACCTCGTCCACGCGCTCAACGAAGCAGGCGTGTTCGCCGACGGCTCGCACTGCTCCCGGCGCACCGGACTGGAACTGGCCGAACTGAGCGTCGTCCCGATGATCTACAGCCACTCCAATTTCGCCGCGCTCTGGGACCACCCGCGCAACATCACCGACGACCAGGCGCGCGCCTGCGCCGCCACCGGCGGCGTGATCGGCATCAACGGCGTCGGCATCTTCCTCGGCCGCAACGCGGCGGAGGAGCGCGCCGAGCGGATCGCGGCGATGGCGCGGCACATCGAGTACGGCGCGGAACTCGTCGGCATCGAGCACATCGGAATCGGCTCGGACTACTCCTTCGACGCCGAGGACTTCAACGCCGAGATGGCGAACAATCCGGGCGCCTTCTCCGAGGCATACACCAGATACGGTCCCCTGCACTGGGTCCCGCCGGAGGACCTGACCGGCGCCAGCGACGTCCCCGGCCTCGACGAGGCCCTCACCGTCCGCGGCTTCACCCCCGCCGACCGGGCCGCGGTCTTCGGCGAGAACTTCCGCCGCGTCGCCCGCCGGGTCTGGCGCGGCTGACCTCCGGCCGCGGGAGGTGCTCGCGTTCGCCGCGGCGATGTGCCGTTCGCGGGTTTCATGCGAGGCGGAACGGCTGTTCAGGCGGCATGTTAGGGCCGTCTGGGTGGGGTGTTGTTCCCGGTCGGGGGAAGGTCGGTATGCGGTGTGGTCCACGCCTCACAGTTGTGGGGTACGGGTGCGTGAAGTTTGCGCTGCGGAGTTAGGCTCGGGGCGTGACTTCCCACTACGATGTCGTCGTTCTCGGTGCTGGTCCCGGCGGATACGTCGCCGCGATCCGCGCCGCTCAACTCGGCCTGCGAACAGCGATCGTCGAGCAGAAATACTGGGGTGGTGTGTGCCTGAACGTGGGCTGCATCCCGTCCAAGGCGCTGCTGCGCAACGCCGAGCTCGCCCACATCTTCACCAAGGAGGCGAAGACCTTCGGCATCTCCGGTGAGGTGAACTTCGACTTCGGGGTCGCCTTCGACCGCAGCCGCAAGGTCGCCGACGGCCGAGTCAAGGGCGTCCACTTCCTGATGAAGAAGAACAAGATCGACGAGTTCGACGGCAAGGGCACCTTCACCGGCCCGAACTCGCTGTCGGTCGAACTCGGCAAGGGCGGCACCGAGACGATCACGTTCGACAACGCGATCATCGCGGCGGGCACCGTCACCAAGCTGCTGCCCGGCACCCGGCTCAGCGCCAACGTGGTCACCTACGAGGAGCAGATCCTCACCCGTGACCTGCCCGGCTCGATCCTCATCGTCGGCGCGGGCGCGATCGGCATGGAGTTCGGCTACGTCCTGAAGAACTACGGCGTCGACGTGCGCATCGTCGAGTTCCTCGACCGCGCGCTGCCGAACGAGGACGCGGACGTCTCCAAGGAGATCACCAAGCAGTACAAGAAGCTCGGCATCACCATCACCACCGGTGCGGCCGTGCAGTCCATCGAGGACGACGGCGCCAAGGTCACGGTCGCGATCAAGGACAACAAGACCGGCTCGGTGGAGACCGTCACCGTCGACAAGGTGCTGCAGGCCGTCGGCTTCGCCCCGCGCGTCGACGGCTACGGCCTGGAGACCACCGGCGTGGTGGTCACCGACCGTGGCGCGATCGGCATCGACGACTACATGCGCACCAACGTGCCGCACATCTACGCGATCGGCGACGTCACCGGCAAGCTGCAGCTCGCGCACGTCGCGGAGGCGCAGGGCGTGGTCGCCGCCGAGACCATCGCGGGTGCGGAGACCGTCACGCTCGGCGACTACCGGATGATGCCGCGCGCCACCTTCTGTCAGCCGCAGGTCGCAAGCTTCGGCCTGACCGAGCAGCAGGCCCGCGACGAGGGCTACGACGTGAAGGTCGCGACCTTCCCGTTCACCGCCAACGGCAAGGCGCACGGGCTCGGCGACCCGACCGGTTTCGTCAAGCTCATCGCCGACGCCGAGTACGGCGAACTGATCGGCGGGCACCTCATCGGCCCGGATGTCTCCGAGCTGCTGCCCGAACTCACCCTCGCGCAGAAGTGGGATCTGACGGTCAACGAGCTGACCCGGAACGTGCACACCCACCCGACGCTCAGCGAGGCCCTCCAGGAAGCCTTCCACGGCCTGGCCGGACACATGATCAACTTCTGATCCGTCGCGGGAAAGGGCGTGCGGTCACCGATCGCGCGCCCTTTTCGTCTGCCCGGCAAGGGTTTCCGCGCCGGTAGGGTCGTCGGCGGTCGGCGCGGTCGCCGACGGTCTGCTATACAGCGTGCATGCTTCGCAGGTGGCTGATCGGAAGTGTGCCGGTGCTCGTCGTGGTGGTGCTGCTGGGGATGGGCACCTTCTACCTGACGAAGGCGCGCACCTTCCAGTTGGCCGGTCACGTCGTCAGCAGGGTCGACACCGACGCCAGGGTGGTAGCGCTGACTCTGGACGACGGGCCGACCGACCGGGCCCCCGAAGTGCTGCGAGTCCTCGCCGAGGCGCAGGTTCCGGCCACGTTCTACCTGAACGGGCGTGATCTCGCCGCGCACCCGGAATACGGCAGGGCGATCGCCGCGGCGGGCCACGAGATCGGCAACCACACCTATTCGCATCGCCGGATGGTTCTCGTGACGCCCGGTACGGTTCGGGACGAGGTGGAGCGCACCGACGCCGAGATCATGCGGACCGGCTACGTCGGCCCCATCACCTTCCGCCCGCCGTACGGCAAGAAGTTGTGGGTGCTGCCGCACTACTTGGCCGAGCACGACCGCGTCACCGTCACGTGGGACGTGGAGCCCGACTCGGGCAAGGCGGGCGCGACGGCGGACGACATCGTCGCCGAGACCCTCGGCAAGGTCCGTCCGGGCTCGATCGTCCTGCTGCACGTCATGCACGGGAACGCCGCGCCGTCGATCGCCGCGATCCCGCGCATCGTCGCCGAATTACGCTCCGCGGGCTATCAATTCGTCACGGTCTCCGATCTGATGGCGCGCTGATCCGCCGGCGCCGAGCGGCTCACCGCAGGGGCTTCGGGCAGTGCCCGCTCGCAGACCTCGGATGACTCGGTCCGGCCGGTCGGAGCGCGGAATCGTCCGGCTAACCGGCGGCCGGGAGCATCCCGTACGCGTGCGTCGGCGTGAACAGCACCAAGGCGCGACGATCGGCGACCATCGCGGCGCGGTACTCGTCCCAATCGGGGTGCTCGCCATTGGCGGTGCGGTAATAGTCGACGAGCGCGTCGACGGTGGGGTCGTCGGGCGCCGCGGCGACCGGGGTGAGTTCCACCGTGCCTTCGAGCACGGCATACGCGAAGAAGTCCGCGCGGGTCACGTGCAGTGCCGCCCACGGGTCGCGGACGAGGTTGTGATATTTCGCGCGGTCGGCGGTGATCGAGACACGGATGCGGCCGTCGGCGCCGACGACGTGCAGCACGTTGGACAGTTGCGGGCGGCCGTTGCGGCGGATCGTGGTGAGCACGGACCTGTGGTGATCGCGGGCGAAATCGACTGCGGCGGCGAGTTCCATGCCCGTGTAACCCGTGGCGCGGCGGGTCTCTTCCCGTCGCGGCCGGTCAGTCGCGGTGGTAGGCCGCCTGCGCCTCCCGCACGCGGGGCATGTTGGTCTCCAGCACCTGGATCAGCGCCTCGAGGTGTGCGGCCACCTCGGCGCCCAGCTCCGTGAGGGTGTATTCCACGCGCGGCGGAATCGTCTCCTGCACCTCGCGATGCACCATGCCGTCGCGTTCCAGCGCTTGCAGGGTCTGCGACAGCATGCGCTCGCTCACACCGTCGACCCGCCTGCGCAGTGCGCTGAACCGGTATGGGCCTTCGCGTAGCGCGACCAGCGCCAAGGTGCCCCAGCGGCTGGCCACATTCTGCAGGACCGGTCGCGACGTGCAGTTCCGTGCGAAGACGTCGGCTTCCAGCGTGGGGTCGTCGGCTTCGGCCGAGACGGTGCGCTGGGTGGTCATGCCCGCCATGGTACCGAACTTGACCGCAGTGGCGGCGGAATGCATAGTGCTTACTAATAGTTAGTACTATGTAATTCGCACCTTGGGAGGTAATCATGACCATCGCCGTCACCGGAGCCAGCGGGCAGCTGGGCCGACAAGTGGTGGAGGAGTTGTTGCGCGCGGGGTCGACGCCCGTCGCGATCGTGCGCGATCCGCGGAAAGTGGCCGATCTGGCCGAACGGGGCGTGGACGTCCGGCAGGCCCCCTACGACGACCCGGCCGCGCTGGAGCGCGCCCTCGACGGCGTCGACCGGGTGCTGTTGATCTCGGGCAACGAGTTCGGCGCGCGAGTAGCTCAGCACACCAATGTCATTCGCGCGGCCGAACGCGCCGGGGTGGAACTGCTCGCCTACACCAGCATTCCGAACGCGGCCGACAATCCGCTGATCCTCGCTCAGGAACACAAGGCCACCGAGGCTGTGCTCGCCCGATCATCTGTGCCGCACGTCTTGCTGCGCAACGGCTGGTACTGGGAGAACTACGTGGGCGGTCTTGCGCACGCGGTGGAGTCGGGCGTGTTGCACGGAGCTGCGGGCGAGGGGCGCGTGGCGGGCGCGGCACGCGCCGACTACGCCGAAGCGGCCGCCCGGGTGCTTACCAGCGATGGTCACGCTGGCCGGGCGTACGAACTCGGTGGCGGCGAGCGACTCACCTACGCCGAACTGGCACAGGTGATTTCGGAGGCCTCGGGCAAGCCGGTGCGCTACGAGAACCTGCCCGAAGCGGACTACGCCGCAGCCCTGAGCCGGGCCGGGCTGCCCGACGCCTACGCGAAGGCGCTCGCCGACGCCGACGCGGGCATCGCCACCGGCATCCTGGATGTGCGGTCGGGCGACCTGGAGAAATTGCTCGGGCGACCGGCTACCCCGGCGGTCGAGGTCTTCCGCGCGGCACTCGCCTGAACCCTTCCAGCGGCTTTTGTCAGATGGCGCCCACGGTGATGGGCCAGGTGCGGTGACTTCGTCACGCGTGCCCGGCCCATCACCGCTCGACTGATATCAGTGCCGTGCTCCGTGGCCCGAGTTCGGAAGTCAGCGTCCCTGGCGCACCGCGTCGCTGGTTCGGACGCCAACGTGCCCGGCGCACCTCAACCACGTCTTTCGAGCGAAGCGAGACCGAGCATCCGCGAACACGCCGCGACGCAGTCGCGGCAAATCCAACACAGCTCACACCCACTGCACCAACTGGATGATGATTCCGTTCGGGTCACGCATCTGGAAGTAGCGCTCGCCCCACTCCTCGGTCTCGATGGGCGTCACGATCGGCACACCCTCGCCTTGCAGCCGGGCGTACTCGGCGTCGATGTCGTCGACGACGAAGACGACGAGCAGGCCTTCGCCCGCGCTGCCCGCCGCGCTCTTCGGTTTGAAACTCGCCAGCCCGGTGCGCAGGTAGATGACGTTCAGTCCGGCGTCGGCGCGATCCAGCGAGACGAACCCGTCGGCCGACATCTTCTCCTCGAAGCCGAGGTGGTCGATGAGGAACTTCGCCGAGGCGGCCGGGTCGGGGACGTTGAGCGAGATGGCGGAAGCGGTGATGTTCATGGACCCTCCTCGGTCTCTGTACTAAGTACACTGTACTTTGTAGAGCAAAAGGCGACGGTTGGCACTATGAACTGCGTCACATCGATACCATCGGTGCCGAGAGGTAGTGGAGGAGACGGCAATGGGACAGCCCAAGGAGCGCAGCGGCGCGGGTGACCCGGTGCGCACACTGGAGTTGCTGTGGCGGGCGCCAGGCGAGCCGGGCAGCGGCCGAGGCCCGAGACAGCGCAGCAGCGTCGAGGAGGTCGTGGCCGCCGCGATCGAGATCGCCGACGCGGAGGGCATCGCAGCGCTCACGATGCGCGCGGTGGCCAACCGGCTCGGTCTGACGCCGATGGCCACCTACACCTACGTGCCGGGAAAGGCCGAGCTGATCGACCTGATGCTGGACACGGTGTACGCCCAGATGGAGCGCGGGGACCTCAGCGGCCTGCCATGGCGTGAGCGGGTCGCCGGGATCGCGGCCGAGAACCGCGCCATGCTGACCCGGCACCCGTGGGTGGCGTATCTGCCCACCACCCGGCCGCCGCTCGGCCCCGGTCTCGCCGCCAAATACGACCACGAGCTGGCCGCGTTCGCGGACCTGGGGTTGGACGACGTCGCCATGGACGCCGCCCTCACGTTCGTGCTCGGCTTCGTCACCTCCGTCGCCCGCATCGCCATCGACAGCGCGCGGGCGGCGGCGGATAGCGCCATGTCCGACGGACAGTGGTGGGAACGGGCCGCGCCGGTTCTCGCGCGGGTCTTCGACGCCGAGCGCTACCCGCTGGCCGCGCGCGTCGGCACCACGGCGGGCCAGGCGCACGACGCCGCCTACAGCGCCGAGCACGCCTACGAGTTCGGCTTGGCGCTGGTGCTGGACGGGTTGGCGCGCCGCATCGAGGGGGCGTCCGCCGGCGCCTAGACGCCGTCGCGCTGGATACGCAGGGCGGTGATGGTCGTGGCCAGACCGTCGTATTGATTGATGAGCAGCACGATTTCGATCAAGCTGCGCTCGTCGTAATGCTTCGCCAGCTCGGCCCAGGTGTCGTCGTCGAGATCGCGCGTCTCGACCAGCCGGTCCACCGCGGCCAGCAGCGCGCGATGCTTGTCCGACCAGCCTGCCGCTGCCGGGCCCGTGCGCAGCCGCTCGAGGATCTCGCTCGTCACCCCGGCGCGCCGGCCGAGCCGGATGTGATGGTCCATCTCGTAATCGCAGCCGCGCAGATGCGCGACGCGGATGATGACCAGTTCCGACTCGTGCCGGGGCAGCCGCCCGCCCGGCATGAGTTTGCCCGAGTAGTGCAGCCAGCCGCGGAACAGCCCCCTGGTACGGCCGAGCGTGCTGAACAAGTGGGCGTCGCCGGTGCCCGCGGCGCGGGAAAGCACCTGCCAGACAACCCAGTTGAGCGGGCCGAGTTCCCGGAGCCGTCCGGGTGAGATGCGTGGTTGCAGCGCTGAAACCATGCCGGTTGCCACCTCCGCGTGGTCTGTGCGGCCGGCGTCGGTGCCGACCGAGAGAGAGCCTACTTGGCAGTATCCCGTGAAGCGCGCCACCATTCTTTTGCTTTCGGAGTGGTTTTCGGCGGGGTACCCCGTCATCATCAGTACCGGTGCTGGTCACCGTGGCGTCAGGTGTGGACAACAGGTCGGCAGGGGAATAGATGCTGGTGAGGATCAGGCCCGGAGCGGAGCTTTCCGGCGCCGAGCGGGAATTCGTCGCGTGCCTGCGGTCGTATCCGACGACCGGCCTCGCCGTGGTGGATATCGAGGCGGACAACCGGCGCGTCGACGCGGTGGTGTGGACCCCTCGGGGCCTGACCGTGCTGGAAGTGCACGGATTCCAGCGCAGGCAGAGCGGCATTCTGAGCACACCGGCCGAAGGGCCGTGGAAGATCAGCGACGCGCCCGTGGAATTGGACGACCCGGAGTCCGGCAGCCCCGCCGAGCGCGTGGAACACGGCATGTACGCGGTCAAGCACATGCTCCAGCGGGCGTTGCAGGACCCGGGGCACATCAGCGGCGCCGTGGTGCTCGTCCCGTTCCGCGGCGCGGTGGTACGCCCGGCGCGCACGAATCTGCGTCCGGGCCTGGATGTGGTCGTCGGAAACGTCACCGACGCGACCGAACTGCGTATCTACCTGGAGGGATTCTCCGCGGGACCGCGTGACTGGACCGCGGACCGGGTGATCGGGGCGTGCGGCGCGCTCGGTCTGGCGGAGCTCACCCCTTCCCGCGCGGAACTGCTGGAAGCGGGGTTCGAGGAGCACGCGCCGGAGCCCGTCAGCACCATCGCCCGCACACCGAAGCCGCGCGTCGAACCGACACCCGGCGTCGCGACGAGAAGTCATGCCTACGCGGGGTGGTCGGTCGTCGTCATCGCCGTGGTCGGGGTCCTGTTCGTGCTCGGCGTGATCGCCACCGCGCTCGCGCACGACTCCGCGCAGCCGATCCCGGCGACCGGCACGACGAGCCCGACTCCGTCGCCGCCCGCGTACCGGCCCACCCAGTGCTTCCCCTTCCAGCAGAATTGCTGAGCGGTCAATCCCGCACGGCGCGGCCCAGTTTGGTCAGGCGCAGAGCGTGCTCCGCGCGGGCCAGCACGTGCGTGCGCGAGGTGGTGATGTGGGCGGTGAGCGTGTCCAGCGCCACGTCCACCGCACCGGACACCAGGTGCTCGGCGACCGCGATGTGCTCGGCGGTCATTCTGGCGATCCGTTCCGGCGTCGGCATGTCCAGCGTGCGCACCGGGCGCACCCGGACGTGCACGGCGGTGAGCGCGTCGGCGAGCGCGGCGTTGCCCGCGGCCGCGAGCAAGGTGGTGTGGAACCGCTCGTCGGCGGCCACCAGCGCGGTGCCCGGTGCGGGCGGGTCGTCGCGCAGTGCGCGCCAGGTGTCGAGTTCCGCGCGCACGAGATCCAGATCGTGCGCGGGCGCCGCGCCCGGCGGCCCCACGCGTTGCATTCCCCTGGCCTCCAGGACGAGCCGCAACTCGTAGAGGTGATCGAGTTCGTCGAGCCTGGGCCGGTACGGATACAGGCCGTCGGCGAGACGCTCGACCAGACCGTCGGCCTGCAAGCGGGCCAACGCCTCGCGCACCGGGGTGCGCGACATCCCGTACGCCTCGGCGAGGCGTTCTTCCCGGAGCCGTTCGGTCGGCACGATGGCTCCGGTGGCCAGATCCCGGCGCAACGAGTCGTAGACCTGATCGCGCAACGGAATACGGCCCCTGTGGCGGGCCACGGCGGCGCTCAGATCGCCATCGCCGAGCGGACGTCGCTCTCGGCGCCCGCCCCGCCCGCGCCCGTAGCGGTCACCCGGCCGGATCGCAGCACGTAGTAACGCTGCGCCGCCTGCAACGCGAAGCCGATGTGCTGTTCGACCAGCAGCACGCTCAATCCGCCGCGCCGGGTGAGATCGATGATGGTGCGCTCGATCTCGGCGACCACCGACGGCTGGATGCCTTCGGTCGGCTCGTCCAGGATGAGCAGCTTCGGCTCGGTGATCAGCGCCCGCGCGATGGCCAGTTGCTGGCGCTGCCCGCCGGACAGCAGACCCGCCTTGCGCGTCAGCAGCTCGCGCAGCGCCGGGAACAGGTCGAGCGATTCGTCGATCAGCGCCTTGCTGCGTTTGCGGCCGTCCGCGACCACCTGGAGGTTCTCCGCGGTGGTCAGTTGCGGGAAACTCTGCTGCCCTTGCGGCACGTACGCGATCCCGCGGCGCACCCGCCGCGACGGCGACAGTTTGGTGACGGTCTCGCCGTCGAACTCGATCCGGCCCGACTTCGTGCCGATCAGGCCGACGGCGGTGCGCAGCAACGTGGTCTTCCCAGCGCCGTTGTGTCCCATGATGGCGACCACGCTGTCGTCCGGGACGGTCACCGAGACGCCGTGGATCACCTCGGTGCGGCCGTAGCCGGAGTGGATATCGGTGAGTTCAAGCATCGCTGTTCCCTTTCCGGGGTGCGTCCGGGCTCGGGGCGCTCGACGCGTCCTCCAGCTCGGTTCCGACGGCCGCGGCGGTGCCGAGGTAGACCTCCTGCACTTTCGGGTCCGCCTGGACCTGTGCGACGGTTCCCTCGCTGAGCACCTTGCCGCCGGCCAGGACGGTGACCGAGGTGGCGAAGGCGCGCATGAAATCCATGTCGTGCTCGACCACCACGACCACCCGGTCGCCGCCGATCCGGCGCAGCAGATTCCCGGTCTCCTCCCGCTCCTCGGCGCTCATCCCGGCCACCGGTTCGTCCAGCAGCAGCACCGACGCGTTCTGCACCAGGAGCATGCCGATCTCGAGCCATTGCTTCTGCCCATGCGCGAGCACTCCGGCGGGCTTGTCCCGGAGATCGGTCAGACCGGTGGTCTCCAGCGCCTCCTCGATCGCCGGGAGCACGGATCCGCGGCGGCGCAGCATGGTGAGCGCGGAGCGGCCCGCGCCCGCGGCGATGTCGAGGTTCTGTAGCACGCTGAGCTGCTCGAATACGCTGGCGGTCTGGAACGTCCGCCCGACGCCGAGCCGGGCGATCCGGTGCACCTTCTGGCCGAGCAGTTCCACGCCGGTCTTCTGCGCCGACCCGGTTGCCGGGACCAGCCCGGTGATCGCGTCGATCAGTGTCGTCTTGCCCGCGCCGTTGGGACCGATGAGGAAGCGCAGATCGCCCTGCAACACCGTCAGGTCGACCTCGGTGACAGCCTTGAATCCGTCGAAACTCACCGACAGACCGCGAACCTCGAGGTACTCGCTGGACATTCCGGCGTTGCCGCCGAGTTTCGGCTCGTGCGTCGTCTCGGTCATCGCGATTCCACCTTCTCCGTCGCGGGTTCGGGCAGCTTTTCGACCACCACCGTCGCGGTCGGCGCGGTTCGCCGGAACCGGTTGTCCAGCAGACCCTTCAGCAAAGGCCAGAGTCCGGCGAGGCCGGCCGGGACGAACCCGACCACCACGATGAACAGCACGCCCTGCAGATACGTCCATCCCGAGGGGAACTCCTCCGACAGCGCCGTCTGCGCCCACGCCACGCCGATCGCGCCGAGCACCGGCCCGAGCAGCGTGGTGCGTCCGCCGATCGCGACGCCGATCAAGAACGCGATGGAGGGGACCACGCCGATGTCCGCGGGGGAGATGATGCCGACGATCGGAGTGAACAGCGCGCCGGCGATGCCCGCGAAGATCGCGGCGACCACGTAGGCCACGATCTTGACGTTCGCCGGGTCGTATCCGAGGAAGCGCACCCGCTCCTCTTGGTCGCGCACCGCGACGAGCAACTCGCCGTAGCGGCTGTGCATCAGCTGTCGCACCAGCGCGACCACCACCAGCAGCGTGGCCGCGGCGAAGAAGAACAGCATGCGCCGGTTGACCGGGTCGGACAGCTTGAAGCCGAAGAATGCGCGGAAATCCGACAATCCGGTGAAGCCGCCGATGGCCTGCTGACCGGTCAGCAGGATGGCCAGCGCAGCGGCCAGCGCCTGACTGAGGATGGCGAAATAGGCGCCCTTCACGCGGCGCTTGAAGACGCCGTAGCCGAGCGCCGCGGCGACCAGCGCGGGCAGCACGAGGATGCCGAGCAGCGCGACCGGAGCCGACGCGAACGGCTGCCAGAACGACGGCAACTCGCGAATGCCCGCGATCTCCATGAACTCCGGCACGTCGTTGCCCAGCCGGGCGGCGTCGGCCATCTGCAGGTGCATGGCCATGATGTAGGCGCCGATGCCGAAGAACACCCCTTGACCCAGGGTGAGCATTCCGCCTCGGCCCCAGGCCAATCCGATGCCGACGGCGACGATCGCGAAGCACAGGAACTTCGCAAGCAGGTTGAGCCGGAAATCGCTGAGCACGGCAGGCGCGACCGCGAACAACAGGACGGCGGCGACGGCGAATCCGGCGAGCGCGCTCAGCGTGGAGTGCGCGCGCCACCGCTGGGCGAGCGTGGTCATGCGAGGCTCCTTGTCCGGACGGTGAACAGGCCCTGCGGGCGAACCTGCAGGAAGATCACGATGGCGACGAAGACGATGACCTTCGCGATGGACGCGGTGGTCGAGTACTCGATGTAGGAATTGAGCAGGCCCAGCGCGAATGCCGCGATCACCGTGCCTTTGATCTGGCCCAGCCCGCCGATCACCACCACCAGGAACGCATCGATCAGGTAGCTCTGACCGATGGTCGGGCTGGTCGAGCCGATCAGGGTGAGCGCGACACCGGCCACGCCCGCCAGACCCGAACCGACGAAGAACGTGCTGATATCGGTGAAACGGCTGGACACGCCCGAGGTTTCGGCCAGGCCGCGATTCTGCACCACCGCGCGAATCCGGCGGCCAAGCGGCGTCGCCTTGAGGACGGCGGCCAGCGCGGTCACCGCGACCACCGCCAGGACGAGGATGAAGATGCGCGTCTTCGGCACCACCGCGCCCAGGATCGTGACGCCCCCGCTGAGCCACTCCGGCGCGACGACGTTCTTGGCGGGCGCGCCGAAGATGTCGCGCGCCAGCTGTTGCAGCACCAGCCCGACACCGAAGGTGACCAGCAGGGTGTCCAACGGCCGGTCGTACATCCAGCGGATCAGGCCCATCTCCAACGCGGCGCCGAGCACGCCGCCGACGAGGAAGCCGATCAGCAGTGACACGACGAGCGAGACGCCCGCCGACGAGATGACCTTCTGCACAACGTAGGTCGTGTAACAGCCGGCCATGATGAACTCGCCGTGCGCCATGTTGATCACGCCCATCTGCCCGAAGGTCAGGGACAGGCCGAGTGCGGCGAGCAAGAGGATAGATCCCAGACTCAGCCCGGTGAAGAGCTGTCCGATCACAACATCCATGGGGAGGCTCCTGTGTTGGATTTGCCGCGCCTTCGCGCGGCGTGTTCGGGGCCCCGGGGTGCCCGTGTTGCCTGACGATGTTTCCGCCTGTCCGATGCTGCCCGCGGCCCCCCTCATTACGCTCCGCGTGACCGCCGAGACGACCGGGTCGCTCGGCGGTCACCGGTAGCTGGGCCGCGGACAGCCGCGGACTACTTCAGGCCCTTGGCCCAGTCGTAGGACTTCAGGTAGGGGTCCGGCGTCACGGCCTTGCCGGAGTCCCAGACGGTGTAGATCAGTCCGTCGGGACGGATCTCGCCGATGCGAGCGGTCTTGGTGATGTGATGGTTGGCGCCGTCGATGGTGACCAGGCCCTCGGGTGCTTCGAAGCTGACGCCGTCGGCGGCGGCCTGGATGTCCTCCACCTTGAACGATTTGGCCTTTTCGACGGTGTTCTTCCACAGGTAGACCGACGCGTAGGCGGCTTCCATCGGGTCCGAGGTCGGCTTGTCGGCGCCGAAGGCGGCCTTGTAGTCGGCGACGAACTTCTTGTTCACCGGGGTGTCGACGGTCTGGTAGTAGTTCCAGGCGGTGAGCTGCCCGGCGATGTGCTGGGCGCCGATGCCCGCGACCTCTTCCTCGGCGATGGACACCGAGACCACCGGCATCTCGGCGGCCTTCAGGCCCGCGTTGCTGTACTCGCGGAAGAACGCCACGTTGGAGTCGCCGTTCAAGGTGTTGAACACCGCGCCCGCCTTGGCCGTGCGGACCTTGTTCACGATGGTGGAGAAGTCGGTGGAGCCGAGTGGGGTGTAGTCCTCTCCCTTGATCTCGATGCCGTTGGCGGCGGCGTACGCCTTGATCTCGCGATTGGCGGTCTGCGGGAAGACGTAGTCGCTGCCGACCAGGTAGAGGGAGGTGATGCCCTTCTGCTTCAGGTAGGCCAGCGCCGGGACGATCTGCTGGTTGGTGGTCGCGCCGGTGTAGAAGATGTTCTTGCTGTCCTCCAGGCCCTCGTACTGCACCGGGTAGTAGAGCAGCGAATTCAGGCTCTCGAACTTCGGCTTCATCGCCTTGCGGCTCGACGAGGTCCAGCCGCCGAACACCGCGGCCACGCAGTCGGCGCTGATCAGCTTCTCGGCCTTCTCCGCGAAGGTTTTCGGGTCCGAGGCGCCGTCCTCGAGCACCAGATCGATCTTCTTGCCGAGCACGCCGCCCGCGGCGTTGATCTGGTCGACGGCCAGCTTGGTGGAGTTGGCGACGGTGACCTCGGAGATCGCCATCGTGCCGGACAGCGAGTGCAGCGAACCGACCTTGATCGTGTCCTTCGACGTGTCGACGCAGGACGCGGCGCCCGAGCCGGTGGTCGAGGCGTCGTCCTTGGCGCCGCAGGCGGTCAGCAACAGGCCGGCGAGCGCGATCGCGGTGGGCACCGCCATCGCTCGCGCCAAACGCGGGGAGCGACGGGTGGCACGGAAATCTGGCATGGGGCGAACCCTCTCCTCATCAGGTGTTGCGGCGGCGTCGGCAAGGCGCCGCGTCGAACACCGCCGTCTTCGCCCCGGTCACGGCTGTAGACGGGGCTGTATACAACGGCTGTATTCGTGATGCGAACGGTAGACAGGAGTTGTTGCGCCGGAATATCTCTCGATGACAAGTCCGTTTCGTCTGTTTCACTCGTGTGAACGTTTTCCGTAAACGTGCGGTGAACGGTTGTGAGGTTCTGGCAAACGCGCTGGCCAGGGTGGATCTGGCTACGGTTGCGTAGCGTCGCCGCGATGCGGCACGCTTCGACTCGTACGACGTCTGAACCGTCCCACATGCCGCGGCGGCGAACCGCGGACCGAGTCGAGGAGGACAAGGTGGGCCACTACAAGGCGAACCTGCGGGATATCGAATTCAACCTGTTCGAGGTACTCGAACTGGACAAGCTCCTCGACACCGGCGCCTACGGAGACCTCGATTCCGACACCGTCCGGGAGATCTTGGCGGAGGTCCAGCGGCTCGCCGAGGGGCCGGTGGCGGACTCCTTCGCCGCGGCCGACCGCGATCCGGTCGCCTACGACGCGGCCACCTTCTCGATCGCCGTTCCGGAGCCGCTGCGCAAGACCGTCGCCGCGGTGCGCGAGGCGGGCTGGAGCAGGCTCGGCATGCCGGAGGGCATGGGCGGGACCCCGGCGCCGGCGGCGCTGGTCTGGGCGGTCGCCGAGATGCTCACCTGCGCCAATCCGTCGGCGTCGTTCTTCAACATGGGCCCGGTCATGGCGGCCGTGCTGTACAACGTGGGCACCGAGCAGCAGCGGCATTGGGCCACGCTCGGCTTCGACAAGGGCTGGCAGGGCACCATGGTGCTCACCGAGCCCGACGCCGGTTCCGACGTGGGCGCGGGCCGCACCAAGGCGATCCGCCAGGAGGACGGCTCCTGGCATATCGAGGGCGTCAAGCGGTTCATCTCCGGCGCGGAGGTCGGGGACACCGCGGAGAACGTCTTCCATCTGGTGCTGGCCCGGCCGGAGGGCGCCGGACCGGGCACCAAGGGGCTGTCGCTGTTCTACGTGCCGAAGTTCCTGTTCGACCACGAGACCTTGGAACTCGGCGAGCGCAACGGCGTGTACGTCACCGGGGTCGAGCACAAGATGGGCCTGAAGTCCTCGCCCACCTGCGAGCTGACGTTCGGCGGCCACGGCACCCCGGCCAAGGGCTGGCTGGTCGGCGAGGTGCACAACGGCATCGCGCAGATGTTCCAGGTGATCGAGAACGCCCGCATGATGGTCGGCGTCAAATCCTCCGGCACCTTGTCGACCGGTTACCTCAACGCGCTCGATTTCGCCAAGGAACGGGTGCAGGGCGCGGATCTGACCAAGATGACCGACAAGGCCGCGCCGCGCGTGACCATCGTTCGGCATCCGGACGTGCGTCGTTCGCTGGCCATGCAGAAGGCGTACGCGGAAGGCCTGCGCGCGGTCTACCTCTACACTGCCGCACATCAGAACGCTGATGTGGCGCAACTCGTCTCGGGCGCCGACCCGGAGCTGGCGCACCGGGTGGACGACCTGCTGCTGCCGATCGTCAAGGGCGTGGGCTCCGAGCGGGCCTACCAGTACCTGACCGAGTCGTTGCAGACCCTGGGCGGTTCCGGCTATCTGCAGGACTACCCGATCGAGCAGTACATCCGGGACGCGAAGATCGACTCGCTCTACGAGGGCACCACCGCCATCCAGGCGCAGGACTTCTTCTTCCGCAAGATCATTCGCGATCAGGGCGTGGCGCTCGGCCACCTCAACGCGCGGATCGCGGCGTTCCTGGACGCGAAGACCGGCCGGTTCGGCGCCGAGCGCGAATTGCTGCGCACGGCCGCGGAGGACGTGCAGGCGATGGCCGCCACGCTCACCGGTTACCTGATGGCCGCCCAGCAGGAGCCCGCCGAACTGTACAAGGTCGGCCTGGGTTCGGTGCGCTTCCTGCTCGCGGTCGGCGACCTGCTCATCGGCTGGCGGCTGCTGGTACAGGCGGAGATCGCGGCCGCCGCCCTGGCCGCCGACGCCTCGGAGAAGGATCGCGCCTTCTACGCCGGAAAGGTCGCCGTCGCCGGCTTCTTCGCCAAGAACGTGCTGCCCACCCTGACCGCGGTTCGCGGGATCATCGCCGCGCTCGACAACGACATCATGAACTTGGACGAGGCTGCGTTCTGACTGCCGGGCCATGGCATGGGGCGGGTGATGTCGATCGCGGCGTGGTGGACAGCAGGTGGGCGCTGGGGCCGGACCGAACTTCGCGCACCACGGGCTGTGGTTCGGCGGGTGGGAGCGATCGCAGCGGGATGGTGGGCGGTCGTCAGGTCCCCGGCTGGGATAGAAGTTTGAGCACTACCGGACGGGATAGGGTGCCTGAGACCTGGCGGGCCAGGTGGTTGGCACTCGCGCCTGCCGCGTGGGCGGCGCGCAGGGCGGTGCCGAGTTCTTCGCGGGCGGCGTCGGCGGCGGCTTGGGCGTCGCGGAGTCGCTGGGCGGCGCGGTCGACTCCGGACGGCTCGCCCTTCGTGGTCAAGTCATTGACCAGTTCGACCTCCGGGAGGCGCGCTTCCCGTTCATCGGGAGCGGCGTCGCGGCGCATCGCCGCTCTGGCGAAATCCATCAGGAACGCCCGAGTGGCGTCCCTGTCCTCCGCGGCGGCCTCGCCGAGCAGCAGTTTGGTGGTCTGCGGCACCGCCAGTGACCAGTTGGCCAGACCGCACAGGGCCAGCAGCAGGCGGCCCGCGTCGGCGGAACCCACGTCGAACTGCTCTTGGGCGCGGTCGAATTTGCGCACATAGTGGGCGGCGCGCCAGCCGTCGATGTCGTGCGCGTCGGCGCCGCGATGCAGTGCTTCCCAGAGCATCAGGCGCAGCAACTGGGGATTGTCCCGGTGATAGTCGTACAACTTGCCGACATACGCGCCGGGTTCGGTGTCGGCCAGCGGCTGCACCACCTCGATGAACTCGCGCAGCGTCTCGATCAGGATGACGTCGAACAGCTTGTCCTTGCTGCCGAACAGCCCGTAGATGCGCTCCTTGTTGACGCCCGCCGCCTCCGCGATCCGGTCGACCCGCGCGCCGGCCAGCCCGTGCTGCGCGAATTCGTCGCGGGCGGCGCGCAACAGGGCCTGCCTGGTCGCGTCACTGCGTTTCATGGTGGCGGTCATGACGGACACTTTACCATTTCATTAAACCAACTATTTGGTTGACAATCCAAGCTCCCCGGGCCTACCTTCGTTCCATGGCAATGCCCACCTTCCAGTCCGTGGCTCCGGCCCGGACGCGCATCCGCGACACGTCGTCGCGTGCCCACACCGGGCGCACCCTGCCCTTCTTCGTTCTGGCAGCACTGCTGGCCACCGGCCAGATGTACGTTCCCATCCCGCTTTTCACCGTCATGCGGGCCGACTGGGGCGTCGGCTCGGCGGCGATGACCTGGATCATCAGCGCCTTCGCCTTCGGATACGCCGGTGGCTTCGTCCTCTTCGGCCCGCTGTCGGATCGCTACGGTCACCGCCGGGTGCTGGTCACCGGGATGCTGGTGGCGGCAGTGGTCACACTATTGACCGGATTGGCGTTCAGTGCGCCGCTGGCCGTCGGCCTGCGCGTAGCCCAGGGTCTGGCGGTCGGCTCGATTCCCCCGGCGATCATGGCCTACGTGGCGACGCGCATCGCGCCTGCGCACCGTGCCGTGGCCACCATGTCGGTGGCCACCTCGTTCCTCGCGGCAACGGTGGTCGCCCAGATCGTGTCCCAGTGGATGGTCGGCGCGTTCCCGTGGCGCACGGTCTTCATCGCCTCCGCGCTCGCCTTCGCCGTGCTCGCGTGGGTCTTGCGTTCCGCGCTGCTGGCCGACGCGCCCACCGGACGGGACAAGCCGCTGCGGCACAGCTACGCCGCGATTCCCGCCGTGCTGCGCATCCGGGCGCTGGTGCCGATGCTTGTCGCGGGCGCGATGAGCATGGCGGTGATGGTCGGGGTGTACACCGGTCTGGAACTGACCGGGGTGGTCCGGGGTTCGGGTGAACTGCTCGCGCTTCGTGCGGGCGCGCTGCCGGTGATGGTCGCGCTTCCGCTGCTCGCAGTGCCGCTCGCCAGGCTGTCCAAGCACGGTCAGATCGTGCTGGGCGTGCTCATCGCCGCGACCGCGATGGTGATCGCGACCTTCGAGGGCGCCCACCCGTTCGTGCTGGCCGTCCTGCTGGCCGTTCTGGTCGGCGGGCTGGGCATCATCGCACCGGCCGTGCTGCAGAGCGCGGGCGAACTGGGCGGCGAATCCCGCGCCGCCGCCATGTCGGTCGCGATGTTCAGCTTCTATGTGGGCGCGACCATCGGCCCGCTGGTCGCGGCCGCCGCCGCGCCGCACGGCTTCGCGGCTCTGGCCTGGACGCTGGCGCTGCTGCTCGTCGCAGCGCTCGGTATGACGGTGGTCGGTCTCCGTATGCAACGCCGGGCGCAAGCCGCCTGACCATGATGTCCGGCCGGTCTCGCTGACGCGGGACCGGCCGGACGGATGTCAGGAGCAGCTACGCACCGCAGTCACCTTGCCGCTCAATTGTTCCCGGCCGTCCCAGGCCACCTCGATCTCCACGCCGTGGTATTCCCGGGCCACCTCGCGCAGCATCGCGACCGCGGCTGCCCGCGCCCGGCCATGGCGACAAGCTACTTCAGCACGTACGGCGAAACCGAGCTGCGGTGTTCGCTGATGTCGAGCACCTTGCCCAGCGGGGGGAACGCGCGCTGCGGGCAGTTGGCGCGTTCGCAGACCCGGCAGCCCGCACCGATCGGCGTCGGCTGCACTTCGTCGAGATCGATGCCGTCGGCGTAGATCACCCGGGCGGCGTGCCGCAGCTCGCAGCCGAGGCCGATGGCGAAGGTCTTGCTGGGCTGCCCGAAACGGGTAGCCCGGCGTTCGACCGTGCGGGCCACCCAAAGGTATTTGCGGCCGTCGGGCATCTGCGCGATCTGCGTCATGATCTTGCCCGGGTAGGCGAAGGTCTCGTACACATTCCACAGCGGGCACGTCCCGCCGCTGGAGGAGAAGTGGAAACCGGTGGCGGACTGGCGTTTGGACATGTTGCCCGCCCGGTCGACCCGCACGAACGAGAACGGTACGCCGCGCAGCGACGGTCGTTGTAGCGTGGAGAGCCGGTGGCAGATGGTCTCGTAACTCTGCGTGAAGAACGCCGACAACCGTTCGATGTCGTAGCGGAAATCCTCGGCGACCTCGTGGAACTGCGTGTACGGCAGCACCGTCGCCGCGGCGAAGTAGTTGGCCAGCCCGAGCATCGCCAGTTTGCGGGCGTCCTCGGACGCGAAGTTGCCCTCCTCGACCAACTTCTCCAGCAGCTCGCCGCACTCGAAGTAGGCCAGCTCGGCGGCCAGTTTGAAGGTCCGCTGCCCGCCGGACAGATGCGGCGCGATCTCCAGATTGCGGGTCTGCGGATCGTAGCGGTGCAGCACGCCCTCACCGAGATCGATGCGCTCGGTGATCCGGACGTCGTGGCCGCGCAGCATCCTGGCGATCTCGGTGTTCACGTCGCCGCCGTGGAAACGGATGCGGGCGGTGAGGTCCTCGGCGGCGGTGTCCAGCTCGTGGATGTAGTTCTGGCGCTGGTAGAAGTAGTCGCGCACTTCCTCGTGCGGCTTGCTGATGGCGCCGCTGCCGGCGCCGTCGGCGAACCGGTCCTCGGTGGCCGCGGCCAGCTGGGCGGAGGTGTTGCGGTAGCGGTTGTGCATGTTGACCAGTGCGCGAGCCATGCTCGGGTGCGCCGAGACCATATCCGCGATCTCCTGGGCGTCGGCCTCGATGCCCAGCTCCTCGTCCATCACGACTTCCTGCAGTTCCGCGATGAGCCGGGTGTCGTCCTGCGCGGAGAAGAAGGTCGTGTCGACGCCGAACACGTCGCTGATCTTGAGCAGGACCGGGACGGTGAGCGGGCGCACGTCGTGCTCGATCTGGTTGAGATAGCTCGCCGAGATCTCCAGCTGCTGGGCCAGCGCGACCTGGCTCAGCCCGCGTTCGGTCCGCAGCTGACGCAACCGAGCGCCGACGAAAGTCTTGGCCATGCGTCCAGCTTATGGCGGCTTTCGCATCCGTGCCAATTTCCGATTAGCACTCCTCGCAGGCAGGTGTCATACCCGGCGGCTACCGTCGGCAGGGTGTTGTTCTCGGATGTCGTCCTGGCCTCGGAGACCGTGCGCGCGACCAGGTCACGCAAGACGAAGATCGCCACGCTGGCCGGTCTGCTCACGGCGGCCGCCCCGGAGGAGCTCGCGCCCGTCGTCGCCTGGGCGTCCGGCGAGCTACCGCAGGGGCGGATCGGCACCGGGTGGCGCACGCTCACCACGCTCGACCACCCGCCCGCACCGGTCGCGACGCTGACGGTCTCGGCGGTGCACGCCGCGTTGAGCGAGCTGGCAGGCACCTCCGGCGCCGGGTCCGCCGCCCGGCGCAAGGAGCTGCTCGCGGCATTGTGGTCCGCGGCGACAGCGGACGAGCAGGGCTTCCTGGTGCGCTTGCTCACCGGGGAACTGCGCCAGGGAGCGCTCACCGCCGTGGTCGCGGAGGCCGTGGCGGTCGCCGCCGATGTGCCGCCGGATCTGGTGCGCCGGGCGTACATGCTGTCGGGCCGATTGCCGGTCACCGCCGTCGCCGCGCTGACCGGCGGGGCCGCCGCGCTGGCGGAATTCCGGCTCGAAGTCGGCCGTCCGATCCAGCCCATGCTCGCCTCGCCCGGCGCGACGCTCGACGAGGCGCTGATCGAGTTCGCGGGCGAGGTGAGCGTCGAGCACAAGCTGGACGGCGCCCGCATCCAGGTGCACCGGGACGGCGACCGGGTCCGGATCTTCACCAGGACGCTGCGCGAGATCACCGCGGGCGTTCCCGAGCTGGTCGAGCTGGTCGCGGGCCTGGACTGCGGCAGCGTCGTGCTGGACGGCGAGACGCTCGCGCTCACCGATGCCGGGCGGCCGCGCCCGTTCCAGGAGACCATGAGCCGCTTCGCCGAGGTGAGCTCCACCCGGGAATTGCTCCTTCATCCGTACTTCTTCGACTGCCTGCACCTGGACGGCCGGGACCTGCTCGACGCTCCGCTGTCCGAGCGGCGCGCCGCGCTGACGAAGGTGGCGGGCGAGCACGCCATCCCCGCCCTCCTGCGCCCGGATGCCGAGGCCGCCGCCGAATACTTCGACGCCGCGCTGGCCGCGGGCCACGAGGGCGTCATGATCAAGTCGTTGACCGCGCCGTACGCGGCGGGCAGGCGAGGCAGGGCCTGGCAGAAGATCAAGCCGACGCACACCCTCGACCTGGTCGTGCTGGGCGCGGAGTGGGGCTACGGCCGCCGCACGGGTTACCTGTCGAACCTGCATCTCGGCGCGCGTGACCCCGAGACCGGCGAACAGGTGATGGTGGGCAAGACGTTCAAAGGGCTCACCGACGCCCTGCTGCAATGGCAGACCACCGAATTCCCGCGCCACGAACGCTCGCGCGATCAGCACACGGTGTATCTGTGGCCGGAACTCGTGGTCGAGATCGCCTTGGACGGCGTGCAGGTCAGCCCGCGCTACCCCGGCGGTGTCGCGTTGCGGTTCGCTCGTGTGGTGCGGTATCGCCCCGACAAAGAACCGGCCGACGCGGACACGATCGATACCGTTCGCGCGCTACTGCCGTGATGTGAAGCGCGCACGCTCCCGCGGCGGCGCGTGTCGGGCGCGCCGAGCAGGTCGAGCCGCTGCGAGTATGGGCAGCGCAAGGTTCCGGATGGCCGCCACAACGCAGTGGTCCGGCCGGTTCGTACCTCCGGACAAGGAATCGGCGGGTGGGTGGGATGATGCGAACTCTGCGGTGCCGGCGGTATGTCCGGCTTGTCGTTGCGCTGCTGGGCGCCATGGCGGTGAGTGCGGTCGGCACGCCGGCTCAGGCGAATCCGATCGAGCAGTTCCTCACCCCGTCGCGTGAGTATTCCGGGATCCTGCCCACGCCGCTGGGCGATCCGTTCTACACGCCCCCGCCGGGATTCGACAGTGTCCCGCCGGGAACGATCCTCGCGTCCCGGCAAGGCGGCACCGGCCTGACCCTCTTGCCGTTGCGTTCGACCGAACTGCTGATCCGGTCCACCGATTCCAAGGATCGTCCGGTGCCCGTGGTCGCGACGCTGCTCGTGCCGCGGACGCCGTGGCCAGGGCCTGGGCCACGCCCGGTGCTGTCGCTGAATGCCGCGATCGACTCGCTGGGGCATCGGTGTGCGCCGTCCTACGAGCTCAGAAACGAGTTGTGGGCCGAACTGTGGGCCGCCCAAATTCCGCTGTCCAAGGGTTATGCCGTGCTCGTGCCCGACCATCAGGGCCCGCGGCAGGCGTACGCGGCGGGGCTGATGGCCGGGCACGCCGTGCTCGACTCGATCCGCGCCGTGGTGAACACGCCGGAATTCGGCTTGCGACCGGATGCGCCGACCGTGGTCACCGGCTACTCCGGCGGGGCCATCGCGAGCGGGTGGGCAGCGCAACTGGCCCCGCGATACGCGCCCGAGCTGAATCTGGTGGGTGCGGCGTTCGGCGGTGTCCCCGCCGACTTCGGCCTGCTGCTGTCCACCATGAACGGCCGCAACGCCGCGTCGGGCGTCTTCTTGGCCGCGACCCTGGGGCTGGCGCGGGAGTATCCCGAGCTGCTCGGCCTGATGAACGACGACGGTTGGCGACTGGCCCAGATCGGTAAGGACTTGTGCATGGTCGCGGAGGAGTTCGGCGGCGTGGTCGCGCCGATTCCGGTGCAGGCGCTCACCCATGCCGCCGCGCCGACCGAGCTGCCGATGGTCAGGGAGATCCTCGACGCGAATCGGCTGGGGGCGAGCGCGCCGACGGTACCGGTCTTCCTCTACCACGGCACGCACGACCCGTGGGTGCCGCTGGCGGGCGCGGAGAAGCTCTACGCGGACTGGTGCGGCGCCGGGACGCCGGTGGATTTCCAGGTCTATCTCGGCGAACACTTCGTGGTCGGCCTCAGCGGCATCCCCGGCGCGAACTCGTGGATCGATGATCGGTTCGCCGGCCGTCCGGTCGCCCCGCGCTGTACCCGAACCGGCTGAACTGGGCGAAACAGACTAGCCGAGCCGTACCGGACGAACTTCCGGCAACCGGCATGGCCATCGCGTTCGGGGGTGCAGCACACTGGAGGCGTGACCGTCGAATTACTGGTTCTCCTGATCGTCATCGTCACAGCACTCGCCTTCGATTTCACCAACGGTTTCCACGACACCGCGAACGCGATGGCGACCTCCATCGCCACCGGTGCGCTGCGGCCGCGGGTGGCGGTCGCGCTCTCGGCGGTGCTGAATCTCATCGGCGCGTTCCTGTCGGTGGCGGTGGCCGCCACCGTGGCGAAGGGCATCGTGCGGCTGGATGCCGTCGGAGGCCAGGACCTGCTCGTCATCGTGTTCGCCGGTCTGGTCGGCGGGATTCTGTGGAATCTGCTTACCTGGCTGTTCGGTCTGCCGTCGAGTTCGTCGCACGCCCTGTTCGGCGGTTTGATCGGGGCGACGCTGGCCGCGCTCGGCTGGAGCGGGGTGATCTGGGCGTCCGGGGCCGACGGCGTGCTCACCAAGATCGTCCTGCCCGCGGTGCTCGCCCCCGTTGTCGCCGCGCTGGTCTCGGCCATCGGCACCTGGCTGGTGTACCGGATCACTCGCGCCGCCGAGGAGGAGAAGGTCACCGAGGGCTTCCGCTGGGGGCAGATCGGCTCCGCCTCGCTGGTCTCGCTGGCGCACGGCACGAACGACGCGCAGAAGACTATGGGCGTGATCTTCCTGGCGCTCGTGGCGCACGGCACGCTCACCAAGGACGACGAGCTGCCGCTGTGGGTGATGGCCGCCTGTGCCCTGGCCATCGCCGCGGGCACCTACCTCGGCGGCTGGCGGATCATCCGGACGCTGGGCAAGGGTTTGGTCGAGATCGACTCCCCGCAGGGACTCGCGGCGGAATCCGCCTCGGCCGCGATCATCCTGACCTCGGCGCACTTCGGGTTGCCACTGTCCACCACGCAGACCGCGACCGGCTCCATCCTGGGCACGGGCCTGGGCAAGGGCGCCGAGGTGCGCTGGGCCGTGATGGGGCGGATGGTGGTCGCGTGGTTGCTCACGCTGCCGCTGGCCGCCGTGGCCGGGGCGATCTGCTGGGCCATCGCCCACCTCATCGGCGGGCTGGCCGGTGTGCTGGTGGTCTTCGGCATCCTGATCGGGCTGTCGGCGCTGATGTACCTGCGGTCGCGCCGCGACCCGGTGCACACCGGCAACGTCAACGAGTGGCCGGGCGACGGAACCGATCCGCCCCCTGCCGCACCGGACGGCCGGACCACGCCGGCGGACTCCAACCGCTCGGCTCAGGTGTAGGAGGACCAGCGTGCACACTCTAGTCACGAATCTGAACTCGCTGTGGAAAGTCACCCTGGCCGGGCTCGTGCTCGGCGCGGGTCTGCCGATGATCTTCGCGATCGGAGTGCGGTTCTGGTCGACGACCGTGACGACCGACGCGGGTACGGGCGCGGTGCGGCGCAACTATCCCGCGCTCGCCGCCGCGCTGGCGTGTTTCGGGCTGGTCGTCGTCGCGATCGTCGGCGGGATCCTGTACACCGCGAAAGCGTTCATAGCCGCCAGATTCGGCATCCATTTGTTCGGCCAGGCGTGAGGAGTGCCAGCGTGACGGATCCAGTGAAACCGGTCCCGGTCCGGCCGAAGCTGCTCGGCAAAGTCGTGGGCTGGCTGCGCGCGGGCTACCCGCAGGGCGTTCCGCAGTCGGATTATGTGGCCCTGTTCGCCGTGCTGCACCGGCACCTCACCGACTACGAGGTGGTGGCGATCGCCGAGGAACTGGTCGCGTCCAATCCGTCCAGCCAGATCACCCACGCCGAGATCGAGGAGGCCATCGCCCGGGTCGCCAAGGAGCAACCGGCCGATGGCGACGTCGCACGCGTCGCCTCCCACCTGGCCGCCGGTGGCTGGCCGCTGGCCGATCCGCCTGCCGATTCGGACTGACCGAGCCGCCGCCGATGCACCCCTTCCTCACCGCGATCATGGGCTGGCTACGAGCCGGATACCCCGACGGCGTCCCGGAGGCCGACTACATCCCGCTGCTCGCCCTGCTGCGCCGCCGCCTGTCCGACGAAGAAGTGGCCCGGATCGCCGCCGAGCTGACCGGCTCCGGCGGCGCGGACCTCGACCAGACCGACATCCAAGTGATGATCACCAAGATCACCAATGACATGCCGTCCGAAGCGGACGTGGCCCGGGTGCGCGCCCGGGTCGAGGCCAACGCCTGGCCGGACCCGGCCGGCGACTGAGTCACGTCTGCTCGCGCGGGCCGCTGAGATAGGGCAGGCGGCGCACGCCCGCCGCCACCTCGTAGGCGAGATCCTCGTAGCCGAGCGCCAGTTCGGCAAGGCGCTCCCAGGCGTTGTGCACGGCCCATTCCGGTGCGTCTGCGAGGATTTCGTACGCGCCGGCGGAGAACTGGGCGAGCCGGTCGACCACCATGCCCACCGTTTCGGTGTGCATGTGCGCGCCGCCGTGCGGTGGCGGCGTCTCGGTGGCGACCCAGCGATCGATGGTGAGCACGAGTCGGGCGCGATGCTGGTCGATGTCGTTCGTCCCACCCGGCTCACGGCGTAGGCGGCGCTGGTGCAATCCCGCGAGTAGGTGGGCGGATTCCAGGATCGGGTGTGCGCGCGGCGGCGCGGTGCGGCAGGCCTGCAGGACGAGTTCTTTGGTCGGCAGTGGCTCCACTGCGATAACCCCCAGGATCGAATGGCCGGTGCCGGGCGTCACGGGAAGGATCATCGACGATGCCGCCCGCCCGGGCGCGGCAACCGGTACCGAGTGCGCAACGGCTCGGTGTCCCAGGGTGATTCGAGGACGACGAGCCCGACGGCTTCCAGCGCCGTGAGCCCGACCCGGCGCGCCAACTCCTCCGTCAGCGAAACCATCTCCGCCGCTTGGATAGCCGCCGTGGCCTGCTCCGTAGTCACCATCCGGCCACGCAGATAGGACACCACCCACGCGTCGTCACTGACCCGCCGCGCCTGATGCGGCGTCTGATCACTCACGATCCACATCCGGTCGACGACGTGCACAGACATCGAATCCCCCTTCATCCCCGCCGAGCAGGGAATCGTGCAGAGCCCCCGCTGTGATGCGCAACACGCGAATCGTAAACTATACAAGTCACTTTACGGAAGTGTTTGCACGGCATACTCCGCTGTATCGTGCTGACATGGCGCTGTCACCTGCGGTTGCGCGTTGGGAGCTCGCGCTTCGGCTGCGGCAGCGACGGTTGGAATTGGGTATCGGCGCCGCATCGATCACCAGAGCCCTCGATGTCTCGGCCGCCTACTGGTCGCATATCGAGAACGAGCGCAACCTGCTTCCGAAGGACAAGCTGGAACGACTGCTGGACATCCTCGAGATCGATGCCGATGAACAGCGAGAGCTGCTGGCGCTGCGGGTAGCCGCGCGAGGACGCGGCTGGTGGAGCAGATACTCCGCCCTGTTCGGTGAGGACATCCTTCGCTACTACGGCATGGAGTGGGGCGCCGAAACCATCCGGACGTATGAAAGCCTCATGATGCCGGGCTTGCTACAAGGCGAGGAATACATTCGTGCACTGATGCTTTCGGCCGGGGCGACCGTCCGCGCGATCGAAGTAGATCAACGTGTCGAAGCGAGACTGCATCGGCAGCGACGGCTGACGGGTGAGAGGCCCGTTTCGTTACGGGCCGTTGTCGGCGAGGCGGCGCTCCGGCAGCAATTCGGCGGCCCAGACGTACTGCGGCGTCAACTGATCCACCTGGCCGACCTCCTCGAGTCGCACTCCGAGAACATCGAACTGCAAATCATTCCATTCACCGCAGCAGACAGTGTCCCGGCAAGTTCCACCTACCATCTACTGGACTTCGTCAGTCCGCGGTTGCCGACGCTCGCGTGGCACGAATCGGCGGTATTCGGCCAGATCATCGTCGACGACGAGAGCCGAAACGAAACCAGAGTCCGCGACTTGGGTTTCGTATTCGAGCGGGCACGATCTACCGCACTGCCCAGAGACGAGTCGCTGGCGCTCATCCGGACGGCTGCTGCTGAATTACAGTCGAACGGGTGAGCAGTACCGGTTGGTTCAAATCCTCGTATTCCAATGACAGCCAGACCTGCCTGGAGGTCTGCTTCGACGGCGGTCGAGTCCTGGTGCGGGACAGCAAGTTCCCAGGAGCACCGGACGAGTCACCCACGCTGGCGTTCGCACCCACCCAATGGCACGCATTCACCACCGCGCTGCGCACCACCGACCTCGCCTGACCCTTCTCCCAGACGACTCTCAGCTTCACAACACCCGGCACACAGCTCCACCCGCAAAAGTGTCCCCGTCGATGCGAACCAATCCATCGACAGCCTCACCAGTGGGCAACTGCCCTGCCCACCACACGACCGGCCGGCGGCGCGCAAACCCCTCGCACGCGCCGCCGGCCGATCGCTTTCACGAGTGGCACATGGTTGCGGCGAAACGCGAGAAGACCTCTCCGTGGTGTGCCACTCGTCAGATGTCGGCTCCGCGGCGGCGGAGGGCTTCGCGGGCGCGGGTGGTGATGGTGTGGGGGCGGTGGGTCAGGAGGGTGGCGCTTACGCGGATAAGGGTCCAGCCGAGGGATTCGAGGGCCGCGGTCCGGTCGATGTCCCAGGCGCGCTGGTTGCGGTCGGTCCAGTGGTGGGCTCCGTCGTATTCGACGGCGACTCGCCATTTCCGCCAACCCATGTCGAGGCGCGCGAAGGTCATGCCGTCCGGGCCCGCCACCCGAATCTGGGTTTCCGGCGCCGGTAGTCCGGCTTGCCGGAGCAACAGCCGGGTGCGCGTCTCCTGGAGGGACTCCGCACCGCCGTCGATATAGGGCAGCGCTCGGCGCAGGCTCTTGGCGCCGCGCGCACGCGGATGCCGATCGGCCAGCCGCTCGATGTCTCCGGTGGTCAGCCGGGTCGCGTTGCAGAGGGCGTCGACGACCTCGACCGCCTCGCCGAAGTCGAGTCGTCGGACCAGGTCGAATGCGGTGCGAGCCGGTGTGGTGCAGCGGAACCCGCCAACCGTGCACACTTCATCGGCCGGAATGGCATCCCGATAGACGAGTACGTGCCTCGGCGGCCGGGCGCGTGAGGGCAGCGTGATCTCGGCGGGCTTGTCGTCCAGCCACAGCGTCCCATGCATGGCCGCTGCGGAGAACCCGACGAGAATCCCCGAGCCCTTGGCCCAATGCCCGGCCGCTTCCGCGCGCCCCCGCGCCCCCAACCGAACCCCCTTCCGGACGTACACATCCGGATGAACCCGCTCGAAATCCTTCCGCAACTCCCAAGCACTGACCACCCCCGCCCGTACCGCCCAACTCCCCGGAAAAACCTCCCCGAATTCCCCCATCCCCCCATCCTCACCACCACCCCCGACAGATTTCGCGAGTGGCGGGACTGTGGATTA